>DASREM010000029.1:0-57833 GCA_035652095.1 Terriglobales bacterium | reverse complement strand
CGACTTCGGTCTTGCCGACGCCAGTTGGTCCCAGGAACAGGAACGAGCCGATGGGCCGGTTCGGGTTTTTCAGGCCAGCGCGGCTGCGGCGGATGGCGCGAGCCAGCGCACTGATCGATTTGTCTTGCGAGATCACGCGCTTGTGCAGCTCTTCTTCAATGCGCAGCAGTTTCTGAGTTTCTTCTTCCTTGATCGAGGTGACGGGTACGCCGGTCCAGCGCGATACCACGTCCTCGATGTCCTCCCGACCGACAACGCCGGTGGAGGATTCATCGAGGTGGTATTTTTCGCGAAGTGCGCGCAGGTTCTCGCGCTCTTTGCGTTCCTCGTCCGAGTAGAAGCGCGCCTTCTCGAACTCATGGTTCGCGATGGCGTTCTCCATACGGTGGACGATGAACTTGATCCGCTTCTGGACTTCGGTGATCTCCTCGGGCAACGAAGTCTGGCGCAGCTTGACGCGGGCGCCGGCTTCGTCGATCAAATCGATCGCCTTGTCCGGGAGGAAACGATCGGGAATGTAGCGGTTCGAGTGCGATACCGCGAAGTTGATGGAATCATCGGTGTACGTGACCGCATGGAATTTCTCGTAGCGGTCCTTGATGCCGAACAGAATCTTGGTGGCATCGGCCTCGTTCGGAGGCGGAACTTTCACTGCCTGGAAACGGCGCTCGAGCGAGCGATCCTTTTCGATCGACTTGCGGTATTCGCCGGGCGTAGTTGCGCCGATGCACTGAATTTCGCCTCGGGACAGAGCCGGCTTCAGGATGTTGGCTGCGTCCAAAGACCCTTCCGCAGAGCCCGCGCCGACGAGAGTGTGCAACTCGTCGATGAAGATGATGGCGTTCTGAGATTCCATCAACTCTTTCATGATGGTTTTCAGGCGCTCTTCGAACTGGCCGCGATACTTGGTGCCAGCAACGATTAAAGAAAGATCAAGCGCCAGAATCCGCTTATCGGCGAGGAACGACGGAACTTCGCCATCTGCGATGCGCTGCGCCAGACCTTCGACGATGGCGGTCTTGCCGACGCCAGGCTCGCCGATCAGCACCGGGTTGTTTTTGGTGCGGCGGCACAGGATCTGAATCACGCGCTCGACTTCACCTTCGCGTCCCACCAGCGGATCAAGTTGGGTGTCCATCGCGGCCTGGGTCAGATCGCGCGAAAATTCGCTGAGCAGGGAAGACTCACGCTGGCGTTGCGGCTGAGCTTTCTCCTGGCTGGTGCGTGCCAGTTCTTCGCGAATGGTCGAAAGACGCAAGCCGCGCTCGTGCAGGATCTCCGCCGCGAAACACTTCTCTTCCCGCAGCAAGCCTAACAGCAGATGTTCCGTGCCAATGTGTTTGTGGCTTAACCGTTCGGCTTCCTCAGCAGCATAGGCGAGAACCCGCTTGCACTCGTTACTCAGCGGAAGATCAACCGAGGTTGAAACTTTCTCGCGAATCGTCGTGTGCCCCTCGATCTGCTTCCGAATGGATTCCACCGAGGCATGAGAGCGCAAGAACCGGTTCGTCAGGGCCTTGTCTTCGCGCAACAGGCCCAGCAGCAGGTGCTCGGTCTCAATGTAAGGAGAACCGAATTGGCTGGCCTCATAACGCGCAAAAAAGATGACGCGCCTTGCTTTCTCTGTATACCGTTCAAACATATAGCCCTTCTCCCTCTAGCGCTTCAGGAGACTTCCGGGTTAGCCGATCTGGCCCTAACCCATGGCAACCCTTGGCAATGAACTAACGTGCAATCGAGGTGCCAACAGATTCTAGGTCCGAATTCATGCCAAAACCTAGGTTCTGTTGTAAATAAACACCCTTTTCATTCGCCGCCTGCGTTCCCTTTCTGGCATTGCAACACATTGCGGCAGTTTGCTTCACATCCCCTTGTCGTTCAACCTTTCATGCCGGCAGCGACTGCGGCGCGATCTCCTCCATGCATCCTCCCTGCAAACGCATTACGCGATTACAACGTCGGGCAAACGCAAGATTGTGGGTAGCGATGAGAGAGGTTAACTGGTAGTCGCGATGTAACCTGGCGATCAAATCAAAAACCGAGTCCGCTGTGCGGCTGTCGAGGTCTCCAGTAGGCTCATCGGCCAATAGCAATTTGGGCCGAGTGATGAGCGCGCGTGCCAGAGCAATCCGTTGCTGTTCACCGCCGGAAAGTTCCCCGGAGCGGTGATGCGATCGTTGCTCCAATCCGACCTCGCGAAGCCAGCGCGAAGCTTCTCCTTGTGCCTGCTGCCGGGAAGTACCCCGCAGCAGCAGTGGCATAGCCACGTTTTCCAGTGCCGTGAATTCCGGCAGCAAGTAGTGGAACTGCCAAACAAAGCCGATTTCCCGGTTGCGAAATTCGGCGGCATCCCTTTCAGAGAGCGAACTCAACTGCAAGTGGGCGCAGTATACGTCACCTGCAGAAGCCCTATCAAGAGCGCCGAGGATGTGCAACAAGGTGCTCTTTCCGGCTCCCGATTCACCGACAATCGCGAGCATTTCTCCCTTCGCTACCTGGAACGACAGGTTGTCAAAGAGCATCAGGTCGGACTCTCCCGAGCGGAAGACCTTTTTCAAGCCCTGCGCGCGCAGAATCCATTCCCTGTCATTTAGATGCAATAGGCATGCTCCTCGTCTCAAATTCAGGTACCCAGCGTTTGTACCCGCGAGACCGGATACAGCATTAGATCACGGAGCGGTGCCGTTCGCTTCTACTTCCCTTTTCGGGGGCATCTATGCTGAAAACTGTATACCTCTGTCTCCAGAAGACAATGTGACGATGGTCACTAAAGTTCGTTCTGAATCGGATGATGCACGCCCGCGACACTTCAAGACAGATGTTCTCCATCTTCGACGCAGAGCCCAACCAGCGCACCGTCCACGAGTTCCAGATGGAGGCGGGATTCATCGCCGCTGGGGCATCCGCGCACACATTTCTACAATTATTCATACCTCAGCGCTTCGGCAGGCAGAATACGCGCTGCAGACCAGGACGGATAGATAGTCGCGATTAACGAAATGGCTAACGCGATACCAGAAACCCAAACCCCATCGCTCACGCGGGGCGCGAAGGGCACGTAGTCAATGGAATAAACCTCGGGAGCGAGCCGGATGACATGATAATGACCGCCCAGGTACGCCAGTGCGTACCCGAGCACCAGGCCGATGGCGGTGCCAAAGACCCCGATCAGGAATCCCTGCGATACAAAGATCTTCCAGATTTGCGGCGTCCTCGTTCCCATCGAGCGCAGCACCGCGATGTCTTTGGTCTTTTCCATGACCATCATGGTCAGCGCAATCACAATGTTGAGAGCGGCCACGAAAACGATGAGCCCAATGGTGATGAATGTAACGACTTTCTCCAGGCTCAAAGCCTTGAACAAAGCCTTGTTCTGCTCCATCCAGTTGGTGGCCATGAATCCGGATCCGGCCGCCCGCTCGAGTTCGTGAGAGACCTGACTCGCTTTGTAGATGTCATCTACTTTGAATTCCAGCACTGATACCAGGTCGCCAAGGCCGAACAAATGTTGTGCATCCGACAAGTCGGTAAATGCCCAGGCGCTGTCGTAATCGTAAAAGCCGGAGTTGAAGATCCCCACCACGCGAAACCGGTTGTACTTGGGAACCATGCCAAAGGGAGTGAGTTCTCCTTGCGGGCTGGTAACCAGCACCACCGAACCGACGGTTGCTCCCAGCTCGGTGGCCATGTCTGCGCCAAGAATGATCGGCGGCATGCTGGCGATGCGGTTCTCAACTCCGCTCAGATCTGTGGGAGACTGTGCCGGGGCAGGCTCTGCGGACGGTGCTGAGAGCGCATCGGCAGACCCGATGTTTACGGTGTTCAGCAGATCGCTCACATTGCGCTCGTGCCCGGGAATAATCCCTTTGAGCACGGCCCCCCGCGCCCGCGGTCCCCGTGAAATCAGCACTTGCTCGTAGATTGCAGGGGCCGCCGCTACCACGTGTGGTTGCTGCGAAAGTCGGCTCATCAGCGACTGCCAGTCTTTGATTCCGTCGCTTTGTACCCGGAGCAGGTTCACGTGAGAGGTGGAGCCCAGCAGGCGGTCCTGCAGATCCTGGCGAAATCCGTTATTGATGGCTAGAGCGACAATCAACGAGGCAACCCCGGCAGCGACCCCTAACACCGAGATGGCCGTAATCACGCCGATCACAGCTTGCCGGCGTTTGGCCCGCAAGTATCGGGTTGCGATAAAAAGCTCGAATCTCATGGATGAGCCGGAGTCGGGAGTCAGCGCTCCGTGTGATTATAGCCGTCGCAATCTGGGCCGGGAGCGAATCGGGGCCGACCAATCTCAACCTTGTGCACGGGGCAGCGGATCAGGCAGGGGCTGAGGCAGACGGCAACAAGGATTTCAGATAAGTGACGAGCCGATCCGGTCCGCTGTCCGATTTGGAAAAGATTACTTCAATGCCGGCTGCTCGCGCGTCCTCTAAAACCTGCCTGCACTCGTACATCGTGAACATCACCAGGACCGTCTCCGGAGTCAGACGCCGAATTCGCCGGGCGGCTTCAAAGCCATCCATGGTGGGCATCTGCAAGTCGAGAATCACCAGGTCAGGCTTCAGTTGGAGCACTCTTTCGACAGCAATCGCGCCATTCTCAGCTTCGCCGCATACTTCTGATTCGGTGTTTTGCTCGATGCAGGATCGCAGGGAACGACGAATGACCGGACTATCGTCGACGATCAGAATGCGATGTGACACGTTGGCCCTCAGGCCCTTGGCAGGCAGCTGGCCGTGTCGGATGGTCACGCGGACGGCAACGAGGAAGGACGTCATTCACCTTACGCCCCGTATCGCGCACGTAAATACAGTAAACGCTGTACGCGGCGCGTTAAAATCGCGTCAGGTGAACACGTACGTTTCGAACCTTCTGTTTGCAGGGATTTATACTCCACGAGCGCCCACGCTGAGTGTTTGCCGAACATCAGGACTCAACAAAGTGAGCCTTCAAAAAAGCTTTCGCACCGAAAGGACCGGTCACGAATAATTGGAGTGCTCCCATCCTCGGTTCGGCCGTCAACTGAAACCGCAAGAAAGGACAGCATTCCCGCTCCGCAGCCATCATTTCTGCCACCATTGCCAGGACTTCCCTGTCGCCATGCAACTCAAAGCTGTAGCCGTCGGCCAGTTCCCGTGTTGCGATCACATGCGACTTGAACCTCTCGAGCAGAGTAGTCTCCCGGATCCGAAGCTCTTCATCAGACAGGCCACAGGCTATGGGGATTTCTTCCATCACTCGACTCGGATCTCCTTTCAGTCCCGGAATCGCCACCAGCGCCGCCCTGCTTGGCCCCCCTTCGCTATTTCCTCTCCAGCCGAGCATCCAGCAGCAAGATGGATCGGTAGAGCACTTCCGCGCCATTCCCCACGTCTTCCCAGGAGGTGTACTCCTTTGGAGAATGGCTGATACCGTCTTTGCTGGGCACAAAAATCATAGCCATCGGCGCAATCCTCGCGATCTCTTGCGCATCCTGTCCAGCCAGGCTGGGCAGATCCACGGTGTCGAGGCCAAGCGATTTCGCTGCTTCACGAATGGGATCTTGCAACCTTGGGTCCGCGCGGGCCGACTCCGATCTGTCCAGCAAATTGCAACGCGTCTCCACGGTTTCCGCCTTGTCGGTTTCCGCGAACCTCTGCTGAATGTGCTCCCACATGCGGTCCACCTTTGCAACATCAAGGTCGCGTAACTCGACCGGAAACTCAGCCTGGCCAGGGACCACGTTGATCGCTCCCGGGGAGACCTTGACATATCCAACGGTGCCGACCTGGCTGCCCTCCTCGGCGCGCACTACGTCGCGAACCGCAAGCACGTCCTTGGCAGCGGCTGCCAGAGCATCCTTCCGCCGGTTCATAGGAGTCGTGCCCGCATGATTGGCCGCGCCAGAAACCACGCAGTTCCAGCGTTTGATGCCCACGATCCCCTGCACTACTCCGATCGGCACCTTGCTTTCGTATAGCTTGGGGCCTTGCTCGATATGCAGTTCCAGATATGCGGCCAGAGCGCCCGCCGGAATGCGGGCGTCTGTAAGGTGCGCGGGGTCCTGCCCGTAACGGCGAAGCCAGTCGGCCAAGCTCAGCCCCTGCTCATCTTTTGTTGTGAGAATTTCCGGACCCAGGCGTCCCGACGCAACTCCCGAACCGAGCGTGCCGATGCCGAAGTGGTTGCCTTCTTCGTTGGTCCAGACCACGGCTTGCAGCGGGTGACGGGTCTTGACGTTCCCGTCTTTCAGCGCCTGCATCACTTCAATTGCGCCCATGCTGCCTACGTCTCCATCAAAGTTTCCACCGTGCAGGACGGAGTCAATGTGTGAGCCAAAAAGAATAATCGGCAATTTTTCTGACCCTGCGCGAAGACCGATAATATTTCCCGCTGGATCAACCCGCACCTCGAGCCCCGCTTGCTTCATCAGTGCCGTCACGTACTCCCGTGCGGCCATGTCCGTCTCGGAAAAGCCGAGGCGAGTAACCCCGCCATCCGGGTTCCGCCCGAACTCAGACAACTTTTCAAGCGTGCTTTGCAGGCGTTGTGAGTTGATGTGGAATGTGGACGATGTAGAAGTCTGCGCTACACCGCGAACTACGCAGAGCAGCAACAGCACCAGGCAGAAGAGATTGCCCATAGGCCGCCATTGTGGGTGTGCAACCAGCTTCTGTCAAATAGATGTATGTCACACCGGATCAGCGGAATCGTGAAACGGACTGGAATGCAAGCAACCAAGCGTTGATTACCCGCCGCCGGTCACGAATTATGACAATGCCAAGACGGTTGCCATTGGCGAACGGCAGCCACCCACCAGTGACATAGATGAGCAAACCCATCCATTCTCCTGAACACTCTACAGAATTCCCCGTATAGACCGGCCAGCCAATGCCGACCAGATTAGAAAGGTCCGCCAAAAATGGGCCCCGCGGACTCGCCTGAGCGCATTTCAGGTTGGCCTCAGGGTAGTTGCGACTTTTCATCGCTGAGCAAAATCTCGCAACTCACTGCGGCCGCGCCGGTTGCGAACCGGGCAAAACTTTTCGCAGCGGCCCCGGGTTTCCACTGGAAGACGTAAGGAGACTGCAATGAAGAAACTGTGGTGGCAAGGGATCATGCTGGGGGTAGTTGCAATGTTGTGGATCGTACCTGCCCTCAAGGCCGAGGACCGGGATCCGCCGGTCCGCGTAGCGCGCATGAATTTCGCGGAGGGCGCGGTTTCGTTCCAGCCCGGCGGAGAGGATGAGTGGCTGACGGCGGGGCGCAACCGTCCCCTGACCAGCGGGGACAACATCTGGACCGATCGCGGTTCGCGCGCCGAGTTGCACGTCGGCTCGACGGTACTGCGCCTTGGGCCTGAAACCAGCATGTCGCTTCTCGATCTCGATGATCGTTCGACCCAGTTGCGCCTGGCGCAAGGCTCCCTGATGCTGCGCGTCCGTCACATGGATGACGACGACAATTTTGAAGTGGATACTCCGAACCTCGCGTTCGCCCTGGCGCGCCCCGGCGAGTACCGCGTGGACGTAAGTCCGCGCGGCGACACCACCGTGATCACGGTATGGCAGGGGCAAGGCGAGGTGACCGGCGGCGGCTACTCGTATCGCGTGCTGGCTGGACAGCAGGCTCGGTTCTCCGGATATGACGATCTGCGGCGCGACATTTCAGACACTCCGGACTACGACGATTTCGAGAGCTGGGCCTTCGATCGCGACCGGCGCGAAGATCGTTTCGAGAGCGAGAACTATGTTTCGCCGGAAATGACCGGGTACGACGACCTCGACGACTATGGGCGGTGGAGCTACGTCGCTGATTATGGCAACGTCTGGGTTCCGACCGGCGTTCCCCAGGGCTGGGCTCCTTACCGCTTCGGTCATTGGGATTGGATTCAACCCTGGGGATGGACCTGGGTGGATGATGAGCCGTGGGGCTTTGCTCCATTTCATTACGGGCGGTGGGCCTACGCAGGCAATACCTGGTGCTGGGTTCCGGGGCCGGTAGCAGTCCGGCCTGTGTATGCGCCCGCGCTGGTGGCCTTCGTTGGCGGAAACCCCTTCGGATATGGTGGCGGGCCTGCCGTGGGATGGTTCCCGCTCGGACCTCGCGAAGTCTATGTGCCCGGATATCGCGTGAGTCGCGGCTATGTGCAGCGAGTGAATGTGACGAACACGACCGTGGATGTAACGCAGGTGACAAACGTCTACAACACTTACGTGAATGATCGCAATGGCGGGCCAGCCCGCGTCACGTATTTGAACCAGCGGGCTCCGAACGCCGTAACTGCAGTCTCGCGAGACACTTTCGTAAATGCGCGACCAGTATGGAAGAACGTGGTGCAGGTGAATGAAAAAGAGATCCAGCAGGCTCCTGTAACTCACATCGTAGCTGTTCAACCTGCCAAGGCCAGTGTGATCGGAGCAGGCGCTCCCGCCAAGGCAAAACCTCCGGCCGAAGTTGAAAGGCGCCAGGTTATTGCAAACCGCCTACCTACACCGGTGCAGGGAGCGCTCGGGCCGCGCGCCCCTGAAAACCGGGTAAAGGTCGAATCACCGAAGCCACCCGCTCCAGCCGGAGAAGCTCGAAGAGAACGGCCGGGCGAGGCTTCGCAGAATCGCGACACGCCCGCCGCGCGCCCGGAACCGCCAGCCGAAGCGCGCGGTTTGCCGCGGCCCGCCAATCGCAACGAACCATCAGCGCCGGCTCCGCCCCGACCTCCGGAAACAAGACCGGATGAGGATAGAAATTCTCCCCGTCCGGCGGAGCCGGACCGGAAGGAGGCCGCCCCGGCTCGCGCGTCGAAGCCGGATCGTGCTGAGCCACAACATCCACAAGAAGACCAGCAGCCGTGGTCTCATCCGTCGGCGACACCAGTGCCCGCGCAACGTGGGCCCAATCCCGCGGAAGCGCAGCAGGAAGAGCGCAAGCAGGGGGATTGGCGGCAACAGCGTGAAAGCACTCCGGCCAAGCGGGATATCCCAGCGCCGGCAACTCCGCCACGCCCGGCTCCCGCCCCGCAACCGCCGAGCCCGCAACGGAACCCCGCGCCAGCGGCGCCGGCCCCGCAACCAAACCCGCAGCATACAGCGCCGCCTCCGCAGCCTCAGCCGCCGCGGAATGGGCCGCCACAGAGGTGACACCACAGACCCCGCTCGCTCCGGCTTTCCGGAGTGAGCGGACCCATCATTTCTTCGGTGTGCTCGCCACGTGATAGTTGGGATGGTCGTAGGTCCCAGTAATGGTCACCGGCAACGGATCACGAGGATGGTTGTTCTTGAGGAACGGGCTCAGCGCCTTCACCAGGAAGGACTTGATTCCGCTGGTAGCATCCGACAACTTGGCCTGCATTCGCAAAATCCCTTCGAGATTCACTTTCTCGCTAACCAGGTCATAGGTGCCATGCATCTCGGCGTGGGCTCCAGGAACCCCAAAGGAAAGGTTGGTGAATGTCGCGACTCCATTTCGCAGGATGACGTGCCCCTTCAGGTCCGACAAGAGGTTCTCTCCATCCGCTTCGGTTTTGTCCTTCTCGTCATCACCCGGAGGTTTGCCACGCGCGCTTTCGCTGAGCGTTCCGATCCCTTGCTGAGTCGTGGGATTGGTGAAGTGGGCGGCGTCAATACCGAAGTCACCGTCCATGCGCAGCTTCTTCAGGAAGGCGCCTTCCCCGGGAGGGAGCACCGCGTGCGCTCTGAGGCTGACGGTTCCATTGAGCGGCGAGTGCGGAGCTTTGATGAACAGCATCATCAAGTCCTGGATGCGGCCTTCGCGAACGAACATGTCGAGCGAGGCTGTCTTGCCGGGCCGCTCCTTCGACTTGGCCTCGATGTCTCCGCGACTGACCACCATGGATTTCCAGAATTGCGCCTGGACCTGGTTCAATTGCACGTCGCCGTTGGTGGCGTTTACCAGTGCCTCGAACCTGGTTTTCAGATCAACACGGTGATTGCTCCTGCGGACTTGGAAGTCCGGCGTATCGGTTTCGCCTTCGACTTCCAGGTGGTTCAGCTTGCCCTGGAATTTCCCCGTAGAAGACAGAATCCCGGCGATGCCCTCGAACTTGCCCAGGTCCGCGCCCTGGAAGGTGTAAGTGCCCGCGACCGGAGCTTCCGGGTTCTGGTTTTCCTTGAACGGACCGAGTGTGCCACGCACCTCGGCTTCGCCGGGCGGCTCCGGTATCCGCACCGCCGTGTAAAAAGTGATGGTAGTGCGCCGCCCCAAATTCTTTAAGGAGAGCCGGCGAACCAGGAACTGCACCCGTGGCTCGGACAGGTTTTGGCGCGAGAATTCGAAAACTGCGTTCTTAGCCACCAATTCCCCAACCACGATATCCGACGCGGGCTTGGGGCCGGTTTCGGTGCCGAGCGGCGGCATCACCACGTGGACCCCGTCGGCGATTATCTTAGTGAGGTGATTGCCGAACAATCCGAAGATCGAACTGCGAATGTGCATCCGCTCTATCGTCATGATTGGGGGCTTGCTGGAGTCAGTACCGCGCCGAAATGTCAGCTTCCGAGCCTCACAGCCGGGAAAGGGAAGGTAAATTTTCTGGAAACTTCCAATTTCTACTTTGCTGCCGGTAGCTTCCTCCAGGTTCTTTGCGACTTCCTTCGGAGTAAACGGCCATTTCAGAAACAACACAATGAGAGCAAGGGCGAGAATTCCCAGCAGAGTCAATACTGTGACCAACAGCCATCTTCCCCGCGTGGGATGCAGCATCGGAGTCAATGCTTTTCCGGAAACGGATTCAGCGATGGACTGGGTCATGGTTCAGGCCGCTTATGATGACGATTCGGGCGGAACGGCTGTAACGATGAAAAACCTGGTGGTTGCCAGTTTTGTCGTGTCCCCGTATGCTGCAATCCGGTTGAAGGTTCCCGGATGACCCGCACGCTGTACTACGCCGATCACTGCCCGATCCCGTTGCCCCCGCAACACAAGTTTCCCATCGAGAAATACCGGATCCTCCGCGAAATGTTGATCGCAGACGCATACTTTCAGCTGCAACCGGCGCCCTTTGCAGATCGAAGTGATGTGGAACTGGTCCACGATCCGAAGTATGTGGACGCTTTTCTCAGGGGAACGTTAAGCGACGCTGCCATGCGGAAGATCGGCTTCCCCTGGTCTGAGATGCTGGTCAGGCGCACCATGGCCTCGGTTGGCGGAACCCTCGCCGCCACCCGGCAGGCACTGGCGACGGGCTGGGGTGGAACTCTGGCGGGAGGCACGCATCACGCATTTGCCGGGGAAGGGGCGGGGTTTTGCGTTTTCAACGACATCGCCATCGCAATCGCAAAGTTGCGGTCCGCCGGCCTGGTTCGCCGTGCCGCCGTCGTAGATCTCGATGTGCACCAGGGCGACGGGACCGCACACATTTTTCGCGACCAGCCCGAGGTCCTGACTCTCTCCATTCACTGCAGAAACAACTTTCCGCTCCGCAAGCAACAGAGCACGATCGACATTGAACTGGATGCCGGGATCGAAGACCAGGCGTACCTCGAAATACTGCAACAGGTGCTGGTTCAGGTCCAAAGCTTCAAAGCTGAGATCGTGTTCTACCAGTCGGGAGTCGACGGACTGGAGTCCGACGCGCTGGGCAAACTTTCGCTCACCCTCGCTGGCCTGAAGGAGCGCGACAGAATGTTGATGGAATTCGCTCGCGACCTGCGCATTCCGCTGGTAATGACGCTGGGAGGCGGCTACTCACGTCCAATTGCCCTGACCGCGGAAGCACACGCCAACACCTTCCGGACAGCGGCGCAGGTGCTCAACCAGCATTCCGTGCCGCTTGGCTGCCCGGAAAGCGATTCCCAGGGCACAAACGATCTCTTTTTCAACTCTTCGACTGACTAGAGTCAACTCTTGATCGCAGTTCCAAAAGTGGCCAGTCGCCGCTTTTGGAATTCGGTGACGTCGAGATTATCAGCCTCCAGTGCTGCTTCTTCGTCGGCCCATTCCTGGGCCTCGCTGCTAGCGAGTCGTTTTAGAAGGTCTTGTGCACATTGCGCACAACAGAAACCCTTGAGATATTCCCGTTTCCCTTCTGCATCTTCCAGGCAATATTCATAGGTAAACAAGGGTGGTTGAGCGATGCATAGGGCACAGGCATCAGGAGCATTGACGTAGAGAGGATCGAAAGTTGCGAAGAAAACGCTATCGTTCATGGGACACCTCGCCGTCATCTCTAGGCCTATGGTTTCACACGTGGGAAAAGCTGCCGTGACCGTGATCACTCGGGGCTGTGCCGTTCTCCCCGGACCTGCCTCTTGCGTCCTCGACTCGGGCGCACGTTAAAATATCCGACTGACTCCCGAAATATATGACTGAGCAAAAGAAGATCTACGTCAGCCTTAGCGGCCTGCCGCTTTCCTTCCAATTCGATTGGCCGTTTCACAAATCGACTTCGGGATCCGATTTCTGGGTCCTTCATGGCGACATCAAGTTGGAGGGATCAGAAAATCTGCATGCGCCAGTGGCGGTCAACCTGTCCGCCACCGTGCGCGAGGTGCTTCCCTCGCTCGATCCCAAAGACGTCGAAGGACCGGTAATCAATGCCCTGCGCAAGGAAGTTGACCGGCGGCAGCTGGAATTTGTGAAGTCAGGGAAACTGGTGCCAGTACACTTCTCCAGCCGGCACTGGGATTTCAAACGCAACAAGTGGGTCTTCGGGAAGGCCACCGACAATGACATCGAAACATTAATTCTGCGCAAGGTCTACTGGCAGGCCAAGCTGATCGGCGGCGATGTGTGGCTTGGAGATGAAACCGAAGCACAATACGCGGAAAGCACAACCGATCACCTGGCCGAGATTGGTGCAAGCCTCGCCAGGCAGGGACTGTTCAAGATGGAGCGCCGCTATGCAACCGCTTTGCCTGCGCTGATGGAAAAGGCAGACACCTTCGAGGCCGACATGCGCACGGCCCTCGCTGAACTGGAAAAGAAGCACGCGTTCGAGAGAGGGTGAAACCGAGTGTGCCTCGGCGCAGCTCCAGTCCTGAGCGTCTTCATTAATCTACTGTGATATGGTTTCCCGGCGAGGTTCTCATTGCGCTTCCTCACCGCCGGCACATACCTGATCGCTCTTTTATTGCTGAGCGCATTTTCCATCGCGCAAGATACCAAGCCCCTTCCTGCGAGTCCTTCCCAATCACGCGAAGACCAGTCCAAGCTGGAGCAACTGCGCAACCTTCCGATCCAGTGGCTGATCGGGCCGTACATTCCCCCCAGTGGACCCTTCACTCCACTGACTGGCCGGGAACGGACCCGAGTCTACTTTGTACAGACCTATTTGAATGTCGGAACCTATATGGCGCGCGCCTTCGCGGCCGGGATTGACCAGGCCCAGGGCGATCCGCACGAGTGGGGCGGAGGCGCCGCTGGTTATGGGCGCCGCTTCGCTTCACGGTATGGCCAGTTCGTGATCGAGAACACATTTGTCGCAGCCGGCAATGCGGCGCTCGGTTACGAACCACGATATGACCTTTGCCGCTGCACCGGATTCTGGCCGCGCAGTAAACATGCGGTGCTGAGGAATTTTGTCACCTACAACAACACCGAGCGCGAGTTGCGTCCTCAGATACCGCTTTACCTCGGCGCATTTGGGGCAGGGGCCATCTCAAGCACGTGGATGCCGGGACACCCCAGCGCATTGCGGAATGGCGCCTGGGTGGCCTTGCAAGAGGCGGGATATGGCAGCGGCATCAATTGGGTCAGTGAATTCGCCATCGACATCCTGCACAAATTCGGAATCAAGGTGGACCGTAAGTAATCCGTGGAGAACCGTCCATGGCTGTCGGGCGGACGACGCTCGCCCTTCCCATCGTTGAAAGACCGCACCGCCTTCGCGCCATTCGGCCGCGAACGCGTTGTTATAATCATGGACGAGAGATCCGGAAACAGGCTCGATTATCCGCGAAAGGGACGTAAAGCTTCCCTTTTCTCGTTGCCATTCTGCATCTATCTCTTGGGACTGCACGATCTACCAGGGTTGGAGGATCAATTTGAGGCGAATCCGAGGGGTTTGGGCATGCCTGCTGTGCCTGAGCGCTGTGAATTTTATCGGCTGCGGGGGAAGCAGCAGTAGCGGCACTCACACGGCATATGTGACGCTTCCCCAATTCAACCAGGTAGCGGTTTACAGCATTGATGACGAGAAAGGGACGTTCAAGAAGATTTCCAAAAACCCGATCTTCGCCGGGGCTTCGGCCACCGCGACCGTCCTTCACCCCTCGAAGAAATTCCTGTACGTAGCCAATCAATCCGAGAACACCATTTCTCTATTCATGGTGGGCAGAGGGGCTGCGTTGACCGAAGTCATGCCGCGCACCGCCACTGGCGTGAGTCCAGGAGCTCTCACCGTGGACCCTTCAGGAAACTTCGTGTTCGTGCTGAATGTTCTTGGGAACTCGGTATCGGCTTTTACGATCAATAGCTCGAGCGGTGCGCTCACCGAGGTATCAGGGTCGCCGGTGCCGACCGGGCTTGCTCCGTCGAAGCTTGCGGTTGCTCCGTCCGGCAACTTCCTCTACGTTACGAATCAGAACTCCAACTCCCTATCGGTTTATTCCATCACCTCCGGAACTGGAGTTTTGACTCCGATTGCGGGTTCTCCATTCTCGGTGCCCTTCTCGCCTTCGTTCCTCACCTTCGATCCCAGCGGCGCATTTCTATACATCAGCTATTCCTCGGCCAACGGTTTTGGACTGTTTTCGGTGAACAGCACCAGCGGCGTTCCCACCTCGGCAAGTCCGGTACCCTATGCGGCGGGAACCAATCCCGCGGGCCTTGCCGTGGATCCCTCGGGCAAGTTCCTGTTCGTCGCCAACTTTGCGTCCGCAAACGTTTCGGTATTCACCATCGACGCAGCCAGCGGAATTCCCACCCAGGTAGCCAAGTCCCCGTTTACCGCAGGCACGGATCCACTGTTTGTTTCCGTTGACCCCTCCGGATCATTCGTGTTCACCGGTAATCAAACTTCGAAAAACATCTCTTCGTTCACCTTGGACGCGACCACGGGCGAGCTGACTGCTGTCTCAGGGTCTCCGTTTGCGACCTCCGGGTCTGTGTCTTCCATGGCAATTGAATGAAAGGGCTGGCCAAACGGGGCTAGCCCTTGCAGGTTGGATCAGGCAGCTTTTCTGCCGGAGCCGCGATTGCCGCGGCTGGAGCCGCCGCGTTTTGCGCCGGTTGCACGGGCCGAAGTCTTTTTGCCCGAGGTGCCGCGGGATGCCCTTGATCTGCTCGAACCTCGAGTGCCGCTTGTCCGTTTGCCTGCACTGCGAGCGGAACTTCGCTGCCCCCTGGCCGCGCCTGCGGCGCCGCGATTGTTTCGACTTGCAGCATTCCTTACCGACTGGCGCGAGTTGCCGGTGGCCTTTCTTCGCGACCGTGATGGCCGGGAGTGGCCTTCCGGGGTGTCACGGCTAACCAATTTGTTAAAGTTGCTACGCTCGCCCGAGGCAGTTTCATCCTGCACGATCAGGGCGAGATTGCTGTCCTCGAACTTGCGGAACCAATCTTCCCAGCTGATCGGCTCCAGGGTGTCTCCGCCGCTGTAGCCTGGGAAATCCAGGCGAATAATCCCGACATCGCCGCCCCTTCCGGTTTTCCTTACACAGGCTGGTTTGGCACCGCGCTCTTCGGCCCATTGGCGGATTTCTTCCGAGTCGGTTAACCCTCGCGTTGAGGCTGAACTGCGTGCCATCGCTCCTCCTATTCAGGTTCACGATTTTCTTTCGCGAACGATTTAGGATGCGACCTCGCAGAAGCCAGTTGGCGTTCAGCCAGCAACGCAAACCGAACGTCGGCTTAGTTTCCGGACACACTAGGTCTTCCGGCGCAGAGGGGATACCAAGGGAGAGAATGGACAAGACCCTCTGTGTACCCTTGAGTACACAGGAGTGCCGTCTATAGGGTCAATCCTGTATTTTTATTTGTCGCAACTGTGGAATTGCTGTTCAGACTGTGATTTTGTCCCGCTCGGAGTGTCGCGTCATTCAGCGGTTTACTTGGTGATTAACCCACACGCGATGCGGTCTCCGGAATTCCCCGAGGGATCGTTTTGCATATCGTCAGCCTTGGCGTGGATCACGATCGCCGTGCCTCCATTGCTGAACAGGGAGTGGGAGTCGTCGCCCAGATTCACGTTCTTGTTGAGGATTTTGACGTGGGCCTTGCCCTTGGCGTTGACGGTGAAATTCTCCATGTCTCCGGCATGGGGGCCGTCGGGGTTCTTCAGCCCATGATGCTTGTTGTCCGGGTTGAAATGCGAGCCCGCAGACTTGAAGTCGGGCGCATCACACTTTGCCACCTCATGAAAATGCACCGCATGCTCTCCGGCAGGCATGTCGTTCAGGGACAGATTCACTTCTACTCCGCTGCCCGCGGGACGGATCATCGCCCAGCCAACGCTCTTACCGTTGGCATCCTTGACCTCAGTCTTGACCTGCTTCGATTTCGCGAACGCAGAGAACGAAAGAGCGAGCAAAAAGGACACGAGGAGAAAGAGGCGAAAGTTTTTCATGGCAAGCTATTATAACCAAGCCGGGCTGTTGTACACGGTTCATCTCTGCATGGAGACGTATAAAGCATTGTTCCCCGTGCGCAAGTCCTTGCCGTAGGAGAAGCCGACGCCTACCCCGAAGACCTGAAACTTGGATTGCACTCCGACATCCCACAGCCACTTGCGTGGCCCCAGTCGAATTACCGGATCGGTTATCTTCCCTGTATCAACGAAAGGGCCGATTTTGATGATCAGCAAGCCATTGCTGTACACCTTCTTGTCCATTTCGAAGTTGGACAGGAAATAGTTCCTGCCCAGCGGAGCGCTGCCCTTGCGACCGTCGCGGGTTCCGATGTGACCGCGCAGCCAGAGATCGTTGTCGCGCTCCACCCCGAGCATGGCTAGCTCATCAAAAGGCAGGTCTCCGAAGGTCTTCCCGGCGCGTATCTGCTGAACCATTTCGTAGTCATCGCCCTGCGACTGCGGCAACCAGTGCAGGCGCAGTTCTGGCCGCAGCTTCAGGAAAGTCTCTCCTGACCCGGCCCAGAGCCGGCCCAGTTCGTAACCGGCCCCGCTCGAAAGAGTCAGCCTTTGCTCAGGCACGCGCCATAGCTCGAACGTAAGCTGGCTCGACTGCTTGAGCTGATACCCCTTCGGGAGCAGCGCGGGCATCAACCCGCTGCCAAATGCGATATCCCGAAAATTGCGGTGAGAGAACTCCGCTTTCGCCGACCACGACCAGCGCCCGCTCTCAATTGAGGAAATACCACCACTAAGCGCCGCGCGGCGAAAATTGAATCCTCCCCGGAACAAAGCCGGGCCGGTAAAGGAACTGAGGAGTTCCCAGTTTTCGCTACGAAGGTCCGCGCTAAGTTCGTAGCGATACTTTGACGATCCCCGGAAAGGTCCGCTCAGGGTTCCAAAGGCTCGCCTCTTTTGCGCGTCCCAACGCAGCAGAGAGATTAAATTGATGCCTCTTCCGCCCAGGTTGAAGTACTCAGGATAGAGAGTTTGGAA
Source organism: Terriglobales bacterium (assembly GCA_035652095.1). GTDB lineage: Bacteria > Acidobacteriota > Terriglobia > Terriglobales > Acidobacteriaceae > DASREM01. Next base: position 40,333 of record DASREM010000029.1, on the reverse strand, counting down.
CGGTAAGCCACGAAAAACCCGGAACAAGGCCTCGTACTTTGTGTCTCCCCACCCGTTCAGCTCGTGATGACGAAAGAGCACGTCAAAATCTCCATCTTGTCGGGCTTCGAGGTCGAGGTGATACCAGGGAAAAATCTCGAGCGCGCGAAGTCGCTGCTCGGTGGTATAGAACTCCTCCTTGCCAAGGAGGCTGGCGGGAGAGAACGCAAAAGCACGGTCGAGCAGCACCGGATTCCGAGTTGGCCTAGGGACCGTGCGGATCTCCTGCACCTTCGGCTTGCCGATCCGGTTCCAGAACTTGAGGGCTGCGGGAAGATTGCCTTGGAGAAAATACACGGTGCCAAGAAAGTCATTGGCATATGGGTCCTGACGATCGAGAGCCAGAGCGCGGCGCATCTCTTTCGCGGCGCGCGAATACTGCTTCTGTTGGAAAGCAATGCCGGCGAGTTCCTGCGAGAACCGCTTGTCCCCGGGGCTCTGCTTTCGACCGGCTTCGAAAGCCGCTCGGGCCTCGGACCAACGTTTCAATTGTGACAGCGCGGTCCCCTTCATGAATTGCAGATCCGGAGAAGCATTTCCGGAGCGATCCACGGCGACGATCACGTCCTCCCAGCGCTTTTCTTTGGCAAGCTCCTGGATGTAAGAAACAGACTCGGCTTGGACCCGAACCGGCCGGCAACACAGGACAAAAAAGAGGCAGAGGACTAGCGCGCGACTGAGCCGGGAACGGCCAGCAGAGTCCATTTTCCGGCAGCGCTCCATTGGCGTTCGAAGTTCGATCGGCTTTCCTTTAACAGCTTGCGCTGGGCAGGATCGTTCAACATCACGACGCCCTGTTGCTCATCCACCCCTGCGACCACCACATAGTGCAAGGGTCCGCCCAGCGACGACGGTGCCAGCGCAACGATCAATGGCCGGCCTTTGGAGAGATGCTGTTTCAGATCGTTCCAGTCGCCTCGCAGGGCAAAAGTCCGGAAGCCTTGCCGGTCGAGGTAGTTCTCGAGATCGGAGGCGTAAATGCCATGGGCAGGACGTGAATAGAGTTCGCGTTGAATGCTCTCGGCATCGGCGGCAGGAGAGCGGCCCTGCTGCATCTCCCAATACCGCATGATCATGGCAATGCTGGCCGCGCCACATCCATTCTTTTCCTGTGGTATGAATGGAACGTCCACCCACACCCCGGGAATGTCCGTGGCGAATGCAGTGGCCACCGCCAACGTGAACCACAAGCAGCCTGTCCGAAAGCGGGACATAGTCTCCTGATCAGGCTGCGAGGACGACGATGAGAATGACGACCAGAACTCCCAGGATGATGATGGCCAGTTCCCGGTGTCCGATTGCGCCGGCTGCAAAATCCTGCTGCGCCTTGTCAGCGCGAGCCGCCAGTTGCGCCAGTTCCTGATCGCTCAGCGAGGCGATGCCTGCCTTCACCTGCACGGGATTGATGTGCGCGGACTTCATGGTCTGGACTGCGACTTCACTGGACAGGAATTCCTGCACTTTCTGCATGTTCTTCTGGCGCGCCTGGGTGGCGTCCACGACGGCATTGTGGAGATCCAACGGGCTCACCACGTGGGTCTCAGGTTGGCGTGGGGTATTCGACGGTATCCGCACCTCGGCCAGAAGGCTTGGCGGAATAGCGAACATGGCACTTAGACAAACGACTAACAAATTCCTCGGGAACTCCCGCAGCGACATATCAAGCTCCTTGGTTCTGGCGAGATGAGATTTCATACTCGCGTGGGCTTGGATGCGAACCTTTGTTCCGCAGGTTTCACATTGGGAGGAAGTTTTCCAGGTCAGAGTTGCTCGACAATTTGTTGCAACTCGCGGGCGATCGATTGTGGTTCTTGCGTGTCAGGAAATGTAATTGGCTTGCCGATCTTCACGCGAATGGCGTGTGGACGGGCAAACCGCTTTCCCGCCCGCTTGAGCTCAAACAGCCCGTCGATGCGCATCGGAATGATGGGAATTTTCAAGTTGTGTGCCAGCAATCCGATCCCAGAACGAAACTGGCGTATTTTGCCGTCTTCCGTATGTCTTCCTTCAGGAAAAACCAGCACGTTGTAGCCGCGATCTACCAGGTCGCCGGCAAATTGAAAGCTCTCGCGAAATCCGGCTTCGCGCGGTAAAGGGAACAGGTTCAACAATGACACCCCGAGAATCCACTTTAGCCGATCATAGGCTCGGGCAACCTTATTTTTGGTGCACGGAGGAGTTCGCAGCGCCTCGAGGGCTTCACCTCCAGTAGCGGTCGCGAGCCTGCGCCCCACGCGGTCTGGCAAGGCTGTCCGCACAAACCCCAGGTCGACGTCCCCGATGTGATTGCAGATCACCAGCGCTGGGCCTTTCACTACGCGAAGGTGATCGCGACCTTCGATTTTCGGCCAGCCTAACAAGAAGACCGCCGGCATCAGCAGGACATAATCGGTGACGCGGCGAATCCAGGTAACAGGCCAGCGCTGCGCAAAACGAGGGTAGTGATAACGTACGCGCGCCGGCACTTCGCCCCGCAGAGCACGTTCAAGGTCGCCCACGGTGTTTACGGCAGAGAAACATGTCTCGCTCAGATCAACCTGATATTTCTCTTCAAGTGCAGCCAGCAACTCCACCCGATCGAGAGAACTGAGATTCAGGTCGGCTTCGAGATTCGCGTCGGGAAAAATCCCGACGCGCTGGCCTTTGATTCGGCTAATCAATTCAGAGAGCGGACTGGAAGCGGCGGGACCGGTGCTCAAGACCGTTTCCCGAATCGCGTTCAGTCTAGGTTTTTGGGTTGAGGTGCGCGGGAAGTCGCGATCCGGCCATACGAACCAAAAGCGAATCTTCTGGTACTCCGCGAGTTGCTGGTTGGCTTGTCGCACCACATCGTCGGCTGCAGTGCCTGCGTCGAGGATCAGGACCGCATTGGGCTCCGCGTTGCCGCCCCTTGGGATGGAAACCACAACGCAATCCTTCACACCCGGCTGCCGGCGCAATGCCGCCTCGAGGTCTTCGGGATACACGTTCATTCCTGCGGAAGTGACGATGACATCTTTCTTGCGGCCCTTGAAGTACAGGTTGCCGGCGGCATCGATCTCGCCGATATCCCCGGTGCCGTACCAGCCTTGCGCTCCACCTAGCGGAGTCGCTTGCCCGCGATTCCAGTAGGCCGGGGCCACTCCGCCGCCGCGTACCAGAATCTCTCCGTCCGGCGCGAGTTTCACCTCGCGCCCGGCAAGGACTTTCCCGATGGAACCCTTGCCGAGACGAAACGGATGATTCACGCTGACAATCGAGGTGGTTTCGGTGAGCCCGTATCCCTGGATCGCGGCATAGCCGAGCCGGTCCCAGAACTCCTCGGTGACGCGGTCCAGTGTCGCGCCCCCTGAAATGAATGCCCAGAACTTCCATCCGAACTCACGGCGAATACGGCGAAAGGTCCACCAGCGGCGCAGGAAGTGCTTGCCTTCGGCCCTGGAATATGCGTGCCGGAACCACTCGCCTTTGCCGCTGTCCTCAAGGTCGCGCTCGATCTTCTCTTTCAACGATTGCAGCATGCGGGGCACAGCCACCAGTACCGAAACTCGTTCTTTGCGTATTGTGCGGACCACCTCGGCGGGCTTGAGTGTGTCCTGGAAGATCACGGTGCCGGCCATGAATTGCGGAAGGAAGATTCCGAGAAACTGTCCGAACACGTGACTTAGTGGCAGCAGGTTGAGGAACCGGACTGGATGCACGAAGCGCTCGTACTTGAGATATTTGCTGATCTCCGTTTCGAGCGGTTCAATGTTGGCGAGCACGTTGCCATGCGTGATGACCACGCCTTTCGGCTCAGCCGTGGTGCCGGAGGTGAAGATGATCTGTAAAGGGTCCTCGGGCTTCATTTCCACCGGGAGATATGGTTTCTCGCTGTGCTGGTCGAGAGCCTTCGTAAGGTCGTCAAAGATCAGCTCGTGACCGGCCCCTTGTTGATGGTCGCGGGAGCAGAGCGTGAGCCTGGCTCCGACCTGGTCAAAGACTTTGCGGGAGAACTCCGCAGTGGCAATGTGATCCATTGGGACGGCTACCGCTCCGCGGAGCGCGCATCCCAAGAACACGGCAACCCAATCGGCGGAGTTCGGGCCCCAGACCAGGATGCGGTCCCCCTTCGCAATTCCGCGCGCTTCCAGTTCGCGGGCAAACTGCGACGCGCGCATGGCGACCTGGCGGTAGCTCCATCGCTCCTTCCGATACCCTCGGCTTTGCACGTAAGCGCACTGCTCTCCATTGCGCCAGAAATTTTCGAAGTATTCGTTCAGCGATTGCCGCGCCACGTGTGAGATGGTATCGAACCGCAGGCGGAATGTCGCGGCGATGCCGCCCGCTCGCCGGAACAACCGCGTTCTCACAAACAATCTGGGAAGCGCGCACGAGCTCGAACCCGCGCACGTAAGAACATCTCTGCCGTGCTTAGGAGTAGCTAGCTTGTCTTAGGGGGATGCGTCGCCAGCAGCTTCAGAAATTCTGTAAGGTACGGCGGCTGCACCTGCTTGCGGAGGGTGACCGCATACCAGTTCCGCCGAAAACCTTTCGCACTTAGAGGACGTACTGCGACCCGCTTCCGTTCCAATTGTGGGGCGACAGCCCATCGCGCAAGAAATCCGATGCCGGTTCCGGCGGCCGCAAGCTCGATAATGGCCTCAGTCAACGGCACCTCGAGCACCCGCTTCGGCTCCACCCCGGCGGGCGCCAGCACTTTCATCAACAGCGTGCTCTCCTGGCGAGGGGGATAGATCAGCACGGTTTCGTTGGCCAGATCCTTCGGACGGATGTGGGTCAATTCTGTCAGGGGATGATCGGGAGCCATCACCACCACCAGCTCGTCTTCAAAAATGGGGGTCGCTTTCAAGCTGGTGTTGCGGGGCAGGCAGCTGAGGATTCCCACATCCAGTTCGCCTCGCAAAAGAAACTCCGCGGGATTGCAGGTCGCGTCCGCGTAAATGTTGACTTCCACCTGGGGATACTTGCTGTGAAATTTCTTGAGCAGCGGTGGCAGCCAGTGATAGCAGGTATAGCACTCGGTGCTAAAACGAATCGCGCCCTTGCTGCCGCCGTTCAGTCCCTCAATCTGGTTTTCGGCGTTTCGCAGCTCATCCATCACGCGCTTCGCGGAAATCAGCAACTTCTCTCCCGCGGGCGTGGGAACCATTCGCTTGCCCAGGCGTAGAAACAAAGCCGTGCCCAACCTGTCTTCCGCATCCTTGAGTTGATGACTCAGCGCCGATTGCGTCAGATGCAGGCGCCGCACGGCTCCAGTGACGCTGCCCTCTTCGGCAACGGCCATTAACAGGCGGAGGTGGCGGATCTCCAGGTGGACTTCCATAGACATGAACATACTTCATCGAAGCGATGAAAACAAACAATAATTCTCATGCCTGAAGCGAGTAGTCCAATCCCCAGAAACAAAGTTGGTTTGACCGCAAGCGATGGATATCGGCAAGCCGCTCACTTGTCGAAGATGGGACCGACCAACCGAATCGTAAAACAAACGGAGGATGTATGAAGTTCAGCATTGGACGATTTTTGGCTTCACTGGCCGCAGGTGTTTTGTTGCTCGCAACCGTTGCTCCCGCCCAGGTCTCCGAACATGCAGTAAAGTTCGCGGCGCCTTTCGAATTCACCATCGGGCAGCGAACCTTTCCCGCAGGCTCCTATTCCCTGGTTCGTACCGAACCGTACCTGCTGGAATTGCGCGACGCGGACAAACGTTCTCTAACCCGCGTTGTGACCCGATCGGTGCAGACGTTAGAGGCTCCCGAAGAGTCCAAAGTTCTCTTCTATTCCGAGAACGGACGTCACCTCCTGGGCCAGGTCTGGCTGGGCCGCGAGACGCTGGGACAGGAAATCTACCGGCCAAAGAATGGCTCGGTGGTGGCCAGCCATCGGGCGCCGGCGGAAGCGACCATCGCCGTAACCAAGTAGCAGTCGGGATTTTCGACACGGGAGGATCTACATGGAACTCAACAGCCAGCATTTGCCAAACCCAGGAGTCGAAGAAGTCGTTCGCTCAGCCGCGCGGGAGCTAACCGAACTCCTGCGCCAGCGGGCGCAAATCATGAAGCGAATCGGCGGCTTGAAACAAACCCTGGTGGGCCTTGCCAACCTGTTCGGCGATTCCATCTTGAACGACGAGTTGCTGGAGCTGCTGGATCGAAGGCCGCCGACTCGTCACCCCGGGTTCACACGGGCTTGCCGTTTAGTACTGATGGAGGCAACAGCGCCGCTCGAGACCCGGCAAATCTGCGACCAGTTGCGGCGACGGTATCCCGAGTTGCTTGCGCGCCATAAGGACCCCGTGGCTTCGGTGACGACGGTGCTGACGCGCCTGGTTGAGTACGGAGAGGCTCGGTCGGCGACCACTCTGCAAGGACGTAAGACATGGGAGTGGGCGGCGGAACGGCAGAATGGGGCAGCAGGGCTGCTGCTGCAGGCGACATCTTTCGGCCGCGTTGCGAGCCCGCATGCCTAGAACAAATTCCCGGATTCCCCGTCCAGGCTTCGCTCGGACGGGGATCTTCCGGGTTAAACACTTCTGATCATCCCCTCCTGAACGTGTACCGCACAGGATGCAAAGTCTTTCAGCTTGACACGATATCGGCAGTGAAGGACACTGCGCTGTCGTTCGCATACCCTCTCGGAATGCCTTCGCCCCCTCTTGAGGTGAGCATGAAATCTCAGAGTCTTCCCCTCGTCGCTCTCGTCCTCGCATTTTCTTTTGTCGCCGCACCGCAAGCTTTGGCTGTCACGCGTTTCGTCGATGCGCCCCAATTCTCTACCGGTGTTTTTGAAAACGCGGTGGTCGTTGCCGACTTCAATAATGACGGCTTCGATGACGTTGCCGCGGCAGGCAGCGCAAACAGCTCCGACTTTGTCTCGATCTTGCTGGGCAAAGGCAACGGCACATTTCAGAAAGTGAAGAATTTCACGACCGGCTCGGGACCAGGCGGGATTGCCGCAGCGGACTTCAATGGTGATGGCAAGCTCGATATCGTCACCTCGAATTTTGGCGTGGACGACGGATTCAGCAACACCGTGAGCGTCTTGCTGGGCAATGGAGATGGGACATTTCAGAGCCGGGTAGACTACGTAGCAGGCAAGTATCCAAATTCCGTAGTCGCCGCTGATGTCAATAACGACGGGAAAGTTGACCTTGTTGTGGGGATCACATCGGCGTTTGCCGTGCTGCTCGGTAATGGAGATGGAACGTTTCGCGCTGCGATTATGACGTCCGCGAGCTCGTTTTCGAATTCGGTAGTGGTTGGCGATTTCAACCGGGACGGGAAGCAGGACGTAGCCGTCGCCCACCAACTCAACAAGCAGGTCGGTGTATTTCTGGGCAACGGGAATGGAACATTCCAGCCGCAACAGAGCTATGCGACCGGCGGCGCAACGTCGATCAAGGTAGTGGACCTCAACGGAGATAATATTTCGGATCTGGTGGCGTCGAACCTTCTCGACAGCACGCTCAGCATCTTGCTTGGCAATGGAGACGGCACTTTTCAGAACCACCTCGACATCCAGACCGCCGGCACACCTGACGAAGTGACGGTCGCTGACTTCAATGGCGACCACAAAATGGACCTGGCTGTATCTGAAAGTGATTTCAATCTCATCGGTACGACGGGCGTCGTCATCCTGCTTGGCAACGGGGACGGCACCTTCAAGAACGGCAGAAGTTATGGCGCGATCGGCGCGCTGGCGGCGGGGAATTTCAATCGCGATAGCGCGGTCGACCTGGTCGGAGCTTCATCCCTGGTGGTCTCATTGATGTCAGGCAATGGGGATGGGACTTTTCAGACGCGCAGCGACTATCCCGCAGGCGCCACTCCTTCTGGAATTGCCTCAGCCGACCTGAATCGCGATGGCAAACTCGACCTTGCGGTGGCCAGTCAGTATTCCAACAACACGGTGAGCGTGCTACTGGGCAATGGCGATGGGAGCTTTCGCCCGACGGTGGACTACGGAGTGGGCTCTGCCCCATTAGGCGTGGCCATAGCCGACGTCAACGGGGATGGGAAGCAGGACCTGGTAGTAGCCGATTCCGGGTCTAATTCCATCAGCGTGTTGCTGGGTAATGGAAACGGCACCTTCCAGTCGCATGTCGACTACGCCACTGGTTCCACTCCTTCTTTCGTGGCGCTGGGAGATGTGGACGGCGACGGCAAACTCGACGCCATCACTGCCAACAACCTGGTCAATGGCAATGTGAGCGTCTTGCTAGGCAACGGAGACGGGAGCTTCCGCGCACACGTCGAATATGCAACCGGAAAAAATCCGGCCATGGTTTTGATCGATGACTTCAACGGCGATGGCAAAGCCGACTTGGCAGTTGCCAATTCTTACGCCTTTGCCGCCAACGATCCCGTCAGCGTTTTGCTGGGCAACGGGGACGGCACCTTCCAGGCTCACGTTGACTATCCGACCCAGGCCATCATCCCGTTCCTGGCCACAGGCGATGTGAACAGGGACGGCATCAAGGACTTGGTCGCTGCAACCGGCCCGATCCTGCTGGGCAACGGGGATGGCACCTTCCGTGATGGCGGGAACTTCGACTTTACAGCCGGAGGCAGCGCAATTGTTGCAGCCGATTTCAATGGCGACGGTAAACTCGACCTGGTTCCGTCCGGCGCCGTCTTCACCAGCGTGACCAACCTGCTGCTCGGGAAGGGCGATGGCAGTTTCGGAAAGACGCAGCCCTTTGCGGTAGGGAATACCCCTCTTGGCGTAGTAAGCGGCGACTTCAACAACGACGGTGCTGTCGACGTGATTACAGCCAACTACAGCACTCGCAATGTCAGCGTTTTGCTTAATACTGGCGGTACCACTGTGACATTGCAATCGTCGGAGAACCCGTCGCATGCCGGCGATAGTGTGACGTTCACTGCGACCGTGGTTCCGACATTCTCATGGGCGGGGATCCCCACGGGAACTGTTACTTTCAAGGACGGAAACACGGTCCTAGGCAGTGCGAGTCTTTCCGGAGGGCAAGGAAGCTTCACAACCGCAGCACTGGGTGTCGGCAGTCATTCGATCACGGCGCTTTACGGAGGCGATGTCAGCTTCCTGCGGAAGAAGTCAGGTGCTTTAAGCCAAAATGTACTTCCGTGACCGTGGCGTGGACACTCTTGTCCGAAAACGTCGACCTTGTTCGCCCAGTGGTGGGTTGACCATCCCATCTGCCGCGAGGGACGCGATCTACTCCCTCCCCACCCCCAACGCGTCTGCGACGCGGTTGATGTAGTTGAACCACGAGGCGATCAGCGTGATCTGCAAAATGCCTTTGTCGTCGAATCCGACTTGGCGCAACTTCTCGTGATCGGCGGGCGAGACCTTGGTTGCGTCCTTGGTAAGCTTGACCACGTAGTCCACCATGGTCCGGTCTTGATTATTTAACGGAGCCGTTGTGTAGTCTTTCTCCAGAGCTTCGACCAACTCTTTGTCCAGCGTCACCCTACGCAGAAACTCTGCGTGCGAGTCGATTCAATAGACGCACCGGTTGGTGACTGAGACCATGGTGGCAATCATTTCGTGCTGACGACGGGTCAGGGGCAGCTCCGGCGACAGCAGGGAGCCGAAGGTCGCGAAGGCGTGGTAGAGCGCCTGGGGAATCAAGCTGTGCGAGGCCACGATTTCCGCCGAGCCTTCGGCGGTGGGATGCACGGGAGTGGCGTACTCCTTTGGATACAGTGAGTTCTGGCTCTCCATGGCCTGCCGGAGCGCGCCATCGGCCTCCGCCATCGGAATGGTGCGGATCCAGGTCATAAAAAACACTTGTCCTTTGTACCGGCTTTTGCCGTAAAATTTGTAGGTTCCGACAAAGTAATGGAAATCCTCGCGCAAGCCAATAATGGATTTGGCTTAGCGAGAGGAGAGCGACAGAATCGTTCGCGGAGAGTTCCCCCCGCGCGGAGGATCCAGTCGATGAGCTTCATGGTATGGCAGGTTTTGCGCAGGCTTCCCAAGCCCTGGCTGCTGGTTGTGTTTTTCTTCCTGCTGGTAGCAATCGCGCGTGCCTGACGGCATCGAACCAATCAGGGGTTAAGGCTCACATTCGTGTGTGACAGGACTCACTGTCTCAAATGGGGGCCGCGCCCAGAATCGGGCAGGAGCCAGAGCCGGCCATTCCTGCCGGCTCCGAGATCGCCCTGGCCCGCGAAGGAGCCATTCTATGTCGCAAGACACACTGACTATTACTGACAACCGGACCAAAAAAACTTATTCCTTGCCAATCGAGAACGGCACCATCCGAGCTATGGACCTGCGTCAGATCAAGACCGGTCCGGAGGATTTCGGCCTGATGACCTACGATCCGGCGTTCACGAACACCGCGTCCTGCCGCAGCAGCATCACTTTCATTGACGGAGACCGCGGCATTCTTCGCTATCGCGGCTACCCCATCGAGGTGTTGGCGGAACATTGCACCTTCCTGGAGGTCGCCTACCTGCTGCTTTTTGGGGATCTGCCGACCGAGCACGAGCTGAAAGACTGGGCTGTTGAGATCACGCATCACACCATGCTCCATGAAACTACCAAGAAGTTTATGGAGAATTTCCGCTACAACGCGCACCCCATGGGAATGCTGGTCAGCACCGTGGCGGCGATGTCCACGATCTACCCTGATTCGAAAGACATTCACAATCCGGCAAAGCGACTTTTGCAGATCAAGCGCCTGATTGCCAAGATGCCGTCGATCGCAGCCATGGCATACCGTCACAGTCTCGGATTCCCATACGTCTATCCCGATAATGACCTCAGCTATGCCGCCAACTTCATGAACATGTTGTGGAAGATGGTGGAGCCGAAATATCTCGCTAACCCGGTCATGGCTCGGGCCCTCGATATCCTGTTTATTTTGCATGCCGACCACGAGCAGAATTGCAGCGCGAATGTCATGCGCTCGGTGGGAAGCTCGCATCCGGATCCTTATCTGGCCACTGCTGCTGCTGCCGCCGCCCTGGCCGGCCCCTTGCACGGTGGAGCGAACGAAGAAGTCCTGAAGATGCTGGACGAGATCGGCTCAAAGGAGAACGTGCCTGCCTACGTAAAGCTGATCAAGGAAGGTCACGGCAAGCTGATGGGCTTCGGCCACCGGGTCTACAAGAACTACGATCCTCGCGCAAAAATCATCAAGTGGACCGCAGAGCGCGTTTTCGAAGTCACTGGACGGAATCCTAAGCTTGACATCGCACTCGAACTGGAGCGCATTGCGCTCGAGGATGAATACTTCATCAAGCGCAAGCTGTATCCGAATGTGGACTTCTACTCCGGCATCATCTACCAGGCCATGGGATTCCGGCCGGAGATGTTCACCGTGCTGTTCGCCATCCCCCGCACCGTCGGGTGGCTTGCGCAATGGCAGGAGATGCTGACCGATCCCGAGCAAAAGATATCGCGGCCACGCCAGGTATGGACTGGGCATGAGACTCGCGAATTCATTCCACTGGACCGGCGCAGCGCGGTTGCCATCGCCAAGTAAGTTTGAACTGCTTCAGGAGGACGGCCCTTGCGCCGTCCTCTTTCTTTTGCAGTCCCGTCAGATAAGGCCCTGTTTGACGCGGCGCAGAAAGTCTTCTGCATCCAGACGCGCTCTCTCCGAAATCACCGGATCGTTCCGGTGTTCGAGCATGATTTCCTGCAGGACGATATCAGCGGCGTCTTTTGGCTTGAAGCCGCGAGTGACCAGCCTGCGCGCGCGGTCGGTAAAACTCTCAATGTACCCGGAAGCCGATATTTTCTGATGGCCGCGGCATTCATGATCCTGGAATTTGCTCGACGCCAGCCGGTCATAGGCGCTGCGCGCTTCGGCATCGTTCAACATGGAAGGAATCTCGAAAATCCAGGAACACTGAGAGCACGCCCACCCTTGACGCTGGTGTTCCGAAACCCAGGTCAGCCATCTTGCCATCGTAAGTCCTGACTGCAACGTAACTCTGGACGCTTTTGGCAACCGCAGTTGCCCCTGCGGCACGGAGATACAGCGCGCGAATTCGAGACGTGCGGAATTGTACAAAATCCGGGCAGGCACGAACAATGACACAATAGTTGCCTGGGTGTGCCTCCACCGGTCGCCCCTGGCCCCTGGCGAGGCGTTCAGCCTGCCCGCAGTTCAGAGAGCAAGTCTGCCGGATTTCCACGTCGGGTTGACCAGGACGGCCGCGTAACCACCGGGCTGCTCTCGACTGTCGGATACCTGAGATAACCGTCTGCTCCGACACGGATTTATCCAAACTGAGCTGCTCTCTCCTTCGCGGATTTCAAATCTGATGGCGACGCTTACAGCCAAATCTTGAACCTGCACATTCGCTCCAGAGCAGCTTTCCCGAGAGCGAGCGCCTCCTTCCAGACAACACATGCCCCCGGTGACGAATCCCAAGCACCGACAAAGGAGGACGCAGGTGAATCAGCCTACAACCTCGATCGTCATTGCTGTGGTGGTCATTGTATTGGCAGTGGCCGTTATCGCCTGGCTGTACTGGCGCAAGCGACGGAGCGGCCTATTGCGTGAGCGCTTTGGACCGGAGTACGAACGCGTGGTGCGCGACAAAGGCGACGTGCGCAAGGCGGAAGGCGTGCTCCAAATGCGCGCCCGTAAACGCGAGGAGCTGCGAATTGTGCCCCTGTCCGCCGCGGTCCGATCGGACTTCTCCAGGCGCTGGATGCAAGTGCAGTCCAGGTTTGTGGATGACCCTAAGGGTGCAGTCGCCGATGCCGACCAGCTCGTCACCGAAATCATGCACGCCAGAGGTTACCCCATGGCCGATTTCGATCACCAGGCCGAGATTATTTCCGTCGACCATCCCGTGGTGGTTCAGAACTATCGCGCCGCCCATGAAATCGCCCTGCGCCATGGTCGCGGTCAGGCCAGCACGGAAGACCTGCGCAAAGCCATGGTGCATTACCGCAGTTTGTTCGATGAACTTCTTGAAGACTCAATCCCCCAACGTAAGGAGGCACGCGGATGACATCGCCATTAAGAAAAGAAAACGAGCAGGAATTGACGACTGCGGATATCGCGCAGGGAAGCCGGACCGAATCGCAGGCCGAAGTTGATCAGGCTGAGATTGAACAGGGCCGGGCAAAATCCGTACAGCGGCAGCCGGTGGAAATCACCTCGGGCCAGCGGCCCACGCCAGGTCCGCAGAACATAGGGTCGCAGAGCCTGGAGGCGCCGTCTCTTTTCCCCGACCAGGAACTCCCGGAGCTTCGCAGCAAATGGGACACGATTCAGGCCGGCTTCGTGGACCAGCCTCGAAAGGCTGTGGAGGAAGCGGACAGCCTGGTTGCGTCTACCATGAAGCGGCTGGCGGAAGTGTTTGCGGAAGAAAGATCAAAACTCGAAGGTCAATGGGACCGCGGCGACAACGTCTCCACCGAAGACTTGCGCGTCGCGTTGCAGCGCTACCGTTCGTTCTTCCACAGGCTGTTGACGATTTAGCAGGCCTTTAGGCCCAATTCCCACGCGCGCGAGGTAGCCACTTCTCGAAAAAAAACGCGAGAAGTGGCGCACCCCAATTCTCTAAGCAAGCTACTTCCCGGAAAAACGCAGACTATGCTTTCGGGTTGATGCGGCCCGCCCGCCTGTCCGCGCTCGGCAACTATCGCCTCCAACGCGCGCGTCACTCTCCGACTGGCAAAACTGGTATCCACTTCTAAGGCCAAACACTCGCGCGTGTAGGCATCGACTACACTCAGCACCCGGATCGCTCGTCCGCAGGCCACAGCATCATGCGCGAAGTCCAGCGCCCACTCTTGATTGGCCGCTGTGCGCACCACCAGCGGCGTTCCCGCCCGCACACAGTGCTTGCGCTTCTTCCTTCGAATCATCAGTCCCGCTTCGCGATAGATCCGATGCAATCGCTTGTGGTTCAATCGTTCTGCACTTCGCCGCAGCAGCACATGCAACCGCCGATACCCAAAACGCGGCTTCTCCCGCGCCCACTCCACCAGCTTCGTCCGCAGCGGTTCATCGCGGCACTGGCTGCGATAGCGGTACGTGGTCACTGCCATCATCATCAATCGGCAGGCTCGCCGCTCACTGAAGGCGTTGTCTTGTTTCATCTGCCCGATAGCCGCCTTCAGCGCTGCGAGCTCCAGCCGTTTTTTTCGGATCACCGACTGCAAGGCTTCTTTGTCCAGACTGAGATCCGCCACCAGCTTCCGCAGCCGCGTGTTCTCATCGCGCAACTGCTTCGCTTCCTCGCCTGGCTCACATCCATCCGCCGTACTTCGCCTTCCACGCGCAAATCGTGTGCTTCGAGACGCCCACTTCCCGTGCCACATCTTCCCTCGTAAGCGGAGGATTTGTCTCAATCTGCCCGCTGCGATATGACTCGTTACAAGCCTTCAAAACGATTGCGGATCGGTCGCAATCAATTCACTTTCTGTTTCAGCACAGCGGAGGTTGCCGGTTTGATCTTACTGTCGCCGGGGTACTGAGCCTTTATCGAGTGATTGCCGTGGGCCAGCGATGACGTTGTGAACTTTGCTACCCCAGCCGTGGTCTTCCCCGTTCCCAACGTAGTGCTCCCGTCAAGGAAGGTCACGATTTCTCCGTTTGGAATCGCCACACTCGAGCTGACCGTGGCCGTGAACGTCACCGCCTGTCCCACGTTAGAAGGGTTCCGCGACGACGTAAGAGCTACGCTGCTCGCCGCCTTAAACACCTGCTGATTTAGGACCGGCGAAGTGCTGCCGGTGAAGTTCGCATCTCCCGAATAAACCGCAGTCATGGAGCGACCGCCTGCGGTCACGAAACTTATGCTCAGGCTGGTCGTTCCGCCGCTCAGAGCTCCTGTACCCAGAACTTTGCTGCCATTCATAAAGCTCACTGTCCCCGAAGGGGTGCCGCCGAACTGCCCAGTGACCGTCGCAGTAAAGAGCACGGCTTGACCAACGACCGACGGATTGACGGAAGAAGTCAAAGTTGTAGTTGAGGCCGCCGGGTTCACGTTCTGCGACAGCACAAAGGACGTGCCACTGTCGAAATTGGAGTCTCCGCTATAACTGGCCGTGATGGAGTGACTCCCTACAGCTAACGAATTGGTCGTAATAGCAGCGCTATTGTTGGTCACGCTTGAACTGCCGATCACGGTCGTTCCGTCCAGGAAAGTGACTGTGCCCGTCGTCCACCCGTTATATTGCGGAGTAATGAACGCCGTGAAAGTAACCGTCATATTGAAGCTTGACGGATTGGCATCGGAATTGATTCCCACCGACGCGATGCCTGACCGATTGACGACCTGGCTCAGCGGAGTGGAGGTGCTGCCCTGGTAATTGGTATCACCGCTGTAGGTCGCCGTAACCGAGTGTGATCCCACGCTTAGGGTCGGAGTTGTAAACTGCGCAGTTCCATTGCTCAGACTTGCCGTTCCTAATAATGTACTGCCGTCATAGAAGCTGACCGTTCCTGTGGGATTGCCGGATCCGCTCGGCGTCACTGTAGCAGTAAAATGCACGAACTGACCGAATCCGGATGGGTTCTCAAGCGAGGTCAGAGTAGTTGTCGTATTCTGGACGAATCCAGTCGAGATATTCAGGAGGATCGTGACGTTATCCGCTGCGGACACGACCGCCGCGTCAGGTTTCCCGTCGAGATTAAAATCACTAACCACAAGCTGAATTCCGCCTGGTGAGTACACGCTTGGTGATTGGAATGTGCCATCCCCATTCCCCCCTAGCACCGTTGTGAAGTCCAGATTATCGACGACCAGATCGGGTTTGCCGTCGCCGGTAACGTCGGATATCGCGACTGAGAAAGCTCTAGTGCCGCCGGACGCGTAGGTTTGCGCTGGTTGGAAGGTCCCATCGGCGTTACCCAGCAGCACTCCGATGCCGCCAGGCCCGCAGTCGCTGGCGCTCAGGCATTGGTTTGCAACCAGCAAATCCGGTTGGCCATCGGCATTGACGTCCGCGACTGCTACCCAGCGGGCGAATGCGCCCCCGGAGTAGTAGCTCTGGGCTGGCTGGAAACTGCCGTCGCCGTTGCCTAGGAGCACTGAGATTGCACCACTGCTGCAATCCGTACCGCTTTGACAACTGTCTGCGACCAGTAGATCGGGCGTGGCGTCGCCGTTCACGTCGGCCACGGCTACGGAGAACGCCCCATTTCCAGCGGCGAACGTCTGCGCTGCCTGAAAGCTGCCATCGCCGTTGCCCAACAGCACTCCGATCCCGCCAGACGTGCAGTCGTTGATGCTCTGACAAGTGTCCGCAACCAGTAAATCGGGTTTGCCGTCGCCATTGACATCTGCGACTGCCACTGAGAGCGCGGCGTAGCCCCCTGACGCATAGGTCTGAGCAGCCTGAAAGCTACCATCGCCGTTGCCCAAGAGCACTCCGATGGAGCCTACGGTGCAATTGCCGCTGCTCTGACAGTTGTTCGCGACCAGCAGATCGAGCTTGCTATCGCCATTTACATCCGCCACGGCCACGGATATCGCGTCCCCACCGCCGGAGGCGTACGTCTGTGTTGTTTGAAAGCTACCGTCCCCCGCAGCCAGCAACACGCTAATCGCGCCATTGATGCATTGGCTGTTCTGACATGCGCTCGCGATCAGGAGATCCGGTTTGCCGTCGCCATTCACATCCGAGGCTGCGGCGAAGTTTGCGATCTGCCCCCCGGAGGTGTATGCATGGGCTGCTTGGAAGCTACCATCGCCGTTGCCGAGCAGGACTCCCAGCGCTCCCGTGCCGCAGTAGATGTTACTGGAGCACACGTTGGCGGCCAGCAGATCCAGTCTGCCGTCGCCATTCACGTCTGCGACTGCCAGGGAGACCGCGATCGCCCCGTCCGAGGCGTATGCCTGAGCTGTCTGGAAGGTCCCATCGCCGTTGCCCAGCAACACTCCAATTCTCCCACTGCTGCACCCCCCACCACTCTGACAGTTGTTCGCGACCAGCAGATCCGGCCTACCATCGCCATTCACATCTGCCACTGATACCGAGTACGCGGTTTGGCCGCCGGAGGAATACGTTTGGGCCCCTTGAAAAGTGCTATCGCCATTACCCAGCAGCACGCCGATGCTGCTACTGTTGCAGTCGACACTGCTCACACACTGGTTCGTGAGAAATACATCCGCTTTGCCGTCGCCATTCACATCCGCCACTGCCACCGAGTACGTGTATAGACCCCCAGACGAGTACGTTTGGGCTGACTGGAATGTGCCGTCGCCGTTGCCCAGCAGCACTCCTAGTCCGCCATTGTTGGTGTTGCTGCTGCTCTGATATTGGTTCCCGACCAGCACATCCGGTTTGCTGTCGCCATTCACATCCGCCACAGTCACCGAGTACGCGTACAGGCCTCCTGATGCGTATGCCTGGGCTGCCTGAAAAGTACCATCGCCGTTCCCTAGCAGCACTCCAACTACTCCCCCGGTGCAATCGCTGTTGCTCTGACAATTGTTGGCCACCAGCACATCCGCTTTGCCGTCGCCATTCACATCCGCCGCTGCGACCGAGTACGCGGACAGGCCTCCGGAAGCGTATGCCTGGGCTGCCTGGAAAGTCCCATCGCCGTTGCCCAGCAGGACTCCAATGCCACCGCCGGTGCAGCTGCTGCTCAGACACTGGTTCGCGACCAGCACATCCGTCTTGCCATCGCCATTTACATCTGCAACTACCAATGAGAAGGCAACTGTGCCTCCGGAAGCGTATGTCTGGGCTGCCTGAAAAGTACCATCGCCGTTCCCCAGCAGCACACCGATCCCGCCACTGTTGCAGTCGCTGTTGCTCTGACACTCGTTCGCGACCAGTACATCCGGTTCACCGTCGCCATTTACATCCGCCACCGCGACTGAGAGCGCATCCGGGCCGCCGGAAGGAAACGGTGATGCGCTCTGAAGAACTGGGTTGCCGTTAGCTTGTGTCAGCGGCTTAACAGGTTTGCCGAGTCGGCCCACCCCAGATTGTGGCAAGGGAGGCAAGGGGAGAGGCAGTCCAGGCCGAACTTGCCCCGGCAGTGGAACCTTCGCCAACGAAGCCGCGCCGACTCCGGGCGGCAGCTTGATACCGGGCGCGTGGGCAACTGTTTGTCCTGATACCGCCGAGTAGGGCGAAACCGTCAACACCACTGATAGGGTAAAAGCAATAAACGAAGCAAGCGGCCGGCAACTCATGCGCATATCTCCCCTGCTGGATTGTCGAGATCACGACAGCAACGCACACTCTTGCGCATACGCGAAGCTGTCTTCGCGAATGGCAGCAAGATAATGGGGCCCATCTTTCGAGAAAGCAGAACTACGTTCAGGGGAGGAGCGGAAAACTAAGGCGCACTTCCGGACAAAATCGCGGCATTTTACCTCGCTGAACGAACCTGTTCAAGGGAGAAAGTAGGATCCTTTGCGAGTGCGGAAGTTCAAGATGACCCCTTGGTGCACGCGTTGTATGGCGAGCAACAAACGTAGTCGCAATGCTCGTAACGGTGAGCACACGTCATAGTGACCCTCTCCCGTGCGATCGATTAAGACCACGGTATGTGCCGGAACGACGAGTTGTTCCCAGGTCGCGCGAATGAATTGAGAATTAGGTAACGCGATTGGAAACTGACTGAACTGAGCCGGGCGCCCCGCACGTTCGCGCTTTTTGCGAATGTGTGGGCCTCTGCGGCACATCTTAATGGGACTGCAATAGTGATCATGATTTAAGCCTTGCGCCTCACAGATCACTCAGAAAGTGGAGCAGTTTTCGGGCGCACTGCGAGAAGTCACCACCAGGCCGTCATTTCTTCTCTGCCACATAAAGAAACCGCGACAGTCGGCGCTCGGCTGCTAATCGCGATGCCACCACCAGGAATTCCTGCTGCCCTTCGTAAGTTTGATCGCCTTCGATCTCGCGCAGTTCTGCCTCATGGGAAGCGCGGGCGGCGCGGCGGCGTTCTGCAATTGTGGCCATGTTTTCGGTGACGTCCTCGCGCGTGAGTAAGTGCAGGCCGCACTCGGCAATGACTCGTTCATCGTAGCCAAGCGGCACGAACAGGAAAAATCCAATCGAACTGCGGATCTCAATCTCCGGCTTGGTCAACGGCCCGGTCACCGTAATCGGATCGGTGAACAGCATCCGTCCTCCGCGCTTGAGCACGCGCGACCATTCCGTGAGCACTCGTTTGCGATCGGGAAGATGGTTGATGGCATCATTGCACAGGATCGCGTCGAAGCTGGCATCAACAAACGGCAAGCGTGCCGCCGCGTCTCCAACTCGGAACTCGGCCCGATCTAATAAACCGCGTTCCGCAACCATGGACTTTGCCGCGGCGATCGCATCCTTGTGAATATCCACCCCGGTCACTGAACAACCGGTACGTTCGGCCACCCGCAACGCGGGTCCGCCCGAGCCACAAGCAACGTCCAGCAGGACCTTTGCAGGAGACAGGTCAAGGTGCTGCACAAACCGGTCCAGTTCGTCGCAGGTCAGCCAACTGCTTTGACCGATGTCTACGCCGTAAGCTTCCCGGCGAATCTCGGCATAAAGCGCATTTTTGAAATTACCGTAGTCCGCATCATAGTGACGCAGAGCGGGACCGGCCTCACCCATGGGATCGCCTTTGACTGCTTCTTCTTGTCTAGGAATATAGATGAGCAAACCACATTTCCCAAGAAGAGGGCCTAAATTAGCGCCCCGGCCGGGATTGGGCAGGGCGCCGACACAAGCCCGGCCCTCAATGGTTTGGCTCTCGAATCCCTACAAAACCGGCAAGATTCCTTCCGTAACCCGGCGGTACACTCCCTTCCGGTAACCCTTAGTAACCATACAGTTCTCGGTAACCAGCCTTACAATGACCATGTCCGGAAGGCCATCTGGAATTTCGCCGGATTGCCCACGGACGGTTGGCCGTCTGTGAACATTCCCAGGAAGGAGCGTTCTTCGGCGGAACCGGGCCGGAGTCCGCATTCATATGGCGTTTGGTTTTGGCTTCAACAAGCAGAAGGTGCTCAGCGCGGCGGAGAAGTTTGTCCAGCAGGGCAAGCTGCAGAACGCGATTGCTGAGTACGAGAAAATCCTCAAAGCGGATCCCAAGGATCTGACGGTCAGCAATACCGTCGGCGATCTTCACGCCCGGTTGGGGGAAAACGACAAGGCGATTGAGTGCTTCAAGAGTGTCGGCGATGCCTATGCTGCGCAGGGCTTCACGGTCAAAGCCATCGCCATGTACAAAAAGCTCACCAAGATCAAGCCCACGCTGGAGAGCGTGCTGCGCCTGGCCGAACTCTATACCCAGCAAGGCCTGTTCAACGACGCGCGCGCCCAATACCTGCAGGTCGCGGAAGAATTCCTGCGCGCCGGCGAACTGGAGCAGGCAGTCCGGATTTTCCAGAAGACCCTGGAAATGGATCCGGAAAATGTGAACATGCGCATGCGCCTGGCCGAGGTGTATGTCCGGCTGGGAAAGAAGACCGAAGCCTGGCAGATTTTCGCTTCTGCGGCGGAGAGCTTGCGATCTCGCGGCGCACTGCCGCAATCCGAAGAAATCCTGCAGAAGATGTTGACCATGGATCCCGGCAACAGCTACGCGCTCCTGCTGCGGGGACGTAACGCCTTCGATAACGGCGATATTCCGGGCGCGATCCAGCAACTGGAAAAAGTGGCCGACCTCGATTCGCATGCTGATGGCCTGCGACTGCTTTTGCAGTGCTACCTGCAGACCGGCCGCCTGCCCGATGCCGGAAACATTGCCGGCAAGCTGTTTTCTGTACACAACGACAGCGCCGCCATCAGCAGCTACACCGACGCCCTGATTGCTTCCGGCCAGTTTCAGGACGCATTGCAGGTCTACGAGCAGTACGCCGAACGACTGCTCGCCACCGATGCCGACAAGCTGCTGGAAACTCTCCATGCCATGATTGGGCACGTCCGCGACAACAACGATGCCCTGGTTACAGTCCTCGATTTACTTACCAAGGCGGGAGATACCACACATCTCACGGAAGTTTATGAGTTGCTCGCGCACAACTACGTGCAGTCGGGCGAACTGGATAAAGCGCGCGACTATTATCTGAAGCTGACCCAGCTTGAACCGCAGAACCAGTTGCATGCCAAGAATTACCAGCAGGTGATCGCCCGTTTAGGTGGAGCGCCGGCAACGCGCCACATCACCGCAGAAGAAGGCGCGGTGATGATTGACGAACTGGAAGCCACGGCTCCCTTCATTGACCAGCGCTATGCCGATGAGATTGCGCTCGCGGTGCGCGCGGCCCTGACCGACGCGGAGCTCTTCATCTCCTACAACATGCCGGCCAAGGCCCTGGGCCCGTTGTACTCGGCCCTGCCCAAAGCTCCCCAGGATTTGCGGCTGAACCAGCGCCTGGCGTCGTTGCACACGCGCGCCGGCCGTTTCAACGAGGCTGCGGTATGCTGCCGCACCCTGGAAAGTCTTTATCACGACGCGGGCCATCCGGATGAAGCCACGCGTTACGGAGAACTGGCGGCGAAGTACGAAGCGTGTTCTTCTACCGCAGCTGCAACGCAACACGAGCAGTCTCCAACTCCAGCCCCGCCCGCTAAGGTAGAGCGCGAGGCCCCGGCCAAGCCCTGGGTACAAGCTGCGGCCGCCGCCTCGGCCTCCGCACCGAATTCAGGATTGTTCTTCCACGCAGCTGCGCCATCCACTGCTCCGGCGGAAGTACCTGAATTCAGCATTCAGCCCGAAGCTGCGGCACCCGCCGAGGAAGTCGATCTTTCGAGTGAATGGGAAGGAGCTTTTGCGGAAGAGTCAGACCCCGCTGTTCCGGAAGAGGCTGCGCCTGAATCGGCGCCCGCAGAAGGTGTCGCGGAAGATGATTCGCAGGCCATTGCCGAGGTGATCGAGGAGATTCGTTTCTACCTTGGTCACTCCATGGTGGATCAGGCCCACGACGCAATGTCCAAGCTGGAGAAGCTGACTAAAGATGTTGCGATGCTCTCCAACATGCGGCAGGAGATTGCCGCGGCCGAGCAAGCCCAGGCTGCGCAGCCTGAGATCGTCGAAGAAGTTTCGGTCGAGGAAATTGAAACTCCCGCGCTTGAGGCCCCACCCACGGAGCCGCCCGCTCCGGAACCGCAACCCGGCGTGCTGGACGCCCTGGTTAATGATCTCGAGTCTTCCCTTGGCGACGGATTCCTGGCAACACCTGCGGTCGCCGAACCCAGTCCGGAGGCCGCGCCTGCCGCCGCAGTCGAGTTCGCGGAAGCAGCCACCGAACCCGCCGTCGCCGAGACGGGTGTGCTGGGGGACTTTGTAGCCGATTTAGAAGCATCACTGGGCGACAGCTTCCTGCCGGAAGCGCCTGCGCCGGTCGCGGAAGTTACCCCGCCGCCGAGGCCGGAGCCTGCTCCCGTGGCGCAAGCTGCACCTGCTCCAGTAGCTCCTCCGATGCCGAGGCCTGTGGTAACTGGCGGCGCTGCCGCCGCTGCCGCGCCCGCATTGGAGCCGACAGCTCCAGCCGCCGCTGCCCCGACGTTTACCTATCAACCCACCAAGATGCGGCAGTTGGGAACTCCGGCGCCCGCTGCGGCCCCAAAGCTCGACGCCAGCGCAGGCGTTGACCTCGCCGACATGTTCGGCGAACTCAAGCAGGAACTCGAAGAGGAGACCACAGGCACCGACGAAGATCCGGAAACTCACTACAACCTCGGCGTCGCCTTCCGCGAGATGGGATTGCTCGACGAAGCCATCGGCGAACTGCAGAAGGTGTGTCAGTACGTAGACCGCGGACATGCTTTCCCGCAGATCATGCAGACCTACACCTGGCTGGCGCAGTGTTTCCTGGATAAAGGTGTTCCCGAGGCGGCGATCCGCTGGTATGAACAGGCGCTCAAACTGCCTGACCTCGATCAGGATACGCGCCTGGCGCTGCACTATGAACTGGGCTCGTCCTATGAAGTCGCGCAGGACAAGAGCTCAGCCTTGCATCATTTCATGGAAGTTTACGGCAGCAACATTGATTATCGCGACGTTGCTGAGCGCATCAAGGCCTTGAAGTCGTAGAATGTCCCGATGGTTCTTATTTTTGACCAGGGGACGGCGTTGGGAGTTGCTGCTCTGTCCCGCTCGAGGAGCGTGGCGTGACCGTCGACCCCAACTCGCCTTTGGAGAGTATCCCTTCTACTCCCATCGTTCGGAATCTCCGGCCACCGGACAACACCGCTACGCCTCCGGCAACCCTGAATGACCAACTGCGTCCCCAGGGGCGCCGCTACTCTGGAATTGAGCTTTGGCTGCATCGCATTACGGTCTTGATGTTCGTGTTCTTCTGTGCCAGCGCCGGGGTGCTGCTGGTCATTCTGCCCTGGCGCCCGGAATGGACCGATAACCACCTGCTGCTTGGGAACCCCTACTTGCGTGCGATCGTGGGCAGTGGATTTTTCCGCGGCATTTGCAGTGGATTGGGCGTACTGGACATCTGGATCGGGTTCTGGGAAGCAATTCACTACCACGAGGAAAAGCGGACCTAGCCCCGGCTACTTTATCGAGAAAGAACCTTCTATGGACGATCAAAAGCCCAAAGCAGCGCCTTTGGCTTACGAGAATGAAAGTTTCCTGAACAGTCCTGATGGACGATTGCTCCGCATTATCTCCGAGTACCAGGAACCGTTGGCCCGGTTTCGTCGCGAGCAGATCCAGGACACCGTTGTGTTCTTCGGTTCGGCGCGTTTTCACGGCCGCGACCTCGCCCAGCAGCGTCTCGCAGAGCTTGAACGTCGGGGAGTGGTGGCGAGCGAAGCCGAACGCAAGCGCGCCATCGCCTCGGTTGACACCGCCCGTTACTACGAAGACGCCCGGCGCCTGGCTTACATGCTGACGCAATGGTCAACCCAAATTCCGGCACGGCGGCACCGTTTCGTCGTTACCACCGGAGGCGGCCCCGGCATCATGGAAGCCGCCAACCTCGGCGCCCATGAAGCCAAGGGCAAGTCCATCGGTCTGAACATTCATCTTCCGTTCGAGCAATACCCGAACCCTTACATCACGCCGTCGTTGAACTTCGAGTTTCATTATTTCTTCATGCGTAAATTCTGGTTCGCGTACCTCGCCAAGGCCCTGGTGATCTTCCCTGGCGGCTTTGGAACCATGGATGAACTGTTCGAAATCCTGACCCTTGCTCAGACCCAGAAGCTGGCCAAGAAGATTCTGGTACTGATTTACGGCAGCGAGTATTGGAACAAGGTCGTCAACTTTCAGGCGTTTGTGGATGCGGGCACCGTCTCTGCCGAGGACCTGGACCTGGTACAGATCATGGACTCTCCCGAGGCGGGATTCGAATTCCTGCGCGAAGGACTGACTCGCTACCATCTTGGCCCCCAACCCAAGCGCACCGGCGAAACCATGCCGGAGATTGCGAAGACCAATCCGTAAGAATGAGCGGGGTGCCCTACCCGAGCCGGTTTTGCTCGGGTGGGGTTTTTCGAGGTTCACCGGTCATGGCTGAGACGAAGGTGCGGGGGAAATCGAATCCGAGTGGACCCCACGTCGACGAGAGCGAATGGGCGTTGTTCTCCGGGTTCGGCACACGGAATTCCCCGCCCCAGCAAACCCGGCTCGGATGGGATTAGAAGGGTAGAATCAAATAGCCTTCTACCGATTTGCTCCTCTACTACATCACCGACCGCACGCAGTTCCCCGGCAACGAGGCTGAACGTCGCCGGCAGCTGCTTTCCAAAATCAGCGAAGCCGTTGCCTGCGGCGTTGATTACATCCAGCTTCGAGAAAGAGATCTCTCCAGCCACGAGTTAGAAAGCCTCGCCGAAGACGCAGTGCGGGTCGTCCACGCGAAACCTTCGACCAGGACTCGGCTGCTGATCAATTCGCGGACTGACGTGGCCTTGGCTATGGGTGCCGATGGTGTGCACCTGCGCTCCGATGATATCTCGGTGCAAGATGCGCGGGCGATCGCGGCTGCTGCGAAGAAACCAGACCTGATTGTGGCGGCTTCCTGCCACACGGAAGATGAGGTACGGCGAGCCGCGTCCCAGGCCGCGAGCTTCGTCGTCTTCGCCCCGATTTTCGGCAAGTGTGATTCCCCCACAACTGAGCCGGTGGGAATCGATGCGCTTCGGCGCGCATGCCAGCACCATGTCCCTGTTCTGGCCCTGGGAGGCGTCACAGTTCAGAATGCGGCATTGTGCATGGAGGCCGGAGCCGCCGGAGTTGCCGGCATTCGCCTGTTCCAGGATCACGACATCTCCGAAGTCGTCTCTGTCCTGCGCGCCTGAGATTCAGTATCCTCTCCCTGTGGATGTCAGTTCAGTTGCGTTGCACCTGGAGCCCCGGCTGGCAAAAATTCCTGCGGGCCTTTTTCTGATGGGGTCCGAATGTGGGCAGGAGAATGAACGTCCGGTTCACCGAGTCTGGGTGGACGCATTCTTCTTAGCGGCAGCGCAGGTCACGCGCGCAGAGTACGAGCGGTTTTTGAAAGCCAGCGGCAACGCTCTTCCTCCATTCTGGAACGATCCGAACTTTTCGTATCCTGATCAGCCGGTGGTCGCGGTGTCGTGGTTCGAAGCAGTCCAATATTGTGAGTGGCTCAGCGGATCTACGGGACGGCACTATCGCTTGCCTACAGAAGCCGAGTGGGAACGCGCCGCACGCGGCGGAGCAGAACAACAACAGTTTCCCTGGGGAGATTCTCCGCCTCAATCGTTGCCCGATTATGCTCACCGCTGGAAGACCGGACCCGAACCCGTCGCGCGCTACGCCGCCAATCCTTACGGCCTGTATGACATTTGTGAGAACGTGCATGAATGGTGCTCGGACTGGTTTCAGGCGGACTACTACTCCGCATCTCCTGAGCGCAATCCGCCCGGGCCCGCACAAGGCGAGCGGCGGGCATCCCGCGGCGGATCGTGGCGGCACCACATCAAAGTCACGCGCTGTGCGGCCCGCTCCAGTATTCCTCCCCAATTCCAATATGCCGACTACGGATTTCGCGTCGCTTGCAGCTTGGGCGAGTGAAGTACACTGGCACGTTCCATTGGAGAACCCATGTTTCAAAGCGATTTGCTGCGCAACAAGCGCATCTTGATCACCGGCGGCGGCACCGGTCTTGGCAAGGGCATGGCGCGCCGTTTCCTCGAACTCGGCGCTACCTTGTTTATATGCGGACGAAGGAAGCAAGTTCTGGACGATGCCGTCCAGGAACTCGGCGGCACACTCAGCGCCCTTCCCTGCGACGTTCGCGACCACGAAGCCGTCAATGCGATGATCGAGAAGATCTGGAGTGAGGGTGCACTCGACATTCTCGTCAACAACGCTGCCGGAAATTTTCTGGCTCGGACTGAGGAACTGTCTCCCGGAGCATTTCAGGCTGTGATTGGGATCGTCCTGGTCGGCACTATCAATGTCACCATGGCATGCGGGCGCCGTTGGCTGCAATCGAAACATGCGGGAACGGTGCTCAACATCAGCGCGACCTATGCGCCAACCGGATCGGCGTACGTTGTGCCCTCGGCGGTCTCGAAGGCCGGAGTGGATGCGCTCACTCGCAGCCTGGCCGTGGAGTGGGGAAATCGCGGTATTCGGGTCAACGGAATTGCCCCGGGCCCAATCCCGACCGAGGGCGCGTTTTCGCGCTTGCTGCCCCGTGCAGACCTGGAACAGCGGGCCCGCCAGCGCATTCCTTCGGGCCGCTTCGGCACCATCGAGGAATTGGCCGATCTTGCGGCGTTCCTGGTCAGCGATCGCTCTGGCTACATCAACGGCGAGGTGGTCCGGATGGATGGCGGCGAGTTGCTCCAGGGCGCGGGCGAATTCAGCGCGCTGGGGAGAAGCCTGACCGAGAAAGAATGGGGGATGATGAAGCCCAAGAAACAAACTTAACTGGGCTGGCGCGAAGGCAAAATCAGCCACTTCAGCAGCATGTTTACCAGGCTGAGCACGATCCCTCCCCAAAACGCGGAGGCGAAAGATGTCACCGTAAAGCCCGGAACCAGGGCCGAGGCCAGTTCAATCATGGCGGCGTTCACAACAAACCAGAAAATTCCAAGGGTCAGGATGGTCAGCGGGAAGGTGATGATCTTCAGAAAGAATCCCAGGGTCGCATTGATGAATCCGATGAACACTGCCGCAATCAGAGCAGCGCCGGCCCCGCTCACGATGAAACCCGGCACCAAACGGGAGACGATCCAAATCGCCAGCGCGCTCAGCACCCAGTGTAAAAGCAAGCGCAACATACTGTTCCTCGTCCCTCATAGTAAGGACGTTCCCGCCGCGTCGCAAGCTGACGTCATAAAATGGCGTATGGCCCAAAAAACCAATGCTGTTCGGCTACTGGACCAGCTTAACGTGCATTACGAGTTGCGCGAGTATGAGGTAGACCCCGACGACCTCGCGGCGGAAACCGTGGCGGCAAAGATCGGTATCCCGCCCGGGCAGGTGTTCAAGACCCTCGTGGCTCGCGGTGATCGCCATGGTATCTGCATGGCGGTGATCCCAGCCAATGCGGAACTCGATCTAAAGGCCTTGGCCGCCGCGAGCGGCGATCGCAAAATGCAACTGGTTCCAGTGAAAGAACTGCAAGCACTGACCGGTTACATCCGCGGAGGAGTGACCGCGATCGGCGCCAAGAAAGACTTTCCAGTCTTCGTGGACGAAACCATCGAGTTGTTTGAGGTGATGTCCATCTCCGCCGGCGTACGGGGAATGCAGGTTCTGCTTGCGCCTGCGGACTATCTGAACCCACTCGCGGCACCATCGCCGCCCTTGCCCACGAAAAATCGTAGCCACGCAAAATTATTGACAAGGTGATGGCCGGATTTCCTTTTTGTCATCTTGCAAGCCCTGTAATTTTACTCAACCTTTACATCGTTTTTACGACTCTCGCCGCGCCTTGCGGTTCTAATCAAACGAAAGATTGGAGACATCAGGAACAGCACGCCGGGAGAGAAATCATGAATCGACTTTTCTTGTTTGCGCTGGCTTTCGCCCTTTCGGCAGGGGCAGCCACCAGCGTATTCACCGCTTCTGGGGGCCACGCACGCCTCAACCCGGCAGCACAACAAAATGGCGCTGCGTTTCGCGATGGAATGTACCTGGGCAAGCTTGACGCCGAGAGCGGACGCAACCCGCACTTCATCGCCAGCCGCTGGACCAGCCAGGAGGACCGCAGCGCCTTCCTGCAAGGCTACGAGGCGGTCTATGGCAAGGTGGGAAATTTGTACGCAACTAGACCATCCAGCGCCGAACTGGTCGGTTTCCATGACGGCATTTCCGACGGTTTGCGGCATCGCCAGACATCACACAAGTTCCAGGTCAACAGAACAGAGAACTACCGCCATGCCGGCGGAATCGAGACCAGCGCCACAGACCTCCAGCAGAATTACCGCCAGGCCTACGTGAACGGCTACCAGCAGGGATTTTACGGCGAACAGCAGACACGTCTCGGAGAATTGAGCGAGCAGGCCAGCTTCTAAGGTTTGTCGAAACCATTAGGGAAAGCCACCCCGGAAAGAGGTGGCCTTCTTTTTCCCGCCAAATTTTCTAAAAAAGGTTCCACAGGTACTGGTTGTAAACGTCGTGATGATATTGCACCTCGGGAGCTTTCACGAAACTCCCGAGCAGCCGTGGGCAACGATCCGCCGATGCCTGCTTCAGATCAGCGTAACGGGCCTTGACGTCGGCTCCCAGCAACTTCGTCGTCCAATTCGCTTTGCGGAAGTTTTCCAGCGCGGTGTAGACGTTGTCAGGCAGATAGCGTTCCGCCTGACGCAGGTTCTTGATTTTCGCCGTCTCCCCCGTAAGGCCGGTCTTGAAGATCGAATACATGACCATGTATGGATTTGCGTCCGGACCCACGGAACGGACTTCCACGCGCATGCTCTTCTCGTTGCCAATCGGGATGCGCACCATGGACCCACGGTCGGTGGGCGACGCTTTGATCTGGTTCGGAGCCTCAAAATGAGGATCCAGGCGCCGGTAGGCGTTGACGCTTGCGTTCAGAAGCAGGCAGATATCATTCGCGTGAGTCAGAATGCGGTCTACGAACTCCCATCCTGCCTTGCTCAGTTTCTCTTCACCTTTGGGGTCCCAGAACAGGTTCTTGCCATTCTTGCTGACCGAGACGTTAGTGTGCATGCCGTTCCCATTCACTCCCACGACCGGCTTCGGCAAGAAAGAGGCGGTGAACCCCATCTTAGTTGCGACTTGGCGACAGATTAATTTGTAGAGCTGGATCTGGTCGGCCGCGGCCACAACTTCGCCGTATCCGTAATTGATCTCAAATTGTGATGGAGCAACCTCGGGATGGTCTTTCTCGTTCTGGAAGCCCATCGAGCGCTGCACCTCGGCCGTGGTATCAATGAAAGTACGCAGAGGATCTCCGGGCAAAGAGTGATAGTACCCGCCAGTGTTGACGTATTCGAAGCGGTTGGTTTCATGGAAGCGCCGTTCGGCGTCAGCCCCCTGGAACAAAAATCCTTCGATCTCGTTGGCCGCATTGAGTGTAAAACCGTTGCTTTTGTGCTGCTCGTTGGCAAACTCTTTGAGCATGCCTCGGATGTCGGCGGCATAAGTCGTCCCGCCCTTGTCGATCACGTCTCCAAACACCAGGACCTTGCCGGGCCCAAATATGTCGGCCGGTCCCCAGTAAAACGCGCTCCAGTCTATGCCCAGGCGGAGATCGCTTTCACGCTGGGCGGTGAAGCCGCGTATGGAGGAACCATCGAATGTCAGGTTGTCAAAACTCTTCAGCAGAAACTTCTTGTCGTAATCGAGCATGTGCAGGCGGCCTTCGAGGTCGCTGAACAGCACGGTCACCGCCTTGATCCGTTTTTCGTCCGTCAGGTACTGCAAGCGCTCATCCTGGATTTTGTGCAGCGCCACCCGGTTTCTGCGCTGCTCCTTCGCCTTCAGATTCAGTTCTTCCAGTTCGTCGTAAGACAAGGCCAGAAAATTTCGCAGTTCGTTCGACATGCCTCTCCTTGCGCGGGTCGCAACCCGATTGTGAAATTGGATGACAGGGGATTTAACGATGTAAAGCAAGAGCCTATCCTGCGCCCCGCTGTGCATACAAATAAAAAGCGCTTATGACGCGAATTAAGCGTACTTATGAGGTTTCATTGTGGCTCGGGTTCCTCAGCGTGTGTGACCAACCACAGAATGCTGCCCGCTTTTCTATGCTAAAGCATGCAGAATCAGCAGCTTCCTTCTCGGCAGCCATCGTGCCTCCACTCCCGTAACTGCGCAAGCAGGGAGGTGAAAAAACAATGGCAAATATCGAGTGGTTCAGTCCAGAAGGAAAATCGAGCAAGGGGATGTCATGTTCAGCCGACCGTCGGTGGTCGGGAGAGAAAAGAACGTTCATTTTCGCCGGTGCTCTGATCGTGGCCGGGTTGCTGGCCCTGGGATGCTCCCGGAGCAACAAATCGCAGGTTTCCGAAAACAACAACCAGGGTTCAACCTCGGCGAGCGTCATGCCGGCGGTGCAGGATCCCGCGCCCGCTTCGGCGGTTCCGGTGCCGACCCCCAAGAAGAAAGCTGTTCGCAAGCGGTCTTCGATTGTGAAGTATAGTGACCCGGTCTACGGAGTGTCGTTCAAATATCCAAGGAAGTATTCGCTGAAAACTGGCGAAGAAGCTACGAAGGACTGGAACGGCTTCGGTCCCGTGCCCACCAACTTTGTTCAGCCGGGAAGCGTGACCATCGCATCGGTAGAGTTGCCTTCCACCCTGTATCCGGGAACGGACTACACTTCGGCGATCTTCAACGTCAGCGTGAACCGTAACCTGAGCGCCGCCGAATGCGGGCAGTTCGCCTTGGCGGACAAGACCGATCCCGATCCCGTCAAGCCCGCGAAAGTGACGCTCAGCCGGACTGAGTACGACGAGATGGAAGCGGTGGGTCTGCATGGGATGAAGCAGGCCGATGCCAAGTACTACCACGTCTACCAGAACGACGCCTGCTATGAATTCGCGCTCGGGCTGGGCACTGAAGGCGAAGGAACTGGCACCGTGGATCAAGTGGATCGCGAGCAGGTATTCCGCAAGCTGGAAACGATTCTCGCGACGGTTGAGATCAAGCCGCAGCCTGCGACCCAGGTCGCCGCGACCGGCAGCACGCCGACCCAGAGTCAGCAGCCGTGACAGGCTTTCGCTCTTGAAGAGCCACGTTCCAGGCGGACGTGGCTCTTGCTTTTTGTCAGGTGTCCTCCGGTCATATGCTCTTCAAAAACCTGCCGCATGCTTCTATGCCAGTCGGTTACACTAAAGCACTTTCATCGATCTCAGGAGGATCACTATGTCTGAAGCGCTAAGTGGCGCTGAGTTCAAAAAACAGCTGCGTGAGGGCAAGCCCAAGATGGGCTTGTTTCTGAACGCGCACAGCCCGACTGTCGCCGAGCAACTGGCACACAGCGGCTACGATTGGCT
Organism: Terriglobales bacterium; assembly: GCA_035652095.1. GTDB lineage: Bacteria > Acidobacteriota > Terriglobia > Terriglobales > Acidobacteriaceae > DASREM01. Next base: position 8,983 of record DASREM010000029.1, on the reverse strand, counting down.
GCTGGTTGATACCCAGCACGGGCCCATGCACTACGAAAAACTCTCCGCCATGTTGTGCGGAATTGCCAGCGGCGGGGCCAAGTCCCTGGTGCGGGTGGGCGGATACGACGACCGGCCAGGAATCCAGCAAGCGCTCGATCTTGGCGCCGATGGCGTACTCGTACCCTACATCAATACAGCGGAAGAGGCTCGCCAGGCCATTAGCTGCACCAAGTATCCGCGAGTTGGAACCCGCTCCGTTTACTTCCCGCAGCGCAGCATGAATAAGGGCGGATTGCTCGGCTATGCGGGCAGCGCCAATGAGAACACCATCGTCGCCCTTCAGGTTGAGACCGCCTCCTGCATCGAGCAGATGGAAGAGATTGCCGCGGTTCCGGGTGTTGACATTCTCTTCCTCGGCCAGAACGATCTCTGCATGTCGATGGGCCTCTACGAAAAATACGAGTTCCCTCACATGTACACGTCGCCGGAACTTGGAGCCGCGACCCAGAAATTGATGGACAACGCGCGTAAGAACAAAGTCATCCTCGGGCTCTTTCTATTTGGCACCGCTCGTGTCGGAGAATTTCTGGAGAAAGGCTTTACCTTCATCAGCATCGGCAACGATCTCCATCATGTCGTCACCCAGGCTGGCGCCTACGTCAATGACATGGAGAAGATTGCTACGGAAAAAGGTAAGACCTGGAAGCGGCGTCCGACCGCGTTGTTCTAATGCAAGCGAGACATCAACTACGAAGGCGGACATGCCGTCCGCCTTTCCGTCCGTGACAACCATCGACTGAAGGCAGCGCTTGTTCCTTGTCCCGACGGTGAAGCGACGCCTGATACAGATCAACTCCCAACACAGCCAACCTCAGTCTCTACCGAAATTGCATCGCGGGACAAACGCTTCGTTACCTTGGTAATGAAGCCAAATCTGCCACGCTTGGATTCACAACCGAGCTGGAAGTAGGGTTGTTTTGTTAAGCCCAGGTTACACGCGCAACAGTTGCGTGTGTTCCTCCTCCATTCATGAACTACGAATTCTTTTTCCTGAAACGTTCGCCCGGGCACCAACCCCTGGTTCTCCGCGCCATGGCGCCCAGCCTGCTCAAGGCGTCGGCGATGATTGCTCGCCATCTGGGATGCACAGAGGCAGATCGCTGCGCGATTCAGAAATATCTAAGCCGGCGTGGCATCCGGGAGACGCAGGTCCATAATGTGCTTCGTCCCGAAAACCTGGACTAGCTGGCACTCGACCTCAACCGGCTCTCCCCGGTGTTCGATACAATAGCTGCGGTTTTTCAAATCCCGTGGAAATCCAACTCAATCCAGTCGAGGCGCGCGTGCTGGGTGCGCTGATCGAAAAAGACATCACCACGCCCGACTACTATCCGCTCTCCCTGAACGCACTGGTGAACGCTTGCAACCAGAAAAATAATCGCGAGCCGGTGATGAGCCTCGACGACAATGCCGTTCGCGATGCGTTAAGCGCGCTGCAGGAAAAGAGGTTGGCCGGTCCGGCCAGCGTGGCGGACAGTCGCGTCACCAAGTACGAGCATCGCATGCAGGAGGCTTACAACTTCGATCGCAAGCAGATCGCGATCCTCTGTGTGTTGCTGTTGCGGGGTCCGCAGACGCCGGGAGAGTTGCGTGGCCGTACCGAGCGCATGTACGCCTTTGAGACCCTGGACGACGTGCAATCCACGTTGCAAAAGTTGATCGACGGGGGCTATGCCGCCTCACTGCCCCGACAGCCAGGGACCAAGGAGACGCGCTACACACATCTTTTTTCAGGAACGCCGGAGAGTTTCGAGCCCGCTACTCAGGTTCGTAATCTTGTTGGCGACGTGGATCGGATGACCGCGTTAGAAAACGAGATTACAGCTCTGCGCAGAGAAATTGCCGATCTGAAGGATCAGTTTGCCGGATTTAAGCGTCAATTCGAGTAACTCACTGCGGCCGGCGACCGTCGGCAGAAAGCTTTCCTGACTTTCCGATCTGCTTGGCTCGAGAGGTTTTCCATAACGCTGCGAGCGCCTCCGCTGCACTCGCAACCGCCTGATCGGGTAGAACTGGCTCTGCCTTTGCCGCTCGACGGGAGTAGATCGGTCTGTTCGCTACCGGACGTTTGACTTCGTTGCCCTCGAGCTCGCCGAGTGCGTTCTCAAATGCTTGCTTCCAATCCAGATTCGGGTTGAATGACTGGGTGGCCATGAATGTCCTCGTCCATGACATTTCAACCGAGCCTCGACGAATCAACAATACCGTGGAATCCCGACCATAAAGGGTAGGAATACCCTGAGATGTCGGCTGAGCACCCTTAGAACCACATCTGTCCGATGTAGTGCGGAGGCGATTCAAACTGGAGTGCAACACTATTGCTTCGACTTGGCCGTGAGGATTCCCAGACGCCGGCCAGCCTCGGAATCCGCAATCAGAGTCCGGAGGCGGCGAGTTCTGGTCTCTGGCTTTTTCGCGCTGACGACCCAGAAACTTGCGGTGCGTTTATACCATGAAGCTTGCGCGTTGAAAAATTGCCAGGCTTTGCGATTGGCTTTGAACTGGCGCTCGGAATCGGGATCCAGCTTGCGCTCTGCATTCTCGAACGAGTATTTGCCGGATTTCTGTTCCCTGCGCCGATACGCGTCCAGGCCGGATGGAGCTACCCGCCCCTTCTTTATCAGCTCATCCATTCGCTTGAGATTCACGCGGCTCCAGTAGCTTTTCGTTCTCCGTGGAGTAAAACGGACGGTGTATGTGAACTCGTCCACACTCTTGCGGACGCCGTCAATCCACCCGAAACACAAGGCCTCATCCAGAGCTTCTTTGTAGGTCACGCTGATTTTCGAGGAGCGCTGGTTGTACATGCCTACCCAGAGTTCCGATTTCCGCGCGTGGTTCTTTTCCAGCCATTCGCGCAACCGGGCGGCCGACCTGAAGATTCGTACCATCGTGAATGGATCAAGGTCTGTGCGCGAGCGAGCGGGTATCGATTTTCTCGAATACTTCTTCAGCGCGTCGCAGAGCTTCCTGAACGTTGGCGCAGATGTTCTCCGGGCCGACTACCTCTTCGAATTCTGCCTTGTGGATGAGTTCGGCCGGCTGTTGCCGGGCTCCGCACAGGATTAACGTCCTTCCGGTCGCGTGCAGTTCTCTGGCGACCTGCTCCAGCGCAAACAGTCCGGTCGCATCAATCGCAGTCATATTGCGGAGACGTACGATCACGATTGGCGGCAACTGGTGCATCTTCTCCGTCACGATTGAGATTTTGTCAGTGGCCCCGAACAGGAATGGCCCGTGAATGCGAAAGATGGTCGCGTAATAAGGAATGTCCTTGTCCTGCAGAATGTGCACTCGCCCGTCAAGAACGTAGTCGTCGGTGACCTGCGAAACGGTGGTGGTGTTGGCCACGCGCGCAATAAACAGCAGCGCAGCCAGGATCATGCCGGCTTCCACCGCTACGGTGAGGTCCGCGAACACCGTAAGCCCAAAGGTCACCATCCAGACGCTGATGTCGGTTTTCGTGAGCTTCAGAAGTTGCGGGATTTCACGCCATTCTCCCATGTTGTAGGCGACCACCATCAATATGCCTGCAAGCGCCGCCATGGGAATGTAGCTCGCGAGGGGCGCCGCAAAAATCAGGATCGCGAGCAGCGTCAGAGCATGGATCATGCCGGCCACGGGGGTCTGCGCTCCCGCACGAATGTTGGTGGCAGTGCGCGCGATCGCGCCGGTGGCGGGAAGACCTCCGAAAATGGGGGAGAAGATGTTGGCAACTCCTTGCCCTACCAGTTCAACGTTGGGATTGTGCCGGTCATTGGACATCCGGTCCGCAACCATGGCAGACATCAACGATTCGATCGCGCCCAGCATCGCCACCGTGAATGCAGGACCCAGCAAACCGTGAATCAGGTCGGCCCGGAAATGTGGGAAAGCGACGTGCGGGAGTCCCGCCGGGATTCCTCCAAAGCGGCTCCCGATGGTCTCGACTGGCAGCTTTAGAAAAACAGTGGCGAGAGTGGCGCCTAGCATCGCTATGATCGGGCCGGGAATGCGTCCTGAAATCGCGCGGCATACCAGCAACACCGTCACAGTCGCGGCGGCCAATATGGTTGCACGCGGCGACCAGGTCGGGAAATCAGCGGCGATGGCCTTCATGCGCAGCCAGAATTCCCCGGGAACCTTGTCCATCTGCAACCCGAAAAAGTCTTTGAGCTGAGTGCTGGCGATCAGCACAGCGATCCCGTTGGTAAATCCCAGCACCACGGGGCGGGGAATAAACTTCACCGCGGAACCCATGCCTGTGGCTCCCAGGATGACCAGCAGGAGGCCCGCCATCATGGTGCACATGAAGAGGCCGTCAATTCCATGCGCGGCAACGATCCCCGCCACCACCACCACAAATGCGCCCGTCGGTCCACCAATCTGGGTCTTGGATCCGCCCAGCGCTGAAATCAGAAACCCCGTCACGACCGCGCAATAGATTCCCGCTTGCGGCGTCAGGCCGGAGGCAATGGCAAAGGCCATCGCGAGCGGGAGAGCTACCAGTCCGACCGTTACTCCGGCCACCAGATCATGGCTGAACTTCTTCGCGGTGTAATCGCGGAGACAAAGAATGGACTTAGGCAACCAGCGATCGTCGACGTGAAGGGAAATGGCGGGCGACATTAGCATTGATTATGCCAGCCCCGGAGTGATTGGTCAGTGATCTCCAGGGTACCTAAGTAATCGCACTGGCCGCAGAGCGCGACCCTTATTTCGCCTGGACCTGAATTCCCATCTCCTCGGCCAGGTTCTGCTGGTAGGTTTGCACATCGGCCAGGGCCCTTTCGAGTTTCTGCGCCGCCGCCGACAGCTGAGAGGCGTCGACTTTTCCGCCATCCACCTGTTGCGAGAACGCTTTTGACTGCTTGGCCAGCTCGGAGCCGGCCTTTTCAAACTTCTTCACCTGCTCCTTCAGGACTGTCCGCTGCGCCTTGTTGAGGGTCCCCATGAAATCGTGGTTCTCGTTCGCCGCCTGCTCTACCGCCGATTTAAAGTCTTTGGCCTGTTTAGACAAGTCGTCATTTGCCGCAAGCTGCTGGAGATCGTGGGCCCGATTGCGCGCATTCTCAGTAGACTTCGCCAAGGCTCGGTATTGCGCGGTCTGGTCGGGATCAGCCTGCACTGCTAAAGCCAGCTTGAAATCGCGAATGCTTGCCGCGCTCGGGTCCGCCTTGGCAGGTCCGCCGTGGCCGCCCCCCTGACTTCGCTGGGCGTAAAGGCTGGGACTTACAAAGCTCAAGGCACAGAGCAAAACAGCGGAAAGGCGGTTCACCGGAATTCTCCTCGTGGGTACCGCAATCATACAACGCCAGAAGGGCTTAAGCCGCCCGATCGATGCGCCGGATCAGGTCTTCTGGCTCCGCCTTGCTCTCGTTCGACAAGCACGGTCGAGTCGCATTACACGAACAAGCCTGGACCTTCCTGATTCGACCCGAGCGAACTGGAGACAGCGCTGAAAAACACTACTGCTAATCGGAGTTCCACAACGAATCCGCACGCTGCAGTTATGTTTGCGCCATCTTCAGCCACGCGCTAACTCCTACCCGGTCGTCGCGTCTATCGGCAAAGGGAGGCGTCCATGAGAGTGCTCAGGGCTGTTTGTGTCCCGCTCGCGGTGGCGGCGTTGCTGGCGGCAGGAAGCGCCCAAGACGCAGTCACGAAGGTACAGGCCGAAATCCAGCGACTGCAGCAATCTCTCAAGGACAACCCGATCACCGAGGGAGATCCCGCAGAAGTGGCGTCCATGGCGGCCTCGACCTTGAAGAGTGCGGCCGAAGCGCACAGTGCCGGGCGCTTTTATCTCAGCCTCGAAAAACTGGGACAAGGCGAAGATCTCCTCGAGGGTGCCCGTGCCGGTGTAGATAAGGCCCACCTGGCCAAGAGCGATTTCGCAGCCTTCGATTCTGAATGGGGAGCAGCCAGCCTTCGTCTGACGGCGCTCGATAAAGAAGCGCACCAGCGACAATGGGACGGCGTTCCGCTCGTGGTTCGTGCGCTTTCGGAAGCCGCCCAGGGCAAGGCGATCCCTTTGCTCGAGGGAAGCCGGGGCTTTGCAGCCGCCAACGGCCCTAAAGATGGTCTTCTGTATATGGGTGAGGCTGACGGCGAAGCCACATTCTCGAAATTCTGCGCCTCGCTGAATCTCACCGCAAAAAGCAAGCCGTTCCCTCTGCGATCGTTCCTTCCCGAGCTGCAAAGCATACAGGCAAGGACGAACGCCGCCTTTCAGCCGCCTAAATCCATCGACTTGCATCCCAGGTTCATCGCGCTGAATTCCGCAATCAAGTTGGGGCAGGAGCTGGACTCGTCCAGATTCTATGCTGGCGCGCTGTACCAGTATCTCGAAGCCGTCCGTCACTATGCCATGCTCGACGCGCCCCCTCTCGACGCGGCCCAACAGGCGCGCCTCAAGGATGACCTCGCAAACGCGCGCCAGAAAGTGGCGGCTTCTGCCGATGACGATTCCCTGGTACAGCTATTCCTGGAGCGTGCAGATTCCCAGATTGCGCATGCCGACGGTTCGGCTCCGAGCGCAGATGAGTGGCGCAGCTCGCGGATCATCCTCGATCAGGTTTTGCCGGCTTACTACGCGGCGCGCAAGCCCGCGACTCCGATGAAGAAGTCATCCGGCAGGACGGTTGACATCACCCTGGTGCGGTGGCCTTACACCTGAAACATCTCCGATCCAGCAAGTTTGCTGGTACAGGAAGTGGCTGCCAAATATCCGGGACAAGTAAATTTCATCAGCGAGAACTTTGGCGGATCGAAACTCGCAGACCGCTACGGGGTGAAGGGATATCCGGCGGTTTTTGTGGATGATGTGCTGGTCGCGGTGCCGCGCGACTTCGGCTATTTCGGGGAAGTCGAGGGCACCGGCCGCTACGCTCCCTGGCGCAACGCCGACAACCAGGCCAAGTTCAAGGCCGACCTCACGCGCATGATCGACCTGATCCTTGCCGGGCACAAAGACATCGTGAGCCGCGAGCACGCCGGCGTTAGCGTCACAACGCAGCAACTCGCTGCACTTCCGAAATTCACCTTGACCGATCTGGCGGGCCATCCGTTGAGCAACGATCGGGTCGCCGGACGTGTAGTTCTGGTTGAGTTCTGGGCGACATGGTGCCCGCCTTGCCGCTCGACCTTGCAGTGGCTGGGAGACCTCAAACGCAAACATGGCGACAACCTGGCTGTGCTTGCGCTCGCAGTCGAATCTCCGGAGGACGGCATTCGCTCGACCGCCAAGTCTCTCAGTCCGGACCTGCATTGGGCCATCGCCAACGCTCAAACCGCCTCGGCTTTTGGCGACATCACTTCAGTTCCGACGATGTTCTTGTTTGATCGCTCGGGAAAGACGGTGCGGGTCTTGTATGGCGCGCCACCGGACCTGCATCAGCAGGCAGAGAAGACGCTGGATGAACTGATGAAAGGCGGAGCCCTGAAAAGTGGATTGATGAAGTAATCCGTCCGTCTAACAGCGCTGTAACCCACGAATAAGTGAAGGCGGCGGATCCAACCGCTTCTTTTCTTACACGAATGAACCGTTGCGGGAGTGTGGTTGCTGCACGCATCAGGATCGGAAAAGCGAGGGTTTCCTGGGGAGGGGCGCGCATGCACCCGCCCTTCAGGGAAGGCACGTTCGTCACTAGGGATAATTCTCGAACTATGTTTCCATCATTGCATGGGACAAGGATCCGGCTTGGAGCGGGGCTGTCCCGGGGAGACCAAGGCAATGAGAAATATGCTCAACGTGTTCGCTGTGCTGGTTTTGAGTGTCTGCGGCATCGCGCAGCAGGCGCCGACCGAACTGAAGCATTTCGCACTGGATAGCCTCGATGGCGTCCGGGCCGTCAGCGCTGTGAGCTTTGATGCTGAGAAATCCTCAGATGGCAAGGGCAGCCTGCGCGTGGACGCCGCGGGGCCGATGACCGTGCCTCTGTTCGAAGTAGCCGACGTGAGCCTCGAGAACGCGATGTTGATCTATCAGGCGAGCCTGCAGTCGGAAAAGCTCGACGGCAAAGCATTCCTCGAGATGTGGGTACGGATCCCCGGCAAAGGAGAATTCTTCTCTCGTGCGCTGGACCGCCCGCTAACTGGATCTATGAACTGGATGACGGTTGCAACCCCGTTCTTTCTGCAAGCCGGACAGAAGCCGGACTTGATCCGGCTCAACCTGGTAGTACAGGGCAAAGGACGAGTGTGGATTGATGATATCCACCTGATGCGAGCACCGCTGCCCGGCCCGTAAACAGGACGGCTGGATCACTCGGCTACAAATAGGAAAAGGCCAATCTGATTTCTCAGACTGGCCTTTATTTATGCCGGCGATGACCTACGCTCCCACACACTTTCGCGTGCAGTACCATCGGCCCTGCGGGGCTTAACTTCCGTGTTCGGGATGGGAACGGGTGGATCCCCCGCGGTAAGATCACCGACAACTTGATCGCGCGTGCAGCGCGAAACTTGTTGCCGTTAGCTCTTCGCCCTTAGCTTGACCCTGACGGCCAAATGCTAAGTGCCAATTGCCAACTGCTGTTTCTCAAAGATCGTGAGGGCGATGCCTCACAACTGAATAGATTGGGTACAACATTAATCGACAAGACTCGAAAATTCGTCGGCGCGCAGAAGTCAGTGAGTACGAGCAGCGGTTCAGGTTCTAACTCGCTACTGGGTACTGGTACTGACGACTGCTCTGCACCGAGTAAATTTTATGGTCAAGCCGAACGGGCGATTAGTACGGGTAAGCTACATGTGTCACCACACTTCCACTTCCCGCCTATCAACCAGGTAGTCTTCCTGGGCCCTTCTTTACCCTTATGGGTTGGGAGATCTCATCTTGAGGAGTGCTTCCCGCTTATATGCATTCAGCGGTTATCACAACCGAACTTCGCTACCCAGCTATGCCATTGGCATGACAGCTGGAACACAAGAGGTTCGTCCATCCCGGTCCTCTCGTACT
>DASREM010000028.1:0-595549 GCA_035652095.1 Terriglobales bacterium | reverse complement strand
GCAGGGACGATGGAGGGATAGACCTTCATAAAAACTCCTTGCACTGTTTGGGAGCAGTAGCTGTTGAGGAGCCGAGGTTTGGAGGTTTTCAGGGAGAGTACGCCCGCTCTCCAGTCGTGTCAAGAAGTTCATGTGGCAAATTGCGTGTCGAACTATCCATCTTCCCGAATTACGCGCAGCCCCTCTGGCGAGAGACCGGGAGGAAAGACAAACCCAGAACCGCGCTGAGTCGAGATTCGTGCCCAGGCAGAGCGCAGGGCGTCGATTTCCCTGGCTTCACCGATGGCCCACACGGCGCCTCCTCCGCCATGACCGGCAAAGCGAGCGCCACAACCGTGGTCGTAGGCCGCGCTCAGCAAAGGGTCTTCCCGGACGGGGTTCGTCGGGTCCATGAACATAGAACGGGTATCCGCCTCTGCCGACAGCGCACGGGCCGCAGCCTTGTAATCGCGATCGCGAAGTGCGTCGCTCATGGCTCTTGCGGACGCGGAAATCCTGATAAGCGGCTCCAGGTTCCCCGTCTTTCTGAAGGTTTCTTGAAAAGAGCTGCGGCGCTGACCGGCATGAGGCTTCCCGGAATAGGCGACTACCACATGGGAAGCGAGTTCCGCCGGATCGATTACGGGTGGCCCAATCTCGAAACGCAACTGGTCTGCATATTGCCAACGCCAAAGATGAACCCCGCCGTAGGCTGCTGCTGCCTGGTCCTGCAGGCCGGTGTTGTCATACAGGCCATCTTCCAAGTGGTGTGCGAGAAGCACGACTTGGCATAGGTCCTGGGCGCTCGCCTCGGGCAAATTCAGCAACTCGTTGAGCGCTCCGATCAGTGCAACGGTAACGGCTGCCGATCCCCCGAGGCCGCTCCGGACCGGGGCCTCTGCGTTTACCGTGATTTGTAGTCCGTGTACTCCAAAGTATCCCACTACCGCGAAAATCAAGCCGAGCGGCCCTTCTAGCGGGAGGGTGGGAAAAGCGCAGCACTCGGCTCCGATGTCCTTCGACTCGACTAGAATTTTGCCTGCTTCGTACGAAGTCAGCACCACGGTTGTGCGCGCCGACAGCGCGATCGTGAGGGTCGCAGGCTGCCAGTGCCTGGCTAAGAGGCCCGTGATGCGATGATCGGTGCTGCCCCCGCAATCCACACGACATGGAGCGGAAGCAACAATCCGTGCTCCTTGAAGACGATCCGATACATCTTGCCAGCCAGGAAACGCGATCCGACACCTCCAACTCGGGTCGTTTATTTTACCTATGCGGCTTTACCCATAGCTGCGACCAGCGGTGCAGTTGTGCAATTGTCGGGATGATCGGGGTCAGTTCGATGAACGACCAGAGGGTCAGTGAACCTGGCACACTGTTCCGCATCTCCGAATTTCAACACCACGCCGAATGGCTGATCACGGTACATCCGGTTTAGTTCAGGCCAGTTGCGGTACATGAAATAAGCCGCACCCTTCGTGCCCACCGGACCCAGACCGGCTAGGACAAAAATGTCGTACTGTCTACGCTTGAGTCGCTGCACAATCGCATAGTCGATCTTGGTGGCCTTTCCACTGGAATAGTCGTTATCCAAGTCCAGGTTTCCATCATTGGGGAGCCAGGTCCAGTTAGTTCCAGAAATCCGGCAAGTGCGGCATTCGATCCGAAAACCTTCCTTGCCATCAATCCGGAAATGGTAGCGTGCATTGTTGCTTGAAAGGGCCCATTTTGTATGGGCGTTGGTGAGCGAGCTTCCAACTAACAGTAAGTGCTTATCGAGGTCTTTGTCGTCCACTTTATCCGACGCACTGACCTCAAGTCTCTCGAAGCCGCGGACTCGTGACACCATGCTGCAAAGATAAACCGCAGCCGAGGTATCCTCGGGAGAAACAGTGCTTCCATTGAAGACCTGCTGATCGCCACTCGCCGTTTTGTATGTTGTTTGAGAGTCTCTGAAGCAGGACAGCACGCAGAGACAATCTTCCGTTCGCTTTGCCATTCCGCCGAGAAAAGAAATCTGGTCCTCTTCAGTTTGCCGCCAGCGCGCCTCAGGCAAAGTTTCCGCGAGAAACTTCTTTACGTGACCGTAGACCAAGGCGTTTCGCGCGCTGGGCTTGCAGATTTCGAAATGGTCGGCATCGACCGCGATGGCCGATCTTCCGGAAATGTGCGGATCCGCGCTGCTAGGGTCAACTACCCAGAACGGCGAACGGGGAATGATTTTCAAACGTTTGCCGGGAGAGAGTTTTCTGTCCTCACGGAGGGCCAGAGTGCGGATATTCAGTTTGTCCACGTTTTCCCGGTACCACATATCGACTTCGTTCAGGTACGAACTGTAATGGCGAAGGTCGTTCATAGTGACAGTACAGCGGGCAGAGCGCAACCCCCGGACCAACGTGGCCAGCGCCGATCCCTGATGTGGTGTCGCCATGAAAATTACGGCTTGCGTGTGTTGCGTTAACTCTCGCGGTCCGCGGTCTTTGTGCTGGGACCCAATTTCCAGGATGTATTTCACGAGTAGCCCGCCCAGGCTATGGGCGATGAAGATAAGAGACCTCTTTCCCAAACCTTCATCCACCAGGTAGGCAAGCAGGTTTCTTGCTCGAGTCGGGAGTTCCATGGTGTCACCACGGTCTCTCCAATAAGTGGGACTGGCCGGATATCCCAAGCTCCAGACCGCGCAAGGGGTGTCTGTATTGAGAAGGTCGTCGTACAACCAGCGCGGCCAAAAGGTGTCTTCCTGGTGCGCCACCATCCAGGTTTCGCGGCAATCGCCGCCCATCCCATGAACGAACACGATATCTGCAACCGCCGTGGGCGGATTTCCAATTACTTCCAGCCGGACGTCGGACATAGAAACCTCCCAATGCTGTCCTTATTTCCGATCATGGGAGCTGCGCAATAATGTTCAGGGTAATCGTGATCGTACTCCGCACGGACGTGCCGTGCAATCTCATTCGCCGGGAATAGAGTTTGGGTGTCCGAAGATATCGCTAAACCAAACCGCGACTAATACTGCTGAGTGGTTCCCGGTAGGTTAAAGTCCAGCCCTAAGTCTTCGTTCGCCTGTCGTGTGGCAGCGACATCGAGCTGGTCGAGCGGTATCTTTCGCGCCCGCTGTTCGCTGAAGATCCAGAGCGTGTTTCCCACGACCGCGTAATTCTTTACCTCTTCGCGATGCTGATCCTTGAAGATCAGGACAGTGAAGGTTGCCGGCTCGGGCTTGGCGGCAGTGGCTGGCGCCGACGGTGGGCGAGGGACATCGGGCGGAGCAGGCCGCGCGTATTGCTGCTCATGTAACCTGTCTACCTCGTCCTGCAAGCGATCAATCTGCTGCTGCAGTTGCTGGGTCTGTTCGTAGTACGCGTTGTAAGCGCTCGAGGGGTCGTAAGAAGAGGTGCCGTAAGCCGAAGAAGCCGAACCCCACAGCAACGGATCGTAATATCCGCCGTAGTATCCGTAGTAAGCGGGATAGCCGTAACCCCACCACCGCCGGAAATGTCCGTGGCGATGGAAGTACCAGGGGTCGGTGCGGATTCTGATGCCGCCGCTGCGATACGATCCGCGGAAAACGATTCCACCACGCGATCCGAAGCCGGTGCGAAATCCCCCGCCTCCGCGCCGCTGGGCCAGAACCGGGGCGCAAAGGAGAACTGCGACGAGCGCCGAAATACCCGCCAGACGCCGCATACAGACCCATTATAGTCCCGCTGGCACGCTTAATTCTGGTTGCCGGCGCCGTGCGTCTGACCGCAAAGCCTGCAGAAGGTTGGCGGCTCGTTGTTGTCTACGCGGTGCTTGACCGGCTTCAGGTTTTTCAGATACGCAAACATCGCTTTCAGATCATCGTCGTTCAGGTTCTGATACACCCCGAACGGCATGATGCTGCTCAATTCGCGGGCCTTCACATAACCGGTCCGCATCGCCTGGAGGAAGAGAGATTCGTCGTAATAGCCGATTCCGCTGGGGTCTGGCGTAAGATTGGCCGCGGCAGCGTCTTTCGGTCCTTCCGAGAAGACATTGCCTCCGGCAAAATCCATGCCGGCAATGACCTGCCCGTGCTCCTGCGGGGTATGACAAAAATAGCAACCGGCAACCTTCACCAGGTAAGCCTGGTATTTCGCAGAGTCGCTCTTGTCAGGCATCGGTACGGCCGTAGTAATCGGCTGCGGCGCGGTCCGAATCAGGTATTTCACCGGAAAGATGATTTCGGTTTTTGGAAGCTCGTGGCGCACCGGAGGCAAGGTTCGCAAATACACCACCAGCGAGGCGATATCTTCATCACTGAGTGCCTTGTATTCGCCGTAAGGCATCAGCGGGAACAGCGCGCGTCCGTCATGCCCGATACCTTCGCGGATCGCGCGTGCCAGCTGATCATCGGTCCAGCGTCCGGACCCGGTTTCCATGTCGGGCGTGATGTTGGGAGCGACCACGCGTCCCGGCAAGCCGCGGAACGGGATCACCTGCCCCGCACCCTCGGTGCCCGCGATGACCGGCGCGCCGTGCTTGGTGTAGTCATGTTGCGAGTGGCAGACGTTGCAGGCGCTGAGCGCGTTGAAGATGTACTTGCCGCGCTCGACCCTCTGGGGAGTGGATTCGAATTTTCGCGAGGTCGTGGGCCGGGCTCGGGGACCGATGAACGGGCGCCATCCGATAGTCAGGCTGATTCCCGCGACCAGTAAAACGATAACGGCTAGCAAGGCGAAAAGCAGAATTCTGCGCAGTCGTGTCATAAGTTGTATTTGCGTTCGGCAGGCTCAAGCGGCGGTACATCGTACCGCCGGCGTCCTGCCGCTAATGCTTCTTCTTTTTCTTAGCAGCCTTGGGGATAGGCTTGGGAGTTTTCTTAAGTTCGGGCTTATGCTTCCTGGCGTCGCTTTTCTTCACGGCCGCCGGCTCCGGCTTCGTCGGGTGCGCGACTGGAGCGGGCACCGCCGCAACTTTCCCTTTCTTCTTGCCGGATGATGGCGGTACAGCTGCCGCAGCCTGCGCCGCCGCGGCCTTAGCGGCCCGTCCACGCTTTGTCGGGGGCGGTGGCGGCGGAGGTGGAGGCGGTGGCGCCAGCGGTTTCAAGAACTTCAGAATTTCAGTGCGCGAACGCAGCTTGCCATCCAGCAACAGCAAAAAGACATCGTTGGCAATCTTCGGATACTCCGGCAACTGCGGCGTGATGTGCAACTCCGCCATCTCGGGCAGGGGCACCTTCTGCTGCACCTGCCGCCACTTGGTGAAGAAATTCCGGATTTTCTGCACCACGCCCTGCTGCTTCGCCGTGACCGCGAGAAACAGCACCATCTCCGGGCGCGACTCCGAGAGCAGCTTCCATGTGCGCGACGGCGTGGCCGCCTCTTTACTGTTCAGACGCTTGGTGAGTTCCTTGGCATGATCTTCAAGATGACGCCAGGCCTCAACCAGGTCTTTGCGCGGAATCATCTTCCGCATGTCGGCAATGTCTTTGTCGCCGAGGCGGGCAGTCAGGAAATACATCACGGCCGGTGCGGGATCAGGCGCATAGCCGAGTTCGTTCATCTGTTGCCGCGTCTTCAGCAGCAATCCGAGGCCGTTGGTATCCACCTTGGCGCTGGTCCAGTGTGGATTGAGCACCTTCAGCCATTCTTCCTTTTCCAGCACGCGCACAATGTGCAGGGGGTCTTCTTCATACGCCAGTTGCTCGATCTCGTAACCGATGGCCTTGTCGGTAATGTACTCGATGTAGTTATTTTCTTTTGCCGAGGCGAAGCGTATTTGGGTGCGCTCTTCGAGCGGCCAGTGAAAACGCGCGGCGAAACGGCTGGCGCGAATCAGGCGCGAAGGATCTTCGACGAAGGCATAGTTGTGCAGCACGCGAATCAGCTTGGCCTCGATGTCGGCCGCGCCGTTGAAAGGGTCCATCAGCAAGCCGCGTGAACCCGGATTGAGTGAAAGGGCCATGGCGTTGATGGTGAAATCACGCCGTCGCAGGTCTTCGATGATCGTGGCAGGAGCGATGACGGGAGGCTTGCCGGTTTTTTCGTAAAGCTCGGTGCGCGCCATACTCAGTTCGGCGCGAACATTCCCCGGCAGGGTCAGATACAGCGTCTTGGTATCGTCATCGGCAGCACCAATGAGGGCGCCCGCGCGTTCCAGTTCTTTTTGCAGTTTTAGAGGATTGCCCTGAACCGTGAAATCGAGATCACGAATGGTGAAGCCGCTGATGATGTCCCGGATCGCGCCGCCGGTGAGATAAATGTTCATGCCCGCTTCCCGGGCAATGTCCTGTACTAGCGTGACCCCCCGCTGCTGATCGGGGGTCAACCGGGTCTCCATGGTGTAGATGTAATCTGCCATGCTTTCGTGCTACTGCTGCGCTACACTCCTTGGCCCCACCGTATGGGCGGCGATTTCCACAGGGCAGACTTTACCCCAACCTGTGCTCCCGGCGCGTTCCCTATAACTTATTCTTTCCACGAGGCTTAGGCTTGCATTGATGGGTGGCGGCAAGCATCACAAAATATCACATAGTTAATCTTTTGGCTACTAGGAAGGTGTTGCCTCGGCAGTTTCACCGGAAAAGTGCGAGAATCGGCTTAAGCTGTCTTGCGAAAGCTGTTCCAGCGCAGCCGGTTCAAGCTAGCATGTCTTCCACCCACAAGAAGGTCATTGTCCGAAAGATGGACCGCGACACCGTCAACGGCTATGTCGGGGCCGCGAACTTTATCCACGAGGGCAAGGTCGAGTTACTGAACGTTGCCGGCAACGTGGTTGCCATCGAACTGCGCGACATCAAGGGCGTCTACTTTGTGCGCGAATTCGGAGATTCCGAGTCTCTGACCCGGAAGACTTTCACCAGCCGCCCGCGCACGGAGGGCTTATGGGTGCGCCTGCGTTTCAAAGACAATGAAGTGCTCGAAGGCATGATGCCGAATGACCTCTCGCAAAATATGGCGGAGGGATTTCTGGTGAATCCTCCGGACCAGCGCTCGAACACTCAACGCATCTTTGTGCCGCGGAGCGCTTTGGAATCGCTGACTGTGCTGGCCGTCATCGGAGCCACACGCCGCCGTCGCCGCGGCATCCCCGAAGACGTGGGCCAGGTACCCATGTTCGGAGAATAAATCCGGCGATTCCGGACGCTCGTCTCGGCAGCAAGCCTTCCGTGCTCTGCGCACGGAGTTCCGCACCCAATAGGGACGAAGCCGCCCGTCCCCTGAGAACTTCGAACTGTCTTGCATGTGTCAGGTCCAGTTCGGGCTCTCACAAATAGCTGAGCCACGCCCAATCCCGGTGCCGGCTCCGGAATTTCATGAACCACAGGCACGGCAGGTAGAGGATGGCCACCGCTACAATCCACATGGCGTAAATAAAAGGCAGACCATGACCATAACCTAAAGGTCTCTGCGCGAAGTCTGCAATGACGGGGTCATGCCAAGCCGGCTGATGAAACGCGAGTGCTATCAGCCTCGCCATGACGTTAAGCAGGTAGAGGTGCAGGACATAGTAAAACAGCGGTACGCGCCCATAGACCAGCAGAATTCGGCTGATCCCGCGCTCTGCTTTGAGCTTGTCGAGCAGGCCCAGCACGGTGAGTGCGGGCCCAAGCGTCATCAGCAGGTAAGCGAGAGAAGGCGGATACTTCAGCGTGTTGAAAAACGAGATTACGGTTAACGACAAAGAAGGTTGAACACTCCATGGGCCCGCAGAGCGTGGATATCCATAGGGCAGCCCCGCGATCCCATTCCCATAAAGATTGATCCCGCGCAGGCAGAAGAAAAGCGCTGTGGCGCAAATTCCGAGTGTCAGAATCCATTTGCGGCGGTCCGGCCGGAGCAGCAGCTTCCCGAAAGCAAAACCTGCCGCCATCACGCCGACCCATGGAATCAGCACGTACCTCACAGAGAACTGAAAATTACCAATCGGAATGCGCCCGGGCGAGTGCAACAACATCCACACCCAGTACAAGCTTCCGAACGAAGCCGGATTGATGGCATCGAGCAGATTGTGCGTGGCAATCATGCCAAGCCCCACCACCGCGATCCAGCGCACCGGAAGGCGCACAATCAGCGCCATCACAACCATGCTCCAACCCAAGATCCAGATCACTCCTCCATGCGCCCAAGGGATGAAGCCCCATGCAAAATCAACCACGGTTAACTCGAGAAACACCAGCCACAGCCCACGTGTCCAGAAGAAGTGCGAGACTTGTGACAACGACTTACCGCGGCTGGTGGCGAGGAATGCTCCGGTCCCAGCCAGGAAAGCGAACACCGGCGCGCAGAAGTGAGTGACGAAGCGGGTTAGAAAAAGCGCACCGTAAGTGTGAGCCATGTCCTCCGGAGCAAACCGTAAATAGGTCAGGAAGTCCCGGGCATGGTCCAGCGCCATCAGCACCATGACCGTTCCCCTCAGGACGTCCACGGAAACCAACCGCGCAACCTGCACGGACACCTGAGAGGCTTTCGCGTGGAAGCTGGTGACTGCCCCGGGAAGCGCAACCGCTACCATGCCTTCGTCGGCGTATGTTGGTTCTTTGTGCATAGTTCCCCTTACAGAGAGATCGGAAACGGAATGCAAAAGACGACACCGAGAAGAAGGAATCTGGGCTAGCGAAGCCGCAGGCCGTCGCAAGCCAAGGTTTTTGCCGTGGGCCAATAGGGCTCCGCCTGAATTCTGTCCACCTGCGCCGGCAACGTAAGTACAATAGCTCGATATGAGTCGCAGTCCTGGTTGGGCCCCTATTCCCTTTTTATTATTGCCTCTTCTTTTTCTTGGGGGTTGCGGTGGTGGATCCAGCCCGCAGGCATCCACTCCGACTCCACCGCCGGTCATGGTTCAGACCGTTCCCACCACTCAGATCAGCACCGACACCTTCACCAACTCGACAAGCCAGCACGCCACGGAAGTCGAGACTCACGCGCTCGGTGTTGGCAATACCATAGTCAGCACCTTTCAGGTCGCGCGTATTTTCTCCGGCGGCGGCGCTGATATCGGCTGGGCAACTTCGATTGATGGGGGAGCTACCTGGGCTAATGGATTCCTGCCCGGCATCACCATTTTCGATGGCGGCGCGTTCAATGCAGCCAGCGACCCCGTGGTCGCCTACGATGCGGCGCATGCCGTCTGGATGATCAGCACCCTGCCGATCGCCGCCAGCGACAAGGTCGCGGTCAGCCGCTCCACTGATGGGCTCAACTGGGGCAATCCGATCATTGTCAGCAACACGCCCGATAGCGACAAGAATTGGATCGTATGCGACAACACCGTAACCAGTCCGTTCTATGGCCACTGTTACATGGAATGGGATGATCCGGGGCAGAACGGGCTCGTGTGGATGACGACTTCGACCGACGGTGGACTCACCTGGTCTGCGGCGCAGAATACCGCGGACCTTGTCGCCGGCATCGGAGGTCAGCCCGTCGTGCAGCCCAACGGCAACGTGATCGTTCCCATCGAAAGCGTGACCGGCGCGAACATGCTGTCATTTTCCTCTACCAACGGCGGGGCAAGCTGGAATGCGTCTGTGATCATATCGAGTATCACCGACCACCTGGTGGCAGGTAACCTTCGCACCAGCGCCTTGCCTTCCGCCCAGGCCGACGCGGGAGGAACCGTCTACGTCGTCTGGCAGGATTGCCGCTTTCGCGCCGGCTGCGCCTCGAACGACCTCGTCCTCAGCACTTCTACTGACGGAAACTTCTGGGCTGCGCCTGTACGCATCCCGATCGATTCCACGACCAGCACCGTGGATCATTTCATCGGATCGCTTGGCATCGATCCTGCCACCTCGGGCGGCAGCGCGCACCTGGGACTTACCTACTACTACTATCCCGTGTCCAATTGCGCTGCCAGCACCTGCCAGTTGATTGCGTCGTTCGTATCGTCGAGCGACGGCGGCATTACCTGGAGCGCGCCTTCCGCCCTCGCCGGGCCAATGCTTACCAGCTGGCTGCCCAACACATTTGCCGGATTGATGGTCGGAGACTACGTTTCGACCGTGTTCTCCGGGGGCAAGGCGTTTCCCATTATCTCCGCGGCCAGCGCAAATTCCGGGTCGCTCTTCGATGAGCCGATCTTCACTGTGAGCACGGGCTTCGCCATGAACCGCAGCGTTTCGACCTTCAGCTCAAGCAGCGAACAGCCCGTCGCCAACGCGCACTCCGATCATCCACCTCTCGCCTTCTACGATCAGGAGCATCGTCACGCAAGGCCTCCAGACTAATCCACCCGTGTAACACAGCCCTGGACGCTCCGCAGAGCGCAGCACATGCTTATGGTCTGGAGGAATGCCTCCGAAGCCATGCGGCCTCAACCTGACATCACATGGATTGACAATTTGTGTGTACCCGCGTACCGTTGCGGTGATTCCGTCCCAATCTTTTTCGTGTGCGCGGCCCAACTCCCTCTGGCCGCTCTCTCAATTTAAAGGAGCCTTGATGCGCAAATTCGCGCCACTAGTTACGCTGCTGTTTCTCTCCATTTCGGGTCTGGCACAGTCCGCACCCCAGGTGGTTTCTCAAGTGAACGTAATCATGCCAAAACCGGGAATGACCACGCAGTTTGAAGCCGGCCGCAAGGCCCACTCCGCCTTCCATGCCGCACAGAAGGACACCTGGACCGTTTTCGTCTGGGAGATCACCACCGGCGAGCGCAGTGGCGCTTACATGAGTTCTTCTCCCGGCCACAATTGGAAGGACTTCGATGCTCGCGAGGCCTTCGACAAACTGGACGGCCCTGATGTAGCGAAAAATATGGGCCCTTCGAGCGGCGCTTCTTCAACCGCGTACTATGTGTATCGCGACGACCTCAGCCTGACCAAACCGCCCGCGATGCCTGCCAAGATGCGGACGACCGCCACCTACTCGGTGATCCCCGAACACCTGAATGACTTCACCGACGCCATCAAGAAAATCAACGCGGCGATTCAAAAGACCAATTATCCTGTGCAACCCTCTCGCTGGTACGGTCTCGCGAGCGGCGGGAGCGTCCCGACCTTTGTGTTGGTAACCGACCGCGCGACCTGGGGAAACATGGAGCCGCCAGAAAAGAAACTCGAAGATGCGCTCAAAGAGGCGTACGGCGATAATGGTGCCCAGGTACTGGATCAGCTACGCCACAGCTGCAGTCAAATTGTGAATGAGATGTCCGTTTTTCGGCCTGACTTGAGCTACATACCAAAATAGCCAGCTCCACTCGGGGCGGACATCTTGTCCGTTCCCGAGTGTACCGCTGCCCCGCGGCCGTCATGATGCCGGCGGCACTCCCCTCCATTACAATCGCCTCATACTATGAAACTTGAACACATTGCTTCCACGCTGGGAGTGCGCCTCGCTAACGGCGCTCCCGACACGGAGATTCACGGAGTTGCGGGGATCGAAGAAGCTGGGCCAGGTCAGATCACATTCGTCGCCAATCCCAGGTACTCAGGCGCAGCCAGGAGCACGCGAGCCTCGGCGATTATCGTCGCCGAAGATTTCCCTGAGGTCGCTACCCCGACATTGCGCAGCAAGAATCCGTACCTCACCTTTGCTCGCGCCCTGGAACTCTTCTACCAGCCCCCGAGTTACGCGCCGGGCGTGCATCCGACGGCCGTGATCCACGCTTCCGCGAAGATCGGTAAAGGCGCGCATATCGGACCATACGTCGTGATCAATGAAAATGTCACGATTGGAAAGAACGCTGTTCTACTCGCGCACGCTGTCATCTACCGTGACGTCAAGATCGGGGACAACTTCTTCGCGCATACCCACGCGGTCGTCCGCGAGCACTGTACGCTAGGCAACGACGTCATCCTTCAAAACGGAGCAGTGATTGGGGCCGATGGCTTTGGATTCGCCAAGGACGATGCCGGCAAGTGGCACAAGATCGTGCAGTCCGGCCCCGCGATTCTCGAAGATGAAGTCGAAGTGCAGGCCAATGCCTGCGTCGATCGCGCCAGCGTTGGCAGGACTCTGATTGCGCGCGGCGCCAAGATCGACAACCTGGTCCAGGTTGGACACGGCTCGCAGGTGGGAGAGAATTCCCTGCTATGCGCGCAGGTTGGACTCGCAGGCTCCACCGAAATTGGCAAAAACGTGATTCTCGCCGGGCAAGTTGGCGTCGCCGGCCACTGCAAAGTCGGCGACAACGCCATCGCCACTGCGCAGACAGGAATTCCCAGCGATGTGGAGCCAGGAAAAATTGTCAGTGGATATCCGGCGATCGACAACAAGCTTTGGCTGCGCTGCTCTGCGACGTTCAGCAAGCTGCCAGAGATCGCAAAAGCGGTGCGAACGAAAGCAGCACAATGATGGCGCCATTCTTGTAGGGACAGCCGCCCTCGGCTGTCCGGCAGAGCGACTCCGCAGCTTCTTGGTACGCAACTACCTGCCGCTCGAAGCCTGCCGTTCAAGGATGCGCAAGCCGTCCCTGGCTGCCTTGGCCACCTCTGGATCGGGATCCTCGGCGTAGCGTTGCAGTTCCGGCTTCAGGCGTATTGCGCCAATGTCACCGGCCATGACCAGTGTCATCGGCAGGTTCAGCCGGCGCTTGATACCCTCTTCGACCAGCGGTTCTGCGTATTTGCCGGCTTGCACCAGCAACATCCCGGCAATCGTGCGTACGTCTTCCTTCGGCGAATCGAGCGCGTTCAGCAAGGCGCGCCCCGCCGATTGCAGCCCGGTCGTTCGCCATACTGACTTGAGAGCAAAAAGACGCGCCGCATCCACCACCGACATGGAACCATTCTATGCCGTCCCGCAATCGCGATCACAGCTTGGCGGGGATGTTGTACTTCACCCAGTTCGCAGGGTCGTGGGTCGCGAAGTGATCAAACCATAGTGGAAGCACATTCTCGCTGATCTTCGCGTCTTTGAACTTCTGCCCGCCGCGATCGGCCAGGATGACAAGGTCGAGATGAACCCGAACCGAAACGACCTTTTTAACCGACGCAAAGTCGGGTGTGTATTTCGGCCAATGCACCGGGCAACTGAGCATGACCAGTTTGCCGATGGCGGTCCCGGCATGGTTCGCCAGCATGGCGACGCTTCCGCCATGGCTGTGGGTATAAAGATCCAGCCCGGCAAGCCCTTGTGCCGCGACCCAATCGTGAAGGTCGCTTCCCCCCAGCGAGCGTGCTGCGTCGGAGTAGCCGCCGGACCATTCAAAGCGATTCGCAGCGCCGTACAGACTGGGGTCCACACTGGCCTTCAAGTATTTCCAGAAGTCTCCACTCGGTGGCTGCCACCATCCCGAACCCCGTGCCCAGGTACCATGAATGATGGTGCTGGTGTGCGATTTGTTCAGCCGGGTCGGTCTTCTACCCCGGCGAAGCAGGGGATTTAAGGCCGGGTTCGCCGGGTCCAGCCTGGCGAGCGCATGCGCCGCCACTTGCCGGGTCAGCGGATCCGCGCTCGACACCCCCTTTTCCAGCACTGCGAGGGCGCGATGCGGCGTAACCGTGAGATCAAAATACGAAGACGCGGCAGACACTCGCACCAGTTCGTGCGCATGCTCCAAACTCGCTTCCAGCAAAGCTCCAGCCGTGGCCGGAGTCGCCTCTTTGTAGAACGCGTTGGCAATCCTGGGCAGGGTCGCGGCAGCGTTGCGCTTTGCCGATTCGGTTGGGCGTGCGGAACGGGGTGCGGCAAACCGTTTCCCTAACATGCCCTGCAGTTCTTCACTGCTGAATCGGGCGGATTGCGGCGCCATGTCGGGAAAGCCGAGTGCGTCCATGTCGCTTGACGGCACTGGGTCGGGCGCGGCAACAAGATTGGTTGGCGCCGCTTTCAGCCGGGTTTCGGGAGCGCGCAGACGTATCGGCGTATCGCGCCGGATCTGGGTTCCGATCAAAAGCAGGGTTGCGGCTTGCGACAGGAGATAGTCGCGGTCTTCAAAATTGGTGAACGCCTTGGCGCCGGCGACTGGCTGCGGTTGAGACACTCGTCCCCGGGATCGTGTGGGCATAAGAATCCTCCAAGGGAGCCAGAGGAACTTATCACAGGTGCCTGCCGGTTGTCATGGGCGGTGACTTGGCCAGTGTCGGGGCGGGACCTGCGCGCCCGGATGAAGTCGTGGGCTTAGGCGGTCAGGCTGCCTTCGTGTCCCTTGGTGTCCTTGGTGGCAAGAACCGGTCCCTGGTTTTCGATGGGAAGTCCGCTGTTGATTGCAGCTCGCACTTTCTCCATCAGGCATTCCCGGCTGCCGAAATCTTCCGGCTCGATAGGATCATGAAAGATCACCGTGGCCGTTCCCGGCCGAATGGAAAATCTCGCTTTCGGCATGATGTAATGCGTTCCCACGATGGTGATGGGCACCACCGGAACGTGACATTCTTCGGCCAAATAGAACGGACCCTTCTTGAACGGCAGCAACTTGCCGTCGAACGAACGCCTGCCCTCGACATAAATGGTCATGTTGACGCCGGAGCGAATCACTTCGGCGGCGGCACGCACCGCCGAGATGCCGGCATCGCGATTTCCGCGATCCACTGGCACCAGCGATCCGATGCGCATCAACTTCCCCAGCAGCGGGTACCCGAACAACTCCTTCTTGGCCATCACCGAGGTCCGCTTTGGAATCAGCGGCAACAGCAGCGGCGGATCGATGTTCGAAACGTGGTTCGACATGAAGATATAAGTCCGCGCGCGGTTGATCTTCTCCATTCCGACCGTCTGCACGCGCACCCCGGCGATGCGAACCCCGGTGATCGCGCCCCACATCGAAACCTTGTAGATAGCGGTGATGTCGCCGGTAAGAAAGGTCCAGGGAAACAGGATCAGGGCGGAGAGCGGCAGCAGCGTTCCCCAGAATGCCAGCATGGCCACGGTTCGAATCACTTACTCTCCTTCATCGTCGCCGGACAGCCATGCCGCGCGGCGAGCTTTTTGCTGCGGCGTCATATTGTCCACATCCCGCAGCTCAAACTCAACCTCTTCCCGCGTGCCCAGCGTCCATTGCAGATCGCGTTCCCCATGGCGATTCTTCACCCGCAGCCGGATCGCATCGCCCGGCGCCAGATTGGCGAGTTGCTGCTGAAAATCCGAACTGGCGTCGCGGCCGTTAATTTTCAAGATGCTATCGCCAGTGCTCAAGCCCGCCTGTTGCGCCGCGCTGCCCGCTGAGACCGCGGCCACCGAGGGCGGTGCGCCAAAATTCCGTGTTGCCGAAAATCCCAGGTCGGCCACCGAACCCGGCCGTCTCACCAGCCGAAGCCCGGCTGTTTTAAAGAAATCATCCCAGGGAATCTCCACCGTTCCCGCCACATATTTTTCGAAGAAGGGCTTGAGATCGGCGTGGGTCAGGGTCTCCGCCGCCTCCCGGATTCCCGCTGAATCGGCAAAGAACCTGCCCTGTTGCGCGTAA
The DNA here is from genome assembly GCA_035652095.1 of Terriglobales bacterium. Classification (GTDB taxonomy): domain Bacteria; phylum Acidobacteriota; class Terriglobia; order Terriglobales; family Acidobacteriaceae; genus DASREM01. Next base: position 580,255 of record DASREM010000028.1, on the reverse strand, counting down.
TTGCGGTTCATCCAGAGAAACAGATCGTGCAGCGAGGCCCGTCCCTGGCTGGCGTCGCGCATCGCCAGATCGAGAATAATTCCGATCAGGTCTCCCTTGTTGTAATAAGAAATGCTGCGCTCGGGCAGACGATAGTAAGAATATTTTTCCAGCCACGCATCCCGGCTTGAGGATTCCGCCGACTGCGTCAGGTGAGCTGGGCGGCGTTCGAGTGCGGCAATTTCGTTTGCAATGCGCTGGAAATATCCCGGCTCATCCACATAGCCCGCTCGCATCTCGATGTAGTTCTGCACGGTGTCAGTGAACCCTTCGCTGAACCACAGCGACGGAGTGTACTGCTCTTTTGTATAGTCCACCGGCTCGAGCGACTGCGGCCGGATGCGCTTCACGTTCCAGAGGTGAAAAAACTCATGCGCAGTAACGTCCGGCAATGCCAGAGGATTGTCGGCCAGCAGTTGCGCGTTGACATCAATGGCCGTCGAGTAGGCATGTTCCATGCCTCCGCCACTGGGGCCTTGGGGAAAGTGGTAAATGAAGAGATAGCTCTCGAAGGGGCGGTCGTTCATCCACTTGGTGGCGGCGGCGGCAACCCGGCGCACCGTAGAGACCACGCGCCGCATGTCGTAGGAAGCCTTATCGGCGTCCACCACCACGCGGTACCGGGCTCCTCCCTGCTCCAGGTCCGATTCTTCGAAGCTTCCCAGCTCCACCGGAGAATCCACCAGCCGGTCATAGGACTCGGCCGCCAACTCCGGTTCATTTCCGTGCTGAAGCGCGCACGCAACCTTCCAGCCTGTGGGCAGGCCGGCAAACGAGACGGTCACAGGCGCGCTTCGCTGGTCCACGGCGTACATCAGGATTTCCGCAAAGTTGAAGAATCCGTGAACGGCGTTAAGCTGCGCATTGTACGGTCCCGGCTGATCGGCAAAGATTTCGTACTCGACCAGCGCCCCGCCCGCGGCGCCGGAAATTTGCCAGCGGCTCTTGTCAATGTCCCGCACCGTAAGCGCATGGCCGGATAAATCGCCGGCTTTCACCCAGTTCACGTATTGTGCGAAGTCGCGGACCTGGTAGAGCGCGTTCCATACCGGCAATTGCAAGTCGCGTTCAGCCGTCCCTGGCGGCAACTCCATCTTCACATGCACCAGGTGCTGCTCCGGATGGGCAAGAGAAATCGTATAGCGGACTGCAGGGCCGGCGGCCGATGCCACTGCGCTCCAGAGAGCGCATAGCAGTACGAGGGCTGACCGATTTTGAAAGGACCGCGTTCCGGTAACGATCACGCTTTGGCGGAAACCTCCGCTGCATGATCGCTGTTGGCGGCCAGGGACTTCAAGCGCTGCGGCAATTTCTCGTAGATCCCGCCAAATCCGCCGTTGGAGAGGATGGCGACCACATCGCCGGATCGCATCTCCGGAACCACCAACTGCACAATGCCATCCACTTCCGGAACCACGCGCGCGCGACGGCCGTGCTTCTGAATTTGGGCAGCAACCGCGGAGAGGTCCAGGCGTTCGGCTTCGGGGATGGCATCGGATTTGAATACATTTGCCACGACGATTTCGTCTGCGAGCGCCAGGCTGCGCGCCAATTCGTTCTGAAAAACATTTCGCCGAAGCGTGTTGGACCTGGGCTCAAGAATCGCCCAGATGCGGGCGCCGGGATAACGGGACCGCAATGCCGTCAGCGTGCCGGCAATAGCCGTGGGATGGTGCGCAAAATCATCGATGATGGTAATGCCGTTCACCTGGGCCCGGACTTCAAGCCTGCGCTTCACGCTCTTGAAAGTCTTCAGGGCAGCTGCGATTTCTTCCTTCGGGATACCATAATGCGAGGCCAGCGCTGCGGCGGCCGTGGCATTCCACACGTTGTACTCGCCCCCCAGCGCGAATTCAAAATCCGCCCAGTGCTCGCCATCTTTTCCTACCGACCAGGTTGTCTTCGAAGGCTCCAGAGCGAGATTGGTTACGCGCCAGTTCGCCCTGGCGGTCGCACCGTATCGCTCCACCGTGCAGAAGGTCCGCGACAGGCTCCGCTCCAGACTTTCACCGCTATCGAAGGCAATGATCTTTCCCCTTCGCGGCACCAGGTTGACCAGGCGCTTGAAAGCAGTCTCTACCGCATCAAGGTCCTTGTAGATGTCGGCGTGATCGAACTCGACCGAGGTCAGAATCACGGAATCCGGGAAGTAGTGCAGGAACTTCGGCCCTTTATCGAAGAATGCGGTGTCGTATTCATCGCCTTCCAGAATGAAGTGCTTGCCCTGCCCGACGCGAAAGCTGCTGCCAAAATTCTCGGCTATGCCGCCGATCAGAAAGCTGGGCTGCTGTCCCGCGGTATGAAAGATCCATGACAGCATCGAGGTGGTTGTGGTTTTGCCATGGGTTCCCGCCACGACCAGCACTTCTTTGCCTTTGAGGAATTCATCGTGCAGGAGCTGAGGCAAAGACACGAACGGGATATGTTGGTCGAGAATTTCCTCCAACTCCACATTCCCGCGCGATATGGCGTTGCCGACCACCACCAGGTCAGGACGCGGCTCCAGGTTTTTAGGCGAAAACGGCTGCGATAGCGGAATGCTCAGCGAAGCCAAAAAATCCGACATGGGAGGATAGGCGGCGGCATCCGATCCGGTCACGCGCATGCCGCGCTGTTTCAGCATGCCCGCAAGCGATGCCATGGCCGTGCCGCAGATTCCAATCAGGTGAATGTGCTTCGATGAAGTCATCTCTTTCCTACTTGCATGGCTGGAGTTTTGGCCAACGCGGTCGCTGGTTGCAGGATTTTCAAGCTCACGCCCTGCGCCGACACGCGCAACTGGCTCTGCACTCCGAGAGGCAGGGTTACGTTCTGCCGAGATACATGCCCTGACCGCAATCCGTAAGCGATCGGGATCCCAAGCCCGCCCAGCACTCGCAGAATGACCTCTTGCAGGGTGTATCCCTGGTCTTTGGTCTGCACGCAGTCGAGCATCTCGCCGAAAATAATTCCGCGCACCTGTTCCAATTTCCCCGCTAGTTTCAGCTGCATCAGCATGCGATCGATCTGGTAGGGCTTGGCGGCGATGTCCTCGATGAACAGAATGCCCCCCTCTGTGCGGATCTCGTAAGGAGTCCCCAGCGATGCCGCCAGCATCGATAGACACCCGCCGTACAGAATCCCATCTGCGAAGCCTTCCACGAGCCCACTGACCGAATCCGCCTTCACTTCCCATGCGGCAGTGCCGCTCAAAGCTGCGGACCAGGAGCCGAGGTCCACGCCATCGGGTTGTGAAAAATCCTTGGTGACCATGGGCCCGTGAAATGTCACCAGTCCCGCCCCATCGGCGAACCAGGTCAGCAAGGTAGTGACGTCGCTATATCCAATAAAAATTTTCGGGTGCGCGGCAATCTTGTTGAGATCGAGCACCGGCAGGAGGTAATTCGTGCCATACCCGCCGCGGGCGCACAGAATGGCCCGCACCTCGTCACGGATGAACATGTCTTCCAGTTCGCGCTTGCGCCGCTCGATCGATCCCGCAAAGAAAAGGTCGCGATCCAGAATCGAATCGAAGTAGAAAGGCTTGTAACCCAACTCACGGAGGGCCCGGCACCCGGCATCCAGCATCTCGCGCTGGATATTGCTTGCGGGAGCCACGATGCCGACCGTGTCACCGGCTCTCAGCGCGGGCGGCGTGATGCGAGCTTTGGGAGACGAGGGCATGAAAAAGTCATCGTATCAGCACAGCCGGAAGCAACAGCAGTTACCTGCGTCACCCAGGTAGCGGGCATCGGGATTCGCTGCGATACGCTCACCCGAAGAACTCTCCCCGAGCGACCAGGGTGGCCGGACCTCGCAAGAAAACGTCATTCACCCAGCGCACGATCTGAATCCCGCCGGGCGTATGCACCCGTACCGGAGACTCGGCTCGGCCGGCCGCAATCGCGGCGACTGCTGAGGCGCACGAACCAGTGCCGGAAGACTGCGTTTCTCCAACACCGCGCTCGAAGATGCGGACTTCAATATTTGATTTGTTATCAATGCGAACCAGTTCAACGTTGACCCCATACTTGAAGGCAGGATGGCGCCCGATCTCGGCTGCCTCCATCCGCCACTCTGCAGCAAACTCGTCGACAAAAATCACGTAATGGGGATTGCCCATCGAGACCGGAATTCCCCGCACCATGCCGGAAGTCAATTGAAGCGAGACCTCGGCATCCACCTGTGGCTCACCCATCGCAATTTCAAATTCATAGTGGGTGCCGTTCACGCTGGTCAGCAAGCAGGTCTTCACTCCCGCGCCGGTGCGGATCACCACGGTTTGCCTCGGCTCCTGCGAACACAGGTAGGCGGCCACACATCGGGTCCCGTTTCCCGAGATCTCCGCCTCAGAGCCATCGGCGTTGAACAGTCGCGCGTGGATATCAGCATCCTGGGCCGGAAACAGCCACTCCACCCCATCCGCACCCACGCCCTGATGACGGTCGCAAATCCGGCGGCTGAAATCCCCAATTTCTGCCGGAGCATGCATGCCATCCATAATGAGGAAATCGTTGCCGCAGGCGCTGGCCTTGGTAAAGGAAACGCCGCTGAGAAGAGCGGTCATTCGGCGACGATATTTCCCAACGGCTTGACCGAGGAGAACTGGCTCGATTGATACAGTTGGAGCACCAGGGCATCATGCTCAGGCCGCGACGCCTCCACCCCGAATATGACGCGGGATGAGTCTTCAAATGAGGCGGCGTGCACATCCCGCATAGCGAGTCGTTCGGTTTCCAGTATGCGGTTGAGTTCGTCCAGCACGCTGTCCGTGCTTTTGCCTTTGACTTCGTAGGTGTGCACGGTGGCCTTCAGCGCATAACGTCCTTCCAGGCTTCCCAGCAATGCCAGGGCGATCAGTAATACCACCGTGGCAAAGATCGCGGTGGCATATAGGCCTCCGCCGGAGGCCATACCGATCGAGGCGACTACGAAAATGGTAGCGGCCGTGGTCAAACCTGTGACCGAGCCTCGCGCATGCAGGATGGAACCGGCGCCAATAAATCCGATTCCCGGGATGATCTGCGCGGCGATCCGGGTATGGTCGCCGCCGAAACCTGCCGCCAACTGGTGCGATAGCAGGGTGAACATTGCGCAACCGAAGCACATGAGCATGTTGGTGCGCAGCCCCGCAGGCTTGCGCCGGAACTCGCGCTCCAGGCCGATCACGCCGCCCAGCAGCGCGGCCAGCGCCAAGCGCAGGATGGCAACGGGGAGAACCCCGCCCAGTTCGTGGCGAAGCGTATCGAAGGTGAAAGAAATCGCAGACACCAGAATGGAAAGAATTTTACTCCCCAGCGGTCCTGGGAGCGATTGACGCGGCTGATTACCGTCCCACGCGCGCCCGATAAATTGTCGCCTCCGGTTGCCCGGTGCTGTGAATCACCATAATCGTCTGCAGGCCTTTGTCGCGGACTGCGGTCGAAACCGGGTCTCCGGCAAATGCGATCACAAAGTCCGCATATCTGGCCGGATCAGCGAGCGCCCGCTCCCATAAGCCTTCCGGATCGGAAGGCTTTTTCCAGGTGCGATGATTGCCTTCATGGATGACGTGGGAGAGAGGGATTCCGGCGCGCTGCATCGCTCCAACGTGGTCCCCCAGATACATCAGATAGGTCGTGCCATCCGGCAACAGCATCAGCGTGCCAGCGACATCGGCTTCGAGAGCGATCCGGCCGCGAGAGTTGATAAATGCTTCGCGGTAGGTAATCGGTTGGGCACGCCAGACCGTGTAATAGCTCCCGGCCACCAGCACCAGGGCGGTGAAGGCGGCTGCGGGCCGGCTATGCGGCTTTTGCCAGAGCTTGGCGAAAAGGTAGGTGGTGAGCGCTGCCGAGACTGCAAACGCAGGCAGCAGTTCAATACCGAAGCGCACGTTGTAGTAAGAAAACGGCCACCACACTGGAAGATAAATCGGCACGTCTCCATAGGCGAGCGAGAGGGTGTAGAACGGGAGCGGACTCCAAAGCAATAGCAGCGGCCAGAGACGACGTTCGAAGGCGATCGCGGCAATTCCACAGATTGCAAAGAATACCCACAGGTTCTGCCAGTTCCCCTCCGCCGCACTCATCTTTGCTGCTTTCAGAAAAAAGGTGGCCGCGGTGTGCAAGCTATGTTGCGCGGGATTGATGGCCCCGGCTTGCATAGTGCGCGCCTGGATCGCCTTGGCGGAGTAGGCGCCATTGGCAAACTCCAGTGGGTTTTGATAGATGATCCAGTTGTACCCGAGCCAGAGCAGCGGCCCAGCAACTGCGAGAAGAAGGAAGCGAAGAAGTGGGCGAAACAAGCTGCGGTTTCTCACCGCCAGCATCAAGCTCACGCTGCACAACACGGCTGAGAGGAACCATCCGTCGTAACGCGTCAGGCAGGCGGCGAGCACGCAAAGGCCACACCGCGTCAATGCCGTCCCGGAAGCGTTCCGCACAAATTCGCTGAAGTAGACCAGCGACCAAACCAAAAGCGCGACGCATAAGGGCTCTGTCATGGCCGTTGTCTGCAGATAGATCAGGTTCGGATTGGCGGTAAAGGTCAGCGCCGCGATCCAGCCTGCTGTGCGCGCGGCATAGTCCGGTGCAGTTTCCCGGCTGAGAGTGTCGCGTACCAGGCGCAGGATGCCGACGACCGAGAGCACGTAAGCAATCATGGACGGTACGGAACCGCCAATTCCCGTCTGCCACATCCATTTCGAAGCCACAAACGGGATCATCAGGATGTGTGGCAACGGCAACCAGACCGTGCCCAGTTGCAGCGGCCCCGGAGTCATCGAGTCAATGACGCGGCGTGCAATGTTCATGTGCGCCACGGCATCGCCATACATCAGCAGAGCATCGTTTCGTAGATAGTAGAGAAAGGAAAGGATGGAAATGCAGGCCGCGATCTGGCCGGCCAGCAGAGACTCGTGGTCGTAGCCCGGTTCGCGCTGTTCGCGCCGCTTCATCCCAGGTGCGTCAACTCGCGGAAGACCTGGAAGCGCCCATCGATTTCGTTCCGGGTAAGGGATTGCAGCCGCTCGGTGCCAAAGCACTCGACGGCGAACGATCCCATCACGCCGCCATAGAACAAGGCGCGCTTCAGGACCTCGCGATTCACCTCGTTTTGTGACGCAATGTATCCCATGAACCCGCCCGCGAAGGAATCTCCTGCGCCGGTCGGGTCCTTCACCTCTTCGATGGGCAGCGCCGGCGCGCGAAAAGGATGCGTACCTACGCCGAAGGCGCCTTCCCGAAAGAAAATCGTTGCGCCGTATTCGCCGTGCTTCACCACCAGCGCCTGCGGGCCCATGGCCAGGACCTTGCGCGCGCCCCGGGGCAAACTCTTTTCGCCGGACAGCATTTTGACTTCATTATCGTTAATGAGCAGGACATTGACCAGCTTCAAAGTCTCGCCCAACTCTTTGCGCGTGCGGTTGATCCAGAAGTTCATGGTGTCCCCGCCGGTCAGGCGCACATCTTTCATTTCCAGCCGGACCGCGGCCTGCAGCGTGGGATGGATATTTGCCAGAAACAGGAATTGCGAGTCCATGTACTCTACCGGGATCCTCGGCTGAAAATTTTCGAACACGTTCAGCTCGGTATAGTCGGTCTTGGCCTCGTTCAAGTTGTCCAGGTACTGGCCGCCCCAGCGGAAGGTCTTGCCCGGGGCGTGCTCAATGCCGCGGGTATCGATGTTGTGGCTCTTTAGCACCTCTTCATGTTGTGCAGTGAAATCGTCCCCCACGACACCAACCACTCGAACCTGGGTGAAGTAACTGGCGGCCAGCGCGAAGTAGGTGGCAGCGCCGCCCAGCACATCCTGGACGCTGCCCGAGGGCGTGGTAATGGAATCGAAAGCGACGGAACCAACGGCAACAATGCTCATCAGGATTTCTTGTCCAGGTATTTATCGAGAATCAAACTCAATTTTTTCCGGGCGGCTGCGGGAATCGTGCCCGGATCGGTCAGAAGAGCATGCGCGAGCGCGGAGCCGCATTTGCAGCCTCGCTGCTGCGGCATATGCGCAACCGTTTCACGCACCACCTTGCAGGCGTTCTCGGCGTTCTTCATGAGTACGGCGACGACTTGATCGACCGTAACCGAATCGTGATGCGGGTGCCAGCAATCGTAATCCGTCACCATGGCGATGGTGACGTAGCAGAGCTCGGCTTCGCGCGCCAGCTTCGCCTCCTGGAGGTTCGTCATTCCAATCACGTCCATGCCCCAACTGCGGTAAATGTTGGACTCCGCCTTGGTGGAGAATTGCGGACCCTCCATGCACAGATAAGTCCCACCATGCTTGGCGGTCACGTCCATCTTGCCGCACGCGATTTCCACCGTTTTCGCCAGCTCAGAACAGACAGGATCGGCAAAGGTAACGTGCGCAACCACGCCTTCGCCGAAAAATGTGTCCACGCGATGGCGGGTGCGATCGAAAAATTGATCGGGAATCACGAAATCCAGGGGCTTGTGTTCTTCCTTCAAAGAACCCACGGCCGAGACCGAAACAATGCGCTCCACGCCCAGTTGCTTGAAGCCGTAAATATTGGCGCGAAAATTCAATTCGCTGGGAAGCAGGCGGTGCCCGCGTCCATGACGCGCGAGAAACGCAACCTTGCGGCCCTCGAGCTTGCCGAGAACGTAGGCATCAGAGGGGTCGCCGAAGGGAGTCTGTTGTTTCACTTCCTGAATTTCCGACAAGCCGGGCATGTTATAAAGCCCGCTCCCGCCAATAATGCCGATCTCCGCCTGCGCCAATCGCCCTCCGGAACAAGGTGTAGTGTTGAAAGTGAACTCGTGATTATACAGGGTGAATCCGAATGGAATGCCGGGGGACGCCCCAGCTGCCTTGTTGCGAGCTAAGGCTGCCGCCGGACGAGGCGTCCAGGTCTGCCAAGGATCCAACTTGACCGAGTAGAATCCTGTCATGAAACTCGCCGCCGCCCTGCTTGCACTGGTCGTCTCCGGATTCGCCCAGACCACAGCCACCATCCCGATCACGCTCGACCATAACCGCGTCGTGATTGATGTGCGCTTCCCGCTTCCCGACGGCAGCACCAAGCGCGTGCGTGGCTGGGTGGACAACGGTAATCCCGAGATGTGGATCACGGAGGAGCTGGCGAAGAAGCTGGGGCTGGAGATTTCGGCGGACCTCAAGCAAGAGGGCGGCCTCAAAATTCGCAGCGCTCCGCCTCCGCCAACCTTGATCGTAGGAGGGATGCAACTGCATCCCGGCGACATCAAACGAGTCAAGGTGCTGGTGGCGCGAGATGCCATCGCCCCGGGCATGAGTGCCGAGATCAATCTGCCTTCTACCCTGCTTCATCATTACGATGTGCAGGTGGATTATCCCAACCGGGAATTCACCATCGCCGCTCCGGGCACCCTTAAGTTCCAGGGCCTTGCCGCGAAAGCCACCGTCAACCAACAGAATGGCCTGGTCCAGGTTCCCGCAAAGATCGACGGCGAGGATCACAACCTCGCATTGGACGTGGGTGCCTCCTACAGCTTCGTTTCCGCTACGCTGATCGCGAAACTGATGAAGGTCCACCCCGATTGGCCGCGCGCCACTGGAGCCGTTGGCGCTGCCAACATGTGGGGCTGGGAAGACGAACCGCAACTCCAGTTGTTACGAGTGCCGGGGATCGATTTCGGAGGCGTTCCGCTCAACGAAGTTGGCATGGCTTCGTTTGAAGAGAAGGGGTTGGCTTGGTTCGAAAAACGGGCGGGAGTTCCCACTGCTGGCCTGCTCGGAGCAAATGCGTTTCTCGGAGATCGAGTCGGAATCGACTACGTGCATGCGACGATTTATATCGACAAAGTTTTCAAGAAGATTTCTCCCGAGATAAACGTGATCGGCCTTACGATTCGTCCTGAGCCCGACGGACGCTACACAGTGGCCGGGGTGGCCGAATACCTGGGCAAGCCTGCGGTTGCAGACGTCAAGGCCGGGGATGTTCTGCTCACCATTGACGACACTCCCGCCAAGGGCGGCACCATGGGGCAGGTCTGGTCGTTGCTGGGAGGATCTCCGGGCGACGTCCGTACGCTAACCTTCGAGCGCGAGGGGAAACCTTTTATGGTGAAAGCCACGGTGCGGGGATTTTTGGCGAAATAAATGACGGGGCCTCGCGCGTCAAATATAAGAGGAACTATTTTCCCCACACATCCGCTTCCAGCTTCTCGGTGGTCGCCCGGTCCAGACTTTCGCTCACGAATACCTGATCGTCTCTGACTTCGATGACCACGAGTCCGTCTTCGGTGTTGAATGTGTTTCTACCACTCAAGGATTCTCTTTCAGTGTTTTGGACAACATCCGTGGCCCCGAACTCATCCGGTGCATCCACGTGCTTATAACGCTGGGTGAGTCCGCTGGCGTACACCGCTGCGAATTGCGCGGCCCACTCGGGACTGGCCCACTTCGAAACGTAAAGCAGACCAAGAGGTCCATTGAGGTCCTTCTTCGAATGCCCGGCAAAGTAATAGCCGCCGCGCCACTTCGGATACATCTGCCGTGACCGCTCTACGCCGGCATATTGATCAATCAATACCGCGACATCGAACTCTCCCACCGCGCCCAGGTCGAAGCGCTCGTAATCTTTGAAGTCCTGTTCGAAATCAGGGATTTTCATGGGAGGCAGCTTCTCCCCGGCCAGGTAAGTTTTCGGCTCCATGATCTCCCGCGTGGTGCGCGGCGGGTTCTTGAAGGTGCCGGCAAAAGCTTTCTCCTTGCCCCCCGACTCCAGCAGGTCAACCACGAACTCCACCCCGTACCGGTAGGGAAAGGTCAGCGCTTCTTTCAGGTACAGGGGGGCGTTCTGGAATTGCGGGGAATCGGGCGTGCCCACGATCATTCCGTCTTCAAGCGCCTTCATGATCGCACGCGAGTTCTGAAGCGTCTGCCCGGTCGGGCGCAGATCGTAGTCAATCAGCACTGCCATGGCCTGGCCTTCGATGACCGCCTGGCGCGCGGTGTTCTCCTCATCTTTGTTCATCTCTTCCGCGCTGGGATGTTTTTTACTGTCGAGATCGATGTCTCCCGCCTTCATCCATTTCTCGAGGTCGAAATTCTGGTCCTGGAGCGCATGGGTGAGTTCGTGCGCCATCACGGGCTTTTGCTGTTCCAGATCCACCCAGTCCAGCAGGTTCACGGTCTTGGTTTTGAAGTCGTAGTACCCGGCGACCTGTTCGCGCAATAACGCCACCAGGAACATCTGCAGGTTGAAATCTCTCGGCAACAGGCCAAACTTCTTGAGCACCAGTTCGGAGCGGCGCAACCGCTGCGCATCTTTGTCTTCGGTCATGTTCTTTTCGAGATATGCAACGACTTCGTCGCGGCTGGTGAGCCTGCGCTTTACCTCCTTTTTCCTGGGCAGCGCGGTTTCCCGGCTGGCAAATTGCAGGATCTGGTCAACCGAGCGAAAGAGCGCTTCTGTCTGCGGCGTTGAGACCTTGGTGGCGGCGTCATCCTGCCCGGCGGCTTTGGCGGCGCCAGTGTTCCCGCTCGCGCTTGGCCGCTCCGCAGTCCCGGTCTGAGCCGGGGCTTGCGCCCATAACGATCCCGCGAGCAGAAGAACAAAAGAAACAGCCCACAACTTCCGGTAGAATTTTTGGGTTTGCGTCATTGAGTCCGTCTATGCCCGATTCCGATTCCCGCGAGATGGCCGCCGAGTTGTTCCGCCACGCTTACGAAAAGCAGATGGCTGGAGAATATCAGCAAGCCATCGAGCTTTATACCCGTTCCATCGCGGCCTTTCCCAGCGCCGAGGCGTACACCTTCCGGGGCTGGACCTACTCATTCATGAACGATTACGATCGCGCCATCGCCGACTGTCTGGAGGCGATCAGGGTGGATCCCGAGTTCGGCAATCCTTACAACGATATCGGCGCGTACCTGATTGAACAAGGAAAATGGGACGACGCGATTCCCTGGTTTGAAAAAGCCATCAAGTCGCTGCGCTACGACGCGCGTTGCTATCCGCACTTCAACCTGGGACGCGTCTACGAGCATCGGCACCAGTGGGAAAAAGCTCGCGAGTGCTATGCGAACGCGCTGGCGCTGGATCGCCGCTACACCGCTGCGCTGGCCGGAGTGCGACGACTGCGCGCGATGTGCAACTAAATTTCGTCGTTGGTCCCAGGTCGATGGTCGTTGGCTATTGGTCGTTGGTCGTTTGGCCATTGGTCGTTGGCCATTGAACTTCACCCTCTCCACCTTGTCATTCCGAGCTAAAGGCGAGGAATCTGCTCTTGCCTGCAGCACCGCACTAACGTGCTAGATGGTCTCTTACCCACTCCCCGGCTTCCCTGGTTCCCAATTTCCCGCCAATGTCCACGGTGGTCTTCTTCTGCCGCACCGCCTCGAGCACGGCAGCTTCAATCCTGTCCGCCTCAGCACTCAGCCCAAGATGATTCAGCATCATCGCTCCAGTCAGAATCGCACCGAACGGGTTGGCAATGTTCTTGCCCGCGATCGGAGGCGCCGACCCGTGCACCGGTTCGAACATCGAAGTCTTTCCGGGATGAATATTTCCGCTGGCCGCCATGCCCAGTCCACCCTGAATGCCGGCGGCCAGGTCGGTGATGATGTCGCCAAACATGTTGTTGGTAACGATCACGTCAAACTGCCGAGGATCGCGCACGATCTGCATGCCGAGCGCGTCCACGTACATGTGTTCGGGGGTGATCTGCGGATATTCGCGCGCGACTTCCTTGAAGGTGCGCTGCCATAAGCCGCCAGCGTGAGTCATGGCGTTCGACTTGTCGCACATCAGAACCTTTTTCCGCCCCGACCCGTCGAGTTTCTTGTTGCGCTCACAATACTCGAAGGCAAAACGAATGATGCGCTCTACGCCCTTGCGGGTGTTGATATCTTCCTGCGTCGCAATTTCGTCCGCAGTTCCCTGCTTGAACACGCCCCCTAAGTCTCCGTACACCCCCTCGGTGTTCTCGCGGATCACGACGAAATCGATGTCTTTCGGTTCAATCCCCTTGAGCGGGCAAAGCGCAGCGTCCATCAGGCGCACGGGACGGACATTGGCGAACAGATCCATCTTGAAGCGCATGCCAAGCAGAATTTCCTTGGCATGAATATTGGTCTTGACTCGCGGATCTCCGAAGGCGCCGACGAGAATGGCATCGAAATCCCGCCCCAGCATCGCGAAGCCGTCGGGGGGGACGGTGATGCCATCGCCAAGGTAGCGGTCCGCTCCCCAGTCGAATTCCGAAAACTCCACGGCAGCGCCCGCCGCCTGGATCACCTGGACCGCTTGCGGGACGACTTCCTTACCGATCCCGTCTCCGGGAAGAACGGCGATACGTTTTTTCTGGCTCACGGATGGCAAAATAACACAGGGAACGCAGAATCAGGAACTTAGCTGTATTATAGCTGATAGATATTCACTTGCAATGGAACCTGGGGAGCAGCAAGAGCAAATTTGCCGGGTAGATCTTCGCCTGGAATGCCTCGCCTTTGCGTTTGGTGGACCATACGCAGCATTTGTAGGCCTTGGAGGACCCAAAGCCTGTCCCGGACTTCCCGATCGATCCTGGGGCATTTAAATGCAAAGTTGTTAACTGACGGCTAAGCGTACTGTTGCATTCCGCCACACAATCGAGCTGCTTCTGATTGGCCGCGAGCCCCCGCAGAGCCCTTTTGCCTTCGCTATAATCAAATATTCGATATGTCCCTGACTTCGACCGACAGACCGTCCCCGATCTCTGCTTCGTTGAGGAGGGAGTTTCAGGGCTTGCTGTCGTCTGCTGGGCTGCACGATCTGCGCTCACGGGCGAAGCTAGTGCTTACGGGCAGCGATCGTGTGCGCTGGCTCAACGGGATGATCACCAATAATATCCGTGATCTCGCCCCGGGCCATGGCGTTTATGGGTTCCTGCTCAATCCGCAAGGGCGGATTCTGGGAGACATGTACGCCTACCAGCGCGGCGATTCGTTGCTGCTCGACACTGCCCAGTCTCAAGTTCCCAAGATGCTCGAGATCTTCGATCATTACATCATCATGGACGATGTCAAAGTCGCCGATGTGAGCGATAAGCTGAAGGCGCTGGGCATTTTCGGTCCGATGGCGGGTGAAACTCTGCGGACGGCAGGAATCGCTGTCCCTGAGTTGCAGCCACTGCAATTTCTGGACCTGAGCTGGTCGGGGTATGGAATCACAATGGTTCGCGGAGACGGCCCTCTGGTCGAGAATTACGAAATCTGGATCGAGCCATCCAACTTTGAGGCGTTGTGGAGCAAGCTGATCGAAGCGGGAGCTTCCGCTGTGTCAGGGGACGCCGTCGAACTGCTGCGGATCGCCTCAGGAATTCCGGAGTACGGACAGGACATTCGCGAGAAAGACCTGCCCCAGGAGACCGAGCAGGCGCGCGCACTGAATTTCAGCAAGGGCTGCTACATTGGGCAGGAGATCGTCGAGCGCATTCGCTCGCGCGGCAACGTACATCGCAAGTTCAGCGGCTTCACCGTGCAGGGATTGCTGCCTGCTCCGGGAACCAGGATCGATAGCGACGGAAAAGAAGTGGGAGAGGTTACCAGTTCAGCGCTACTTCCGGTCAGCGACGGGGAGCATGGTGTGGTGCTCGGATACATCCGGCGCGAACACGCCGCTCCGGGAAAGACGTTGCATGTAGGCGAAGCGAGCCTGAGCGTCACCGACCTGCCGTTCCGTACAATTTTGAAGCACTGAGGAAAAGCATTTATGGCTGAGAAAAAACAAGAGGCATTTACCGTCACCGACCGGCGGCTGTTCACGCCTGACGGCGAGTTGAGGTCGGAAGCGGCAGAAAAGCAGCCGGCACCCGAGCGGCCTGCCCCCGCTCCCCCTGCGAAGGCGGAGTCACAGATTCACGAGATCGCGACTGGCGAAGACACCGAAGCTCCGCCGCCGCCCACCGCAGAAGAGCAGAAGGAACAACATGAAGCCTATCGCAAGTCGTCGAAGGACCTGGACACGCGGGTCGAGCTGAGCGGGCACTCCGCCAAAGAGCTGGAGATGACCTTTGAGCGCTTCATGGCGTCGCTGTACATGACGGCGATGCTGCAACTCGGACTGATGCGCGAAGAAGGCGGGCAGCCGCGAGTCGACATCATCGGGGCGCGCCAGACCATTGATACGCTGGGCTTGTTGCAGGAAAAAACCAAGGGCAATCTGAGCAGTGCGGAAGAGAACTTCCTTCAAAACTGCCTGTATGAGTTGCGTATGGCGTACGTCGAAGTGACTAACGCGCTGGCGCGCCCGCCGGCCACTCCGCCTCAAGGTACGGGAACCAGCGGACGATGAAGGCGCGTCTGACGGTGCTGGGCAGCGGCACATCCATGGGCGTGCCCACCATCGGCTGCGATTGCGAAGTCTGCCATTCGAGTGATCCGAAGGACCGGCGCACCCGCCCGTCTATCATGCTCGAATACAACGGCAAAGTGGTGCTGATTGACACCACGCCGGACTTTCGCGAGCAGGCAATCCGCGAGCAAATCAAGGCCCTGGACGCAGTTCTCTACACTCACACCCATGCGGACCACATTCTCGGCATTGACGACTTGCGGCCGCTGAGTTTTCATCGCGAGCAAAGGATCCAGCTCTACGCGCGTCCCGAGGCCGCCCAGTTCCTGCGCAACATGTTCAAGTACATCTTCGACGCCGATTACAAATATGGCGGACTGGCGCAGGTGGACCTGAACGAAATCGATGGCCCGGTGGAACTGTACGGCGCCCGCTTCGATCCGGTGAAGGTGATGCATGGCGATGCCGAAATCCTTGGCTTCCGCTTTGGCTCAGCCGCATACCTGACCGATTTCAGCGACATTCCGGAGCAGTCGTTTCAGCAACTCGGGGGATTGGACATCCTGTTCCTGGATGCGCTGCGGCATCGGCCGCATCCCACGCACTCGACGATTGAGAATTCGCTGCGGATCGTGGACCGGCTGAAGCCGAAGCGGGCGTTTTTTACCCATATCTGTCACGACCTGCCGCACGAGGCGACGAACGCCACGCTTCCGGCGAATGCGAAGTTGTCGTACGACGGGTTGAAGCTAGACTTCGAGATCTGATTGTCAATTTTCAATGGCCAACCGGCCATTGAAAACCGCGAAAGACCTATGCACGTGTTTCACAAACTCGAGGATGTGGCGGCGGACTTTGGACCGACGCTGCTGAGTGTTGGCAACTTCGATGGCGTACACCGTGCGCACCAGAGCGTGCTGACAGAGATTGTGAGCCGGGCCCGCGCCCAGGGCGCGAAGTCGATGGCGGTCACGTTCGAGCCGCATCCGATTCGAATCCTGCGGCCGGACTCGGGGTTGAAGCTGCTGACTCCGACTCCGGAGAAGGTCCGCCTGCTGGCGGAAACAGGCCTGGACGCTGTGTTGCTGCTTCCCTTCACCCGCGACCTGTCGTTGATGACCCCGCACCAGTTTGCCCACGACGTGTTGAAAAAGCGCTTACACGCCCGCGAAGTCCACGAAGGCTACAACTTTCATTTCGGACACAAAGCCCAGGGAACGATTGCGATGCTGGCCGAGTTCGGGCGAGAACTCGGGTTCGCCGTGAAAGAGTATCCGGAAATGCGTTTGCGGGGAGAACCGGTCTCGAGCAGCCATATCCGTAAGCTGATCCAGGAAGGCCGGGTGAGCCGGGCGCGGCATCTGCTGGGGCGGCCGTTTGCGATCTTGTCCACGCCGGGACGCGGCCGCGGTTACGGGTCGAAGTACACTGTGCCCACCATCAACCTGAGCCGATACGAAGAACTGGTTCCGCGCGACGGCGTCTACATCACATGCGCGCGTGTCGGGAATGAACGCTTTAACTCGGTCACAAACGTCGGCAAGCGCCCGACCTTCGGGGATGAGTTATTCGCCATTGAGACCCACCTGCTCAACTTCCATCCCATCGAGTTGAAGCCGGAGACGGAAGTCGAGCTGTCGTTTCTGCAGCGCCTGCGCGACGAGATCAAGTTTCCATCGGTGGAGGCGCTCAAGGAACAGATTGGCAAGGACGTGAAGAAGGCGAACCGTTTTTTTGCGCTGGCGAAGTAGCGAATTGTCGATTTTATTCGCGGGTTGTCGATTGCAAAACCAGACAACTCCTGGCGATTGCTCTCGCGCAGAGCAAACATGCCCCACACGAGATCGGGTTCTCTCTTCGCCCGGAGTGTCAAGCTTCCTCCGTGTGCGGTTGTTTTCAATTGCCAATTCGCAGTTCACAATTGACAATTCCCTGCCATGGCTTCCGCCGCGCGGCTGAATCTTTCCGAGATCACCACGGCGCAGCGCCGCACGCTGCTCGCAGCCTCTCTGGGCTGGATGCTCGACGCCTTCGATGCGATGCTCTACGCGCTGGTGCTCACCTACGTCATGCGCGATCTTGGCATGACCAAGGGCACCGCCGGCTTGCTTAACAGCCTGACGCTGCTGGCTTCGGGAATTGGAGGCGTCTCATTCGGGTTCATCGCGGACCGGATCGGACGCAAGCGCGCCCTGATGCTCAGCATCCTGACCTATTCGGTATGTTCGTTTGCCTCCGGCCTCTCGACGTCGGTCCTCATGCTGGCGATCTTTCGTTTCATCCTCGGCCTGGGCATGGGAGGAGAGTGGAATACGGGAGCGACGCTGGTGGCCGAGACCTGGCCGACAGAGCTGCGCGCGAAGGCACTCTCGATTGTGCAGAGTTCATTTGCCATCGGCTATGCCTTTGCCGCGTTGGTAGCCGGCATCATGCTCCGGTTCTCCAACTGGCGCACAGTTTTCTTTATCGGTATCTTGCCGGCCGCAATCACCTTCTGGATTCAGAAGAGCGTACCCGAATCCCGCATGTGGGAGGAGCACCGAGACTCGGTAAGCCGCGTCAATGCGGAGGGGTTCGCACAGATCTTTCGGGGGCCCTATGCCAGGAAAACTTTCGCTCTCTTACTGGTCAACTTTTTCGGCATGTTCGCCTGGTGGGGTCTGTTCACCTGGGTTCCACCATACCTGTCACTTCCAGTGGAGCAAGGTGGCCGAGGTTTCGGGGTGATGGGCACCACTACGCTGCTGCTGGTCTTGAATCTGGCGGGCATGTTCCCCGGCTACGCCAGTTTCGGATGGTTCGCCGACCGTCTCGGGCGGCGCAAGGCATTCATAGCATTTCTGGTGATGGCTGCGGTGCTGGTTCCGGTGTATGCGGTCGCCCGCAATCCCGTGATGTTGATGGTCGCGGGAACGGTCGTGGCATTTTTTGGCACCGGCTTCTTCTCCGGATCGAGCATCATTGGCAGCGAAATCTTCTCCACAGAGGTACGCGCGCGTGCTTTGGGCTTCACTTACAACGGTGCGCGGGCGATGAGTTCGGTGGCGCCATTTGTGATCGGGCGCGTGGGCCAGGCCAGGGGTTTGAGCTCGGCCTTCTACTTGTGTGGAGCGTCGTTTCTGCTTGCGGCGCTGGTCGCTACGCAATTGCCCGAGACAAAGGGCAAGACGCTGGAATAACTAGCGAACGCCGGGAAACGTAGCTTTGACACGTGTAGAAGTCTGCAGGTACGAGTACCAAACCACACCGTAAGCCAGCCGGCCGAGGACAATCCTGAACACGTCAATGTGGACGCCGGCGATCGCCAGAATCGAATTGAGGGCAATCGCAATGACGGTTGAGACCAGAAGGTAGGACTTCGCGAGTGAAGGGCCTCTTACATCTTCACACCACAAACGCAGTCCGGCTATGACACTGAAGATGCTCAGGCCAGAGTAGATCACTCCGACAGACGCTAAGCGAATCAGGGTGGGAAAGTGCGTGTATCTGGAGATTGCCAGGTTCTTAAAGGCGAGTATGGCGATGCGTCCCTGCTGAACGGGCCCAACGAGTAAGAGACTGATACAGAAAAACAGGAGCCAGCCGCCGACTCCCCTGGGTCCGACAACCGACTGGTAAAGGTAAGTCGGGGTCGAAACAGTGGCTGCGGTAGCTGGGGATGGAGGCCCACACCGCGGGCAGGCACCTTGAGACTCTTCTGTCCCGCATACTTGGCAATACAATTCGCCTCCAAAATAGCAGCGAGGCGCACTGTATATGCGCAGCGACCGGAGATCAAGGCTTCATTCAATGGGTTCTACGACCATTGCTTCTTTCGACCGGCGATCCGGCAGTTGCACCACGACGGTTGCAGCGAGCACCAGAAGAATTCCGAGGGTCTGCACCGGGCGCATGATCTCGCCGAGCGCAATGGCGGCAATCAGGATCGAGAATACCGGTTCCAGGCAACTGACCACCACCGCACGGGTCGGCTCCAGGTGTTGCAGCCCAGCAAAGTAAAAGGAAAACGGGCCCAGCACCGAGAGCAAAGCAAAAACCGCGAGGAAAAGCCATTGCAGGCCTGAGTAGTGCGCGGCGACGATCTTCCACGGCGGATTGACCAACAGCCAGAACAGGCCGGCACTCAGGGTGGTGTAGAACAGCACAATCCAGCGATTGTTGCGGGCAAGCACACTATGGCCGCCGACGTTGTAGAACGTAAACGAGAATGCCGCAAGCATTGCGGCGATGAGCCCCATGGTATCGATGCGAAACCCGCTGCCGCCCACGATTCCGATCACCAGGGCAATTCCCAGCAACGCCAGCAGGACTGCCGCTACGCGTGGCAGCGTGGCTCGCTGCAGTCCGCGGGCAACCATGTAAAGCAAGACCCAGACCGGGGCCGTGTATTGCAGGGTGATGGCGGTGGCGACATTGGTTCTTTGAATGGCAAGATAGTAAAAGTAGTTCGAAGCCGCGACTCCGAGAGTGCCAAGCAGAAAGATTCTCGCCATTTCCGCGACAGGCAGTTTCAACTGTGTCCAACCGCGAGACCAGGCCAGCGCCGGCAACAGCACCAGAAATGAAAAACTGGTCCGGCATTGCGACAGGATCAGGGGATCGATTGGTTTCAGCGCTTCACCACCGGGAAGCAAGCGCCCGGTGAACGCCGCCCGGCCAAGGCTGGCGGCAATCCCCCACAGCAGAGTGGCGGTGGCGATGTAGAGATAGCCGCGGATCGGGTGCGATTGTCTGGACAAGGACGAGCGAAATTTTGATTGTTGAGTTTTGATTGCTGAATAGCCATCAACGTCGCGCCTTCATTCAACAAC
The DNA here is from genome assembly GCA_035652095.1 of Terriglobales bacterium. Lineage (GTDB taxonomy): Bacteria > Acidobacteriota > Terriglobia > Terriglobales > Acidobacteriaceae > DASREM01. The sequence continues at coordinate 560,158 of DASREM010000028.1, read as the reverse complement.
CAACAATCAAAGTTGAATGATTATTCCACATACTCGACCTCATAACGGATGTTTGCGCTCTTACGGAGCATGGCGGCCACCGAGCAGTATTTCTCTTCGGAGAGCCGCACTGCATCCTCGACAGCCTTATGAGAGACCTTGCCACCGATGCGGTAGATGAGCTTGATGTCGGTATAAACGGTGGGCGGCTCGGGAGCGCGTTCGGCCTGGGCCAGCACCTCCACGGAGGTGAAGGGCTCGCGCTTCTTGCGCAGGATGCTGACCACGTCATAGCCAGTGCAGCCACATAGACCGATGAGCACCAGTTCCATGGGGCTATTTGCGGTTTTCTTGTCGCCGTCCATCACGAGGGCATGGCCGGAACTGCTTTCTGCGACGAAACGCTGGTTGTCAGAATAGAGGGCGCGGGCTTCAGTCATAAGTTTCCATTGTAGATTTTCGATTATTGAATTCAACCGCGCATTGCAGTCGTGCTGGATTCATTAATAATCCGTACCGGTTGATTCGCCTGGGATTGTAGCTCAGCCGCAATGTTGTCACGGCCTACCTGCGATTGTCCGTGACCGGCTCGGGGTGGATGAGCACGCGGAAAAGTTCCGGGGCTTCTTGTTTGAAGCGGATCTCCATCTCGGTTTGAATGTCGTGAACGCGGGAAAGCGGGAGGTCGTCGCGCATGCTGCAGTGACAGGAGACGTAGAGGCGGCCGCGGACGAGCTTGAAGTGGAACTCGTGCACATCCATGACTTCCGGAAAGTCTGTAGCGACCTTTTTGAGGCGCTTCTCGAGATCCGGGTTGAGCACGATCTCGTCGCCGCGCTCGATGGTGGCGGGCTCGCTTTCGATGTGGGTCAGGATGGAATTGATCTCGGGCACATCGCGCCGGATCTCGGTCTCCAGGACGGTCACGCGGTCGTGAGCATCTTTCAGGCTCAGGCGCTCGTCGAGTTCCAGGTGCTGCTCGACATGCAAGTCTCCCTTCAGGTCCTGGACGCTGACGTCGTGCACATTGAAGTTGTGGCGGGTAGCGACCGCACGCACCCGGTCAAAGATGTTCTCCGTGTGTTGCGCGCGCGGAACGGAGTGCACCATCACGTCCGCATCGGGCAGCACGTCGTGAACGGCCGAGGTGACGGCGCCGGCGACTTGCTCGGAGCGCTGAAAGGTGACATTGCGATCGAGGCCAATGGAAAGATCGGCGAAGTAGCGGTTCCCGGCACGGCGGATGCGGACCCGGTCTACCTCGAGCAAGCCGTCCACGTTGGAGAGCGCGGCGATGATCTTGCTGCGCGCGCCGGCAGGTGCAGCGTCAAGCAGCGCATCAATGGTCTTGCGGGCCAGTCTCCAACTGACGGACATCACCACACCGGCCACAAACAGAGCGGCAATTGGGTCCGCATCGCGCAACCAGGGAATGCCGTAGCTTCGGCCCGCCATCACCAGCAACAGGCCGAGAATCACGACGGCGCTCGACCAGATGTCGGTCGAAAAGTGGAGCGCGTCCGCTTCCAGGGCTTGGCTGTCGTACTTGTCGGCAATTTTTTTCAGGGCACGCGAGCGCCAGAAGTCTACGACCATCGAGAACAGCATCACCAGGAAAGCAGCCAGCGTAGCCTCGATTTCCACGTGATGAAAGAACAAGCGCCGAACTGCCTCGTAAATGATCCACACGCAGGTGAGCAGCAGCAGGCCGGTTTCGATGAAGGCGGAGAAGTTCTCCACCTTCCCGTGTCCGTACTGATGATCGACGTCAGCGGGCTTGTCAGAAACCCGAACCGAGAAGAAGGTGATGATGGCGGCGATCAGGTCAAGCCCGGAGTGGGCGGCCTCGGAAAGGATACCCAAGCTGCCCGTGCTGATACCGACCAGGACTTTCAGGACGGTAATCGCAATCGCGGCGAGAACGGAATTTCCGGCTACGGCGCGCTTCTCCGCGCGCATAGATTCGGAGCTGTAATTTTCAGCACTCGCCGACATATGGGCATTATCGCTGTCATTCGGAAAAGCGCCAAGTGGCGGGCAGGTGGTTGGCTCTCTGAGGCAATACAAGCGCTGTAGTGCTCTGCTTCCAGAAGGCCTGACAAAGGCCTATGCATAAAACGAGCGCGGAAGACCCGCGAAAGGCCAAGGCCCAACCGCGTGCCGAGCAGTGACTCTGTGCTAGGATTTCCTGTACGACTTTTCGATCTCACCTGGAGGACTCCTAAAAATGACCCACCGTGGGTTAGTCTGTCTGCTGCTGGGGGGCTTGGCCTGGGGCCAAGCAGCCAAGCCGGCAGCCCCGCCGGCCGCAACACCGCAATCATCCGCCGCTCCCATGAGCGAACCGGCAGAAACCAAGCAACCGGACCCATCCAAAGTAGCCGCTGATGCGCCGGTTATCACCATTGCCGGAATGTGCAAGAACGCCCCCAGCGACAAGGCTTCTTCCGATCCGAATTGCAAAACCGTGATCACCAAGTCGGAGTTCGAGGCTCTATTGGATGCGGTGGCACCGAACCTGCCGCCCGCTTCACGGCGCCAACTGGCCAACCGCTACGCAACCGGGCTGATCATGGCCACCCAAGCCGAGAAGATGGGACTGGACAAGGGTCCTCACTACGAAGAGATGCTGAAGATCTCGCGCATGCAGGTGCTGGCCGGCGAGTTGCAGAAAGCGATGCAGGAGAAAGCCGGCAATATTCCTGATGCCGACATCCAGAAATATTACGACGAGAACAAAGCAGCCTACGAAGAGGCGGACCTGAAGCGGATCTTCGTACCCAAGAACAAGCAGTTGGAAGCTCCGAAGGTGAAACTGACCGAGGAGCAGGAAAAGAAACGTCAGGCTGACGCGGAAGCTGCTATGAAGCTCGAGGCCGACAAGCTGCACGCGCGCGCAGTGGCGGGCGAAGACTGGAGCAAGCTGCAGGAAGAAGCGTTCCAGGTCGCGGGATTCAAGGCCAAGGCGCCGAGCACGGACATGGGGAAGATCCGCCGCAGCGGGTTGCCGCCCTCGCAGGCGCCGCAGGTTTTCGACCTGGCGACCGGCAAAGTCTCGCCTGTGATCGCCGACACCTCCGGGTACTTCATCTACAAGATGGGTGAAAAGGACACTCAGCCGCTCGACAAGGTGAAGGAAGAAATTCATAACACGCTGCGGGCGCAGCGCATGCAGGATTCAATGCAGGCGATCCAGCAGTCCGCCACGCCCACTTTGAACGATGAATACTTCGGCGCGGAGCAAGCCCCAGGCGCGGAGATGATGGGACCTGGCCATCCGCCCATGACGCCGGACAAGCCCAAAGCCATGAAGCCCCCGTCTTCCGGAGCTGGACCGAAATAAATGCCCGCTGAAAAGCCCATGGTGGTGGTGACCGGCATCGCCGGGAACCTGGGGCAGCGTCTGCTTGCCCAACTGGAGGATTTCGAGGTCATCGGGATTGACCTGAAACCCCCGGCGGGTAGTGGCGTGAAGCGCTTTGTCCAAATGGACCTGGGGCAGGAAGCGTCGTGCCGCGAGCTGACGCTGCTGCTCCGGGAAACCAGGGCAGCTGCAGTGGTACATCTGGCGTTTGTGCTGGATCCCGTGCGCACTGGTGTGCTGGACGTGGACCGCATGTGGCACATCAATGTCGCCGGGACCGCGCGTGTGATGGAAGCCATCACCGAAGCCAACCGCGACGAAGCAGTCGTACAGAAGTTCGTGTTTCCCAGCAGCGTGTCGGTCTACGGCCCCGACCTGAAAAAGCCGGTCACCGAAGATGCGCCCTTGCAGGCGCATACCCTGCCCTACGCCATACACAAGATGGAGTGCGACAAGGTTGTACAGCAGCGCGCGCCATCATTGCGTGGATGCAGCGCTTACATGCTGCGGCCGCACATCATCACCGGAGCCACCATGGACAATTACATGGTGGGCGCCTTCCGGGGAACTCCGAACGGGCGCGGAAAGAGGGCTGAGCGCATGCGGCAGCAAGGCAAACGGCTGCCCTGCGTGCTTCCCTACGGTGGCAAGTACCTTTCCAACAAGCTGCAGTTTGTGCACGTGGATGATGTGTCGCGGCTGATTGCGTTCCTGGTACGCAAGACCGAACCCGAGGCGCAGCGGCTGACCATCTTGAATGTCGCTGGGCGAGGAGAGCCTTTGACGGTCGAGGGCTGTATCGGGGTGGCGCGCTCAAAGCTGGTTCGCGTGCCCTCGAAGTGGGCGCTGGAGATGGTGCTTCGGTATTACTGGAAGACCGGGCTTTCGGCGATTCCGCCCGAGGCCCTGCCCTACCTGACCAGCGAGTACACCATGAACACCGAGCGCTTGCGTAAGTTTCTGGGAGCAGAGTACGAGAAAGTGATCCGCTACAGTATCGTGGACGCATTCGCCGATTGCTTTAAGGCAGAAGCGAGCGCCGGGCCGCAGCACGCGGCGGCCGCGGTTCCACAGTCGTAACCCAGAGCGTCGTTGTGCACGCGAGATCCTTCGTCGGGCTACCGCCCTTCTCAGGATGACGTCTCGAATGTTTTGAAGCTTATAGGCGACGCCATCCAAACCGTCAAAAGGGTTTATTTGGCGCCGGCTCCGCCGTACACCGCCGGTTCCCCCAGACTTCCTGGTGGCGGGAGATGACGCAGGTAGATCACGATTTGCCAGATTTCATCGTCATTGAGAATTCCTTTTGAAGCGGGCATCCCGGACGGAAAGATCCCGTTTTCGATGATCCACTTCAGCTGCCCGTCGCTGTAGCTTTGAACCGCCGGCGAACTGAGCAGAGGCACGGGGGGCGACATGCGATCGGCAAAGGGAACGCCGGTATTCTGGCCGTCGAGACCGTGACAGACCATGCAATAGTGCGAGAAATTCTCCTGGCCCTGGTGGATATTCTCCGGGGTGGCGGGGAACGGGTTGTGATCCGCGCGTCCGCCTACCGTGATTTTCCGCTTCACGCCCTGCGCCACCGCGCTCTCGATGACGCCAGGCTGCCGCGCCTGGCATCCGGCAAGCGCCAGAAGCAGGACAGCTTCCACCCCTCTGAGCCACTTCTGTGCTTGCCGGAACTGTTTCACGGTTCACTCCACCACGATCTTCATGTTCATGTTGCCGTGGTTGGCGCCGCAAAAGTGGTCGCAGATCGTGGTAAAGGTTCCCGCGCTCTGCGGCGTAATCGTGACGTCGGTCGGCTTGCCGGGCTCGATGACTTCGTCAATCTTCAATGCCCGCATGAAGAATCCATGAGTGACATCTTCACTGGTCAGGCGCAGAGTGACAGTTTCGCCCTTTTTTAGCGTGATCTGGTTAGGGCTGAATCCGAAGCGCTTGGCGGTAATCTCGATCACGCGTGGGGCGGCCGCCTTGCTTGGGGTATGGATGCTTACAATGGACAACAGCGCCATTGCGATTGCCAACTTGCGGTACGTCATGGGATTGATCTCTCCTTACAGTTTTGGGTTTCTTAGCAATTGTTGAATGCCGTTGATGCCTGAGAATTCGCGAGCCGTGAGTTCGACGTCCTGAATGTCAACCGAATTGGTGACCTGCTTTCCGGTGAAGTTTTCGTGCACCAGGCGAATGCCGAGATTTTTGAAAGGCGCGTCTTTGTCGAACGGCAGCGGTTTTTTGTCGGCAACTTTTTCCGGGTCGGGGAAGGCGAAGATCAGGGAACGCGCGGCGTAGTGATGCACGTGGCCGAGTTCGTGCTCGTCGTCGCGATGAATGTGGCCATAGAGAACGGTGACATTCTGATAGGGAGCCAGCGCATTCATGACCTCGTCACCATCGCTGGTAAACCACTCCCACTCGGGCTTGAGGTCGAACAAAGGACGGTGGGTGAAGACCACGATAGGAGCGGTCGTGGCAAACCGCGAGAGATCTTTTTTCAGCCAGGCCAATTGCTCCGGGCCGATCTCGGGCTTCGCGCGCGAGACGTTGTCGAGCGCGATGAAATGCACGCCGCGATGATCGAACGAGTAGTAGCTCTCGCCAAAAAAGTCGTGGTACATCGAACCTTTGTCGAGGCCTGCGTCATGCTCTCCGGGGACGCACTTGATGAGCGGCACGTTGATGCGCTTTGAGATCTCGAGAAACTGCTTCATGCGCAGCGCGTGGACGTCTTTCTCTTCGGTATCGTGGGTGAGATCGCCGGTAAACAGCACGAGGTCCGGGCGTTGTGGAAGCGCGTTGATCATTTCCACGGCGCGCTCGAAAGCCCGGGTGCCCAGTGGATCGGGAGGTCCATTGAAGCCGACGTGAGCGTCGCTCAACTGGACAAAGGAGAAAGGCGTGACTACTTCCCCGTTCTGCTTGCCGAGAAAGCTCAGGACCTGCCGGCCTTCGGCGGAAGCGGCCACTGCGGGCACTGCGCTGTACAGGACTCCAACCCCCAGCGCGGCCCCGGAAATCTTCAAAAATGATCTGCGGTCGATATCATTCATCGTGGTTCTCCATGTGCTACTGGGAGAACTTCCGGGAGGGCCGGTTATTCCATGAAAATCTTTTTACTTTGTGTGGAATAAATCGATGATTTGCTGGTTTACTCTACTGGAGTTGTGAACGACCGCCTGACAGCAGCGACCTTCGAAGAACTGGCCTTGCCGCTGTTCGACCAGCTGTACAACTTCGCCCACTGGCTCGCGCGCGATCGCGCGGAAGCGGAAGACCTGGTGCAGGAAACCTACGTGAAGGCGTTGCGCGGATTCGCATCATTCCAGCCCGGCACCAACTTTCGTGCCTGGATGTATCGCATTTTGCGCAACACGTTTCTAACTTCGCGCACCGGCCTGAAGCAGACAGTGACGCTGGGTGAGGACGTACCCGAGCCGGCGAGCGAGCAAACTCCGGAGAGTATTCTCCTCGGGCATGCTGAACAGGAACTGCTGCAGGCGGCGATGGAGGACCTGCCACTTCCCTCTCGTGAAATCATCCTGCTCGCCGATGTCGAAGAGATGTCATACCAGGAGATGGCAGAGACTCTCGGAGTGCCGATCGGCACGGTGATGTCGAGGCTGTCCCGCGCCCGCAGAACGTTACGCGATCTGGTGAGAAGGAAACTGGAACATCATGAGCGACCCCTGGTCGGTAAAACTCGAACCGTATCTTGACGGCGAACTCTCGCCGGAAGATATGCGGGACCTGGATTCACATTTGCGGACCTGCCCCGCATGCGCGGCGGAGGTGCTGAGGCACCTGCAGATGAAGCGGGCGGTGCGGGCAGCGGGGCGGCAATTCAGCCCCAGTCCGGAGTTCAAGCGCCGCGTACAACAGCAGATCGCGCCCAGGCGGCCGGCAGCGGCAGCCTGGCGCTGGGCCGTTCCCGTGCTGGCAGTCCTGCTGATTGCACTTTCAATTTACCTGGGGCGGCAGCGATCGCAAGCCCAACATGCATCCAGCGAATTGGCGGACCTGCACGTAACGACGCTGGCCAGCACAACCCCGGTTGATGTGGTGTCGTCCGACCGCCACACCGTGAAACCGTGGTTCCAGGGAAAGATCCCGTTCACCTTCAATCTGCCCGAGTTGCAGAATACGGAATTTACTCTGCTCGGCGGGCGCATCGCCTATTTCAATCAAGCGTCGGGCGCGCATCTGATCTATCAAGTTCGCAAGCACGAGATCTCGGTGTTCATTTTCCCGGAGCGCGACTTGAACGCGCTGGGCACGGGAAAGACACTCTCCTTCAACAGCGCCAGCTGGAGCGAAGGTGGGCTGAGCTACTTTGTGATCGGAGACGCCGCGTCCGATGACATTCAGAAGCTAGCGGCATTGTTGCAGAATGCGGCAAAAAACTGAGATCTATTTCCTGCCACGATACAGGCCTGCGATTCCAAAGGTGTAAGGGGTCCAGGTCGCTTCTTTGAAGCCGGCGCGGCGCATACGGTCCAGCATTTCCCCAGGCTGTGGGAAGCGCTCGACAGAGGCAGGCAGGTATTTGTAAGGCCCGTCGACGCCGGAAATCCAGGTGCCTACCCGGGGCAGCACTTGCTTGAAGTAGAAGCGGTACAGCTTTCCAACCGCACCCCTGGGCTCCCCGAAATCGAGGATGCCGCATTCGCCCTTGGGTTTGAGCAAGCGCACAATTTCGCGGAGTCCGGCATCGTAGTCAGCCAGGTTGCGAAAGCCAAACGCGGCCGTAATCAGGTCAAAACCATCGGCGCCGAACGGAAGCGTGAGCGCATCGGCTTCGACCCAGCGCAGCGATGTCCCTGAAAACTTCATCTGGGCTCGTTGCAACATGGCATGGGAGAAGTCCGCGCCGATGATCCTGGCGCGCGGATGCGCGACCTGTCGAAGCGCGTGAGTCATGTCCCCGGTGCCGCAGCAAAGATCGAGGACCATCGCATCGGGCCTTCCAAGGGTGGCTGAGAAGGTCCGGGCCGCGCGATTCCACCAGAGGCGATCGACGTGCAATGACAAGACGTGGTTCAGCAGGTCGTAACGCGGCGCAATGGAAGTGAACATCTCGCGCACCACGCGGCTGGCAGCGCTGGGGTCGGTAGCGCCCTCCGGGGCGGCGCCGATTACGGGAGCTTTGGGGGGACTCGGCATTTCTATGAACGGAACCTCAGGCGCCAGAGCGCAAATGCGACTTTCCCTTTTCGGAGAGCCTTCGCAGCCGCTCAAGCGAATTGAGAATCAATTCATCGGGGACATTGTTCACGATGTCCACCTTACCAATCTCGCGCGGGAGGACGAAGTGCACGGCGCCCTGAAGCGTCTTCTTGTCCGATTGCAGGCGGCGCAGAATACGCCGGGGATTCACCTGAACTCCGGGCAGCGGTCCAAGCCTGGCAATCGCAGCGGTGATCCGGCCCTCCGCCAGCGAATCAAGGCTACCATTCGCGGCGGCGATGTGCGTAGCGGCCATCATGCCCCAGGCAACGGCCTCGCCGTGCAGAAAATACCGGTAAGCAGTTTCGGCCTCCAGCGCGTGACCAATGGTGTGCCCGAAGTTCAGGATGCGACGCAAGCCATGCTCCCGCTCATCAGCCGCGACCACGCCCGCTTTCAGTTTCACCGACTCGGCAATGATCCACTGCAAGGCTTCCGGATCATTTCGAAGGTCACGCACCGAGGTGCTTTCCATTCGGATGAACAGCTCGGGCTTGCCGATGACACCGCACTTGAGCGATTCGAATAGTCCAGCTCGAAATTGGCGATCGGGCAACGAAGCGAGCACATCCGGATCAATCAACACTACACGCGGTTGATGAAACGCCCCGACCAGGTTCTTGCCGGCACGAAGGTTGACTCCAGTCTTGCCTCCTATGGAAGCGTCCACCTGGGCCAGTACAGTGGTGGGGATCTGCACTACATCAATGCCGCGCATGTAAAGCGCGGCAGTCAGACCGGCCACGTCTCCGACCAAGCCCCCACCCAGAGCAACGATCACAGAGGACCGGTCCGCGCCGGCAGCAGCCAGCTTTTCTGAGAGGGTCTCCACGGTGGCAAGCTTCTTATGGCGCTCGCCGTCCGGCATCTCGATCAGTTGCGCGCTGAAGCCCGCCTGTTTCAGCGAGGAAAGCAGTTTTCGGCTCCACTTGCGGACCGGGAGCACCGATATGACGAACAATTGCGCCGCTTCGTCGAGGATGGGGCGCAGCAAGGCTCCAGCGCGCTCCAGGGTCCCGTTTTCGATGATGGCACGGTAAGGGCGTGGCGCGACCGCGATTTCAACACGCGTCATGCAACGCCATCATAACGTACCAGCGGCAGGAGCCCGAACCGTGGGCATAGGAGTGCCGCGCGAAAGATCCATTACTCCCCGGTTTCTGCTTTTTTTGGAAATGCGAGCGACGCCCCTACCGAGGTGATCAACAATCCCGCTACCACCGCGAGCGAGACTGGGGTGGAGATTTCGTAATAGTGCGAGATCAGCATTTTGCCCCCAATGAAGATCAGCACCAGCGACAGGCCATAGTGCAGGTAGTGGAAAATCTCCATCATTCCCGCCAGGGCAAAGTACATGGACCGCAATCCAAGGATGGCAAATATGTTGGACGTGTACACGATAAACGCGTTGAGAGTAATTGCCAGCACGGCAGGAATGGAGTCCATGGCAAAAATGAGATCGGTGGTCTCGATGACAATCAGCACCACAAACAATGGTGTGGCGTATAGCTTCGGGCGCCGGACAAAGAACTTCCCTTGTTCGTAACGATCGGAGACCGGAATCCAGCGGCGCAGCAGGCGCAGTACCGGGTTCTTCTCCGGCTGAATTTCTTTTTCTTCACTGCTGAGTAACTTGATGCCGCTGTATACCAGGAGTGCTCCAAAGACGTAGATGATCCAGTGGAAGCGCTGGATCAACGTCACGCCGAGCAGGATGAACACGGCCCGCATCACCAGGGCTCCCACGATTCCCCAAAAGAGAACCTTGTGCTGGTCCGGTCGTGGAACGTGGAAGTAACGAAAGATGAGCAGAAAGACGAAAAGATTATCAACGCTCAGCGAAAGCTCGATGACATAGCCGGTGATGAATTCCAGGCTTTCGGCGCGTCCGTGCCAGAAGAACACAATGACCGCGAAGATAAGGGCGAGAGCAATCCACACCAGGGACCAGATGACGGCTTCACGAAACTTGACGATGTGCCCTCGGCGCTGGAACACGCCGAGGTCCAGCGCCAGCATGGCGAGCACGAAGAGATTGAAGAGTATCCAGAATAGGAGCAAGGATGATTCCTAAATGAAATTATTGCCGGGCCAGTGATGCGCTCGGGCTGGTTCACTGCGCTGCACGCCAGATCCCTCGCTGCGCTCGGGACGACGTCAATAGTGGATATAAGAGTCCCTCAATCAAGCCAGACTTCGGAGTCCGTTCTACTGCGCGCGCCCCCGCTTTCCGCTCTCCCAGTCGGCCCAGCCTCCCGTGGCTTTCAAGGATTCGTCAAGGTGGGTTTCCCGCAGCAACTTCTCAACCTGGGCACGGCTTTGCCGCGGACCAAGACGGCCGGGAGCACTCGCCAATGCGTACGTGACATCGGCAGCGATGGCAACATGCTTTTTCAGTTCATGGATGTCCACCTTGTCAAAGGTGTCCGACATGGCATGATAATTAATCAGATAGTTGGCCTCTTCCTGATTGCCGACCAGCGTGGGCACCCCCTCCAGAAAAAAGTCATAGTTGTCGGTGTCGGCGCTGGCGTCGTTTGTAATCTGCTCGACCTCGTAGCGCTTCAGGGGCGCGATGAGGTGAGCGACCGCCGGAACCAGGTCTTTTCGTCCGCTGAGCGAGAAGCCGGTTACACGACCGTTGCCGTCGTCAAAGATGACGGCCGCGATCGCATGATCGAGTTCCTGGCGGTGGTCGCGGGCATAGGCCCAGGAGCCCAGCAAGCCTTCCTCCTCCCCGGAAAAGAGGATGAAGCGAATGCTGCGCCTAAGATGAGCGCCCGAATCCTTGATGGCACGCAGCGCGTCAACAACCAGGGCTGCATTACAGCCATTGTCGAGCGCACCGGTACCGAGGTCCCAGGAATCAAGATGCGCGCCAAGAACTACGAACTCTTCCGGCTTCTCGGCGCCCTTCAGCTCGGCGACAACATTAGCGGCCTCGATCGGCCCGCCAATACGGTTGGGAATGGAGATATCGGCGAACAGCTTCTGCCCTGCTTTCTGGAGGCGGGCAATGCGGGCCGCGTCCTCGCGCGCCATCATCACCATGGGGAGCGCCTCGATCTCACCGGTTACTGTATCGGTATGGCGGTAGAGCAAGTCGTGGGGTCGCGTGGACTGAAAGGCGACCGCCAGCGCCTTGGCCTTGACTGCGCGGCGGATTACGCCAGGGGCATTATCGTATTCCGCGTCGAGATCGGCCCACTTGCGCATCTCGTCCTGGTGAACCACGAGAATCGCGCCTCCGATGGCGCCGGCGCTGGCAAAGTCCTGTTCGGAGCCTCTGCCAATGTCGATGATAGGGACGTGCTGATGGGACTCGAGCGCGGGAGCCCAACCTACCGAAACCACGCGGGTGACGAACTGCTCGGGGACGGTTACGCTGAGCCGCGTCTCGCCTTCCGACCATGAAGCGGGGATGCTGAAGGTCTCGGTGTGTACGCTATCGGCGCCCGCCGCCCTGAACGCAGCGATGCCCCAATCCACGGCATTCTGCATGGCGGGCGTGCCCGGCACGCGGCCCCCCACCTGGTCCGTCAATTTTTCAAGATTGCTTGCGATGCTGGAGGGTTTCAACGCCTCAGCGAAGACCCGTTCACGGTCTTTCGAGTCCTGGGCAACAGCAACGCAGCCGAAGATGACCACCGGTACAACCAAAGCTTTCCAGCTTGGCATAGGAAGAAATTAGAAATGAAATGCGGCAAAAGAGCAAAGTCCTGAACCGCGGGCGCGCAGAGGGAACTATGCGACCACCAAGGGCACAATGCCGCACAAAGGCTTATTTCATTTTGTCGAGGATCTGCACGGTTTCGAGAATTACGTCGCCGACGATCTGCAGGCTCTTGGGGGACAGCTTGTCGAGCGTGTCTTGCGGGGTGTGGTGGAAGACGTTGTCATAGCCGTAGTCGAGATCGATGATGTCAATGCAGGGCACGCCGCGCTGCACGAAGGGCAAGTGATCGTCGTCAATAGCCACCGTGCGACGAAAAAAGTGAGACTGATATCCCAACCGCGTCGCGGCCTGATACAGGACGCTGGCGAGCCAGGGAGTGGAATTGGTATCGCGGTCGATATTCAGATCGGCGTCACCGATCATGTCGGCAAGAATGAAGGCCTTAATATTTTTGAGCGTTCCGTCTTTTTCCCACTTCTCCGCAAGATGACGGGTGCCGTAGAGGCTATCGGTATTGGTCCACGACTTCACCGCCTCTTCCCCGTCGGTCCAGACAAGCCAAACGCTATAGCCGTCGCGCTTCTTGCCCCGCAGCTGGTTGGCAAGTTCGAGCAGGATGGCAGTGGAAGACCCTCCGTCGTTCGCGCCCACGTAAGCGGTGTTGCGCAGGGGATAGTTTGTGTCGTAGTGCCCGGCGATCACGACCACGCCATCACGGCTTCCCGGGAACTTCGCGATGATGTTGCGCACCGGGAACTTGCCTTCCGGAGTTTCGGCGGTGAAGGCGTCGTCTTCCACCTGATCGCCCTTGAGGTGTGCATAAATGTAGTCTTCCAGTTTTTTGTGATTGGCGCTGCCGATGGGGCGAGGCCCGAAGGCGACAATCTCTTTCACATACTGCATGGCGCGCTTGGCGTCGATTGCGGGAGGTGGTCCGGCGTCAGCAGGGGCCGGTTGCTGGTCGAGCGAAGTCGGCAGATAGGTGGTGGTTGTGGCCTTGGGCTGGTCGTCAGCCTTCGCCGGTTTTTCCCGCGCACATGCGGCCATGCTGAGCAGCATACAACCGGCAACGGCGAAAGCCGTAAGCTTGGAAGTGAGTGACTTCATCCTCAGTTCTGTTCCCGGCGCTTCTTGCGCTGGGTGGGATGCACGAAATACGCTACCCCGATGCTCAGGATGTAAAGCACGACCATGGGCGCGGCGAACAGGCACATGTTGAGGATGTCGGTAGTGGGGGTGAGGATCGCGGCCACTACGAAGATGCCCAGGATGGCATAACGCACGTTGCGCCACATCCAGCCGGCGGTGACGATGCCCATCAAGGCGAGGAAGAACACCAGGATCGGCATCTCAAACACCACCCCGAGTCCGATGATGATGGTGAGGAAAAGGTCAATGTACTCATTGATGGTGATCATCGGCTGGAACTGCTTTCCGAAATCAATCAGGAAAGTCAGGGCCGCGGGAAACACCATCTTGTACCCAAAGAATCCGCCCGCCATGAACAGCCCGACAGTGGACACCATGAACGGGACGAGGTACTTCTTCTCGTTGCGGTAAAGGCCGGGCGAGATGAACAACCAGACCTGGTAGAGGACGAAGGGCGAGGCAATAAAGAGACCCGCCATGGCCGCAATCTTCAAGTAAAGGTTGAACGGTTCGGTGGGGTTGAGGAAGACCAGTTTTGGGGCGGCGCCGTTCTTTTGCAGCGCCTCAGTGATCGGGGCCTGCATGATGCCAAAGATCTTCTCCGCATAACCCCAGCAAACGAAGAAGCCGACGGCAATGGCGATAATGGAATAGACCAGCCTGCGGCGAAGTTCCTCGAGGTGGTCGAGGAAACTCATGGCCGGCATGCTTTCCTGCGGTGAATCGGCAGGAGGTAGTTCGGCGACGATCTCAGGCATCAGGAGCCTTGCCTACGGGATTCGACTCCGGAGGAGAAGTGACCAACCCGGTCACGGGAGAAACATCACCGCTGGCAACCGTTCCGTTGGGAGGCGCTGCCGGCGGGCGAATCTGCCGTTGGGCTGTATCTATATCTAATTGGGATATTTCGGACTCAATCTGGGCCTTAAACTCATTGCTGGCACGCTTGAATTCGTTCAGGGCGCGCCCGACCTGCCGCCCGATCTCGGGCAACTTCCTGGGCCCAAAGATGATCAGGGCAATCACGAAGATGAAAATCATCTCTGGCAGGCCGAGATTCATAGTTCCATAATACTTCGGCAGGAGTAGGTCAGCAACGAGCCAGTCTCGAGTTCAGCAAACTTTTTGCAACTGGGACCTTGTTGCGAGCCCCCGAAGCAGGGTCGCGCATCTTAAAAGAGAGCGCAACGGTTTGATTACCGGAGTGGTTACTTTGGGAAGAGTAGAAGCACTCCGGGTGCCATTTCCGGCGTGCTATACTGCGCTGAAACACTCCCGGCAAGGTTCGGTCCAATTCCAAGCCGAAGGAAACTAAAGATGGTTGGTAGTGCTCGTCGTTCAATCTTCCTGGTAGTTTTGATCCTCCTCACGTGCGGTTTTCTGGGCATGCTGTTTGGCCAGAAGATCAGCCCCTCGGCCGCCAGCAACGGCGATTCCGATGTCCGCGAAAGCCTGCGGCAGTTCAGCGACGTCTACGCCATGGTGGAGCAGAATTACGCCGAGCCGGTCAATGCCGACAAAGCGATTTACAACGGCGCGATTCCGGGCATGCTGCACGTGTTGGATCCGCACTCCAACTTTTTCGATCCTAAGTCGTATTCCCTGCTGCGCGAAGATCAGCGCGGGAAATACTATGGCGTGGGTATGACGGTGGGTCCACGCAATAACAAAGTCATCGTGATCGCGCCGTTTGCGGGCACCCCCGCATACCGCGCTGGAATCCGCCCTGGCGACATCATCATCGCGGTAGACGGCAAGGCGACCGACAACATGAGCACGACTGACGTTGCCGATCTCCTCAAAGGACCCAAAGGCACCACGGTGCACATCACGGTGCTTCGCGAGGGCAATGAGAAGCCGATTGACTTTGCCGTGATCCGCGACGAAATTCCCCGCTACAGCGTGGACCTGCATTTCCTGCTCCGTCCGGGAATCGGCTACATGCACATCTCGGGATTTAACGAGACCACCGAGCATGAAGTGGCCGACGCACTCGACCAGATGGGCGACCTGAAAGGGTTGGTCCTGGACCTGCGTCAGAACCCCGGCGGACTGTTGAGTGAAGGCGTGGGCGTGGCCGACAAGTTCCTGAAGAAGGGGCAATTGATTGTCTCTCACCACGGCCGCTCTTCCCCGGAGAAGCGTTACGTCGCCAGCCACGGCAATGGCGGCAAGGAATATCCGCTGGTGGTGCTGGTAAATCGGGGAACGGCTTCTGCGGCTGAGATTGTTTCGGGAGCGATTCAAGACCACGATCGCGGCCTGATCGTCGGCGAGACCACTTTCGGCAAAGGCCTGGTACAGACTGTCTATCCCCTGTCGGAAAACACCGGCCTGGCCCTGACCACGGCCAAGTACTACACCCCGAGTGGACGCTTGATCCAGCGCGACTATTCGAACGTTTCGCTCTATGACTATTATTTCAACCGCGAAGGTGCGGAAGAGCCCGGGGCGAACAACAAAGACGTGAAGCTGACCGATAGCGGCCGCATGGTGTATGGCGGCGGCGGGATCACCCCCGACGTGAAGATTCCTCCGATCAAGAGCAATCACTTCCAGGACACGTTGTTGCAGCGTTATGCGTTCTTCAACTTCGCCAAGCGCTACATCGTGAATCATCACCCGACTGACAAGTTTGAAACCGATGATGCCACGTTGCAGGATTTCCGGAAGTTCCTGGATGAGGAGAAGATTCCTTACAACGAGGCCGACTTCGTGGAGAACAACGACTGGCTGCGTTCCAGCATCAAGAGCGAAATTTTCATCGACGCCTTCGGGCAGGAGAAGGGCTTGCAGGTGCGGGCCGAAACTGATCCTGAAGTAACCAAGGCGCTGGAACTGCTTCCGCAGGCGAAGGCACTGGCAGACAACGCCAAGCACATCGTAGCCGAGCGGACATCGGCGCATTCGCTCACTCGATAATTTTACGGTTCATGAAAGGCCCGGACAAAAACCCGGGCCTTTTTTGTTGCGGCAGCGATTGGCAATCGTTGCGCAAGAAGTTTTTTCAGGCCAGACAATGAATGATGGATCGGATTTTTTCTGCACCCGATCCTTAACGTCCGCAGTCTAAGGAATGATGAGTTTGTCGAACGGGTTGAGAAGTTGGCTGCCTGGGTTGGCGCTGGTCCTTTGTTGCGGGATCAGTAGCGCGCAAGGTCTGCCGCCTGCGCACACGGGCAGCGTTCCGGGCGGAATGAACTCGTCCCCCTCGATGTCTTCAGGGGACGCTCAGCATGCTCCCTCGCAGGCTGCCGCAAAACCTGGGAGCGTGATCGGGACGGTGCTGGATCCGAATGGCGCCCCGACTCCGAACGTGGTCGTGCGTCTTACGAACGAGGAGAAGGCGTTCACACAACAACTTTCGACCGGGGACAACGGCCAGTTCTCTTTTGCGAACGTTCCGCCGGGCCGGTTCAAGCTTACGTTAAGCGCTGAAGGATTTGGCAAGCAGGAAGTCTCCGGAGAACTCACATCCGGACAGGTGAACCTGCTGCCACCGATTGTGATCGCAATCGCGACCGTGGTGACGGATGTGAAGGTCACGGTCGATCCCGTGGAAGTCGCGACCGAAGAAGTGCACCAGCAGGAGCAACAGCGTGTGCTTCGGGTCTTCCCCAATTTTTACGTGACCTACCGCCAGGACGCCGCGCCCTTGACCTCAAAATTAAAGTATCAACTCGCCTGGAAATCGAGCACGGACCCGGTGACAATCGCCGGAACCGCCTTCCTGGCCGGACTTCAGCAAGCGGGCGATCAGTACTCGGAGTTCGGGCAAGGTGCGGAAGGTTACGGAAAGCGCTTTGGCGCCAACTACGTGGATGTGTTTGCATCGACATTTCTGTCCGGGGCGGTTCTGCCGTCGCTGCTGAAGCAGGACCCCCGTTATTACTACCAGGGGGCCGGCAGCACACGTTCGCGATTTCTACATGCGGTGGAAAACGCAGTTCAGTGCAAAGGGGACAACGGACGCTGGCAGGTCAATTACTCGAACCTTGCCGGAAGTTTCGCGGGAGCCGCCCTGTCATCCGCGCTATACCCTACCGATAATCGGGGTATGTTTATCCTGTCGAACGGCTTTATCAGGTTGGGAGAAAGTTCTTTGACGGGCGTGATTCAGGAGTTTGTGCTTCGCCGGTTCACGAAGAGGAAGTAGCGAGGCCGCGTGAAGCGGTGAAATTACGGTTGGCGGAGCGGGCTCGGATCAAACCGGGCCTTTTTTTCTCCTGAATCGGAATAGTTAGTTACTCAGGAGCCCTCTATCCCGGTTTCCAGCTTGCCTTTTTCTAACGGTAAACAAACATTTCGTGCGCGTGCCACGCAGATTCCACCCTTCGGGTCAGAATCACAAAAGCTTCGCAAACCATGTTAGGTTTATCCGGCGGAGAGACCTTGCCGGAGCTTCCTGACATTGTGTTGTACATAGAGGCGCTGGAGAAACGGATTCTCGGGCGCACCCTTCAGAAGATACTGATTACCGCGCCTCATCTGCTGCGGACTGCGGTGCCTCCCATTTCCAGCGTTGAAGGAAGAAAAGTCGTTCGCCTGCGGCGGATCGGTAAGCGGATCTGCATTGGCCTGGATAACGATCTCTGGCTGGTTCTTCACCTGATGATTGCCGGGCGCCTGCACTGGGCCGATGCCGGGAAAAAAGTTTCCAAGGCGCGCGCCCTTGCGCTCTTCGAGTTTGACAGCGGGGTGCTGAGCTGGACCGAAGCCGGCTCGCAGAAGCGGGCCTCGCTCAACGTCATGGCCGGGGAATCAGACCTGAACGCCATTGATCCAGGTGGACTGGAGGTCCTGAATGCAAGCCTGGAGCAGTTCACACAGGTCCTGCAGTCGGCCAATCACACTCTGAAGCGGGCGTTGACTGACCCCCATCTGTTCAGCGGCATCGGCAATGCCTATTCCGATGAGATTCTGTGGGAGGCGCAGCTTTCTCCGGTGACGCTGACCAGGCGGTTGAGCCCAGCAGAAATCGCGCGACTCTATCACGCAACACGGAACATTCTGACGCAATGGACGGAGCGACTCCGGGAGCAGGCCGCCAATAAGTTTCCCGAGAAGGTGACCGCGTTCCGTCCGGAGATGGCAGTACACGGCCGCTACAAGGAAATCTGCCCGCGCTGCCACGGAAAAGTCCAACGCATCCGCTATGCCTCAAACGAGACCAATTATTGTCCTACGTGCCAGACTGGAGGAACGTTGCTGGCCGATCGTTCTCTTTCGCGATTGCTGCGCGAGGATTGGCCAAAGACTCCGGAAGAGCTGGAGATGCGGACGGGAAGACCCCGCTGAGCTGCCTTACCAGCCTTCCTCTTTTGCCATTGGTCGTCTGTGAGACAGAACCGGACCCTTGACCCAAGCAACAGTTCGGGCACTCTCGCCGTCTTAGAGCGCTGCGCCTATGCCCACCCAGTCCAGCCCCCCGCGCGAGGATGCTGCCGAAAAACCACCCCTGGATGCGGCGCCAGCTACCGAAGCACCCGCTGAAACCGTTGCTTCCGTAGCGACGGAAGATGTTGAGGTCATCCAGGCTTCCATCAAGGCCGCCTCGGTGGCGCAAATGGTGGTCGCGTTCATTGCGGTACTAGGACTCATTTACCTGCTCAAGATCGTGATGGCGACGACGCTGGCGTCCATCCTTTTGGCATTCGTGCTTGAGCCCCTGGTTGCGCTGCAGATGCGCATCCGGATTCCGCGCTCGGTGGGCGCATTGATCGCGGTCATGTTGCTGATAATGCTATCGCTGGCCCTGACCTATTTCTTCTACAGCCGCGCCGTGGACTTCGCTACGGAACTGCCAAAGTACTCCAGCAAGATTCGAGCAACCTTGAGCGAGTTGCGTCAGCAGACCAGCAAGATCGAGGAGAGCACGCGCTCGGTGATGGCGCCGCCCAAGGCTGGACGGCAGCCGGTCCCAGTCGAGGTGCAGGAAGCGCCGGGATTGTCTCACATGATTTCCGCCGGCAGCACCTGGGGAGAGAGTCTTCTGGCAATCACCTTCGTGCCGTTTCTAATTTATTTCATGCTGACCTGGAAGGCCCACGCGCACAATGCGACGGTGCGCTTGTTCCCGAAAGAACACCGGCTCGTGGCCCACCGCACGGTGGCGCGGATTTCGGAGATGATCAAGAGCTTCATCCTCGGCAACGTCGTGGTCGGCGTGGTCGGTTCTCTCGTGGGTATCGTGGTGTTCTGGTGGCTGCATATTCCCTACTTCTACTTTCTCGGAGTGATCAGCGGGTTCATCAGCCTGATTCCTTACCTGGGCGTCTTTCTGGCACTGCTGCCTCCGTTGGCGGGAGGAATTGGCATCCTGAACAAGACAGGATTGTTCATCATCCTCGGTACCGTGGTGGCGCTGCACGTGATCACAGTGAATGTGCTGTACCCGAAGATTGTCGGCCGACGGCTGCGGTTGAACCCGCTGGCAATTACCCTGGCGTTGTTGTTCTGGGCGTGGATCTGGGGCGGGATGGGGCTGATCCTGGCGGTGCCGATCGTCGGGGCAACCAAGATCGTGTGCGATTACGTGGATCCGTTACGTGGTTTTGGGGCTTGGCTGGGGGAGTAGGCCGCATACCTGCTATCGAAAAACCAGAGCGCAGAGGCGCCAGGAAAAATCGGCAAAAGAACGCCTAGAAATCTGCGGTACGACCACCATTACGGGGTTGCCCTTCCCTTCATGCGATGCTTCGCGTTATATTCCAAGCCGACTTCATAGGAGGCACTTATGGCTATCGAAACCAAACCCGAATGCCGGGCCAGGAGTTTTGGGGAGAACATCGAAAGCGACCTGGCGCTGGAGTTCATGCGGGTAGTGGAAAACGCCGCCATCGCGTCGGCACGAACCATGGGCCAAGGCGAACGCAAGCTCTCGGACCACGTGGCCACCGAAGCTATGCGGCACACCATGGATACGGTCCCGATGCGCGGAACCATCGTGATTGGCGAGGGCGAACGCGATGAAGCGCCGATGCTGTACATCGGGGAAAAAGTGGGCGCAGAGTTTCCAGACGGGAAAGAGGTTCCTGAAGTGGATATCGCGGTGGACCCGCTGGAAGGCACGAACCTGTGCGCCACGGGCGCTCCGGGATCGATCACCGTGCTGGCTGCTTCGGAGCGCGGCGGGTTGCTGAATGCCCCCGATTGCTACATGGAGAAGATCGTAGTTGGGCCTTCCTGCAAGGGCGCGGTTGAGATGGATGCGCCGGTTGCCGATAACCTCAGGAACATTGCCAAGCGGCTCGACCGTGATGTGGAAGACCTGGTGGTGATCGTGCTGGACCGCCCGCGACACGAGAAACTTATCGCCGATATTCGCGCCGCGGGGGCTCGCATCCGTTTGATCGGAGATGGAGACCTGTCGGCAGGAATTGCGGCGGCGGTGATCGGCACCGGGGTGCATGCTGTCATGGGTTCGGGGGGAGCGCCTGAAGGCGTGATCACAGCGGCTGCCATCCGTTGCCTGAATGGTTACATGCTGGGCAGACTGGTAATTAACAAGCCAGAACTGGAAGAGCGCATTGCACGCATGGGAATCAAAGACAAGAACAAGATTTATGAAGCGGAGGACCTGGCGCCCGGCAAGCAGCTCATCTTTGCAGCTACGGGAGTGACCGACGGTGCGTTGATGAAGGGCGTGCGTTTCTTCGGTGAAGGAACGCGGACTTCATCGGTGATCATGACGCTACGTACCGGGAAGGTGCGATTTGTCGAGAGCATTCATCTGGAGAAGGGTCCGGATGTGAAGGTGCGGTTCGCGTAGAAATTGTCTGTCAAGAAGCGAAGGCCTCCTACACGGGAGGCCTTCGCTATTTGATTCGTTCTCCCTTCATTCACTTTGTCCAGGGTGCAGGTTCCGAACGCAGCCCCGTTTGTGGGCGGCTGCCTATGAACGATGCTAGTCTTTCTCCATGAACACTGAACGTAAAGAGCCCGCTTATCTCTTCACCGAGGCGCAGGTCGCGGATAAGAGCGAACTGGCAAGACGGTTTATCGAGATGCGATCGAAGCTGAACACCATCGTGGACCAGGCTGACAATTACCTGGTCAAGCGCTTCTACAATATCGACCACAACACCTATCTGGAAGGGGCGATTCCGGCAAAATACAAGGAGTTGATGGGACTGGTGGTGTCGGCAGGGCTGCGCTGTGACGATTGCATCCATTACCACATGATCCAGTCCTACAGATTGGGCGCCAACCGCGAGGAGCAGGAAGAGGCACTCAATGTGGCTCTGGTGGTGGGTGGGAGCATCGTGATTCCGCACCTGCGCCGGGCATACGCGATGCTCGAAGAGCTCTATGGATCGTAGCTCCAAAGCTCCCGGCAAGAGCGCAGTCTGCTCTCTTGTTCCCCGGAAGTGTCCTGTCGAAGGTAACGTCGAAGCTGTTGAACCCATCAAAACGGGACAGTTCCGGCAACGAATAATGGCCACGTTACTGCCGATACCTCGCAGGGTCTTACTTACTTGCGTGTCCTCAATGTGATCTAGATCACCCGATGTTTACTGGCTTGGGCGAGACACTACTCGCGTACCACAGTGCAGCGGTTTCTTGCTGCTGACGGTATATAAGCTTCGGGAGGTTAGATAACATGGGCCTACATCGTTGTTCACACAAATGCGTGCCGAGTTTCTGGTTCTTGGTAATACTTGCTCTGCTGCTAGTGTGCACAGGCTGCGGCAGCAGCGGTGCAAACCAGAACAGTGGGCCCGCAGCAGGCATTGGGGACACCGGTCCCATCACCCCGTTCTTTTCTGCCCCCAGCACCCCTTTACAAGTTCGGGTTGGCGACGACCCCTCCGAGCAAATCCTTTCTTGTGACCTCGATGTCGAATGGATCAAGCTGAAAAGCTCGACCGACCCCGCCGTCTCTGTGAGGCTACTGCCGAACGAGAGCACGATCGAATTCACTCGCCTGGCACAAACTTTCGAACCGATCGGGTTGCTCGATACCACCCAGGGCACCTATGACCAGTTTGAAATGAAGATTACGGGAGCCACGGTTGCATATATCGATCTATTCGGGCGACCGCGGAGGCAGGTGGTGACGACGTCGTTGACAAGTCTGGTGAAACTGGACCGCCCGGTCGTGATCGGCGATATTCCGACCATCCTTGACATTGATGTAAACCTGGCGAAAACGGTCCAGCTATCCCCGGTCACCAACCAGATCTCACTCAAGGGACCGGTGGTCACCGTGGCGCAGAACAACATTGCCGGCCCTGGCGGCGCGCCCAGTTCGATGCATCGTGGAGCCAGTTATGCACATTCCTCCGGCCAACTGAATACCCAGACCGGCGCGGTCGACCGCCTGGTAGGCATCGCGAGCGAGGTCGGGGATGACGAGTTCACGATCACGGTTGGCACCACTGAACTCTCATTGCAAGTACACTTTGACGGCAACAGCGTATTCGAGAATGTATCACCGGCTACTTTGGACGGAATGCTCATCGAGGTGGAGGGATGGACCCAGCCCGATGGCTCGATTTACGGGAATGAAATCGAGGGTCTGAGCTCGAAAACCGGCGCCGAAGTGGAAGGCTTCCTGGTGAGCGCCAGCGGGTCGCTGAAGGTTATTCCACAAGATGCAGTCGGGTCCGGGGCGAGCCACTCATTGATTGGCACACAGGTGGGCGCGATCCTGGGCACCGGGGTAAAGTACTCGGTGAATTCGGGCGAGGAGGACTTGACAGGCCTTCCTCTCACGTTCGATGCGAAGCACATCTTCCCCGGCCAGCGGGTCGAGATGGACAGCAGCACCGGGCTG
Organism: Terriglobales bacterium; assembly: GCA_035652095.1. GTDB lineage: Bacteria > Acidobacteriota > Terriglobia > Terriglobales > Acidobacteriaceae > DASREM01. The sequence goes on along the minus strand of DASREM010000028.1, from coordinate 536,980 downwards.
GTCAAGATTGCGAACGTCATGCAGGTTCAACCGCACGAAGTTGAACTGCTGCACCAGAGTTTAAGCGGAACCGTAAGCAACTACACCATCGGCAGCACCTGGATGCCGGAGTTCGACCTGATTCTCAGCGCGAATTCGCATCTCGCTATCCTGAACCCAGGGACGCGTACGGTGCATGTGTATCAACGGTCCACGACAGACATGTCTTCACTCACGTCCGACTTGCAGGACGGGACCTCGTTGACGATACGTGGATTCCTCTTCTGCGGCGACAGCAACGACGTCGCTTCGGGAACCCCGCTCCACTTTGGGCTCGTCGCAAGTTCAATGAGTGAAGTCCAGTGAAACGGGCGCCGGGCACCCTCCCCCACAGGCTGCCCGGCACACTGAAGGTGTCCCCTGGTTTTGAGCAGACAAGCGTCGCGCAACGCCCTCGGTCCTCATTTGAGGTACTCCGAGTCCCTGGATAGGTCCGGGGGAATTGCTTGCAGCGGCGGAAAGTCTTCCGAATACCCTTTCAACATGCTGACGCTATTTTCCCTGCGCAGCGTTCCGTCGTGGACGCCCATGGTATGCGGTTTTCCGTCCGAGTAACCCTGCCAAAGCGAAACGCAGGCATAGGCGCCATCTTTGCGCAGGACGTAATAGGTCATGTCAACGAAACGAAGCCTGCTCATGTCGTTGTTGTAGTTGCGGACAATTCGCTTAAGCGCGTCCATTCCCGCTTCCTGGGGCGACATGCCATGGCGCATGTTCTCGATGATGGTATGTGCGCCCGCCACCTTGATGTTTTCTTCTCCGCTGCCGGTTGCGCCGGCCGAACCCACGTCCTGATCGGTGTAGCAGCCGGCGCCGATAATGGGCGAGTCTCCAACTCGTCCCGGAAGTTTGTATGCCAGGCCGCTGGTAGTGGTGCAGCCCGAGATCTCCCCTTTATCGTTGAGGGCAGAGCAGTGAATGGTGCCGGTGGGCGGGAAAAGGACGCGACGGATCGCGGCGTGCCGGAGTTCTGGTGCGATACCGATATCGGCGGCTAATTCGGCGAGTTTGCTATACCGTTCCTGCCAGAGATCAGATCGGGGCTTAGTGTCGGGCGCAATCCAATGTGGATCGGCAAGTCCCGGGCCCCACCAGTCATTGGTGGAGTGGAACTGTTTCCAGAGCATCCAGATTTTGCGGGAGTTCTCGGTGAGCAAATTTTCGCGGGGAAATCCCATGGCGACGGCAAATCGCTCGGCGCCTTCGCCCACCAGCATGACGTGTCCGGTGTGTTGCATGACCGCTTTCGAGACCAGGGAGACGTTCTTGATATTGCGCACTCCGCCGACTGAACCGGCGCGGCGAGTGGGGCCATGCATGCAACAGGCGTCCAGTTCCACCACTCCTTCTTCGTTGGGTAGACCACCGAGCCCAACACTGTCGTCTTTGGGATCGTCCTCGGGGCCTTTCACGACCCGCAAAGCAGCGTCGAGGGTGTCAGCGCCTCCGCGCAGCATGGAGAAAGCTTCATCGAGATAGTTGTAGCCGTTGCCGGCGCACACGATGATGGGGCGCTTGCCTCCGATGGTGGTGGTTGTAGCTTTCTTGGAATCCTTTTCTTGTTCTTGCGCTTCAAGTCCGAGAGAAACTGAGCAGACGATAGCGGTGGTAAGAAAGTCGCGGCGCGACCAGGTCATGCATTGCCTCCGGGCAAGTGATAGGAGCGAGCGAAAGAATAGCACGCGGAAGAGTTGTAGTTGGCCTACGGAGTTCCAGTGTGAGACGGACGGGGGACGCCCGCCTCCACATCGAAATGGCCGGCAGGATGCCAGCGTTACGATTCTGGCAGAATCTATGCTACTGCTACCGTGCCTTTGCGCTGGTCGGCGCGGAAACGGAGCAAGGCGGCTATGTTCCCCACCTGGTCAAACGCAGGCTCGTCTTTTACGTAGAGCAGTTCGATGTCACGAAGTATGGCGTTGCGGATAATGGGATCGCAGACATCCTCGAGTTCACGGGTTGCGTGTCCACAGGCCGGACAATGACTGACGAGATGAGAGTCGAGGTGTCCGCAACTGGCGCACTCCACGGCCCGCGCCTTGAAGTTGTCCCCAATCAGCAGCGTTTGTACTTCGCCCAATTCCAGCGAGCGCAGGACCCTGCGCAGTCCGGTAACGCCGCGGCTATTGCTCTTGGCCTCGCTGATGACATTACCGACAAGCAGGTGGCGTCGTGACTCAATGGAATCCTTGAAGATGCGCGAAGCCTCCTCGCGAATCTGCTCGTTGGTGGCGGTAGTCGCGTCGGCGGAGAAGCGGCCCAATAAGCGCTGTTTAACGTAAGGATGAAGGTGCGGTTCCAGCTCTGACCAATGATTTTCCTGACAGCCGATGATGATTCTGTCCCAGGCATTGGCCTCTGCTTCAGACTTCAGGCGTTCGGCAACATCCTTGAAATGGCGCATCGCGTCGTCGGCTACGCGGCGTTCAGCGTGGCCGGCATCGTATCCGCCAAAGCCGTCGCTCTTGGAGCGGCGAGGGGCCGAATGCACGATGTCGTGCTTGTCGCGTAGTTCTTCGAGGCGGAAGTCAAACAGGCGGGCGCGCTGGCGGTTGATGACGGCAACGCAAATCCGCGGCTGCGCTCCCAGCAAAGCAGCTAAGGGTTTCAGGTGGAAGCGCTGGTTCACAAAAAGCTGCGTGGACGAGAGCAGGGGAGGCAATTCAAACTCCCGCCAGAAATTATGCGAACTGCAGGCGAAGACCGCCTTGGCGTGTCCCGCGGAGAGGCCGGTGATCATTTCCAGGATTCTCTCCAGATCGGCGCGGGCGCATCCGTTCTTGCCGTGCTTTTCCGCCTCGCGCTGCGCATTTCGCACCAGGTCCTTGACCAGGATGGCTTCGGCCCGATGGGCGCGGTTCTGCGGGGTAGTAGGCTGGTAATAGAAACTTAAAGTGCAACTCTCCTGACCCTGAGGTTGGAATGACGCCAACTCACGGATGTCATCGCGTGTGATCATCACGAGTTCTCCTGACTGGGTGAGATTCGAGTTAATCGGTTTCGGATGTGTGGAGCACTTTTTCTTTGAAACGATCTGCAATGGGGGGCGAGCGGCGGAGGTGCTCGCGGGCCTTGGCAATCGAGCTTCGTACATCGTCCATCTTTCGATCGGTGATGGCACAGATCTCCGGCACCGAAAAACCTTCAATCCCATGCAGGATGAAAGCTTCGCGATCGGTGCTGTCCAACCCTTCCAGTGCGAATTGCACCAGGCTGATCATCTCGTCGGAATTGGCGATATCTTCCGGAGTAGCGGCGCCACGGTCGGGGATGATGTTCTCTTCGGTGAGCATCTCATCGGGCTGGTGATACTGGAGTTGCGGCTCATCGCTGGCGCGGACATTCTGGGTGCGCGCGGAATCCTCCAGATGGACCGAAGTAAGCTCCTCGGCGCTGCTCGAGGAGAGGTCGTTCAACGCGCGGATGGCTAAACGATAAAGCCACGGTTCCAGGGCCAGGCGCTCCGGCTTCTCCCCGCCGTCGCCGAGGGCGCGTGCGATGGCCTCGCCAATGACTTCTTCCTTGCTGATCGAATCGGGCGCAATCTGGTCGATGGATTCGCGATAGAGGATCTCGCGGTCCACGAAGAGTTCCAGGCGCGAGAGGTTGGCGTTTACGTAGGAGCGGATGTCCTCCTGGGAAATGGTCTGGGGTTGGACGGCAGCAATCGTCTGCTCGAATGGAACCTGGACTTCGGGGCGGGTTTCAGTGCCGCGCCGCCAGCGTGGCCAGCGATGGGAGCTGCGCAACAAAGCTTTGTGCTTGTTGAGTTGCTGGAGCAGGTCCTCGAAGGCGCCTTTGATTGCGGCCGAGGCGGTTGACGCACTCTGCTGGACCGCCATCTGTCCGGAAGGCAGACGCAGGTTCAAGGAGACGACAAAGCCCTCGCGGGGAGAGTTTTGTTCCACGCTGCCACGTAAATGGACCAGTTCGGGGCGAAACACCTGCAGGCGCTTGCGAAGCTTTTCTGTCTGATGAGTTATTTCTTTTTCTATGTCGGGAGTTTTATGAACTTTGTAGCTGACATGGACGTTCATTCAGGCCTCGAAGACGGGAGCAGATCCCGTGAAGCTTTCTTCCGCTACAACCTGATTCTACACCCGCTGGGAACAAGTAAATGGAAATTAGAGGAGCTCTGGAAGGGGTGTGATGGATGCACTTGCGGCGGAGCGGGAACGGCGTTGAAATTCCCGATTGGGCTGAATCTCGATTTCCCGGCGCGGTCGAAAGCGACGGACGAGGCGTATGTTCCCACGCGGACTTTTCTTGTCTAGACAGCTACGGTTACTGAAGTTTCGGTGCGGGTGACTGGGCGGTAGAGGGTGTCACGCTCGATGGGTTCGCGGCCGGCTTCGCGGATCAGGCGGACCAGTTCCTGGCGGCGCATGCCTTGCGGAGTGGTAGCGCCCGCATCGTGATAAATCTTCTCTTCGACAACGGTGCCATCGATATCATCGGCGCCGAAGCGAAGAGCAATCTGTGCAATCTTCGCCGTCATCATCTGCCAATACGCCTTGATGTGCGGAAAATTGTCGAGCACCAGGCGGCTGACGGCTATCTGTTTAATGTCAAGCATCCCGGTGGTCTTGGGAAGATGCTGGAGGGGCGTATTGTCGGGATGAAAGGCGAGCGGGATAAAAGTCTGGAATCCGCCGGTCTCATCCTGCAGGGCACGAAGTTTCAACAGGTGATCCACGCGGTCCTCGTCGTTTTCAACATGGCCATAGAGCATGGTCGCATTGGACTTCAGGCCGATCTGATGTGCCGTTCTGGCCGTATCCAGCCACTGATCGCCATCAATCTTGTGGTCGCAAATGATGTGACGAACCCGGTCGGCGAAGATCTCCGCGCCACCGCCGGGCAAAGAGTCCACTCCGGCAGCCTTCATTTGCTCCAAAGTCTCCCGGATGGAAAGTTTTGCGCGCTTGGCGAGGTACGCGACTTCCACCATGGTAAAGGCTTTCAAGTGCACCTGCGGGAAGCGCTGCTTAAGGCCAGCGGTTAAATCGAGGAAATACTGGAACGGCAAGTCGGGATGCAGACCGCCTACGATGTGGAACTCTGTGACGGCCTCGGTGTAACCCGACGCGGCGGTCTGGAATGCCTCTTCCAGCGCCATGGTGTATGCCCCGGGAGTGTCCTTCTTGCGGCCAAAGGCGCACAGGCGGCAGGCGGCAACGCAGACATTGGTGGGATTGATATGGCGATTGACGTTGAAGTAAGTCTTGTCCCCGTGCAGGCGCTCGCGAACGTGATTCGCAAGCCAGCCGACAGCCAGAATGTCTCCAGTGCGATAAAGAGCCAGAGCATCTTCCTGAGCAAGGCGCTCGCCGGAAAGGACTTTCTTTGCTATCGGTTCTAGATGCGGATCGTCAGTCTGGAATGGGTGCACGTTCGCCATCTCTTTGATGATACCGCAGGCAGACGGACGAAGTCACAGGCGAAGGAACCGAGGTGCCGAGAGCGTTGGGATCAAGCGCCCCCGGCAAGCGGGGTCAGTGACGGGTGGAAGAGCGAACGGAGAGATCGTTTGCCTGCAGGTAAACACCGGAACTCTTTTCCGCGTCGTGCATCGAACCCTTCTCAGCGGAAGTTTGATCCGCGGCGTACCGGCTTGCAGGCTGCACTGTTCCCGAGACGGTGACTATGTCGCCTTTTTTGACATGCAGGGCTTTCATGTTGGGATCGTTGTCGGCTTTCACTATCAGCAAGCGGTGGCTGCCATCCTGCCCTACCCAGAAGTTGCCGCTGTCGTTCGTGTCCTGCACCATGACATTCTGCAAAGTTACGCTCTTTCCAACCCAGTTGCCGGGGTGCTTGTCGTTGTAGATCACTCCAGGGTCTATCAAAACATCGGGCGCGGGATTGGTTTCCGACTGGGCGGCACTGGGAGCGCCTTGCGGCTGAGCGTCCTGCGCGAAGGCTCCACTCACAAGCACAAGGGCTGTGAACATAAACAAGTAGAAGCATTTTTTCATTTCTGACCTCCTATTTCTCCAGATATTAAGACGGTGCAAGCGCGAGCTTCGTTGCTCGCAACCAGAGCGGCTGATCTGAATTGGCTGTTAATGGCGGAGTAGCAGATCCGCGGCGACAAAGGCGAAGAACACGACCGAGATCACGCCATTCATAGCGAAGAAGGCGGCGTTTAGCTTGCTGAGATCCTCACTGGAAACGAGCGAGTGCTCGTAGGCGAGGAGCAGGGCCACTACGCCCACTCCCACGAGCGCAAGTTTTCCCATGTCGAAAGAGAGTACCGCAGCGATCAAAAGCAGCAACATGACCAGGTGAAAGGCCCGGGCGATCCAGAGCGATTTTGAGATTCCACAATAGCGCGGAATGGAATGAAGGCCGGACTGACGGTCGAATTCAAAATCCTGGCAGGCATAGAGCACGTCGAAGCCCGCAACCCAGAAAACCACTGCGGCGGTAAGCAGCAGGATGCGAGAGTCCAAGGATGCGCGAACCGCAATCCATGCCGCGGCCGGAGCGATGCCGAGCGCGAGTCCAAGGACCAGATGCGACCAGCGCGTAAAGCGCTTGGTATAGGAGTAGAGCAGGAGAATTGCGAGGGCGACCGGGCTGAGCAGAAATGCCAGGCGGTTCAGTTGCCACGCGGCGAAGAAAAAAATAGCGCTGGCAACGACTACAAACGTACCCACGAACGTGGTACTCAGAGCGCCGGCAGGGAGGGCGCGAGCCTGGGTGCGCGGATTGGCTGCGTCAATGCTGGCATCGGCAAGGCGATTGAAGGCCATTGCGGCGGAGCGCGCCGCGACCATGGCCACGATGATCCACGCCAAGTGACGGAACGCAGGGATGCCACCCGCGGCCAGCATGGCTCCGCTCAAAGCGAATGGGAGTGCAAAGATCGAGTGCTCCCACTTGATCATCTCCAGGGTGACGCGCAGGTTGTGAAGGGTGCCCACGAAATGATTTTACAAGTACGAGCCGGGCTCACCAACCGTCAGAGTACGCGTTCTTTCCGATCAGGGGCACAAAGCGGCACGCCTCGAGCGTGGTGACCGTGATCTGGCCGCCCTGCCGGGACACGAGTTCCAGCCTCTGGCCGGAAGCGGGGCCGACCGGAATTACCATGCGGCCCGGGTCCGCAAGCTGGCTGAGCAGGGACTCGGGAATTTCTGGAGCAGCGGCAGAGACGGCGATGGCGTCATAGGGCGCGTGTTGCAGAAGGCCCTGGCTCCCATCGCCCACAACCACGGTCACGTTCGTATAGCCCAGCTCAGACAGACGCACCCGAGCCTGCTCGGCAAGCAAGGGGTAGCGCTCGACGGAATACACGGCGGAAGCGAGTTGTGCCAACAGGGCGGCCTGATAGCCGGAACCTGTGCCGATCTCAAGCACTCGCGCTCCCCCCGGAATGGCCAGGGCGTCGAGCGTTACGGCAACGATGTAAGGTTGGGAGACGGTCTGGCCTTCGGCAATGCCGAGCGGGCGATCTTCATAAGCTTCCCGCTGCTGGTCTTCCGAGACAAACAGGTGCCGGGGAACGAGTTCCATGGCGGCGAGCACGCGCTGGTCGCGAATGCCCCGAGAGCGAAGCTGGGAATCCACCATCTTTCTGCGGGGCGCTTCGAAGCGGTCGTGTTCGACTCCTACACCCATACCTTTGGGAACGATACTCTGATTCGATGGCGATTTCTGCCGGGGATTTGGCACGGAGGAGGAGTTCAAGTTGCAATATCCCGAGCATCAACACTGCCGGGCAATGTCTATAAAATTCGGCCTGTCCCCGAGGCCTCGCTTATTTCTTTCGCTGCCGGATGCGTACGTCGAAGCTGACAACCCCGTTCTGGTCGCGAATGCCGACAATCGAGACGTTGCGGCTGATGTTGTACTCGACTTGAATGATCTGCTGGGACGCCTGCGAGACGTTGGTACTGTAAGTCAGGGTGAGGTTATTCGCCACCTGCTGCTCAATGGTGACCTGGGGCCCTCGGATGGGAGTGGTTTCCGTGCTCAGCCCCTGGGGATCGATCTTGATGCGGCTCACGCCAAACAGACGTTGCACGCGGTTGCTGAGGGTCGCGTTCAGGGCTTCGGTGAGGATCAGGCTGGAGGCTTCCGAGTTGAAACTGCTCTGTCCCGAACCCTGGATCTGAGCCGATTCTTCCTGTGTCCGGCCTAGAGCGAGAAGCGCGATTACGTCGGCCTCGGGCAAAGGAGGCTCGGAACGGTAAATCACGTGCAACTTGTCGGGCTCGCCGTTCACGTTGATGGTGATGTCATAGTCACGGACATGGGTGGCGGCCTGCAGGTCGAGCACCGGCGTGGTAGTGACAGGGTTGGAGAAGTTGATGTCGCCGCGCTCGAGCCGGTATTTCGCGCCATTGAAATAGGCCTCGCCTTCGAGGATGTCGGCTCGCCCCAGTAGCACCGGCTTGGCGGCGGTCCCGCGCAGGCGCAGGTCGGCGTCGCCGGAGAGGCGCACCACGGCCGTCTGCATCTGCAGTTCTGGCGCGGTCACGATGTGCACGTCCATGCGGATGCGGTTCAACAGCGGGTTGGTCTGGGGAAGCGCGGACTGCTGCGATGTGCGCTGCAGATAGGCGCCAAAGTCGAACCCTGGAGTGAAGGCGAGCTTATTGACGAGGATGTCGCCCGAGAGCGTGGACTCGGTGGAAGTGCCGGAAAAATGGAGATCGGCATCGGCAGTGGAACTCACCCCGGGCGGGTATCGCAGCCGAACCCCCTTGCCGTTCACGTTCAGGTCAAAACTGAGTTGGTGATTGTAAGTTGTGGCGTAACCGGCGAAAGTGACTGCGCCTCCACCCGTGCGCGCGGTCAGGGTCTCGATTTGCAGGCGGTTCTGGTTGAAGACCAGGGTTCCGTTGATCTCACTGAGCCCGCTCGGGAGGTCAGAGTAGGAGATGGAGCCATGCGTAATCTGTAGGCGTCCCTGCAGTACCGGTTGCGAAAGGTTGCCATTCACGGAGACGTCGACGGAGACGATGCCCGAAGAAGTAAAGTCGGGATTGAAGCTTTCGATGAGCTGCAGGTTCACGCTGCCTTGTGCGCGCAGGTCCATGGAATGATCACCCGCGAGCTGCATGGTACCGTTGGCGGAAAGATCAGTTCCCTCTCCGATCATGCGAAGCTGGTCCACTTCCAACATCTGATTATGGACGGCAAAACGAAATGGACCGTTGTTGCGAACCTTGATGTTTTCGATATCGGCGTAAACGTCTGTCAGATCGCCCACAATACTGAGTTCGCGCGGACGCCGCATCGGGCCTTGCACTTCCAGGTTACCGGCTATGGCGGAATGCCCCGTAACCTGGCCCTTAAGATAAGTTCGCAATAGAGAATCGATGTCGAGATGGCTTGCCTGCAGGCTGATTTGCGAAGGCCAGTCGTCGCGCAGGTGAATGCTGCCCTGCATGTTCAACTCGGCGTGCTCGAATTCCGATCGTCCGACGAGGCGAAGATCAGCGCCCTGGGTTGTGGCATCAAAGACGAAGTCCCCGGAACGCTCGCCGTCAAAGGCAAGATCGCGAAGCCGGACCGCAGCATTGATGACCGGCTCTTCCGCGGTACCCGAACCGGTGGCAGTGAAATTCATTCGTCCTTCCACCTTCACCCGCGACTGCTGGAGCGATGGAATGCGGGAAAGGTCGAAGTCGTTGCCGGTCAGGTTGAAGTGAAAGATCCGGCTTGACGGATTGTAGGTGACGCCGCCGGCGACTGTTGCCTCGTAGTGTCTGGCCTGGATGTTGTTGAGCTCGGCGTCGCCGTTGGCATAGCGCAGGTCGGCGGTGAAGTGCTGCAGCGGTTCGCCATAAATCACCGTGTTCACGATTTGAACCTGCCCTTCGGCGTGAGGATTGGCCCTGGTGCCGGCGGAGAGCAGGCGCAGGTTCATCTTCCCGGCAATAGGATAGTCGTAACCTGCCAATGCCAGTATCTCGGAAGCATCGGCATTGCGCATTGTGACGCGAGCATTGAACGGGCTGGACGGACTGAATTCTCCGCGATCGAGATTTGCAGTGACATCGAAACGAATTTGCGTTTCGCCGTGGTGGAGAGTTCCGTTGCGCGCGGAGACCGCCTGCCGCGAGAGTTGTACGTCCGTGGTGAGCGAATCCCAGTGGATAAACCGCTTGGGAGAACGCTCGGTAGCGGGAACGACGGAATCAAAATCTTGCGCCTGAAGATTGCCGCCAAGCGAAGGGTTGTCAAGTTTGCCGGACGCTACACCGTTGAATATGGCTTTCCCGTGCAGCACGACCGGAATGTGTTCGGGATGACCGAGAAGTTCCAGGACCGGTTTCCATTCCGAAAGATCGGTCGTCGTGATCCCGATACGCAGAGCCGCGTTCGAGGCCAAGCTGCCGTCGGCTCGAACCTGTGTGGCGCGGGTGTTGAGACTCAACTCGGAAATTTCTAATTCTCCAGACGCCGCGCGGTAAGCCCCCCTGGCGCGGCCGCTAAGTGGCATCTGCCCAGGGTTGAGGCGCGCGGGAGGGGTGAGGTCAAGCGCGAAGACAGGTTCGATATTTTTGGGGGAGCCGGTCCACCGTCCTTCCACCGTGCCGCTGGTGGACCCGGCGAGATTGAGGCGATTCAGGGAACGCGACCGGCTCGAGAACATGGAAGCAACGACCGCGGTGGAAAGGTCCTTGAGCCGGAGGCGAATCGCCCCTTTTTGCTGCTCGTCAGCACGCGCTTCCTTTGTTGCTTTCGTAGATCTTGCCGCAGGTTCTGAGAGCCAGTTCACCACGTCCAGATCGCCGCTCGCGCTGCCGCCCAGTACGCGGCCATCTATCTTCGAAACCAGAAGACGTTTGGGCGTGAAGGCGTAGGCCGCGTCGAGCGAAGCGCCGTGAAGGTTCACATTACCGTTGCTAAATTCAAGTTCTTTGACCGCCACCTTCCCATCGGTTTTGAAATCCGCAGCGGACCATTGCCCTTCCCCAGTCGCGTGCAGAGTTCCACGGCGGAGCGCCGGACTGTGACTGATGGCGCCGGCCTCCTGCAGGTCAATGCTTAGATCGTATTTACCCTGCAGCCTGGGGTTGCGGAAATTCTCGATGTTTCCGTCCAAGATGAGTTTCGAACGCCCTGAACTCGCCTTGAGGGACCTGATTTCGACCGAGTCGCGGTACAGGTAAAAGTGCGCTTCACAGGTCCATGAGGCAGGACGGTAGTCTTTGTAACGAGTAGCCGCTCTGCCGAGAAGGACATTGGTATCGTAACGGCGGTGCAGCAGCGAGTAAGTCATGTCCGCCGAGACGTCATTGGCTTCAAAATCCAGAGGAATTTGCTTTTCGTTCCAGATGGCCACGCCCTGGCGGAATTCAAGCCGCCCGATGGAAAGGGCAAAGAGTTGCTCGACCGGAGTTTCGGTGGAGGCGCGCTGAATCTTCGGCGCTGGCTGGTTGGTGGTGCCGTCAGGATAAGTGATGATGTGAATGACGGGATGTTCAAGAACCAGCGAGTCGAAGCCGACTTCGGCGCCCAGCACGGAGATAATCTTCACCCGGGCAAGAAGGCGGTCGAAATGTGCGTAAGGAATTTCGGAGGACGCTTCCTTGCCGTGGATGGTCAGGTTTCGAATTTCGATCCGAAAACGAAACGGCGTGGTATGAAAGCCACCCAACTCTACTTTGCCGCCAGTGACGCGTTCGATTTCATCTACAACGCGGCGGCGCACTCGGGACTGAAAGGCGTCCGTGGTGGCATACCAGGATAGCCCCGCGAGAATCAGCGCCAGGACGGAAAAGACGATCGCAACATAGCGCCAGAACTTGCGCGGCGGCAAGCTTTCGGCTGATGCGGTCATTGGAGAAGATTTTCTGCTGTGCCGGTCGCGCCCACGAAATGAATATTGCTTCCTGAGCGCAGGTTCTGAAGCCATCCCACCAGCAACTCATTTACCTTTTGTTGGGTGAGCAGCTCCTTGATTTTCGGGCTGACGTCCGACAAGGCGACGGATTGGTTGCCAGCTTGCCGCAACTGCGGCAAGAGTTCGCGATTGTAGTAGCTCTCGATGCTTTTGGAGTCAATCTGGACCGAGGGACGCAGGCGAGCATCCACAAGCCGCATCAACTGGAGCTGTAGCCTGAGCCGGCTTTCCAGGTTTTGCTCATTCAGGCCGTAGTGGGCCAGCAGGCTTTGCCAACCGTCGTCCGTGGCGGCCTGGGGATATGCTTTGCGGATCTCGCGCACCCGGTCGGCCACATCGGAATCAGGAGCCGGAGGAAGATCGCTGCCATGGACTTGCTCCCGCAGCAGTTCCTGGTCAATCAGGTGATCGAGAGCAGCCTTGCGGTCGAAGGCAGCCATTTGCTCCAGGGGCCTTCCGGCGCTGAAGGCCTCAAAGCAGACTTCGTCATCCCAATCGCTTTGCAGAATGATGTGGGCATTCACGCTGGCAACGATCCGATCGATCATCTCTGCGGCATGGGCGGGCAGAAACGCAATCGCCACCACCGCCGCGAGCAGGATCGAGTTGGGCTGGTTCCATCGCATCAGAAAGTCTGTCCGATACTAAAGAAAACGTTAAAATGGCTCAATTGTTGCGGAAGAAAAAATGGAGATGAACTCGGGCAACTGCTCGTCGGCAACGGATTCCGCGAATTGGGATTGGTCTGGCAACTCGGGAACGCCGGCGGATTCAAATTGTACCCGAAATCGAAGCGAACGGGACCAATGGGTGTCTTGTATCTCAACCCCACCCCGATGGCTTGGGAGATGTAGTTATAGCTGCAAGCCGCGCGTGTAGCCGCAGCCTTGCACAAATCCGGATTGGGTTGCCGCCAGTGCGCAAAGCTGTGAAGCATGTCGGTGTTGCTGGTGAAGACGTTTCCCATGTCGTGAAAAATCGCAAAACTCAGGTTGTCCTGAAAAAATGGCAGCGTAACCGGGGGAAGGCGCAACTCGATATTGTTCAGGAACAAGGAGGCGCCTCCCAGGGGGAAACCGGTCGTCGGGTCCCGGGGCCCTGCCTGATTTAACCCAAAACCGCGATGCGAGTTTCCGCCGCCCATGAAAAATCGCTCCGGAAGAGGAATGACAGTAGGTGTGACGCAAGTTGTGGCGCCGGGGGTTGGACAGGGCTGACCGGGAGGCAGGATCAGCGTATTACCGAAGACAGTTTCCAGGCCGAGACGAGTTGAGCGTGCAATCACCAGCTTACGATTATTGGGCCGAGTCTTGCCTACTTGGTGATAGGTGGAGTTCTGCACCAGCAGACGGCTGAAGTCCGCTTCCGAGCCGAAATAGCTGGACGCGACTCCGCCGTCGATGGTGTTGTAGCTCCCCTTGGTCGACTCCAGCGGGTTGTCGCGCTTATCGCGAATGTAGCTGAAACCGGGGATTCCCACGCGTACCGGCCGAGACAACAGCGGCACCTGGTCCGGACTGATCTCGACATTGCTGGCCTTTACCTTACGGTAGGTGAACCGGTAATCCATGGTGGTCGAGCGGCTGACGGTTTGCTCAGCCTGTACGGAACCCTCCAGCCGTTGTGATGTAAAGGTGGTGACATCCAGTGTGTTGTCGTAGAAGGAAGTGATCGAGAGCCGCCAGCTTTTGCTGTTGAACCACGCCGGGGCGTTATAGCTGATCAACGCGCGCTGCTGCAGACGTCCGACATGGCTCTTAAAGGTGACGGTATGATTGCGGCCGCGGAAATTCAGGCGTGTTACATCGAACGAGACGCGGGGACTCACCCCCGTTTCACCCTGCGGCTGGTTGGTCCCCACCGCGGGTTGCCCGGTTTGAAATTCGAGACCAACACCGTATTGGAAGGTGTAGCGCTTTGCTTCCTGCACCCGCACCAGGACATCTTTCTGTGGTTCGCTGCCCTCGGGATTCTCTACAGCGGTCTCCACCTGGCTAAAGATGCCGAGATCGTACAGGTTCTGCTGGGTCTGCAGAAGGTCGATCTGGCTGAGCGGGTCTCCGGCTTTGACCTGAACTTCGCGCTGCACCACGAAGGGCTGAGTGTGTTCCATACCTGAGACCAGGACCTGGTCCACAAAGAACTCTTCCCCCTCCCGCAAAGTGAAAGTGACATCTACACGGTCCGGTTGATCGGAACTGGGCTTGGCGGAAGCTTCAAACACAGCATTGGGAAAGCCGCGGTTGAAATAGAACTTGAGCAGGATGTCGCGGTCCTGTGCGATGTTGGTTTGTGAGAAGGGCTGGCCCACTTCCGTGTTGAGGGGCGGAAACTGATCTTGCGCGATGAGGGTGTTGCCCACAATATGCAGGGCTCCCACCAGGCTCTGGGGTCCTTCGTTGATATGCACCACTATGGCCAAAGCTTTCTCCTGGCCTCCATAGTCGTCAATCACATTGCTGGTGATCTTCACCTGCTGAAAGCCATTCGCGCGGTAGAGGTCTTCCAAGCCCCGGACATCGTCGTTGAGCAGCCCCTGGTTGTAGCGGCCATGCGAAAAAAGTCTTCCCGCCGACTGCACCTGCATCCGGGAGCGCAGCAACTCCTCGGAAAAGTAGTTGTTGCCTGAGATCTGAATCTTCACCAGCTTGTGACGGGGACCGGGATCGATCACGTAAACCACGTGGAATTCGTCTCCGCCGTTAACTTCGCGCTTAATGATGCCCACCTTGGCTTCGAAAAATCCCAAACCCTGCATGTAGTTCAAAAGGTTGCGTCGGCCCTCATTGAGCAGATCTTCGTCTACAGCATTTTCTTCGTAAACGGGAACATTCCTCTTCAATACGGAGCGTCCAACCTTGTAACCCTCGGTAAGAATTTGAACCTTGGGGCCGGGTTCAAAACTGAAGGTGAAATCCACAACATTTTTGTCGGGACGAAAGGTGCGGTCCGCAATCGCCACCTGTGCCAGCAAGCGGTCCTGCTTCACGAATTTCTTGCGCAAACGGTCCAGGGCGTTGCTGACTCGTGCCACCGTCACCAGGTCACCGGAATGCATCTTGGCGATGTCCTGCACTTGCCCTGCCGAGAACCCGGGCTTACCCGTGATCTTTACGGCGCCCACGGTGGCCTGATCGCCGGGCTGAATCAGGAAGGAAATGAAGACCTGCTGAGATTCCAGTTCGTACTTGGGGGTCGCCGTCACATTGGACTTGTAAAAGCCATTCTCCTGCATGATCTGCTTGATGTTCCGCAACGCACGATCAAGCTTTTCCGCGGTGAACACCTCTCCGAGTTGCAGTTTGGAAGCGTTGGTAATCTGGTTGGCGTTGGGGCGGTTGGGATTTCCCTCCACATTCACTGCGCCAACGAAGTAGTTCGGCCTGGTAACGAAAATGAGAGCGACATTTCCCGTGGCGGTGCGCTCGGCCTGCGCGCTGATGTCGGCGAAGCGGCGGGTGGCGTAGAGCGCTTCCATGCACTGCCGGACGGCTTCGCGGCTCAACGCGCCTCCAGCCTTGATCGGCACCAGGGCACGCATGTGCTCCTGCTCCTTGGCGGAGAGGTCAGGAAACCGGACTTCCTGGACTGTAAGACCCTGCAAGGAGGACATGCTGGGCAGGGTGGCGGAGGGCGTGGCCGTACCGGAATTTTGCGCGGGTCCTGCAAGGGGGGTTGCGCCCACGGCAAACGGAACCGTGAGAGCCAGCGCAATGAACGCCGCGAAAAACGCGCCCTTGAGTTGCAACCAGACTCCTCAACGCGGAACAGCGGATAAGTAGTTCGATGAACGCGACTTGGGCCGTGTTGTCCTCCACGGTGAGTGCCCGCGCCGGGTTCCGACCTATAATACTGGTTTTAGCATTGGAAAATTGATGACCTCCTGGGAACTCGACGAGCGCTACTCACGGCAGATTCTGTTCAGTCCCATCGGAGCAGAGGGGCAGCGGAAACTCCAGTCAGCCCGGGTAAGTCTTGTGGGATGCGGCGCAACTGGCTCCGCCATCGCATCCCTGCTTGCGCGCGCAGGCGTGGGAAGCTTAAGGATTATTGATCGCGATTACGTCGAGCCCAGTAACCTGCAACGGCAATCCTTGTTCGACGAAGCCGATGCGGCGGAGTCGATGCCCAAGGCGATCGCGGCAGCGCGCAAGGTGGCGGCATTTAATTCCCAGATCGTGGTCGAACCCAAGGTCGCGGACCTGATTCCATCCAACGTGGACGAGTGCCTGGCGAACTGTGACCTCGTCATGGACGGTACCGACAACTTCGAGACCCGGTACTTGATCAACGACTATGCCGTCAGTCGCGAGCTTCCGTGGATCTACACCGCAGCCGTGGGAAGTTACGGGGTGACATTAAATGTCATTCCGGGGGTCACGGCGTGTTTAGCGTGCGTGTTTCCGGACGCGCCGCGCGGGGCAGTGGAAACCTGCGAGACCTCGGGAATACTGAATTCCGCGGTGAACCTGGCGTCCTCGGTCGCGGCAACCGAAGCGCTGAAGATTGTGATCGGGGCGTCTGACCGGGTGAGGCGGACGCTGTTTTCGTTCGACGTCTGGTGGAATGAGCGCGCGGAGGTAGCGGCGGATGCGCCGCGTGCAGGCTGCCGGGCGTGCGGTGAAAAAGATTTCATTCACCTGGCGGGCGACAGCAGGCCGCACATTACTTTGTGCGGGCGGAATTCGGTTCAGATCCATGAACGGGAGCGTCCGCTCGATCTTTTGCAAATGTCGGAGCGACTTAAGCCACACGGAACCGTGCGGCATAATGATTTTGTGCTCAAGTTCTGGCATGAGCCCTACGAGATGACGCTGTTCCCCGACGGCAGGGCCATCATCAAGGGGACCACAGACACTGCCGTGGCCAGAAGTCTCTATGCCCGCTACGTTGGCAGCTGAAAAGCCGCTTCCAGCAAGGCTTTTCGGGTGTATGATGCCTCCAAGCTAAGTACCTTTTGCGGCGCCAAGCTGCGATTCGAGTTCTTTGACCCTAGGAGGTTGCATGCGTTCTGTGATGGTGTTCTCTGCTGTTCTACTGCTCTGTGGATTTGCCGCCGCCCAGGCGACCACGATTGGGGGTTATGCCAGCAATTGGGTTCCTTCCTATGGCGTGTATGCGGCACCGTTCGTGCCACTCGTTGTCACGCCGTCAGTTTCCCTGGCGACGGTTTCACCGGATCCCGTGGGAGCGAGCAACGCTACCTGGGGTAACGTCGCCGGAGCCACTAATGCCACTCTCTCCATTGTGAATGAGCCACCTGTCGGCGTGTACACGCAACCGGTCTGGTACGGACCGTCCGCAGTTTCGCCCGCCCCTGCCGGGCCGGGGCATGTGCGTCATGAAATGGAGATGCATAGCGGGCATCACGCGGAGCATCGCAGTTTCGACTACATTGCCGGCTACCAGATGAATGGCATCGCAGCCATGGCCAAGATGGGTGCGGGAAAGAAGGCGAACCGCACGATCACGAATGACGACATCAATCGCATGAACCAGTCTACCGGCACGGTGAAGTACGACGGGAAGACTGAGCAGATGCACTGATAATCTTGCACCCATTCCCTCCGTGAGACTTCGTGTCCTTGGTGGTTCAAGAACTTCTTTAAACCACCAAGGACACCAAGGACCACAAAGGAAGCAGACACTCACCAACTGATCATCTTGCACCCATTTCCTCCGTGAGACTTCGTGTCCTTTGTGGTTTAAGAACTTCTCTAAGCCACCAAGGACACCAAGGAAGCAGAAGCTCACCAACTGAAGCCAGGAAAGAGCCCAGGGCTCCACGAACGAGATTGTCATCGCGCCCTGCGTCCTGCGTCCTAACTGGTTAGGCTTTCCAGCACCGTGAAGAATTCGGGGTAGGATATTACCGCTGCATCGGATCCGTGAATGATGGTGTCTCCTTCCGCACGCAGGGCGGCAATTGCGAAAGCCATCGCAATGCGGTGATCACCCTGCGAGTTGATCTCAGCGCCTTGCAGTTTTTGCTGGCCGGGGATTTTTAGTCCGTCCGGCCTTTCTTCGACTGCGGCGCCCATCGCGCGAAGGTTGTTTGCCACCGCCGCGATACGGTCCGACTCCTTGACCCGCAACTCCCCAGCGTCGCGAATTTCGACGCCCTCCTGTGTATAAGGGGCGATGGCGGCTAGAACCGGAATCTCGTCGATCAGGGCCGCGGTGTCGGCGCCGGCGATGATGGTTCCGCGAATTTTGTCGCCTTCGATCTGGACGGTTCCGCGCGGCTCGCCATGATATTCCTCAAGTGAGAGCACCGAGATCTTCAGTCCGATGGAAATCAGCAGGTCCAGCAGGCGGGCACGTGTGGGATTCATGAGCAGATCGGGGATGGTCAAATGCGAACCGGGAAACAGAGCAGCGGCACAGAGGAAGAACGCAGCGCTCGAGATGTCGCCAGGAATGGCGGCTTCGATGGCTTTGAGCCATTGTCCCCCGGCAATGCAGACCCGGTTTCGGCCGCGGTGGATCTCTGCGCCGAAGGCACGCAGCGCGATTTCTCCGTGATCGCGGGTGCGAAGTGGTTCTTCGAGGCTGGTCAGGCCGTTCGCATAGAGGCCGGCGAATAGTAGAGACGATTTTACTTGCGCGCTGGCTACCGGCATCGCGTAGTCAATCGCGCTCAGCCGACCGCCCCTGATCTGCAGCGGTGGATTCCCTCCCCTGGAATGAATCTTCGCTCCCATCAACTGAAGCGGTTCGATGATGCGCGCCATGGGACGGCGAGAGAGCGATTCGTCTCCTACCAGATCGCTGGTAAATCTTTGCCCGGCCAGAATTCCGCTCAACATACGCATAGTCGAGCCAGAGTTGCCGCAGTCCAATTCATGTTTCGGCGCGGACAACGCCGAGCCCTGACCCTGGATTAAAACTTCGGTATCGGTGCGCTCCCAATTTACCCCGAGCGCCTTGAGGCAGGACAAGGTGCTGGCACAATCGGCTCCGGTCGAGAAATTTGTCAGCCGCGTTGTACCTTCGGCAATCGCAGCCAGCATGGCATAGCGGTGGGAGATGGACTTGTCCCCGGGCAGTCGAGCGGTCCCGCGTAGATTGCGTGCGGGTCGGATCACCACCGATGACGCGGGAGCCATGCAGGATCAATATAAATCAGGGACGCGACACTGGTGCGGAGAGCGCATCGGCTTTCTCCGGAGAGAAAGCCAACTGCATCTGCAGCGGTTTGTCGCTAACCGACCAGCGCTTTGGCTCTGCTGCTGGCTTCGCTGAGCACGTCGGCGGGAACTTCTTTTGCGGTCACGTGAAATTCGAAGCGAGGAGTTTCCTCTCCGCGTCCCCAGCGATTCACTTCCCAGTGGGCACGAAGAAATTTCACGCCGGCATGTTCGGACAGGTCCAGTAGGGCCGGATGATCTCCCCGATAAAACTTCTGCGGAAACTTCAACAGCGGTTTTGGCGACCACGCCGTGCCGTCGGCGGAGCCATGCACGGTGACGTCGATGGATTCCTGCTCGATGATGTCGGTGATCTGCAAGGTGAGCAGGAGCGTGCCACTGCCCGCGCCGCTAATGTCGAGGGCCGGTCCATCGCCTTTGGCCGTAACCACGGTCTTTTCCGGAACGAGATAAGTATCGATCATGACGGGGGAATTGTAGCAAAGCTCTGAACGTAACCCCAGCGAGCATTCAGGGCCTGTTATCCCAGTTTGTCGAGAAACTGACGGACAATTCTTCCGATTTCGTGCGGCTGCTCCCAAGGCGAATAGTGGCCGGCCCTGGGCACCACGACCATCTCGCTCCCGGGGATGTGCTGCTGCATGAGCCGGGCCTCGGCGACGCCGGTCGCCTCATCTTCATCGCCGGTGACAACGAGCGTGGGCACGTTGATGGTTTTCAAAGTTGCAACAGAATCGGGTCGCTCAGCCATTCCTCGCTGCACCATAGCGACATCCTGGGGAGACATTTTCCTCATCATTCGCAGCGCGCCGTCCACCAGATCGGGACGCGACTCGAGAGTGGTCTTGCCCAGCAGTTTTTTTATTGTGGCGTCAAAAAACTGTTCCGTGCCGCGCTCAAGCACCTCGTCGGCGGCCTTCAGGCGTCCAGCCCGGCCTTCCGCATTATCGGCGCCAGCCTTGGTATTGCAGAGCATCAGGCCCGCGACGCGTCCGCGAAATCTGCGCCAGAATTCGAACAACGCGTAGCCGCCGATGGAGACCCCAACGAAGGGTGCGCGGCCGATACCGGCATCATCCAAAACGCGCACAAGGTCACCAGCATGCTTCTCCATGGTGGCGGGACCTTCGCCCACGTCGGAGTCTCCATGGCCGCGAAGATCGGGAAGGATCACGCGATACTTGGAGATCAGCGCCTGGGCAGCAGGCTTCCAGAGTTCATGGTTCGCTGGAAAAGGATGGAGCAGGACGACGGGAGCTCCGTCGCCCAGGACTTCGTAGGAGATTTCGGCGTCACCGCTGCGAACACGGTTCATATATGGACGGGATTCTCGCGCCAGCGCCAGGCCGCGTCAGAGTTTGTCTGTGGCGCGGTTGGAACCGCGCCTTCAAAGTGTCAACAGCGGTACATTCCGCCCAGCTCTTAAGAGATCGTCGCCGGCGTTCCGCTTGGTGCCGGAAGCATGCGCGGCTCTTCCGGAATCACGATCCAGGCGATGGGATAGGAAAGCACGCCAATGACCGTCATCACGGAAGCGAGCAGCCAGACCAACCGCACCAGGTTTACGTCAAGATCGAAGTATTCGGCGAAGCCCAGGCAGACACCGGCGATCTTGCGTCCTTCGCGGGGACGCACCAGCCGCTTGCGCGCAACCACTCCGGCCGTCACCCGCTTGCCGCAGTAGGCGCAAAGATTCGCGTCATCCTGAATCACCTTGCCGCAATAACAGCAGTACATAAACACCTCCGGCATCATTCTATTCCACTCGGTAAGGCTCTTTGAGCCGTTTACGGGCGAGATCGGCATTGTCGTTGTCGGACTTGCTGGCAATCACGGCTTCGTACTTCTTGAGCGCAAGGTCTCGCTTTTGCAGCAAGTCATACATTTCCCCGGCGCAAAGATTGGCTTTCTGGAGTACTTCGGGGTCCGGATTGTCCGCATGGCCGACTTCATCGTAGGCGACAGCCGCGCCCGCGTAGTCTTTGGTGGCGCGCAGCGTGTCGCCCAGGCTTAGCGCGGCAAATTCGTAGTGCAGGTTGGCATATTTTCCTTCACGGCCGGCCTGCCAAATGCGGCGATAGACAGCCGCGGCTTCCCCCAGTTTGCCTTGTGCTCGCAGTAGATTGCCCTCTTCGAGAGCCAGGAGGAGATTTCGCGGGTAACTCGGGATAAGGCTGCGCGTGTATTTGAGGGCCTCGTCGTACTGGTGCTCCCGGCGGTCAAAGAGGGACAACAGGATCTTGGCGTCGACGCTGGTTTCGCCGTTGCTGTGGGCAGCGTCTTTCAGGTAATCGAGGCCAGTCTGTTTGTTGCCGCCGAGGCGGACCATGGCGACTGCGACCTTTACGCCCCAGGGCAGGCTGCCCATAACATAGTTATGCGCGCCCACAATCAACTTGGCATCGGTATAGGAGGGCGAGAGTTCGAGCACGCGCTCATGGTCGCGACGCGCACCCACAGCGTTTCGTAAGGCGGAGAACCATGCGCGCTCGATCAGCACCGTGTAGGTGGAGAACTGCGCGCGAGTAACGCCACGGGCATAGAGCGCGTCCACGTCCTTGGGATCGTCGGCAAGACGAGCCTCCTCGAGTTTCAGGGCGTGATCGACCAGGTCGCGAATGCGCTGCGCGGCCTTGGGATCGGCTGGCCGGTGGGGCTTGCCCACGAAGCTGTCATTGGCATAGTCGCCGGTGTTCAGCGCTCCCATGCGATACAGCTCCTGAAACAAAACACCTGTCAGCAGGTGGTTCACGGCAAACGGATCGTTGGGATGACGATCGGCGATCTGCTGAAATTCGCGAATGGCCCCGTCGAAGTCGAGGTTATAGAAGCGATCAAAGGCGCTGGCGTTGAGCGAATCGGCGGGCCGGAACACCATGTTTCGGCTGCCCTGGGCGGCGGCCAACTGGATTCCGAGCAACAGCGCGAACGCTCCGACGACTGTGGCCCGGAAAGTGACAATACTGTCTTTCACGTCGCTTGGCGAGGGTTGAAATAGTGTAACCGAACAGCTGCTCCCCGAACCACGAACGACACGGGGGGTTCGCGAGGGTAACGATATCTCAGCTATACTGCCGCAAGTCCTCCCCCAATCTTCCCTAAGGATAGAGTAAAACTTGCCGGGTGCTCCCGTTCGTTCTATGGCGGATCGCTCTACAGTGTTCGCGGTATCAATGATTTAGGTGTAAATGGGCTTTGGACTTTGGCTTGCCAATAACAGGAAGGCGGATTTTATGGCAGAGCTGGCACACAACCCTCAACAGGAATTCTGGCGGCCCCCCATGCCAGTGACGGAGGCTGCGAGTCCCGCGGAAGTCTGCGGGGGTTGCGGCACCGAGTTTATGGTGGGCTCGCGTTTCTGCCATTCCTGCGGAATGGCACGCTCGAGCCTCGGTACCCGGCAACATTCGAGCTTTGACTTCCTGAGCGCTCTTGAGTTTCACAACATCAAAGACGGCTTAGGGCTCTCGACTGCTTCGCTGATTGCATTTTTGGTGGGCTCTGGCTGCGCGCTGTTCGCGTTGCTGGCGGGCATCATCTACAGCGAGAAGACTCTGCTGGATTGGCAAGCGGTGCAGTTGTTCAGGATCCAGTGGCTGCTGGCATCGATCGCGTCATTCGTGGCCGGAGTCCTGCTCAAGAAGAAAACTGAAATGAAAGATTAGCTTTCTCGTACGGGAGACCGTCCCCGGGTCTCCGCCCTCCCTCCCCCTCATTCTCCCAGGTTCTGTGAAAGGCCCTACCTGACAGTGACACTGTCTTCAGTGGACGGGTTCGGGATCGTGGGCCGTCGGGATGCGTCTTTGCTGATGCATACGATAGAGATGGTGCACCGGACCGGTGCCGCGTCCCATGGGGTGAGCATTCGAAATGGCTGCGGCAACGTAAGCCTTCGCCAGCAGGACGGCCTCCGGCAGTCCCCGCCCGAGGGCGAGGTGGCAGGCCATCGCGGTAGCGAATGCGCAGCCAGTGCCGTGAGTGGACTTGGAGCGCTGCCGTTCGGACTTAAAAATCTCCTGCTCCACTCCCCGCGTGCTGGTGAAGCTCAGAAGGTCGACAGCCTTTTCAAGATGGCCCCCGGTGACGACCACAGCCGCCGCCCCCATTTGATGGAGCTTATGGGCCGCCGCACGCATTTGATCCTCGGCCTTCACTGCCAGTCCGGTCAGGGCCGAGGCCTCGTCCACGTTGGGCGTGACCACTACGGAAAGCGGAAGCAGCTTTTCGAGCAGCAGCTTGGTTCCGGTCGGATCCAGAAGGTCTGCACCCGAAGAAGACTTCAGAATGGGATCGAGCACGACGTTCGGCAATTTCTGTCTTAACAGGAAGTCGGCGACTGCGCGCACCACCCTGCCCGAGCCGAGCATTCCGATGTGTACAGCCGCAATCTCTACATCAGAGGCGAGTTCCTGAAGGGTGTCGGTGACCAGGCTGGGATCGAGTGGCTCAACCCGGCGTACCCCGCCGGTGGATTGCACCGTCAGGGCGGAAATGCAAGCCACCCCGTAGCAACTATGGGCAGCAATGGTTTTGATGTCGGCTGTGACGCCCGCGCCGGAGGAGGGGTCGAATCCGGCAATCGTCAACACTACCGGCGGAGATGCAGCCATAGGCGCAATGTATCAAACTCAGGCGCTCGGCATGTCGCTTTCAGCCACTCCGGAGGTTACCACTGGGTGCAGTTCAGGAATGAGGCACACATTCGGCGAGACAGGCCACATCGCCGGAAGTTGCTGAAAATAGTACTCCGAGGGGCAAGGCTCGTTATTCTCAACAAAACAATGCACTTGTAATTAATACCCAGCGGCAGGGCCGCGGTTATTTACTTTAAGATAAATAGTTAAGTTGCTGAATCTTAGCGTTCTCTGGCGTGTTACTCAGGATTTACCTTAGGTTACGTTGCCTACGTATTACTATCTAGTAATCTTGCTACAGCGTTTTCCGGGTTGACATGGGCAAATTGGCCCGTTAGCATCTCGAAATCCCAGGGAGGTGGAAGGCGAAGTAACAGCGGTAATGACTTTGAACGTGGAGGTGACTGAATGCAACGTGGTATAGCTCATGGACTGGCGATAGTTTTATCGGTCGTCAGCCTGGGAGCGGCTCAGGGGCCAACTAGGTCAGAGTCGATCCACCGGCAAGCCGGTGGAACCCAGCACATCGCAGCGGCAGTCCTGAAAAAGATGCCGCGGCCCAAGCCCTACCAGGTCGGAACAGCTTCCTGGTACGGAAGCTACTTTGAGGGCCGTCCAACAGCCAGCGGCGAGCCGTACAACATGTATGACCTTACAGCCGCACACCCGACTTTGCCCTTAGGCTCATGGGTGCGAGTCACGAATCTTCATAATGGTCGCGCGGTGATCGTCAAGGTGAACGATCGTGGTCCGATCGTTCCAGGACGGATCATCGACGTATCGTACGGGGCCGCCCAGGCTCTGCGCTTCAAAGACAAAGGTCTGCAACGCGTCCGGCTGGACGTAGTTCCGCAACCGGAAGCCCTGGCTATGCTTCGGCCAGTGGCGTACTAGCCGAAAATCTTCTAGACTCCAGACGTGCACGATCCGCGCCAGCGTTTGATCGTCGCCTTGGATGTTCCGTCCGCAGCCGCCGCCCAAAGGGTGGTGGCGGCTGTGGGCGATTCGGCATTTTTCTACAAGGTCGGAATGCAGCTTTACACCGCCGAGGGTCCAACGGTGGTGCGCGACCTGATTGCATCCGGCAGGCGTGTCTTTCTAGACCTCAAGTACCATGACATTCCCAACACCGTAGGGTCCGCCGTATCGGAAGCTGCGAAGCTTGGGGTGAGCATGCTTACCGTACATGCCCTGGGCGGGGGCAAGATGCTGCGGGCGGCAGTGGAGGCAGCAGAAGCCGTCAACCCGCAGCTTATCGTGCTTGCGGTCACCGTACTGACCAGCATGAGTGACACTGACCTGGACAAGATCGGCGTGCACGGGCAAGTCGTGGATCAGGTGTTGCGCCTGGCGGCAGTGGCATTGGCCGACGGTTGCCGGGGAGTTGTAGCTTCGGCGCGCGAGGCATCTGACCTGCGCAAACGCCTGGGGTATGACTTCGCGATCGTTACACCCGGAGTCCGGCCATCGGGGGCTGAGCCCGGAGATCAGGCGCGCGTTGTAACCCCTAACGAAGCCATCTCAGCCGGGGCAACTCACATTGTGGTAGGACGTCCGATTACCGCCGCCGCCGACCCAGGATCGGAAGCTCGGGAAATTCTCTCGCAGATTGCGGCGGCTGAAACGGTGCGCAGCCCGGCCTGAGGGGATTGCTTAGAGCTTTTCCGCGAACTCGCAGGCCGAGCAAGAGATAAAGATCCCGCCCGGAACCCCGCGCTCGCGGTCCTTGACCCGCTTAACGATGCGTGTGGGCTTGCCGCACTTGGGACAATCCGTGCTCTTGCTGGTGTCCATCACTTTTTTTCGATCTGCTGTCTTTGCTATCTTGGCCATGATTTCTCTCCCGATCTCGTTTCGCGCACAATCTCGCCTGGCATCGCAATCTTCCTGAAAATGTTTGGAGGCGGCGTTCGAGACCGCTTTAGGAATTAACCTGGAAGACGATGGGCAGAATCAATCTGCCTTCCGGATTTTACAGTAAGGCCTGGATTGTT
The DNA here is from genome assembly GCA_035652095.1 of Terriglobales bacterium. Taxonomy (GTDB): domain Bacteria; phylum Acidobacteriota; class Terriglobia; order Terriglobales; family Acidobacteriaceae; genus DASREM01. The sequence goes on along the minus strand of DASREM010000028.1, from coordinate 511,296 downwards.
GTCTTGCTGAGTGAACCTGGCGGGTTCAACGACTGAATGTCCTCGACGAGGATGCTGAGAACGCCGGAATGTCTTCCTCTTTCCAGCCGCTGCGTGAGATGTTCTTGTAAAGGATCGCGGCGCAAACTGCCGATCCCACCAGCAAGATGAGCCCTTCCCAGGCCGGCCCGATCAAGACATGACCCAGCCCGAAAAGAGCGAGGTAAACCATGGCACAACCCAAGATCCACGACCACAGGTTTCTTGCCAGGTCCTGAGTCTGGGGGACGTCAGGAGCGAGGCGGGCGACCGGCCTCCAACCAGTGATCTGCGGACGAACTTCGCGATAGAACTTCAGCAGCACGGCTTCCGGTTCGGGACGAGTCATGAACGTCACGACGAGCCAGGCCAAGGTCGTAACCGCCGAAGTGGTAAGTGCGGCTTTGGCGAAAATCAAGGCGCTGGATCCCGAAAATGGAGAGGTCACGCGCAACAGAATAGTCATGACCAGCGCGGTTGCCATGGCGGAGATCTCGCTCCATGCATTGATGCGCCACCAGTACCATCGCAGCAGGTAGACGGCGCCAGTACCCGCGCCCACTTCGAGCACCGCCTGCCATCCCGACTTGATATCAGCCAGGACCCAGGACACAGCGGCAGAGGCGATCACCAGGACGACTGTGGCCCCCTGGGAAACGCGCACGTAATGCTGATCGCTGCCCGCGCGGTGAATGAAGCGGCGATAGAAATCCGACACGAGATAAGAGGCGCCCCAGTTCAATTGTGTAGCGATGGTGGACATGAAAGCCGCCATGAAACCTGCGATCACGATGCCCCGCAATGCCGCCGGCACATGCCGGCTCACAATGAGCATGTATCCGGTCTCGGGATGCTCGAGGCCGGGATACAAAACCACCGCGGCCAGTGCGGTAAGAATCCATGGCCAGGGACGGAGCGCGTAATGCGCGATATTGAACCAAAGCACGGAGAGCAGTCCGTTGCGTTCGTCCTTGGAACTGAATATGCGCTGCGCGATGTAGCCTCCGCCGCCAGGCTCTGCGCCTGGATACCAGAACGCCCACCACTGGACTCCGATATTCACCAGAAAAGTAACTACCGGCAGCATCCAAAGCGGCTCTTCGGTGATCGGGCGCGAGAAATCCGGAAAGAAGGAGGTAGCGTCGCCGGCCCCAGGACCGGCAGCGGTTCGCATGGCTGCCAATTTGCTTAATAGTGCGCTCATGCCGCCGCAAGCGGCCACCGCATACCAAGCGACGCCGATCACGATGGCCATCTTCAGCGCGAACTGGAAAAGGTCGGTCCACAGCACTCCCCAAAGCCCGCCCAGCGCGACATAGAGGCCCGTGAACGGGATCAGGAAGAAAACGCAAATGGCCAGCGCATTGCGGTCGCTCACCCCCAGAGTAGTAGCAACAATGCTGGTCATGGCCTTGGTGACCCAACCCAGGATCAAGCAATTCATGAGCAGGCCAAGATAGACAGCGCGGAATCCGCGAAGGAAAGCAGCGGGCTTGCCGGCATATCGCATTTCGGCAAACTGAACGTCGGTGAGTAATCCTGAGCGCCGCCAGAGGCGCGCGAACAGGAACACGGTCATCATGCCTGACAGCAGGAACGCCCACCATAGCCAGTTTCCTGCGACACCCTGGGTGTAAACGAGGCCAGTGACCACCAGCGGAGTATCGGCGGCGAAGGTCGTCGCCACCATCGAGGTGCCCGCGAGCCACCAGGAGACGTTCCGTCCGGAGACGAAGTAGTCGTCCACACTCTTGCCCGAGCGACTGCGGAAATAGAGACCGAGAGCGAGAGTTATCCCCAGGTAGGCGAGAATCGCCGCCCAGTCAAGAATTGTGAAGTGCATGCTGCCGGTAAAGATACAACGAGGCTGGATCAGTGGAGCAGAAAAGAACCGGGGAATCAGCCGGTGTAGCGCAGTTCGACAACGGTGCAATCATCGCTCAGCGGGTTGCCGGCGCAGAAATTCGAAATGGCCCCAAAAATTTCGTCCAAGGAACCCTTGCCGGCAACAGCTTCCAGGCGGAAGTCTTCGAAGAAGTCGCCATTGGCATTTTCAGCCTCGGTTACGCCATCGGTGACCATGACCAGTTTGTCGCCGGGCTTAAGAATGCAATGGTCGCCCTCATAGGTCGCATCTTTCAGAAGGCCGACCGGGAGGTTGCCATGCGCGGGGCGGGTGACCTGGTCCCCCGAAACCAATAGTGGAGGGACGTGTCCGCAATTGACGTATTCCAACTCACCGTTGGGGCGAATGCGCGCAATGATGACGGTGGCATATTTCTCGCCGATATGCTTCTGGGTGAAGAAGCGGTTCACGGCGGCAACGATTTCCGGAAGCGGCATGCGGGCGGTCAGTTGGGAGTAAATCATTCCCTGGAGAGTCGAGGCCAGCAGCGCCGCCGAGACTCCCTTCCCGCTGACATCGGCAAGCACCACAGCCAGGCCATCTTCGGTATTGACGGCGTCGAAAAAGTCGCCGCCGATTTCCTTGCAGGAGAGATTGCGGCCGCAGAGGCGGGCAAACGGGACCTCAGGAATCGTGACCGCCATCAGTCCATGCTGGATAGATGCGGCGATGGCGAGTTCTTGCTGGTAGCGGCGCGCGGCTTCTTCAGCTTGCACCAGGCGCGCATTTTCGATCAGGGACGCAGCTTCGTGAGCAATGGCGCGCAGGATGTCGTTGCTCACGCTGGAGATGTCACGGGAAGCAAAGCGGGAATCCACGTAGAGCGCGCCCATGACCTCGGCGGGGGTTTCACCCGTTCCCTCGGTTCCGGGTTCGCGCGTGGCTTGCACCTGCGGCTTTCGCAGTGGAATGCAGATCACGGTACGCAGATCGTACGCGACGATGCTCTGGCGGCCAGCCAGGTCCAGCGATTGGCTGGTGTCGGTGATCACGAACTCGGAATTGGACTTGAGCGCGTCTTCCAGGATGGAGTGCGAAATGGTCTTGTCGTCGAGCATGGGCTCGCCGCGCGAGCTACGCCCGGCCGCCAGGCGGAGATCTCCATTGTCAGTTTTGAGAAAGACGAACCCGCGCTCGGCCCTGGTGAGCTTCAGAGTTGCGTCCAGCAAGGTGACGAGGATTTCATCAAGCACCCCGGTGGTGTTGAGTTTCCGGGCGGCTTCCAGAAACAAAGTGAGTTTTTCCAGATCGGTGGTTTCGGTAGAAATGTGCATGCCCGAGATCTGGCTCAGGAATTCGCGCGCGGTGTTGGAAGTGGCGTGCTGCGGGTTGAATATGACGTACGCGATGTCGCGCACACCGAATTCCAGGCGGTCATTCTTCTCCAGGGATTGCCGCTGGACCCGCTCTCCGTTGACGAACGTTCCGTGCTTACTGCCCTGGTCGACTACGTGGAAGCGTCCGTTTTCGGTGACGATGACTGCGTGGTCACGCGAGACGCGAGGGTCGGCGATGACCAGGTCCTTGTCCACCTTCCTGCCGACGGTGAAGGGACTGTGATCGAGATTGATCGTCCTCTGTTCGTTCCCCTGGACGAACACCAGGGTGGGAAATACTCCGGAACCTGACTCGGACGACGACCCGGCAATGGTCGGAAAGGCCATATAGACAAAATGTTCTTACGAAATCATGACAGGAAACAAGGCCGCGCGGAGAGGAGGAAGACTGGCTCCGCCCGGTTCCAGGCTCATGCCTTCTTAAAGGCGGCAATTGCCTGCTGCTCAGTATCGTACACCTCAAACACGGTGACCAGCTTGGTGATTTGGAGTACGTCTCGCAATTTCTGCCCAAGGCCGGTGAGCTTGATGTCGGCGCCGGAAGATCGAGCCGAGGAGTACACGCCGACCAGCATTCCCAACCCGCCGCTGTCAATGTAAGTTACGCCAGAGAGGTTCAGCACCAGTTTGCGCGTGGACGCCAGGAGTTTCTTGAGTGTGTCGCGCAACTCCGTCGCTTCTTCTCCGAAGACAATGCGGCCCTGGCAGTTCACCACCGTCACACCTTCCGTGGTGTGGCTCTCCATCTTCAACGTCATTTGCACCTCACCGTCAACAAAGGTTCGAGAAGCGTAAACAAAGCGCTGCGACAATGCAAGCCAGCGAGGTTAGAAGGAGTGGGTTGCGGCATCGGCTGAACTCACTCCGAATTGCGATCGCATGATGCGCCGGAGCAAAGTGGCCAATAGGGGTAACACTACCAACGGGACGGCAATGCTGGTCCACAAAGGAACCGCCCAGGCCTTTTGCACCGTAGCCGCTGGCAGCACGAGGGCAGCGAGGGTGAGAGCCAGCGACGCGATCCATTGCCACAAGAACACGAAAGCAGCCAGAAAGAAAACGATCCGGCCGATTCCACGGTCGCTCACAAATTCCTTCCATGACCGCATGAGCAGAAATACCGCGGGCAGAAGCAGGACCTGGTTATAGGGCGCAATCATCGGCACCACCAGGACCGTCACCAGCAACACCAGCGCAGACACGGCGATGAAGACCTGAGAATCCACCGCCGACTTCCGGGCACGCCAGCAAACCACGGCGGTACCAAGAACAATCAAGCCATTCAGAATCGTTCCTCCCGCGCGGGTGGCGAGCAAGTCGAGCAATGATACCGCGCCGGTATAGCGTGCATAGGCGCGCAGGCCATCGAGAAATCTGCTGATCCATCCAGGCAAGAGGAGTTGCCCACCGAAAACGAGCGCCGCCATGGTCGCGAACAGGGCGATGACAAAGTTCCGCCGTTCGCGCCAGCGAGAGACCGACCACAAGCAGAACCACACTGCGGGAAGAGCGACCAATTGTGGCTTGATGGATGCGATAGCCAAAAGCACTCCGGCAAGAACCAAGTGTCCGCCGGCGAGCAACGCCGCGCTGATGGCAATCAGTCCGCCTGCAAGCAGGCTGAGTTGTTGCAGCTTGATTCCCTGCACCGCGGCGTAGGTACTGAGGGCAAGCAGGACGAGCGTGACGGACGCGATGCCGGAGATCCTCCATCGCAAGAACTTCAGCCACAGTGGAACTGTGAGTGCGGTCAGGAGCAACAACAGCCATGAGAAGGCGCTGCGTACCACGCTGAAGGGCAGTTTCACCGTGGGCGCGAGCAGAAATGCAACGTAGACCGGATAAGCGAAACGCTGCTCATCTTTGGGATCGTCCGGGCGATTGGGATCAAGGACCTTGCCGTAGTAACCCAGTTGAATCTCTCGCGTGACTTCATCACTGTAGGGGTCCTGATGCTTCAGCAGCAGGTCACGCACTCCGACCCAGCGGGGATAGAGATCGGACAGCGTGCCCCGAGGGCGGTTGTGAGCAGCGGCATCGGCTATCTGATAGGGAATCAGAATTCTCTGGACGTAGAAAAGCATGCTGGCAGCCATCACTGCGGCCATCAGCAGAAGCACATAGCGGGATGTGGAAGGCCGGTGGCCTGACACAGCCGTCATGTTACAACTGAACCGGCAAAATCGTGCGAACCAGGATTCTAGTTTCGAGTGTGATTGGGTTGTGCGCCGGTGTTTATTCCTGGCTGATGCTGCATCACTTCCAGCAGGGCGCAGGGGATTTTAATTGGGCAATATGGATGGCGCGCGACCTGCTGGCGCGCAAGAATCCGTACGACCGGACCATGCAGTTGTATCCATTGCCCGCCGCCCTGTTTGCGCTGCCCCTGGCCTGGCTGCCCCGCACCGTGGCCGGAGGAATTTTTTATGGTGTGAGTTCCGGCCTGATGGCATTCGGGCTGACGCGTCATGGGTATCAGGCGCTACTCGTGTTTCTTGCCTATCCGTTCTGGGCGGGAACGCTGACGGCGCAGTGGACACCCCTGCTCGTTGCCAGCGCTTGTTTCCCGCTGCTGTTGCCGGCCACGCTGGCGAAACCGCAGATCGGCTTCCCAGTGGCAGCGCCCCACTTGAGCAAAATCGGGCTCATTGCGTCCGCCGTGGTTCTGGCTTTGAGTTTCGCCGTTCTGCCGCGCTGGCCATGGCTATGGGCGGCACACTTCGGGGAATATCAGCGGTTCATTCCCCTGTTGGTGTCTCCCGGGCCGCTGCTTCTGCTTGCTTTATTGCGCTACCGGGACAAGGACGCGCTCTTTCTTCTGCTCGCGGCGGCGATGCCTCAGCGCTGGTTTTACGACACGCTGATTCTATGGCTGATTCCGAAGACCCGGAGACAGATTTTGTGGACAGTGCTGGTCAGTTGGGTGGCGGGAATCTGGCGCTGGTATCACATTCCGCATTCGTTTATAGAAGTAGGCCGGGTGAGCGTCCTGTGCATGTATTTGCCGATGCTGATGGTGATTCTTAGCCGGTCGCTTGCTCCGAGCAGATTTTCGGGTTTAGGGCGCCGTGATGCGGGGCCTTTCTGCTGGAATAAGCGTTTGTGGCAGCGAAACAACACCCCAAAACCATAGAAAGGTTATCAGTGCGAGCCAGTTCAGTTGGCCATACTGCAACCAAAGGACGATAAGCAGCGGACTGGCATAGAGAATCGCAATGGGTCCGAATAGAAGAACGCGCTTACTTTCTTCGAGAGCCGTGTTTAGGGCATAGTTCAAGATCAAGGCAATAGGCAAAAGGTACAAGGTCAGATCATAGGCGAAAGCATGATAGCTACTGAGAACACACAAAATTACGGCAACTGAAAATGAGAGCTGAAGATTATGTTGCAGGGCAAATCTCCACCGGTAGCTAGCCAACGCCAGCAATACAACTGTAACTGCCAAGAACAGGAGGTTGACCTGCGGTTTAGCAAAAAACGAGCTAGTCTGGGTATCCAACAAACCTCGAAGATTGGGCATGTCTGCAGGAACGATCCCCCGACCCATGTGGACCTCCGCGTTCCATGCGTACTCCGGATACGTCAGAGCACCCCGCCAGCCCCCAAGCATGGCAACTGATAGCACAACCAGCGCTGCGCCGACGGAAAAGAAGCCCCCGAGTGCTCGCCAGCGTTTCTGCGCCAGCATCATCACCACAAATGGGAGCAGCAAGTGAAAACGGAAGAGGCCGAGGGCAAGCCATGCCCCAGCTGCAAATTCACGCTTCTTCTCGAGGCTAACGAACGATAAGCACACAAGCAGCAGCAGCAAGATAATGTCCTGCCCTTGTAAGAGAGAGACGCTGACCGGATAAAAGCCAAGTGATGCCAGCAGCCAGAACAGAGTGGAGGAAGTGTGAAGGAGCGGTATGTGCTGCCTAAGCAGATACGGCAAATAAACGAGAACCGAAACACTTAGGGCGTCCCAGAGGATAAAAGCAACGACATACGGCAAATAGGTGAACGGGACGAAAAGCAGGGCCTCATACGGTGGATGATTGTACGGCAGCGCTCCGTGCCGGATGCTTACGCCGGAAGCAAACTCCTGCTGAATGCGGTACTGCGTGGAATCATCGTAGAGTTGATGGCGCAACCCCGCGCGCACGATCTTGCCGGCGGCATACATATGGGTGAAGTCGGGATAGCCTCTTCGTATTAACGGAGCCGCGTTCCAGATCAGCCCAATATGCAGAATTGTCATGCACACCAGATACAGGCCCACAGCTTTTCGTGTCTTGAACAGCTTCATGCGAAGGGACCTCTTCACCTTGCGATTTCGCAGCGATTCTACATCGTCGTCGAAACAGGATAGGATCAGAGCAGGAACGTGAGACCCTCCCTGAGCATCGACCAACTGTTCCTCGTGATCCTCCTGGTGGGCGTGTTTACTATGGCCATGCGGCCAGTCACCGACCCGGATCTGTGGTGGCACTTGAAGACCGGAGAGTTCATCGCCGCGAACCATCACGTCCCCCGCACAGACCCGTTTTCATTCACGCGCGCAGGACAGCCATGGGTAAATCACGAGTGGCTCTCGGATTGGCTGATCTTCAAGCTGTATCAATACTCGGGTCTGGCGGGGCTCGACGCGGTTTTCGGAGCCGTGCTTACTCTCGCACTATTCGTGGTTTTTTTGCGTGCCTGCGGCAGCCCCTTCGTTGCAGGACTATTCACCGTCTGGGGTGCGATTGCCTCCGCTCCCAGTTGGGGAGTGCGCCCGCAAATGTTGTCGCTGCTACTGGCCAGCACCTTTCTCTGGATCCTCGAACGGACGGAGCGAAACCCGAAAGCGGCATGGTGGATGCCTGCGCTCATGTTGCTGTGGGTGAACCTGCACGCCGGGTATGTGCTGGGAATGGCGCTCATAGTCTTGTTCGCAATGGGACTAGCCTTGGAGGTCGCGTGCGGACGGCGACTCTGGGCAGAAATCTCCGGCCAGATTCGAGCGCTAGGCATTGCCTTGATCGCCTGCTGTGCCATTGTGCCTTTGAATCCCAATGGCCTTAAGCTCTACTGGTATCCGTTCGCGACGGTCCGTTCCCACGCCATGCAGGCGTATATTGCGGAGTGGTTCTCGCCTAATTTTCACGAGGCGAAGTTCCTGCCCTTCCTGCTCATTGTGCTTGCCATCGTTGTGTTCATGGCGAGCGCGCCGCGGCGCATGCGGACGCCCCAGTTGCTACTGCTCATGGCCACGACGTGGATGGCGCTTCATGCCTCGCGTCATATACCGATATTCGTGCTGGTAGCGGTGCCGGTGTTATGCGGACTGGCGGAGCCGACGTTTGCATCGCGAGTGGTATTCAGAAGAAAATCCGGTCACAACGTCGTGAACCAGGCCATGAACTACGCGGTGTTATGCGCACTGCTGGTATTTGCAACGGTTCGAACCCGAGCCGTGATCCAGTCGCTTTCCGAGGTGGAAGCGCAGAATTTTCCCGCCGAAGCAGTTCGTTTTGTCCAGGAGCAACATTTAGCAGGTCCCATCTTGAATCATTACAACTGGGGAGGCTATTTGATCTGGAAGCTCTATCCCCGGTATCGAGTGTTTATTGATGGCAGGGCGGATGTGTATGGCGACAAATTTATGGATCAATTCGCGGAATTGTATTACGTCAAGAAATCGGACTGGGGTGCGCGGCTGAATGACTACGGAATCCAGACAGTCATGATGCCGCCCGATGCACCGCTTGTCGGTGCGCTTGAACTCAGCAAGAGTTGGAGCAGGGTATACGCCGACTCCCAGGTGGTCATCCTGACCCGGGATCAGCAGGCTTCCTCCCTCCGTTAGCGCGCGTGCCGTAAGCCTTTGGTGATACGCATTTTAGACCAAAAAAGAACTTTGGATTTTGCCCTCGTTTGCGTTACCATAGGTGAGTTCCCCCAGACTGACATCATCAGGTTCCTGCAGGTTCAAAGTTCAGCGGGACCAAGGTGGATGTGTCCACACCGAAAAGCTGAAGAGATACAGCCCTCTCCTGAGCTTCGCCGGTCATCGAGGGTCGAACATGATACAGATTCTCAAGAAGCTTTGGCAAAGCGACGAGGGTCAGGACATTGCCGAGTACGCGATCATGCTGGCAGTGATCTTGGCTGTGGTGGTCGGCACGATTCAACTGATTGGGAAAAGCGCGAACAACGTTTTTTCCTCGGTTGCCAGTTCGATTCAGTAGCCGGACTCCGCTTAGCCAAAGAATTTCTCTCCGCAAGTATTCAAAGTTCTTGACCGAGGCAGGGTGTTATCTGAGAAACTACCCTGCATTGGAAGGGCAGAATTCCAGACAATTTGCGCAATAAATTGTCGTTCGAAAACCCCGTGAAAGGGTATGATGGGCGGGGGAATCGAGGAACTCCTCTCGTCCCTCCGCAAATCATTGAGCATTAAGCACGGAAGGCTTGGAACAAAAGCGCGCGATTGCGCATAAACTTGCACAAGCTCAGGTTGGGGTGTGCCCCCGGCTTGGCGCTGGAGGACGAAAATGCGTGACACTCTCCTACGGTTTTGGCGGGACGACGAAGGGCAAGACATCGCCGAATACGCCGTGATGTTGGCCGTAATCCTGGTAATTGTGGTCGGTACGATCCGCCTGATCGGCACCAATGCCAATAACGTGTTCTCCACAGTTGCGAGCTCGGTTCAGTAGCCACAGCTGGCGATCGGCGATTTACCCCCGTAATCTGCCGGGAAACGTCAGAGGGGACAGGATCGGGAACGGTGATCCGCACCTGCGATGGAGGCGGCTTGGTCAGGCGCCTTCGAGGGAGCTGATTTTCGTTTTGACTCCGCGAGCCGAAAGCTCGGCAGCGGCTCCGGGAACGTTCTTGCCTCGATGTCACTCTATCGCCTGGCGGCATGCGGGCACGCTTCCCCGTTTTGAGGAGAAGGAATGAATCGCAACCGATTCGTCATCATCGGCCTCGTGGCCCTGGCGTTAGGCGTATTGGTCAGTGTGGGGGTTTACCGCACGCTACAAAGTCGCACGACGGCCGACAACCGGCCGGGGGCGGATGTAGTGATCGCGGTGAACGATCTTCCGGTAGGGTCGAAGATCGGCGAAAACGACGTGAAACTCGTGCGCCTGCCCGCGCCTGACCTGCCGCCGAACTGCTATCACCAGAAGGAAGCGGTGATTGATCGCGGCGTCGTGCTTCCGATTCAGCGCGGCGAGTTCATCCTCCCCAGCAAGCTCTCGGGCAAGAACGTCAGCGGGCTGCCATCGCTGATTCCGCCGGGAATGCGCGCCGTTTCCGTGCGTGTGAACGAGGTGGTCTCGGTGGCTGGGTTCGTGCAACCTGGGACCCGCGTGGATGTGCTGCTCACGGGCAATCCCAGCGGCGGCACCGAACAGCAAACCACGACAGTGTTGGAGAACGTCTCAGTGATCGCCAGCGGCTCGCGGCTGGAACGAAATGCGAATGGGGAAACCTCGTCGGCGCCCGTGATTACCCTGCTGGTATCGCCCGAGGACGCACAACGATTGACCTTGGCGAGTCAACAAGGACGAATCCAACTTTCACTGCGGAACCCGCTGGACACACAGCAAACCGATCTGGCGGCGGCGCGCTCCGGAGGCTTATACAAGATCCCGGCGCCATTGCCCGTTTCAGCGAGCAAGACTCACATAAAGGCCATGAAGGTGCAACCGGCTCCTGCGCCGCAGAAGTATACGGTCGAGGTATACAAGGGCGACAAAAAAGACGTGCAGAACTTCGATGAAGGGCAACCGCAATAGGGGGCGAGGTCTGAACGTATGAGGATCTGCTCCCGCGAAGGGGAGACCAGGCAATTGAAAACTAGTTGGCTCGTGAAACTGGTGCTGTCGAGTGTCGTACTCACTTGCTCGTCATTTGGAATTGGAGCCCAGGATAACGCAGCACCCGCGCCTGCCACGCAGAATGCTCCCGCTCAGCCGGAGGCACAGGGGCCGGGCGCTGCATCATCGCAGCCCGCCGCTTCCGAAGGTGCGGCGCCACTGCGGGTTCTCGTGGGCAAGTCGCTTCTGATCAATACCACCGAACGGCTCAAGCGGGTGTCCATTACCGACCCGTCGGTGGCAGACCCGATCATCGTCACTCCCACGCAGATCCTGGTCCACGGAAGGTCGCCGGGTGAGGTCTCGCTGCTGATCTGGGACGAACTCGACCGATCTCGGAGTTTTGATTTGCGGGTGGACGTGGACGTGAGCGCGGCCATCGAGGAAGAGAAACGGGTTTTTCCCGATGAGCAAATCACGGTCACGCCGTCGCGCTCGGCCATCGTGCTTTCCGGACATGTTTCGGACGAAGAAGTTTCGAAGCGCGCAGAACAGATAGCAGCCGCGTATTCAAAGAATGTGGTGAACGTTCTGAGCTTCGGCCCGGTCGGCGCGCAAGAGATCCTGCTCGAGGTAAAGTTTGCGGAAGTGGACCGTTCGGCTGTGTTGCAGCTGGGAGTCAACCTGTTTGCGCCGGGGCTCGGCAATACGGTTGCTTTGACCCAGACCGGCCAATTCGGCGGCCTTACCGTTCACAACACGGCACAGACTACGACCACCAACGGCAATACGCAGACAACCACAACCACAGCGACCCCGCCCACTGTGACTATCTCGGACTTTCTGAATGTGTTCGTGACCCGCACCGACGTAAACATCGGGGCAGTGATCAAGGCGCTGCAGCAGAAGAATATCTTACAGATCCTGGCGGAGCCGAATCTGATCGCAGTGAACGGCAAAGAAGCGAGTTTTCTGGCGGGCGGTGAATTTCCCTTCCCGATTGTGCAGCCCGGCCAGGGTTTTACCGCGGTTACAATCTCATTCAAGGAATTCGGGGTAAAACTCAAGTTCACGCCGGTAATCATGCCCAATGGAAATATTCACTTGAAGGTTGTTCCCGAGGTCAGCACTCTGGATTTTGCCAACTCCTTGACCATATCCGGGTTCACCATTCCGGCATTGAGTACGCGCCGTGCAGACACCGAGTTTGAGTTGCAAGACGGCCAGAGCTTTGTGATTGCCGGGTTGATGGACAATCGCGTAACCAACATCAGTAGTAAGATCCCGGGACTGGGCGATATACCAATCATCGGCAACTTTTTTAAGAGCAAGAGTTCACAGAAAAGCAACGCCGAACTCATGGTGCTTTGCACAGTGCGAAAAGTTTCGCCCAGCTTGCAGCCACCCCCGGGCCCGACGTTCCCGAACCCGTTCCTGGACCAGAACAAGTTTGATGGATCGAAACCGAAACCCAAACCCTCGGATAAGTAGTTCGATGAGCGTGATGACAATCCGGGCGTTGCAGCATTGCCGCCAATATTGGCGCGTGAGTAGGGGTTCAGCAACACAATGCCCGAATTATCTGTAGTCATAGTGGCAGACGACGCCGAACAGCGCGCCGTGCTGCAGGTGCTGGTGGATGGGACCAGCGTGGCCCGCGCCGTCCACAGTTGTGCCAGTTATCCCGTCGCCGCGACCGACCCGACCATGCGGCGGGTACAAAGCGCCCGTCCCGACGTGGTGTTGATTGACATCACCAGCACCAATGCCCAGTTCGCCTTGCGCGGCATTGAACTGCTGCACCAGGAGCTTCCAGAGTCCGCGATTTTTGCCATCGGAAGCATGTCTCAGCCGCAGATCATCGTGAACGCGATGCGCTCGGGCGCCCGCGAGTTTATTGAGCGTCCCACCACGACCACCGATCTGCTCGAAGCGTTTGTCCGCCTGACCACGGCGCAGCGCAAGGGACACAAGGAAGGCAGCCGCGGGAAAGTCTTCAGTGTCGTGAACGCCAAGGGTGGAAGCGGAGCGACGACCATCGCGGTCAATCTTGCGCTCGCGCTGCAGGCGGCCCATGGACAAACCGCGCTGGTTGACCTTGCGCCCCTGGGCCACGCTGCGCTGCACATGAATCTCAAGCCGCTGTTCAGCGTTGCAGATTCACTGCGCAACCTGCACCGGCTGGACAGTTCCCTGCTGGAGAGCTTTATGACCCGGCATCGCGATGGGTTGCAACTTCTCGCGGGGACCAATGCGCCCGTGCCGGTCGAGCCTTCCACGGCAGAATTCGCGCGCCTGTTTGACATGCTGGTCAGTCATTTCCGGTACGTGGTGGTGGACGCTTCTTCGCGGCTGGATGCGACGACGCGGTTGGTGTGCAACTTGTCGGAGACGGTGCTGCTGGTCGCATGCGCCGACGTTGCATCCTTGTGGAGCGCGTCCCGGGTGCAGCAATACATTGGAGAAACCGGCGGACGCGAACGTGTGAAACTGGTGTTGAACCGCTTCCGCAAGATTCCCGGCTTCAGCGAAGCGGATGCCGAAGCGGCCGCCGGCGTGAAGTTGCTATGGAAGGTTCCGAACCAGTATTTTGCGGTATCGGCTGCGATTGATCGCGGCATACCCTTGATGCAGCAGAATCACACGGAAATCGCGCGCTCGTTCAGCGCGCTGGCCACGCTATTGACAGAGAATGACGACGAAGTGAAGCGAACAGCCTGGTCGCTGTTCAAAACGGTGTAATTGAAGCATGCCGGCGAACCTACAGAGTTTTGAGAGGACCGAGTACCAGCAGGTCAAAGCCGATCTCCACCGCAAGATCCTGGATCGCTTAGATCTCGAAAAGCTGGGCCGCACCGCCAATGATGCGGCCCGCGAAGAAGTGCTGGTGCTCATCCGCAACACCGTCAATAGTGAAGCGGTCCCGCTCAGCTTTGCGGAGCGCGAACGTCTCGCGCGAGAGATCCTCGACGAAATTTTCGGACTGGGCCCGCTCGAACCCTTGCTCAAGGACCCGTCGATTTCCGACATTTTGGTCAACCGTTTCGACAAGGTCTATGTAGAGCGCGGCGGAAAACTCGAGCCTACCGGCTTGAGCTTCAAAGATGACGCGCACCTGATGCAGATCATCGATCGCATCGTGTCGCGCGTGGGCCGGCGGGTGGATGAATCGTCCCCCATGGTGGATGCCCGGCTGGCGGATGGTTCGCGTGTCAACGCAATCATCCCGCCACTCGCCATTGATGGCCCTTGTTTGTCCATTCGACGTTTCGGGCGGGATCCCATCACCGCCCGCAACATGATCGAGAACAAGACTCTCACCGAGCCGATGCTGGAACTGCTTTCGTCCATGGTGAAAGGCCGCTTAAACCTGCTGATCTCAGGCGGTACGGGCGCCGGCAAAACCACATTGCTCAATGTGCTTTCCGGTTACATCCCGAATTCCGAGCGCATCGTGACGATCGAAGACGCCGCCGAACTGCAAATGAAGCAGGAGCACGTAGTGCGCCTGGAAACCCGGCCGCCCAACATTGAAGGCAAAGGCGCGGTCCGGCAGCGGCAGCTTGTCATCAACAGCCTGCGTATGCGGCCTGACCGCATTGTGGTGGGCGAGGTGCGCGGCGAGGAAGCTTTCGACATGTTGCAGGCCATGAATACCGGCCACGAAGGTTCCTTGACTACGGTCCACGCCAACTCGCAGCGCGACGCGCTGGCCCGTATCGAAAGCATGTTTTCGATGGCCAATTTGAATATCCCCGAGCGGGCGGTTCGCCACCAGATTGCCTCCGCGATCCATGCCGTGGTGCAGATCGCACGCCTTTCCGACGGCACCCGGAAGGTGATCACGATCTCTGAGGTCACGGGCGTCGAAGGCGAAGTGATTTCCATGCAGGACATATTCGTATTCGATCGCACCGGACTGGACGAAACCGGGAAAGTGCGCGGCGTGTTCCGGGCCACCGGTATTCGACCGAAGTTTGCCGAACGGCTCGCGACCTCGGGAGCCCGGTTGCGTCCGGCATTGTTCGAGTCGAGGATGGAAATTTAGCAAACCTTTGGAATTCTCATGATCGGCCTGATCGCATTTCTCGCGTTTCTTGTTGTCGCCTTGCTGGTGTTCGCCGTCGGCTCTCTACTAGACGAGCGCAGCGCCCGGGCCCGACTTTTGCGCGAGCGGTTGGCGACCGTACAAAAAGCCGCCGAGCGCGCGCCGGACGAAGAACTGGCCCTGCTGCGCGATGAGATGCTCAGCGAGATTCCCGCCCTGGATAACCTGCTGCGGCGTTCTTCGGCGGCGGTGAATCTGCAACTCATGTTGGCCCAGGCCAACCTCGATATGCGGGCAGGCAACATCGTGATCTTTTGCCTGATCAGCGGGGCTGCACTGGGCATTGTGGTGCTTTGGCTCAGTGGGTCTTCTGTCTGGGGTCCGGCGTTTGCGGCGGCCGGGGTCCTGCTGGGGGCGCTGATTCCCTATTCCTATGCCTCCTACCGGCGCGCCCGGCGGTTTCAGAAGTTTGAAGAACTGTTTCCGGAGGCGATCGACACGCTTGCTCGAGCAGTCCGGGCCGGCCACGCGTTCACCACCGCGCTCGAGATGATTGCCAACGAGTTGAACGAGCCAGTCGCGGGAGAATTCCGCAAGCTGTATGAAGAGCAGAAGTTCGGCCTGCCGGTGCGGGACGCGCTGCTGAACCTGACCGAACGTATTCCGCTGGTGGATGTGAAGTTCTTCGTGACCGCGGTCATGTTGCAGCGCGAGACCGGCGGCAATCTGGCGGAGATCCTGGACAATCTTTCTTACGTCATTCGCGAGCGCTTCAAGATTCAGCGGCAGGTGAAGGTGTATACCGCGCAGGGCCGGCTCACGATGCTGCTGCTGATGGGACTTCCCCCGGTGATCGTGGTGGGCATGCTGACGCTCAACCCAAGTTTCATTCGTCCGCTGTTTACCGATCCTCTCGGACACACGCTGGTGGTGACCGGCATCACGCTTCAGACCATCGGGTATTTCGTGATTCGCAGGATCATTCGGATCCAGGTTTAGGAACATGCTGATCGCTCTCGTCATCGTGATCTTTCTGACTGTCGCGCTGGTGGTGTTTTCCTTCGGCGCGGCTGCGTACGCTCCGACTTCAGTGATCGGCACCCGGCTGCGAGCATTGGGCTTTCAGCCACGGCAGAAGGAAGAGAAGCCGGCATTCAAGGAGCGTATCGAGCAGGCCCTGGACCCGCTCAGCAAAGCCATCCCGCTTTCCCCATCCGAGGTTTCACGCACCCGCGCGTGGTTGATTCAGGCAGGCTTTCGAGAGCCCAGGCACCTGACGCTCTACGTCGGCAGCCGGGCCGCATTGACCGCGCTGGGCTTTGTGACCGCCATTGCGGCGGGACTGGGTATGACATTTGTGGTCAGCCTTGCGGGACTGGGATTCTTTATTCCCCGGTTCGTCCTGAAGCGCCTGATCCGCGAACGGCAGCAACGAGTTCGCCTGGCGTTGCCGGATGCCCTGGACCTTACCGTCATCTGCGTGGAAGCAGGGCTTGCGCTCGATCAGGCCCTGATGCGGGTAGGAGAAGACTTGTATCATGCGCATCCCGACTTGAGCTCGGAGTTTCACCTTGTCAACCTGGAGATGCGCGCCGGAAAACCGCGTGCCGAAGCGTTGCGCAATTTGACCGAAAGAACGGGCGTGGACGACATTCGAGCGCTGGTTGCAACACTCATTCAAACCGATCGCTTCGGAACCAGCGTGGCCCAGGCGTTGCGCGTGCATTCCGATTCCCTGCGTACAGAGCGGCGGCAGCGGGCCGAAGAGCAGGCCGCCAAGACCACCATCAAGATGGTCATCCCCCTCGTACTTTTTATTCTCCCCTCGATTATTTTTGTAACCCTCGGGCCAGCGATTATCCAGCTGTATCGCACATTGCTGCCCGGATCAGGGCGGTGATGGTACAGTAGCCGAACCCAGGAGTTGTATGCCCGCAGTTCCCACAGGTTATGCCTTTAATCGATCCCGCCAAGCCTATCTCGCTACCGAAGTTGCGGTCGCGGACACGCATTGGACCCGCTTACGGGGGTTGATGGGAACGCCGGCGGCGAGTTTCCGCTCGGGCCAGGGGCTATGGATTGTTCCCTGCCATGGCGTGCATACCTTCGCCATGCGCTTCCCTATTGATGTGGTTTATCTGGACCAGGCGAAGACTATCGTCCATCTTGAAAAGAGCTTGCAGCCGTGGCGCATCGCGCCGATTCGTCGCAAGTCGGTTTCGGTCCTAGAACTTCCTCCTGACACTTTGAGTACTACGGGGACGGTCATCGGAGATGAACTCGAGATCACGCTGGGCTCGCGGACTGGGGGCCCGTCGTGAACGACGCTCCCAAGCTTCTGGTGGAGTGGTCGTCGCCATGGGAAGAGTTTGTCACCGCGGTCCGGCCTGCCCTGGCGAAGTCTCCCAAGCGCCTGGCCGGTGAAGCCAATACCGGGCTATTTCCCTACCGCGGAATCCTGGCTTCCTGGGTCTGCGAAGTATTGTTGCTGATTGCCGCGATTGTGATCCCCGCCAAGCTCGCCATGATTCGGCCATATGCGCCACCGCCACTCCCTAAGTACGACGTGATCTACTACTCGGGCGATGAACTTCCGCGCACCGAGGACTTAGGTGGAGCGCAGTCGGGTAATTCCGGACGGGCGGGCGGGAAGGAAGCACACCATCGCAGCCAAACCATCCGCGTGGCGCGCGGCAACTCGGTGCGAGAAAAGATCGTGGATGCGCCACGACTGAACTTGCCGCGAGCGGATTCGGAAGTGGCGAACCTTCTTGCTTACAAACCCATCCCTGGCCCTGCCCCCACGGAAGGATTGAGGTCATCGCTCCGCGCTCCAAACCTAGGCGAAACTGCGATCGCCCCCATACCCCAGGCACGACGCGACACATTTCAACCTGCGCCATCGCTGGTCCCCGGGATTGTTCCGCCGACACCACCTGCACTGCGAGGCGATTTGTCATCCATGCGACTGCCGGGAAACAATCCGGTGCAGATTGTCCCGCCCCCGGTTTCTGCTCCTGAGCAAGTCACAAATCTGAATCCGAAACTGACGCTGCCACCGCCGAGCGTGATCGCGCCGCCTCCGCAAATCACGCGAGAAGTCGCACGATCGGGACCGGGATTTGGGCCGGAGTTGCGCAACCAGATCGTTCCTCCGCCGGTTCAGGTTGGGAGTGCGACCGGAAATCGCCGCGCGGTTGGAGGAATTGGAGACGCTTCGGTGGTCCCGCCTCCGGTTCAGGTCGGCGGCTCTGTTCGGAGGCAAGCGACGGGCATTGAGCTTGGCGGAAATCCCAACGTGATTGCTCCGCCGGTGCAAGTGACCGGCTTAGCAAGACAGGGCATGCCGGGTTTGGATGGAAGCGCGACCGTGATTCCTCCTCCTGTAACGGTTTCAGGCGGCATCGGGGGCCAGGGCCAGGGGAACCGAGGCGCGGGGCGGGGGGGCCCGCTGGACGTCGGAGAAATGGCGGTGGCCCCATCGAATGGCGGCGGGGGAAGCGCTTCGGGAAGTGGTGTGATCGTTTCGAGCCAGCCAGGTTCGAAAGCTGGCGTACCCGGCAACGGGAGCCCCGGATCCCTGGCGATGTCTCCCACAGGGGGAGCGCAGCCCGGAATTGGTGGATCGGGCGGCGGCACCGGGATTGGCCGCGGAACCGGCCCAGGCAGCGGGTTTGGCGGCGAAGGGCCGGGCGCGGGGAAAACCGGAGCTGGCAAGGGCTCCGACACGTTAGCCAAGGGCGGAATCTCTCCTTATCCGGGACCGGGCGGAGCAGGCAGCGGAACCACCGGCAAACCCGCCGTGCCGGGCGTGTCTGTGCGCGGAGGGAGCAGCAATATCATCACGCTTCCCAGTTTCGGGTCAGATGGAAATCAGCCCAGTGACCCCACGCATTCTTCTTCGCTGAAAGACCGTCACGGCTCGGGCATAACCATCGTTGCAACGGCACGGTCCGGAGGAGCCTTCAACTTTTACGGCAGTGCCTTAAAGGGCATGGTGTACACCACCTACCTGGATACCAAGCTGGGACGGGCTGCCTTGGAGTTTGCCGACAGCACTTCCGGTTCCGGGGCCTATGCGGGAGATCTCACCGCGCCTGAACCGATGCGCACGGACTTGCCAGATAATCTGCAGCCTTCGCGACTGATTATTGCGTTTGTTCTGGACCGCTCGGGACAAATCAAAGACCCGAAGGTATTGGAAGGTGGAACTGCCGAATGCACTCCCAAGGTGCTCGCTTCACTCGCCAGTTGGAAGTTTCGCCCGGTACTGCGCGGAGATCAACCGGTTGAGGTCAATGCAATTCTCGGCTTCAGCATCGATACCCGCTGAGCGTAAGCGCTGTCATTTCTCCTGGGGTGCTGTAATTCTTCTGAATACTGTCGCGGTCTCGTCTTCGTATTCCGCCTGCCACTGGTGAGTTTCCTTCAAAATATTCGATAGCGACGATTCGGCTGGAAGCACGACGAGGTTCACCTGCCAATCACCCAGTACCTTCTGCCAACCCGGCACGACATGGATTACTCCCAGGTAACGTCTGAGAAAAGCGTCGCCATAGAGGTCGTGGCGGTCGTCCGCGAAAACCTTCTCCCGGGGATAAAGGCGGTAGATCAGATACCCGCCCCAATAGTCGGGAGCGAAGATGGGCATACCCGGATGATGTTGCTCCACGTACCCCACCGCTTGTACTGGGAATCGCTTGCCGCTGAACTGCGCGTCCAAAAGTTGCATTGAACCGGCGCTTCCGTGATTGAAACAGATGACGCACAAAAGAGCAGTCCCCAGCATGGGCCAGAGATGACCGCGAAGTCTGAATTCCATCGTCGTCATGCGATGGGAGAAACTCAGGAACCATCTCCAAGTACCGCGAAGGAGAGTCGCACGTTCCGCGAACTCTCGAATGCTCGTCGACAGCACGGGCGCGATGATTAGACCGAGCAGGATGGAAGACGCAGGCAAATTGCGCGAAGCATACATCCCGCTATAAACGGCAAAGACTGCGATCAGCAGATGCGAGGTGCGGAGCTTGCGAGTTGCGATGGCCAGCGTCGCAATGGTTACCAAAACCAGGGCCGCGAAACACTGCTGGGCCAGACCGTGGAAATTGGGTGACTGGAATTCCTCGACGTGGTTCATGAGGAATCGGTCTGTCAGGTATCGGTAAATGTGCAGGTGAAGGTTGTAGCCGTAAGGATTGACGAGGGTGACCAGCAGGGATAAGGCGCTCGAAGTTGCCAGGGCTTTCATCCACTGCATGATGTTGTTGCGGCTCTCCGGCATTCGCCAGTACTCGAGTGCCTTGCCGAGGAAAAAGAGAGCACACAAAACAAATCCGAGCAGGAAACCGCCGTGCACGTTGACCCAGAACAGGGTGATGAACGACAGCCAGTATAGGCGCCTGGGATCGGCGCTGGTCTCGGATGAGTCAACCACTTCGAACCAAATCACTAGCAAGAGCCAGGTCACGACATGAGGACGGGCCAAGAAGTGAATTGTGGAAGCGGCCGCGGCGAGCAATACCAGGAACAGGGCTACCGGCAGTCCTGCCCCGCGTCGCATGCTAAACCGCAGGGTCAGGGCAAACGTGACTGCGATAACGAAGGCCGTAAGCACCACGATGCCATTGAGTCCGAACCAATGGTGAATGACTGCAATGCCGGCATCGTAAAGCCACTCCCAGGCGTACCAGGGCTTGCCGGCCGTCGAGACCGAGAAGGCGTCGCTCCTGGGAACCGCGTGCATCGTGATGATCTGTTCCCCGGCGCGAATGTGCCATCCTGTACCCGCGTCTCCGAGCAATTTCTGTGACAGAACTCCTGTGGAAAGCAAGAACAGGATGGCGAGAAACAAGAGGTCGCCGACTGACGGAATCAGGAACAAGAGCCAGCCGGGCGGTGCGGGAGAGCCGGTGTGTTGACGAGATTCGGCCTGCGTCAGGTTGAAATGCAAGTCCCGGCGTACCTCCGGGGACATGTTACAAGATCATAGCTTCAGCGCAGGTGAAAGGTGAGATAACCAATGCCAACCCGCATGTGGTGCAGCCAGCGATCAGAAAAACTGCCGGCGATGGTAAGACCTAGAACCGCGTGGATCACGCCGAGCGGGTAGATGTTGCGGTAGCGGCGGAAGATCTCGCAAAATACCAGTCCGCCAATCAGGCTGAGCACAGTTAAGATCGGGCTGGGCAGATGCGCCAGCGAAAACAGCGCGGCTGCCCAGAGCACGGCATGACGGCTTCGGGTCAGGGTTTCCAACCGCAAGAACAGAAAGGACTGCAGGATAAACTCCTGCTCCAGCGACCAGATCGCGTAACGCCACGACTGTTGCAGCGACAGCGATCGGAAAGGAGCTACGTTGAGTCCCACAAGCCTGGAGATCATCGGCACCGATACGGCCAGCGCCATCCCAGCGGCGAGCGCAACCAACCACGCGCGCGCCGATGGCAGTCCCAATCCCATCTCTCGCCAGGAATAGCTGCCGTCGCCGGCAAATATCAGCAGTGCGATCGCCGCCGCCAGCATCAGAATGATTTTCGCGATACCCTGAGGAGTCCAGATGGAGACCAGGATCAGACCATAAACAACGACGATCTGTGTCCATAACCAGCCGCCGGAAACGACGCTGGCTTTCAGTACGGTCGAGGGTACCAGCAGCGGCGGAAAAGATTTCGACTCGGAAGGCATGGCCGGAATCTATTAAGTGAAGACTTGATACCTAGGATGCTGGAAGGTAGCTTACGGTTCCATGAGTGGCGAAAGTAACCCGAGGATCGTGATCATTGGAGCAGGTTTCGGCGGATTGCGCGCGGCGAGGCATCTTGCTCACCAACCGGTACAGGTCACAGTGGTCGACCGGCGAAACCATCACACATTTCAACCCTTGCTGTACCAGGTTGCGACCGCGGGCCTTTCGCCGGGAGAGATCGCGACTCCGATTCGCTGGATTCTGCGCGGGGACAAAAACATCGAAATTCTGCTCGGCGAGGTTCAGGGATTCGACCTGGAGCGGCGACTGGTTCTGCTCGCCGAAGAAGATGTCCCCTACGATTACCTGATTGTCGCAGCCGGCGCCAGTCATGCCTACTTTGGCCATGATGAGTGGGAACCGTTGGCGCCCGGTTTGAAGACCGTGGAAGACGCCCTGGAGATTCGCCGCCGTGTGTTGTTGGCATTTGAACTGGCGGAACGGGCGGTGGCGTCCGGCGAACCGCATCCCCCGCTGAATTTCGTCGTGGTAGGGGCCGGTCCCACCGGCGTCGAACTTGCCGGCACGCTGGCCGAAATTTCGCGCAAGGCCCTGGAAAACGAGTTCCGCTCGATTGATCCCAAGAAAACGCGCATTATTCTGCTGGAAGGCGGGACGCGCGTGCTGCCCACCTATTCCGAGGACCTTTCCCGAAGTGCGGAACAGCAACTTCGTCACCTTGGCGTCGAAGTCCAGACCTCTGCCATGGTGACCAACATTCAACCAGGGACGGTCTATATTGGCCAGACGCCATTGCCGGCCGCAGTCACGCTGTGGGCGGCGGGAGTTGCGGCGTCTCCGCTTGGCAAGAAACTGGGCGTGCCTACCGACCGCGCCGGTCGTGTCCTGGTGAACTCCGATCTCAGCATCCCGGGCCATCCTGAGATTTTTGTGATCGGCGATCTCGCCGCGCTGAAGGACAAATCCGGGAACTTGCTGCCCGGAGTGGCCCCGGTCGCGATGCAGCAAGGGACTTGGGCTGCAAAAAACATCGTCCGCGATCTTCATCACGAGAGCCGGCAGGATTTTCACTATCACGATAAGGGGAGCTTGGCGACTATTGGCCGTGCAGCCGCGATCGCGCAGTTCGGAAAGGTCCACATCTCGGGATTCATCGCCTGGCTGGCGTGGCTGTTCATTCACATCACGTTCCTGATCGGGTTCCGCAATCGCGTGATCGTGCTGATCCAGTGGGCATGGTCATATCTGACTTATGAACGCAGCGCTCGCCTGATTACCGGCAGCACGGAACTGCCCGGTTGGGATGCCGTCATGCGCCAAGCGATGCAGGCAGGAAGTGTTTCTGCCGATGATCGACCCAAAGTGCGGGAAACCGCCTGAACTCACCCGCTATAATCGAGCTACTTTGAAATCCTTCTGGCTTACTCTGGCCATGGTCCTGGGCCTGGCAGGTGTCGTTTCCGCCCAAACGCAAGTACCGGGCCCCACCGTGCTGGTAGTTCCCTTTGAGAACCGTTCCACGGCTACAGGATTGGAGTGGATTGGAGAGTCATTCCCGGAGCTGCTCGAGGAGCGGCTTTCCTCTCCGACGATGTACGTGCTGGACCGCGAGGACCGGCAGCGCGCTTACGACCGGACGGGGGTCCCAAGCCGGGTCCATCTTTCCCGGGCTACGATCTATCGCATTGCCGAGGAGATGGACGTTGACTATGTTGTGCTGGGAGCTTTCGGTTTCGATGGACGAACATTTTCCGCGACGGCCCGCTTACTCGATATGCATCGCCAGCACTTGCTGCCGGAGGTGACCGAGACGGGTCCGCTTCCCGACCTGATTAATATCGAAACCGCGCTGGCCTGGGACCTGGTACATGCGCTGCGTCCGGATCTATCTAACAGCAAATCGCAGTATGTAGCTGCCGCCGCGCCCATCCGCCTGGATGCATTTGAAAATTACATCCATGGATTGACTGACCCGACCGCTGCCGAACAAATCGGGCATTTTCGCGAGGCCGTGCGCCTGAATCCGGCTTATTCGCGAGCGCTGTTGCAGCTTGGGAAGACTTATTACCGGGAGCGACAATACGAGCAGGCGGTTGCAACGCTGGGCCGAGTTCCTGCGAATGATGCCGCAGCCCGGGAGGCCAATTTTTTTCTGGGCTTATCGGCCTACAGTGCGGGGCAACTTGACCGGGCAGAAACGGCGTTTGCATTTGTAGCCTCACGCCTGCCTTTGACCGAGGTTTATAACAACCTCGGCGTGGTGCAGGACCGGCGCGGGAAAAAGAGCGCCCTCGAGTATTTCCAAAAAGCAGTCGAGGCAGATTCCGCCGAACCTGATTACCATTTCAACCTTGCAGTGGCGCTCTACAAGGCGGGCGATACCAGTGGCGCTTCACGGCAGCTGAAAGAAGTTCTCGCATTACGGCCCACGGATGGAGACGCGAAAAACTTTTACGACAGCATATCCTCCGAGGCCAGCGCGCGACTGACGCAGGCGCCCGTCCCTAGCCGGGTTCCCTCGGAGCGGATCCGCAAAAACTATGATGAAAGAACCTTCCGCCTGCTCGCCCTGAAGATCGAAGCCACTGCCGAACAGCGGATGGCCAAGGCCGACCCGCGAACCCATGCGCGCTACCACGTTGATCGCGGCAATGAACTGCTGACGCGCGGCTTCGTGGCGGAGGCGGAGAAGGAGTTCCGGGAGGCACAATCCCTGGACAACGCGAATCCCGCCGCTCATTCCGGGCTGGCGCGAGTGTATGAAGCCGGCGAAAACCTGATACTTGCCCGGTCAGAGGCGGAAACAGCGTTACGTTTGAGACCCTCCGCCGACGCTTTCCTGGTTCTCGCCCGCCTGGAATTGCGAGACAATAGGATGGAAGCGGCGGTCCAGGACGTGGATCAGGCGCTGCGGCTGGAACCTGCCAATGCCACAGCCCAGTCGCTTAAGCGTGCCCTTGCAGCCAAGCTCGCGGAGAAAGCGCAGCCGCTGCAAAACCGATGAAAATGCCTTCGCGCCTCTTGTGGTTCTTGTCTACGGTGATCCTGGTTTGCCTGCCCGCTCCGGCTGAAATACTGAAAATTTCCGTCAGCGACACCATTCACCCGGTGACGGAAGAGTACATTGCGCGAGCGATCGCGGAGGCTGAGCGCAACAAAGACCAGGCACTTTTGATCGAGCTGAATACTCCGGGCGGACTGCTGGATTCCACGCGCGGGATCATCGAAAAAATTCTTGCCGCTAAGGTGCCCGTCATCATCTATGTCGCGCCGAGCGGACGGCGTGCCGCTTCGGCGGGATTCTTCATCCTCCAGAGCGCCGACGTAGCGGCGATGGCTCCGGGAACCAACACCGGCGCCGCGCACCCGGTCACCCTGACCGGCGGAAAGATCGATGACGTAATGAAGCAGAAGATGGAAAACGATGCGGCGGCCCTGATGCGCTCCGTGGTCGCAAAACGCGGCCGCAACATCGAGATTGCCGAAAGCACGGTGCGCGAGTCCAAATCGTTTACCGAGCAGGAGGCCTTGAAGGATCACCTGATTGACTACGTCGCGTCAAGCCAGGAGGACCTGTTCAAGCAAATGCAGGGCAAGACGGTGAAGCGGTTCGATGGCCAGATCGTAACTATGAACCTGGTCGGGGAGCCGGTGCGGAACTACGAGATGACTCTGAAGCAGCGCATTCTCGCCTTCATCATGGACCCCAACATCGCCTTCATTCTGCTGGCGATCGGAGCATTCGCGCTGTATGCCGAGTTCAATCATCCGGGCGCGGTGGTGCCCGGAACCGTGGGCGTGGTTTTTATCCTGCTCGCGATCTTCGCTCTGAACCTGCTTCCTACGCGTTTTGCCGCAGTGGTACTGATCCTGGCATCGTTTGTTCTGTTCGCTCTGGAGGCAAAGTTTGCCTCACATGGCGTGCTCGGGATCGGCGGTATCGTTACCATGACGTTGGGCGCTCTGCTACTGGTGGATGCCCCTATCCCAGAAATGCGGGTGCATCTGCCGACGGCGCTGGCGGTAAGTATTCCGCTTGGGCTGATCACTGTGTTTCTGATGAACATTGCTCTGAGGGCGCGTCGAAACAAGATCGTCACCGGGGTGCAGGGATTGATTGGAGAAACCGGGATTGCCCAGACATCCTTGTCTCCGGCGGGCAAAGTGTTCGTGCATGGAGAGCTTTGGGACGCGGTCTCCTCAAGTCCGGTGTCTGCCGGGCAGCAGGTCGTGGTACGGAAAGTAAATGACTTGCGATTGCTGGTCGACCCGCTTTCCGTCCCCCAGCCAACCCCAGCTACGCATGCGGTTTGACGTATCTGGGCAGGCACTCCCGTAATGCGTAGTTGTCACCGTTGATGCTGCCCGATTGCGGTACAATCCGCCTCAGGATCAATCCCTTCAAATTGGACATGAGGACATGATGGAACTCGGTTTTGGTTTCACCACCATCGTCATCGCAATCGTCGTTCTTTACCTGATGAGTTCCATTAAGATCCTGGCGGAGTACGAGCGGGGAGTCATCTTCAGGCTGGGCCGGCTGTTGCCTCAGGCCAAGGGGCCAGGCGTGATTCTGGTGTTCGCGCCTGTCGACCGCATGGTTCGAGTGTCATTGCGGCAGGAAGCGCTCGAGGTCCCGCCCCAGGACATCATCACCCGTGACAACGTGACTCTGAAGGTAAATGCGGTGATCTTCCTGCGCGTGATCGAGCCTCGGAAGGCGGTGGTGGAAGTTTCCAACTACGTGTACCAGACTTCGCAATTCGCGCAGACCACGCTGCGGTCGGTGCTGGGCGAGCAGGAACTCGACGAATTGCTGGCACACCGCGAGAAGATCAACCTTCGCCTGCAAAGCATTCTCGACACCCACACCGCGCCCTGGGGCGTGAAGGTGGCGAACGTCGAGGTCAAGCAGGTGGATATGCCGGAGTCAATGCTACGGGCGATGGCGAAACAGGCCGAGGCCGAGCGCGAAAAGCGCTCCAAGATCATTCACGCGGAGGGTGAGTTCTCAGCGGCGCAGAGATTGGTGGATGCCGCCCGGCTGCTGGCAACGGAACCAGTCAGCATTCAACTGCGCTACTTGCAGACTTTGACCGAAATCGGGGTGGAGAAGAATACAACCGTCGTCTTCCCGGTGCCGGTGGACTTCTTCTCCGGAATACAAAAAGTGCTGCAGGCGACAGGAAGGCCGCAGCCCGAGCCTGCCAACAGCTAGCTCTCGAGCGAGGACAGAATGGCTTCATCACAGGACACGGAAATTACACTGGGCACGGGCAAGATGCTGGCCCTGTTTTTTGGGCTGGTTGTGCTCTGTGCCATTTTCTTCGGGATGGGATTTTCACTGGGCAAGAGCACAGCGAAACCCATGATGGCCGAGTCGACGCCCACGACTCCAGTTTCAAACGGAGCGCGGCCGACCGCGATCAAGCCCGCCAACGCTACCTCGAACGATACTGCATTCTATAAACCCGCCGCGCAGAAGGAATCTGAAGCTGCACCAGAGTCAGCGGCGCAAACTACGCCCGCGACGACGGAGGCGAAGCCGCCCGATCCGATGGTGCCGGTTGCGACCAGCGGGTATTTTGTGCAGGTCGCGGCCGTCACCAAGCAGGAGGATGCGCAGGCTCTGGTGGAAGCATTGAAGTCGAAACAGTACCCGGCGTTCGTGGCCGCCAATGCCGGGGCCGACAAACTGTTCCACGTACAGGTGGGGCCTTATGCCGACGTGAAAGATGCGGAGGCCATGCGCGCCAAGCTGGTCAACGATGGGTATAACCCGATCCTGAAGAAGTAGACCGGTTTGAAGGCGGCTAACGGCGGCCCTAGCGGCTGAAGCGCTGCTCTTTCCAGGGGTCGCCGTACATGTGATATCCGTTCTGCTCCCAGAACCCCGCCGCATCCTGTTCAAGTAGCTCAAACCCCCTTACCCACTTCACCGACTTCCAGGCATAGAGATGGGGCACAATCAGCCGCAAGGGGTATCCATGATCGAGCGGCAAGGGCTCGCCATCATGGTGGGTGGCGAGCAGAACATTGTCGTGCAGCAGGTCCGCGAGCGGGACGTTAGCGGTATATCCCTGCTCGGCGTGCACCAGAACATAGGCGGCCTCAGGCTTCGGCTGCGCGCGGCTGAGAAGCTCGCGCAGAGAAACTCCCTTCCAGCGATTGTCGAAGCGACTCCATCGGGTGACGCAGTGGAAGTCGCTCGTCGTCTCAATCTTCGGCAGCTTGTTGAACGCATCCCAACTGAGCTGAAGCGGATTCGCAACCAGACCCCTCAGGCGAAAGTCCCAGGTGGCCGGATCGAATCGCGGCACCGAACCGTAGTGCAGCACCGGCCATTTCAGGGTAAGCGACTGCCCCGGAGGCAGACGCCCCTCGGCCTTCATCCGCTTCTCGCGCTCGCGTCGTTCGTTGCCTTCGAAGAGCATGGGGCCTCTGGGTGATCAGACGCGGGTGCGCCGGGAAAGTTTCAGTTCCTGAGCCAGAGTTCCGAATCTGCACGCGAGGTCCCTCCCCCGCTGGGACTTCTGGATGATGCCAGTCGAGGTGTTTCCCGCATCCGGATGGATTGACATTCATCTATCTACGATTCATCCTCAGTGAATGATTTCCGACCAGATTCTTGATCGTAATCTTCACGCAATCGCCGATCCGGCGCGGCGCAGGATTCTCGAGGCGCTCAAGGAACGCGGAGCTTGCTCGATCGACAGAGAAAGCGGGCTGTGCGCGTCGGACATTGAGGCACGGTTCAACCTGTCACAGCCGACGATCTCCCATCACATGGCCATTCTGACCAAGGCCGGCCTGGTGGAAGCGCGCAAGGTGGGCCAATGGAAGTGGTATCGGAGAAATGAAACTGCACTGGGGAACCTGATCAAGTCGTTAAAGGAAACCCTTTAGCTCCTGATGCTCTGGTTTTGATTGACAGGATGAAATCAGTCTGCGCCGGCAGCCTTGGCTTTTTGTAGCAGCTTGCGGGCTTGCGCGATCAAATCGGCGACTTCGAAGGGTTTCGCCAAGCTGGGAACGTTGTGATCTTGCAGGAATTTTCGTATCTCGGGCTCGGCGACGCTGGAAAAAGTGATCAGAAAGTGCCGCTCCAGACCAGGACGGTTCTCCGCCAGCCAGCGATAGATTTCCGGGGCTGTCCATCCTCCTGGCATTTTGCCATCCACGATCACGGCATCGAACTCATCGCTCCGGAGCCGCGCTTCCGCATCGCTGCGCTTCTTGACTGCGGTAACCTGAGCACCCGCGCCCGCCAATACATCGCGCTCGAACTCCAGCACCGCCTCTTCCTCTTCGACCAGCAAGACGCGACCTTCGAGGGCAAATTCACGCTTGGGAGGCGCCGACACTTCTTCCGCCACCGGCACGCGCTCTGCAGCCGGAAGCTTCACGTCCACGATCGCGCCACCCTCGGGACGGTTATGCGCTGAAATGTCGCCGCCATGTTCCTTGATAATTCCATAGCAGATGCTCAGCCCAAGGCCGGTTCCCTTGCCCACGATCTTGGTGGTGTAGAAGGGATCGAAAATGCGATTGGGCTCCTTGATGCCGGGCCCAGAATCCTCAAAGACGGCATGGACGTTGCCTGCCTCGGCGAACACGCGCACCGACAGGGTGCCACCGGTCCCTTTCTCCAGCATGGCGTCCACGGCATTGTTGATGATGTTCAGGAAAACCTGTTCCAACTGATGCGGATCGGCGGTGACTCCCTGAACATTCGGGTCGTACTCTTTGACCAGTTCGATGTCGTTGACCTTCAAATCGTAATCGCGAAGGGTAAGCGTCTCGTCGAGCACTTTGCGGAGGTCTACCTGCTCCTTCTGCGGTTTGCGCTGGCGGGCAAAGGAAAGCAGGTTCTGCACCACGCGGTGGGTCCGCTGCGCCTGCTTGAACAATTTGCTGACGAAATCTGAGGCCCGGTCCTGCAGACCTTCGCTTTCGAGCAACTGGGCATAGCCGAGAATGGCGGTGAGAGGGTTGTTCAGTTCGTGGGCAACCCCGGCAATCAATTGTCCGACAGCTGACATCTTTTCGCTCTGCAGTAGCTGTTCCTGGGTGCGACGCAGGTCTTCGTAGGCGCGGCAGGTCTCTTCGTACAGACGAACCTTCTCCACGGTGGTGGCAAGTTGCCGGCCAATGGCAACCAGGAGACTTTCATCGTTGCTGGAGTACTCGCGAGACTGGCCGCTGCCGATGCCCATGATGCCGATGGGCTTGTCTTTGCCCCAGAGCAGCACCCAAATCCACGATTGAAAGCCATCGGCGCGGATGAATTCCGACAGCGATTCGGGCAAGTGAGGCAGAAAGTCGGGGGTGATAACTTCGGTGCGCGACTTCATGACGAGATCGCCGAAGTCAGGAAGAGTTACTTCAGAAAACCTGGCGCGGTCGGCGCTGCGCTGGCCCCAGCCTGCGCGGCGGCGGAAGGTGGCCTCGTCCTGGCCTGCCAGGTAGATTGATCCAGTTTCGGCGCCGAGCAGCGAGACCACCTGCCGCAAGGTGAGGTTCAGGATCTCGTCCAGATCAAATGACTGGGTGGCGATGACCGCCATGGCATTCAGGGCATTCAGCTCGCGGTTTCGCCGTCGAATCTCATCTTCGGCGCGCCTCTTTTCGGTCATATCGAGCAGGAACCCTTGATAGCGCTCGATACGCCCGTT
This sequence comes from Terriglobales bacterium, assembly GCA_035652095.1. Classification (GTDB taxonomy): domain Bacteria; phylum Acidobacteriota; class Terriglobia; order Terriglobales; family Acidobacteriaceae; genus DASREM01. The sequence goes on along the minus strand of DASREM010000028.1, from coordinate 480,813 downwards.
CCGGTCGCGGGTTGCAAAGCTGTTCTCCATCGCGGTCAGCAGGGATCCATCCCGCCTGCGCAGCGTGACCTCGAAGTTTCTGACGTAATTGTGCTGCTCGACTTCGCGCCGGAACTCGTCTCGCTTCTCAACCGAGGTATAGATGTGCGAGTCCAGGTTCAAGGCCATCAGCTCGTCGCGGTTCGAGTAGCCCAGCATGCGCATAAAGGCATCATTGCAGTCCAGAAGCTTGCCGTCGGTGGTGGCGACGAATACTCCCTCCTGCATCTGCTCGAATAGAAGACGGTATTTCTCCTCGGCAGCATGGCGATCCGTGGCATCACGAACCACGTGAATGGTCCCCTTCTGAGTGCCGTTCTGCTCGGTGTAAGTCGAGGTCGAAACCATTACAAAGCCACCGAAGCAGGGGTCTGGCCCTTCGTAAAAGGAACTCTCAGCGCCTTTGCAGTAGGGGCAACCCTTCCAATTCGCGTGCTCGCGGGGCAGAACCGATTCGCAAGGATTCCCAACGATGTCACCCGAGGACTGGTTCAGCCGCTGCAGGAGCGAGCGGTTGGCTTTCATGATGTTGAATTCAGCGTCATGCAGCAGTACGACATCCTGGATGGAGTCGAAGGTGTTGCTCCATTGCCGGTGCGACCGCAGAATCTGCTCCACCAGGCGCAGGTTCTCGACCGCCAAACCCAGTTGGTGGGCGCTGGTGGCGAGGAACTCCATATCGTCCGGGGCGTAGGACAGTCTGCGACGGCTGCCCAGGGTGAGCATGCCGATCGGCGACTTCTTTCCCAGCACCGGGACCATCACGATGTGATGAAACTTCTCTTGCTGCAAATACGGTCGCGCACTTTCGACCACCTGCGACACTTTCAAAACCGCAGGAACGCCATCGCGTAAGACGTCGCGATGGGTCTCGTCAATGGCCATGGTCATGCGGTCGCGAAGGAAATTCTGGGACAGTCCAATCTGCTGGGCAATCACCATGTTGCCGTCTTCGAGCAGCCGGAACCATGCCGCTCGCGCCCCCATCAACCTTTGCAGCTCTTCGAGCGCGGTCACCATCATGGGGCCGTGCTGTTGCGCGCGGGTGATGGTTGTAGTCAGCGCGTTGATCACCGAAAGCCGGCGTGTCCGCATCCTGGAATCGTCAAAGACGATCAGCAGCATGCTGACCCCAAGCAGCAGGTCAACCATTAAGTCGTAGCCTGGAGGAAAGACGGCGTTGACCGGAGCCCATTCCAGGTGAATGGACAACAAGGCGAGACTCAAAATCCAGGGCCCGATCTCTGAGCGGGCCCAGCGAAAACGAATCAATTCCGCGGCCGCGGTGAGCGCCAGCAGGCGGTAAGCAGTCTCCAGCGCGACCCGCAGGGCAAAAACATTCGGCCAATAGATCGCGCGCGCCGCGGCATAGACGACCAGAATCAGCGAAATGAGGGCCAGCGGCAGCAGCAGACGCTTGGAATGGGTGTAGACCAGCACGGCGGCGGCGAACAAGCAGATTGCCAGCACAAATTCCGCCTGCGAGATCGCGGTAAGAAGCGGCGTGAGTTGCCCTCTTCCGCCGCTGCGCATGGTCCAGTGGGAAACAAAGTACGCGAGCCAGCCCAGAATCCAGATGAGAAGATAGCGTCCGCGAAAGGTACGGAATACCAATAGGGCAGCGGCCAGCAGAATCAGCGCCGCCGACTCCTGTACCGAGAGCTTAGGGACACCGAGTTCCCCGACCCCGTACCAGCTTCCCCAGAGGTAAATACCCATTGCGATTGTCGGAACCTGTGCTCTTCAGTGATAGCACTTTAACCTTCTGATTCGATCTACTTTCCCTTCTAGAATGATTACTTTCGGAACCTGATGTGTAGGGTAGAATTGGCGATAGACTTACCTTCACATGCCAACTGATCGCATTCTGGTGGTAGACGACGAAGAGCCGATCCGCGAAATTGTCTCCTCGATGTTGACTCTGGCTAACTATAAGTGCAAACAGGCCGGATCCGGCCTGGAAGCGTTGGCGTTGCTGGAGTCGGGCGAAGAGTTCGAGCTTATGCTTTCCGACCTGATGATGGCGGACCTCGACGGCATAGGCTTGCTCGAACGCACCAAGGAAAAGTTCCCCGATATGCCCGTGGTGATGGTTACCGCGGTGCACGACATATCGGTCGCGCTGGCTGCCATACGCAATGGCGCTTATGACTACTTACTGAAGCCGTTTGAGCGCGAGCAGTTGCTGGCCACAGTTCGTCGTGCGCTCGAGAACCGTCGCCTCAAGCTGGAAAATCGCGCGTACCAGACGAACCTGGAAGCCCTGGTCGCGGCCAAGACGGAGCAGGTTCGCAGGGCCATGAGCACCCTGGAACGCTCCTACGACATTACCCTGGAAGCCCTGGGCGACGCGCTCGACTTGAAAGACGCGGAGACCGAGGGCCATTCCAAGCGCGTAACCGCATTCACCATCGCCATCGCACGGGCGATGGGCCTTTCGAAGGACCAGATCGCGGTGATTGCCCGCGGCGCCTTCCTTCATGACATCGGGAAAATGGCGATCCCTGATGCAATTCTTCGCAAGCCAGGCGCCCTTACCCCCGACGAAGTTGCGATCATGCGCGAACACTGTTATCGCGGCTATCAGATGTTGAAGAAGATACCCTTTCTAGCAGAGGCTTCGGAGATTGTTTACTCGCACCAGGAACGTTGGGATGGAACCGGTTATCCGCGGGGACTGAAAGGCGAGGAGATTCCGTTGGGAGCGCGCATGTTCTCGATCGCCGACACGCTGGACGCCATCACCTCGGACCGGCCGTATCGCCCGGCGCAATCACTTACCGCAGCTCGCGAGGAGATCAATCGCTGGTCGGGGCGCCAGTTCGATCCGACCATCGTGAAGGTATTCCTGGATATGCCACCAAATATCTGGGACGATCTGCGGCAGGAAATTAACTCGCAGATTTACCACTTTCCGCTTCCTCCCCCTCCGAAACCTGGGAAACCCGGCCTGGATGGAGGGATAGGCCCTAACCCGCACCCACCATTGGTTTAATGAGGAGGCAGCATTTCCATGCTGCCCCACATCCAACTCTCATAGCACTCAGTCTTTGAATTCCCGAGGGTATGGATATGAGCCGTTTACGGTCTCGTTTGGTTTTGTGTCTGGCAATTCTGTTCGCCGGGATTCCCACGTTCGCCCAGCGCGATGTCAACGGTCCCGCGCCCCCACACAGCATTCCCGAGGGCACAACATTTCTGATCCGCCTCGATGACAAACTGGACACCGCCAAGCTTGAGCAGGGGAAGCATTTCAAGGCGAAGCTGGCGGAAGACCTGGTGGGGCCGGACGGCGCCATCATTCCGCGGGGCAAGCGTGTGATTGGGCACGTAAGTTCGGTAGAGCAGGGCGTACATGCGCGGATGTTGATCAGCTTCGACGAGATCGACACCGGACACGGCAAGATGCCACTGATTGCAACCCTTACCGGCTTGCCCGGCGAGCATGGCGTCAAGCAGCCCGACTCCGAGGGTGAGATTGAGCGCAAAGGCATGAGCAATCGCCACATGATCGAAAGCGTCGCAGTCGGCGCCGGTGTTGGCGCAATTGGCGGAGCCGCAGCCGGCGGTGGCAAGGGCGCAGGGATCGGAGCGGGTGTGGGCGCCGGAGCGGGAGCACTCGCCGGCTATCTCACCGATCGCAATCTGAAACTCGATAAAGGTACGGTCATGGAAGTGAGGCTCGACCACCCGCTGCAAATTCCATATCACTGATTTTCAATAACCGGCATCGTCGTCGCGAGGCCGGTCTCGACGAGAGAAGAGGCACAGACTCGGGTCTGTGCCTCTTCTTTTGGCGGTTCTATTCCGGATCGGTGGGATCGTTGAATAGCACTGTCAGTTTGATACTGCCGTGCCCGAACTGCGGGAAATTAGGCTTGGTCGGATCGGCAGGATCGAGCGTGGATGCGGTGTCGTCCGGCGGGAACAACACCAGCGAGTTGAGGAACGTTAGTAGCGCATTCGAATCTCGAGGGCTAAGAGCCGCATACGCGTTGCGGGTAGCGAGCGCTTCGCCTCCGTGGCGCAGGATCACGTCGTTCAGAGTCATGCTGCGTCCGTCGTGGCCGTAAGGCCCGGTCGAACCCACACCCCATAACGGACGGGTCAGGAACGTGGTTTGTAATGTTCCGTCCCAGTTGCGCTCGTAGAAGTTGGCCCCCAGGTCATGACGCTTGAAATCGGTGAAGATATCTTTCACCACGAAGGAATTTCCCAACGGCAATTTCAGATCGGGATAGCCACTGCCGTCGTTCACGTCCTGATACAGAGTGGCAGCCGTGGCGTACATACTGTTGAACACCCCATTCACCGGATCGTAGTTCGTCTCCACGTCCGCGACTCGGCGGTCATGCTCAATCGTTAGATTGGAGACGTGGCAGGAAGAACAGCCAATCCGGCTAAAGACGACGCGGCCGTGATCGTTCAAGGAATTCTGTTCCCCATGACCAGGCTTGAAGTAGTTCAGCAGGTAGAACTCGAGGTGATCCACCAGTGCCGGATCGATCTCGTTTCCGTTCTGCGGGTCTGGCTGGGGCGGCGCCGTAATCTTGTCTTTTGATCCGTCGAGCACCATGCCCGACGGCGTGACTACACGCCCCCCTGCACTGGCAGAGAGCAGATCGGGATCGGAGGACGCTTCCAGGCCCATCTCGTTATGCAATGCAGTTACGATGAACTCGCGAATGGAGATCATGCTGCCTTCGGCGAAGAAAGGCTTTATCCGCAGGTCGGTATCGACTCCGACCAGCTTCGAGGTGTCCAGCGACCCGTCGCTATTTGCTGTAATGGCCCCGTAGCTGATGCCCTTGCTGCCCAGCTTGAGCGTGACAGAATGCTTTCGCTGCTGGGCCAAGGTGATGGCGAGGTCACGAGTAGCGCGGAGGTCTGTTGTGATTTCGTCGGCAAGCATTTCCTTGAGGCCGAGGCCGAACAGGTGCGGAGCATCCCGGCTATCGGGGCGGGTAACGACGTTTCCTCCTGAACCGGCCGAACCCCGGGGGCGTCCGTGACAGAGTGCGCAACTGTCAGCCAGGCCGGCGGCGATTGCGAGATCGGTGTTGAGGTTTCCGGAGCCGTCGCCTTCATTCGGCCCATGGCCCTGGGCGTGGGTAAATTTCCGCTGGAATAGCTGGCGACCTCGCCGGATGGAGCGGTAGGGATCCCGGTTGATGATGTAAACCGAAGAGTTGGGAGTAAGCACATTTCCCCGGCCCGCTCCGATTTCGTCTGCGAGGGATTTGTTGATGCCCGCTCCCGCCGTGTTGGTCGCCTGGGTGTTGTCAATCATCTGCGACTGTGCCGCGAGCGGCACAAACAGGACTGTGATCGCTAAGGATCCCAGGAATTTCGCTGCTACTGATTGCATGCCCTGCCTCCTTGTCGGTCCATGAGACCTCGGTGAACGGGCAAACAAGCGGCCAATGTTATAAACCTGCAAATCAGAAGTACATCTCGACCTATCTCGTTCAAAATGAATACGAAGCGCGTCGCGTCCCGTGCGCTACGGGGTAGACACACTGGATTTTTCGCGCTCGTTCATGAACCGATCGGTTCTGCGGGCTAGCAGGCTAACCGATCGGTTAACGTGCAAGGGCCCCCAAACGGGGCAAGTTTTCGCTCCGCCCGCGTTCTTGGTACGATTCCTGTTTCCCAGGAGACAAGGCAATGAAATCTCTCTCGATCCTCGCTGTGTGCTGTCTGGCCGTCACACTCACCGTCGCACAGGAGCATCCTGCGGTGACCGCTCAGCCCAACACCGTGTTTGTAGGCGCGGATGGAAAATTCGAAGCCAACCCGGACACCGCACAGCTTCAGTTCAACATCTCGGCACAGGATGAGACGGCTCGGGGAGCTTATGATCGCGCGTCCAAGTCTTCCGAACAAATCCGCCAGATTCTTCGTGCGAACGGCATCGAGCCCAAAGCGGCCGAGATCGGGTACTTTTCTCTGCAGCCCGTTTATGACTACAAGAATCCTAAGCGCAAGCTAGTCGCTTACCGGGTTAATGCGAACGTCTCGCTCAAGCTGAAAGACTTTTCCAAGGTCGCGCCGATCCTTCAGCAACTCGCAGATGCCGACGTGACCGAAACCCAGTCGATTAATTACACGCTGGAAGATATGGACGCGGCGAAGTCCCGGGCGGTACAAGACGCTTACCGGCGAGCACGGGAATCGGCCAACGCGGTAGCCAGCGCAAGCGGGCGTGCCGTCGGAGAGCTTTCGTATGCTTCTGTTGACACCTTTGAAAATATCCGGGTGTTTCAGCCGATGATGAAGCGGGCGCTGCCCATGGGAGCGGCCGCCGAGGCTGCACCGGCCCCTACGGAGGAATTCACGCCGCAAAGCATTTCGGTAACCGCGCACGTAAACGCGATGTTCACATTGCGCTAGTTCCTGGTCGAGGCAGTGGCAGGAACGCGGGCGGCATCGAGGAGAACCTCGCGCTGAATCACCATCTCCACGGTGGTGCCGGAGTCCAGCTTGACGTCGTTTCCGCGCGAGAGCATTGCGATCGCGGTGCCGACCGCGCCGCCAATACCGGCCCCGACCAGCGCGCCTTTGCCGCCGCGGCTGAGGCCTCCGATGACGGCGCCGGTTCCCGCGGTACTGGCCACCGTTCCAATTTTTTCCCCCGTCTGGCTGTCCTGCTGGATTGTCCCCTCTTCGCCTTTCATCTTCGTCTTATCCGCGCCGGGAACATTCTCGAGAGAACCGGGAAGCATAACGGTGTAGCCGCTGGGAAAAATCAGGGTCGTGAAGTGCATCTGCACTTCGGCCCGCCCCTTGATCCGTCCCGCCCGCTGCACGTGCGTAATCTTTCCCTGGACATAGGTGCCGGCAGGGATCAAGACGCGGTCGTTGAGCACGACCGGGAAATTCGTCTCCGCATAAACCGGGTCGCCTTCCTGCGCGCCTTTGGTCGAGATTGCATGTTTAAGAACGAGAGGAACTTTTGTGCCGGCGGGAATGGTGAGTTGCCTGGGCGCGGAATCAGGCGCACTTCCCCGGCTGGTTGTATTTGCTCCAGGATTAGATTGTCCCGCGGCGAGCGAGGCAGATAGCAATAGCAACATCCCCCAGCGCATAGTTCTCTCCCTGGCCCAAGTATACGGGCGGAATCAAGCTAACTTGTAAGTGGGATGCCGGAACGGTTGAGCCGAGATGGTTGCAATCAGCGGGCACGCAGGTTTTGCAGAATATTGCCCATGAACTGCGATTGCAGGCGCTGCGCGCACATCTCGCCGCAAACGTGAAGGGTCCCTTCCTTCTCGGCAATCTTCTCGTCCCAGGGCGCGAGATAGAGCACGGGCTGCTGGAACTGGTCATAGGAGGTCCACATCAGCCACCAACGATCGGAAGAACGCTTGAGCAGGCCACAATTGGGTCCGGCGCATCGGTAGAAACTGACAATCGGGTTCGGGGGGACGAAATTGCTCAACCGCGGTCTCCTGTGGATCGGATGCGGATATTTTAACGGAGACAGGCTCTCTGGTCACTCACTTGTAAATCAGATACTTCTTGCGCACTTCAAGAAATTTCTCTAGTGAGTCGCGCCAGTCGTCAGCGATCCGCCGCGGATCCAGACCCTTCTCAATCGCCTCGTACACAGATTGGCTGACCAGGATATCGCTCATCTTTTCAATGTGGAACTGGTCAGGGTAGAGCTTGTGTAGCGCCGAAGCGAGTTCGATGCCAAGTTCTGGAGCATCGAAAGCATTGCGCTCAATCAAGACGAGGTTGACGCCTCCGCACTTCTGGCCCTTGTAAATGTAATCGCTGGGCGTGAAATCGGCGGCGACGAAACGCACGCCGGAAATATTGCGAGCGTTCAGATAAGCGGCAAGCTGGCGGCCTTCGATCCAGGGTGCGCCCAGCAATTCGAACGGGGTGTCGGTGCCGCGGCCAACGGAAACATTCGTGCCTTCAACCAACCCTACGCCCGGGTACAGCGTGGCCTGATTCAAACTACGCAGATTGGGAGACGGGTTGATCCACGCGACCCCAGTAGAATCGAGCCAATCGCCGCGCATCCATCCTTCCATAGGGACTACGGTCAGCTTGGCATTGATATGGCGTTCGGCGTTGTACATCTGCGCAAGTTCGCCCATGGTCATTCCATGACGCACAGGCACCGAGCTATAGGTAACGTAGCTTTCGCGTCCTGGATCGGCGACCGGACCCTGCACAAACGAGCCGGTGATGGGATTGGGACGATCCAGGACGAACACTTCAATTCCAGCCTTCGCCGCCCCTTCCAAAAAATATGCCATCGCGGTTTCGTAAGTATAGAAACGTGTGCCAACGTTCTGGATATCAATCACGACCGCATCCAAGTTACGCAGAACGTCCGGGGAAGGCCGACGCGCAGCGTCGGTCGCGCCATAAACACTGTAAACAGGAACGCCAGTCGCTGCGTCTCTGGTGTCGCCCAGGTGCGTGGTATCAAGGGTGCCGGTGACGCCGTGTTCGGGGCTGAAGACAGCGTCCAGGGAGATGCCGGGCGCATGCGCAAGCACGTCAATGGTGCGATTGCCCTGCGAGTCAACGCCAGTCTGATTGGTAAGAACGCCGATTCGCCTCTTTTCGCTGGAGCCCCGAAGCAGGCTGAAGTTGTTAGCCTCGAGCATGTCGATTCCAAGCCTTAGTGACCCATTGCGCGAGGAAATGCGACGCGCGGCGGTTTGCGCTTCGTTGTAGCCGGTGATGTTTTTCCAGCGCAACTCGTCTTTTTCCGCCAAGGTGAGGGGAAGCGCAGCCGCAACCGCAGTGGCAATTTTGGAGCGCAGAGCCACGGCGCTTCCCTTCCCGCGCGGGTGGACGGCATTGCTGAGAATGATCAGGTAAGTGCGCGTGGTGGGATCGATCCAAAGCGAGGTGCCGGTGAACCCGGTATGACCAAAGGATCCGACCGGCAGCAGATCGCCGCGATTAGTAGAGAACGGAGTATCAATGTCCCAACCGAAGCCACGCAAGTTTGGTGAAGTCGGCGGCTGCTGTGGGGTTGTCATCTTCTCGATCATCTGCGATGGCAGGATAGAACTTCCGTTCAGAAGTGCCTGCGCAAATTTGGAGAGATCATCGGCGGTGGAAAACAGGCCGGCATGCCCCGCAACCCCACCCATCCGGCGTGCGGTTGGATCGTGTACCACTCCGCGCAGCATGAGTTCGTGCTCGTCGTATTGGGTTGGCGCAATCCTGGCGCGCCATGCCGCGGGCGGCAGGAAACGAGTGTGGGTCATCTTCAACGGCCTGAAAATATTTTTTTCGCAGTAAGCATCGAGGGGCGTTCCGGAGACACGCTCGACCAAAGCGCCCAGCACGATGAAATTTAGGTCGCTGTACTTGAATTGCGAGCCGGGAGGAAACACCGGCGTCTCGGCATATGCCAGACGCAAGCCTGTGTCTTTGCCCTCCCAGGGTTGGACCAGGTCAAGATCCTCGCGCAGGCCCGAATAATGAGTCAGAAGTTCGCGGATAGTGACGTTGTCTTTGTCGTTTTGCGCGAACTCCGGAATGTACTTGGAAACTGGCTCATTCACCCGAATTTTGCCCGCGTCCACCAACTGCATGACAGCGGTGGTGGTCGCGATGACCTTGGTGAGAGAAGCGAGATCGAAGACTGTATCGAGCGTCATCGGCTCGCGTCGGGGTTCCAGCGCGCGGTTGCCGATCGCTTTACGATAGACGATTTGCCCGTTGTGCCATACCAGCACCACGGCTCCTGGAACCTGCCTGCTATGAATCGCGTCCTGAACGATGGGATCAATGACGTTCAGTCGTGAATCGGCCAGCGGCGACTTCACTGCCATGGCAAAGCTGGAAAGACACGCGGCGAGACACACCACTGCTGTAAGCCGGAAGCGAAAAAAACCGATCACTGAAATGATCTCAACGATGTTTCGAATTTACACAAGCGGGATGCGGCGAACAAGGAAGGGGAACCCAGGAAGAAACTTATGTAATCGGGGCCTGCGCCTGGCGCGCCTGTTGCACCATCTCGACCAGGACCTTCCTGGTGGAGGAAGGGTCGGTGACTTCTCGCAGGAATGCAATGCGCGCCCCGCGCATGCCCTGATCGCTTTTCAACCGGACATTGAACCCAAGTCGGTCAACGGAAACCATGGTGGCCTCTTGAGCTGCAATGCCGGCAAACGCACGGGCCAGGAGCAACAGCGAGTCACTGTGATCGGCGTTCATATGCTCGAGGATTCCGGCAGCGGAGTCGGCCAGAGGATCCGGCTTTGCTTGGGTATAGTCGATCGCCGCAACCCATCCCATCACTCCAAAACCTCCGACATAGTACACGTCCACCACTTCCATTCGATAGAAAGCAAAGTCCTCAAAGTCGACCCAATACCTGCTGTTTTCATACCGGGCGAGGTAGAGCTTGCGCGCGTTCGCCAGCTCAGAAGTTTCGGAAATGGGAAGAACATTTCCGAGCACCGTGACTCGGGACGCACCCAGCGGATCTCCACTGGCATCCGGTTGAGAAACGAGAAGACTGGCGCGGGCATCGCCTTTTAAATTTTGCGTGTGCATTGCCATGGTGCTGATCAGGAAAATTGGTCTGCCGTTATCATCCAACGCATAAGGCATGATCGAACCGAAGGGAAATCCCGCCTGCTTGCGGGAAAGAGTCGACAGACTGCCGATGCGCTCCACGCTAAGCAGGGTGCGCGCGCGCTCGGCGAACGACGGCTCCGGGATTGCAACCTGATCTGCAGGTACAGCGGTTCCCGCATGCTTTCCAAGTGGAGATGACATGCGCGCATTCTACCGGAATATCAGGTCCCAGCCAGGGCCCGAAAGCGTCACTTACATGTCCCTGTGGCAGATAAGCAAGGAGTAAGCAGGTCGCCGGAAGGAGCGGATCGAAAATTTGGACCTACTGGCTCCGTGTAGCAGCTTGGCGCTCTTCGGGCGTCATCTGCCGCCACAGAACTTCCAGGTCGCGCTGAATTCGATCGTTGTTAGGTTCAAGATGCAGCGCCCGAGCGAAGGAACGATAGGCGTTCGGGAGATTGCGATCGAGACAATGGCCTGTCGCATACATGGTACCGATCATGCTCAGGGCACGGGCATTGCCGTGGCCTGCGGCCGTCCGAAGGTTCTTCTCGGCGCGGTCGCAGCTGGCAGGAACCCCGTTGCCGTAGAGATATTTTTCGCCCTCGGATACCAATTGCTCATCACCGGAAGGCTGCGGTGAAGCGGGGACTGGCTTGGTCGCGGCGCTACGAACCGGCTTGGCGGGGGGTGGAGACTTTGGGGGTGGAGTCGCATCCGCTTTTTCCGCGGGAGTAACATCCGGTTCTTTTTCGGGGTTCGGCGTGACGCTGGCCAGATCCTGTTCCGTTTTGTTTTCGACCGGCTTCACAGGGGAAGAATTCTCTGCTTTGAGCGGCACATCATCGGATCTGGTCATGTGCGCCTCGTCGGAGGACGGTTTTACCGGGGGCTCGGCCGAGGACGATGTCTCATTTGTGGGGGGCGGCAAGGGCTGAGCCGGAGCGGGCGCATTATGGGCCCCACTGAACACGGGCGCTTGCGCCGGGTGCGATGAACTCGCACCGCTCCAGGGAAACCCGTCTCGACTCCAGCGCCAGTAGACAAGGCCGCCGGCAATCACCAGCAGCAGAAACGCTAGCAGCATCCGCTTTCCGCCGCTGTGCGACTCTTCGTCTTCCAGCAGGTATTGAACGTCGCTGCGGGCGGGCGAGTCCGCCAGCCCCAGGAACGACGGACCACTCACAGGCGAGGTTTCGGCGGGTGGAGGGGCCGGAGCCTTGGGAGCGGGGGGCGGGGTTTCCGTCACCACGGTTGATTGTTCACGCCCAACCACCTTGCGCGGCGGCACTGGAGCCGGACGCAGTGAGGCGCCGCACATTCCGCAGAAGCGGTAATTGTCGCGATTGTCGTACCCGCACTCGGGACAACGAACTGGCATGGGGTCTGGCATTTACTATACTGTTTTAGATGGTGAATTTCCCACTCCTGTTGGCGCGAACCGCTGGCCCGCAACTTTACACCTTAGCGGTCAACGTGTTACCCTCAATGACGTTACTAAGAAAATTGAAAAATTGACGACAGGAGTGCACCAGGTTAGTGCTAGCCAGAGAGCAAAAACAATCCCTCATTGATCATTATCGTACGCATCCCACTGACACGGGCAGCCCGGAAGTGCAGATTGCACTTTTGAGCGAACGTATTGGTCAACTGACGGAACACTTCAAAACGCACCAGAAGGATCACGGCTCACGACGTGGGCTGCTGATGCTGGTCAGCAAGCGTCGCCGCCTGCTGGACTATCTGAAGCAGTACGATTCCGAGCGCTACAAAGGCGTGGTTCAGAAACTCGGCCTTCGCAAGTAGGTTCGTCGATCTGTTCCCCTGCAGAGTTGCAACTCATCGGAACCGCTGTGTGACCGCACAGCTAGCGTGAGGAAATCACCGAAGGTGTGTTTCCGGCCATCAGTCCACGAACTCTGGTATTGCGATGCATCACGTGCATTCTGTTTGAACCGGCACGCGCGTGCCCTCCTGCCTCGAAGGAAAAACACATGAAACAAGAAGTCTCCGTTGAACTCGCCGGCGGCAAACGCCTGTCTTTTGAAACCGGAAAATTAGCCAAGCAGGCTCATGGATCCACCGTGGTCCGCATGGGCGATAACGTCATTCTTGCAACCGCCGTCGCCAATGCCGATCCGCGCGAGGGAATCGATTTCTTCCCTCTTACCGTGGATTACCGCGAGTACACCTACGCCGGCGGACGCATTCCCGGCGGGTTCATCAAGCGAGAAGGCCGCCCCAGCGAGCGTGAAATCCTGACGAGCCGGCAAATCGATCGCCCGATCCGGCCCTTGTTCCCCGACGGATTTCGCTGTGAAACCCAGGTCATCGCGTTCGTGCTCTCGGCAGATACGGAAAATGATCCAGACGTGGCCGGCATCAATGGCGCATCGGCTGCGCTCACGATTTCAGATATTCCCTTCATGGGGCCGATCGGCGCGGTGCGGGTGGGACTGGTCAACGGGCAGTTCATCATCAATCCTACCTACAGCGAGATGCGCGACAGCCTGCTCAACATCATGGTTGTGGGCACCGCCGACGGCATCGTGATGATCGAGTCCGGCGCCAAGGAAGTCAAAGAAGAAACCGTCGTCGATGCCATTGAGTTCGCACACGCCGAGATCAAGAAAATCTGTGCAGCCATCAATGAACTGCGCGACAAGGCGGGGAAACCCAAGCGCACCGTCACTCCTCCGGAATTTGACCAGGCATATTACGACGACCTGAAGAACCGAATCGGGGCCGACCTGGCGGACCGCCTCGACACCGAGAAGCACCCGAAGGCCGAAAGCTACGCGCTGGTGAAGGAACTTCGCAAGAGCCTGGTGGCAGCCCTTCCCGAAGAGGACGAACCCGCCCAGGAAAAACTGAAAACCTATTACGAGATTCTGCGGGAACGCATTTTCCGCGACGAAGTCATCAAGAAGAAACGGCGTCCAGATGGACGAGCGTTCGATGAAATCCGCCCCATCTGGGTGGAAGTGGGCGTGTTGCCCCGTACCCATGGCTCGGCCATCTTCACCCGCGGCGAAACGCAGGCCCTGGTCACAACCACTCTGGGCACCAGCGATGACATGCAGCGCCTGGAGGTATTCGAAGGCGAGGCCAAGAAGCGCTTTATGTTGCACTACAACTTCCCGCCATTCTCGGTGGGCGAAGTTGCATTTCTGCGCGGTGCAGGCCGCCGCGAGATCGGGCACGGGGCCCTGGCCGAGCGCGCCGTTTCAGCGGCGTTGCCGGGCGAGGAGACTTGGCCGTATGCGATGCGCGTGGTTTCCGACATCCTGGAATCCAACGGATCATCGTCCATGGCCACGGTCTGTGGAGCCTCGCTGGCGTTGATGGATGCTGGTGTGCCGCTCAAATCTCCGGTGGCTGGCGTAGCCATGGGACTGGTGAAGGAAGGCGACCAGTACGCAATCCTCACCGACATTGCCGGCGCGGAAGATCATTACGGCGACATGGACTTCAAAGTTGCCGGCACCAAAGACGGCATCACTGCCCTGCAGATGGACATCAAGGTCAGCGGCATCACGGCGCAGATCATGCGCGAGGCCTTGGCGCAAGCCCAGCGGGGGCGGTTGTTCATTCTTGACAAGATGAACGAAGTGCTCTCCGAGCCGCGCACCAAGGTTTCCGCTTATGCACCTCGCTTCTATACCTTGACGATTCCGACGGACAAGATTCGTGACCTGATCGGACCCGGCGGAAAGATGATCCGCAGCATCATTGACCAGACCGGCGTCAAGATTGATGTGGACGATACGGGCAAGGTCAACGTCTCGTCCAACGATGAGAACTCCGCTGCCAAGGCGCTGCAGTTGATCGGCGAGATCACAGCCACCGCCGAAGTTGGAAAAACCTACTTAGGCAAGGTAACCCGGCTAGCGGACTTTGGCGCCTTCGTCGAGATTCTTCCCGGCACCGATGGCCTGCTTCATATCAGCGAAGTTGCCGAGCATCGCATCAAGGATGTTCGCGACGAGTTAAAAGAAGGCGATCAGGTGCTGGTCAAGGTGCTGGCGGTTGAAGGCAATCGCATCCGACTGTCCCGCAAGGCCATTCTCAAGGAGCAGCGGGCGAAGATGGGCGGCGGCGCTCCCGAAGGCGGCGCGGAGATCGAACCATCAGCTGCGGCGGCACCTGCCATGACCATTGAAGGCGGCGCCGAGTTCGACGATGACGAACCCAATTTCAATCGCGACCAGCCCCAGGGCGCTCCCGTTGCAGAACGTGGCCCGAGCGGAGATCGAGGCGATCGAGGCGGTCGAGGCGGACGTCCTGGCGGTGGCGGCGGTGGCGGGCGACGTCGTCGCGGACCTGGCGGCCGTGGGAGTCACGGTGGCCATGGTGGCGGACGTCACTAAGCAGCATTGAAGATGCAAGGCCGCGATCGATTCGCGGCCTTTTTTTCCCCAGGTACTTAGCGCCGTTCCCCGCTGTGCTGCCGGAAATACTGGATGCCCTGCTCCACTTGCGCCTGCGCCTGGTGGGTGTATTCCAGTGCTTTGGTGCGATGCCCGCCCTTGTTCGGAGTGGCTTTCTCGAGTTCCTCTTCCGCTTGACGTAAGTGCTCAAGGGCGGCTGCCATATGCGGCTCGGTGCCGGCATTGTTGGCCGCCATCTGATCGGCCCTATGCTCGGCCTGCTGTTCTCCGCGTGATTCCTGCGAGAGCAGATGCGCCGGTTGCAATGCGAGTCCCAAGCCGACGATTCCTGCCGCAATCGTGAATCCCAGTTTCGATTTCATAGTTCTCTCCTTTGTTGTCTCATGTGCCGTGGCGCATTTGAAGATACAAGGCAGCCGTCGTGAGTTGCCTGAGCTGAGTACAGGGAGAGAAAAAGGCCGCAAGCAGAGCTGCGGCCCCAGGAAGCGATTACTTTACTCGTTCTGCGATGGTCAAAATCCAGCCTTCGGGATCCTCAAAGGCGAATTCCCGCATACCATAAAACTGTGTCTTCAACGGCATAACGATTTTGGCACCGCGGCTCTGAACCCGGCCGAGTACCTCCTCGATCCCCTCCACTTCCAGGAACAACGTTAGAGTCCCGCCGATAGGACGAGCTACCAGCGGCGGATAGTCTTCACCAACTGTTTTCCTGTCATTGAAGAAAATCTCCACCGGTCCACCGGTAACCGAGCCGAAGACATAGGGAGGCTGCTCGGGCACAGTCATTCCAATATCAAAGCCAAGCACCGTGTGGTAGAAGTTGAGGCTGGCTGCGACGTCGTTGACAACAAGGTTTGGGGTCAATTTCTGGTACTTCATTGCATCTCCTCGAATTTAGAGGCGGACGTGTTTGAGAGAAGCGCACGCACACCTCGAGTGTGCTCGCAACTCCTCCATCCGCGATCCTTGCGAGGAGGAACGCAGGTAAGGCCCCCTCATTTTTTCTGGCGCCTGGCGGCGCGCGAGGACCTGCGAGGTACGGCAGGAGGATAGCACAGTCCCGCTGCGTTCAGCACGCGAGTAGCCAGGCTGGG
Source organism: Terriglobales bacterium (assembly GCA_035652095.1). GTDB lineage: Bacteria > Acidobacteriota > Terriglobia > Terriglobales > Acidobacteriaceae > DASREM01. The sequence continues at coordinate 464,720 of DASREM010000028.1, read as the reverse complement.
CCGGAACTCGCACGTGACCGTGATCACTGCGCATTGCGGGGATGACTTCTAAGCTGGGGGAAATGGGAGGTCATCATGAGCTCATCCATTCATCGCGCAATTACCCTGGGTACGGGGACCGCGGTTTGGGGTACCGCGCTGTATACCTTGTGGCGCCACCTGCCGGCGCGAGAAAAATCCGCGCATAAAATCGCCGACCGGTCATTCCTGCTGGGATTGTTTTTATTTCCGCTGGCCATGGACCGCTTCGGTCACATGCCACGTTAGGCCGCGGCTCTACGCTCGCACCGCCGTGGGAACGGCCTTCTTGGGGAAAATCTCTCCAATTCTTCGGATCTGCGCACCCACGCCGCGCAGCTTCTCCTCGATATGCTCGTAGCCACGGTCAATGTGGTAGACGCGGTCCACAATGGTCTCGCCGTCGGCAACCAGCGCAGCCAGCACCAGCGAAGCCGACGCCCGCAAGTCGGAAGCCAGCACCGCCGCCGCGCTCAGGGGAGTCTTCCCTTTCACGATGGCGCGGTGGCCTTCGATCTTGATATTGGCTCCCATGCGCACCAATTCCTGCGCGTGCATGAAGCGGTTCTCGAAGATATTCTCCGTGACTACCGAAGCGCCGTCGGCTTGAGTGGCCAGCACCATGTACTGCGCCTGCATATCGGTGGGAAATCCTGGATATTCCTCGGTGGTAACGTCGACGGCTTTCAAAGGAAAGTCGCCCATAACGCGCACGGAATCCCCGGCTGAAGCTGTCCGCACGCCGGCGTCGGCAAGCTTCTGCAGCAGAACGCCAAGATGGCGCGGTTCACATCCCACTACGTTGAGGTCCCCACCGGTCAAAGCTCCCGCGATCACAAAAGTGCCGGCCTCGATGCGGTCGGGAATAATGCGATGGCGGGCGCCACGCAGTTTGGCAACTCCCTTGACACGAATGGTCGAAGTACCCGCTCCTTCTATGCGAGCTCCCATCTTGTTGAGTAGATCGGCAAGATCGGCGACTTCGGGTTCACGCGCGCAATTCTGCAGAACCGTCTCGCCCTCGGCGAGGGTGGCAGCCATTAGAAGGTCTTCGGTTCCGGTGACGGTAATCTTGTCGAAAACGATTTCAGCTCCCCGCAACCGGTCTGCGGAAGCTTCAATGTAGCCATGCTGCTGAGTAATGGTCGCACCCAGGCTCTCAAGGCCCTTCACGTGAAGATCGATGGGACGGGCTCCAATGGCGCATCCGCCGGGCAGAGAGACTCGGGCGCGCCCGCAACGAGCCACTAACGGTCCCAGCACCAGCGAGGAGGCCCGCATCTGCTTGACCAGATCATAGGAAGCTTCGGGCGTGGTCAGAGTGCGGCAGCAGATCGTGGTTCGGTGCTGAGCTTTTCCATAGCCCAGTTCCACCTCGGCACCCATCGCCGCCAGCAGCTTGCGCGTGGTTTCGATGTCGCGCACCTGCGGGATATTTTCCAGAATGATGGGTTCATCGGTAAGAATGGCCGCAGCCATCGCTGGCAGAGCCGCGTTTTTTGCTCCGCTCACACGAATGGTGCCGAGCAGCGGGTTGCCGCCGCGAATCACGAATTTATCCATGTCAAGATACTGCCTTAAATATGTCCCAAGACCAATCCTATCTGCGGCGCCGGACTATTGTAACGAGGAACCGCTCATGACGCCCTCACTTCGGTTACTCGGAAGTCCACGCCCTAGGTACGGCCGCCTTTCTGGCGGTTCAGGGACGAGTTTAACGATGCCCGTTCGATGGCCTGCCGTACGTGCCCGTGGCTGGACTTCAGCGCCCGCTGCGCAGTTTGCCGGTCGACCGCAGTCCGGACCATGACCAAGGCTACTGGAACGCTGTTTCCCGCGCTCTTCAAGGCCTTCTCCGCCGCCGGGCGCGAAAGCCCCGACGCCCGCTCCAGAATGGTGATGCCGCGATCCAGCAACTTGCTGTTCTTTCGATGCAGATTGACCATCAAGTTGCCATACACGTATCCCAATCGTGTCATGGCGCCGCTGGACAACATATTCAGCACCATCTTCTCGGCGGTTCCGGCTTTCATCCTGCTGGAACCCGCGATGACCTCAGGGCCGACCTCCACCAGCACGGTCAGGTCCGCAACCCGCTCCAGGGCCGAGTGTGGATTGCAGGTTACGGCGATGGTTTTCGCGCCGCGGCGGCGAGCGTATTCGAGAGCGGCGATCGTGAATGGAGTTCTCCCGCTGGCCGCAATTCCCACAACGATGTCGTTCTTACTGATCTTCCGCTTTGCCATTTCCCGCGAGCCCAGGCTGCGGGAATCTTCACTCGCTTCCACGGCAGTGTGCAACGCACGCGTGCCCCCGGCAATCACGAACTGTACCAGCTTTGGATCCACTCCAAACGTCGGAGGACATTCGGAGGCGTCCAACGCACCCAGGCGGCCGCTGGTGCCAGTCCCAACGTAGATCAGGCGCCCTCGTTTCCGGATTCCCTCGGCAATCCAGTCGATCGCCTGGGCGATTTGTGGCAAGGCTCTTCGAACCGCTCCGGCTACTTTGCCGTCTTCCCGGTTGATAATGCGGGCAATCTCCAACGAGGGCTTGCAATCCAGGTCGGCAGACGAGAAATTCGTTCCTTCGGTCGGCAGGCGCCCCAGATTTTCCTTGCGCCGCTTCAACGGACTGGCTCCAGCGCTTCCATGACAGCGTCGTGAACGCGAGGACGAATTTGCTTGATGAGTTGATTACGGCAGTCCGGCCAGGTGCGATTGGTCAGAAAGGTAATTGACACTTGCCGCTCGGGGTCAATCCACAGCGACGTGCCGCTGTAGCCAAGGTGACCGAATGACGAGGTGGAAAAATAACGTCCGGACTGAGAAGGTGGGGATGGTGTGTCCCATCCAAGAGCCCGGCTGCTGCCGGGTGGAGTTGATTCGCGCCGGATGAATCTGGCGATTGTCTGCGGACGGACTATGGGCAACCCTCCATGCAGCATGCATTGCGCGAATCTGGCCACGTCCTCGGCCGTCGCGAACACGCCCGCATGTCCGGCCACGCCTCCCATCACACTGGCGTTTTCATCCTGCACTTCTCCCTGGATCACGCGATGCCGAAAAGTCTGGTCATCCGCCGTGGGGACAATCGAGGTTCGCAATGCGGCGGCAGGATTGAAAGTTGTATGCGCCATTCCGAGCGGCCCAAACACCTCGCGCTGACAAAATTGATTGAGCGGTTCGTCGGCAAGACGCTCCAAGGCGATACCCAGCAAGATAAAACCGATATCACTGTAGATAGCATGGGTCCCGGGATCGGCGCTGAGCGGCGTCGCGAAGGCCTCGCGCAGCAGCTCTGCCCGGTCGCCACAGCGCAGAAACAACTTCTCATAGGCGGGCAGGCCTGATGAGTGCGCCAGCAGCAATCTCAGTGTGACCTGGTTTCGTCGCGGATCGTCCCCTGCAAACTCAGGCACGATGGATGACAGCGGCGTATCGAGATCCAGCACGCCGCGTTCATACAGAACCATCGCCATCGCCGTAGTGGCGATAACCTTGGAAACCGACGCCAGGTCGAAGATGCTCTCCGCCGAGAGTGGGCTCGAAGCCGGGTCGTAGGTGAACGATCCAAACCCTTTCAGGGCGACCAGTCCGGTCGCGGAGGTCACCGCCAGCGCGGCAGCAGGAAAGGCGTGTTCCTGGATTGCTTGCTGAACGATGTCGAAAGCTACGGCAAAAACAGAATTCTGCTGTGCATAGTCAGTAACGGAAAAAGAGGCAGAAGTCACAAGTGGCGAAGCGGTCCTCGGCTCAATCTATAGCAAAGTTCCGGACCAGGGTAAAGCTGAGGGAACAATTGTCAACACCGCGTCAATCTACGTCCCGGGTTTGCTGCGTAAGAAATGACAAAGCCTGGCCGTAACTTACACGGAGAAATGGTGTCTAACGGAGTAGGCACGGGGAGGTGAAGATGGACACGAATTACGTATTTATGTGCGGCATGGTGTGGTGCCAGTTCGGTGAGCAGGAAGCCGGTCGTGAATTGATTGCGGCCCTGCAGTCCACCGACCCCGCCCTGCGCATTCTCGCGCGAACCATGTTGGACCAGGCGCGCGGTTCGAAAGAACTTCTCGGGCAGGCCCTGGCCGACCGCACCATCTCTCCCGCCGACGCTGGCCTGTGTTCTTTCGGAGAGTTCAGCGGGGGTCGAATCGAGCATCTGGTCGCGGGAATGTGGCTTCCTCCTGCGTCATCGTAGAGCGTTGCGTCGTCGCAGCCGAGCGGGAATTAAGAATGCCCTGCGGCTCAAACCAGTGCCGCAGGGCCCGCCACGGCCTCCTGTCGTGACGAAAAATCCAACCAACTTGTCCCCTCAACCCTGTTATTGATATCGTGTCCGCTCTGCTGACTTGTGTACGTGGGCGCCTGCGAAACGGATTTCCAATCCGTGAGGCACGCTTAAGACGTACTGGAGATGGAGCGAAGTCGATTGCTGAGTGAGCTGCCAACTGGAGCGGTCGGTGATACTGCCCTGCTGTCGGCGGTCCGCTCTGGCGACCAGGGCGCGATGGCTTCACTCTACGACCGGTATTCCGGGATCATCTACGCCGTTGCCCTGCGCGTGTTGCGGGACACGGGCGCGGCTGAAGATATTTTGCAGGAAGTGTTCATGCAGTTATGGCGCAATCCGGCCCTGTTCGATGCCAGCCGCGGAAACCTCGCGGCGTGGCTGGCGGTGATTGCACGAAACCGCTCGATCGATGCTTTGCGGAAGCGCCATCCGGAAAGCGATCTCGAAGACTGCATTCTCTCCGTCGAGCCCGACCTGGCAGGCGATGCCGAGCGCTCGCGGGCCATGGAGAGAGTCCGCGGCGTAATGGGAGAAATGCCTTCCCCCCAGCGTTCCGCGCTGGAAATGGCGTATTTCGAGGGTATGAGTCATACCGAGATCGCACAAAAAACCGGCGAACCCCTGGGAACGGTTAAGACCAGGATCCGCGCCGGGCTTCTGGCTTTACGCAAGGCTTTCGCATGAGTACGCACGAACAATTCGCCGACGACCTCGCTCTCTATGCTCTGGGTGTGCTGGAGGGAGAGGGGCGGAGTGCGATGGAAGGGCATCTGCGGGAATGCCCGGCATGCAGCACGGAACTGCAACGGTTGAGGGGAGACATGTCTTTAATGGCGCTGTCGGCGCTGGGGCCGAAACCGCCGCAGCGAAGCCGGCAACGGCTGCTTGACGCCATGGCCCGCGAACCGCGCCAGGCTCAGGCGCTTCGAACGCGTCACTGGTGGAGTTTTGTGCCGTGGCTCGCAGCGGCGACGCTGGCGATCATAGCGGTGGGCTTCTGGCTTCAGAATCGCAATCTGCGCGAGAGCATCGCTCGTCTGGAAAATCAGGCTGCTCAGCAGCAAGCACAATTGCAGCGCGCCCGCGAGGTGGTCGAAACCCTTACCGCTTCCGACGCTCTCCGCATTACCGTAGTGGCTGCGAACGCTCCGCCCCAACCGCAAGGCAAAGCCATCTATGTTCGAGACCGCTCCAGCCTGATCTTCCTGGCCAGCAACATGCCGAAGTTGCCGCCGGAAAAAGCATACGAGCTGTGGCTCATCCCCACCAGCGGAGCGCCGATTCCAGCAGGAGTATTTAAGCCGGATGCCCGCGGCAGCGCGCAGGTGATCGAGCCGCCGCTGCCGGCGGGCGTGGAAGCCAAGACGTTCGCCATCACGATTGAACCCGAGCAAGGTTCCTCCACTCCTACCATGCCGGTCGTGATGGTGGGGGCCGGAGGCTGAGTCCGTGCAGCGCGAAGTTGGATGCGACTAACCTTCCATCGTGGAGACGTCCCCGGTGTCGGTTCCGGTCTCCTTGGCCTTCAGGAAGCGACGCAAGATCTTCCCTGAACGCGTCTTGGGTAGTGCGGTCACGAACTCAAGCGCCGAGGGAGTCGCAATAGGCCCCAGTTCCCGCCTGACATGTTCGATCAATGCCGCCGACAGGGCCTCGGAGGGCGCATAATCGGCGCGCGTTTGAATGAACACCTTGATGCTTTCGCCCTTCAGCGGATCGGGGATTCCGATTGCCGCAGCCTCCGCCACCGCTGGATGCGACACGAGCGCGCTCTCCACTTCTGCCGTGCCAATCCGGTGCCCGGCAACATTGAGGACGTCATCGGCGCGACCGAGCACCGTGATGTATCCATCTTTGTCTTTGACCGCAACATCGCCGGTCACGTAGCAACCGGGGATCTGTTGCCAATCTCGCTCATAGCGCGCCGGGTTGCGCCACACCGTGCGCAGCATGCAAGGATACGGACGTTTCAAAACCAGGCGTCCACCAACGCCGGCGGGAGTTGGCCGGCCCTCCTCGTCAACGACGTCCGCCTCACAGCCCGGCAACGACACGCCGGCCTTTCCGGGGCGCATGGCCATCGAAGGAGGGGTGCCCAGCGCCGGGCCGCCTAGCTCGGTCTGCCACCAGTTGTCCACAACATATCCCCACGCGCCATCCCCGGCCAGATGAGTTTGCGCCCAGCGCCAGGCTTCCGGGTTCAAGGGCTCTCCGGCGCAGGCGATGAATTTCAGGCTGGTGAGGTCATGTCCTGCGGGAAACTTTTCTCCGTAGCGCATAAACATGCGCAGGGCGGTGGGAGCGGTAAACATCTTGCTGACACCGTAACGCTCGACGATCTCCCATGCCGTACCGGGATTGGGAAAGTCAATCGCGCCCTCGCGGAACAGCGTGGTCACGCCCGCACACAGCGGCGCGTACACGATATAGGAATGGCCCACGATCCACCCGATATCGGAGGTGCACCAGAAGATGTCCCGGTCGTTGATGTCGTAAAAGGTCTCCAGATAGTAGGTGGTGGCCACCATGTATCCGCCGTGGACGTGCACCACTCCCTTGGGCTTGCCGGTGGAACCGGAGGTGTAGAGAAGGAACAGGGGGTCTTCGGCGTCCATCTCTTCCGCAGGACAGTCGGGCGGAAATTTCATCAAGTCGGCAAAATCGATTTCACGTTTGCTGGAAATCTCGGCGGCGCGCCGGGAATAGACCACCACTTTCTCCACGAAATCGAGGCCATCCACCGCCTCGTCCACGATAGGCTTCAAGGCCACGGTCTTGCCGCGGCGAAATCCGACATCGCCGGCGATCACGACCTTTGCCTGGGCATCTTCTACCCGATCGCGCAGCGCGGTGTGCCCAAGCCCGGCGTAAACGACGGAATGAATCGCGCCCAACCGAGCGCATGCCAGCATGGCCACCACCCCTTCAATGGTCAGAGGCATGTAGATCACGACCCGGTCGCCCTTTTTCACGCCCAGCGACTTCAGGCCATTGGCAAAGCGGCACACCATGCGGTACAGCTGGCCGTAGGTGACGATGCGTTCGCTGCCGTCTTCGCCAAGCCAAATGTAAGCCGCGCGGTTGCGCCGCTCCGAGTGCGCATGGCGATCCAGCGCATTGACGGTGATGTTGGTCCTGGCTCCGAGGAACCACTGATGATGGACGCCATCAAACTCAAAGACTTTTTCCCAGGGCCGGGACCATTGGAAATTCCTGGCGTACTCGCCCCAGAACACTCCCGGGCTCTCGATGGAACGGCGATAGTCGGCGGCAAATTCCTGCTGGCGGCAGGTTCCGGCGACAATCATGGGGGACGGATATTCGGTGTCAACGGCAAGCAGGTTCGAGATGTTGCCGGCAGATGCGGCGATACTCATAAACGGCCTCCTCGAGAGATGAGAACGGGCCCGTCAGGATTGGGAAATTCTCCGCCGCCCCTGAACCTCAAGCAGTGACCGCCGTCACACGAGTCTGTGTCAGTCGGAACCGGGCTTCAGCGCCCTCGCCGTCTGAACAGCAGAACCCCCAGGGTCGCGCCCAGAAATAGAGTGGCAAGCTGCTTCTTGCGGTCGTGGACCGCGACAAAGCGGGTGCCCTGCGGGCCAACTTCGAACACCCCGACAGGGATGGCGCGCACTCCGCCGCCACCGCCGCCGCCCTCTCCTTTGGCCCGCGTGTCGCCCACCCCGCCGGTGCCAGCCCCGGCGCCGAAACCATAAGCGATTTTGGCAACGGGAATAATCGTTTTCTCACCCGCAGCCACCGGGTCCCCGAAAACACTCCTCACCTGGGCTCGGCTCGACAGGTTCTCATGCAACGATTGCATCAAAGCGAGGCTGCTCATTTTATGCTCCTCATTCTGCGTTCATCCAATCGGCGTACATGCGATGGAAGGCGTGCACACCTGTCTCTTGCTTGATGCTGTAGCGTCCGCGCTGGTAACTTCGCGAACGCAGGTTTTTCTGCACCGCCTCGCAGATGGCGACATCTTCCACCTGAATCTGGTGGCTGAACTCAACCGAGGCTTTCGCGGCAGCGCCGCCCTGCTCTGTTTCCGGCAGATACCATTCAAAAATTGCCAGCGTGCGCTCGGTTGCAAGCGGGACAACGATGTTCAGTGAGACATTGTCGGGGTAGCAGTTCAGCATCCAGTTGGGAAAGACCCAAAAATAATCCGCAGTCAGATCTACCCGGGCCTGCCGGTAGCGGCGCGGGACCGTGTCCCCGGCCTGCAGGCCGCGAATGGGGCTGAACTGCCTCACGTAATTTTTTTGGGTCTCGACGGTGTAGGCGTTGTAGTCCAACTCGCGGTTCAGTCCGGGATGCACGCTCGGCAAATGGTAGCCTTCGAGATAATTGTCAACGTAGGTCTTCCAATTGCAATTCATGTCGTAGGTGCGGCGCTCAAAGCGCTTCATGCTCCGGAAATCAAATCGCTCCGCCTGTTGCGGCATTTCGCCAAGCGTCGCGAGCAGCGGAGGAGCATCAGGATCCAGGTTGACGAAAATCAGGTTAAACCATTCCTCGACCCGCACCGGAGTAAGAGCGAAATCTTTGGCGTCAAAGTCTTGCACGCCTTCGACCTCGGGCGCGCTGATGAGGGTGCCGTCGAGGGCATAGGTCCAGCCGTGGTACCCGCAGCGGAAAACCTTGCGCGATCCGCAGCCTTCTGCGGGGGGCCCGGCCCGGTGGCGGCAGACATTGTAAAAACCGCGCAACACTCCATTCGTACCTCGTACCAGAAGCAAGGGTTCGTTGCAAAGTTCGGTGGTAAAGAAATCGCCTGGTTGGGAGAGTGAATCTTTGTGTCCGACCACCTGCCAAGCGCGACGAAAGATCTTTTCTTGTTCGCTGGAGAACACTGCGGGATCGGCATAGAATGGAGCAGGCACCGACCATGCCCGTGCAATATCGGCGTCAATCTCGAGATTTTGGGAGCTAGGCTTCATAAAAAGGTCCGCGTCGACTCGGGTCCAGTTGCCGCAACCTGCCATCAAGATAACGGAATTTGTCGTTTCCAGATCGCAAGCGTCTCTGCACCTCAGCGACCCGGTTACCTTCCTCGGGTCAAAAGTGTTGAGACAGCATTAGTTAACCAAAGGTAACCACTTGACCCAGATTTCGATGTCTTTGGCCATCCATCTGTTCTATATCTTGCCAGCAAGGCGGTCAAAACATTCGGAGAGACGAGGAATTTAGAATGCGGAAACAGAAGGGCTTTTCATTAATCGAGTTGCTGATTGTGGTCGCGATCATTTTGATCATCGCCGCGATCGCCATTCCGAACCTGCTGCGCGCACGTATTGCTGCCAACGAATCGTCCGCAGTAAGTTCAATCCGTACCATCAACACAGCTGAAGTCACCTATCAGTCCGCGTACCCGACCTATGGATACGCCAGCACCATGGGATCCCTTGGACCCGGCGCGGCCGGCACCGTTTGCGGTGTTCCGACCCAGACCAACGCTTGCTTGATTGACAGCGTTCTGTCCAACGCCATCACGGCCGGTACCGCCAAGAGCGGGTACTTCTATGCGTTGGGTGCGACACAGGGCGCCGGCGGTACGCTCTTTCTGAGCTACACCGTTGGTACCTCGGCGGCAGTCTTCAACCAGACCGGCGTTCGCAACTTCTGCTCGACGGAAGACGGCGTTCTGCACTTCCAGGTGCCAACCGGCCAGTCCACTCCGATTTCGGTCAACGCGACTTGCAACCCTTGGTCAGTACTGCAGTAAAGTCAGAAAACCACGAAGACACCAGGCCCCTGCGCCTGGTGTTTTTTTTTGCAAGAGACGTCCCATCGCGCGTTCCATAAAGAGACAAGAAGCCGCCCTGGAATTCACAAATTGACACAACTTGTCATTGGAAGAGACAAAAGCTGGCGGCAATTCGCGCCCTGGGGCTACTAGGCCAGGTAACGGGCGTGCTCATCGGGACTGAAAATAAAGCAGGTACGGTTTTCCGGACCACTCCCCTTGGTAACTATGGGCGGTGGCCGATAAAATGCGAACATAATCAGCAATTCGGTCCATAGAGACCATATAACGTAATGGAGAAGAGGGAAAACGAGATGCGGAAACAGAAAGGCTTTTCATTAATCGAGTTGCTGATCGTGGTCGCGATCATTTTGATCATCGCCGCGATCGCCATTCCGAACTTGCTGCGCGCACGTATTGCTGCCAACGAGTCGTCCGCGGTGAGCTCGATCCGGACCATCAACACAGCCGAAGTCACTTATCAATCTGCTTACCCGACCTACGGATACGCCAGCACGCTGGGATCCCTTGGACCGGGCGCGGCCGGCACCGTTTGCGGTGTTCCGACCCAGACCAACGCTTGCTTGATTGACAGCGTTCTGTCCAATGCCATCACGGCCGGTACCGCGAAAAGCGGCTACTACTACGCTCTGGGTGCAACCCAAGGCGCCGGCGGTACGCTCTTCCTGAGCTACACCATCGGTACCTCGGCGGCAGTATTCAACCAGACCGGTGTGCGCGATTTCTGCTCGACGGAAGACGGCGTTCTGCACTTCCAGGTGCCGACCGGCCAGTCCACTCCGATTTCGGTCAACGCGACTTGCAACCCTTGGTCAGTGTTGCAATAAGCTTGTCTGAGTACCTCGAAAAGGTACAAGCTTGAGGCGCCGGATACATCGTCCGGCGCTTTTCTTTTTTCATTTGCCAATTTTGGAAAACATCGTGAGCCCAACCCAACCGACGCCAAGCCAAGGGCACCACTTCCCCTTCGGGAAAGCTGCCGGCCGAATTGGAATCTTGCTGGTTCTCACTGCGACGTATTTTGTCTACGCTCCGGTCACCAGGTTTGGCTTCGTTTATGACGATATTTTCCAGATCGTTCAAAATACTCGCCTCGATTCCTGGCGACTGATTCCCGCATATTTCACGCAGCACTTCTGGGCGCATGTGCCGGGCACTCCAGCCAACCTTTACCGCCCCCTGGTGTTGATCTGGTTCTTCCTGAACAACTCGATTTTTTCGCATGAACCCTGGGGCTGGCATTTGACCACGCTGCTAGTTCACCTCCTGGTGACGGGGCTGGTATTTGCGCTCGCGCGCCGCCTCCTGCTCAGTTTATGGCCGGCAATGGCGGCGGCGACACTGTTTGCTCTGCACCCCATTCAGGTTGAATCCGTCGCGTGGGTATCGTCGGTTACGGAGCCGCTTTGTGCAGCATGGTTCCTGGCCGCATTCCTCTGCTACCTGAGGTATCGCGAACATTCCATGTCCAAACTGGCATGGCTGGCATCTCTTGCTTTCTACGCTGCTGCCTTGCTCACCAAGGAGACGGCGGTCGGGCTTCCGATACTGTTGCTCGGGTATGAGTATGTGGACCGAGGGCCATCCTCGATTGCGCCGGCTCTTCGCAGAATATGGCCGTATTTCACAGTGTTGGCTGCTTACCTTGTATTGCGTTTTGAGATTCTTCATGGCCTCGCTCACCGTATTTCCACGGTGCCGCTCCGCGAAGCGCTCCTCACGTTGCCCTCGGTGGTGTGGTTCTACATCCGCATGAGTGTTTGGCCATTGGGCATGAGTCCGCTCTATGACGCTCACTATGTTTACTCCGTCGCGTCGTTGCGATTCATCGCGCCGACTTTGGTGTTGCTGGGCGGGACAATCACGCTGGGTGCCATACGGTCGCGTGGCAGGCTGAATCGTCTGTGGTTCAGTGTTGCGTGGTTTGTGCTGACCCTCGCTCCGGCCCTTGCAGCCTTCGTAGCCGCACCCAAGTACGAAGGAATCTCCGACCGTTACCTATATCTTCCGTCCGTCGCAGTTTGCCTCCTGGCTGGGTTGGCAATCAAGGCGTGCAGTGGTCGTCCGTGGACCATGAAAACCGCATACGTAGGCTTCGCCCTTCTGATGATGACGGGAACCGTGGTCATCCGCCGGCAAGTCAAGATTTGGGAGAACAACTACTCCCTCTTTCAGCGCGCTGTCCAAGTGGCGCCGCACAACGTCACAGCGGCCATCAACCTTGGGGTGGAGCTGCAAAGGAGAGAGCGCTACAACGAGGCGCTCGTGCTGGCTCAGCGAGGTTTGAACGAGGAACCGGACTCCGTAAACCTGCTCTCCCTTGCGGGCGCCGCTTCATTTCAACTTCACCGCTACTCCTTGGCCGAAGGTTTTTACCAGCGAGCGATTCACGTGAACCCAACTCGTGGGGATCTCTATCAGTGCCTGGCCATGACGCAAATCCAACTTGAACAATATGCCGATGCAGCAACCGCGTTGAAGCAAGGCATTGCGGCGAGCCCCGACCGGCCCGGATTGCACTACACGCTGGGCAAGGTACTGTCCTGGAGGAACGACTGGGGCGCGGCGCGGGATCAATTCCGCATGGAACTGGCGCTGGATCCGGAAAACTCGGCCGTCCAAGTAGCCTTCCTGCAGGCACAAGCCCATCTGCAACCTGCCGTTGCGATTCACCCATAGTTCGATACTGAACGAGACCGTCTCAATTCGACTTAGGCTTGCCAATTTGTGTCGACTTGGGCGACAAATCCTGTCGGCGTGCGGCATGGGATCGCCGCCTCTGGCCAGAGATACTTTCAACCTCTGTAAATTGAGCAACATAGAGGGCTTCAATCAGAAGCTACCGAGCGGCGAAACTGGCGAGCGACTTGCTACAACAATCGTGGATGATAAAAGGGGTCTCGAGCATGAAGCGCCCAAACGGCTTTTCTCTCATTGAGTTACTGATCGTAGTGGCAATCATCTTGATTATTGCCGCGATGGCGATCCCAAATTTGCTTCGGGCTCGCATTGCAGCGAATGAGGCATCTGCGGCTGACTCGGTTCGCAAGATCGCAACTGCGGAAGTAGCGTACGCGTCGGCTTATCCCACACAAGGATACGCGCCGTTGCTGGCCAACCTGGGCGGCCCCGCCAGCGGCTGCGTTCCCAGCACCACGACCGCGTGCATTCTGGACAACGTTCTCACTAACGGAGTCAAGAGCGGTTACACGTTTGTGGCTATTGGCTTCAGCGGCGCGGGCGGCACGACTAATTCTTCATTCGTCGCCGGCAGTGCGGCGCAAATGTTCAACCTGAGCGGGGTGCGGAATTTCTGCACCATCTCCGATGGGGTGTTGCGCAGCCTGACGCCGCCGGCGTCAACTCCACCGCCATCGACGGTCGCGGCCTGCGTGGCCTATCCGACTGCCCAATAATTCGTTAAAGTTTGGCGAGTGCCTCGGGGGAGGGTCACAAGCCGAAGCGGGCTGGAACGCAAGTTCCGGCCCTTTTTACTTTGGTAACGCCGGGTGCCGTGACAGCCAATTCACCCGCCTTGTCGCCCGCATATAATCTGTAAAGACTCCGATACAAGAAGCTATGTTTCTCCCATGCCGGCGATTGAAATCATAGGTCTGGAAAAGACTTACCTGACGGGTTTCTGGCGCAAGCGACCGAAGTGCGCGCTGAAGCCGCTTCACCTTGCCGTCGAAGAAGGGGAGATCTTCGGATTCCTGGGTCCCAACGGCGCGGGCAAAACGACAACCCTGAAGATGCTGATGGGGCTCGTCTTCCCAACCGGAGGTTCGGCGCGGATTCTGGGCATGGAAGTGAACGATCCCCGGGTCAAAGCGCAGATCGGCTTCTTGCCGGAGCAGCCTTACTTCTACGACTACCTGACCGCCCAGGAACTGCTGCATTATTACGCACGGCTCTCAGGAGTTCCGGCGAAGGAAATTTTCGGCAAAATCAATCAAGTCCTGGATCGAGTGGGCCTGCCCGACGCTGCCGGCGTGCAGTTGCGGAAGTTCTCCAAAGGCATGTTGCAGCGGGTTGGAATCGCGCAAGCCATCATTCACAACCCACGCATCGTATTCTTCGACGAGCCCATGTCGGGCCTTGATCCCATGGGACGGCGCGAAGTGCGAGACCTGATGGACCAGCTCCGGCAGGAGGGTAAAACCGTTTTCTTTTCCACGCACATTCTTTCCGATGCGGAAGCGCTGTGCAATCGAGTCGCAATTATCAACCGGGGCGAACTGCGCGGCGTGGGAGCAGTGGCTGACCTGACCTCCAGCGTGCACGGGAAGGTGGAATTCATCTGGCAGGGGGACTCCATCCCAGCAGCTTTGCGCACACTTGGCGAACACACGCGCATGACCGGAGACACAGTTCGAATGATCGTCGCGGAAGAGCAGCAGGAGCTCGCGCTGGAGGTGTTGCGTCGCGAACGTTTGCGCCTGATTTCCCTGAACCCGGTGCGGGCCTCGCTGGAAGACTACTTCATGCAGAAGTTGCAACCAACTGCCCGGGAATCTGCGGAGATGCGGCAATGATCACGCGAATCGCCAACATTGCCTCGAACACGTTCCGGGAAGCGGTTCGCGATCGCGTGCTTTACAATTTGATTGCATTCGCCCTGTTGCTGTCCGGGGCCGCGATCCTGGTAGGGCAGATTTCAATTGACATCGAGCGCCTGGTCGTCGTCAACCTGGGCCTGACGGCGGTGTCGCTGTTCGGAGTTGTGATTGCGATCTTTATCGGAATCGGTCTGGTCTCCAAGGAGATCGAGAAGCGCACGCTTTACACCATGTTGTCGCGGCCGGTCCGACGCTGGGAATTCATTGTGGGCAAATTCCTTGGCCTCGCCGGCACGTTAACAGTGAATACGTTCTTCATGGCCATCGGAGTCTTTGGAGCGTTGCTCTACGTCTCGCACCACTTCCGCGCCGGTGACGCCTGGGTGCTGGTGGCGCTGTATTTCATAGTCTTGCAGTTCCTGATCGTAACCGCCCTGGCCCTGCTTTTTTCTTCGTTTTCGTCCCCGCTGCTATCTGCCGTTTTCGCGTTTTCCCTGTTTATCATCGGGAGCTTTGCGGAAGATTTGCGCGGCTTTGCCGCTCTCACGCAGGGCCTGACGCGAGGACTGGCCGTAACCGCGGCCTACCTGGTCCCAAATTTCTCGGCCCTGAACGTGATCAGTTCAGTAGCGCATGAGCAGCCGGTATCAGGTCAGTTGATTCTCTACAACAGCATTTACGCTCTGATCTATGCCGCCGCCGCGGTTTCGGGGGCGGTGCTGATATTTGAGCGCCGGAACCTTAAGTGAAAGCTTCCCGCCAGGTCACGATTCTAGCCAGCGTCCTTCTGATCGCGTGCCTGTCGGGCGCGGTTGCGATGCTGCGCGCCGTTGACGAGATCCGCCCGACCGCGACTTTGGACGAGAGTCTCTACATCACTTCCCCGAAACTGCTCAAGCGACTCAGCCTGGGCTATGACGGGCTGCTTGCCGACATCTACTGGACCCGCGCGGTGCAATACTTTGGCGAGCGCCACCACCGCGGAGAGGTCAGTTATAAATTGCTTGCACCGCTGCTCCAGATCACGACGGCGCTGGATCCCCACCTGGTAGTTGCGTATCAATTCGGATCCAACTTCCTTGCGCCGGATCCTCCAAACGGAGCCGGAATGCCTCACGCCGCCATTGAACTGGCTGAATTCGGCATCAAGCACAATCCGGATGAATGGCGGCTGTACTACGAACTTGGGTTCATCTACTACATGGACCTGAAAGACTATCGAAAGGCGGCCGAGGCCTTTGCCAGAGGCGCGCAGACTCCGAAGGCGCATCCTTTTTTGCGAATCATGGGGGGGCTGATGGCAGAGCACGCCGGCGATCTCGAAACCGCCCGCATGATGTGGACGACAACTTACGAAAGTGCCCAGGAGCAATCAATCCGCAATAATGCAGCCGCGCATCTTCGCGCCTTGCAGGTGGACGAAGACGTAACCAGGCTGGAAGAGCTTGTTCAGCATTATCGCGAACAAGTAGGGCGCCTGCCGCAGAGTTTAGGGGACCTGAACGCAGCCGGAATGTTGCGTGGCGTGCCGCGCGATCCGCTTGGAAATGCGTACCTGCTTTCGCCTGACGGCAAAGTACGGGTGCAGAGTCCCGACGATTTACCCTTCATCACCAAGGGGCTCCCGCCCGGATACAAACCTCCCGTCACGCCCAAAGTCCCTTCCGTCAACTAGGGACCCTTACCGCCTAAGTATGTAAAGTAGTTGTTCCGGAATGTCTGATCAGGCACAACCCTCAATCAGAAAGACGGTTGCCGTTTGGTGGAACGGCGTACGCGCGCGGAATTCGCTCCTGTCGTCCTTTCACCAATTTGCTGCCAAGGTGTGGGAATTTGTTCGCGACTCGACTGCGGAGCGTCGCAAGCAGCGCTACGGCGACGCCGATTACGACTGGGAGCAACGCGTAAACACCACCAGCGCTACCGTGGGTTGGCGCGATCGTCTGCTTGGGCAATTCCTTTCGCCGTATCAGCCAACCGAGCCGAAGCTGTTTCACAAAATGCTGGGAGCGATGGCAATCGATTTCAGTCGCTTTACCTTCATTGATATTGGATCGGGGAAAGGCCGGACGCTACTGATGGCTGCGGATTATCCCTTTCAACGTGTGATGGGAGTCGAGATTCTCCCCGCTCTGCATGCCGCGGCCGAGGCAAACATTGCATCCTATCGGGCTGCCTCCCAAAAATGCTTCAAAATCGAGTCTCGATGCCAGGACGCCCGTACTTTCGAATTTCCCCCGGGACCCATCTTGCTCTACCTGTTCAATCCTCTCCCCGAAGCGGGCCTGGTGGAGATGCTGGGCACCCTGCACCGAGCCCTCGCCAGTCAGCCCAGAGAAGCGTACGTGCTCTACCACAACCCGGAACTGGAGCGCGTGTTTGCGTGCCCGCCGTGGAGAAAGTTGCGCGGCACACACCAATACTCCCTATTTACGCATCTTTCTTTAAAATAGAGGAGAGCTTCCCGACCACAATCTGCCGCAATGGTGTCAATTCAAAGATCAGGCATAGTGTCCCTGTGAACATACGTTCCACTCTGTCGAACCTGCTTTTCATGATCGCCGCGGTCACCTTTGGAGCCGCTGCCCCGGCTGCCGACCTGCGTCAGTTGGTCCAGAAGGTGGACCAGAAGTACAACCGCCTGCACACCCTGGAGACTCAATTCACCGAGATTTACCAGGGGGGAGGGATGGACCGGACCGAGTCCGGGACATTGTTGCTAAAAAAACCCGGCAAGATGCGTTGGGAATACCGTTCTCCGAGGGAGAAGCTGTTTCTGAGCGACGGCAGAGATGCGTGGTTTTACCTCCCTGGAGAGCGCCAGGTGAGGAAATCCTCGATGAAGAAACTGGACGATCTACGCTCACCGTTGGGCTTCCTTTTGGGTAAGACTCGACTGGAAAAGGAATTGCAGGGATTGTCGTTTGCGCCTGATGTCGCTCCCTTAAATCAGGGGGACTACGTGTTGCGCGGGGTGCCGCAGGGATTGGCAGACCGGGTTTCTCAGGTCTTGCTCGAGGTGAGCCCTGAAGGGCGGATCGACCGCATCATCCTGCAGCAGGCGGACGGGGCGGTGACAGAGTATCGGTTCAGCGGTCAAAAAGAAGACGTTCCCGTTGCGGATGCCTTTTTCCACTTCGACCCGCCCGCCGGAACAGAAGTGGTGGAGGGTGAACTCGGGCAGTAAGGTTAACGTCTTGTTTTTGCAGCATCTTACAAGGTGCAAATGGAGCACCTGAGGGGTTACCCCGGTTCGGTTTTTACCGGTATTTAACCCGGTTTTCCGGAATGCAAGTGCTAGACTTTTACGGGGCATCTCTGGGCAGCGCAGATCGGAACCATGGCTGAATTCCTGGTAAAAATCGCGGATGAGCGTGGACGCCTCGCGCAGCAGGTGGAGAACGGCTACTCCGCGGCTGAGGTGCGGGAGCGCTTCGTGCAGCAGGGGTTTCTGGTTTATTGGGTAAAGCCGAGGGGACTGTTTTCGGCCGGGGAAATCCGCCTTCCCACCCGCCGCACCGTCAAGCCGAGCCAGTTCCTGATCTTCAACCAGCAGTTTTTGACGTTGATCAAAGCCGGGTTGCCGATCCTGAATTCCCTTGATCTGCTGATTCGCCGTCAGAAGGACGCCCGCCTGCAGGGTCTGTTGGAAAATGTGCGGGACCGGGTCAAAAGCGGCGAATTACTGTCTGACGCGTTTGCAGCGCAAGGGGCGTTCCCGAAGATCTATACCACGACGCTGATGGCGGGCGAAAAGAGCGGCAACATGGAAGAAGTCCTGAGCCGCTATATCTCATTCCAGCGCCTGGCGTTGACATTCAAGAAGAAGCTGGCGGTTTCCCTGGTATATCCGACGCTGCTGGTGACAGTTGTGCTCTGCATGGTGGTGTTCCTTGTCACGTACGTGGTCCCCCAGTTTGCCAAGCTCTTCGAAAATCTGAACGCGAAACTTCCCGACATCACGATCCTGATGCTGGCGATAGGGACCAACGCGCAAAAGTACGCTCCTTACCTCGGCATCGCTTTGTTGGTAACGATTGTCGGCCTTTGGCGCTGGCAAGCCACGGATACGGGGGCGGACCGCATTGATGGAGTGATCCTGGCCCTGCCTATGCTGGGCAACATCTGGCTGAAGTACCAGGTCGCGAGCTTCTCCCGAATGCTTTCGACCCTGCTTTCCGGAGGCATGCCCCTGGTCCCATCGCTTGAGACTGCGGCCGCGTCAATGAGTAGCCGCCGGATTCTGAACGGGGTTCTGGTTGCGGCGGCGCGAGTGCGGGAAGGCCGCACGCTAGCCAAGAGCATCGAAGATCAAAAATTATTCCCAGATCTCTCGGTGGAGATGATTGAAGTAGGGGAATCGACCGGCGCGTTGCCGGCGATGTTGAATTCGGTCGCGGAATTTTACGAAGAAGACGTGCAGACGGCTCTGGGCGCGGCCATGGCGCTGATTGAACCGGTGATCCTGATCATCATGGCGGTTTTCGTCGGCGGCGTACTGATCTCGCTGTACCTGCCCATCTTTACCCTGGGATCGGGTGGCGCGATTCACTAAGCGAGAAATTGGGCCCGAGGGCTCTCGGTAGGTAGAACGGAATGGCACAACCGATGGTGGAGAAAAAATCAGTGTTCGTGGGTGGCGGGAACGGAGGCAACTTCGGAGCCACGGCGCACGCGGACGAACTGGAAAAAGCGCAGGACATCGCGCGCCGGTATCGTTGCGAATTTGTCGATTTGCACAATTTCCAGCTGCATCACGACCTGTTCGACAAGATTCCCGTCGAACTCATGTTCCGCTATAACTTCGTGCCGCTGGAAGAGACACGCGATGGCAAGCTCTCCATTGCCATAGCTGACCCCAGCAAGCTAATGCTGATTGACGAGATCAGCCTGCTGCTCGGCAAGCGGATCGTCACCAAGGTCTGTACCCTGGCCCAGATCAGTGAAATTCTCAAGAAGACCGAACAATCCAAGCGCGTTCTGGAAGACGCCAGCGAAGGCTTTCGGCTCGACGTAGTCACGGAAGAGGAAGGCCAGGGCGACGAGAGCATCTCGATCGATCGCCTGACGGCACAGGGCGACATCAGCCCCATCATCCGCCTCGTGGACACCACGATTTTTACCGCGCTCCAGCGACGTGCCAGCGACATTCACATCGAAACCCGCGACGATTCGGTTTGCATCAAGTTCCGCATTGACGGCGTCCTGACCCAGGCCATGCCGCCGATCGCGAAGGAGCATCATTCGACCATCATCTCCCGTATCAAGGTCATGAGCGAACTCGATATCTCGGAGCGGCGCGTGCCCCAGGACGGACGTTTCCGCGTGAAGTACGGACAGCCGGAAAGGCCGATCGACTTCCGCGTCTCGATCATGCCCTCGATCCATGGTGAAGACGCCGTGCTTCGCGTGCTCGACAAAGAGTCGATGAGCGAGAAATTTCACAAGCTCACGCTCGACGTGGTGGGGTTCGACGCCGAAGATTTGCGCAAGTTCCGGCGTTACATCAACGAGCCGTACGGCATGGTGCTGGTGACGGGTCCTACTGGTAGCGGAAAAACCACCACCCTCTATGCAGGCCTGAATGAAATCAAGACCGATGAAGACAAGATCATCACCATCGAAGATCCGGTCGAGTACCAGATCCGCGGCGTCACCCAGATTCCGGTCAACGAGAAGAAGGGGCTGACTTTCGCGCGCGGCTTGCGGTCCATTCTGCGCCACGACCCGGACAAGATCATGGTGGGCGAAATCCGCGATACCGAAACCGCCCAGATTGCAATCCAGTCGGCGCTTACCGGTCACTTGGTATTCACCACAGTGCACGCAAATAACGTGGTGGATGTGCTGGGGCGATTCCTGAACATGGGGGTTGAGCCCTACAACTTCGTATCCGCTTTAAACTGCATCCTGGCGCAACGGCTGGTTCGTCTGATCTGTGAGTCGTGCCGCTCGGTCGTAAGCTACGCTCCCGATGTTCTGGAATCCAGCGGCCTGGATCCACAGCAGTGGGGCGAGGTTCCCTTCTACGAGGGCCAGGGATGCATCGAGTGCGCGGGTACGGGGTTCCGCGGCCGAACTGCAATCCACGAATTGCTGGATTTAACCGACCGGATTCGAGAGATGATTCTGGCCAAGAAGCCGACGTCGGAAATCCGCCGCGCGGCCCGCGAAGAAGGCATGCGGTTCCTGCGTGAATCGGCCCTGGACAAAGTAAGAGCCGGGTTGACCACGCTCAAAGAGATCAATAAAGTGACGTTTATCGAGAGCTCCCGATAAACCAGGCCCAGCAGCAACGCAGGAAATCTGGAGTGCCTGCCGGGCTATTGCATTTCTCCGCCTTCGAGAGTGTGATCAAATAGAGAGAGCAGGCGTGCGAGCGTCATCTTAAGGAAGAATGAGCTCTGGTTCTAAATCACTGAAACCGAAACTGGCATGCGAGATTTCCGCGGACCGCGTTTTGGCGGGACGCCTTTCCGACACCGGACATATAGTCGAAATGTGCGCTGCCAGTGAGTTATCACCGGGCAGCGTTGTCCCCGACCTGATCGAGAACAACTTGCGGGACGCCGATTCGGTGTATCACACCATTCGTGACACCCTGGGCAGTGTGGGCGGGCGCACACGCGACGTGATCGCAGTGCTGCCGGACGCTGCTGTGCGAGTCGCGCTGCTGGACTTCGATTCCCTTCCCGGCCACCGCGAGGAAGCCGAGGGCGTGGTGCGCTTCCGGTTGAAGAAGTCGCTGCCCTTCGATGTGGACAAGGCCAAGGTTTCATATCACGTCCAGAACACGCCCAATGGCGTGCGCGTGGTTGCCGCAGTCGCCCTCACCAGCGTGGTTGAAGATTACGAGGCCGCGTTTCGGCAGGCAGGCTACAGCCCAGGCATTGTGCTTCCATCGATGCTCGCGGCCCTGGGCGCGGCAGCCGCAGACCGTCCGACCCTGGTGGTAAAGGTGGACGCCAGAACCACCAGCATCGCGATTCTCGATCAGCACCAGTTACTGCTGTTCCGCACGCTCGAAAATACTCGCGGAGTTACGATTTCAGGAGAGCAGCTGGCGGAGGAAATTTATCCTTCGATTGTGTTCTTCCAGGACACTTACCAGTTGAACATTGATGAAATCTTTGTCGCGGGTCTTCCCGACCTGGCTGGGGCCTTACCGGCGTTGCGGTCCTCGACCGGGATAGAGGTCCACGATCTCGTGTCGGGATCGCAATTGGCCGGGAACGGAAACTCTGTTCCTCGCTGGAGGATGGCGGGAGTGGTGGGAGCTCTGCTTTCATAAATGCGTTTAGACATCAATCTCGCGACTCACCCATACGAAGACCAGCGGCGGTTCTGGCTGCGCTGGGGCTCAGCCCTGGCATTCCTGGGACTGGTTACCCTGGTGCTGCTCTATGCTGTGATTAGCGGTTGGCTGACGGCCCGCAGTACGCGCAGCCTGATCCGGCAGGCGCAGCAGCAGATTGCCGAGCGCGACCAGGAAAAAGTAAAAGCAGAAGCCACCCTGAACCGGCCCGAAAATCGCAGTACCCGGGACCAATCCCAGTTTCTGAATGATCTCTTTCAACGTAAAGCGTTTTCCTGGACACGGGTTTTCGAAGACATGGAAAAAGTCATGCCCGGACGCCTGCACCTGGTTTCGATCCGGCCGGAAATGGACGAGAGTAATCAGCTGCAGCTCAAGATCGTAGTTGGGGGCGACTCGCGCGACAAGGCCATCGAATTGGTTCATAAGATGGAGACCTCTGAGCGATTCCGCCAGACTTACATTGAACGCGAGAATGCGCAATCCGGGCAGAGCGGTGGCGATGCCGTCCAATTCGAGATCATCTCGCAGTACGTGCCCCAGGCGCCCGGCGAGAATAAGCCGATGGCCACTGCCGCAAACAAGCGAGGCGGAGAATAAATGCCCGAGATGAGAGATACGCGGCAGAAGGTGAAGATCACGCTGGTGGTCTTGCTGGTCGTCGATATCGTCGCGGCTGCCCTTCTTTACTCGCCCCTGATCGGCTCGGAACGGTCGCGTACCGAGCAATTGAAGGCTCTTGAGATCGAGATGCGGCTGAAAACCCGCGCCGTGCAGCCACTGCGGGGGTTGCCGGAGAAGATCGTCCTGGCGCGCGAACAGATTGGCAAGTTCTATAAGGATCGCTTGCCCAGCCAGGAGTCATCAGTTTCGGAAACAATGGGGAAGCTGGCGACGGATAACGGCGTCAAAATCGGCCAGGTGCGATATAAATTGGGCGAAGACGAACAGGTGGGCCTGCGTCCGATATACATCGAGGCCGAGTTCTCAGGCGGTTACCTGCAGTTAGTCCGTTTTGTGAACGCCATTGAGCGGGACAAGCTCTTCTTCCTTATTGATAGTGTGGACTTGGGCGGGGAACAGAGCGGCGTAGTGAAGCTGCAGATGAAACTCGAAACATACCTTAAAGCAGGTGCCTAGGTGAAAGCTGGAACCGAGGACAAGAAGAAGCTTATCGCCGCTGTCGCGCTAATGGTCGGCGCCATCGTGTTGGCGGCAGTGCGCTTCTTTCCCGGGTCGGCCTCCTCCGCCGCGCCCCCGACTTCGGTCACCACCCCTGCCGAGACTAGCCCTGCTGCTCGCCCGGTCCGGAGTTCCCGTGCCGGCAGCGGAAAGAAATTGGACATCGCTCCGCGCTCTCTGGATCCAACCCTGCGCTATGACTGGCTCAGCGCAAGCGAGGACACCAAGTATCAAGGCTCGGGGAGGAACATCTTCCAGGTTCAGGTGGAGATTCCGCAACCTGTAGCACCGGTGACATCCGAACCCGAGGTCGCGCAAGGACCACCGCCTCCTCCACCTCCTCCGCCGATCAATCTGAAATTTTTCGGGTTTGCCAGCCGGACCGGAGAGACCAAGAAAATCTTCTTGTCCTCTGGCGAAGATGTGTTTATTGCGGCGGAAGGCGACATCGTGAACCGTCGCTACAAGGTGGTCCGCATTTCACCCCAATCGGTCGAAATTGAGGATGTGCTCAACAACAATCGCCAGAGCATTCCTCTAAGCCCGAGCTAATCATGCGAGTTACGCGGCAATTCCGGCGGCGCTCCCGCGCTCGTGGCAGAGATCAGCAAGGCTACATGCTGCTGATGATGATGCTCTTCGTGACCCTGATGGCGATCGCAGCGGCCGCGGCGGCGCCCAGCCTGATCTTCAACATTCAACGCGATCGCGAACAGGAACTCATCCATCGAGGAGTGCAGTATTCACGCGCAATTCGCAATTACGTAAAGAAGTTTGGTAAATATCCGACCCGGCTCGAGGACCTGGAGAACACCAATAATCTGCGTTTTCTGCGCAAGCGATATAAAGACCCAATCACCGGAAAGGATTTTCGGCTGCTGCATATAGGAGATGTTCAGACCACTTTCTCGGCAGGCTTAGCGGGAGCCGCTGCAGCCGGAGCGGTTGCGGCCGCGGGCATCAACGGTACGGTGAATGTCAATACGCTGGGAGGGCAGAGCGCTCTGGCCAGCGCCGGGCTTCAGGCCCAGGCTGCGCAACTGCAACAACAGCCGCAAAACCTGAATCAGCAGGCCGGACAAGAGGACACGAACAGCCAGAACAACCCGACGCAGGACCAGCCTGGCCTCTCTGGCTTTTCCAATCAGACCTTCGGGGGCGGGCCGATCGTAGGCGTCGCAAGCACCAGCAAAGACAAGACCATCCGCGAGTTCAATAAGAAGAACCACTACAACCAGTGGCAATTTATTTACGATCCCACGACTGACCGCGGCGGCCTGCTTTCGACTCCGAATCAACCACCGTTGCAGCTCAATCAGCAGAATCCAAATCAAGCCGGCAACCCCGCAGGTCCGGGGGGGACCACGTTGCAGCCGGCCAATCCTGGCAACACTCCCGCCGCGCCGCCCCAATAGTCTTTTCCAAAAAATAAAACCCACCCCTGAGGGTGGGTTCAAACACTCGAATTTTTGATGAACCTAGACGCTGAAGGACGAACCGCAACCGCAGGTGCTTTTCACGTTGGGATTCTCGAACTTGAAGCCAGCGCCTTCCAGCGTTTCCACGTAATCGACGATGCAGCCGTTCAAATACATGACTGAGGTCGCGTCCACATAAACATTCAGGCCATCCATGTTGAAGACCTTGTCCATCAGGCCTGCGCCGTTTTCAAACGACATGGAATAGGAAAAGCCAGAGCAGCCGCCGCCGACGACGCCCACGCGCAGTCCCGCAGGAACCGGGTTCTGTTGAGCCATAATCTCTTTGACCTTGGCAATTGCGTTCGCAGTCAGAGTGATTGGCGAGGTCTTGGGCTTTACTTCGGGTGTGGTTGTCGTGGCCATCGTATCTCCTTGAATCTACTAGTGAACCGATTATAGCAAAGACGCGGCGGGAACAAAGAACTTTCCCTGGTTCCACTGCCCACGGCAGTTCAATTACTTAGATGATTCGGCCGGCATAAAGTCGCTTTCAGAAACATTCGGCTACGAAGGCCAAAGCGGGGCTATAATCTGCGTGGGGCCCGGTCCTGGAGAGGTTGTGGGCGCCGACACAACTGCTGTCTGGGACGCTGGTCCGAAATCAGAACCGAGGTGGCTTATGTCTCCTTTGGTCTGGATGCTGACAGTGTGGGGAGTTCTGACCGCCATTCTGGTGATCCTCCTTATCTACCGCAGCACTCTCACCATGCACGAGGACGATCAACTGTTCCTGGATGAATCGGAATCGCACATGGAAAAGGAACAGATCCAACTCATGCAAAAGGTGGACCGGATCAACCCGTTCGTGAAATGGTTGGGCGCTGCCTCCGGTTTGCTGATCCTGGTAATCGCCGGAGTGGCACTTTACCAACAATTAACGGTAGTTCAATAACCACGGGCAGCCATGCAAGTCGCTGTTTCGTACTCTGCTAAGTTCGTGCATTAGTGTGCGCCGCCTTAGGCGCGCATAGTAAAAGCCTCGACCGCCGGTCGAGGCTTTTTCGTGTCTCTGATTTTTCACGCCACGTTCTTGCCGCTTTCTCCAAAATTGTCGGTCGCGGAATAAAGTCCGAGTTTGGTCAACCGCAGGCGCCAGCGCGAGCAGAACAAGTGGAAATCGGCGTCCGAATAAGGCACCGACTCATTTTCCGGGAGAATGAGTTCGAAGACTCCGTGCTGATTCGCCAGGCGCACTAAATCATCGAGTCCGCCGACCACCTGCGCTCCCCAGACACAACGGCCCAGGTCGCTGCCGCCATTGGTGTCGATCAGTCCCGCGCACTGGATGCGGCGGTCGCGCAGGAACCGCAAGGCGACTTCGGCGTGCTCCGAGGTGCCCAAGACGAAGACGCGGCGCTCCTGCGAGTTCCTTAAACGCCAGGTGTAGAAGGAATCCCGGAACAGCGAAAACGACTTGCGGACCGCGAGCAGAAGGGCCCACGAGAATACTGCATCAATGCCAAACACCACGCGGGAATAGCCGTTGAAACGATACACTCCGGTCAGCAATAGAATGGTCGTGACTTCGCCCAGGCCAACTGCTTGCGCAAGGCGGTAAATATCCGCGATCGATCCCCGATACCATGAGCGGCGATAAATACGGCAGGTATACAGGCAGAGGAACTTCGCGCCCACCGCGATCGGCCAAGACCGCAGGAACAGGTCCAGTTCGCCCTGTGGCACATAAGTCCGGAAGCGCAGGAAATACGCCAGATAGTAAGAGAGAAACAGAACCACCGGGTCAATCAGAAACGCCAGCGTATCGCGGGTAAGAAGCCGCCGCAACAATAAGCGCGGCAGCGACGTAGTGGGGGCCACGTGGCCTGAATCTGTCTGGAACAGATGAATGCCAAACAAGAAGAGAAACAGGAACCAGAAGGCGATCAGGCCAATGGCTCGAGTGTACAGAAGGTGCCGCATCAGGATGGCGATTGCACCGGAGCCTGCAGAAAGCGCATAGAGCAGGAGAACGGCCGTACGCTCGTTCAGTCCTAACCTGACGAGGCGGTGCGAGCTGTGGTCGGTTCCGCCGACCGAAACCCGTTGCCCGTGCAGGCGGCGGGTCACAGAAACGAAGAATGTATCGAAGATAGGGATGGCGAGAACCACGGCGGGCGCGAAGACCAGTGCGGGAACGCCTGAAACGTGCGTGATTCCCAGCAGGGACGACGAGCCCAGCAGGAACCCGATAAACAGGCTGCCGGCATCGCCCATAAATATCCGTGCGGGATTAAAGTTGAAGAAGAGAAATCCTGCGGCCGCTCCCGCGATGATTGACACCAGAACCGCGTATCCGAGGAATCCGCCGCTAAGATAAAAAATTCCCAGGTAGAAGGCGGAGATCAGAGCCACCCCCGCGGAGAGCCCGTCCATGTTATCGAGCAGATTGAAGGCATTGGTGATGCCCACCAGCCAGAACATGGAGACGATGACATTGATCCACAAATCGTGGCGCAGTGGATAAACCACGCCGCAGCTCAGAACCAGGGTCGCGGCCAGAATCTGGATGAGAAGCTTGGTCCTCGGCCGAAGATGGTAGATATCATCGACCAGGCCGAGCCCGAACACGAGTGAGGAGATTGCTATCAACTTCCAGGCAAGGTGATTGGAGAATGGCAGGAAAACCAGGCTGACCGCGACAAACCCTACCCATATAGGCACCCCACCGAACAGGCACGGAGTGCCACGGTGCCATCGGTCGGCGCGCGGTTTGGCGAGCCAGCCCCGCTTCCGGCAGATTCGGATGGTGAGCGAGACCAGGCCAGCCGTAATCAAGCAGGCCGCCAGGAAAGCCGCCCCGAGAATTCCGATGGAAACGGAGCGGCTGAACTGCAGGCTCGGGCTTTCCAGAATGCTAAACAATCAGTCTCCCGGAACCAGATCAACCTCAGTGGTGGTGAGATCGTATTTTTTGGGAGTGGTGAGGTGGTCGGCGACAGCCTGCACGATCTGGCGCAGGTTTTTGGTGGTTCGATAGCCAATCACTTCGCGAACCCGCGTCAAATCCGGAACTCTGCGCATCATGTCCTCGAAGTTTTCACCGTAGGCTTCTTCGTAGGAAATATGCCGGATCGGGGAATCCGATCCCGTCACGTCTTTTACAACCTCGGCCAGTTCGTTAATCGTGACTTCCTGATCGGAGCCGACATTGAATACCAGACCCACGGCCGAATCCAGTTCGCTCAGGCGCACCAGGGCATTGGTCACATCGCCTACGTAGCCGAAACACCTGGACTGAGTTCCATCGCCGAAGATTGTGATCGGCGCGCCGGCAATAGCCTGGGTGACGAACCGCGGCACCACCATGCCATACATTCCAGTCTGGCGAGGTCCCACCGTGTTGAACAGGCGAGTAATGACGACGGGGACTCCCTTTTCCCGGTAATAGGCAATCGCAAGGAATTCATCGATCGCCTTGGAGCAGGCGTAGCTCCAGCGTCCGCGCACCGGCGGTCCAATGACGGAGTCATCATCTTCATGGAAGGGGATCTTGGTGGATTTGCCGTAGACCTCGGAGGTGGAGGTAATCAGCACTTTCTTGTTTTTCTTGGCTGCGGCTTCGAGGACCAATTCTGTGGCGCGCACGTTGGTGTGCAGGGTCCGGACGGGCGATTCGACAATCAGGCGCACGCCCACAGCGGCCGCCAGATGGAAGATGACCTCGCTCTCATCCACCAGTTCCGCCAGCAAGCCCCGATTCATTACCGTATCGATAAAGTAGTGAAAACGCGGGTCCCGTTTCAAATGGCGAATATTGGCCATGGAGCCGGTCGACAAATCGTCAATGACAGTGACGTCATACCCGCTCTCCAGCAGTCTTTCAGCAAGGTGCGAGCCGACAAAGCCGGCGCCACCGGTAATCAAAGCACGCATTTACGGACCTCCGTGAAATTCAGCGAGCTTCTGCTCGCGGGTTCTTGCGTGTAGCTGCTCAGCGACATGAGTAGGAATGATGAGTTCACGCTGAAGGGACCGCCAACGTCAATTGCCCTTTGGAAGACGCGAGCCTGGTGTAAAGACCATCCAGGTTTTCGATCAGGCGATGCATGGAATACCGGGCGGAAGCAAGCCGGCGCCCTTGTATTCCCATGGCCGCGCGCAATTCGGGATTTTGGACCAGGAATTGAATCGCTTTGGCAAGCTGACCGGCATCCCTGTCGATCAGTATCCCGTTTTCAAAGATCCGCAAACCTTCCCTTTCAAGGGCCGTGCCGGCCATGAGGTCCCGTACTCCACCAACGTCAGTGGCGATGAAGGCTTTGCCCGACGCCATCGCTTCCAGCAGGGCCATGGGCGAGCCCTCGTTGATAGAGGTCAGCACCACCATATCCAGATCGGAATAAATATTTTCAATATTCTTCAGCCAACCGGTGATGGTGAGCTTCTCTTCCAGCCTGGAGTGCGCAATCTGCGCCTCACAACTCTGACGAAGCTCCCCGTCGCCGATCATGGCGAATCGAATGTCGGGACTCTGCCGCAAAGCTGCCGCAGCTTCCAGAAATAACCCGGGAGCTTTGATTGCCGTCAAGCGTCCAATCCAACCCACCAGCGTTTGCCTGGATCCCACGGACAAGACGTTCCGGAATGCCTCATGGCGGCCCTCAATCTCTAGAAAGCGGCTTAAATCAAAGCCCAGCGGGATCGCCACGATCTTGTCTGCCGAGGCGAGCCGATACCTCTGCGCCAACTCGGTTCTCTGGGTTTCTGTTACGGTCACAATGCAATCCGTCACCCGGGCCAGCACGCGTTCAATTGCGACAAAAACGCTGGTCGAAAGCGGCGAGAAATAGCCCTCGAAGACATGGCCATGGAAGGTATGCACGCGGATCGGCACACCCGCGATTAACGACGCAATTCTTCCCAGGGCGCCGGCTTTTGCCGTGTGGGTGTGAACGATCAGCGGACGTTCGCGGCGGAATACTCGGACCAGTTGCAGCAGCGCACGCAGGTCATTCCAACCGGAGAGCTTTCGCGACATTCCGTGGACGCGCGTAATTTCGAGGCCCCGCTCCTCCGCCAAATATTCCATGCTGGTCTCTCCGGGCGGCAGTTCGCCCACCAGCAGCAAGGTGTTGTAACCGAGGTCGCGGAGGCCATCAACGGCGCTCATTACCTGCACCGCAGCTCCGCCCACATTCAAGCGCGCGATCACATGAGCGACGGTGGTTCCCTGAGGCAAGCTCATGCGGCCCTTCCTTTTTCTTTCAGCAGCCGCAAATAGAGCCGTTCATGCTCCGTTACCATGCGCTGCAGCGAGAATCGCTTTACTGCCCGTTCTCGTGCGTTACGACCAAGTTCAGCGCCGAACTCAGGGTTTGCGATCAACCTTCCAGCGGCGTTTGCGATGGCCTCCGGAGCGCGTGGCGGCACCAGAAAACCCGTCCTGCCGTCCTCGACCGCTTCCGGGTTCCCTCCTACGTGAGTCGCGATCACAGGCTTGCCGCATGCCATTGCCTCCAGCACGACGTTAGAGAAACCCTCGCTCTCCGACGAACATATATAAACATCCATGGCGGCGAAGATCTTTTCTGGAGCAGGATCGGAATCCAAGACGAGGAACTTGTTCTGCAATCCCAACTCTGCGATTTGCGATTCCAGGGAAGCTCGCAATCCGTAATCTGCACCCAGCAACACGAAACGAGCCTGCTGGTATTCCTTTGCAATTAGACTCGCGGCGGTTACGAAATCGCAATGACGCTTGGCGGCGCTGAAATTTCCCACCGTGCCAAAAACGAATTCTTCGTCAGTCCACCCTACCGAATCCCGCCAGAAGCGAGGAAGCGAGGGATGAAAGCGCTCGACATCCACTCCGTTGTGGATGGTGACGCACTTTTGCGGAGCGCATCCCGCCACGGTCATCAACTCGCGGGAAACGGCTTCGCTGTTTCCAATGGCGAAGTCCCCGCTCCGGAGGAACATCTCATCCAGCCATGCGCCCATGCGGGTGCGGGAGCGATAGAGACTGAGCATGCATCGCGGACTGCGAATAAACACCGGCACCGAAGCGAACGCTGCCGCCAGCCCGCCCAGGATGCAAGGGGCCGGCAACTGGGCGTGAACAATATCCGGCCTCCATTTTCGAAGGTATGCATGGGTCCGCCGGATTGCAGTCAGATAAGTCATGCTGCGGGGGAGCCAATTGGAATTTCCATCGAAGGGGATCCCCATAATGAAAACATCATCCACCAGGCCACGCGCCCGTTCTGAGTTCAGGTTATCCATCAGGATCAGGGACAATGCGAAGCGATCGCGATCATGAAGACGAAACAACTCTAAAAGCTGGCGTTCCGCCCCTCCATCGCGCATAGAGTTGATCACATACGCGACCCGTATCCGGCGGGCGGCCGTCCTGCCATGAATCACTTGTTCGTGCACCGGTTGTAATACGGGAACGCTCATCCAATCCAATCATGCAGCAACGGACTGAAGTATCTGCGCGAATGCCGGCGCAAGTACTTCAATCGAGTAATGGTCCACCACGATGCGGCGTCCCACGCCGCCCATTCTCACCCGCGCCTCCCGGTCGTCCAAGAGACTTTCAAGGCACTCCACCCATTCGTCGGAATGCGAAGCTCCGAGCCCCGACTGGCCCCAAGCCAGCACTTCGCGGTTCATGCCGAAGGGACTCACCACAACCGGTATTCCGCAGGCCATGTACAAAAGCATTTTGAAGCTGCACTTTCCGCGTGAGAGCTCCGAATCCTCGATAGGCATGATGCCAATGGTCATGTCCTGAATGTCTCTCACCTCGCGGTCCCGGGAATACGGCACGAACTGCAAACGCTCCACGGGTATGAATCGGAACTTGGGCGCGCGATCGGAAACGATCTTTAAGAGAACGTCGGGGCGCCGCTTCAGAATTTCGGCCAAGGCAGACTCAATCTTGTACAGGAATTGGAATCCCGAACTGAGCCCGAGCCAGCCAATGACCGGCGAAGACGTCCTTGACTCAGTTGCAGGAACGAACCGTTCGGTGTCGACCGGCGTTGGCAAAACGCTGACATTCGGATTCCAGCTAGAGAATTTTTCAGCCAGAAATGCATTCCCACAAATAATGTGGTCCGACAGGCGTGCGAGGCGCCGGGTAAAATCTCCTCGGCGATGTACCCAAATTGCGTCGTCCACGTCTAACACTCGAGGACGCCTGGTGAATGGCTCCAGCGTTACCAGCGTGCTCAGCATCTCTCTTTGCAGCAGCGTGATATCGAACTTCTGTGTTTGCAGGGCAACCGGGAGGTGCTCCGCGAGGTTCCAGATGCCCCATGCGGGACGAGCCCACCTCGACTCCGGAGGATAGAGGCCCGCACGCGAGGCAAACTCGGTGATTTCTACTCCGAACGCTCTCGCAGGAGCGATGTAGGCTCTCACCCTGACCCGACTCGGAGCGCATTCCCCGCCGGTAACGGCGGCAACCCGCAAGCATCTTGCGGGTCTACCGTGGGATTGCGTCCCCTCTAATCGAGAATCCAGCTCGGTTGCAGGCATTTCGTGTCGGTATCCTACTTTGCACGCGCCAGCTGCGGTTCAGGAAAAGCCTGAGGAACGCTGCGCTGCCGATCGAACCACGACTGAAACATCAGTACATCCCACAGGGCCGCTCTCCAGTCGCGTTCACCCGAACAGTGTTCGAGCCACATTCGGCGAACCATGGTGGCGTCGAGGTAACCGTCGTCACGAAGCCGTTTCTCATCCAGCAAAGATTCGGCCCAGCAACGAAGCGGTCCTCTCAGCCAGGATGCGATCGGCATGCTGAAACCCGCTTTCGGTCGATCAAACAACTTCGCCGGCAAATACTTTCGGAGCACCTGGCGTAAGAGCCACTTCCCTTGCCCGTTGCGGAGTTTCATCGCCATGGGAATCCGCCAGGCGAATTCCACAACTTCAAAATCAAGCATCGGCACACGCGTCTCGAGTGCCACGCTCATTGCCGCGCGATCCAGTTTGACCAGGATGTCGTCAGGAAGATAACTGAGTGTATCGAGATACATCATTCGTTGCGTGAGGCTATCGTTGGCGAAGTCGTGATCTTCCTCGAAAACACTGGCCAATTCATTCGATCCCGGAACCCAGTCCAGGGGACAGTTTCGGTGTGAGACGAAGCGCTCGAACATCTCCTCGCCCGACTTTGCGTCGAGTAGCGTTGCGAGTTTATGCAGCTTGTCGCCTAACCTTGCGTTGCCGTTTCTTGAAAATTGATTCCAGGATTTTGCTGGTACCGCTTCCAGCGTTCGGCGCAGCAGCCGGCGTGAAGCGAGCGGTAGCAGGGACATTACCTTCCAGCCCTTGCCGACGGCGGCATACGAATAGTAGCCGCCGAATAACTCGTCGCCCGCATCGCCGGACAGGCTTACCGTCACTGACTGCCGCGCGAGCCTGGACACCAGGTAAGTTGGAATCTGGGATGAATCCGAGAACGGCTCGTCGTACATCTCGGGCAGGTTCGGAATGACTTCCATTGCCTGCTCGGGAGTGAGATACAGTTCAGTGTGTTCCGTTCCTAGATGCTGTGCGACTGCCCGGGCATAAGGCGCCTCGTTGAAACCCTGATCGGTAAAACCGATGGTGAACGTCTTCACCGGACGTGAGCTTTGCGCTTGCATCAGTGAAACGATAGTGGATGAATCAATCCCGCCCGAGAGAAACGCGCCTAGCGGAACATCGGAGACCATCTGCCGGAGCACCGCGCGCTGCAAAAGCCGATCAAGTTCGGAGGTGGCATCCTCGCTTGAGCCCGGAAAAGGATTTTCCCGTGCTGAGGCGACCACGCCGCGCATGGACCAGTACGGCCTCGGCGCTTCGATTGGCCTTTCAGAAATCTGCAAAATATGACCCGGTCGCAGCTTCTGCACCCGAAAATAGATGGAGTAAGGCGCTGGAATGTAGTTGAAACGCAGATAGGCCGCCACCACATCGCGATCTATGTCGCCCGAAAACCCGGGATGCCTTCGGAGAGCTTTCAGCTCTGAGCCGAACAGGAACACGTTCCCGAGATCAGCGTAGTACAACGGCTTTTCGCCCATGCGATCGCGTGCCAGAGCCAGAGTTCTCGAATCGCGGTCCCAAACCGCGAAGGCGAACATGCCGTTGAATTGCGGGAGCGAATTCTCTACGCCCCACTCCTCGAAAGCAGCCAGCATCACCTCGGTATCCGAAGTGCCGCGAAAACGGTGTCCGCGCGATTCCAACTCGGGCCGCAGCTCCCGGAAGTTGTAAATTTCGCCGTTGAGAATGACCACGTAGCGGCCACTCTCCGACACCATGGGCTGGTTTCCGAGCGGAGACAAATCAATGATCGCGAGGCGGCGATGTCCCAGCGCGACCCCGGCTTGCGCATCTACCCAGACACCAGATCCGTCCGGTCCGCGATGAGCGAGGCAATCGGACATCGAGCCGACGAGCGAGCGCATGTCGTCGGGCGATTGATCGCAACGCAGGTTAAGAAATCCAGTTATGCCGCACATGGGTTCTGATGAGGCCGTTGTAAAGACTCGGGCTTATGCCTGGGATTGCACAATCCTACGTTTTCGCGTAGAGGCCAGTCGCCTGATCAATGTCTTTAACGTGATCCTTGGAATGTCGCGATTGCTGAAGGTGCTTCGTTGCCGGAAGTATTCGCGAAGCAGGCTTACATCGTACAAGAAACGCTCCACCGGACCTCGGTACAGGTCCATGAACAAAGATTCAGAAAACCTTACGTTCTGGTATCGTGCCGTGGGCATGAGCCTGTCGGGGTCGATGGCACTCAGCCCATGTTGGAGAACTGAGCTGCAAACGAAGACCTTGTAGCCCCGCAGGTTGAGTTCTTCGAAAAGAAGGAAATCGACGAAATCCAACCAAAACTGCGGGTTTACTTCTTTAAGCTCTTGGAGAAACGATGTTCGAAAGGTCGAACCTGAGTTCAAAGCCCGAATTTTGAACTGCGCAATCCCGCTAAAACCTTCGATTACGATCGGACTTCGCCCGAACCGCATTCGCGCAGGAGAAATCGACCGATTCCCGCAACGCAAACCGGGCACAATTGCAGCCACTTGTTCCTGACTGAGATGACTCGTTGCGAGAGAAACCAATTCATCAAGAAAATCCGCGCTAAACTCTGTGTCCTGGTCCAACAACATGATCCAGGGGATCTGGTCTTCGAGCCCTCGCGCGAGACCTTCTCTGTAAGCCGCCAACAACCCGCCATTATTCGGGTTGTGCACGTACTCCAGGGCGACGTTCACGGCAGGTATCGCCTGGGCGCTCAAGCTGTTGTCGTATACCAGCAGCCTGAGGCAATGAGTGAGCTCCGGTCGTTCGAGAAGAGCGTTTCGCAGAGAACCGAAACTAGTAGATTCCGAAATCGCTTGCCGGTAGATCACCAGAACAACTAACAGCACCGGCTTGCCTGGTTCGCATCGCGTATTCACTGGTCGGTCCGCAGCATCCTGAAGTACGGGATCAGTTCCCCGGGGTGCTTGCCTTTTAGAACTACTCTCCATGCATAGGCAAGATAAGAACATGCCATGAGCAACAATGCGAAGATCCGCCAGTAGCCTTCGGCTGGAATGAACATGCATGCGACAAGAACAACAATGAGCACAGCACTCTCGGCAAATTTCAACCAGACAACCCTTCTATGCTGGTGAGTCAGGGAAATAATCGTGAAGAACAGCAGCGCCATATCGAGCAAGGTACGCAGAGACCATGCGAGGGCTGCGCCCGTTGCGCCGAATTTCGAGAGCAGATACCAAAGCATCAGCAAATAGATCGGAAGCTCCAGCAAATGAAATTTAGCAGTAAGATCTGCTCGCCCCGCGCCTTGGACGACAGCAAAGTTGACCTGAGCAAATCCATTGATGAGCACCCCAATCACGAGCAACTGGAGAATGCGAACGCTATTCTCGGCAAAGGACGGGCCCAACCACAGTGTTAGTCCCTCGTTGGCAAACATCACGACAACGGCGGTAATGGGGAGCAGAATCGCAGTCGTCAAATCCATTGCGCGGGCAAACAGGTTTGTTGCCTCGTCCACGCTTTTTTCAAGAGCGCTGGCGATTGCCGGAAATAACACCGCCGAGATGGAGACTGGGACCACCAACAACCGGTTTACGGCTTCATGCGGTGTAGCGTAATAAGCGACCGCGGCGACACTCAACCGAGCGCCAATCAGAAATCTATCGAAGTACATCATCACCGGTCCAACTACGTTCGATACTGTCATCCATCCGCCAAAGCCAAGCAATGGGCGAACGTAACGCAGTTGCACCGAAAATTGGTGGGACAGTTCTGGCAAAACTCGGAAGGAATAGAGAAGGTGAACGAAGCAAAAGATAATTCGACCAAGCACCATCACGGCGATGATGACGGACAACCTTGGATTGAACAACGCAACGGCCCAGGGAGCGACGTAGGTGAAGATACCCTGGGGCATTCGAAGCTGGTTCAACACATCAAAGCGCTGCACCGCTCCCATGATGCCGCCCAATCCGGTTGTGAGAATCACGAAAGGAAGTGACAGTCCGAGCAACCTGCAAGCCATGATGCTTTCGGCCTGAAGCGGGAGGGGGACTTGAAAAACCCGACGAATCAGCACGGGAGATACGAGTGCAGCCACGACTCCCGCCAGAATCCCCAAGGCTCCCATGATGGACAATGCGGTCCAGGCCAAAGGAGCGACTTCCGAGTCCCGTTGCGTGCCAACCCGTTCCGCCGCCAACATCGTGACTGCCCGGCCCAGCCCGAAATCAAATAAGCTGAAATATGCGAGAACGGCCCACGCAATCGTTAGGACTCCAAAGCGGTCCGTCCCTACATGGCGCATCAGGCTGGGAATAGTAAAGACCGCTACGACGGTCGGAATGATCTGACCCGCGAGATTCCATCCCGTATTGCGGACGAGATTCAGCGTCCCCGTTGTGGAACTCGTCGGTGATCTCAATGCTGTTGCCATAGCAGACTCAGCTGCAGTGTGCCCTCAGATCAATCTGGTAGGTCAGAAGATGGTGCAATTGTCCGAATGTGAGCCAATTAAGCAGTCTGGCCTTCGGCCCTAATCCGCCCAATGCACGGACCGAATCCACAACATAACCGGTGCTTTCAAAGAGTTCCCGATAGGATTTTGGAGTGAACCATCTCAGATGTGTTCGATCCATAAGGCCGGAATCCTGGAGCGTCCAGTCGCCCCGCATCAGCATTCGCAACACACTGTGATGCGAAACATTCGGGGAACTTGAAAACACCACGGCTCCTGGTTTCATAAGAGGGCGAAGTTTCTGCAATACAGCCCATGGATCCAGCAAGTGTTCCATAACTTCACTCAGGATCATGGCGTCGAACGATCGCTCCTCCCAAGGCAGGGTGATTTGTTCCACGTTTCCAACAACGACTTCGGTCAGTTTCGACTTGGCCAACGCGGCCGCACTCTCGCTCAATTCGACAGCGCAATAGGACCCGCACTTGCCCATATTGAGCGCAAGCGCCCCCGTCTCGCCATAAGCACATCCGATTTCCAGCACTCTGGCATCGGAACTGGCGGACAATTCCGACACATAATCCAGCCTCGCGCCAGAAAAATATTCCTGGCTTTTGGTTCGATAGGCATCGGGTCCAGCGACTTGCGGCAACGGGTTTACTAATCGTCCGGTGCAGTCGGTCATGACGTGAGCCTAACTGGAGAAGGCAATCCAGCCCCTTATCCCGGAGCCAGGAGCGACGACGGAACGGAAATGCCTTGGGTCCGCCGCAGGTCATTCAGGTAAATCACGAACACCGGCAAGAGATAAAGTGTTCGAATGTAAGTTAATGACGTAAAGCCGAGTTCAAAGGCCGCGATTACCACGAACAAGAGATTGGCGTCCCGCCTGAAAATCAGATTCCGTTTCAAGAAAAGAAACAATCCCGCATAGACCGTTATCACCAGGGCAATCGAACCGCGCAGATAGTACTCGACCAAACCTGAGTCTCCAAAAAACAGGTCGCCACGGTAGCTCAGGCCAACCGGAGAAAAAGGACGGCTACGCAGGTAGTTCACCGTGTCGTACAGCGTGCCCACCTGGGAAAATCTACCCAGGAACCCGCTCGTAGGCGAGGTCAGGGCGAGACTCACGGCCTGGCTTATGGTGGCCAGGTTCTCTAATTCCGCAAGGTACCGGATCACAAACGCGCCGACTGCAAGGATCGTGACTACCAGAATTGCCATGACCGTTTTCCGCCGGCGCTGTGCGGAATAGCGGAGTACCTGGAAAACCGCGAACGACGTGAGCGCCATCGAGGAAAAAGAGAACAGTGAGAACGTCAACCCGACGTAACAGAGCGCAAAGATCAGGTAAACGCGGCTCTTCTTTACCTTGTAGGTTTCGAAGTTCAGGAAGAAAAACAAATAGAAAAAGAAGGCTGCCACCGAGTGAGTGGCAAACGAAAGCACAGGCTTCCTGAAGCCCATCATCATTTCCAGCAACTCGGGATAGAAACTGGAATAGTAGCGAACCAGAAAGTTGTCCACCAGTTCGCTCCCCAGAATGACAGCCATTCCCAGCATGACATTGACGAGATTGGCCAGCACGAAAATGATCTGGAGTGATTTTCCGCCGGTCACATCCCGCAATACCACCAGGTAAAGAAAGGCCAATAGAAGGAACCCAAACAGGCCGCCCCAACGGTACTCCGAGAATGGCGAAATCACCGTCGCGGCGAGCAACGAGGCTATCAGAAGAATCGAATTAACACAGAGACCCGAACTCCCCATTCCATTTCTTTCGAACAGGAGCGGAAACAGCAGGCATACGAATGCGAGTCCATACAGCACCCACAGCGATTCCGAATACACACCGCCAAAGGAACTGGGCGAATACATTCCCAGCAGGAACAGCGTCGCCGCCACAACTTGGTGGGTTCGCACCGGATTCAAGGGGATCTGCTTAATTGGCTCGTACATTGAGGCCGCCCGGAGGACCTAGCTGAGCTGATTCCGCCGTTGACGGGTGAGATCACGTTGATAAACCAGAAATCCAGCCGGGAGCAGGCTGACGGCGAGCAGGCGGTGATTGGTGTCGCCAATTACATCGCCAATGCTGCTTTGTGCATGAAGTGACCAGCGAATGTAGTTGATCGTGGCACGCACCTTCTGCCAAGCCGGGACGGGCATTCCGCTTAGCTCAGAATAGTAGATCCTGGCAATGCGAGGGCTCTTCAGCTTCCGCTTGTCCATGGCGGGAACAACATCGCCGGGTTCGTAATGGTAGATTCTGAGCACCTCGTTAACGAAACGTGCTTTGTACCTCATCGACAATCGGTTCCAAACCAGGGCTTCGGGCGCGTAGCGCTCCTCCCCCACTTCGGGGAATGGATATTGCCGCAGAATGTCGGTGCGATTCACTCCCCACCGCTCAAACGCGCGATAGCGATATTGTTCCTGGAACGACTCTGCATCTACCACATCTTTTGGATACTTCGGACCGATCAGGTTCCCGCGATCATCCATGCACAGTGCGCACAGGGTGGAATAGTTTTCTTTGTCGGGAATCGCGTCCCAGTGGTACTTGAACCGTTCCAGCGCGGTGGGAACACAGCTATCGTCGGAATCGAACGAAAGCAGCAGTTCCCCCTGGGCTTCGCGGACAGCCCAATTGAACCCGACATGCTTGCCGCGATTCTGCTGGTAAAAGTAGCGGATGGGGAAATCCGACTCCCTCTGCCACGCTTTAACCAGTTCTTCAGTCCCGTCGCTTGAGCCATCGTCAACAATCACCCACTCGAAGTCCCGAAAAGTCTGCGCCTTCAGACTGTCGTAGACTCGCGGCAACTGGTGCTTGCGGTTATAACTCTGAGTGGAGATGGTGAACGCAAGTCTGCTCATGTGAGGCTGATCATAAGTTTGAGTTTTGAATCGCTGACAGGAACAAGCATCAGGTCAGGCAGAAACCGGGAGGAACCGGTTAATGGTCTGTACCGTTATCACCCGAGCCGTTGGATCCGCTGCTGCCATTTCCGTTCTGAAAACCGTTCTTCCCTGCACCGTTGCGAAACATGACCGGCATGTGCGTGCGCGAGATCTGCACCACTCGACGCAGGCCAGCTTCGCTTTTCCGCCACACCTTCTGGTTACGGAAGGACTGACCCACGTCGGTAAGCAGCACCTTGTAAGGGTCCGCCTGGTCGCGTTGCTGCCAGTGATCGCGCCCAATGACCCACGCGGAACCTAGCATTACGCCCAGTACCGCCGCAACCAGCGTCATGATTCCGCGGTGCGGCCCATACTTCCGCTCCGGGACATCCGCCACGTCCAGAGTTCGCACTGTAGGAATCTCTTTGGCTTCCTGTACTTTGGCGGTTTCATACTGCTGGGTCAGCACACCGAAGACGGTTTCCTCAATACGAGCGCGACGATAGAGGTTCGCGTAGGTGTAACCGAGCAATGGAAGCTGACGGATACTCGGGAATCCCAGAACCGAATTTTCGCCTTGGTCAGAGCTCTTTGCCCCTTCCAAACCGCCTCCGGCCTGGTCGGCTAATTGTTTCTTGAGTTCTCCGATCCGGGCCTTAAGGCTGCGCACGCGAATATTGTTGTCGGTATAAATCGACTGCAGTCCGCGAAGCTCCGACTGGGCAGCGATGAGTTCGCCTTCAAGGTTTGCTGCCGCCTCCACCATCGCCTTCCCTTGTCCGGTTGGATCCAGGGTTGCGTTCTTGCTGGCAAACTCGCTGAGTTGGCGGTCAGCATCGTCGAGCTCTTTCTTGACTTTGACTAGTTCTGCCTCCAGGAAAGCGCGTTCCCGGCCGGCGGCGGAGGTGCTCAAAGTGGAGACCAAACCATTCAGTTCATCCACATAAGCCCTCGCCAATGCGGCGGACATCTGTGGGTCGCGATCCACTACTGCGACTGAAATGATTCCGCTCTTGCGATCCTCCTCCAGCTCGGTGTTCTGCTCGAGCACCTTGCGCGCGTCCTCCCGCAAAATGCGCACACCGATTTTGGGATGCCCGTAGCGCAATTGCAGGTCAAACCTATCAATGATCTTGTCCTGCAGCGTGCGGCTTCGCATGATACCCATGAAAACCGCGCCGGTTCCCTGTGACCCGAGCAAGTCGCCAGCCATCATGCCCAGGTCAGTGCTGGTTCCAGTCCCTTTCATCCCCAGCGCCAGTCCGGCCAGGGCCGCCATTCCTGACGCCCCCTGTTTTTCCGGGGGCATGATGCGTGTGGTGGAGCGATAAGTGTTGTGTAAGAACAGGCTGAAGATCGCGGTCAGAACGGCCAGAACCAGCGCTATGCGGAAAATAAACTTTCGTCCATTCCACAGGGAATGAGACAAGAGCAACAGCCGATCTTCGGAACGAGGCTCCGCCAGGGCTCCGCGCAGTTCGATCACCGCGGGCTCTTCCAGGTCCGCTTCCCGCGAGATTGCCTGACGGCGTTTATCCATGGTTCTGCCTTGCAGGATTTTCCCTCATTTACGAATCCATTTCCAATCCGGGCGGTAAGTAAGGCCGACCGAGATCGATACATTGGACTTGGCAGCTGTAGACAGCAGCGGAAAACTCCACTGCTCGTATTGCGCCCCCGCTGTCAGGTCTACTCCGCCTCCAAAGTGAAGGTTGCCGTTCACCGCGTAATCCGCTAATCGGCCGCCGCCCAGAAACGCCGTGTCCACCTGTTTCAGGCGATACATGGCCTGGATCCGGCTCTGGGGTGAAATCGAGTATGTGCTCGACAACTGTACTCCGCGGCCTTGCCTTCCAATCCAGCTCCCAATGATGTTACCGTCATTGGTGTAGCCCGATCGATAAATTACGTTGAAGTAGTTAACTCCCGTCTGCGTGCCAAAACCTGAAACATCCGTTGTAATCCCCTCGGCACGGAAGTCCACGCGGTTGAAACGCGGTATCTGGGGAACATAGAACCCCGGGTTCCACGAGCA
Organism: Terriglobales bacterium; assembly: GCA_035652095.1. Lineage (GTDB taxonomy): Bacteria > Acidobacteriota > Terriglobia > Terriglobales > Acidobacteriaceae > DASREM01. The sequence goes on along the minus strand of DASREM010000028.1, from coordinate 423,198 downwards.
GCGCTGCGGCGCAGCGAGCGGCAGCACATCGTCATCACAGAACGAATCCAGGTAGAGTGTGAGCCAGTTCCGCAGCCGCGGCACACGATAAGTGACATCGAAGGCGCTCCGCCGGTCGCCCGGATCGTTGCGGATGTCCACGACGCCGCTCGCGCTGTCGCCCACACTCGCATAGCTGTTCCAGAAATTTCCGAAGGTGAAGGGGTGGCCTTGGCCGGAGAAAACCACGGTTCGGGAAAATCCAAATTCCAGGTTCGGAGTTGGTTTGAAGCTGATTTTCTGCCCGTGTACGAAAGGCTGGGTGGTGAGGCTCGGGCCCACAATCCCACTGTTGGCGAGAATAAACTGCTGCCCGTCCAACTGCCCGACAAAGAACTGGGTTTGCGCAGGACCCAAATACTTCAAGAAGCCGGGAAGCGTAAAAGGTGACACTGTCGCGATCCTCAACATCGGAATCGGCTCCGCATTGCTGCTCCAGATGAGCGGCCCGGACTCGCCCGGCCCCCACCACAGCGCTTGCTTGCCAAATGAGAACTGCAGGTTATCGAGATTTGCCGATACGTAGCCTTCGACCAGGCGGAAACGATCGGTAGCCGCGAAGGCAGTGTAGGGCAATACCGGCACCTGAGTCTGAAGCGCAATCGCGACCCGGGCGGCGTCGGGTAATCCCGGCCCGGCAGGAGCATGCTGGTATTCGCCTCGCACATAAAAGGAGAATGGACCGGCGCTCGCGTAGCCTGAGACCCCACTGACGACGTTCGTTCCTTCCTGGTAAGGCCTTCCGTAGTCGTTCACGATGGTCTGGCCGAAGTTGTAGCTATTGGTCAGAGGAGGACCCGAGATTCCAGTCACACGCGTGTAAAGCGACTCCACCGCAACACCAAGATTCTCGGCACCGCTGCGGCGTCCTTCCTCGACCACGAACTCCTTCTCGAGGGCTTGGAAGATCCTGCCGTTTACGTCAGAGAGCGATGTGTCCACCGGCATCCGATCTCTCGCTTCCTCAACCAGCCGCGCGCACTCCATGCGAGTCCATGGCCGTTGCCCGAGCACTGCGCTCTGCAGATAACCGGCGGCCTCCAGGCGTTGCAGCGCGGGATAGACCCAGCTGTCCACCGGCACGTAGGGCGAAGACATGTAATTCGGACTGCGCGGCGCCTTTTCTTCATCGAAGGCGGGTTCTTTCGAACCCCAGGCTGCGCCACCGAGTTCCGGATCGTGATGCGCGCGATAAATCTGTCGGCCCATGAACCAGCCCAGAGCGCTTCCTACCACGACATCAGAAGGAAAGTGTTGTTTGCCGGTCACGCGCGTCAGGGAGACTCCGGTAGCCGCGCCATACGCGAGAGCTTGTGTGAGCCATCCCGGATATTCGTGAGCGACGACGCTGGCAACCGACCACGCGACCGCGGCGTGTTCCGATGGGAATGAACTCCCGCCCGGCTGGAAAAATGCGCCGCTGCCCTGGTAGGGCCGCTCCCGCCGCGTGACTTCCTTCAACACGTAGGTTGCAATAGTGCTGTTGACTGCCGCTTCGCCCGCGAGGAACCCGGCTTCACGCTGGTGATCGTTGTGGGTCAAGTGCCCCCACAGGAACATGCCGCCGGCTCCCCCCACCAGGGAATACGCGGCGTAATTCGAGAAACTCTTGCTGTGGCGGATCGAACTCGGGGAGTCTGGAACCTGATTGGACAGCCAAGTATCGCCAACCATCAGGGCACTGGTGAATCCCAGGAACGGCAACAGCTTCGTGGCTGCGTCTGGTTTTGAGATATGGAACGGCGTCGTCCAAAACTGGACCTGATCCCTTGCAATGTGATCGAGTAATGGCCACCCAACGCGATTCTGTGGATCTTCGCCTGGAGCCAGCAGCCCCCAATTTTGCTGGACCGGCTTCGATTCCGAAATCTTCGCGTTTTGTGCCGAAGCCATTGAGACGCAGAACATGACTGAAAACAAGGTCAGACGGCGCAGTTGTACAAAAAAATCCACGGGGCGCTCTGACTAGAAGCCTCTCGCCACCTGGATGGCGATTCCGATAGAAGAAACCAGCTGCGAGGTCTGCAGCAGGTTCTTCCACTTGGCGCTGCCACCGTAAGATTTTTCGGGCACTACGATCATGTCGCCCGGGCGTAGCTCGGTACTAAGAACGCTTCCGTTAAATAAACCGCCCTGTGTTCCGACCACCGAGCCGTTGGCACGGATAACAAAAATGCCTTTCTTGTTGGCGGCCTGTGTGGGACCTCCGCCTTGCGTCAGATACCATCCGGCGCTCTTGCCTGCGTGGAACGTGACCGCCGTCGGGTTATAGACCGCGCCATCCACCATGACGAAATTCGGCCGCTTGGGAATGATCAGGGTGTCGCCCGCCCGCAGTTCGATATCGGACGGAGTGTTCTGCCACTTCTTCACGTTCTCCGAGATGTGAATGATCATGCGTCCGGCAGGAGGCGTAGTCTCGAGCCGATGCAATGCAGCCTGCCACTGCGCAGCCGAGGCCGCCTTCAGAGGATCTGCATCTGCGTCCGCCCCGAAGCTTGCGCCCTCGGCGCGAATGTTTCGGATCAGATCGGCACGGGTCCCTTCCTCCAGTTCCCGCACCTGGGCGCGCTCTAAAATGGCGCCATACGCGTAAGCGCTTCCGCGGAAGCCTCCAGCGCGCGCCAGCACGGAGCTCAGACGCTCTCCTTCCTGAATTCCATAAGTGCCTGGGTGGACCACTTCGCCCTCGACCTTGATCGAGGCGCCAATATCTTTCCATCCCGCCACTTGCCGGATGCTCAACACATCGCCTGCGTGTAGGCGAACATCGGTATCAGCGGCCCCCGACATCGCCTTCGCGATCTCCACGGTCCGGTGTTCGGCAACCAACTTGCGGCCCTCTTGCGATTCGTAGGTTGTCAGGTCGGCAGTCTCAGTGTCGGCACTGCGCCTGAAGCCGCCGGACAACCTCACCAGGTCCGCGCTGGTCATGCCTTCGCCGAGCGGATACTTGCCGGGACGCGCCACTTCGCCTTCAATGGTCACAACAGCTGGATCGGCCTTCGCCTGGTCGCGATGTATGAACAGTCTGTCCTTAGGATCGAGAAGAATGTCCTCGGTCGCGTCTCCCGCCAACGCTTTCTTGAGGTCGACGCTGATGACGCGCATCTTTCCATCGCTGGTGTGGCGGAAAACCTGCGCCGAACTACTGTCCGCATCGGGCGACAGGCCGCCGGCAAGGAATATCGCATCGCGCAGGTGGGTGACGCCGTTGGTCACATGATCGCCAGGATCGCGCACCTCTCCGCTGACGGTGACCATGGGCTGATCCTCGAAGTCATAACGCCCGAAGATCCGCACCGTGTCAAAAGGTTTGAGTTCCAGATCCTGCTCTTTGCCGCTCATGGCGTCGGCAAGATTAAAGGTCAAGACCGTGGGTTTATAGCTGGGTCCTTCGAGGCGTATGACTTCAGCATGCCGCTCCGAGGGTTCGGGTAAGAGGTCGTTGTAGGAGTGAATCAGGTCGCTAACCTTCATCCCGTCGCGATATGCGTATTTCCCGGGCCGGAAAACATGGCCATCCAGAAACACCGTCTTGTCCGCGTACGGGAGGATGGGAGAGATTTTGATTTTATCTCCATCCTGAATTTGAAACTCGTTCAGCGTTTTTGTAACGGCGGCCTGATCGTTTGTCTCCGGGATGTCGAGACGCAGCATGGTGCGGCTCTGGTGCGCCATCACGCGCTCCACGTCAACATGCCGAAGCGTACCGGAAGAAAGCACACCGCCGGCAAGTTCCAGCACCGCGGCAAGATCTTTTTCGTCGTTTAATTCGTAAATCGCGGGCCGGCGGACCATTCCATCCACCACGACCTGGGGCCCGAGCGGCGGGACCAGGATCGTATCCCCTGGCTGAATTCGTTGCATGTCAGACCGCACGCCATGCAGGAGCAAATCGTAGACGTCTATGTCTTCGACCAGTTGCTTCCCACGATAATGCTTCAAAGTGCGCAAGGACCCGCGCGAGGTGGGCCCTCCGGCCACATACAACGCATTCAGCGGAGTGGACAGCGAACTCACATCATAAGCGCCGGGGTTCTGCACATCGCCCACCACGTACACTCGCACCGTACGCAGGCGCGCCAGGGAGACATCGGCCTGCAACTCACGAAACTGCGTTCGCAAGACAGATTGCACGAGGTTCTGTACGTCGCCCAGCGTGCGGCCGGCGACCAGTACCGTCCCCACTTCGGGCAGAGCGACTCGCCCTTCGCGGTCTACCGTGCGCTGCAGTCGTTGCGAGACGCCACCCCACAACTCGATACTCAGGCCGTCTCCCGGCCCCAGGACGTAGTCCGGTCCCACGGGCAAGTCCATGGGGAGTTCCTGCATATTGCTATTGCCATTGGCGAATACCGATTCACCAAAGCGCTCGAGTGTGGTGGAGCGTCGAGAGACCTGCTGGTACAGATCGTAAAGAGAAGGCACATTTGCGTACGGATTCGGCTGATGGCGAAAAGTCGGCTGTTCAACTGGCTGCCGCATCGAAAGCGGGCGTTGCGACTGTTGCAAGCTCGCCTGTTGATTCTGGCCGGCAAAATTGTCAGGCGGTGGCTCCGGCAAAATTCCGCCAAGGCCCGGGTTCGTAGCGGCCGGTTCCGAGCCTGGCAGTTGCGAAGTGGCCCCGGAACCGTTCGAACTGCTTCCGCTTCCGGTCCGGCTCGGGGGTGATGAAACGTCCAGTATGTTGCCCAGTTCCTCGGGCTTGATTCCTGCGTAGCGGGCGGCTTCGAATCCGATGCCGTCGTAGGCGGTGTAGTCCGGCGGCGCCGTTGCCGAAGCTCGTTGCACCGCGCGCGCGGGGTTCTGCGGAGCTGCATTGTCCGGTGTTGGCTGAGGTCCGACATTGGCAGGCGGATTCACCGTCTGCGGCGGATAAGTTCTCTGCGCCTGCTCGCGTTGCGCCCAGTAGAGCTCTTCCTGGCTCGCGCTCGGATTTTTTGCAGCGGCCAGTTGCGATGTATCCGCGCTGCGCAACTGCTGCTGCCCCAGGTACGTCTCGCGAGCCAGCTCTTCCTTGCTGGGCTTGGCCCGGATATAAGCGCGGTCCACGATTTCATGGGTGGCCAGCAGGCGGGCATTTTCGTTATCGCGTAACAGCACGTAAACCGATTCATCCGTCAAATCGGTCGGATCGAGAATCCTTCCCTGCTCGTATGCTTTGCGCACCAGCAGCTTTTTGACTTCCAGCATCAGACCGGGCTCTTTGCTGAGGATGTCAATGATCTTGTCGGCAGGAAGAGACACACGCATCTCGGCATCTACCGCGGCGCGGCTCTGGCGTTGCGTTCCCGCGCCATAACTGTAAGAGTTGGCCGCTGGGTTCTGAGAAATTGCCGGCACGGCGCATAAAAGCAGCCAGCTCATTACCAATCCCGCGCTAACCTTCGCAATCCAGGAATGCGTCACCATACAACCCCTGTTCTCCAGAAACGCCTCGCGGCGCTGATTCCGGTTACAAGCTCCTGACGTCGGCCGCATCTACTTCCACCGCTACCGATCGCATGATCAGGTCGAGCGAAAGCACCAGCCGATATTTGTCTTTCTTTCTTTTCAAGATGCCCCGCGCTCCCATCATCGGTCCCCCGATTACCTCGACGGGGTGTCCGATTTTCAAGTAAGGATGCGGCTCGGCCCGAAGCTTGTGGGCCAGGCCGTTGCGGAGCGCTTCGATCTCACTCTCGGGAAGCACAGCCGGTCGGCTGTGGAAGCTGACGAAGCGAACCACGCCGGGCAATTGCAGCACTCGCGTGCGATCTCTGGACGAGGTATGCACAAACACATAACCGGGAAAGAGCGGCAAATCGATTTCCTTGCGGCGATCCTTCCAGCGGCGAACGCTGTGATACAAAGGCAGAAAGCAGTCCACACCTCTCTCTTCCAATTGCTTGGCGACCACCTTTTCGTGTCGCGCACAGGTGTAGGCGGCGTACCACTCGGCGGTCGCTTCCGACGGCGCAGCGCCGGGAAACACCGTTTTACGGCCCACCGCGTCATGCGAGATGTTGGTGCTGCTTTGCAAAGCTTCGCCCCCTCACTTACAGGGCTTTTGTGAGCTAACCACTTTAGTTGTATTTACTTACAACCAATATGCGAAGACGTGATTAATTCGCCTTCGGACTTGCCACCACCTTCGGCGGTGCCGTGATCTCCGCGCGCCGCGCCAACAGCATGCGGCCACGCAGTGTGTTCAGAATGCCTTCTTCGGAAGTCTCGATCCGGTTCGATCGGATATCCAGGTTCGCCCAATAAAAAATGCTGCTGTTCTTCTCGGCGGCGACCGCAAGGATCTTGAGGTGAGGAAAACGGTCGAGAAGCAGGTCGCAGACGTGTGGACGTTCTTCCGACGCGTCCAATGTGATGATCAGAAAGTCGGGGCGTGATTGATCGACCAGTTCCAGAATCGAGGTCAGGTCTTCAACGACACCCACAACTTCAATGTCCGGCTGCTCGGTGATGGTAGCCAACACGAGTTCCCGCATCAGCCGTGGTCGATTCGCCACCAGTACTCTGACTCTTTGCACAACGCCCCCTGCGGCGAGAGTATCTACCGAATGTAGCCGGCAAAACAGGTTCAAACACGAACCTAGCTGCGCTTGGCCTGGTACTCATCCTTTTTCGCATTACTCGCGATTGCAAGTACCAGGAAACGGCGCCTCACAGTACTCATCTAGTACTCATCTGCGAGCACTAGAAATGACGAGAGTGTCATCTGCTGGAACTTGAGGCTGGTATTTTGTTCAGAACTCGGAAGCAGCGGGCCTATGATACCCACCCCTGGTTGCGACAGAGTTCGACCACGGCGAGTCGATCGTTCGCCCCTACCTTGCGAAGCATGCGGTGAACATGGTTCTTGATGGTCTGCTCGGCCACGTTTAGTTCCTGTGCAATTTCCTTGTTGGTCAGGCCTCGCCCGATCATCTGCACCAGTTGCTGCTCGCGACGGGTCAATCCCAGTTGCTGCTTGATCTGATAATTCGGCAAGCTCCGGCTCTGCTGCGCGAAGTATTCGAACAGCGTCAGGCAAAGCGCGGGAGGACAGACTGCTTCTTCCACCACCACGGAACGCACGGCCGCGGCCACCTCAAGCGCGGAGGCATCTTTCAAGACATACCCCACTGCCCCTTCACGCACGGCGCGCAAGAACATCTCGCGATCGCATTCCATGCCAATCATGACGACCTTGAGCTCCGGAATTACGCGTCGCAATTCCGGAATCACTCCCAGTTCGCAAAGGGTAAAAGGCATGCAATCGAAGAGCAGCACGTCCGGAGCTGCTCCCACAATGTCGTCGACCACCTGGGGAGAAAAGGGCGCTGAACCCACCACCCGTATGTCGTTCTTCTTGCTAAGAATGCGCGCCAGGGCTTCGCGCAGAAGTCGATTTTCAGCCAGCAAGAAAACACGAATCGTACTCACGGCAAGCAACATGCGTACTGACAACCTTCACTGCTGAATTGGTCTGGGTAAGGTGCTATCCAACATACACTATTCGTCACTGAGGTTTGTAGCTCAAAATGCACTTCTGTGACGTAACTGCCTTAAAACATGGACCTGTGGAAAACTCCTGAAGCAATACCCGCTAGAAACCCCGGCAACAGCCCACTTGTTGCGGGTCACAAAAAATATATTCTGTTTTCCGAAGTGCAGGTGTTTAGCAGATGCGACCGTTCGCCAGCGGGTTGGTCTCGGTGGCGCCAGGCGTTCCCTCAGAGCTCTGTGTACATAAAGTAATGGTTTAAGATCCTGTGGTTTCCATATCTACCAATGAGGTTAAAAGAAAATCAAGTTTTCGCTACACGTCCGCCTCACCGTAGAATTTGGTGAGTGGCTGCTATAATTCGCGCCCTCACACACAACGCGGTCCAGGAACTCTCGACATGTCTTTCCGCATACGAAAAAGTGCGCTCATTAGCGTGTGCCTCTGCTTTGCTGTCACGGTTCGTGCACAGACGCAAAATGCCATAACGGGATTTGCATCGCCAAATGTCGCCCGTGAGACACAGATCGAAGCTTCTTTCAAGGCGATCCCATCCGCGAATGAAGAACGTCGCCAGCATCGCATCTTCACTGCGGAGCCTCACATTGCAGGTTCCAAACGAAACAACGAACTAGCGCGATACATCGCAAGCGAGTGGCGCAAACAAGGTTTGGAGGATATCGTCATTCGCCGCTACGACGTTTACAGCACGGCTCCGAAAAGCGCCTCGCTCGAGATGGTGGCGCCCATTCATTTCCGGGCGAGTCTGCGCGAGCAGGCATATGACGTGGATCCGGACACCAAGAACCCACGCGTCAGCCAGGCATGGACTGGAATGTCCACTTCCGGCGATCTGACCGCATCCGTCGTATACGCTCACAGCGGCAACCCCGAAGATTACGACTTGTTGCGCAAGCAAGGCATCACGGTAAAAGGCAAAATCGTCCTGGTTCGATATTCGAATCCTTACAGCTATCGAGGATTCAAGGCGCTGACTGCGCAGCGCGAAGGCGCCGCTGCCATGCTGGTGTACAGCGATCCCCAGGAAGATGGTTACAAGCGGGGCGAGGTCTTCCCCAAGGGCCCATGGGGTCCCGAGAGCCACATCCAGCGCGGCGCCATTACTTACGATTTCATGGTGCCGGGAGACCCGCTCACTCCGGGTTGGGCATCGGTTGCAGGAGCAAAGCGTATCCCGATAGACGAAGCCGTTTCGCTGCCCAAGATTATGGCGCTCCCGCTGTCCTGGAGCGATGCCAAGCCCCTGCTCGAGAACATGGATGGACCGGTTGCGCCCGACGATTGGCAAGGCGGATTGCCTATTCGATACCACCTTGGCGGAGAGAAAGTCCGTGTCCATCTGAAGATCGCCATGGACAACTCGATCAAGCCCTACTACGTGGTGGAGGCTCGCATTCGCGGATCGGAGTTGCCGGACCAATGGGTGGTCCTCGGCAATCACCGCGATGCATGGGTTTACGGCGGAGTCGATCCCAGCAGCGGCACCGCTTCGATGATGGAGGTGACGCGCTCACTGGGACAACTGCTCAAGCAAGGCACGCGCCCGCGGCGCACGTTGGTAATCTGCAGCTGGGATGGAGAAGAAGTCGGGCTCACAGGTTCGACCGAATGGGGCGAACAATTCGCCGACGAACTGCGCAAAAAAGCCGTTGCCTACATCAATGTCGATTCTTCTACTTCGGGACCGAATTTTGAAGGCAGCGCCGTTGCATCGCTCGCTCCTATGCTGGTCGAGGCCAGCCACTCACTATCCGACCCGTCGGGAAAGTCCTTGTACCAGGCATGGAAGGAATCATCGGCTCACAGCAAGAAACAAGATGACGTCCGCGATGAAACCCTCGCCGACACTCGCATCGGCAGCGGCTCTGACCATACCGTGTTCCTGAACTTCATCGGGATGCCGGTGATCGGCCTGGACTTCGACGGCCCTTATGGCGTGTACCACTCGATGTACGACGACTTCTATTGGATGAATCACTTTGGCGATCCCGGCTACCGGTACCACACCTTGATGTCGCAATTGTGGGGCGTCCTCGCCCTGCGGCTTGCCAACGCCGACTTGCTTCCATTCGACTTCGCCAGCTACGCCGGCAGCCTGCGCCAGTTCGTCCAGGAAATGGCGAAGGGCAAAGACCTCTCGTCGCTGGATCTGCAACCACTATTTGCAACGATCGACAAGTTCGAAGCCGCCGGCAAACGGCTGAACGATTCTCTGAATGCCGCGTTGGCCTCAGGCGCTCTGGATCCGCAGACTCGCGAATCCATCAACCTGGGCATGATGCAGGTCGAGCACAATTGGCTGAACCCCGACGGAATTCCCGGGCGTCCCTGGTTCAAACACATGCTCTACGGCGCGCGCTTCACGTACGCCCACCTTGAGTTGCCGGGACTGACGGAGGCCGTCGAGAAGCAGGACTGGGCGACGGCTTCTCAACAAGCCGCATTGTTGCAGGACGCGCTGGCCAGAAATACAAGACTGCTCGACGAACTGAATCAGAAAACGGCCAATCACGGAGCTTCGTCGCTCGAGGGATTGCGAAAGCAGCTAACCGGCATCGAGAAAAAGTTTCCAGGCGAGATGTCCATTTACATGAAGAATCTTGCGACCGGCGAGCAGATTGCCCACGACTCCGATAAAGTTTTCGAGACCTTCAGTGTGATCAAGCTCGCGATCGCCGCCGAACTGATGCATCAAGCGGAGAATGGCAAGCTGTCGTTGACGGACCGGATTACCACCAAACCCGAGGACGAGCGGCTTCCCTCAGGGGTTCTGTACACCCTGGATCCCGGACTCAATCCGGCCCTGAAGGACCTGCTCACGCTGATGATCATCATCAGCGACAACGAAGCCACCGATCTGCTTGGCGACAAGGTCGGGCGCAAAAACGTGACCGACTACATGCACTCGCTCGGCCTGGCGAACACCTCAATTCAGTTTTCCGATCTTGATTGGGACCGCACCTGGCTCGGCACCCTTGATGCTTCCTATCGAACCGCACGCGGCGATCAGACCGTGAACTTCCCTTTCGGAAAATACGACGAAGGCCAAGTGCAACAAGCCTTCGGTCATACGATTTATGACGCGGGAATCTACTTCGGGCGCAGCACCACTGCGGACGTCGGCCGCTTGCTTGAAATGATGGTCAACGGGAAACTGGTGTCAAAGCATGCGAGCGATTTGCTCTTGGGAATCATGGAGAAGCAGCAGGTCAACGATCGCTTCCCCAGATATTTGAAGGACGTCCGCATTGCGCATAAGACCGGCGATGGCCAGCCTTTCATCGCCAATGACGCGGGGGTGCTCTGGGTCAACGAGGAACCTATCGTGCTGGTGGTCTTCACCGGACATCACCGCGGCACAACCGCCAGCCTGCACGATGCTATCGCCCGGGTCGCCGCCTTGGTCGTCAAACATTATGGCGGCGAGCTGGTATCCGACTTCCAGTAGCTCGCTCGAATTTACTGACACCGGACGTGTTCCCTTCGGCCATGTGCTGACACCGGGGTTCGCTTCCGCGTGCATTCTTCGGTACCGTCGCCAATGGTGGAGCTTTGAAAGGAATGCTGTCTCCGGATGTGGGAACTCCCGAATACCACGTCATCTGGTTGTTTTTCCGTTGTCGCTGTCATCGTCAGAAGAGAGTGATCATCGCGGGAGCGCCTTGAGGAACATGCGCGATTGTGAATCGACCGGAGCCGAACTATTGATCCGCAGCAGCTAAGACTTGCTCAGGGACAGCCTGAGGCTGCTGGAAACGACAGAGAAGCTGTTGCGCAAATCCCTCCGGCAATTGCAAGGCTCGAGTCAGCTTAGCTCTGTTGCAGACCTGACTCGTTGTGCGACTTCAGAAAAGCGGCCTTCCAGGCCGCCCGTTTCTCGGGCGAGTTCACCGACCGGGAGAAATCGATAATGTACGTGACTTCGTGAGGGCAGTAGATGCACGGGGTCTTCAAAACTTCCGCTGTCGGTTCGTGTTCCACCGTGAATGGGAACGACCTCAGACATCGGGTGCAAGTCAGGACAACATAGGGCTTGCCATTATGATCCTTACCATTGCGAGGAATCCAGACCGGGGCATTCTCTCCTTTATGACCAGTTGAGCCAGTGCGCACCAGCTTCGCAATAATCGCCAGGAGTTCCGCCGCGCTTTCTTTGCCCTTGGCGTAAAACGCATCGGCGATCACGCCGTCGGGTACCGCGCTGGAATCGTAAGCTCCGCTGGAGGCTACGACCAGGATCTCCGGGAATCTGCGCCGAACAACCGACAACAACTCGAATCCCGACATTTGAGGCATGTTGAGATCCGAGAGAAGTATGTGAGGGAGGACATCCTGCAAGTGCAGGAGGGCGTCAAAACCGTCATTTGCAACCGAAACTTCGTACCCCTCGGCGGCCAGCAAGTGTGAGATGGTCTGACGCACAGCCTCATCGTCCTCGACCAGCAGTATTCGTATTTTTGAATTGGTTTTCAGTTGGATACTCGCTCTCACTGCTCAGCGCCAAAACAGGCGAACTGGTCTGTTCGCGGGAACTGTTTGATTGACGTCTGATCGCGTTCTGCCAGGACGCGATTGAGCTCAGAAATCAGATGCATTAACTTTGCCGGATCGAGTTCGGCGCTGGCGTGTTCGGCGAGTCGTTTCCAGTCGCTCGGTGGGTGCTGGCTCATCGGAGCCGTTTCCTTTTACGGTGATCCCAATCTATTCGGAGACATAGTTCCTGTCTGAGCAATAGTGCACAAATGTCATATTTAATGACCGGGCTTGGTCAGAGTTCATCAACGGATTGCCAGAGCCATGCAGGACGGTTGCCCGCTTCCTGATAAATAGCGATGGCGATAATCGGGACATAAAATACATGCGTGTTGGTTCGGCCCAACATCGTCAGCGCATCCGACCTGCTAGAAGCGGCACGACGAATCGAGGAGGAAGGCTGAGTTTGGGCATAGTGCTCCTGAAAGAGACCCCATCGAAACCAACTGAAGCGTTTGTATAATTGAGGTATGCGAGAGTGGCGGAATTGGCAGACGCACCAGACTTAGGATCTGGCGGGGAAACCCATGGGGGTTCGAGTCCCCCCTTTCGCACCAACGTTGCTATCGAGAGATCCTGGTCCTCGCCTTCAGGGGCCCGCCTCACTTTCGTTGGTAAGGTACTTCCACCAATCCCCACTTCTCGCCGCGGTTGTCCGCGTTATCTCTCGCGCTCACCCGGATATAGTAATGGCGTCCGCTGGTATCCGTATTTTCTCGTGAGGCGCGCAGCCAGATCCCAAACGAGTACGCCCCCGTCGCATTCAACGTGACGTGGCCCCGGGGCTGAACAATCCGATATTCGTCACTGACCGCGTACTCAACGCTGTCTGCCTGCACGCCCGATTCAGAATCCGCAATGGTTCCTGAAATCGTGACCTTCACCAGTCTCTGGTCAGGCGGCCATAAGACTTTTGGTGAGGTGGCAAGCGTGATAACGGGCGGAGTAACGTCGAACGGATTCTTGTTATTCAGCAGCACGCCAACCGAGCCTGCATCCTCGGGTGGCCGCGAGGGATTCGCAACTAAAACGTCCGGCTTGGCATCGCCGTTCACATCGGCGGTGGCAATGAAGCTTGTCGAATGTCCTCCCGGATCGTAGCTTGAAGCGGTTTGGAAAGTTCCATCGCCGTTGCCTAGAAGCACGCCAATCGTTCCCTTCGACGTCAGGCAGAAGTTCACCCCCGTGCACTGGTTCGCCACAACGAGATCAAGTTTGTCATCTCCGTTCACATCGGCGACAGCGACCCACCAGGCGCCGTTGCCGCCTGTGGCATAAGTAAGAACGGGCTGAAACGTACCGTCTCCATTTCCCAACAGCACACCTGCGGTGTTCACGCAGGAAGAGGTGCACCAGTTCGTAAGCAGCAGATCAGGCCGTAAGTCGCCGTTCACGTCCGCGATGGCGATCGAAGTGACCTCACCACCTCCCGATAAATAGCTAGCGACCGGTTGCAGGGTTCCGTCGCCATTTCCCAGCAGGACGCCGGCACAGTTCGCAACGCTGGTGTCAGGACATGCCCCATTGCTCACCGCGACATCAAGCACGTGGTCCCCATTCAGGTCGGCCACAGCCACTGCGGTCGCCCCTACTTGGCCCGAGGAGTAGGCCACCGCAGTCGAAAATGTTCCGTTGCCCTTCCCCAGCAGCACCGCGACCACTCCGCTCTTGGCGTTGTAGTACGTGTCAAAAATGCTGGCCACAATAATGTCGGGGATGACGTCTCCGTTCATGTCTGCCACTTTGACCGAAATAGCGCTGATGCCGCCCGAGCTATAGATCGTCCCTTGCTGGAACGTCCCATCTCCATTTCCCAGCATGACGCTAATGACCCCTCCATCCGAGTTGCCGCATTGCGGAGTTCCGGAGAAGCCACAGGCAGCCACTACCAGGTCGGGCTTGCCGTCTAAATTCACGTCCGCGACTTCCACTGAATTGGCGTTGGCCGTGCCCGGGTCGTAACTCAGGGGAGTACCGAACGTCCCGTCGCCGTTGCCCGGAAAAACGGTTACAGCACCCTCCGCACTGCTGCCAAGGTTTCCGCAGCTGGCAAGCCCAACCGGTTGGCAATCCGCCACGACCAAGTCGGCCACTCCATCCCCGTTCACGTCTGCGACGGTGAAAGTCTGCGGACTGAGACCACCCAAACCATAGGTCACTACGGGAAGGAATAAAGGCGGATTGTCATTCTGCATTGGAACTGCGGCGTTCGCATCGAGCAGAGTTGCGCCCGCTACGCTGGGCGCAACCAGCACCGCGATCCCGAGAAACATAAGCAACAGTGCCTTCACAGCAGAAATGAACGCATGAGACGGACGAATGAGAAGCATTGCAGACCTCCTCCATGTCCAAGCGGTGGGAACCCTGATCGAACTCAGGTCGTGCGCAGCAAGTCGTCAGAGCGTGAGCGGTTTCCGTGGAGTATTGAGCTGCCGGGAGTCCAATCACTAGCACTTTGCTCCCGTAATCGAGGTTTGTCAGTGACCCCAGTCACCGAGAGCTGGGTTTTTGGCAGAAGAGGAACCGTCACAACGCTTGACTCTCCATGATGGCAAGCCCCGGTACTCGCGACACAGGTATAATTCACCTATGGATGGGGGCGTCCGAGAGCGAGTCGAAGCGCTGAGAAGAGAAATTGCTGAAATTCAGAAGTTGAACCTTGAGTATTCCCACGGTCACGGACCAGGTTCCGCGGCCATGAGTGATCACCAAAGGCGCGAGCAGCGACTGAAGGAAATCATGGACGAATTGAGATCTATGACGGACTGGAAGAAACCCTGACCCAGGCGAAGGCAGTACTCGGGCACACTCACCTGACTGAACGTAGCTAGCGAGCCCAGTGCACGTGCTTTTCGAATACATCTGGCACCCGGGAAGCTAAAGACACTTTGAATATGGGCAGACACGGGAACCGCCCCATGAGGTATGCTTGAACTATGAACCATCTTGACGTGCTTCGGGAGAAGATCGGACGCCTGCGCGCGGAAATCGCTCAGATCAAGGAATTGAACGATCAATATCGACGCGAAGGCTGGAACGGAACAGAAGCCCAACTCGCTCACGGCCAGCGCCACGAGCGGTTGCAGGCCATCCAGCAGGAACTTGCGCAACTCGCTAACCTCGGCCGCAAAGTCCAATCTGTCGAGGAGATGAAGGAACAACATCGTTCCCGGCTGCACCTGGTCAAGAAAGCTTCATAGACACCAAGCCGCGTTGCAGGCTTGTCTCCTCACTTATTCCTCGTGGAAGCCGTTTCGCCGGCATTCAGCGGTTCAATGGTCGGAGTCGCGTTCCCGGCGACCTTCAATTTCGGGTCATGCTGGGTGACATCCAGCAATTCCCGCGCAATCCGGTCATCAATTTCCGAAGATTTATCCAGCTCGACCGGATAACGGATCATCACTTCCACTCCCGACTGGGTCAGGCGCAACCGGCTCTCCGGTCCCATGGGATGTACCGAAAGCGGGCTTAGAGAACGCTCCATGGTTCGGCGTTGCCGTTCCATATCGTCGCGGTACTCAGCGTAGATCTTCGTGACCGCGTTCAGCATGCGCTGTTCAACCTGGTGATAATCGCTGTCCGAGGCCAGGGTGAAAGTGATTTCATGCCAAACGAACTTGGTCCCCGGAATCTGCTTGAACAGCCCTGCATTGGCCTGAAAAACCACGGCATTGGAAAAAACCACCACCCGTCCCGTAGGACGTGCGCTGGAGCCGCTGCCGCCCATCTCCATCAAATGCAGACGAACCAGCCCAATATCAATCACGTCCCCGGTCACTCCCGCCACCTGCACGCGGTCACCGACCCGCACGCCGTACTTGCCGATGAGGAAGAAATACCCGGCGACGGACAGGATCACGTTCTGCAGCGCAACCGCGACTCCGGCTGTCAGCAATCCGGCAAAGGTCGCTAGAGAACCGAGTTCGCTCGCGAAGGCGACGGCGATGATGAGCGCTACCAGGAACCAGACTACGATTCGCCGCAGCAGCAGAAACTGGTATCGGCGACGCACATCCTGGACATAGCGAAACGTCGCGCGTCGCCAGACTTCCGAAATAGCAAACACAATGATCAGCACCGCTGCCAGTACCGCCAGCCGCAAGATCAGACCCCGTAGTTCCGATGAGTATTCGTTTTCGACGGTATTGCGCCAGTTGCCGAGGCTGCGCTTGTACAGGTCAAGCAGCACGGATTGTTTCCCCAGGGGCAGCACGCTGGCGGAAAGCTGCTTGTACTGCGCGGTCATGCCGTCCAGTTCTTCTTTCTGCTGGGCGAGAACGGCTGGATCGGTGGCATCGGGGGCAGAAGAAATCTCGTTCCCGCGTTTTGCCAGGTCTTTGATGTTGGCAATCATCGGCGTCATCATGGAGCGGGCGGATTTCTGCAGTGAGTCGGTGGAACGCGAAGCCTCCTCAAGCGCGCGCAACTTGTGGCGCAACGTGATCAAGTCGCTGCTCAGTCCCAGAATTCCCGACGGCTGAGGCCTTGGAGAACTGGGCACGCCAACCTGGGTCTGCTGGACTGCCGCGCCGCCGCCCGACGGCTGCCCCTTATTGTTGCCAGTGCCGCCGGGAACCGTTCTCGCAAGTTCCTCGATCTGCGCCAGCAGTCCGCCTCCAGTGGCTCCGCCCGCGTTGGCGCCGCTCACGAATTGGAGCAAGCTGCGCAAGGTGTCGCGTCGGACCGTGACCAGTTCCAGTTCGCTCTGCGTCTCGGCGATGGCGGACTCGAACATCCTCCGTTTCTTTCCCGTTGCTTCCGGCAATTGTTGCTTCTGGGAATCGAGTTCCGCCTGGATCTGTTTCGCCTGGTTGTCCGCCTGTGCGGCCAGCGTTGCGAGATTCTGATATCGAGATGCCGAAGGATTGTCCGGATCGGGCGCGACTGCTGGACCCGGCTGCGCCATGATGGCCTGCGCCCGTGCCCGCGCGAACTCAAACGAGAGGCCGACAATCTGCTCCCCGAGCTGCCGGTTGTCGTTAAGGAACAGAACGTCGCTGGGCTCGGTCGCGAGTTGTTGCTGAAGCGTCAACTGCCGATACCACACGACAGTCTGATTGAGAAATGAAATCAACGATTGCGCCGGGCTCTGTTGCTCATCGCCGGCAAGCGGTAAAACCAGCGTCAGAGCTGCTGCCAGGCAGATTGCCATTCTCCGCGCCGCCCGAGGTACCGCGAAACTCATCCCATGACTCCACTTTCCTGAAGATTCGTGCAGAGGAGCATAGTTTGCAGTTTATCAAGCGTCTCGTGAAACAGTGGAGCGTTGTGTCCACAGCAGGCGTACCGCTACACTGATTCACCTATGGCCAATCCAACTCAGCCGAACGTGAAGCTCAACAACACTCCCGATTATCGCGAGAACTATGCCAACAGCGTGCAAATGCGCGTGAACGTGTGGGATTTTTTCCTGGCTTTCGGCACCCTGCAGCAGCAAAGCGAGACCCAGGTCGAGATCAACAACTTCCAGGGCATTTATCTCAGTCCGCAACAGGCCAAGGCTTTGCTCAATGTTCTGCAGCAAAATGTCGTCAGTTACGAGAGCGCGTTTGGTGAAATCAAACTGGATCCGCGCATGACCACGGGAGGCCCGGTACATTAAAGTGCCGGCTCCCCCTCGATCTCGGACCCAACCTCACCCCTTGCTGTTATTTTCGTTGCTGCTTCTGGCAATCTTCATTCTGCATTTTCCGTTGCTTAAGCTGCCTTATTTCTGGGATGAGGCCGGGTACTACGTTCCCGCAATGCGCGATCTGCTGCTGAATGGAAGCCTGATTCCGCATTCCACTCCGAGCAATGCTCATCCCCCGCTCGTGATGGCGTATCTGGCGCTGTGGTGCAAGCTGTTCGGCTACACCCCGGCGATAGTCCGAACCGCGATGCTCACCATCGCAGCCTTTGCCCTTCTCGGCTTCTTCCGCCTTGCCGCACACGTGGCCAATCGCGAGGTGGCGTGGGCCTCGACCGTCTGCACCGCACTCTATCCAGTTTTTTTCGCCCAAAGTTCCCTGGCGCAGGTGGATCTTGCCGCTGCGGGGTTCACATTCTGGGGGCTTCGCTCCTGTTTGCGCGAAGAACGGGCCGCCAGCGCGGTCTGGTTCTCACTCGCGGTGTTATCTAAAGAAACTGCCGTCCTGGCACCACTCGCGCTCTTCGGTTGGGAAATCCTCCGTCCACTAGTCGCCAAGCGGCTTTCCCTCAGCGAGAAGAGAGGGCTCCATTCCGCATGGCTCCTGGCGCCTTTGCTTCCTCTAGCCGCCTGGTATTCATATCACTATGGCAAGACCGGCTTTCTCCTGGGGAATCCGGAGTTCTTTCGTTACAACGTCCAGACCACTCTTCAGCCTTTGCGAATCTTTCTGGCCTTGCTTCTGCGGTTATGGCAGTTGTTTGGCTATTTGAATCTCTACGTGCTGACGGTGCTGGCATCGGTTGCAATGATGTGGCCCCCTTTGCGCGATGACGGAGTGGAAAGGGAGGCCATTAGTCGCGACGCGCAGTTTACGTTCTACATAGTAGTGGCCGCGTACACAATTTTTATGGCCTTGGTCGGCGGTGCTGTGCTGGCGAGATACCTTCTTCCCGTCCTTCCCCTGATCATCCTTGTATTGGTCTCGACCTTGCGGCGTAGATTTCGCTGGTGGCTTCTGGCGGTCGGGTTCACCATCGTCAGTTTCGCCGCCGCTTTGTTCATCAACCCGCCCTATGGATTCGCGCTGGAAGATAATCTCGCGTACCGCGACTACATCGTGCTGCATCAGCATGCAGAAGATTTTCTCGAGGCACGTTACCCGATGTTGCGAGTGCTGACCGCCTGGCCGGCCAGCGACGAGTTGTCCCGCCCTTACCTGGGCTATGTAACACGCCCGGTACAAGTGCTTCGAATTGAGAACTTCACCCTCGAGCAACTCATGTCGGCTGCCGATGCTCGCTCGGCATTTGAAGTGGCGTTTGTGTTCTCAACCAAGTACCAGCCCCGGCCGTCGTTCGTGGACCACTGGCGCCTATGGCAGGAATGGAAGGCCCGCTTCTTCGATTTCCATCGCGACCTGCCGCCGCAGGCTGCGGCCCAGATCCTGGGCGGCGAACTGGTTTTCTTTGAAGAGCGCCAGGGCCAATGGGCCGGCGTGATTGAGCTACACAAGGAGTACCAGGCCCGCTTATCGGCCGCTCATGGCCGCAGCAAATGACAGGAGTGCGTCTTGATAACCAGCCAAACTTCGCGTCCGGATTGAAGTTGAAGCGAGTCGCGCGCGGCCAGTGTTAAATGCACATCGAATTCCACCCCGCAGTCCACTCTGGCGGAAACGATCACGTCGCGCTGTGCGAGCGATACAATCTCCCCCCGAATGATATTCCTCGCACTGAGGCCCGCTGGCACGGCGGTAGCCAGCAGCACATCTCCCGCGCCGATTCCAACTCTCAGGTAGTCACCGACATTGGCTCGAACTAAAGGCGTCTCCAAATGCACCTGAGTTCCGGTCACGGAGCATGTCATGGTTCCGCGCTCTTCGTGAATCGCATCTACGGAGACGTCGAATACATTTTCGAATCCGGACAAACTCGCAATCGTTTCCAGCCGCGGAGCGGTGAGCACCTGATGCGGGCTGCCATCGGCGATTAGGGCACCCTGTTCCAGTACCAGGATGCGCTCACCCAGCGCCAGCGCCTCTTCCCGGCTGTGAGTCACGTACAGGATTGGAATTCGGTGGGATTCATTCCACGCCCTCAGATCGTCGATAATTCTTGATTTCGTCGCGAGGTCGAGCGCAGTCAGTGGCTCATCCAGCAGCAGAAGGCATGGCTCGGTAACCAACGAACGGGCGAGCGCAGCACGTTGCCGTTCACCCCCGGAAATCTCAGCCGGCTTGCGAAGTCGAAGATGTGGAATGCGGAAGGACTTAGTAATTGCGTCGCAACGCAATTCCCTGGTGGCGGCATCCATGTGCGCCAAGCCGTACGCGATGTTGGCTTCGACGCTCAAGTGCGGAAATAGTGCAAGCTCCTGGAAAACGTATCCCAGGTTGCGCTCTCGAGCGGAAAGATTGATTTTCCGCTCGCTATCGAACAGTATCCTCCCAGCCGCAATCGTTCCCGCATCAGGCTTGGTCAACCCTGCAATACAGTCCAGGAGAGTTGTCTTCCCTGCTCCGGAGGCGCCGAAGACAATCGTGATTCCTTGGGATATCGAAAACGCGACATCCAGGCTAAAGCTCTGACCTTCTTTTTGGAATCGCTTGCGAATTTGAACTTCAAGGCCAGACGCTGTCGCCGCGCTCACTTCCACGGGCCCACCGCGCGGAACTTCCGATTCAATCCATAGACCAGCGACAGAATGATAAATGAGATCACCAGCAGCATTAATGCGGTGTAATTTGCTCCAGCGTAGTCGAGGGCCTGCACCTTATCGTAGATGTCGATGGAAACGGTTTTGGTCACGCCGGGAATGTTGCCGCCGACCATCAGGACCACTCCAAATTCCCCCATGGTATGAGCGAAGCTCAAAGCGATTCCGGTCACGATTCCGGGTAGCGAGAGAGGCAGTATTACCCGCAAAAAAGTTTGCAGTTTCGATGCTCCCAGGATCGCGGACGCCGACAAAAGTTTCGAATCGATTGCGGCGAACGAAGCGGCGAATGGTTGAACCGCAAATGGCAAGCTGTAGAGGATTGACCCAATGACCAAGCCTTCGAAAGTAAAGGCCAGCGTGTGCCCTGTCGCGGCCTGCCACCAACGGCCGAGGGGGCTACGCGGGCCAAGCGCGATCAGAACATAGAATCCAAGCACTGTCGGAGG
This sequence comes from Terriglobales bacterium, assembly GCA_035652095.1. GTDB lineage: Bacteria > Acidobacteriota > Terriglobia > Terriglobales > Acidobacteriaceae > DASREM01. The sequence goes on along the minus strand of DASREM010000028.1, from coordinate 402,326 downwards.
CAGTACGATTGGCAACGCGACGATTGCCTCGAAGATAAACTTCCAGCGCCAATGCGAATAGGCAATCCAATAGGCAACTGGCAAACCCAGCAGCGCCAGAAGCAATGCAACCAGCGATGCCAGTCGAATCGTCAGCCAGAGAGCCTGTAGATCCATCACTCGGTTCCTTTGGAAAGGTTCTTCGTAATCGTTCTCCAGCATGCCATGACTGAGTTCTCTCCAAAGGGCGTCATTACGCAGGCGAAGGCTCCCGCGGTACACCGCCTCGGAATCCTCCTCTTGGTCCCGCGTCTTCGGCCCGTGTAATTGTACGTAAATTTGCGTAAAGCGTTGGTAAAAGCAGATGCTTCCGCCGCAAACTGTACATCATTGCTGGTAGGCTTGAAAATTGGAACAGCGCCCTGTCGTTGGTTCGCGCCCGAGGAAACCAAAGTGAAGCTGTTACGACGTCACTGGATGATCGCGGGGTTGGTGGTAATCGCCATCGCTCTGTTCGCTGCCTTTCAATTTAAGGGCAACGATAAGCCGCAGTACTTCACCAGCAAAGTCGATCGCGGCGACATTCGCCAAGTCGTGGAAGCTACCGGAACGATCAATGCGGTCATTACGGTGCAGGTGGGCTCGCAGGTTTCCGGCACCATCTCCCGCTTGTTTGCCGATTTCAATTCGCGGGTGAAAAAGGGACAGGTCATTGCCCAGATCGATCCTCAGCTATTTGAGGGAGCATTGCTGCAGGCGAAGGCGGACCTCGCAAATGCGAAGGCGAACCTTGTTTCCGCGCAGGCCAACCTGGAGAAAGCCAAGGCCACGGCCGTCCAGACCAGATCTGACTTCGAACGCATCAGCGGTCTGGCAAAAGAAGGTGTGATGAGCCCGCAGCAACTGGATCAGGCGCGAGCCAATGCCGACACCGCCGAGGCCGCTGTCTCTGCCGCCGCCGCCGGCATTACCCAGGCGGCCGCCCAGGTGCAGCAGAAAGAAGCCGCAGTCCGGGTGGCGCAGACCAATCTCGACTACACCACCATCCATGCCCCGATTGACGGCACTGTGATCGCCCGCAATGTTGACGTCGGGCAAACCGTGGCCGCTTCCCTTCAAGCTCCTACGCTGTTCACCATTGCCCAGGACCTGACCAAGATGCAGGTTTATGCCAGCACCGACGAGTCTGACGTGGGCATGATCCGCCCAGGACAAGTCGTAAGCTTCAAGGTAGACGCTTATCCCAAGGACACGTTTTCCGGGAAGGTTTCGCAGGTGCGGATGAATGCTACGACCGTGCAAAACGTTGTGACTTACAACACCATCATTGATTTCGATAATCCCGAACTCAAGCTGTTCCCCGGCATGACGGCCTACATCACGCTACCGGTCGCCAATGCAAAAGACGTGATGCGTGTTTCCAATGGCGCGCTCCGCTATAAGCCTGACCTGAAGGCCGACGAGATACGCGCCCTGTACCAGAAATATGGACTCAACTCGGACGGTCCAGAGCAGGCCTCCGGCGCGGGCGGTCCGAACGCAGGCGGAGCCACGGGAAAGCAATACCGCGCTCGCACCCAAGGGACCGAGGGAGGCGGCGGAAATGCAGCGGCCCAGACGCACGCTCCACGCGTGGACGTCGCTGTGGTCTGGAAGCTGAGAGGCGACAAGACGCTTGAGCCCGTGCGGGTCCGCACCGGGATCACTGACCACACTCTGACCGAGGTCGTCCAGGTTCTTAAGGGTGAATTGAAGGATGGCGACGAATTGGTGACAGGAAGTATCACGACTACCACTCCAGCCACCAGGGCTCCTGGGATGGGAGGCGGCCCTCCGCGGCGGTAATGGCGACAATTTCCCAACCTGAACTGCGGACCGACGGCGTGGATCCTGACGCGCTGATCCGCGCCGACGATATCCACAAGTACTACGATCTGGGCGAAACTCGCGTACACGCACTTCGCGGCGTAAGTGTGGTTATCGGAAAAGGCGAGTTCGTCGCGATCATGGGCGCGAGCGGCAGCGGCAAATCCACATTCATGAATATCCTCGGTTGCCTGGATAAGCCGACCAGCGGCAAGTACGAACTGGAACAAATCGATACCTCTCATCTCGGCAAGAAGGAACTCGCCGCCATCCGCAACCGCAAAATCGGATTTGTATTCCAGGGTTTCAACCTGCTTTCTCGAACCACCGCGCTGGAAAATGTGGAGTTGCCAACGCTTTATGCTCACGTCAGCAAGCAGGAAGGCCAGCAGCGCTCGCGGGAGGCGCTCATGCTGGTAGGCCTTGGCGATCGCATGGAGCACTACCCCTCTCAACTCTCCGGAGGACAACAGCAGAGGGTGGCCATCGCCCGCGCCCTGGTAAACAAGCCCTCGATTCTGCTGGCCGATGAGCCCACGGGAAATCTCGACAGCCGCACCTCAGTCGAGATCATGGAGGTGTTTCAGAAGCTTAACGAAGCCGGCCTTACGATCGTGCTGGTCACGCACGAGCCCGATGTCGCCCAGTTTGCCAAACGCGCAATCCATTTCCGGGACGGCAAAATCCGGCGCGATGAACCCATCCGGAATCGCCCCCTTGCGTCCGAAATTCTCAAGAACATGCCGGCATTGGAGGATTAGTCGTGCACTTCGTTTTCCCGAACCGGAGCGGTAACCCTACAACCCGTTCACTTGTCACAACCCGTTCCTCGATGGACTCGCTACGATCTGGCCGAGGAGGTTGTGCCATGGAAATCCAGGAAGCGTTAAAGATTTTGCGTGCGCTCGCCAACGGAACTCATCCCGAAACAGGGGAAGCATTGCCGCCGGATTCGGTTTGCCGAAACCCCCAGAGCATCAAGGCTCTCAACCGCGCTATAAGTTCCCTGGTATCGGCAGAGGAGTGGCAAAAGAACCGTCCCGCGAACGCATTTCGTTACTGGTCCCGAGCCGAGGAAGAGAGGATCTGCGCAGAGTTGCAACAGGGCTTGGACTTTGAGCAGATCGCCAAGGCGCACGATCGCAGCGTGAGTTCGATCGTAGCCCGCCTGGCAAAATTAGGGAAGATCGCGCCCAAGGGGTCGCCGCCGAAAGCCGCCTGACTGTGGATCTACTCGCCATAATTCGGATCGCAATGCGCGCGTTGGGGCGCAACAAGATGCGTTCCACCCTCACCATGCTCGGCATCATCATCGGAGTCGGGGCGGTCATTGCCATGGTGAGCGTAGGCCAGGGCGCCCAGCAGCAGGCGCAAGAGCAGATCGCGGCCATGGGCTCTAACCTTTTATTCGTGGGCGCCGGCACGGTCAACCGTGGTGGCATGCACATGGGCTGGGGGGCAACAAAATCCCTGGTTTACGATGACATGACCGCGATCCTGCGCGAGTGTCCTTCGGTCAAAGCGGCGGCCCCGGGCAGTCAAAGCACCGCGCAAGTGGTCTTTGGAAATGACAACTGGGCCACCAGCTTGAATGGGACTGAGCCTCAGTACTTCGACATTCGAACTTGGCGATTCCAGGAGGGCGGCTCATTTACCCAGAACGACGTCGAGATGGCCGCCAATGTTGCAGTGATCGGTGAAACCGTGCGCAAGAACCTGTTCGGCGCAACGTCCCCGATTGGGCAGACCATCCGCATCAATAATCTTCCGTTCAGTGTGGTTGGCGTCCTGGTCCCGAAGGGTACATCGGCCGCCATGGGTCAGGACCAGGACGACATCATCGTGATCCCGATCACCACTTTGCAGAAGAAGATCAGCGGCCAGAACTGGTTGCGTTGGATCATGGTGTCCGCGGTATCGCGGCAGGCAAGCTACACGGCGCAGCAGCAGATCACATCTCTGTTACGCGACCGCCACCGCATACGGACAAGCCAGGATGATGATTTCTTCGTCCGTAACCTTGCCGATATGGCCGATCTCGCCGATCAGCAGGCGCAACTCTTCACCGTGCTTCTGGCTTCGATCGCCAGCATTTCCCTGCTGGTGGGTGGTATCGGGATCATGAACATCATGCTGGTTTCGGTCACCGAGCGCACCCGCGAGATCGGCATTCGCATGGCGATCGGCGCGACCGAAGGCGACGTGCAGCAGCAATTCCTGGTCGAGGCGATCGTGCTCAGCCTGGCGGGTGGAGCGATCGGAATTGTCTTTGGCCTGACCGCCTCGTTCGTCATCACTCAAACCTTGCAGTGGCCAGTGCTGGTGTCCCCGCTCGCGATTATTTCAGCTGTCATTTTCTCCATGGCTGTAGGAATCTTCTTCGGCTTTTACCCGGCCCGGAAGGCCGCTCGATTGGATCCCATCGAAGCGCTTCGCTACGAATAACCTCTCTCCATAAGTGGGAGGATACCCCGACGTGTGTCGTTGGTACCCGCAGGTTGTTTATTCGTCATTGACAACCATCTACTCACCTTCGGATACTTAGCTCATTGGCCGCTCATTCGCGTTACCTTCCGGACTCCGCTATGAATAAGTGTCTTCTCGCAGCGCTTCGGCGCGTTTCCACTGTCAGCTTTGCCTTGAGTATTGCTGCCTTCGGGCAGGGCTCAAAGATGATCTCGCCCTACGATCCAATTGAGGAGCGAGATGCGGACCGCCCTATCCAGCGTGAACAGTGGTTCGCGCGCGGGCGCACAATCCCCGGACAGGCTGCCGCTGCCCTTCGCTATCGTGCCCATCTGCAAAAAATGCAAATGAGGGCGGCCCAACGCGCGCTGACCCGCACAAAGGATGGAGCCAGTTCGTCGCCTATTTCCGCGCCGGGCGGTTCATGGGTCTCCCTGGGCCCAGCGCCTTTGGCCTCCGACGCGAGCGGATCCGGCGTGCAGGACTACAACTGGGTTTCGGGTCGGGCCACCTCGGTCGCAATTGATCCCGCCGACACCAGCGGCAACACGGTCTTTGTGGGGGGAGCCTTTGGAGGAGTTTGGAAGTCCACCAATGCAGGGCCGCTGAGCATCAGTCCGGCCAGCGTGACCTGGACGCCGGTCATTGACGATCAGCCCACGCTCGCCGTTGGTGCAATTGCCATTCAGCCCGGAAATAGTAATCCTGCGAACAGCGTCGTTCTGGTAGGCACGGGAGAAGCGAACAGCTCAGGCGATTCTTATTATGGCTTAGGACTTTTGCGTTCGAGCGATGGCGGCAATTCCTGGACATCCATCACGCAATCTTCCGATTCGTCGCCTCGCCCGTTTGCCGGAATGGCCGTTAGCAAGATCGCCTTCAGCACCGCGAACCCGAGCCTCGGGGTCGCGGCATTCGCGGGCTCGGCGCTCGGAGACATTCTGGGGTTGGAAAACCCGGTCACCCTGAATCGCGGCTTGTACTACTCGCAGGACGGCGGCGCGACCTGGAAATACGCGTCCGTTACCGATAGCGGTACTACCGTTGCTCCAGGTTCGGCGACATCCGTGATCTACAATTCAGCCGCTGGACTTTTCTTCGCGGCCTTGCGTTTCCATGGGATCTACTCCTCCAGCGATGGCATTCACTGGAGCCGGCTCGCAACCCAGCCTACCGCCGGACTGACTCTGACCAATTGCCCCACCAATCCATCCTCCAGTGGTTGCCCGATCTATCGCGGAGAATTCTCCGTTGTTCCCGGCCGAAACGAGATGTACCTCTGGTTCGTCGATTCCGGCGAGAACGATATGGGTATCTGGAGAACCACCAACGGTGGCTCCTCCTGGACCCAGATTGTCGACACTTCCATTACCAATTGCGGAGATAGTTTCGGTTGCGGCACTTCTCAAGGCAGCTATAACCTCGAGCTTCAGGCAGTTGCAAACGGCAGCGCGACCGATCTTTACGCTGGCGCAATTAACCTGTTCAAGTGCACGCTTGCGACGACCAGTTCGACCACTTGCAGCCAGGGCTCATGGCTCAACCTCACCCACGTCTACGGCTGCAGCTCGATAGCGAAGGTTCACCCTGACCAGCACGACGTGGACGTGATCGTATCCAACGGGAAGTCCATTCTGTACTTCGCGAATGATGGCGGCATGTATCGCGCACTGGATGGATATCTTGGCTTAGCGACCGGCACCTGCGGGGGTAGCAACCAGTTCGACAGCCTCAACCAAACGCTCGGCTCGATGACGCAGTTCGTTTCGTTCTCGCAGCATCCCACCGACGCCAACACCATTCTAGGCGGCACCCAGGACAATGGCTCCCCGGCGACTGCGTCTTCTCAAAGCAGCAGCAGTTGGCTGAATGTGAATGCCGGGGACGGCGGCTTCAACGCGATTAATCCGGCAAATACCACGGAATGGTTCAGCGCCAACACCGACGTTACGATCCAGCGTTGCACTGCGGGAATCGCGTGTCTTTCACAGACTTTCCCGCTGGTGGTTCAGTCCGTGAATGTGGGCAACGATCATGGCGCCTTCTACACGCCATATATCCTCGACCCGCAGTCCACCAGCAGCGAGCTGATCATAGGCACCTGTCGCGTATGGCGTGGACCCGGTACTGGAGGGACCCAAACCGCCCTTTCCGGCGATTTCGAACCGGGTGGCGCGCCACCATGCTCTGGCGCAGAAGTGAATCTGGTGCGCGCGCTGGCCGCAGGCGGCGCCAAGGATAGCAGCGGCTTCTCGAAGGTGATTTATGCCGGCACCGATAGCTTCGGTCCCGGCACAGTCCCTGCCGGAGGCCGCATCTGGGTCTCTACCAACGCCGGTGGCGGCACTTCAACCTGGGCAGACCGCACCGGCAATATCAATCTCAGCACCTTTCCCATTGGCGGCGTTGCCATTGATAGCTCCGATGTTACCGGCAACACGGCGTTTGTCACGATCATGGGATTTCACGTCAATCACGTGTGGAAGACCGCCAACGCAGGCGTAACCTGGACAGATTTCTCAGGAACTGGAGGAGGAGTTCTGCCCGACGCCCCGGCCAACGCAGTCGTGGTGGACTCCAGTACCGGTACAGTCTATGTAGGAACCGACGTCGGCGTTTTTTCCAGCAGCACCTCTTCCGCTAGCTGGACCGAACTGGGCCCCGCGCCGAGTAGCGGTCAGTCCGGATTCCTGCCCAACGTCGCCGTGACCGCGCTGCGCTTGTTCAGTTCCGGAGGCGCCAAGAAGCTGCGGGCTTCGACATATGGCCGTGGCATTTGGGAATTCAACCTGATCACAACTCCCGACTACCAGATTTCGGTTTCCCCGGCATCGCAAACCATCTTTCCATCACAGAGTGCAACCTACAATGGCATCGTCACCGCACTCAACGGCTACAACAGCCAGGTTTCGCTCAGTTGTACGGGCACGGTCCCCTCTAGCTGCACGTTGAACCCGGCGCAGCTTACTCCGACTGTAAGCGGAGTCAGCTTCACAACCACTGCATCGGACAGCATCGGAGATTACAGCTTCAACGTGCACGGCGTTGGCTCCGACGCGCTCAACATTACTCATGACTTTGCGCTCACCCTGCATGTAGTGGATTTCGGACTCGCGTCCTTCTCTTCCACTACTCTCGATGCCAACGAGCCGAACCCTTCAAACCCGATCACATTCCAGGTCACGGGATCCGGATCGTTCAGCGGCACGGTTTCTCTTTCCTGCACAGGGCTGCCCACCGGCGCCACATGCAACTTCTCTCCCTCGAGTTCAGTGAACCCGACCGCCAGCACGCCGGTAACGGTCACGCTGACCGTTGGAACCACCACATCCACTCCAACCGGAAGCAATACCATTGTGCTGACCGCAACCACCACGGGCGCCCCTGCCGCAAAGACACAGAATTTGACCTTGAACGTGACCGCCAATCCGGATTACACCCTGGTCCTCACCCAATCCTCCGCATCCGCTGCGGCAGGGTCCACCACAACATTGAGTGGGACCGTTACCGCCTACAACGGCTACACCAGCGACGTAAGCCTGAGTTGCGTTTCCGGCCCGCCGACCTGCACCGTGTCTCCGTCCACTGTCAGCGCCTCGACTACTGGTGCACCCTTCGCCGTTACCGTCGGCAGCAGCGCAGTCCAAAGCTACAACTTCAGTATTGCGGGCCAAGGCACAGACCCATTGACCATCACGCATAGCGCCTCAGCCACCTTCAACTCCACCTTCGATTTCACCCTGTCCAGCACTTCCGGCGCGCAGACAGTTCAGGCGGGAGGCACTGCGACTTACATGTTGGACCTCACGCCAACCGGAACTGGGACCTTTCCGACCGATGTCGCGTTCACCTGCACGGGCCTTCCGTTGCGGAGTGCTTGCTCGTTTACTTCCATCGTCACTGGAAGCGGTGCGGCAACGGCAACCCTGACCATTTCAACCACCGCTCCCACCGCCGCGCTCAGAACTCGCACCTCACCTCTGTTCTATGCGATGCTCTTGCCCTTTCCGGCTCTTACCCTGGTTTTTGGAGCGGTGCGTCGCCGTTACGCGCTTCAATGGACCAGGATCTCCTCGCTTGTGATCACAACCCTCTTATTGGTATTGCTGGTCGCGTGCGGTGGAGGGGGCAACACCCCGGCAGGCAGTGGTGGAGGAACCCCAGGGACTCCGGTCGGCACTTACACCGTTACCGTCAACGCAACCTCGGGCACGATCACCCACACTGCCTCGGTTACGCTGACCGTGCAGTAGAGCGCCGGTTCGCCCCAATGGTAATCCGTCCTTGCGAAAGCAACAGGAACTGCGCTTATCTGGAGACTGTATGCCGGATGAGCGCATAGATGTTGCAATCATTGGAGCGGGAATTGTAGGTCTTTCGACCGCTCTGCATGCAGTCCGCAATTTCCCTAGACTGCGGGTTGCGGTGGTTGAAAAGGAAGCCCGCGTTGCCAGTCATCAAAGCGGCCACAATAGTGGCGTCATCCACTCCGGCATTTATTACAGGCCAGGATCGCTGAAAGCCCGGCTATGTGTCGAGGGTGCGGCGGCTATGGTCGCGTTCTGCCGCGAGCACGCCATTCCCCATGCGGTGTGCGGAAAGGTAGTCGTGGCAACTCGTGCCGAGGAACTCCCGCACCTTGACACCCTGTGGGAGCGCAGCCGTCAAAATGGGCTCGCCGGCGTTCGCATGCTCACGCGGGAGGAACTGCGCGAGGTTGAGCCGCACGCCGCTGGTCTTCGCGCGCTTCACGTGCCCTCTACCGGCATCACAGATTATGCCGCAGTCAGCCAGAAATATGCGGACCTTGTGCAGAGTGCCGGCGGCATGGTGCTTACCTCTTCGCAGGTTCTCTCGATTCGTCAGACGCAGCCCGACATCGTGCTTGAAACCCGTCGCGACGCAATCCATGCACGCTTCGTGATCAATTGCGCTGGCCTGTTTAGCGATGCGGTCGGAAGGATGGCGGGAGATCATCCGCAGTTGATCATCGTTCCCTTCCGTGGCGAGTATTACGACCTTCGTCCTGAGAAGCAGCGCCTGGTGCGGGCCCTGATCTACCCGGTTCCCAATCCGCAATTTCCGTTTCTCGGAGTTCATTTCACGCGTCGCATTCACGGCGGAGTGGACGCTGGGCCCAACGCCGTCCTGGCGTTCAAGCGCGAAGGTTATCAGCGGAGTGACTTCGATCTCGGCGACACGCTTTCCGCCTTACGTTTTCCAGGCTTCTGGCGCATGGCATGTAAACACTGGCGCTTTGGCCTGAGCGAATTTCACCGCTCCTACAGCAAAACCGCGTTCGTCCATGCACTCCGCCGCTTGTTGCCCGAAGTCACTGAAGATGACTTGGTCCCAGGCGGTTCAGGAGTGCGCGCACAGGCACTCAGGCCGGATGGCTCCCTGGTGGATGACTTCGAATTTGTAGTGGCGCGCAACTTCCTCCATGTGTACAACGTCCCCTCGCCAGCCGCTACTGCCTCTTTGCCGATCGGACGCGAGATCGTAACCATGGCAAGAAAGGCTTTTTCCCTTTCCTGACCCGTTAATCGGCGCTTCGGTCAAACTTGATGACATCGGACTGTGTTACCTTTTCGTTTTGCCTTTAGGCGGGATTACGGGGGAACTATGGGTTCGGAATTGTCGGGCAAGCGAGTGGCGGTCTTGGGTGCCGGAAAAATGGGTGGCATTCTGCTCAAGGCGTTATTGCAGAAGAAACTGCTCACGCCGCAGTTGTCCTCTGCAACGGTCGCTCATGAAGATCGCGCGCGTGCCCTGGCGGAAAAATTAGGGCTGCCGGTCGGGACCGACAACCTGGCTGCAGTGCGCAATGCCGACATCGTTTTTATTTGCGTCAAACCGCAAGTCGTTCAGGAAGTCATGGAACAAGTCCGCCCCTCCGCTAATCCCAACCAGTTGTACATTTCTGTAGCGGCCTCTGTACCGACCAGCCAGATCGAGAAGGCTCTTGGAGGCGAGATCCCCGTCATCCGCGCGATGCCCAACACTCCTTGCGTTCTTGGCTGCGGGATGACAGCACTGTGTAAAGGCAAATTTGCAGGTCCGCAGCACCTGGAAATGGCCTGCGCTCTGTTTCAAGTCGTGGGACGCACCGTTGTGGTAGACGAGAAGCACATGGATGCGGTCACTGGTCTCTCTGCCAGCGGTCCGGCTTACATTTACATCATTCTGGAATCGCTGGCCGAAGCTGGTGTGAAGGTGGGCTTGCCGCGCGACATCGCAACCCTGTTGGCGGCGCAAACTACCCTCGGCGCTGCTACGGTTGTGCTTGAAACCGGCGATCACCCGGCGCTGTTGAAAGATGCGGTAACAACTCCAGCCGGCTGCACCATTGATGGAATTATGGAACTGGAAGAAGGCAAACTGCGTGTGACCCTGATCAAGGCCGTCGTAAAGGCTGCGCAACGGGCTAAAGAGCTGGCGTTCGGGTAAGGTGAGGGGGAGTCCGGGATACGGCCAATTTCAAAGAAGCCTCACCTGTACAATGGTTTAGGCATTCAGAGATGAGGTATTTCTCGAGTGCCACTTTGAAACTGGCTGCTGGGAGCCGATTCTCTTAGGGGGAATAGCACCTAAGTGCCATTTACACCCCGTAGTCATGAGAATAAAGTCCCGGAGAACAGCCGCTCGGGGTGAGTGGTTGTGAGCTGGAGTATCACAGCGAAAGTTGCTGGCCGTCTCGCCGCAATGCCGCGGCGTCAATAACTTTTTAAACAAGACCGATCCTGGTGTTTGCTTGGCCAGTTTCCCCTCGGTGAAAGGATTCAGGTATAGACGGGCCCGCCTTCGGGCGAGCCGTGTCTGGGACCCTAGGTTCTGTTATGGCTCACGCGATTTCTCTTCCCGAAACCTCCGAGACAATTCACGTTTTGGCTGCCGACAGCACGCGGATGAACAGTCAACTGCTGGCAGCCGCCCTGGAGCGCGACAAGCGCTTTCGCGTTCTTGAACCGGTTTCCGATGCCAAGGGCATCGTGGCCGCGGTGCTCCGCGAGAAACCTGCGGTCATCGTCATCAGCGCTGAACTGGATGACGACCCGAAAAAGGGATTCTCCGTGGCGCGCGAAATTCATAACCTGCGCACTGAGACCCGCGTGGTCATGTTGATTGACTCCTCGGAGCGCAGCCAGGTCGTCGAAGCTTTCCGCGCCGGGGCCCGAGGCGTGTTCTCGCGCAGCGAGTCATTGAAGGCTTTGGCCAAATGTATTCATTGCGTCAACCTCGGCCAGGTCTGGGCCAACAGCAAGGAACTGCGCTACCTGTTGGAAGCCTTGGGTGAAGCCCTGCCCATGCGGATGATTGACTCCCGTGGCGCCGCCCTGCTCTCGCGACGCGAGCAAGAGGTGGTTCGCTGCGTGGCGGAAGGCTTGTCCAACCGCGAAATCGCTCAACGGCTGGGCTTGACCGAGCACACGGTCAAGAATTACCTGTTCCGGATCTTCGATAAGCTTGGCGTGTCAAAGCGGGTCGAGGTCGTGCTTTACGCTTATAGCCTCGGAAATACCTTGGCGGACGAGCCGAAGAAAACGAACCTCACGGGCCTCAACAAAGGTAGCGTGAACGGGAGATCGTTTCCTTCATCTATTTCGTAATTCTGCCTTCTCAGAAAAGCTTGTAGATCGCTTGCGGGATGGGGAACTTGCGTTGGTTCAACACCGCGCCCAACACCTTCGCCTTTCCGGCTTGCAGTTCCTGAATCGCCTGGCGTGCACCCTGTCTGCGCGACGCATTTGCCTTTAAGACCATCACCACACCATCCGACATGCTTCCCAGGCCGATGGCCTCATTGGAGAGAGTCATCGCAGAAGCATCCACGAGGACAAAATCAAACTCGGAGCGAAGCTCCGTAAGGCGCAACCGCATGCGATCGGAAGTGAGCAGCGCCTGCGCGGCTTCGTTCGAGGTCCCCGCGGTGATTGCGAACAGGTTCGGAAGTGGAAGCGGGCGCGCGAAGACGCGAATCGGGTCCATCTGAAGCAGAGCATCGGAGAGCCCGGGGCCATTCTCCAGTCCGAAATGTTGCGCCAACGCCGGCCGCCGCAGATTGGCATCCAGCACGCACACGGTCCCGGCAATTCGGCCGGCAAACATTTCCGCGGTCTGACCGCAGACCCAGGTGCACCCTGCACCGGATTCCGTGCTGGTGAACACAACGGTGCGAGGCGCATCTGCTCCCGCGCTCAGAAAAAGCTGTTGCACCAGATTGCTGATCTCCTCTTGCCCGGGTTTAACCGGCTGCGAGATGGCCGGGGCCGCCAGAGCTGCCGGAACAGTGCCGGAAGGCGCCACCACTTCTGCTGCTGATGAAGGTACTTCGATTGGCCCGGGCCGAAGGATTTCCTGGTCTTTGCCGAGTTTTTGTAACAGCTCGAAATTTCTGCTCATCGCGGTCCTTTACTTCCGTCTGCGAATCAGATCTTCAATCCGAATTTGAAGGTTTCGATCCGGTCTTCGATTGTGACTGGTTGTGGCTCCCCTGCCAATTCTTTAGTTTCAACGCAACTTCCTGCATGTAAGACTTGGCCTCCGCCGGAGTGAGGGCCTCTGTCCTCCGAACCGGAACCGGCCCGGGTTTCGGCAATACCGGCGCCAGCGCCCTGGGAACCGCGGGCGGCTCGGGAATGACGCTGGGAACTTCGAGCGGCGCAGGAGGCACTTCCGACACCAACTTGGAAATGTCCAGGTCGGAGATGACCTCTTGCACCACGGCGCGGTCAACGATCTTCTGCTTCAGAGCACATGCCAATGACAGCGCGTTGAAGCAGAAATTATTCACGTTACGCGGAATTCCTTCGGTGAATGTAGCGATGGTATCGAGCGCTTCCGGGGCGAACAGGGTTCCACCCTCGTAACCCGCCACTTTGAGCCGATGCTCGATGTATTCCTTGATCTCCCACGAGGGCAGCGGTTCGAGCCGGTTCACGATAGATACCCGCTGTCGCAGTTGTGAGAGCGATGGGCTGGCCAATTTGTCGGCGAGTTCCGGCTGCCCCGCAAGGATAATCTGGAGCAGCTTGGCCCGCGGCGTTTCGAAATCGGACAGCAGGCGCACCGTCTCGAGCACTGCAGGCTCCAGGTTCTGGGCCTCATCAATCACCACAATAAAACGGTTTCCCGCCCGCGCCTCCTGCATAAGGCGCTTGTTGAACTCTTCGTGCATACGCACAAAGTCCTGTGTGTCTCCCTCGTATCCAAGTTCGGACAGCAGGAAGCGCATGAACTCCCGCGAAGTGCATTGCGTCTGAAAAATGAAAGCGGTCCGCGCGCTGCTGCGAAATTTTTCCAGCAGGTGAAAAAGGATGGTGGTCTTCCCCATCCCGGGCTTGGCAATGAGGCCCAGGAACCCGCGACTGGCCTCGATCCCGTAGTATAGCGATGCCAGAGCCTCGCGATGCGCCGCGGACAAGTATAGAAAACGAGGATCGGGGGTGACACCAAATGGCTGCTCCCTGAAACCGAAATACTTCAGAAACATGGATTGTTTCCCGCGACCGTTGGCATGTTCTTTGTCAGGTCCGACTTAGCGATGCCTCTCACACGGTTCGAAGAGATCGGTTACCCCGGTAACACAGGAAGAATAGAGGTTCACGAGGGAGTGTCTTAAGATCCAAACGCCCGATCACTAAGCCCAAAGCACAATCTGCCCCATGGCCCCGGTGTTCACAAGTGGATGAAAGTGTTGCATACCAAAGTCTCCACGAGGATTGCAGTTATGCTACTTCTGGATTCTACGACAGCGCAAATCCTTGCTGCCAGCACAAACTATTTCACGTCATTGGACCAAGAGCATGAGGACTCCTTGTGTATCCTCAGCCATTCCTCGTACAATTCCCGCGCTCGTCACCTGTGGGTCTATTGATCTTTGGCCTCTCTTGCAAATCCCGATCCTAAGGTCCGCGTCCTCGTAGCCGACGCGCTGGCCATGAGCTGTCACCTGCTCGCGGATGCGCTTGAACGCAGTAGAAACTACCACGCCGATCCCGCCGTCAGCGCGAAAGATATTTATAAAGCGCTCGAGAAAAATCTCTATCAGGTCTTGCTCATCAGCACGAATTTTCCCGAGCAACCGGTGGGCGGCTTGGCGCTGATCCGCGATATCCAGAGCCGCAACCCCCATCTCAACATTGTGGTGCTGGTTGACACCCCGGAGCGCACTCTCGTAGTTGAGGCATTTCGGGCCGGAGCGCGCGGGATCTTCTGCCGTTCCGATTCCTTTCAAACCCTCTGCAAGTGCATCGCTTGCGTACACGAAGGGCAAGTCTGGGCCAGTTCCGTCGAGTTGCACTATGTGCTCGATGCCTTGGCGGAGGGCACCGCCGCCGAACCCAAAATGCCCGCCGGATCTCGGCCACTGAGCAAGCGCGAGGAGGAGATCGCACGTCTGGTCGCCGAAGGTTTAAGCAACCGGCAGATTTCCGAGCGCCTGTCTCTTAGCGAGCACACGATCAAGAACTATCTATTCCGGGTTTTCGAAAAGCTGGGAGTTGGAACCAGGGTGGAACTCGCGCTCTATGCTTTGAACCGGGGACCCAATCGCAGGCAACTGCAAGCCGTACGCCGCCCTACTGAGTCTTGATCTCGTGGTCCGTTCCAGAAAGACTGAACTTCACTGTCACGCTGGTTCGAAACGCAGTCGCCTTTCCCGCGGGTGCATAGGGGCGGAAGCGCCACTGCCGTACCGCTGTGACTGCCGCATTGGCCAACAGACTATTCCCGCTTGCTATCGCCGCATCTCGAACTAAGCCGTCTGGTCCAACCGTGATCGCTAGATGGACCGGTCCCTCAATCTGACGCTCCTTGGCCTGTTCCGGATATTCAGGCGCCACTTTTGAGAGCAATAGCCCGCCAGCGATGGCAGAGGAAATGGTCGGCGTTGCTGAATTTTCTACTGCTTCCGGCGCCCGCTGCGCCGCAGACTGGAAGATTATCTTTCCCTTGTCATAGACCACCAGACCCGGCGCGGGAATGGGTTCACGGGCTGCCGGCGTAACGTTTTTTCTCGATGGAGGCTTTGCATCTCGCACCGGAGGGGGCTCGGCGAGAACTGGTTCGGCTGGAACCCCCTGCACCGTTACCCCTGAGGCAGGGCCGCGAGGTGCCACTGCTTCGCTTGTTCCCCGCTCTGGCGTTTGCCAGGCCGACCGCCCGCTCATCCATCCCAGGAGCAACGCTGCCGCGATGATGGAGATTGTGAGCAGCAGGGTGGAATAGTCCTGCCCCCGGCTTCTCCGCGGCTTTGAGGATCTTGCCGTGGTCCGCTCGGTGTTTTTTGCCTGGCCCTCAGCCTGTACGAACACCTTTTCAACTTCAGGCTCCTTAGCGGCATTTCTCTCAGTGTGGGCCGGTGTCTGAATTGTGTTCACGATGCGGCGTGCCAACGCTCTCAACGTCTGTTCATCGCGATCGCCAAACGCATGGGAGCGATTGGAGAAGATTTCCAGAATGCCCAGCACTCCATTGGCATCTGCGATGGGCACCGCCAGGATTGAATGGATGTCCAATTCGGCGCAGGTTAGCGCGTCCACCCGTGCATCCAACTGACTGTCATCACAAAGCTGCACCTCTCCGGTCCGCAGGCATGCTCCGGAGAGTCCTGCCTCCATGGACAACCGGACCCCTAACTCTGGCGCGTTAATGCCAGTGGTGGCGCGAACCGTCAGTTCCGCGTCGCGAATGAGGGCCACGGCCGCTCCAGAGGCGGTAGTGGCAAGGCAGGCCTGCTGAACAATCTCGTTCAGCACCAGGTCCAAGGCGAGGTCAGCGGATGCATTTCCTCCACCCTTCAGCGCAAGGCTGCGCGCTAGTTCGGCCAGCACCAGGCTGGGATCTTCCTGTTCCAAGTCCAGTTCCCCAAATTGCGGATCAACCCGTGCCTCATCCGCGGGATCGTCTGGGGGAACATCGGGCCGTATCGCCGGTTGGTGAGCCATACTGGTCGCTCGGGCGACGAAGAGTTTAGTGCCCGTTTAAATCGGAGTTTCCTCCGAATTTGGCTTTCTTGTCAACTTCTATTGCCGCCGGTTCTACGAGTCGCCAACCAGGATTGGTAGCTCTCCGCGCTATTTAGCGCTCCCTCGTTTCTTCTCAGGCGGCCCCACATTCGGGGGCATTTCTCCAGTCAACGAATTCAGGAACGCCAGCAAATCGGCCCTCTCCTGGCCGGTCAGGAAATCCAACGTGTGAATCTCCTTGTCCAGGTTCGGGTTGGAATTCCCCGCGCCGATGTAGAAGTCCATGGCCTGTTTCAGGTCAGCCAAAGTTCCGTCGTGCATATAGGGCGCGGTCTGCGCTATGTTGCGCAGCGACGGAGTCTTGAACAGGCCCCGGTCCGACTCCCGTTGCGTCACCGCGAACAAGCCGGGATCGTTGATCTTTCCGAAATCGACTCCAACTCCGATGTCATGAAACTTGTTGTCGGTGAACAGGGCATCTTTCTCGCCAATCAGGTGACACGCCGTGCAATTGCCCTTGTCCTTCGAAGAAAACACCTTGAATCCTCGTTTCGCCGAAGCGCTGAGCGCCTTCTCGTCATGACCGTACTTCCACTTGTCAAAGGGCGAGTTCCCGCAGATTACGGTGCGCTCGAAGGATGCGATGCTCTTTTCGACTTTCTCGTACGTGATCGGTCCCGGACCCCAGGCTTTTTCGAATTGCGCTACATAGCTGGGATCGGCGTTCAGTCGCTGCTCCACCACCGCCAGCGTGTTCGCCATTTCTACCGGGTTCGCGACAGGTCCTTCAGCCTGGTGCTCCAGATCTGGGGCCCGGCCATCCCAGAATTGCACTTTGAAGTACGCAGAGTTCAAGACGGTCGGGGAATTCCTCGCCCCGGTCTTTCCTCCCACGCCGACAGAGACGGGCTTGGGATCGGCAAAGCCGTATTCGGGACTATGGCAGGTCGCGCAGGACACCGACTTGTCCGAAGACAGGATCGGGTCGTAGTACAGGCGACGTCCCAGCGCAATGGTCTCTGCCGTGGGCGGATTGTCGGACGGAAAAGGAACCGGCGGCAAGCCGAGCGGCGCCTTGATCTCAACCGGCGCGCCGATTGGCCGGACCTGGCTGGCGGCCGCAACCGTGGAATCCCCACTGTTGTTTGCGCGGTAAAGCACAAGCGCGGCAATGGTTGCAAGGCCCAGAAACAAGACTGAAAGAATTCTTCGCGAGTCCATGGATTCCTCCCAGAGCAAGCTTCGGCGGCAGTGTGAAATTCAAGTCTTTCCTTTTTTGCCGAGAACATCCGTGACTTCCCTCACCCTCGGGAGTGACTAGCGGGCCCTGCGCTTGCTATCCATTGCCGATCATGTTTTCATGACGCACCGGGCCGCCATTGCACGCGCTCCCGATCTCTATCTATGACTTTGGGCCCACCTTACAAAAGCGCTCCCCTCTCGCGCTCCGATCAATGGCATGCCGTCACGGCCAGCTTCCTGGGATGGACGCTGGACGCGTTCGACTTCTTCGTTCTGGTGTTTCTGATGGATGCGCTCGCCGCCCAGTTTCATGTGGACAAGAGCAAGATCGTTGACTCCATCACCTACACCCTTGCTATGCGGCCGGTGGGCGCGGTTCTTTTTGGAATCCTGGCGGACCGCTACGGCCGCCGCCGCCCCCTGATGGCCAACGTTGTTTTCTTCTCCATCGTCGAACTCTTCTGCGGCTTCGCCCCGAATTACGCCGTGTTCCTGTTTCTCAGGACCATCTACGGGATTGGCATGGGCGGGGAGTGGGGGGTTGGCGCCTCACTGGCCATGGAAAGTGCTCCCCAAAAATGGCGCGGGATTCTCTCCGGCATTATCCAGAGCGGCTATTCCGTCGGGTACCTGCTGGCTGCCGTCGCCGCACGCTTCGTACTTCCCTTCTGGGGCTGGAGAGCGATGTTCTGGGTTGGCGGCGCTCCTGCCCTGCTCGCACTCTACATCCGCTCCAAGGTGCGCGAGCCGGAGGCATGGACTCAGCATCGCGCGCCGACCGTCAAGGAGATCATCGGCAGCGCCGGGGAGCATTGGAAGCTGTTCCTGTATCTCGTGCTTCTGATGACCTTGATGATGTTCCTTTCGCATGGCACGCAGGATCTCTACCCGGATTTCCTCAAGTCCGCCAAGGCAATCAATCCGTCGTTCGTCGCCTACATCGCGATCCTCTACAACGTCGGCGCCGTGATGGGAGCGATTGTCTTCGGACATCTCTCAGAACGCCTGGGACGGCGCCGCAGCATGATCGCGTCCCTGGTGCTTTCTCTTCTGGTTATCCCTGCATGGGCCTTTGGAGGTTCGCTCGCGGTCCTCGCCGTTGGGGCATTTCTGATGCAGGCCGGCGTACAGGGCGCGTGGGGCATCATCCCGGCCCACCTGAATGAGCTTTCTCCCGATCGCACACGCGGGCTGGTGCCGGGCTTCGCCTACCAGATGGGCATCCTGCTGGCCGCGGGCGTTAATAAAATCGAATACACCTTGCGCGGAAAGTTCGGCTATAGCTGGGCGCTGGCAGGCTTTGAAATTTCCAACATCCTGTTGCTCATGATCGTGATCGCGCTCGGCTCGGAGAAAAAAGGCAAAAGCTTCGTCGGCGGAACTTGATTTGCGGTCCGTTCTGCTGCCAGCCTGCGGCGAAGGTTTCAGTCAGGATTTTACGGCCGACATCCGCCGCCTGGTATCACGTGCTCGCGCCGGTGCTTATTCTCCGTCCGCACCTCGAGCAACGATGCCGTGAAGAGCAGAACCCCGATCACTCCAAATACTCCGAGCGCGATCAGCGCCATGATCAGAATCGGCATGACCTACCTCCACCAATGCGACCATGTTGGCCCCGTTTGTCTCACCAGTCCGTGATAACGCTCACCACAAATCGTGATGTACGAACACGGGGTGGGCGTGGTTGTCCCGTTCGGGATTCACAACCCTTGTTCAGCCGATACTTTTTCGCGAAACGAAAACTGCTACAGTAGAACTTCCCTTAGGCCAGCCTATGCATCTCAGGGAGAGCTTATGCGTGTCGCCATTGTGGGGTCAGGTTACGTCGGACTGGTGGCCGGAGCCTGCTTCGCCGACTTAGGACATGACGTCGTCCTGGTGGATAACGACCAGCGGAAGATCGCAGCCCTCAAGTCAGGGCGCGTTCCCATTCATGAAAACTTCTTGCCAGAGTTGCTCGCCCGCTATGGCGGCAACAAGCTTCAGTTCACGGAAAATCTGGAGCAGGCGGCCCTCGACGCCTCCACTATTTTCATTGCCGTAGGAACACCGCCCACCGGGCAAGGCGAAGCCGATTTGTCCTACGTGGAATCTGTCGCCCGCGAGATCTCGGGCGCTCTCGATGGTTACAAGGTGATTGTCGAGAAGAGCACGGTACCGGTTTACACCAGCGAT
The DNA here is from genome assembly GCA_035652095.1 of Terriglobales bacterium. Classification (GTDB taxonomy): domain Bacteria; phylum Acidobacteriota; class Terriglobia; order Terriglobales; family Acidobacteriaceae; genus DASREM01. The sequence goes on along the minus strand of DASREM010000028.1, from coordinate 382,629 downwards.
TGGATTCGCAAAATCGTCTTGCGCAATGGCGCCTCTCCTGACAGTTTCGACGTAGTTTCCAATCCCGAATTCCTCCGGGAAGGCACCGGCGTCACCGATTTCCTCTATCCCGACCGGATCGTCGTGGGCGCGGACTCCGAGCGTGCGGCGAGCGTTCTGCGCGAAATTTATTCCCCGCTGGTCGATGGCAGCTACTACCGCCGCAGCGACGCCATTCCGCGTCCCGATCGCGCCTCGGTTCCGCCACCGCTGATCATCACTACCGCGAAGAGTGCAGAACTGATCAAGCATGCCTCGAATGCGTTCCTCGCCATGAAGATTTCTTTTATCAACGCGGTGGCCTCCATCTGTGAGGCGGTAGGAGCGGACGTAAAGCAGGTGTGCACCGGCATCGGAACCGATAGCCGCATCGGCCCAAGGTTTCTGAATCCCGGGATTGGCTATGGCGGGTCGTGCTTTCCCAAGGACCTGATGGCGTTTCGCGCCGTGGCCCGCGAGTGCGGCTACGACTTCCACCTGCTCGACGAAGTCATTCGCATCAACGAGGAACAACGGCAACGTTTCCTTCGCAAAGTACGTAGCGCGTTGTGGACGCTGCGCGGCAAGAAGCTGGGAGTACTCGGCCTCGCTTTCAAGGGCGGGACCGACGACATTCGGGAATCTCCCGCCATCCTGCTGGTGAATGCCCTTCTCCAGGAAGGCTGCCAGATTACCGCCTATGATCCGGCGGCGGCACAGAGCGCACGCACGATCCTGAACGCCGGCGTGGAATTCGCGAACAACCCGTATGACACCGCGAAGAATGCCGACGCACTTCTCATTCTCACCGAATGGGATGAATTTGCCGCCCTCGACCTGGGTCGTTTGCACACGGAGATGAAGTACCCCATTGTGATTGATGGCCGCAACTTGTATGATCCTGAGGCGATGGCCGCGCAGGGCTTTGCGTATTACAGCGTTGGCCGACTGCCCGCTATGCCGGAATCCCAGGCAACTGGGGCAGGCACTCCTTCAAGGAAATCCAAAACTTCATGAGCCAACAACGCGCCCTGGTGACCGGCGGAGCCGGATTCCTGGGTTCCCATCTGTGTGACGCCCTGCTGGGCGAGGGTTATTCGGTGGTAGTGGCCGACAACCTCCTCACCGGACGGGAATCCAACATCGAGCACCTGCGAAACGACTCGCGCTTCGAATTCCAGAAGATCGATATCAATCGTCCCTTTGATTGCGGGCCCGTGGACTACGTCTTTCATCTCGCCAGTCCCGCCAGTCCGGTGGATTACACCGTCCATGGAATCGAAACTTTGCAGGTGGGTTCGCTCGGCACGTTCCATGCTCTCGATGTCGCGAGAAAATACAACGCGAAATATTTCATCTCGTCGACTTCCGAGTGTTACGGCGACCCGCTCGAGCATCCGCAGAAGGAAACTTACTGGGGACACGTAAATCCGATTGGCCCGCGCTCCGTTTACGATGAAGCCAAGCGCTTCAGCGAAGCCGTGACCATGGCCTACCACCGCTATTACAAGGTGGACACCCGCATCGTCCGCATCTTCAATACTTACGGTCCGCGCATGCAACTGAACGATGGACGGGTGGTTCCCAATTTCATGAAGCAGGCTTTCCGGGGCGAGGACTTGACGGTTTATGGCGACGGTAATCAGACCCGTAGTTTCTGTTACGTGAGCGACGAAATCGACGGCTTCGTTCGCCTCTCGAAATCGTCAGAGCACTTGCCCGTCAACATCGGAAATCCGGCCGAGTTCACCATCCTGGAATGCGCCAAGATGGTGCTGAAAGTGACCGGTTCGAAAAGCCAGATCCGCTATGAACCCCTTCCACAGGACGATCCCAAGCAACGCCGGCCCGATATCACCAAGGCCCGAACCCTGCTGGGATGGGAGCCGAAGATCGACTTAGAGACCGGACTCAGAATGTCGCTGGACTACTTCCAGAAGGCGGTACGCGAGGAAAAAGCGACCAGCGCTTAGCATGACTAGCTCCGGCGCTCGCCGCTCAGGACGGCATCGGCCGGTTGGCATGCAATCAATTGCTGAACCTGTTCCCGCTCTTCCGCTGTGGACAGGCTGAAGGCAACCCCCATCCCGAACGCCGGGTGCATGGCCTGTACCGTGCCGCGCACTCGTAACTTCATGGCTGAGGTGCGGACCACGATATCCACGGACGCGCCTTTTCGAAACGGCGCCGTGGTTTCTACGTAGCAGCCCCCCGGACCGATGTCGCTCAAGGTGCAGCGATTGGGTACGCCGCAGCCAGTCTGATACACGTCTGCGCTCAACCGACATGCGCGCCGCAACCTCTCTCTACGGTCTGCGGAGGACACCGCCAACAAACCCAGCCCTGCGGGCTTGTCGGTTTGTGGTGTCGCCGATTCGGCCATCGCTTTCGGTTCCGGCACTCGCGACACGTTGGCTCGCAGCCACTCCGCCAGCGCACGCCGTGAGGCTTGCGGGACGTCTGCAAAGCGCAAACCCACCCGCCCTGCGGCGTCCTGCCACATGACTTCACCCGACAGCCGAACCGTCGAAACCTGGCCTGGTAGAGAGAACTGAAAATAGACTTTGCATTGCGGCGGAACGGGGCGTTCTGACTGGATCGCAAGTCCCTCTTCACTTACATCGGTCAAGATTGCCTGGGTATCCTCAATATTGGAATAGGCGACTACGGCTGGCCCGCCCACCGGAATCCGTTGTTTGCGTCTCCGTTCCTGCCGCATCAACCCTCTGGCCGTGCGCAGGCTGGTAGCCGCACGCTCGGGTACGATCGGCTTGTAAAGGACAAAGTTTGCCCCCTTAGCAAAAATATCGCGAATGTTGTTTTGTGAGTCCACCATTGCGATCACGAGTGCGGTGCGATTCCTGGCTGTCGCTCTCAGCTCCAGAATCAACTCCTGTGCAACCCGCTCTTCCTTGCAGTCCACCATGACCGCATCGAACCGACGGTCGGATAAGAGCTGTTTCGCCCGGGAAATTTCGGGGCAGTGCTCCATCCGGATTCCCAGATCGCGAAGGATGCGGTCGAGCACCTGCACGGCCTGCGGCTCGGCGCAGACTACGAGACATGTGAGGCCCATACTTAGCACAATCTAGTTTCCCCGATGGTTCTGCGACAAGTTACAGGGGTCATCTTCGCGCTCCATGTCATGTGCAATGACTTTCGTAATCTGGAGTGCAAACCGTTAGGTAGTTATCTTCAACCTATTCCGGCGTAGGGGATCTCGTTCCGCCGATCGCACTGCTTTCGCAAAAGGACTACAAACCATGAGTTCGAGAGCCGGTAATTGGATGATCGGTGTGGGCATCGCGGGGATGCTGGTTGGCTTATCGTTAGTGCCTGCTGCAATGGACGGTTCCGACGCCAGTCTACTCGCCCTGGCAGGTTCCACCTTCTCGTTCAGCGCGTTGCTGACCGCCAGCGGAATTTACTTCAAAGCTCGCCTGATTCAGGCGAATTCAACCCCGGAAGCGCTCCCAGCCAGGAAAGTGAAGGGTGGCTGCGACCTGTGCAAAGGCGACGTCCCGATCATCCAGTGCCGGGTACATCAACTGCACCTCTGCGCCAACTGCCTCGGCCAACACTACGACCAGCGCTCTTGCGCCTACACCCCGAGCTTGCGTCGAGCCGGCGGCAAAGCCATGACAAAGGCCCACGGCGCCTGAAGTTTCCATCGCAATGCATGGCCAAAGTGACCATCGTCACCGCGCCGCGTTACGTTACACAAGTCCACTAGCCTGGCATTAGCCTTTAGTGCTTTGACGCTGTCAGACCCTCTTCATACGATTGCCTTATACCGAAACCCTTCCCAGATCGGAATGGGCTGAGGACTCTCCCTATGTTGTGGGATATGGAACGGCCTGCTCAACCCCGAGCCGGCGGAGTGCGGAGGGTTTCTTGGATCCACGGAACCGCGGTTTGATCTCCCCCGAGAAAGCACGTATGAATCGGCGTCGCAGAATCCGGGGCTTCACACTCATCGAAATGATGGTGGTGGTCGCCATCTCCTTCATCGCGTCCGCCATGTATTTCATGAGCATCCAGCCCGCCCTCAGGCAGACCCGGGTCGCGAACGCATACAACACAGTGCTGGCGACCATGCGGCGGGCCCGTGAAACTGCGATTGCCGAGCGCCGAATTTATATCGTCACCTTCGTAGCGCCGCGGACCATCACCATCACACAGGCCGCAACCGGAATCGTGACCAATACCTTCACGCTCCCCACCGACGTTTCATTCGACGCTGAGCCCGGCATCCCCAACACACCAGCCACAACCCCAGACAGGTTTGGAACTGGTGGAACCGCGATTGACTTCGATCAGGGCGTGCCCCTGGGCGCCAAGAACATGATCTATTTCCAGCCCGACGGATCGGCGCAGGACGTGAACAGCAACGTTAACAACGGCGTGGTTTACATCGCGCGGCAAGGCGAGCTATTCAGTTCCCGCGCAATCACGCTCTGGGGCGCCACCGGCCGTATTCGCGGCTGGCGACTGTATCAAAACGGCGCAGTCAAAGTTTGGAGGCAACAGTGAGACGCTTCGTTTCTCCAGCGCAGTCGGCAAACAACCAGCAGGGGTTCACCCTGGTGGAAGTCTTGATCTCGATGTTCGTGCTGACTGTCGGACTGCTTTCCCTGCTGGGCGTATTCGCGATGGCCATGGCCAAGACCCAGAGCACCGATCAGGACATGGTCGCTAAGCAGCTTGCTCAGGAAGCCTACGAGGCCATCTTTACCGCTCGAGAGACGGCAAACATCTCCTGGGCGCAAATTCAGAACGTTGGAACAGGACAGGTTCCGGATGGCATCTTCGTGACCGGGTTTCAACCCATCCGGCAGCCCGGGACCGATGGCATCCTGGGAACAGCCGACGACGCCCTCGCCGGGTTGCAGACCTTCACCCTGCCGGGCGCCGACGGGATCGTTGGCACCTCGGACGATCAGGTGGTTTCCCTCACCAATTTCCAGCGCAGCATCGCAATTACCCCGATCGTGACTGCGGGTAGCACGGTGGCGGACCTGCGCACCATCACCATCACCATTCAGTACTACACGCCGCAATCCAAGTTTCCGAAGAACTTTGTGCTCTCCGGATTCATTTCGCAGTACCGATAAGGGGAAGGCATGGCGAGCGAATTAAAAAAGTCGAGTCGCGGTTACAGCCTGATCGAGTTGATGATCTCGTTGACCATTGGCCTGGTCATCATCGGCGCCGCTGTCAACCTGTTCAGCAAGAGCATCAACGCCACCTGGATCGTCTCTCAGCGCGCCGAGATGCAGCAGGATGCTCGCGCCGCCTCCAACCTGCTCACGAAAGATATCAGCCTGGCTGGCGCGGGCATGCCTAGCGGCGGGGTTGCCCTGGTTTCCGGTGGCGGCATTCTTGCTCCTCGCTACGGCTGCGACTACACCGGCGCGTGCCACCTCGGTTCTACCAACATCGGTTCCATTACGTTCCCCACGCAAACCGTCTCGGGAAACACGATTAACTATTTGTACGGAGTCGTCCCGGGCTGGAAGCGTGGAGTCACGATTAATGGCACTGCCGGCGCTACCGACGTCATCACGGTCGTTTACGCGGACACCGCATTCCTGCTGTTCGACTATCACGTGAAAGCGAACGACATTAACGGGAACTCGGTCACATTCACCCTGCCCAACCCGGCTCCCAACCCCCTGGATCAGGCGGTAAACAATCCCGGCGTCGGCTTGCAGCAAGGAGATTTGGTGCTGTTCACCACCACAACCGGAGGAGTTGCCCTGGCAGAAGTAACAGCCCCGGTTCCTGCCGGTGGTGGCCCTAGTTACACCGTATCGTTTGCCACCGGTTCTTCCCTGCTCATTAACCAGAACGCCGGTACTAGCGGCAACATTCGCAACGCCATTCTGGCGAACTCGGCCGGAAATGTCGGAGTAGATCTGACCACGAAGATGGGCGCGATCGCGACCCGGGTTTGGCTGATCACCTACTATCTCGACAATAGCACCGGGACCCCCACCCTGATGCGGCAAGTGAACGCCCGCCAACCGGTGCCGGTCGCGGAAAACGTAGCCGACCTGCGCTTCACCTACGACACCTACGACGATAACGGAAACTTATTGAATGCCACCGGCGACGGCGGCATGGGCCTGGTCCCTCCCATCTCTCCCAGCCAGATCCGCAGAATCAATCTGGCGCACTTGACCTTTCGCAGCCAGCTGTCCGGCGGCAAGAGCGGTTATCAATCCATGGATATGCAGACCTCGATCAGCGCTCGCAACATGAGCTTCATTGATCGATACAAGTAGCGCGAGGTCCTGTCCATGGACCAGGAAATGGGAATGTCGAGCACGAGGAGTTACATGATGGAAACGAACAAGCACGGTTCACAGGGGTTCACACTGATCGCGTCTATGCTGATGCTACTGCTGTTGTCGGGAGTCGCGATTGGATTGTTGATGATGGTCAATACCGAGACCAGAGTAGGGGCCAACGACGTCGAGAACAGCCTCGCCTATCGTTCCGCTGAAGGCGCGATCGAACAGATGACCTCGAACCTGGCCACCACCTATCAGAATATTCAATCCCCTCAAGCCAGTGACATCACGGCGCTGAGCGCGCTGCAGCCCACGATTCCCGGCATCACCTTTCCCTCCGGAGGCTACACACTTACGCCGCGCACCGATCCCACGACCGGCGCACTGATCCGGTCCTACGGCCCTGTCAAAAGCGGACCGAACGCCGGACTGTACGCACAGATCACGCCCATTGACTTGGCGGTCACCGCCGATCGCCCCTGGGGAGAAGAAGTTCGCATGATGCGAACCGTGGAAGTTGCGCAGATCCCGGTATTCCAGTTCGGCGTTTTCTCCGATAGCGATCTGGCTTTCTTTAACAGTCCCACCCTCGATTTTGCCGGACGTGTGCATACCAACGGCGACCTTTACCTCGGTGTTTCGACCGGCGCCACCTTAACCTTCCATGACAAGATGACGGCATTCGGCAACGTGGTGCGCATGGTGCTGCCGAACGGCCTGGCCGTAAGCGGCAATGACGGCAATGTGTTCATCCCCACCGCCAGCGGCGGCTGCGATACGGGCACCCCGGCCTGCCGTGCTATGTCCACCTCGGCTGGGGCCTACCGCGAAGGTAGCGTGGTCAACGGTCCCACCTCGGGCCAGAACGGCTCGTGGAAGACCATTTCGACTGGTGCCGCGCCTTCGGGATACAACGGCTGGATCACGGACGGCAACTACGGTAATCCCGGCGGGACCGGGGTCAAGGCGTTGTCGTTACCATTCGTTTCCGGTAATTCGCTTCCCCAAGAAATCATCCGCCGCCCTCCAAAGGTTGGGCAGGCAGCAAGTGCAGCCGATCCCTCACGCCTGGGCGGGCAGGCGCAGATTCGTGTGCTGCTCGGCGATAATCCGAACGATTTGATCCTGTCGGATTCCAGTTCCACTGTCAACGATACGGTGGAGTTGGCGAGCCTTGTTCCAAACGCTCTGCTCCCCGGCGGAAGTGGCTGGGCACAGAATGGCGTCACGGTAAATGGCAAAGTCTATTACTTCGGCGAGGCCAACACGGACTGCACCGGCGGCAAAGGGTGCGATGCCAACTTCGTAACTCCGCCAAAGTTCCACGGCTCCCCTTTTCCCGGGGGCGTCAAAGAATGGCCGCAGATTGACGGCTTCCTCTTGGTCGAAGTGAATTATCCCGACGGCACATGGCACGCGGTCACGAAAGAATGGCTGCAACTTGGTTTCGCTCGCGGTCTTACTCCGCCGACGACTCCTGGATCCAATACCGTGGCCGATCATGCCAACGCGATCCTATATTTCCAAATGCGCGCCGATCGTAACGGCGACGGCAGCCTAACCAACGCAGGGGATGTCAGCACCACCGTCACCGGCGCCAACTCCCAATACAACTGGTTCCCCATCAACATGTACGACGCCCGTGAGGGCGAAGTGCGTGACTGGGCTTCCGGCGCAGCCCCCGGCGGCGCAAGCAGCTGCTCGGTGAACGGCGTCATGAACGTTGTCGAACTCGATGTAGGCAACTTGAAGCGCTGGCTGAAGGGAACCATCCCGGGAACCGGGAATCAAGTGGATTATGTCAGCCAGAACGGCTACATCCTGTATTTCTCCGACCGCCGCGGAATGTTGCCCGATCCCTTAGCCGTTCCCCCCGAAATCGTGGCGCCTAACCTAAAAGGCGACTACGGTTTCGAAGACGTTATCAATACTGGCGGGGGAAACTCGGGCACGCCGGACGGTGCGCTCGAGGCTCCGGTTAGCATCAAGGGCAAGAACCAGTCTCCTGAAGACACCAATAGCAACGGTCGGCTCGACAAGTACGGCGCAACCAACGTAGGGGAAGGATTCGGTATTAACACCAACACCAATCCTCCCGATCCGTTCAGCACCCGCATCGCGAACTGTTACACGACCGGACGCAAGAACCGTGTGACCGGCGCGCGCCATGTGCTGAAGCTGGTAGACGGGTCGCTCGGCAATGTCCCCGTCAACCTGGTCCCGAACCTGGACGGCACCCTCGGCGGATTCACCGTAGCTTCCGAGAACCCCGTTTACATCCAGGGAGACTACAACAGCAGCTCCGCCGATCCGACCTGGCTCAACCCCAACGCCTCCGAACCGGCGCACTCGGCAGCCGCCGTGATCGCAGATACAGTTACCCTGCTTTCAAATCAGTGGCTGGACGCTGGAGTATCCACAGGTGCTGTCACGACCACGGGCAGCCTGCTTCACCCCACGGATGCCACCAAATACCGGCCCGCGAACACCACCTATTACCGGGTGGCAATTGCAGCAGGAAAAACCATTACCTTCCCACATCCTTCTGCGGACCCGACTGCCTACTTCGGCACCGATGGTGGTCTGCACAACTTCCTGCGCTTCCTCGAGAACTGGAGTGGCCAGAGCCTTTACTACAAAGGCTCGCTGGTGAGCTTGTTCTATTCCACCTACAACACCGGCACCTTCAAGTGCTGCAACTATTCCGTGTACGAGCCACCGGTGCGTAATTACCGCTTCGATCCCCTGTTCACGGATCCGAAAAACTTACCGCCGGGAACGCCGATGTTTCGCGACGTAAACAACCTTGCGTATCGCCAGGACTTCACCCCTCACTAAACCACGAACCGAACCACTCAACCTGCCCGGACTCAGCATGCGCTGCTGAGTCCGGGCAGTGCTGTTTTCAGCCCGCGTTCCTTCATTGCCGGTTACTGCCCAAATCCTTCTTGTGATGGAAGTCACAACCTTCTGTGATCCCCATTGCCGACGGGCGCCCGGCCCAGGGTAGAAACTTTGGTTCGAGGGTGAGTCGCCGGTCTTGCGGGAGAACTCCACTCTAGTCGCCCGCCCCGAGCCTCGCCGAAGGGATTTCCATGAACAGCAAATGCAAGACAATGGACGCCAATGAGGCGGTAGCCCACGTCGCCTATCGCCTGAATGAAGTGATCGCCATTTATCCCATCACTCCTTCCTCCACCATGGGCGAGTGGGCCGACCAGTGGGCCTCTGAGGACGTTCCCAATATCTGGGGCACTGTGCCTCATGTCATGGAGATGCAAAGCGAAGGCGGCGCTGCCGGCGCGGTTCACGGCGCCCTTCAGACCGGCTCTCTGGCCACGACCTTCACTGCTTCGCAGGGTCTGCTGCTGATGATCCCTAACATGAACAAGATTGCCGGCGAACTGACGCCGACGGCTTTTCACGTTTCAGCCCGTACCCTGGCGACCCACGCCCTTTCGATTTTTGGCGATCACAGCGACGTGATGGCATGTCGCACCACCGGCTGGGCCATGCTCTGCTCCAACTCGGTGCAGGAGGCCATGGACTTCGCGCTGATCGCGCACGCGGCAGCACTTGAATCCCGCGTTCCCTTCCTTCATTTCTTCGACGGATTCCGGACTTCGCACGAAGTCAACAAGATTGAAATGCTTGCTGAAGACGACCTGCGCGCCATGATTGACATGGATCGCGTCTTCGAACACCGCGAGCGCGCCCTGTCACCCGATCATCCGGTCATGCGCGGGACGGCGCAGAATCCCGACGTTTTCTTCCAGATTCGCGAAACCATCAGCCCTTACTACGAAGCCTGTCCTGCGATCGTCGAGGAGACGATGGACAAGTTTGCGGGGCTCGTCGGACGGAAGTACCGGTTGTTCGATTACGTCGGCGCTCCGGACGCCGATCGCGTCATCGTGATGATGGGATCCGGGGCCGAGGCCGCGCACGAGGCCGTGGACTATCTGAATGCTGGTGGACAAAAAGTGGGCTTGCTGAAAGTGCGCCTGTTCCGCCCCTTCTCGGTCCAACACCTGCTGCAAGCACTCCCGGCAACAGTGAAACACATCGCCGTACTCGATCGCACCAAGGAACCTGGAGCCGTGGGCGAGCCGCTCTACCAGGACGTAGTCAATGCCCTGCATGAAGGGTTTCAGCATGGCAAGCGAACCACTCTGACTTCCATTGTTGGCGGACGTTACGGGTTGTCGTCCAAGGAATTCACGCCTGCCATGGTCAAAGCCGTCTACGACAACCTCGAGCTTCCCAAGCCCAAAGAACACTTTACCGTCGGCATTCGCGACGATGTCAGTCACAGCAGTCTGGACTACGATCCCAACTTCTCGACCGAGCCCGACAGCGTCGTGCGCGCGATGTTCTACGGACTCGGCGCTGACGGCACCGTAGGCGCAAATAAGAATTCCATCAAGATCATCGGCGAGAACACACCCAACTACGCCCAGGGATACTTCGTGTACGACTCGAAAAAGTCAGGCGCGATGACGGTTTCTCACCTCCGCTTTGGGCCTCAACCCATCCGCTCCAGCTATCTGGTAAGCAAAGCCAATTTCGTCGCCTGCCATCAATGGATCTTCCTCGAGCGCTATGACATGGTAGGGCCTCTGGTCCCGGGCGGAACCTTCCTGTTGAACAGTCCTTTTTCCGCAGAAGAAGTGTGGGACCACCTTCCCCGGCCCGTGCAGGAACAACTGATCGGCAAAAAAGCCCGCTTTTATGTGATCGATGCCTACAAGGTGGCTCGCGAAACTGGCATGGGCAGCCGCATGAACACCATCATGCAGGTCTGCTTCTTCGCAATTTCGAAAGTGCTGCCTCGAGATGAAGCCATCGAAGCGATTCGTGAGTCCATTCGTGATACCTATGGCAAGAAGGGTGAAGAAATTGTTCAGAAGAACATGCAAGCGGTGGACGAAACCCTGGCCCACCTTTTTGAAGTCAAGATCCCGGAACACGCCAGTAGCGCTATTCAGATGCCCCCTCCCTTCTCGAACGACGCTCCAAAATTCGAACGCGACGTTCTGGGAACCATCTACGCGGGGCGTGGGGATGAGCTTCCGGTCGGCGTGTTTCCAGCGGATGGGACCTTTCCGACGGGCACCGCGAAGTGGGAGAAGCGCAACATCGCGCTGGAGATCCCGGTGTGGGATACCAAGACCTGTATTCAGTGCGGAAAATGCGCCATGGTGTGCCCGCACGCGGTAATCCGAATCAAGGTCTACGACAGCGCCGAACTAAAGACGGCTCCAGCAACCTTCAAGGTGGCCGATGCCCGCGATAAGGAGTGGCAAGGCCTGAAATACACAATCCAGGTCGCTCCCGAAGATTGCACCGGCTGCGGGATCTGCGTTGACATTTGCCCTGCCAAGAACAAGACCGAGACCCGGCTCAAGGCGATCAATATGTCGCCGCAGCCGCCGCTGCGCGCAACCGAGCGCGAGAATTGGGAATTCTTTCTCACCTTGCCGGAGCTGGATCGCCGCAAGGTGAAAAACAGCAATATTCGCCAGCAGCAGATCCAGGAGCCACTGTTCGAGTTCTCAGGCGCCTGCTCCGGTTGTGGCGAAACCCCGTATTTGAAATTGCTTTCGCAGCTATTTGGCGACCGGGCGGTCATTGCAAACGCGACCGGTTGTTCCTCGATCTATGGCGGGAATCTTCCCACCACTCCGTGGACCAAGAATGCCGAGGGCCGCGGCCCTGCCTGGTCGAACTCCCTGTTCGAAGACAACGCAGAGTTCGGACTCGGCTTCCGGCTGTCCATCGACAAGCAAACTCAGTTCGCTCAGGAACTGACACGACGAATGGCCGGGGTTCTCGGCGAACAACTCGTGACTGCCCTCATTTCCGCTCCGCAAAAGGACGAGGCAGACATTTTCGACCAGCGTCAACGCGTTGCACTGCTTAAACAAAAATTGTCAGGCAGGACGGACAGCGAATCTCGCCAACTGTTCGCCCTCGCCGACATGCTGGTGAAAAAGAGCGTCTGGATCGTCGGCGGCGACGGCTGGGCGTACGACATCGGCTATGGCGGCCTCGATCATGTTCTGGCCAGCGGGCGCAATGTGAACTTGTTGGTGCTCGATACCGAGGTGTACTCCAACACCGGTGGCCAAGCTTCGAAATCGACTCCCCGCGCGGCAGTGGCGAAATTCGCCGCGGGCGGAAAGCCCGGCCCCAAGAAAGACCTCGGCATGATGGCTATGACCTACAGCAGCGTCTATGTCGCCAGCGTCGCGATGGGAGCGAAAGACGAACATACGCTCAAGTCTTTCCTCGAGGCGGAGGCCTACGACGGGCCTAGCTTGATCATCGCCTACTCCCACTGCATCGCCCACGGCATCAACATGACCACCGCCATGTCGGACCAGAAAGCCGCGGTCGATTCCGGACAGTGGCTGCTCTATCGCTACAACCCTGAGCGCGCCGAACAAGGTGAGAATCCGCTTCTGCTGGATTCACGCACGCCCACCAGGAAGATTCAGGATTTCATGTACATGGAAACTCGCTTCAAAATGCTTTCCAAAAGCAAGCCTGCGGATGCGGAGCGTCTCTGGAAGCAGGCGCAACAGGACGCTGATACCCGTTTCCGTTTTTACGAATACATGTCACAGCGCAAATTCGAGAAAAAGCCGGAGCAGAGGAACGGCAATGCGGTAAAGCCCGCGCCCGATGAGAAGGAAGCAGCAGTCCCGGTTGATGCGAAATGACCTGGAGGAGACATCATGGTTAACCTGAGCACGCGTTATTTGGGCTTGAAGCTGCGCACTCCGCTGGTCGCATCGGCTTCGCCATTGTCCCAGGAAATCGACAACGTCCGACACCTCGAAGATTCCGGCGCTTCCGCCGTGGTCTTGTATTCCTTGTTCGAAGAACAGCTGCGCCAGGAAATGTTCGAACTTGAACATCACCTGACTGCCGGCACCGAGAGTTTTGCCGAGTCGCAGACGTTCTTTCCCAGCCCTGGTGAATTTCGCCTGGGGCCCGAGGGTTATCTGAACCACATCCGCAAAGTGAAAGAGGCCGTCAGCATCCCGATCATCGCCAGTCTGAACGGCTCGACCGTGGGCGGCTGGACGAAGTACGCGAAGCAGATTGAGCAGGCCGGGGCGGATGCCCTCGAATGCAACATCTACTTTCTGCCCACCGCGCTCGATGTTCCGGGAGTTGAAATCGAGCGTACATACATAGAAATCCTCGAGTCCGTCCGATCCTCCATTTCGATTCCGGTGGCCGTGAAGCTCAGCCCGTTTTTCAGCAACATGTCCAACATGGCCAAGCAGCTGGACGACGCCGGCGCCAATGGTTTGGTTTTGTTCAATCGTTTCTACCAGCCCGATATCGATCTTGAGCAGCTTGAGATCACGCCTCACGTCCTGTTAAGCACACCCCAGGCCATGCGTTTGCCGCTTACCTGGATTGGAATTCTCTACGGGCAGATTCGTGCCAGCCTGGCCGCCACCAGCGGCATTCATGGGCCGGAAGACGTCATAAAGCTGCTCATGGTCGGTGCCGACGTAACCATGCTGTGTTCTACGCTGCTGCGCAACGGCATTAGTCATCTGCGCTACATCGAACAAGGCGTCATCGAATGGATGCATGAGCACGAATATGAATCGGTCGAGCAGATGAAAGGCAGCATGAGCCAGCTACGGTGCTCCGATCCGGGATCATTCGAGAGGGCGCAATACATGCGGGCCGTCAAGAGCGTGCAGCATGTGATGGTCACCAGCCGCGAGGCTTGGCGCATGATGACTGGAGATTAAAGTCGAAGGCCTTTCTTCTCACCCCGGCTTTTCTCGGCCAGTGAATTGGGATAATTCGCTTCCTAAGAGTGAACATTACATGCACCCTCCTCCGTCCTCATTTCCTCAAGGTTTAGTGCATAACCTCTCCCTAAACAAATGATTTTAATGCTGATCTCTCCCTTATTAAAGATCGCCACAGCAGCTCAGTGTTTTGGCGCGCCGATTGCCAACTCCAGACGGATTGCTGCATAGCATTTTCCTGGGTTCCCGGCCAATCCATACCTGGCCGGCCTGAGGTTTCAAGAAAAATTGACAGTTCTGGTTCGGCTCACACCGGAACCAAACCCCGCCGTGGAAGAAGGGGAAGGTGGCGGATTCCCGGCAAGTTAACTGCGAGGACAAATTTTAAGGAGGCACGTAGCAATGAACTTCTCCCAGATCAATCGGCAGGTATTTTGCCTGGCCGTGGTTGTGCTGATCCTGCTCAGCGGTGTAGCAGTGTTCGCTCAATCCAATTTTGTGTACCTGGAAACAAATAATGGCCTGACCGGGCAAAACGCCGTTCTTGGCTACAGTAACGATGGCAACGGCAACCTGACCCTTTTACCCGGTGCGCCTTACCCGACCGGTGGAACGGGCCTCACCAACTTCCCCAATACCGGCCTGGCGCTTGATGCGGACGTGGAAGTCGTCACCAATCCCGCGCACACCCTGATGTTCGCGGTTGACATGCACAGCAACACCATCGGCGCGTTCACCATCAATGCCAACGGCAGCCTGACCGCCGTGCCGGGTTCTCCGTTCCCCTCTCTCGGCCCTCAACCCTCCAGCCTTTCCTGGACCGACACCAGCAACGGAGCCGGAGTGCTCACGGTCATGAACAAGGACTCGGATCCGAACCAGACCGCGACCAATCCGAACATCACGACCTTTGCGTCGAGCAGCAGCGGGGTTCTGACTCCTACTGGCAATACCATCACTCTGCCGAGCGGAGCTTCTCCCACGTCAGTGGTCAACGGCAAGTCCCACATCATCTTTGCCGACTTGTTTATGGGCGTTCCCTCGGCGATCAACTCCTACCGGGTGAATAGCTCGGGCGTGCTCACCCGCTTGTCAGGCAAGACCGTGCCCAATGGGGACCACGTGTTCTTTGGCATCGCTCCTCATCCCAGCAGGAATATCTTCTACGCAGGGTTACCTGGCGACAGCCTGATCGGCGTTTACGCGTATGCGCCTCTGACGGGAATCATGACTTTCACCCGTACCGTGGCAAATACTGGTACTGCGATCTGCTGGCTGACCACCAACAAGGCGGGCACCTTCCTGTACACTTCGGAAACGCTTTCCAACAGCATCACCGTGTACAGCCTGGCCAACCCAACCACTCCCACTCAAGTTCAACACTTCACGCTGGCATCGGGCGGCAACAACGGTCCGACCAACCTTGCGTTTGACACTACGGGAAAGTTCCTCTACGTGCTGACCGGAAATACCCTGCACGTTCTGACCGTAGCGGCCAATGGAACTGTGAAAGAGACGATTACGCCGGTTGCTCTGCCGGTCGCTTCCAACGACATCGCGCAGGGACTGGTGACGTTCTAATCGAGTCGCTTCGTTATTGCGGCGGTCCGGATATCATCGGACCGCTTTTTTTTGAATTAGGCGCCTTCGAGTTCCGGCACGAATTCGAGAGGATCACCTTTTTCCAGCAGGTAAACTCCCGGGCCCTGGGCGCCGCGCACCACGCGGCAGAACTCCGCGACGAAGAACCCGCCATTTAGCGCCTCAGTAAGTGCCCACCGAGTCTCGCTTCGCCAAAGCCTGGCCAACGCAATGTCCTTCTGTTCGATCGCTCCAATGTCACTGGGGATTTCAATCGCAATGCGCTGCCGAGCCAAGGCGGCAGGCAGATCGGTGCGTTCCGGCCTCCCGTCCCCATTAAAACGGATCAGGGGTGTGAGACGCGATAATGTATCCAGCGTCTCGCTGCGCTGGTCCTGCCCTTGCAGCCTTTGCTGCACTCGTCGGCTGGCCATCGGCCACCGCACCCACAAGCGGTCGGTGCTGTTCTGGTGTAGAGCGCTAGAAGTGGACGGGCCGTAAAAGTCGGTGCGGTACGACTGTGAGATGACCCCAAGCTTGGCGAAATTCAAATGTGCGTTCTTGCTTTGCAAGGGATCGAACGTCCACGTCATCTCTTTGATTTTCAGTGCCAGCGATTTCTCGCGCTGAGCGAGTTTCAGTTTGTACCCGAGGTGGAGGTCTCGATACTGGTTGCGCACAGCCAGCATGTGAGAGTGGATCATGACCCTGCCGTGCTCGATTCCCGGAAAACCAAACGCGAACCCCACCAGCTCCTTCCCGTCGAAGGCGCCGATCCACACGCTGCCTGCTGCCTTGGTCGCCACCACAATGGTCAGCGGTAAAACGTCTTCGCTCGACAGGCCCCAAACCTCCTGCTCGAGTGGACCTACTTTGCGCAAGTCCTCAAAGCTCTCCAACTCGCGAATTACAACCGAGGAATTTGGTTTGGATTTGTTCAGAGCCATGAGCTGGGCAGCAGAGTGGGATTTACTATACTCGAAGCCCGGAGCTAGGGCTACCGCGAAGCATTACGCAGCTCGGCTGGGACCATCCGGCGAGAAGTAAGTTTCATTGCGGAGTAAGGCCTCGATGCCTTTGATCACCTCCACGCCGCGGTGTTTCGAGACCGCGCCGCGAAATCCGCACCGCCGAGCTTCTTCCAGCAATTCACCGGAGATTTCCTGCACCGTCAGCAAAAGGATCGGGATCTGCGGCTTGCTTCGGGCAATCTCGCGGGCCGCCTGGAACCCATTCATGTTCGGCATCGCCAAGTCCAGCACCACTACATCTGGACCAAGAGTAGCGGTCTGACTAATAGCGTCGCACCCGCTCACTGCTTCGCCGCACACCTGCCAATCTGCATGTTCCTCCAAAAGCCTGCGCAGTAAAAGACGGATCGCTGTGTCGTCATCCGCAACCAGGATTCGAGGAGGCATTTTTTCGCTTCTATCAGCCAGACTCATCCGCCCGGCGTGCACACCATCAACGCCTTTCACGAGGTTCGGCAGTTTTATGACATGTTTCCAAAATTCGAGCAATACAGGCTATACCCGATTACCTAACTAGATGATCATGCCAAGGGTTGAGAAGAGGGCGGTGCGCCATCACCGGACCTCGGCCCTCTGGACATCAGCGCACTCTAGGAGTCTGTGCTTCGAGCACTTTGCTATGCGAGACGGTTGCTTGGGGTCCTGGTTCCGGCGTTTCAGATCTCTGATGGCGAAGGAAAACGGGAGAAGGGGTACCAAGCCCCATTCTGTTATCCTAGCCTTAGTCGGATGGCAGCCCTAAGCTTCAATCTTCCGCCCGAAGGACCGAATCCTTTGCAGCTTGATTCGGGCGCTCAGTATGAGTACTCCATTGACCTGTTGCCGCCCGACTGCTTGACTCAGCCGCTCTGGAGATCGCTGCTCTCCAATATCCGTCACGTTGTTGCTCCCGAGAGATTCCCACCTCTGGTGCTGACCTCGCGGCCTATGACGGTCGGCATGTTGATTGGCGACGCGGTCAGTCTGCCCTGGTATCGGACCGTCTTCACCAACCTTGGGAATGTAATCAATCCCGAGGTGCTGCCTCCTCTGGAGCTTGAATCTCGGCCGGTGGATGTCGGCGAGCTGGTCAGCGATGAGTTGAGCCATCCCTGGTGGCAGTCGCTGATTCGCAGCCTCGCCGATACGGTTTCCCCCGAGAGACTTCCGCGGCTCGAGCTGACCTCTGCTCCCATGGACGCCAGTCTCGACGCGGGGAATGTTCACGTCGTCCGCTGGTCCTCCGTAATCAGCACGCCGAAAGTATTCTTGCCGGACAAGCCCAAGCCCGCAGTTCAACCGGTTATTCTTCGACCTGCATCGGCCGCGCCTGTTTCGCCGGCGGTCAACCCTCTCCACGCGGAGGCAAGCCGTATTCAAGGCAGGCTGTCGCGCTCGCGAATCCGCGAATTCGCGCTGGTTTCCGTCGCTCTTGCGCAACTTGTTTACCTGGTCGGATCTTTCGCCGGAGTTTGGTAGGAATTACTTTTTCGGCTTGGCTGCGGCTTTCGCTGCCTGCTTGGTATCAACCTGCACCGGCTTCGTAGTGTCCTGTTTCGAGGTATCCACCCAGATCACATTCAGGCTTCCATTCGCATCCAGCGACTGCGTGGTGACCTTCTGCTGTTGGGAAGCACTCCCGTTCGGACGCGAAATGTCGATTACCTTCTGCGTTGTTCGCAATCCATCGGATGGATTGCCGGCGCTCGGACGCTGAATCGTTTGTTCAGTCTTCTGTTCTCCGGAGGCATTGTTGCGCCGCGTCGTAGTTACCTTCTCAACCAGGTGGAGAGAATTATCGGCTGCCATACCTGGAACATCGTTCGAATACGTCTCACTCGTAGTTTTGTTCTCGTTGGCGTTACTATTCAATCGGCTCACGGTTTTCTGCACGATTGCCAGCTTTCCGTCCGGTCCCGGTTGCAGGACTCTTTCCTCGCTGCCGCCCTGCGGACTGTCCTTCTTCGTGCCTTCGCGGACCTCCACCGTCTGCCAGCTTCCATTTCCGTCCGGCAGCAATGTGGACTTGCGAAACTGGCTCGCATGTTCCCCGGTTTGGGTCTCGCGATACTGCACCCGCATCGACGGGTTCAGCGTCCCGTTGAGGTCTGGCATAAGAACCGTTGTCGTAGATTCCTGGACTGAAGGACTGAGACGCTTGATCTGCTGCATCTCTTTCTGGACAACGTTCAGCCGCCCATTCAAGTCTGGGTTCGAGGTGGTGCGAGAGATGTCCTGCGAGCCATTCGGCGAAGTCTTTGTTTCCTCTTCCGTAACCTGCACCAGGCTGCGATTTCCGTTCACGTCGCGAGCATAGGAGCGCCGGATCGTTCGCACGGTACTTGCGTTGACCTGGACGGTCTGAGTCTCGGTATCGCTGTACGGAACGAATTTGCCATCGGGACCGATCGTCTCCAGGCTCTTCTTGTCCGTTGTACGATTGCCCTTCTTCGACCAGCTCTCCGAAACGCGCGCCGGATTCACTGTGCCCGTTGCATCGCGCTGCGTGCTGCTCTTCGTCCCTGATTCGTCTGTGGACCTCTGTCCGAACACCCCGATCGAGACGACGACGGCAACAACAAGGGTTGAGACGTGAGCTGAGATCTTCATGGGCAGCTTCATTCTCTCTCAGCGGCGGGTGAGAACACAAAAACAATGAACAGTGTCTGCTGCCCATTGCCAGCCACCGCTGCGCTCCGTCGGACAGCGGCCGCCTTGCACCTACGGGCGCCCGAAGCTGTATCCAAGCGTTATACCGTACCGCGTCGAGTGGTTCGAGTTGAATTCCACGTTATTCCGTACCAGATAGAACCGCGCCTCCGGCCGCACGAAGACCCCATGGGTCACGTAGAACCGGAGCCCGCCGCCGAAGTCGCCCATGAAGTGATTGCTGCTGGTGTAGTTCGTGCATCCGCTCACGAAGCTACAGGTGAAGAAGTTGTTGTAAAAACGAACGCTCTCCACACCAATACCGGCCAGCAGTTCGGCCTGCACCCTCGGCCCAAGCTGCGGCGCATAGATGGCATTGAAATCCCAGAACAGAGGACGGTAGGGCTGAAAACCATTGTAGACACTCCGGCTAGCGCGCCAGTTGATCTCGCCTTGCACTCCAAAGTTTTTCTTGAACAGGTAGTCGCCGCTGAAGCCAAGATACGCCCCGCCGCCAATCGACGGAGTCGGGAAGAGCAGAAAGCCGTTCGTGTTGTTGGAAGGCGCAGTCAGGCCGCTCACTCCAAAGCCGATATCAAACTGCTGTGCCTGCGCCGGCAAGATACCAGCCAGTGCTATAAGGACGCCAAGAACAATCAGCTTTCTCAAGATATTCTCCATCAGGGCAGAAGATTTGCTCCGGTGCATGGAAAGATGCACCTGCACAGCGCGGAGGTTGCAGTGCGCAAAGAACCGCTCGAAGTGTTTGCACAAATCTACAGGCTGGCTATCGCCGCTGCTCCAGCTTCACCTGTGCCGTTAACGGTTTCCCATCACGCATCACTTTGACCTCAACCACATCGCCGACCTTGCTGCGGCGAAGCGCATCGGTGAAATCGTATAGGTTATTGATGGGCTTGTCGGCAAACTGGATCAGCACATCTCCGGCCTGCAGCCCGGCCTTTGCCGCCGGTGAATTGGGTCGCACGTCAGCGAACTTGACGCCCTTTTCAGTTTCTCCGAAGTCAGGAATCGAGCCGAAGTACGGACCGTATCCACGCTCACTGCCTCCCGATGCCGGCGGCGGAGTGTCCACTTTTACAAACTGCGGACGAGCCGGCTCCGACGCCAGCTCGGTCGCAATATCGCTGATCATGGCCAGCAATTCCGCGGCTCCGTGCGGATTGATCTTGTCCCACGTATCGGAAGGCTTGTGATAATCGGAATGCAGACCCGAGAAGAAGAACAGCACCGGGACTTTCTTGGTCACGAAGGAGGTGTGGTCGCTGGCCGCGTAGCCGCCAGCCGAGTACTGGATCTGAAACGGATATTTGGCTGCGTCTTTCTTTACGATCGTGTCGAAGTTTGAACCGGTCCCCACCCCGCCAATGAATAGCTTGTCATCTTTGAGCCGCCCGATCATGTCCATGTTCAGCATGGCTACATCCTTGTCGAGTGGCAGCGTTGGCTCCTTTGCCCACTCCGCCGAGCCGAGCAGGCCCAGTTCTTCGCCGGCAAATGAGGCGAACAGAATCCCGCGCTCCAATTTTTCCTTTCGTTGCGAAAAATAGCGCGCAAGTTCGATCACGCCCGCGGTTCCAGAAGCATTGTCGTCGGCGCCGGGGTGGATCTGCCCAATCTGCGACGGAGCGAGCGAATCGGCATTCCCGTATCCCAGGTGATCGTAGTGCGCGCCGATTACGACGTACTCGTCCGTCTTGCCGGGCAGGTATGCCAACACGTTGTTCACCTTGGCATGCGTCTTTTCGATGTCCACCGTCAATGCCGCTTGCACATTGTTGGGATAGGCAAATGAGTGAGGCTTGCCGTCGGAATCAATCTGCTGCTGCACGTCGGCCAGAGTCTTCCCTGCCGCCTGAAACCAGCTCTCGGCCACTGCGTTCTTCACCTGTACCAGCAGGATGCCGGCATCCTGCGGCCCAGGCTGGCTTCCGAACCGCATCAGCAAATCCTCTTCGCCGCCGCCTAATTTTCCGTTGAGCAGGATTACGGCCTTCGCGCCATGATTGCGCGCGTTGATCGCCTTCGTGATCAGATGCGAATGCTGGGTCATACCCTGGTTGCCGCTCTTCTGCGCAAAACTGCCGGGTTCGTAACGCAGCATCACAACAATCTTGTCCTTGACATCCTGGTTCGCGTAATCGTCGTACTGGAATTCGTCCGACGAGGCGCCGTATCCGACGAACACCATGGGCCCACTGATCGAACCCACGGCCGAAAAGTTCAACGGCACATAGTTTTCATTCAGCTTGAGGGACTTGGTAGTCCCGTTTACGGTCACTTCCAGGCGGTTTTTCGCTTGCAACCGCGCTCCCGTCGTCACCGTGAATGGCTGGAAGTATCCGCTGGTTCCCGCCGGCTTCAATCCGAACTTCTTGTAGTTGTCGGCGAGGAACTGTGCGGCTTTCTCCAGCCCCTTGGTCCCATCTCCGCGTCCTTCCATCGCAGGCTGCGTAAGAACCTTGATGTCTTCCAGGTAGCGCTGGTCGCTGACCACAGGGGAACCTGCGGAGCCGGCGCTGCAAAGGACGCTCGCCAGACACACAAAAACAGAAAGTTTCGAAAGCGTTTTATGAAACATAGTGTGAGTACCCGATCGAATGCTATTGATCGGCTTCCGCCGCGTCAATCCGCCCACTACTCTGTACCGAACCGCTTGCCTGGTGGTAAAAAAAGAGGATGCGAATTCGCCGTTCCCTGGCACTCCTCCTCGTCTGTTTCGCTCTCACCGCTTTTGCGGCCGACCATCCCTCTGAAATCCACGGCGGAAACGGAATCACGCTTCCTCCTCCGCCGCCGACCGAGGCAAAACCGGTGACCGACAACATCAACGGAACCTCGATCACCGACCCTTACCGCTGGCTCGAAGACGGGGACAGCCCTGAGACGCGAGCCTGGATCCAGTCGCAGATGAAGTACACGCAAGACTATTTGTCCCAGGTCAAGATCCGGCCGGACATCGCCAACCGCCTCACTCAACTGGTTCGTGTCGAGAGCTTCGGCATTCCACAGGAACGCGGCGGATATTACTTTTTCACGAAGCGACTGCCCGAAGAAAATCAACCTTCCATCTATTTGCGCAAGGGACTCAAGGGATCTGACGAACGCCTGATTGACGCCACCAAACTGAGCGTCGATCAGAACACATCCGTCCATATTGACGATATCTCCAAAGACGGCAATCTCCTGGTTTACGGCATTCGCGAGGGCGGCGCCGACGAACAGACTATTCACATCATGGACGTGAGCAAGCGCCAGGACCTTTCCGACAGCCTCCCCCGGGCGCGCTACTTCGGAGTAAACCTCAGCCCCGACAAGAAGGGTCTTTACTACGCCAAGTTTGAGTCTGCAGGCACGCTGGTTTATTACCACGCCCTCGGGCAACCCGCCGACTCCGACCAACTCGTCTTTGGAAAGTCGTTCAATGGCGAGACTTTCGGACAGATGGAACTCATCGGCGTGGAGGTCACCTACAACGAACGTTATCTCCTGATCATCGTCAACCACGGTGTTCCTGCCAGGCGCGTGGACATTTATGCCAAAGACCTGCGCACGCCGGACGCACCCGTTAAACCGGTGATACACGGCATTGACAACCGCTTCGAGGCCACCAATTTCGGAGACGACCTGTTTGTGCTCACCGACAATCAGGCAGAGAACTACCGCGTAGTAAAGGTCAGCATCAGCGACCCCGCTCCTGAACACTGGCAGACCGTAGTACCCGAAAGCAAGGACGTGATCTCCGACCTCACCCTGGTGGGAGGCAAGCTTTTCGCCACCGGCTTGCACGACGTCGTCACCCAAACCCGCATCTTCGACCTGAACGGTAAACAGGTCGGGCAAATCACTTATCCCACCCTGGGCTCCGCTTCTCCGGTCTTGGGTCACGAGGATTCGCGCGAGGGCTTCTACACCTTCGAGTCCTTCAACATTCCTCCGACGATCTATCGTTACGATTTGCAATCAGGAAAGAGCGACGTCTTCGCTCGTCCGAAAGTCCCGTTCGCCTCCGACCAGTACCAGGTAAAGCAGGTCTTCTACCGGTCAAAAGACGGCAGTCGAATTCCGATGTTTATCTCGTCGAAAAAAGGATTGAAACCGGCAGGCAATGCACCAACCTTGATCTTTGCGTACGGGGGATTCAATGTGAGCCTGGTGCCACGTTGGGATCCGGAATATGCCTGGTGGATGGAGCAGGGCGGCTACTTCGCGCAACCCAACCTTCGCGGTGGCGGCGAGTACGGCGAAGCCTGGCACAAGGCTGGTATGTTCGAGAAAAAGCAGAACGTCTTTGACGACTTCTTTTCAGCGGCCGAGTATCTGATCACAAATAAGTACACCGACACTCCGCATCTCGCGATTCGGGGCCGCTCCAACGGTGGCTTGCTGATGGGAGCAGCCATGACCGAGCGCCCCGAATTGTTCGGCGCAATCTGGTGCGGCTATCCCCTGCTGGACATGATGCGCTACCAGAATTTCCTGGTCGGACGCTGGTGGACCGCCGAGTACGGTTCGGCGGAGAAGAGCGACCAGTTCCCTTACCTGATCAAGTATTCCCCTTATCAGAATGTAAAGCCCGGCACGAAGTATCCGGCGATCATGTTCAACACCGGCGATTCCGACACCCGTGTCGCTCCGCTCCACGCGCGCAAGATGACCGCCCTCATGCAAGCGGAGACCGGAAGCGATCGTCCGATTTTGCTCCACTACGAAACCAAGGCCGGACACAGTTCAGGCGTCTCCATCACCCAGCTCGTCAACGACACCGCCGACGAACTTGCCTTCCTGTGGAACGAGACCAGTTCCCCTAGGATGCCGGCCGGTTCCGGAGGAAAATGATACCTGCGAAAGCAAGTTCTTCCGGGTGCAAACGATTGCGGTCAGTCTCGTGCGGCATGCACATTCGGCATCAGCGACTACTGAATCTCTGCTGCCAGCGGCTTCATCCAACTTGAGATGTGTCCCTCCTATAATGACTTCTACCTGAACCGACGGGAGTTGAAGGATGTTTGAGAGCATTCTCTGCCAGGTGACCCAATATGACCCCGATGTGCTTGAGTCTTTGATTGGACTCGCGGTAGAAATCGCACGCGAGGGGCGGGAGGGAAGGCGAGTTGGCACGCTATTTACGCTTGGCGATGAGAATGCTGTTCTGGCAAGATCGCGGCCATTGATCTTAGATCCGCTCTCGGGACACCCTGAGTCTGCGCTCCATGTTCGCAATCTTAATCTTCGCGGAACCATCAAGGAATTGGCTCAGCTGGACGGAGGGTTCGTAGTGAGCCAACAGGGGCAATTCGTGTCCGCATGCCGCTACCTCGATGCGATGCCCGCCTCGGTCGAAGTCCCCCTGGGACTCGGCAGTCGTCACATTGCCGCCGCTAATATGAGCGCCGTAACCAAGGCCGTGGCCATCGTCGTTTCCGAAAGCTCGGTGGTGCGCCTCTTCTGTCACGGAAAGCTGGTCGGGGAAATCATCCCGGAGATTTGGATGATGGATCACGTCGCACACCTGCGTGGTACTGTGAAGCAGGAACACGTTGGCGAACTGACGAT
The DNA here is from genome assembly GCA_035652095.1 of Terriglobales bacterium. Taxonomy (GTDB): domain Bacteria; phylum Acidobacteriota; class Terriglobia; order Terriglobales; family Acidobacteriaceae; genus DASREM01. The sequence continues at coordinate 357,714 of DASREM010000028.1, read as the reverse complement.
CCTGACCCCGACTCTGGGACAAGCCTCTGCTGCCGAATAAGCGTTATCAATAACAAGGAACTGAATGCATGACGACGCTGCAGGAATACCGGTGTGAAGTCTGTGGAATCGTGAGCACGAACCCCACTCATTGGTTCGTGATTCGATGTGGAGACTCCGATCTCACCGTGTACCGCTGGAAGACTGAGACGGCGAACGTATCCGGAGCGCGGCATTATTGCGGTGAAGCGCACGCGCAGGTTTATGTCAGTCGCTGGTTCGAATCCGTGTGCGCACCGCCCAAGCCAAGTTTCTCGTGATTTGCCGGGCCATGACTGGTTCGCCTCGACAATGGTCAGTCGGTTTCAGAGATCAGGCCTAAGACCTGGGCAGAATGAGTCTTCGATCACACAATCTCAAGCGCGATGACGGCTGGCTGGCCTTTCGTGTTCCGCGGGAAGCTGTTAGGATAGTTCGTGACCACGATTTGCCAAGTTTCCGATGGCCCGATTGGGATGAAGGAAAGCGGTCGCCCCGAGCGCAGGCCATTCGAACTTGAGCACTGCATAGATCAGGCGAATTGCGAATCGTTGATTTGGCGAGTGGGGACGTAGTTCAGTTGGTTAGAACGCTGCCCTGTCACGGCAGAGGCCGCGGGTTCGAGTCCCGTCGTCCCCGCCATTCTTTTCCAATCTCCCGTTTGGCCAGCCATTCTCATATCCAGCCCTTCTCACTATACCGGCTGCAGATCGGTGTCCGGAGCCGGATGTCCGACAATTCGCAACATCGAGACAATCTGGCCCTTGTGGTGAAATGCGTGGGTTATGACGTGCAACAAGATAAAAGCGGGACTCCGGAGTTCGCCACCCCAATCCACCGGACGTTGGGACAGAGTGGTGTTGAGTTGCGCTTCCGTAAGGCCGCCGACGTAGATTTTTGTTGCCTCTCGTATCCGGTGTTTGGCAACTAGCAAGTCCTCCAGGGTCTGGCAGTCTTCTTCGTGCCAACCGGAAAACGCTTGGTTCTGCAGGTCATGGACCCAGCCTTCCTCGCAGGTCAGAATATGCACGAACTGCTTCCAAATGGATGCATGGCCGAATCCTGCAATCTGCTTGCGGCGGAGTTCCTCGGGGACGGTAGCAATGTGCCGCAACAGAAGGTCCAAGCGTTCATGCGTGGTGGCGTGTAGTTCGATGATTCCGGATTTGGTGAACATGACTTGTTCCGCGCTTTCAGGGATACCCGGAAATTTCTCAGCCCTCCGATTTTGCATGGCTCGATACCGGCGCGCAACCCCGGCGCGGTGAGTTCGTTGTAGTCAAGGTAAGCGTTTCGAAACCCTCCCGAAGCCACCGAACCTGAACGGTCGCCGTGACAGCTGAAGCCATTAATCTTCCGCTGCATTCTCCGCGTGCTATGCTTTGCGCCCATGCGACAGATCCTCGGCGCCGTCATTCTACTTTTCTTTGTCTCCATTTTTCCGGCCACGGCTCGCGTCATCCGGGTTGATATTTCTTCCCGTGCGCAGGTCTTGGGTGGGAAGTCTTTCGGGGGTGCTGGAAGCTACGAGCGCTTCACCGGACGCGTTTATTTCTCCATCGCAGTCGCCAACCCGCACAACCAGCGGATCGTTGATCTCGGCAATGCTGTGAATTTGAAGGACGGCGAGGTTGAATTTTCTTCGGACTTCGTTGCCGTGCGTCCAAGAGATCCGCGCAAGGGCAATGGAGCGGTGCTACTCGAGGTTCCCAATCGCGGCCGTACCCGCATTCTCTCGCTGGTTGACGGAGGTGACGAGGACCTCGTCTCTGACGCCGGAGACGCGTGGTTACTGCGCAAGGGATTTACCGTGGTCAGCCTGGGTTGGCAATGGGATGCCGAGGGCCCACAGCCCTTGCGACTTTACGCGCCCATCGCGAAGGAAAATGGCAAAACCATCACCGGCTTGTTGCGCGGTGATCTGATGCCGTACCGCTCAATGTCAGATATTCCTCTGGGGCACCTCATCGTGGGCGATATCGGCGGGACAGAATACCCGGTCGCATCGCCTGGTGATCCCCGGAACGTTCTCTCGGTGCGGGACTCACGTGACGCTCCGCGCACGGTCATTCCGCGCGTAGAATGGCAGTTCGGTCGCACTGTAGATGGCAAGGTCGTTCCCAGTAATCGGTACATCCATTTGAATGGTGGATTTCAGCCGGGACGAATTTACGAATACGTCTACGTGGTTGCCGATCCGGTTGTAGCAGGCGCAGGCTTCGCCGCGGTTCGCGACTTTGCCGCGTACGCAAAACACAGCAGTGACGCGATCACTCCGGCTGCCCGAGTCTATGGCGAAGGCATCTCGCAGAACGGCCGCTTCCTGCGCGACTTCCTGTACCAGGGTTTCAACGCCGACGAGAACGGGAGAATCGCGCTCGACGGAGTTCTCGCCCATGTTGCCGGGGCGGGTCGTGGCAGCTTCAATTACCGCTTTGCGCAGCCTTCGCGTGATGCGCAACCTACCTCGTCCGTCTTCTTTCCCACGGACCTCTTCCCTTTCACCGATCTGCCCGAGAAAGACCCGATCACGGAAGAAACAGCAGGCCTTCTCGACCACGCTGCTGCCGAGAAAGTTGTGCCCAGGGTTTTCTTCTCTAACACGTCCTATGAATACTGGGGACGTGCCGGCGCCTTAATTCATACCACTGCCGACGGCAAGAAGGACGCCGCTATTTCCGACAGTGTCCGGATTTATCACTTTACCGGCCTGCAACACTATTCCGGTCCGTTCCCGCCGGAAAAAGGTGTTGGCGATCTGCTCGGGCAAAATCCCCAGTCGCCGCTTCCCGCCAAGTATTTCTGGCGGGCCATGATCGTGAACATGGACTCGTGGGTGCGCAATCACAAGTCTCCCCCGGCAAGCAGTTATCCCAGGATTTCCGATGGAACTCTGGTGCCGCTCGGGGATTATGCATTCCCCCTGCTTCCTGCGGTTAACCGTCCGCATGAGGCGAACAGTGCCTACCGTCTCGACTTTGGCCCGAACTGGCGGAAGGGGTTCCTGGAGACGCAACCGCCGAAGGTAGGTCCGACATTCCCGGTGCTGGTGCCGCAGGTCGACGGGGATGGCAACGAGCGCGACGGGGTACGCTTGCCGGAGCTTACGGTGCCTCTGGCCACTTATGCGAGTTGGAACCTACGCGACCCTTCCATAGGCGCGCCCGCAGAGCGCGTGGCTTTTCAGGGCTCCTACTTTCCTTTTCCGAGGACAGCAGCCGAACGACAGAAAAACGGCGACCCGCGCAAGTCTATTGCAGAGCGCTATTCCGGCCGCGACGATTACCTCGCCCGCTATGCACGCGCGACCGATGAACTGGTAAAGCAACGCTGGATCCTGCAGGAAGATCGCAAAGCTCTGTTGCATCGTGGAGAGCAGGAATGGGATCAGGCAACAGCTTCGGTCACATCCGGTCACTGAAGTCACCCCGCCCGCCGACATTCCGGGAGCGGGGCAACAGGTGCACATTTTCAGTGCGGGATTCGGTCCATCAGCTTCTGCATCGAATCGTTGGCCTTGTTCATAGCCTTGTCGCGGGCATCGCTCGCGCGCTGCTTGCCGTTGTTCTTCAATGAGTCTTTCATCCCACCCACGGAATTTGCGACAGCCGAGTTTCCTTGCGGACTTCCCTGTGCCGACTCGTCCGCGCCGGCTTGAGCCGCGTTTCCGCCGCTTCCATCCAGGCTCATGTTTTCAATGTCAATGTTTCCATAGACCGAATGGAATCCGACACTGTTCACATTGGCATTGAAATCGTTGAATACCATGATGTAGCGTGCGCTCTGCCCGTATGGAATGTCGAGCATCTCGCGCGGTTCCCCGGCGCCGTTCACGAAATAGGCCGAAGCCCGCTGATGACGATCTCCGTATTGATCCACCAGGTAAACGTCTCGCCACCAGGCGGTATTGATCTGGGTCAGACGCTGGTTCTGGTTATTAAAGTCGGTGTCGCACAGCACCTGGGTTCCCTGGCGAGTGCAGCCGTAGACCGTCAGCATTCCTTGTCCATACTCGAATGTACCCAGCGAACCGTTTGGCCCCGGAGTGGCCGGTCCAGACGCGGCGGCCGCGGCGCTGGTATTGGAACTGCCGTAGCTCGGGATGGCAGACCGCCCGGATGTCGAGGACGAAGGAATGTAGCTGCTTGAAGTCGTGGGCGCGCCCTTCGCGGATGTTGGGGTGGGAATCACACCGCGCCCGCTCACCGCTGGCGCCGTCGCGTTGGTCTGGGTCGCCGCGGCTGGATTAACCGTACCCGTTGGGATCACCGGTCTTCCACGCACCGCTGGCGCTGCTGGCGAATTGGAAACAGTAGAGGCCCTGCTTGCACCCATGGAGCTTCCAATTGCGGCGCCCTTCCCGCCGGCCACGATGCCTGGCGGAAGTGTTCCCCGTGCCGGGATGGGCTGTGCCGCCGCTGGGTTCGCGGTCACGCCCGGCCGGCCCGCCTGTACGGCTGGCGCGGGCGCGGAAGTCACCGGACGTGCCACCGGCTTGTTTGGCAAAACCACGGTTCTGGCCGCAGCGTCGGGCCTCTGCGGCACTGGCTTGGCCGCGGGTACGGCCGGTGCAGGCTTGGCCGGGGCGGGCTTGGCTGTGGTCTTGGGCGGTGTTGTCGTCTTTGAAGTACTCGGCGGAACCGGCTGCGTGGCAGTTTGCGCGGCAGGCGAGAACGGAATCATCTGCGTAAAAACAACGAGCGTGGCGAGAACAAACCTGACCATGCGATCCATGTTGATACCTCCTCAGCGTTAAGTCTTCGATCGGTCGATCCTGCCGAGTTGGCACATTCGCGTGACGACGACTGCAACTCCAGCCATCAAGAACATTGTTGTAGTCGAGGTAAAGCCGGTGATAGCATTCCCCGGGCTTCCCACACGCGAACCGCGCCTCCTCCCCTCACGGTTCGGCAGGCATTTACTAGACATTGCGCAGAAGTTCGGGAAAAACCGTCATGAGGCATCGTCATTCGCCAGGAACTGCGGGGGACATCGCTCCGGAAGGAGACGAACCCATCGAGAACCGCAAGGCTCTGGACGAACTATTCAGCGTTACTTACGAGGAACTGCGCCGACTCGCCTCCAGCGTTCGCCGTGGAGACCCCAGCTGCACCCTAACGCCCACCGCCTTGGTCAATGAAGCCTGGATCAAGCTGGCCCGCTCGCCACGCTTTGCCGAAACTTCGCAGCTCCATTTCAAGCGCATTGCGGCACGCGCCATGCGCCAAGTCCTGGTTGAGGCGGCCCGCCGGCGGCACGCGGAAAAGCGCGGCGGGGCGGACGGGATCAATCTCGTTCTAGATAACGTTGCCGATGCGCCCGCTTCCTGGGGCAGCAATTTGCTGGCCTTGGACCGCGCTTTGGAAGCATTGGCCCGTATCGAGCCGCGTCAAGCCCTCATGGTGGAAAGCCGCTTTTTTGGCGGCCTCGACATCCCCGAGACTGCCGCCTTGCTGGAGGTTTCCGAAGCCACAGTCTTGCGCGACTGGAGGGCCGCCAAGGCCTGGCTTGCCCACCAGCTACAACTGACGGCCTAGCCTGCATTCAGGAGGACCATGGACAGCACTCGTTGGGACCGGATCCAATCCCTCTTCCACGAAGCCGCGGAACTTCCTCCTTCCGAGCAACCTTCGTTCTTGCAGCAGGCCTGCAATGGCGATGGCGCGCTGGCTGCCGACGTGATGGCCATGCTCAGTGAGGACGCCCGCGGCGGCTCTCTGCTCGACCATGACCCAGCCCAGGTAGCCCACCAAATCCTCGAGGTCGAGGCCCTGGCGCTTCCCCCAGTGGAGCAATTGGGCCCCTACCGCGTGCTCAAGGCTTTGGGACAGGGCGGAATGGGAGCGGTGTACCTCGCCGAACGCGAGGACCTTGGCAATCTTGTCGCCATTAAGTTGCTGCGCGATGCCTGGCTTTCTCCGGCCCGGCGCGAGCGCTTCGCCAGCGAACAGCGCCTGCTCGCGCAACTGCACCATCCATCCATCGCCCAGATCTACGACGCCGATTCTCTGCAGGATGGCACGCCGTTCTTTGTCATGGAGTACGTCGAGGGCGTCCCAATCACCGCGTACTGTGAGCAGAACCGGTGCTCCATTGAACGGCGCTTGCAGCTGTTTCGCTCGATTTGCGAGGCCGTCCAATACGCTCACGGACAGGCCGTCATCCACCGTGACCTGAAGCCGTCGAACATCCTGGTGAAGAAGGACGGCAGCGTGCGGCTGCTGGATTTCGGAATCGCCAAGCAGGTTGAGAACCTCGACTCCTCCGCGGATCTCACCGTGACTGGCTTGCGGCTGATGACTCCCGCGTACGCCGCGCCCGAGCAGATTCGAGGCGAACATGTGGGCGTGCAGAGCGACGTGTATTCGCTCGGCGTAATTCTGTACCAACTGCTCACCGGGGTGATGCCGTTCGACATTTCCAACCTGCCGGCAGGCGAGGCGGAAAGAGTCCTGCTGGAACGTGAGCCCGCAAGACCTTCTGACGCCCAGCAGGACAATCATGATCCTGCTTCCTCTCTGAGCCGGAGTTCCTGGGCCGATCTTGATGTCCTCTGCCTGACGGCGATGCACAAGGACCTGGGGCGCCGCTACCGATCGGTGGAAGCTCTGGTACGCGACATTGACCACTATCTTTGCGGGGAGCCGCTCGAGGCGCGCCCGGATTCGGTCCAGTATCGTCTGCGAAAATTTGTTACCCGTAACTTCCAGTCTGTCGCTGTTACCGGCCTTGTACTCGCCCTCATGATTGGCCTGGTGACCTTCTTCACTGTGCGCCTTGCCCGGGCGAGAAATGATGCACTCGCCGAAGCTGCTCGCACCCAGCGCATTCAGCGGTTCACGCTCGATCTGTTCAAGGGCGGAGATGACGTGGCTGGGCCTTCCGAACAGATGCGGGTCGCCACCTTGCTCGATCGCGGCGTCAAGGAAGCCCAACTGCTCAATACCGAGCCACAAGCCCAGGCCGACCTCTACGAGACCTTGGGCACGATTTACCAGAAACTGGCAAAATTTGACCGCGCGGATTCCCTGCTCGAGTCCGCCCTTGATGAGCGCAAGAAATTATTTGGTCCCGACAGCAGTCAGGTAGCAGAAACTCTCGTCTTGCTTGCGCTGCTGCGAGCCGACGAAGGCAAGTATGACGACGCCGAGCAGTTCGCCCATCAAGGTTTCGACATGGACCAGCGTCACCTTCCGCCCGATCATCCCCAGGTTGCGAAAGCCACTTTCGCCTGGGGAAAGGTCCTGGAAGACCGCGGTCGCTACCCTGAAGCCATTGAGAAGCTCAACCAGGCCGTCCAGATGCAGTCGGCCTCGGCGTCCAGGCAGACTGATCTGGTCGCCAGCCTCTCGGAACTCGCCAACACTAATTTCTATGCCGCGCACTATGACACTTCCGAAGCCCTCAATCAGCGGGTGTTGAAGATGCAACGCGAGATCTTCGGCGATCGTCATCCCCAGGTCGCTGACACCCTGATTAACCTGGGCGCGATCAAGGTCCAGCTGGGTCACTATGCCGAGAGCGAAACCTACTTCCGCCAGGCACTCGATATCGTCCGGGAGTGGTATGGCACTCAGCATCCGGAAACTGCAGATACCATGACGTTCCTCGCCCAGGGCCTGACCGGCATGAAGCGTTTTGACGAGGCGGCGGAACTGCTGAAGCAATCCCGCGCCATTCTGATCAGCACCTACGGCCCAATGCATCAAAGGGTCGCGTTCGCCAATAATGAACTGGGAGTTGCGGCCCTGCGCCAGGGAAGACTCGACGAAGCGGAAACCGATTTCCGTCAAGCCCTCTCGATTTACAAATCTGTTTACAGTGGGAATCACTACCAGGTCGGCGTGACCGAATGCAACCTGGGTGGAGTGTTCCTTGAACGAAAAGACTACACTCGCGCCGAGCAATTCGTGCGTGATGCGCTCGAGACGTACTCCAAGTCGGTCGCCGCGGACCATTACAATGTCGGAATCGCCCGGGTTCGCCTCGGTGCCGCGCTCCTCGGACAGCGCCGGTACCGCGAGGCCGAGCAGGAAAGTCTTGCTGGGTACCAGATCCTGATGAAGAAGGCGAATCCAAATCTCATCTGGATTCAAAACGCCAGCAAGGACCTGGTGCAGATTTACGAAGCATTAGGCGAGCCTGACAAGGCAGCGAAGTTCCGCGGTGGAGATTCGCGCCCGCCGCATTCGTAGAATGTCATTCAATACCTCTGTGAGCCGCAGGCGAAGGACCTTACGCGCACACTCATTGCACCTTCCCGCGCAGCACAGTGATGGATGCCGCAGGCAGCGCAAACACCGTCCCCGCCTCGGCAACAATTTGCGAGACCACCGGGGGGCCGTCCGGATCCGCGTGGCTGTTCATCCCATCGTTGATCCACACGTACTGCTCTCTACCAAACGTAACCCGGGTGACCGGACCGGAAAATGCGCCCCTCTCCCCAAAGCTCACACGCACCGAATGCGCGTTGCTCTCGTCACGGTTGACCAGCATGAGCGACCAGTTTCCGTCAGGCCGCTTCACCGCGTAGGAGGTCACCAGCACAGTGCCGTCAGCATCCTTGATGTCCGACGAGGCGCTGTACATGACATGTGTTCCGGCCCGGTGCTGCACCCACTCCACATTGATCATGCGCGCCGCGAAATACGGCGAGGTGTAGCCCTCAATTTCATATTTTTCGTCCGAGACGAAGTTCGACCACGACGCCCAACCCAGGCACGTGTTCTGGAGGCGCTGCGGCTGGATCGGAGAATGATGGAACACCGCGCCTCCTCCCTCAAAGAACGACCCCACGTTGTCCGCGAGCCATAGCGCAGCGAAAATCGTGGTCATCGGGCCGGTGAGTTGATTGGCCAGATGGTCTTCGGTCACCATCAGCGGCACATTCTTGGGGACGCCATCATCGCGCCAGACCTGCAGGATGTGCTTCATCAACTGGGGTTCGTTATAGAGATTCTTCCATGTGATGGCGCAGGGTTCGAATGGGTAATGTTCGAAGGAAACAAACGCCAAGTCCGACAGTCGCCCGTGCGATTTCAGGTAATCCACGAATCGTCCCATCCACGACACGCGCCCTTGCGAGTCGGGCCACAGACGGATGTCTTCATTGACTCCCTCAAATACAGGTCCACCAAGTTTGAGCTTGGGATCGACTTTGTGCAGCGCGGTCGCCCACTGCAGGTAAAGGGCCCCATAGTCCTCAGGGGTCATGTGCTTGCCGTCAGGCTCCTCTCCCATCTCCACAAATCCGATTGGATAACCCCGCTTCTCGATGTAAGCGATCTGCGCCGCCGCGTCTTCAGGCGTCCCGTAGAGCATGGTCACCGGGATGGTTGGCGGCAGGCCGTTGGTGATCCCGCTGGTATAAAAGAGATCGAACCCGGTGTGCTGGTATACGCCTTCATCGTAGACATCCGCGGCGGAATGCCAGGGATCGATGGACGAGCTCACATACTCGGTCAGTTCTTCCCCTGGTCCCTTCTCGCTCTGCACGAATTTCCCGCCGGCCTCGACTGTGCCCACCTCAATTCGCTGTACCGCGTAGCCCACGCAATTCCGGATATCCGCCGATCCATGCTCGTCGCAGGTATTCGACGACTCGCTCATAAGTACGCGAATGTAACGGGAGTGCACCGGAGCCGCGGCCAGTTTCAGCGTGATATCTCCTCCGCGCGCGTCCTTGACTGCTCCCGAAGGGAAAGTCTTCCACTGCCCCTTAGGGCCGCCATCGAAATCCAGCGCCGCGGTTCCTTCCCAGTATTCGACCTGGTAAGCCGTCGCGTACGGCTCCTTCCATTCGATTCGCACTGCATTGATTTGCTGGTCCACCTTCAAGTCAACGACCACCCACTGCGGATGCAGTGCATCGCTTTCTCCGGTGAACTTGGCCGTCAGGTACGGGTTGCTCTTCCAATACGTCAAGTTCGGCCCTGGCACCGGTGAGTCCCCGCTGGTCGCAAACCCGCGGTGGGGCAACGCGTACGCGAGGATGTAGCAGGTCGGCTGCTTCAGTTCCGTGCTGCCGGTGAAATATCCGCTTTGATGGGCAGCATCGCTCCACGTCCCCACCGGGTTCCAATGCCAGGCCGCCATGCGCAGCTCGGTGTTGTTGCGATACGTAATCGGACCCCAACCCGCGGAAAGGGATTCCTGGATGATGTGAGGGGTATAGACACGATCGATATCAATGCGCGACAGCACGTCAATCGAGCTGCCCAGCGCACGATCGGGATCGAAGGAGTTGATCGGGCGCGAAGTATCCACCCGCACGGTCCCCCCTGGAACCTGGGCAGCAGCACCCAGGATGCTCAGAAGGACAGTCATGATGAGTGTCACATATTTTCCGGAGTTCCTGACGACACACTCCGTGTTGTAGGGATGGATCACGCGTCGAATTGTAGCCATCCCGCAGATCACGAGCAATGATCTCCAATTGCGCCGCTTTGCACGAGAGAACAACTGATAATCCATGGCAGAATAGATAGACGAAGCAGTACCTTCTAGATGAATAAGACCAAAACTCTCGCACTTTCTCTCCTGCTAACCTCCGCGCTTTGTGCGCGCAGCCACGCTGAAAACAAGAACGCACCGCCGGCCAGTTCCGACCCCGTACTGGTCGGGGCCGGCGATATAGCGAGTTGCGACGATCTTCGCGGAGCGCAGGCCACGGCAAAGCTGATCGAAAGTATTCCGGGCACCGTCTTCGCCGCCGGCGATCTTGCCTACCCGCAAGGGACCGATGAACAATTTGCCAATTGTTACGGCCCGACCTGGGGCCGCTTCAAAGATCGCACGCGCCCTGCCCCGGGGAATCACGAATACCGGAGCAATGGCGCCTCCGGTTACAACCATTATTTCGGAGCCGCTGCCGGCGATCCCGCCCGGGGCTATTACAGCTACGACCTCGGAGCCTGGCACATCGTCGTCCTCAACAGCGAGTGCATTCCAGTCGGCGGCTGCGGTCCCGATTCACCGCAAGGAAAGTGGCTGCGCCAGGACCTCGCCCAACATCCGGTCGCTTGCACCCTGGCATATTTTCACCGCCCTCTATTCAGTTCCGGTACTGCGCATGGAAGCGAGCCCGAAATGCGCCCACTATGGCAAATGCTGCATACGGCGGGCGCGGATGTCGTCATCAACGGCCACGATCACGATTACGAACGATTTGCACCGCAAGATCCCGACGGAAAGCCCGACGCCTCGCATGGCATTCGCGAGTTCGTGGTCGGCACGGGTGGCAAAAACTCGCATCGCGCATTCGGGCAAACGCAGCCCAACAGCGAAATCCGGAATGCCGACACTTTCGGAGTGCTGAAGCTGACGCTTCATCGGCTGAGCTACGATTGGCAGTTCATCCCCGAAGCCGGGCGATCATTCACCGATTCCGGCTCCGGTAACTGCCATTGAGCGGTACCGCGCGGTCATGACGCGCAAAGCGTCCAACTCGGCGGGACAAGACTCTCATCCAAACGGACAATCTGTATTCCTGCGTGTAACAGAGTCGCAGCACCGAACGTGACATCCAGTAAGGAGAAATCATGGCCAATCCATTCGTCCATGTGGAACTGAACACTCCCGATCCGCAAAAAGCGAAGGCGTTCTACTCGAAGCTGTTTCAGTGGCAACTCGAAGATATGCAGAATCCCGAAGTGCCCGAAGGAACCTACACCCTGATCAAAGTCGGTGACGGCACCGGGGGAGGGATCATGAAGCAGGTATCAGGCGGTCCGTCCGGATGGGTTGCCTACGCTCTGGTGGACGACATCCATGCCACAACCGAGAAAGCGAAGTCGCTCGGCGCCGAGATAATGAAAGATGTCACCGAAGTCATGGGCATGGGTTATCTGAGCTTCATTCGAGATCCCACTGGCGCAATTCTAGGGTTGTGGCAGCCCAAATCCAAATAGAGTGAGTCCGAATATCGCTACGCTTGCAGCTAAGATTTTGGTGGGCAGTGCAGGACTCGAACCTGCGACCTCCTGCTTGTAAGGCAGGCGCTCTAACCAGCTGAGCTAACCGCCCAATGCCTGTGCAGGCTCGCAAAAGATAGAACATCTTCACGAAAGGGCTTGAATCTCACTATACGTGAGCCGCAAAACCAGGGTCAAACTTCGCAATCATGATCGAGGGCGAGGACTGCTATCCTGATTCTTGCGCCGCCTCATCATCAATGCCGACGACTTGGGCCTCACCTCGGGCGTCAACCGCGCCATCATGGAAGGCCACCAGCAAGGCTTGATCACTTCAGCCACGCTGATGGCCAACACCCAGGCTTTTGACGAGGCGATTGCACTCGCAAAAAAAACTCCCACCCTCGCCATCGGATGTCATGTTGTTTTGGTGGACGGAATTCCAGTCACTGCGCCCGCCCGCATCCCATCGTTGCTGGGACGAGATGGCAGCCGCTTTCGAGGAAAGTTGGCCGAATTCGCTCCCGCGCCCTCGAAGTTAGATCCCGCACAAGTCGAGGAGGAGACCGCCGCACAGATCAGGAAAATCCAGGCTAGCGGCGTAAAGGTCTCTCACCTCGACTCTCACAAACACAGCCACGTGTTTCCAGCGGTAACCGCTCCCGTGCTGCGAGCCGCCCGGGCCTGCGGGATTGCAGCCATCCGCAATCCCTTCGAACCCGCAGCTTTCGGGTTGCTGAAACACCGGCCCGCACTTTGGAAACGTTACTTTCAGGTGCGCACTCTTCACCTGCTCGCCAGCCGTTTCCGCAGGCAGGTCGAGGCTGCTGGTCTGCGCACCACCGATGGCACGATCGGAATTGTCGCCACCGGCTCTCTGGATCAGGACTTATTTGAGTCTCTGATAGGAAACCTGCCCCAAGGCACCTGGGAATTCGTCTGCCATCCCGGCTACAACGACGCCCAGCTTCAAGGCGCGGGTACGCGATTACTTGAGTCACGAGTTCGGGAACTGGAAATCTTGACCTCGCCCCGCAGCCGCACCCTCCTCGAACGCTGTGGAATTGAGCTGATCTCCTATCGCGACCTGAGGTAACTTGAGTACCAACCTTTGTAATCCGTGATAGCTTGAGAGGCGCGTTATCATTGATTCCTTAGAGAGGGCCTGAGAAGCCTCGTTATGCAGGAAAGGCCTGAACCGCGACTGCAGACCGATCTCATCGTCCGAGTCTGGGGCATGGACTCTGACGGCCATCCCTTCTTCCAGAATGCCCACGCTCGCAATATCAGCAGCGAAGGCGCGCTCCTCTCCGGACTCGAACATCAACTCACCGCCGGCGATACCATCGGCGTCCAACTGGGAACCGTCAAGGCCCGGTTTCGGGTGATTTGGGTCATCGATGCCGGGCACTTGCAGAAAATCCAGGCAGGCGTGCATATCCTTACCGGACAACCGTGTCCATGGAAGGATGAGTTGGGCGGTGCGCCGAGCCCGGAGCCTGCTCCCGCGGCGGGCCCCGCCAAACCTGATGGTCGCAACAAACGCAAATTTGTTCGCCACCGCATCAAGTTCCCCATGGAGATTCGCGATGAACGGGGCGGCGGCGCTCACATGCAGACTCATGCCACCGACATTGGAGGGCGCGGCTGTTACATTGAGACCATGATCCCCCTTCCTCTCGGCACCAAGGTGCGTTTGGTTTTCTGGATCGGTTCCGAGAAAGTTGATACGACCGGCATCGTTCGGGCCAGCGATGGCGGGGTCGGAATGGGGATCGAATTCGTTGGGCTTGACGATGCTTCCCAGGTCCGTTTTCAGCAATACCTCGAATCTCTGGACACAACCTTTTCAGGAATCGGCGCCGCTCCGAACCAATCCTAGCCAAATCCCGTCTAACCCCGCAGAATATGAATCCAGGTATTACTAGCACCATCGAATGTGCAGTAGACACGAAAGGTCGGGCATGAAGATCGGGATTACCTGTTATCCCACTTACGGCGGGAGTGGAGTGGTGGCGACTGAGCTAGGCCTGGAATTGGCCGAGCGCGGACACGAAGTTCATTTCATCTCCTACGCCCAGCCGGTTCGCCTGAAGCCTCATCAGTACATCCATTATCACGAGGTGGAAGTCTCGCGGTACCCCCTTTTTGACTACCCACCGTACGATCTGGCTTTGGCCACTCGCATGGCTGAAGTCTCTGAACTATACGACCTCGACCTGTTGCACGTGCACTATGCCATTCCGCACGCCGTAAGCGCGCTCCTCGCCCGCCAGATGCTGGCCGCAAAGCCTCGCGCCCGCGCACTTCCCTTCGTCACCACGCTGCACGGGACCGACATCACGCTGGTGGGCCTGGACCGTTCTTACCTGCCCATCACGCGTTTCTCCATCGAACAGAGCGACGGGGTGACGGCGATCTCTGAGTACCTTCGCGACCGCACCATGCGCGAGTTCGATGTCCGCAACAGCATCCAGGTCATTTACAATTTCGTGAATTGTGACGTGTATGTGCGCGATCCCGAAGCCGCCGAGCGGCGCAAGGAATACGCGCCCAACGGCGAACGCGTTCTGGTCCATCTTTCCAATTTCCGCCCGGTCAAGCGGGTCACCGATACCATCGAGATCTTTGACAAGGTTCACCAGCAGATTCCGTCGAAGCTGCTGCTGATTGGCGATGGCCCCGACCGTTCGCGCGCGGAATGGCTGGCGGTACAGAAGGGCTTACATAACGATGTCTTGTTTCTCGGCAAACAGGACGACATTCGAGAGAAACTCGCCATCGCCGACATCATGCTGGTGCCCAGCGAACTGGAATCGTTCGGACTGGCCGCTCTCGAAGCCATGGCTTGCGAAGTCGTTCCTATCGCCACCCGGGTCGGTGGCGTGCCCGAGGTCATCGAGCACGGCGTGAATGGATTCATGGCGGATGTGGGGGATGTGAATACGATGGCGCGCTACGCTATCCAAATGCTGGGCGACGAGGCCTACCTGAGAAAGATCAGCAAGGCCGCCCGCGATTCGGCCCGCGCCCGCTTCTGCTCCAGCAGAATCATCCCTCAATACGAGGACTTCTACCGCCGGGTGCTGGAACGCTCTTCGTAGATCGCCTCCGGAATCGCTCCCTGGGTTTGCAGCACCGGCAGCCGCAAGCGCACCAGCGTACCTTTCCCTTCCCTGCTGTCGATGGTCATGCGCGCAGTTTCGCCATAGAGCACCTTCAGGCGTTCCGCCACGTTTGCCATCCCGATGCCGGTCCCGCCCAGTCCACTTGGCCGCTCCAGTAGCGTCGCCGATCCCATACCCACGCCGTCGTCCTCGACTTCAATCACCAGCTTGGAGTTCGCAAGCCGGCTACGCAGATAGATGCTGCCGCCTTCTACCTTGGACGACAATCCGTGCTTGATCGAATTTTCCACCAGCGGTTGCAGCAGCATGCTGGGCACCATGACGTCGAGCGAATCCGCCTCCAGCTCTTTTACGACTCGCAGCTTGTCGCGCCCAAAGCGCACCACTTCGATATCCAGGTAGTTGTCGATGAACTCCAGTTCCTCGCGCAGCGGAACGAATGCATCGCCGCTGCTGAGCAGCCTGCGCAAAATGGTCGCCAGCTTGATGATCATCTCGCGGGCGGTATCCGGATCAAACCGCACCAGCGACGAAACCGAATTCAGGGTGTTGAACAGAAAATGCGGGTTGATCTGGTTCTGCAGCGCCTCCATCCGCGCATGCAGCAACAGCCGCTCCTGCTCCTCGAGCTTGATCTGGATGCGCACGCTATTCCAGATCTTCAACTCGGTTCCGATCACCATCACCGAACACGCATAGATCGCGATCTCCACCCACAGGTTTCCGTGCTCCGGGCTGAACGTCGCGTTGGGCGCAAAGCGGGCGAGTTCGGTATGTACGAACCGCAGTCCCACGATGGTCAGAAAGAACATGATTTGCCAGTCGAACAGGCGCGGCTTCGGCAGGTTCCGTCGAATCCAGCGGTAGATGCTGAGATCAATGAAGGGAGAGAACGACCAGATCTCATCACGATTGGGCGCGATCTCGCGAAGCAGTCCGGCCAGGAATCCCGCAAGCACCAGCAGTGGCAAAGTCGCCCATTCGCCATGAAGAAGGGCAGGAACGCCCAACAGGATGCCAGTCGACGCTCCCGCGAATCGGCCGACCACCACGCCCAGGAGAATGGCCGTCTCCAGCGAAAGATCGCTGCCAAAGAAATTATGGAAACTGAAGCGGATCCACACCCCCAATGCCAGGGGAATGCCAATCCAGAGCACCAGGTAGATTTTCTGTTTGAGTGTACGTTCCTCGCGAAACAGCAGTGACTTGAACTCGACCGATCTCCCCAGGATGCTGGCCGCCGACGCCGCTACGCCCAGCTTCACCATCAAATTGATGAGAACTATCTTCGGTTCCATGACGCAGAAAGAGAGGCGCTAGGCAAACTTTATCACGTAGTGCGAAGCGGACGTCTCCGGTTCGTATCGATGCAACTTGCCTGTGTATTCTTTCATGAGGCTTACTGCCCGCCCTTTCCTCGGCAATCTTCGAGATTTACCATTCCAGCGTGAAGCCTCTTCTTCCCGTGCTGGCCCTGCTGATCTCGCTCTCCGCATCCGACACTACCCCGCCTCGCCCTGCCTACCTGGGCTTTGATCGCAATCAATACCCCGGAGATGCCAATCTCGCGGCTCTCCGAAGAACGTTTTCTTACTCTGGATATTGGCTGAATAATCCTCCCGGAGAAACCTCGAATACATGGGCTGGCAAACGACAGCGCCTGGTGAATGAGGGTTTCGGATTTCTCGTCCTGTTCAACGGCCGCCTCTACAACGAGCTCGGGAAAAATGCCGCTGGAATCGGAGAGTCCGATGCCGGCCAGGCGGTGAATGCGGCCAGGAGAGAGGGGTTCGCAACCGGCACCATCATCTTTGTTGACCAGGAGCAAGGGGGGCGCATGCTCCCCGAGCAGCGCGCCTATCTCCACGCATGGATCGATGGAATCACCCGGGCAGGGTTTCGCCCCGGGGTGTACTGCTCAGGAATGCCCGCGGAAGACAGTCCCGGTAAGAACGTGATTACCGCGCAAGACATCAAGCAGAACGCCGGCTCGCGTGACATCACCTATTGGGTCACGAATGATGCCTGTCCACCATCGCCCGGATGCGCCGTATCCAATCCGCCCCCGCAACCCAGCGGGAGCGGTGTGCCGTTCGCGGAAGTGTGGCAGTTTGCGCAATCTCCCAAGCGCGGCGATGTTGCCGCGAAGTGTCCGGCGAATTACAACCGTGACGGCAACTGCTATCCCCCAGGGATAGATCCGGCGCAGAAACTGCATGTAGACCTGAACACCGCAACCTCGCCAGACCCGTCGCATGCGAATCAACTCAGATGAGCTTAGCTTCGTCATTCCGACCCCGGGAGCGAATGCAACGCAGCCGAGCACTCTGTTCCAGCTCTTAAGGTGAACGACGGGGACTGTGCGGGGAAACCGAGAGAGTGCTGGGGTTGAAGCTACTCTAAGGTCAAGCCCTCTCGCCGGTTTCTGCGGCTGTTCTGGGGCTTCATGGTTTTGCCGAATCAGAAATCCTCTTCTCCAGTTCCGCCAACACAGGACCAATTGCCTCCACCTGCTGAGGCCCGCCCTGGGCCATATCTCGGCTGCCGCCACCGCGTCCGCCCAATTCGGCCAGCGCTTCTTTCATCAGCGCTCCCATATCGAAAGTTTGATCTGGAGACTCGGCAAACACCAGAGCCGCTGGAGAAGCCGTAGAAGCCAGCAAGGCCACCACGCCCGACCCCTGCCGCGTCGCCTTCTGCGCCATCAGCTTGATAAACGCGAGATCGCGATCCGGAAAAATTCTAGTCACAATTTTTCTGCCATTCTTCTGCGCAGTCTCCGCCAGCGCTTTCTCTGCATACAACTCCGCGATCTCCGCCAGCAACTGCTCACGGCCCTTGCGCGATCCCCTCAACTCCTCCTGTGTCTTGCGTACCTGCTGCGGAACATCCGCCAGTGCGCTCGAAAACAGTCCCGCCGCTTCGGTTAAAGCCGTGTAGTCTCCCCGCGCCGTCTTTACCGCTCGCGTGCCGCACACGAACTCAACTCGCCAGCCCTGCTTAACCTTCTCGGTCTTGCGCAACAGGATCGCCCCGATCTGTCCCGTGGACCGCACATGCGTTCCACCACAAGCCGTCAAATCGAAATCCTTCACCTCGATCAGTCGCAGCTTGTCGCGCTCTACTGGAGGCAGTTTGCGCAGTCCCATTCCTTGCGCTTGCTCCTGTGTAACGAACCGAATTTCGACAGAACGATCCTCCAACACAACCTCGTTCGCAAGTTTCTCGGCCGCTTCGACCTGCTGCGCGGAGAGGGTCTTCGTATCCAGATCGATGGAGCAGTAGTCCTCGCCCATGTGAAACGAAACTGTCGCCATGTTGAACAGGCGCACGAACGCCGCAGACAGCACATGCTGACCCGAGTGCTGCTGCATGTGGTCGCGTCGTCGCTCGATGTCGATCACTCCATGCACCGGCAGGCCGGGCGCGAAGTGCACCGATGGCTCGAGATAGTGCAGAATTTTCCCCTCCTCCTCGGCCACCTCAATGACACGCGCGCGCTGCCCGTTCGACACAATCCATCCGGTATCGAACACCTGCCCCCCGCTCGTGGGATAAAACGCGGTCTGGTTCAGAATGATCGCCGGGCGAGTCCCCGCACAAAATTCCGCCACCACGGCGTCAAACTCGTAGAGAAACGAATCGTGATAGTAGAGATGCTCAGTCATAAGTACCGCTGGCATAGACGAGATTGACTTGATTGCGGGGGCAAACGCTGATGGCTAAACGGGCTAGTACGGCCCGATAATCCCCCCAATATTCCTCGATCCCTGCACCTTGGGCTTGCGCGGCCCTTCGATTACATCCAGATATTTCAGTCCAGAGCCGGTATTGAACAGCACCACCGTGTCGTCGGGACCGAAGAACTCCCGCTCGCGCAGTTTGCGATACGCCGCCAGCGATGCTGCCCCTTCCGGGGCCGCAAACACTCCTTCCACCTTGGCCCAATGATGAAACGCATCCATGATCTCGGCGTCGGTCACGGCCAGTGCCACCCCGCCACTCCTGTTCAAAATATCGAGGATCAGGTAATCGCCATATGCCTTGGGGACGCGCAAGCCCGCCGCTGCCGTCGCCGCCCCGTTCCAGAAATCGGCTGTCTGCTTGCCTTCATCCCATGCTTTAGCAATGGGAGCGCATCCGCTTGCCTGCACGGCTACCATCTGCGGACGCTCCGGCCCAATCCATCCTAACTGCTCCATTTCATCAAACGCCTTCCACATGCCGATCAGCCCTACTCCGCCGCCCGTTGGATAGATAATCCCCTGGGGCAACTGCCACCCTAACTGCTCGGCAATTTCATACCCCATGGTCTTCTTGCCCTCGATGCGAAAAGGCTCTTTCAAGGTCGAGACATCGAACCATCCTTCTTTCTCCTTGCGCTCGGCCACCATCTTCGCGCAATCGCTGATCAACCCATCCACCAGAGTTACATGGGCTCCGTAACTCTCGCACTCGATGCGATTGGCCATCGGCACATCTCTGGGCATGAAGAGGTGCGCCTCGATGCCCGCAGCCGCCGAATATGCCGCCAATGCGCTTGCCGCATTCCCCGCGGAAGGAGCAGCCAGTTTCTTCAATCCGTAGGCCCGCGCCATGGTCACCGCCGCCGACATGCCGCGCGCCTTGAACGACCCTGTAGGATTCAGTCCTTCTTCTTTGATGTACACGGGCTTGTATTCGCGGCTGGACAGCATCGGAGTGAAGCCCTCGCCAAGCGATACCGGTTGCGCATCGGGCAGGACTTCCGCGTAGCGCCACATTGTCGCCGCTCGGCCCCGTAACGCTTCGGACTTAAAGTGTTGCTTTAAGGATTGCAGATCGTAGCGGGCATACAGTACACCGCCATCTTTGGGACAGACCGTCTGCGGGCGGTCCGCAGGAATCTGCGCGCCGCACTTGGTGCACTCAAGAAAAGTAATTCGTGCCACGGGAAAAGTTTAGCAGGAGGAAGACAATTCAATCGCCAATTTCCAATTGTTGATTATTGATTTTCTTTGATTGGTGAATGCAGCGACGGTGCACAAATCTCACGTTTTCGAAACTTGTGATTCCGCGAGTCTCGTGTTCATCAGCACCAGGGGACGGAATAGACCGCGAAGATTCTGTATGGCCCCGGTTCAGCTTCGTTGAAAGCTCCGGTATCGAGTGCGTTCCGCGCCACTTCGAAAGAGGCCAACAAACAGTGCTCATTGGTCGGCAGTTTCTCTGCAATTGAATTACAAGAAAGCGGAGAGCATTCGGGTGCGGTTTTCACATAGAATGTGACGACATCGAATCCTTCGAGCTTCTCTTCTGACGGCGACGTCACCTTCGTGGTGAACAATTGCTCAGAACCGAACGCCTGCCACGTTTTCCCGTTGAATTCTAATTCGTAAGCCTCGTAATAAAAGAGCGAGGTTCTCTCTAATGAAATTGAGTGCTCCTCAGCAACACTCTTTATGATTTCTGCCGAATCAAAAAACCAATGACCATTGTGCTTCCAATATTGGATGTAGTCGGCGAAGTACTCCGAAATGCAGCCGCTGACCGAATAGATGTCAGCAACATGAGGAGCGTTCAACCAATCAGGTCGCGCGTAAATTCGCTTCGCCATGTAGCCAGCAGGAATCATGGGAACAGTTCGACGAAAAGCGTGGTGCCCAGGTTCGCGTTTTTAGAAACTTGGGAAACCCGCGAAATGCTATCCCGGCAGTCTCTTCAACAACCCGCTCGCCTTCCGGAACCACGGCCGCTCTCTGCGCTTCAGATATCCCGGCATGGTCGGCTTCTTGGCGAGGATCCGCTGTGCCCATTCCCGCGCTTCCGCGCAACGCTGCTGCCCTGCCAGGAATGTCGCGTAGTTGTAGTACGTCTCGGATAGCGTAGAAATCTCCACCGCCTCGCGAAACAATTTCTGCGCCTGCTCAACGTTTCCCGTATTCGCATAAGCATGCGCGAGCAACCCCTTGGCGCGATGGAAGTCGTATTTCGGATCTTTGCCCACGACTCTTTCCATGTCGGGAACAGCTGCCGCGAAATCCCCCATCTCCATCTCAGCAATCGCACGCCGGTAGAAGGGATCGGGCGAATCTGTGCGCGACGAGATAGCGTGGTCATAACATTGCCGCGCTCGCGCAAAGTTCCCATCTTCCAGGTACAAGTCCGCCAGCTCTTCGTAATTCCCCGCTGAAGGATTGTCGAGGATTGCCGCCTCTAGTTCGCGAATCCGCGAGCGTCGGGGAAACACCTTGAAAGATTGCCGCAACAAACCGGCGTCAGGCAGGACTTCAACAAAGATGTAAATCAGCGCGCCCAGCGGCCCCAGGAACAGGATTACCCACAGCCAATAGCCATCCGGGCGGCGGCGGATAAAATGCACAATCGCCACCACCTGCAGGATGATTCCCCAGGGATAGAACAGAGATGTAAAGAATCCCATCGCGCTGTTGCGAACTATAGCATGCAGCGAGTGATGCTCCGTTTACCTTAGTAACCGAGTCCGCAGCTTGCCTTCAGACACCTTCAACATCCAACAGAATGGACCCTGCCGCCGCCGAGGAGGACCGCCGTATGCAGAATGCTAAAATTTCCTGTGACCCATCCCATTCGCCTGCTGGCCATCGATATTGACGGCACGCTGCTGAACCCGGAATTCCAGATCTCCCCTGCCGATCTTGCCGCGCTTCGCCGCTGTCGCGACGAGGGCATTGAAGTCGTGGTCGTCACCGGACGCCGCCACACCTTTGCCATGCCGATCGTCGAGCAACTTGGATTCGATCTCTGGGTCATCAGCTCGAACGGCGCCATCACGCGTTCCCTCCAAGGCGAGACTTTTCATCGCGACATGCTTCCGGCCGCGACCTGCCGAAAGCTTTGCCGGCTCATGGCCGATTTTCGCGGTAATACCGTTCTCACCTTCGACAAGGAGTCCAAGGGCGCAATCGTCCTCGAGCGCATGGATGAACTTACCTCCAGCATCCAGCGCTGGCTGGAAAAGAACATGCGCTATATTGACTTCGTCATCCCCGTCGAGACTTCCCTGACCACCGATCCGGTGCAGGCCATGTTTTGCGGTCCGATTGAACGCATGCATCAGGCTCTGGCGGTCATTGCTGGCAGCGACCTGGTGAACGAAATCACCGTCCTGCGCACTGAATATCCCGTCCGCGACCTCTCCATCGTGGATGTGCTGAACCGCGGCTGTTCCAAGGGTCACGCCCTCGAGCGCTGGGCCAATTACCGCGGCTTTCCCCGGGAACAGGTCATGGCCATCGGTGACAATTACAACGACATAGAGATGTTGGCCTTTGCTGGCCTGCCATTTATCATGGGAAATGCGTCCGAAGAACTGCGCGGGCACGGCTGGCCGGTCACTCTGTCGAACGCAGAATGCGGCGTGGCTGCCGCGATCGAGCAAGTCCTGGGATCGAAAGTTGTATAGCGACAACCGTGTAGGGACAGCCGCCCTCGGCTGTCCGGCGGGCGCAGCCCCCAGGCGAACGGTATGAAACATGCCTAGTCTGCGACAACTCGGGGCGATCACCGCCGTCCTCCTCTCGACGACCGGGTTCGCCGCGGACGTTGCCATCCTGCAGAACGGCTTTTCCATCCGCCACGAGCATCGCCAGGTCGTCGGCCCCGTGACCCGCCTCTACACTACGCCCGACAATTCCGCCTTCGTTGATATTCCGACCGCCGATATTGACCACTTTGAAAAGGACCTCACCCCGGTCACCGCACCGGCGGCACTTGCAGCCACGGCCCCGGCGGTTCGAAAACCTTTAAGCATTGCCCTACCGCAACCGAAAGCCCTGGACGCAAAAGCGCTCAACGAAGTTATCAACTCCATCAGTGATCGTCACAAGATCGATCCGGACTTGATCAACAGCGTCATCCATGCCGAAAGCGGATTCAACTCCCGGGCGGTGTCGCCGAAAGGCGCCCGCGGGCTCATGCAGCTCATGCCCCAGACCGCAAACCAGCTTGGTGTCAACAACTCGTTTGATCCCGAAGCGAACGTGGAAGGCGGCACGCGCTATCTCCGCGAACTGCTGGAGCAATACAATTTCGATATTGTGAAGGCGCTCGCCGCGTACAACGCCGGACCACACCGGGTCGAGCAATATCATGGCGTGCCTCCGTATTATGAAACCCGCGCCTACGTCGCGAAGATCATTCGCGAGTTCAACCGCAAAAAATTAGCCGAGCGCAAGGCAACTGCGAAATCTCCAGCCGTGAAGTCGGCAAAAAAGCCTGCTCCCTCGAAACCGGCCCCCGCCGCCGAAACCAGTGAATCCATCCAGCCCACACCGTCGCCACAGGCGGTACGCTGATCGGCAGATTGACCCATTGGCCGATGTCATATAACTTGGCAAAGGTATCTCGCACTCCATTCTTTCTTCATTGCAGGGCGTAGACATCTCGGGTCGATGAACAAGAAACAAGCCAGCATTTACGGACTCGTCGGGGTAGTGTTTGCGATCCTGGTTTACGTTCAGTTTCGTACCTGGCGGAACTTCGATTGGGCTACGTTCTGGGCGCAAACCGACCATATCGATTTGTGGCATGTGGGACACGCGATTGCGCTCATCTACATCGCATACATTATGCGGGCATTCCGCTGGCAGATTTTCCTGCGCCCGGTTCGCCCCAAGGCTTCCGCCCTCGGGCTGGTGGCCCCGACCCTGATCGGTTTTACCGGGCTGGCGGTATTGGGACGCCCGGGAGAGTTGATTCGTCCCTACCTGATCGCGCGACGGCACAACCTGAGCTTTTCCTCGCAGGTTGCGGTTTGGGCCGTGGAACGCATTTTCGATATTGGCGGCTTTACCTTCTTGCTGATCATGGCGGCATTCCTGGCCACGGCTCCCAAGCGCCTGTCTTACTATGCGGATTTTCAGAAGGCCGGTTTGTTTTTCACCGTCCTCGTGGTCGGACTCACGGTGGCGGCGATCGTGATGGATCGCCGGGGCGAGGCCCTTGCAGCCTGGGTTGAACGCCGCTTCGCGCACCTCGCTTCCAATTTCGGCCAACGCGCCGCCATGCGGATCCGCGAGTTCAGCAGCGGCCTCAAGACCATTCACAGTCCCTGGTCCCTGGTGCAGCTCATCGCTCTGTCGATCGGTATGTGGGCCGTAATTGCCGTCGCCTACAAGGAGGTCACCCACTCCTACGGCGCCGAGCCGCTGGAAATCCCCCAAACCCAGGTCCTGCTGCTGATGGGGTCGAGCATGGTGGGATCCACCATTCAATTGCCCGGTGTAGGGGGTGGCTCGCAACTGGCCACCATCGCTGCCCTGGAGCACATTTTCGACGTGCCCAAGGAACTAGCTGCCAGCTGCGGCATCCTGTTATGGCTGGTCACCTTTGTTGCGGTGGTTCCCTTCGGCCTGCTTCTGGCCCACCGCGAACACCTCTCCCTGCGCAAGCTTTCCAAAGAGAGCCATCAGGCCGAAGCCGGCGAAACCGTACGTCCGGCTGAGTCCACCTGACCCACGCCCCGCAATCCTACCTGTTACAATGGCCTGAGTCCCAAGCTTCATGAAGTGTCCTTTCTGCGGTTTTGCAAATGACAAAGTGGTGGATTCGCGCGAGAGCAAAGAGGCCGAGTCCATCCGCCGCCGCCGCGAGTGTTTGAAATGCGGCAAGCGGTTCACCACGTATGAGCGAATCGACGAAATTCCCTACATGGTGGTCAAAAAGGACGGGCGCCGCGAAAAGTTCGACCGCCAGAAAGTTCTGAACGGCCTGTTGCGCGCCTGCGAGAAGCGTCCCGTACCGATCAGCAAATTGGAGCAGATCGTCAACGAGGCCGAGTCGTTTGTAATCGAATCTCCCGAGCGCGAGCGCAAGACCAGTGAACTCGGCGAACTGATCATGAATCGCCTGCGCCGCCACGATAAGGTCGCCTATGTCCGCTTCGCCTCGGTCTACCTTGATTTCAAAGATGTACAGGAATTCATGTCGGAACTGAAAGACCTGCTCAAAACCAAGGAACCCGAGGTAAAAGGAAAAGCCGCGAGGAACTGAAGAGATTGACGAATGGTGAGAGTGCCAGATTTTATGGATTGCCGGAATAGTTGGTCCGGCAAATTCGACAATTTCTCAATCCGTAAATTCTCTTATGTCTCATAAAGTAACGCTGATACCCGGAGATGGCATTGGACCTGAAGTCACCAACGCCGCAGTCCGCATTCTTGAAGCTACGGGCGTCAAATTTGAATGGGAGACCTTCGAAGCCGGCGCCGAGGCCTACGAGAAGTACCACGAGTACATTCCCAAAGAGCTGATTTCGTCCATCGAGCGCACCCATATTGGGCTGAAGGGTCCGGTAACGACTCCCATCGGCGGCGGTTTCGCCAGCATCAACGTCGAACTCCGCAAGATGTTCGAGCTTTACGCGAACTTCCGGCCCATTCGGAACCTGCCTCACATTCCGACCCGTTATCCGGATGTTGACCTCATCATCGTGCGCGAGAACACCGAGGGTTTGTACTCTGGCATCGAGCACGAAGTCGTTCCGGGCGTGGTCGAAAGCCTGAAGATCATCACCGAAAAGGCCTCTACCCGCATCTCCAAGTTCGCGTTCGAATACGCACGCAAGAACAAGCGCAAGAAGATCCACGCCATCCACAAGGCCAACATCATGAAGCTTTCTGATGGCCTGTTCCTGCGCTGCTCACGCAACGTCTCCAAAGACTATCCCGAGATCACTTACGGCGAGCACATCGTGGACAACACCTGCATGCAGCTGGTGATGAACCCCTACCAGTACGACATGCTGCTCATGGAAAATCTTTACGGCGACATTCTTTCCGATCTTTGCGCCGCCTTCGTCGGAGGCCTGGGCTTCGTTCCGGGTGCCAATTTCGGAGATCACTGCGCGATCTTTGAAGCCGTCCACGGTTCCGCACCCGACATTGCCGGAAAGGATCTTGCCAATCCGACCGCGGTCATCCGTTCAGGTCTGCTCATGATGCGCCATCTCGGCGAACACGCGGCGGCCGATAAGGTCAAGCGCGCGCTGGAAAAGGTATATCGCACCCGGGAGAAGCTAACCCGTGACATCGGAGGCAAAGCGTCTACCTCCGAATTTACCGATTCCGTGATCGAAGCCATGGAGACCCCGGAAGCCGAGCCCGCGCCGACACGCGCCTGAAGGCTGGTTCGTAACTGAGGCGCGTCTACTCGCAATGATTTCCCTTCTGAGGTCGTCCCTCAAGGCGCCGCAGCGCCTCGAGGGATCGCGCCTATAGAGACATCTCGTCGTCCCGGGTAAGTTCCCTTCTACTTCTCTGACGTCGACCCGAAAGGGCCGCAGCGCCTAGCGGGATCGCCTCACGGCTCAGGGTCACACCGGAAAGACAGGTCGTGTTGGAGGACACGATCCACTCCAAAGGGACGACACGGACCATTGACCACTTCGACACGCTTGAGGTAACATTCGGCCACTTCCGGGGAAAGAGGGGGATGGCGAATCTAAACCGGCGTCTTGGAGTGGTTCTGTTTCAGCTGGGCGGGCCCGACAGACTGGAAGCGATCGAACCTTTTCTATACAACCTGTTTTGCGATCCTGACATTATTGACTTCCCTTTCGCGCGTATCGGTCGCAGACCGCTCGCCAAGCTGATTTCAACCACTCGCGCCAAGAAAGTTCAGCACCACTACGCGGTCATGGGCGGAGCCTCGCCAATCCGTCGCTTTACCGAGCAGCAGGCTCTGGCCTTGCAGAACCGCCTGACTGATGGCGGCATTGACGCACGCTGTTTCGTGGCGATGCGCTACTGGCACCCGTTTACCGAAGAAGCAATCATTCAGCTTCTCGAGGCGCACTGCAATGAGGTCGTCCTGCTGCCTCTCTACCCGCATTATTCCGCCACCACCACCGGCAGCAGCCTCAACGAGTGGAACCGCCAGTATCGTGGCCGGCTCCCCGTTCACACCATCGAGACCTTCTACAAGCATGACCTCTACCTGGATTCGCTGGTGGAGAAAATAGAAGAAGCGCTCTCCCGTTTCTCCGATCCAGCGGTTCCCGAGCTTGTTTTCAGCGCGCACAGTGTACCTGTCGCGGTCATCGAAAAAGGCGATCCCTACCAGCGCCAGATCGAGGAAACCGTCGAACTGGTAATGCGCCGCGGCGGGTGGGCCAATCATCACCGCCTCTGCTACCAGAGCAAAGTAGGCGCCAGCAAGTGGCTGCAGCCCTCGCTCCATCGCACCTTGCGCGACCTGTCCACTGAAAAGGTACAGGAAGTCTGTATCGTCCCGATCTCTTTTGTCTCCGATCACGTCGAGACCCTGGGGGAGATCGATCACGAAGCCCGCGAGGAAGCCGCGGGACTGGGAATTCACAAATTTGAAATGACTGCCGGGCTGAACGACTCGCCCACGTTTATCTCTGCGCTCGCGGACCTGGTCGCAACCGCGGCGGGCGTAGAACTCGACCAGGATTGCTTGCTGGCAGGAGATTGACCGGGCTTAGGTAAGAACAAGTCAAGAAGGAGTGAGACGGATGGCAGAGACCGGCGTTCTGGGGCGGCTTCCCAAGTGGCCGCGCAATGCGCTCAACAACTCCGTGATCGCGGCCGAGCAGGCCTATCGCAAGCGCTCTGGCCTGCCGCTCCTTTCCGATGCCGATATTGAAGCGCTGAAGGCCGGCCAACCCATGTCGTGGGAAGCCGGGGGCAATGGCGCCAGCGCGCCAGCACCAGCCGCTCCTGTCCCAGCCGCCGCTCCACCAACTCCCGCACCTGCAGCCGTGACAGCATCCTCTGGAGATATCAGCCCCGAAGTTCAGAAACAGGTTGCCGCCGGTAAGAAGTGGAGCAAGTCGTCGATCGCCGCCGAGCAGGCTCGGCGCAACCGCAATAATCTGCCTCCGCTGAACGACGCCGAAGTCGCCGCGCTGCTGGGAGAGGTCGCGCCCCCCGCCGCCTCACCCGCCACTGCCGCTCCCCCCGTGGCCGCTGCGGCCGCAACTCCAGCGGTCGCTGGAGATATCAGCCCCGAAGTTCAGAAGCAGGTTGCCGCCGGAAAGAAGTGGAGCAAGTCGTCCATTGCCGCCGAGCAGGCGCGCCGCAAGCGCAACAACCTTCCACCATTGAACGATGCTGAAGTCGCGACTTTGTTAGGAGAGCCAGCAGCCCCGGCCGCCGCTCCGGCAGCTCCGGCTGCTGCTGCTCCGGCTGCCCGTACTGCCGCCCCGACTCCTGCCGCACCGAGAGCCGCTGCCGTCGCTGCCGGTTCACCCGTTGCACGCACCGGTACCTCAACCACCTACGTTGGAACACCTGCGGTCGGCACCTCGAAAGCCGCGGCTGCTGGAGGCGTGGCTGCCGTGGGTCCCGAAGACGGGCCCGTAAATCAAGGCCGCCGGCGCCTCGCATGGGCGTGCGTCGCCGCGTTTCTTACAACCTGGCTCATTGCCTTTTTCCGTTTCTTTCTGCCCCGCACTCTGTTCGAACCCGCTACTTCATTCAAGATCGGCTACCCGTCCGACTTCGGCCTTGGGGTAGATACCAAGTTCCAGCAGAAATACCGCATATGGGTGGACCGCACGCCGGACCGCATTTTCGTGATCTACGCGCGCTGCACCCATCTCGGCTGCACGCCCGACTGGAAGCCTGCGGAAAACAAATTCAAGTGCCCCTGCCACGGCAGCGGTTATGACAGCGAAGGCGTGAACTTCGAAGGCCCGGCGCCACGTCCGATGGACCGCGCCCACGTAGAACTGGCGCCCGACGGTCAAATCCTGGTGGACGTATCGAAACTCTATCAATGGCCCAAGGGCCAACCGAGCCATTTCAACGACGACGGAGCATTCTTGCCAGCATAAGAGAAGCCGGTGTAGCGACAGCCGCCTCGGCTGTCGGTCGAGCGAGGCTCGAAACGAACCCGGCAAACGCCGGCGGTACGAAGAACCTTAAGAGGAACGAATGGCGGAAGACAACAAGAACGGCAGCAACGGTAGGCCCGGAACCAACGGCAACGGCGCTCGTGTCGGACTGCTCGAGCGCGTGAAAGCCGGCGTCAAGGACGACATCCAGTCGCTCAAGACCGATATGCCGGCCAAGGCGAAGGAGCAGATCGAAGGCCTGAAGGATCCGACCAAGACGCAGGTCTACACATCAATCTTCCGCCACAAACACGACGACACGCCGCGCAATCGCGCGTTGGGCGTGCTGTCCAACGTATTCCTCCATCTCCACCCGGCCAAGATCAACCGCGACGCCGTTCGCTACAGCTACACCTGGGGCATGGGCGGGATCACGTTCTACCTCTTCATCGTGCTCACCTTCACCGGCGTGCTGCTGATGTTCTATTACCACCCGACCAAGGTGCAGGCGTTCCGCGACGTGCTCTACCTCGAGCACGACGTCCCCTTCGGGAAAATTCTGCGCAACATGCATCGCTGGGCCGCTCACCTGATGGTGATCGCAGTCTGGCTGCACATGTTCCGCGTATTTCTGACCGGCTCATACAAGAAGCCGCGTGAGTTCAACTGGAACGTCGGCGTGATTCTTCTTGTGCTCACGCTGCTGCTCTCGTTCACCGGCTACCTGCTCCCGGACGATCAACTCGGATTCTGGGCCGTCACGGTGGGCACCAACATGGCCCGCGCGACGCCGCTGCTCGGGCACGAAGGACCGTTCGGACCGATGTTGCACATGACGCCCTATAACGATGTCCGCTTCGGCCTGCTGGGCGGCTCGATCGTGGACGCCAATGCCCTGCTCCGGTCCTACATCTGGCACTGCATCGGCATTCCGATCGTGGCTTCGATTTTCATGATCGTGCATTTCTGGCGCGTAAGAAAAGATGGCGGCATCTCCGGCCCGGCCCCGGTCATGCTGGCCTCAGAAGTGAAAGAAAAGAAGTAGCAAGTCTCGCGTAGCGGGCAGGTGTCTCACCTGCCCAGCGGAGCATGAGCTCCGCAGCTCGACCCGGCAGCCGAGGCGGCTGTCGCTACACGGATTCGGGAGACACTATGGATTGGCGACAACTCTGGGAAATCTCGTCCACGCCTGACAATGTACCGATCGTAGCTCTCATCCCGCTGCTGATCTTCTATTGTTATCTCGCCTGGAAGCAGGCTCGCGCCAACGATGAACTGATCGAAAAGCTCGAATCCGATCCCGCGATGGCCAAAACACACCATCGCAAGACCTGGCCCTTCCGCCCTGGCTGGCAAAAAGAGATCCACGTCTGGCCGTTTCTGCTCCGCATCGAGTTCCTCGCCGCTATGATCGTCACCCTGATTCTCATGGTCTGGTCCATTACGTTGAGCGCTCCTCTCGAAGAGCCCGCGAATCCCAACCTCACCATGAACCCGGCAAAAGCGCCTTGGTACTTCCTGGGCTTGCAGGAGATGCTTGTCTATTTCGATCCCTGGATCGCCGGCGTGGTCATGCCGACGCTGATCATCATCGGGCTGATGGTGATTCCCTACATTGACACCAACCCGCTGGGCAGCGGCTACTACACCTGGAAGCAGCGCAAGTTCTCCATCGGGACCTTCTTGTTCGGCTTCATCATTCTTTGGGTGGCGATGATCATCATCGGCACGTTCATCCGCGGCCCGGGCTGGCAGTGGTTCTGGCCCGGCCAGACGTGGGATCACAATCGCTTGATCTACGAAGTGAACCGCGACTTGCCGGATTTGTTCAACATCACCAGCAACGTGGCGAAAGCCATTTTTGGCGCAATTATTGTCGGCGGTTATTACGTTATCGGCGGAATGATCGTGCATGGCCTGTTCCGCCGCTATAACCCGAAAGATTACCGGCGCATGAGCCTGTTGCAGTACTCGATCATGATGTTCTTCATGCTCACCATGATCGGCCTGCCCATCAAGATGCTGCTGCGCCTGGCGTTCAACATCAAGTACGTGTGGATTACGCCGTGGTTTAACGTTTGAAGACCGTCGTTGGTCGGCTTTAGGTCTTTGGTCGTTGGTCGTTGGCCAAAGCAGGCAACCACCGAGGTGAGACGCTGAGGCGAGAAAGCTAAGGGCTAATAGCTGATGACCAAAGACCAACGACCAAAGACAGATTCTGGAGGATTCGGTGCCTGAGCAACCTGTCCCCGAGCAAGATCCGATCGTAACCAAGTCGTACGCGATCCACTACGTGGTCGCCATGGTCGTCCTCATGGCGAGCCTCTTCTGGGCGCTGTGGGATGAGGCGTACGGCCAGCGTCCCTGGAAGGCTTTCCAGAACACCTGGAAAGAGCGTTATACCGCCTTCCTGAACACCGCCACCTCCAAGAGCGACAAAGACCTCAAGGCCGTTGAAAGCAACTCCGAGTACCAGCAACTTGCAGCTGCGGCAGAGCAGGCCCAAAAGCAGGCTCAGCCCCGCAAAATGGAACTCCAGAAGCAGATCGCCGATCTCAATGCCCAGGTGCTCGCGGTTCAGAACGTCTTCACCGACAAACGTGCGTACGTAAACTATCTCACCTATCACATCGAGACCGAAGAGAGCGCATCCGGGAAGGCGAGCAACAAGAAAGACCTTGAGGAATACAAGAAGAAGCAGTGGACCGTCGAGTTCCCGGACGGACACAAAGAAAAATACGACTTCCCTCACCTGGAAGAAAAATACAACGCTCTCAAGGACGAGCGCACTAAGCTCAACGCGGAACTAGGAGATCTCCTCAAGCCCGTTACCGAAGCCCAGACCAAACTGAGCGAATACATTAACGATCACCTGGTGGACCTTACACCGTCGCAAATCGAAGGGTTGGAGAAGAAGACAAAAGATTGGGATCCGCAGATTGTCCAGATCAATGTGGCCGAAGCCAACATCGTGGATCGCTGCGAGTCCTGCCACATGGGCGCACGCGAGCCGCTGAAAATTACCGCTGCCGTGATGACTCCGAAGGGCCAGAAGAAGCCTGACGAATATGCCCAGGCCTTTGTGAGTCATCCCGATCCCGAACTGCTCAAGGCGCACGATCCCGAAAAATTTGGCTGCTCGCCCTGCCACCAGGGCAATGGCCGCGCTACCACCAGCGTCGAGAAGGCCCACGGCAACTATGAGCACTGGCTCTGGCCGTTATATCCGGCGCAAAACGTGCAGGCCGGATGCCAGACCTGCCACTCCGCAGACATGTATCTGCCAAAGGCCAGCAGTGGCAGTTGGGAAGTCATCAACCTCGGCAAACGCCTGTTCCGCGAGCGCGGATGCAATGGCTGCCATCGCTATGAAGGCTACGACCGCGAACCGGAAGACCTGAACTCCGTCAGCCAGCAGATCAAGCAGTTCGAGTTGCAGAAGATTGATAACCTCAAGCAGGCCGACTACCTGATGAAGCAGGCCGATGCCGCCCAAAGCAACGAAGAGGCGAACCAGTTGAATGAAAAAGCGGTCGGCCTCCGCGTCGCCAACAGCAAGATGGATGGCCGCATTCAGCAGCTCGACTTTCAATCGCACAGCCTGATGCAGGACATGAAGAAGATCGGGCCCAACCTCAAAGACATCCGGCTCAAGCTGAATAAGAACTGGATCCCAGTCTGGCTGAAGAAACCCACCGACTTCCGTCCTACGACGAAGATGCCGAATTTCCGCCTCACCGATCACCAGATCCAGGCGATCTCGGCGTACATCTGGCAGTCCGCGCTCACCGACAAAGCTCCGCAGCAGAAGCCCGGCAATGCGGAGCACGGCAAACAGCTCTTTGAAACTCGCGGCTGCCTTGCCTGCCATTCCATGGGTGAAGGCTCGAGCGAGATTGGCGGAAGCTTCGCGGCCAACCTGACGCGTGTCGGAGAAAAGGCAAATTACGACTACCTTGTCCGCTGGATCCACAACGCCCGCGAGCGCACCCGTCCGTACTGCCCGTATGAGAAGAAGGACATTGGCCCCGAGGACTACGCCAAGAAAGGCTTGCCCTACCAGTTCGACTTGCAACACAGCAAGTGCCCCAACGACGGCCACGAACTGCAAGTGCAGAACATGACGGTGATGCCCAGTCTGCGTCTCAGCGTGGAAGACGCCCAGGACATCGCTTCCTACCTGATCACCAGGAAACAAAAGCAGCCCACCGACTACCCCGAAGCTTCCTTCATGGACGACCCGAACCTCAAAGAAGAAGGCAAGAAGTGGGTTCGTCACTACGGTTGCGCCGGATGCCACGAAATTTCCGGCTTCGA
This sequence comes from Terriglobales bacterium, assembly GCA_035652095.1. Taxonomy (GTDB): domain Bacteria; phylum Acidobacteriota; class Terriglobia; order Terriglobales; family Acidobacteriaceae; genus DASREM01. Next base: position 324,520 of record DASREM010000028.1, on the reverse strand, counting down.
AGATGAAGGCCGCATTGGCACCGAGCTTACCTTCGAGGGCAGCAAGCCGATCGAGCGTCTCGACTTCGCGCTGTTCACCGAAGCCGCGCAGCGCGGCAACAAAGAGCCGATTACCGATAAGGAGGATCTCGCGCGCCTGCCCGAAGGGCCCGCAAAAGGCCCGTGGTACGACCACAAGGGATTCTTCGAACACAAGCTTGCCGAGCCTAATATTTACGACCAGGGCAAGATCAAATCGGAGACAGAAGCGCTCCGCATGCCCAACGTCCACCTTTCGAAGGACCAGATTCAGGCGCTTACCACCTTCCTCCTCGGGAGCCAGGAAACTTCCCTTCCCGCCAGCTATCAATACAAGCCCGGCGATACCCGCAAGGACATTCAGGAAGGCTGGTGGATTGTCACCAAGTACAACTGCATGGGTTGCCACCAGTTCACGCCGGGGCAGGAAACCGCGCTGATGAAGCAGCAGTACTATCGCGACAATCCTGAGCAGTTGCCGCCCAAGCTTCTGACCGAAGGCGCGCGCGTGGATCCCGAATGGCTGCGCCGTTTCCTTAGCAATCCTGCGCTCAGCAGCAGCGACACCAACCGCAATGGCGTGCGTCCTTATCTCGCTGTACGCATGCCGACGTTCTCCTTTTCAGACAATGAACTGCGCAAGCTGGTGCGCTTCTTCCAGGCGCTCTCGCAGCAGCCGATTCCGTACATTCCGGAAGAAGTCCCGACCCTCACCGCGAAAGAGACCGACATGGCGCGCAGCCTGTTCTCCAGCACCGCAGCACCATGCCTGAAATGCCACGCCACCGGCGACGCGGCTCACGACAAGACCGCCACTGCCCCGAACTTCCTGCTGGCCAGGGAGCGTCTGAAGCCCGATTGGGTCGAACGCTGGATCATCGACCCGCAAGCCGTCAGCCCGGGCACTTCCATGCCGTCAGGACTGTTTCGCAAGCAGGGCTCGCAGTGGGTCTTTGCTGGCCCGACGCCACCCACGTTCCAAGGCTATGACAAGGACCATACCAAGCTGCTGGTGGATTACATCTTCCAACTGACTCCGGAAGAGCAACGTCGGGTTGCGTCCGCCATGGGACACGCGCGCGCTTCCAACCGGGAGCCGGGCAGTCCCAAAACGGCAACAACGGCCTCCGCATCTCAACGCGCAATGACGGGTGGTTCGCGCTAGAATGTTGGCGTCGAGAATGAATGTAGGTTGGCCGCCCTCGGCTGCCAGGTTGAGCACAACTCTTCACATGGCGGAAATATTCGAGGGCAAGTTCTGCGCTACGGATTCACAAGGACATTTCAAATACTCCAAATGAAGGGGCGACATCATGATTAGAAAGACATGGCTGGCAGTGCTCGCACTGGTCTGCCTGGCAAGCCTGCTGCTGCTGGGTGCATGCAGCAAGAAAGAAAACACCGAACAGTCCTCTAACGCGACGGAAGAAAAAGCCGCAACGCCGGCGCCCGCGGCTACCCCGATTGATCCCGCCACTGTGGCCACCATCAGCGGCACTGTGAAGTACGACGGCACCGCTCCCAAGCCGGGCAAGATTGATATGAGCCAGGACTCAGCCTGCAAGGGCGATAACGTTGCCGAAACCATGGTAGTGAGCGGCGGCGATCTGGCCAACGTTTTCGTGTACGTCAAGGACGGTCTGGGCGATCGCACCTTTGACGTGCCCAAGGACCCCGTCGTCATTGACCAGAAGGGTTGCCAATATCATCCCCACGTGCTCGGCGTCATGACCGGGCAGAACGTTCAGATCAAGAACGACGATCAGACTACGCACAACATTCACCCCACTCCGAAAGACAACCGCGAGTGGAACGAGTCGCAGCCTCCCGCCGCGGCCCCTATCGAGAAGAGCTTCGCCCGCGAAGAAATCATGTTGCCGGTCAAGTGCAACCAGCATCCGTGGATGAAGATGTACGTCAACGTCGTGAAGCACCCGTTCTATGCCGTCACCGACAAGGACGGTAAATACGAGATCAAGGGCCTGCCTCCGGGAACCTACACACTCGCCTTCGTCCAGGAAAAGCTGGGCGAGCAGACACAGCAGGTTACGGTTGCGCCGAAGGACAGCAAAACCGTCGATCAGACCTTCAAAGCCGGAGCGATGTAAGCTGTTGCTCTGCTAGAATGTTATGTCACTTCCTGTGGGACGTAGCGATACGTCCCACTCTCTTCCATTCCAAGTGACATGCCGTCATGCCGAACCAGGAGCCTCCACTGAAGTCGCTCGCTCTTCCCTACAACAAAGGCCTGCATAACTTCGCCGTATTCGTCGCTGCTGCGACGCTGGTACTGATCGTCGCCGGGGCCCTGGTGACCAGCAACGACGCTGGACTCTCGGTTCCGGACTGGCCAACTTCGTTCGGATCGCTCTACAAGATTCCCCGCATGGTCGGCGGTGTTCGCTTTGAACACAGCCATCGCATGATTGCCGAGCTGGTCGGACTCTGCACCATCATCCTTGCCTTCTGGACCTGGCGCGCCGATAAGCGCCGCTGGTTGAAGGGTCTGGCCATCGGAGCACTTGGGACTGTCATCATTCAAGGGATTCTGGGCGGGATCACCGTACTTCATTTTCTTCCGCCGGCGGTCTCATCGGCCCACGCCGCCATTGCGCAGACCTTCTTCTGCATCGCCGTCTGCATTGCCATGTTCACTGGCCCGCGCTGGGTTGAAGAAGTGCCCCAGGTGGAAAACGATCAGCGCAAGCCCAAGCTGTTTACCCTGGCCCTGCTCTCGATCTTTCTGCTCTATGTGCAACTCGTCTTGGGAGCGATGTTCCGCCACCACGGCATGAGTTGGTGGCCGCACGTGGTGCATGCCGCCCTGGTGGCCATTGCTCTCACCTGGACAGCGGCCCGCGCATTGACCGTCTATTCCAAAATTGAAGCGGTCCGCCGTCCCGCAGTGACCATCATGTTTCTGCTCATCACGCAGCTCTGTCTCGGCTTCCTCGCCTTCCTGACCCGAGTGCAATGGGGACACGATGCGGTGCAACCTGAATTGCCCATGGTCATCTCGACCGTCGCGCATGTCGCGGTGGGCGCCTTGCTTCTCGCGACAACCGTTATCCTTGCCATCCAGGTCTGGCGTCACGTTCCAATCGCATTCGAAGAGAGAGTAACAGCCGGGGCCCGCAAGCCCGCCTCGCAGGGTGCATAGCGGCAAGCGACAGCCGCCTCGGCTGTGGTGCGAGTTAGATTTGCGCGGTCTCTGCGGCGGTTCTCAGCCATCTCGCGATTTAAGATTTTGCTTGTGCCCACTGCTGTAAAATACCGTGTGGCCCTCAACGCACCCGTAACCTTGGCAGACCCCGACCGCCTCACGTCGCAATCTTCTACCATTTCAGTGCAAAATCTCGTGCATCGCTACGAGAATCGCACCGCGCTGAATGGCGTGTCCTTCGATGTGGGTCGCGCCGAATTGTTCGGATTGCTGGGCCCCAATGGAAGCGGAAAAACCACCCTTTTCCGTATCCTCTCGACCCTGATGGTCCCGGTTGGCGGCCGCGCCATCATCATGGGCTTTGACGCAGCAAAAGAACCCAACCAGTTGCGCCGCCAGATCGGGGTGGTCTTCCAGGCCCAGAGCGTCGATATCAAGCTCACCGCCGCGGAAAATCTTAAGCACCAGGGACATCTTTATGGCCTTCACGGACCAGCCCTCGACGGCCGGATTAAAGAGATCCTCGGCCGCGTTGGCTTGGCCGATCGCGCGAAAGAGAAAGTCGAAACCTTCTCCGGAGGCATGCAGCGCCGCGTGGAGCTAGCGAAGGGCCTGCTCCATCACCCGACCGTGTTGCTGCTTGATGAACCCACGACCGGGCTCGATCCCGGCGCGCGCCGCGATCTCTGGCAATACCTCGCCGTCCTGCGCGATGAAGAGCAGGTGACTGTGATCGTGACCACGCACCTGATGGAAGAAGCCGAGCGTTGCGATCGGTTGGCGATTTTGAACGAAGGAAACCTGGTTGCGCTCGGCACCCCCGCTGAACTGAAACAGGAAATCGGCGGAGACGTAATCTGGCTCGAGGCTGCCCGCAATGCGAGTGATCTGGCCTCTGCCATCTCTGCGCGTTTCGGGGTGGAGGCAACAGTAATCGGCGACAACGAGCAATCGCGAATCCGCCTGGAGCAGGAACACGGCCATCGCTTCATCGCCGAACTCGCGGAAGCGTTCCCGGGACAGATTCAGTCCATCTCGGTAAGCAAGCCAACACTGGAAGACGTTTTCATTCACCGCACCGGCCACCGGTTTTGGACTGACGAGGAGAATCAAGATTCCTAGGAATTGTTGGCTTCCTAGGAGAATCTGGTTCCCTTTGATGACGTCATCCTGGAGCCAAAGGCGAAGGATCTTGCGTGCGGTAACGCAACACTCAGTGCAAAGCAGAACCGAATACACCAATTATGGCAACTCGCACCGCAGCTCTCCCGACCACCGCCCCGATCTCCGCCGGCTTGATGCTTCCGGCGTATACCCTCTGGCTGCGCGAAATCGTGCGCTTTTATCGCCAGCGCAGCCGCGTGATCGGGGTGATCGCCTCGCCGCTCCTTTTCTGGGTCGTCATAGGCTCGGGCTTCGGCACCTCTTTTCGCTCCGGCGAGGCTGCCGGACAACAGCACTATCTCGACTACTTCTATCCCGGCGCGCTCATCATGATCGTGCTCTTTACTTCGATCTTCACCATGATGTCGGTGATCGAAGATCGTAAGGAAGGCTTTCTGCTGTCGGTGCTGGTCGCTCCGGTGCCGCGAAGCGCCATCGTATTGGGTAAGGTCTTGGGGGGAACAACCCTCTCGGCCATTCAAGGATTGATTTTTCTAGTGTTCGCTCCGCTGGTCGGCATTCACATGACCGTCTCGCAATTTCTGCTGGTCGCGGTGGTCATTTTCCTGGTCTCGTTTGCGCTGACGGCGCTGGGCTTCGCCATTGCCTGGCCCATGGATTCCTCGCAGGCCTTTCACGCCATCATCAACCTTTTCCTGATTCCGCTGTGGCTCTTGTCGGGATCGCTGTTCCCGCTCTCCGGGGCATCCGGATGGGTTCGTATTCTGATGCAGGTGAACCCGCTAACCTACGGAGTCGAGGCGCTGCGCACATTGCTCTATCCCGGCAGCCCGTCGCAGTTCTCGCTGCAGGCCTCGATGGCTACGCTGGTGCTGTTTACACTGTTCATGTTCGGCCTGGCATTTATCATGGTGAACCGGAGAACGACAAAACCAGCGGCCTGAGGGATTTGGTTGTTGAATTGAAAATCAACGATCAACAATGCAAATCGCTTCTCAATACGCGATCTACCCGGTCATTGACGCGGTGCTGAATGGCACCAGCGCCGTGTTGCTTGTTGTAGGTCGGGGTTTCATCGTCCGCGGACGTATGGCTGCTCACCGCGCTGTCATGATCGCGGCACTGACGTCCTCAAGCCTGTTTCTGATTTCATATCTCTACTACCACGCCCACGTTGGCTCGGTGCATTTTCAGGGGCAAGGCGTTTGGCGAACTCTGTACTTCACGATTTTGACGACGCACACCATTCTGGCCGCGGTTATTGTGCCGATGGTGATCATCACGCTGAGCCGCGCCTTGCGGGAACGTTTCGACCGTCATCGCAAAATTGCCCGCTGGACATTTCCGCTGTGGCTGTACGTCTCAGTTACGGGCGTGGTGATTTATTTCATGCTGTACCAGATATTTGCCCCATAGAATTGCCAATTGTCGATTGAAGACCGGGAGATGCTTTTTCTTCGTGAACCTTCGTGTCCTCTGTGGTTCATGTTTTTGATGTTCACTTGGCAATTGGCAATCGAAAATTGAAAATCTTTTGATGGCGACTGTACGACTCAAGATCGACGTCTCCGGCACGGTAGGTGACGAAGCCTGGCGCGAACTCAAGCAATACGACGAAATCCAAAGTGCCGACTTCGGCCCGCAATTCGGCAGCGGAGGCCGTTGCAACCATCCCCTCAACGCCCCTCATGCCAAAGGCGAATGGATCGGCGCCGAGATCAAACTGCAAACGCCGCTGCTCGCACAGTACGCCGTCTCGCATTACCTGGAGCAGGATCGAGTACTGGACGCGGATGTGGTGGAGTGAGTATTCGGCATTCAGCACTCAGCATTCAGCCAGTCGAGATTCTCCGCCCGTGAAGCGATGCGTCTTGGCTGAATGCGATTGCTGAGTGCTGAATGCTGTTATAGTTTTTCCCAATGTCTGATCTCGTTAGCGAACCCAAACCCAAGCGTCGCATGACCACCGGCCAGCGATTGCTGTTTTTTCTGACCGCATGGCTGATCGTGCTCATGCCGTTCCTTTTCTGGTGGAACACTTGGTTCGGGCGACAGCTCTCTGACAAGAGTCTCGAGGAGTATCTGCACGACGATAAGAAGCCTCGCCACATCCAGCACGCGCTGGTGCAACTGGGCGAGCGCATGAACAAACACGATGCCTCCGTCAAGCGCTGGTATCCCGACGTGGTTCGACTCTCGTCGTATCCCGTGGAAGAAGTCCGCAACACCGACGCCTGGGTCATGGGGCAAGACACCGCCGGAGCGGACTTTCATGCAGCACTGCTCAAGATGCTGAGCGATCCCTCGCCCATGGTGCGTGGCAATGCCGCATTGTCGCTGGTTCGATTCGGCGACGCCACGGGCCGGCCACAAATCGTGGCCTTGCTGCAACCTGCGACCATCATCGCTTCACAAGCAGGAAAAGTGTTGGATACCAGCGCAGTCGGCACGCCGATTCATCAGGGTGGAATCGTTGCCAAGATTGATCATGACGGCCAGCAATCTGAAATTCGTTCGCCCATCACCGGGCGCCTGCGCGCACTCTCCATTCAACCCGGACAAAAAGTCGCCGCCGGGAGCGAAATCGGCACACTCGACCCCGGCACCGAACAAGTGTGGGAAGCGCTGCGCGCGCTCTACTTGATTGGCCAACCGGAAGATCTGCCGATCGTTCGAACCTATGAACGCGAGTTGCCGGAGATTCCCGATCATGTTCGCCAACAGGCGCTGGACACCGAAAAGGCGATCCGCGAGCGGTCAAATCGGAGCTAGGATCCTGATCCGCTACCCAGTCCCAATCGACACGTTCACCAATAGCTAAGTTGTTGATTTTTGGAAGAACAGTCGTTGGGACCCGAATTGGCGATTCAGCCCTCGTCTAGAATGCCCCGCAATTGCTTTCTGCGGCCCGTACAACGACGATCGCGGGCACGACCAAGCTTTGAGTCACGGGAGGTGCCACGCCTCGCGTAATGGCGTTGTAGTTTGGAATATATCTTTCAGCTATTCTAACCCGCCCCGAAGCTGATTCCCACTCTGGGCTGGCACGCTGCTGGAGGAGGAAATGAGCTCGACGAACAGAGAACCGAGGTTCTGAATCGGCGACCGGAATCGCCAATCCTAGAACGGCATCTCCCCGACTTCTTTTTCCACTTCCACCGTATCTACCATGACGATGGCGTCCCAGGGACAGCCGTCGAGAAACGCGCCGTCCGGGCCCTTGGAGGTGCACTTCTTGCAGCCAATGCAGAGGATGGGGTCCACCTGGATGCGGCCAAAGGGGGGATGGTCCTCATCCGGCACCCAGAACATGCAGTCTTCCACCGGACAATACTCGACGCAGGCCGGAGATCCGGCACATCCCGTACAGCATTCGGTGATCACCGCCAACTCTTTTGGTTTCTTCTTTCGCGGCGTATTCAGGCCCTTGGAGCGTGGCTCGTGCTTGAGTTCGTCGGGAACCATCCCGACCGCGGGGGTGGACATGGGTGCAGATTATAACCCAGCATTTGGCATTTGGCACTTGGCAGTCAGCATTCAGCACTCAGCACTCAGAAAGGCGAAACCGATAGCGGGTTTAGACTGCTCGGGTGCTCGTGAACCTATGTTCGTGCCCAAGGGTTTACAAGCAAGCAGTCAAAAAAAACGTCCGAAACCGAGTGCTGAATGCTGAGTGCCGAGTGCTGAGTGCCGAGTGCCAAGTGCTACCCATCACACCGGTAGCCCTCCGACTCTGGTATAGTTTTCTTCCAGCCTCCGTCAGAAAAATATCTCGCCTCCCGCGTGGAAGGAGCAGCATTCATGGCAGGAAAAAGTGTCAACAAAGTGATTCTATTGGGAAATCTGGGCAAAGACCCGGAATTGAAGTACACGCCGCAAGGCACGCCCGTCGCCAAATTCACCCTGGCTACTAACGAACGCTTCAAGGACAAGGATGGCAACTGGCAGGACCGCACCGAGTGGCACAACATCACCGCCTGGGCCCGCACCGCCGAAATCGCCGGAGAGTACCTGAAGAAGGGGGGTAAGGTCTATATCGAAGGCAGTCTGCGCACGCATTCGTGGGACGACAAGACCAGCGGCCAGAAGAAGTGGATGACTGAAGTCGTTGTGAACGACCTGGTCCTGCTCGGCGGACGCGGCGAAAGCGGCGGAGAGGGCGGCGGTTATTCCAAGGGCGCCAGCGCCGGCGGCAACAACTTCGACCAGCGTGCCCCGGAGCCCGAGCACGCCAGCGCTCCTATCAGCGACGAAGACATTCCGTTCTAGAAACCATTTAGGGCAGACGTCCAGGTCTGCCCTTCACAATCCGTCGGATGATAGCCAAATTCGGCTGTCCAAGAGCAGGGCTCTGCCCTTCGACATGCTCCGCGCACCCTCTTTTACAATCTGCTCACCTCGGCTCCGAACCTTGATTCAACTTCAACTCCGCATTGCCACGAATGGCTTTCCGCCGTTGTTCGGGGCAAGATACCCTGAATGAAAGAGTAGCTCGATTTTCGCGGTCCTGAAAATACCCCGCCACCTTCTTTACCCAGCCCCCGTTTCGGGAGGATACTCTCTCCAAGGAGAGTCCTAATGACCACGACGGGGACTCGCACCGCACCGTCCGACTCTGGCGCCATCCTATCCACCATGGCTTCGCTGATTGTGGGAGCAGCATTCTTTGCTCTCTGGTTCTGGTTGCTGCCGCCATGGCTGGGGTTCCGGCCGAATCCCGTGTTGTGGAGATGGGTTGCTGCCGTACCGTCGGTGCTGGGCTTTGCGGTCGCGATTCGTTGTGTATGGGATTTCGGTCATACCGGCCACGGCACGCCTGCCCCCATGGTTCCGCCGAAGAGGCTGGTCGTGGTGGGCTTTTATCGTTACGTGCGCAATCCGATGTACGTTGGTTTTTTCATCGGATGGATCGGCCTATGGATCGTCTTCGGACGCGCCAGCCTGGCTGCCATAGCAGGCGCGGTCGCGGTGATGCTAGGCATTCACCTGTTCGTGCGCTTCTATGAAGAGCCTACGCTGCGAGGGCTGTTCGGCGACGACTACGAGGAATTCTGCCGTAATGTGCCGCGATGGGTCCCGCGCACCACGGCCTGGCGGAAGTAGTTGGGCCGGCGGGTTGCGCTCGCCGGACAACCGAGGGCGGCTGCTCCCTGCACAGCTTTCTTGTTATGAGAACACTGCGACTGCTCGTGTTTGTGCTGCTGCTAGCAGACCTGCTGCTGGGCGAAAACGCCCCGCCAATCACTGTCAGCATTCCCAGCGGCAAGCTCCAGATCAAGGCGTTTTTCTGGAAGCCCTCCGGGCCGGGTCCGTTTCCCGCAGTCCTGTTCAATCACGGCTCGGGAGAGGATCCGTCCCATACGGCGAGCCTTCCCATCACCGAGGCCGCCGAAAAGCTCGCGCCCATTTTCCTCAAACATGGTTACGCCTTCCTCTACCCCTTCCGGCGCGGCCAGGGCCTTTCAGCCAACCAGGCTCCATTTATGCAGGATGTCCTAAAGCGTGAAGAAGAAACCAGGGGAAAAGAGGCTCGCCAGCACTTGCAATTCGTCCTGCTGACCACCGAGCAACTCGACGACGCTCTGGCGGCGCTGGCCTTTCTGAAGAGTGCTCCCGGGATTGACTCTTACCGCTTGGCTGTCATCGGCCATTCCTTTGGCGGGCAGCTAAGTTTGCTGGTTGCTGAACACGATGCTTCTCTGCGAGCGGTTGTCAGCTTCGCCGGTGCGGCCCGATCCTGGAAAACTTCTGCCGAAGTGCGCCAACGCCTGCTTGCCGCTGTGCGCAAGGCTGAAGCGCCCATTATGTTGGTTGAGGCCGAGAACGATTACAGTACCGAAGGAGCCGCCGCCCTTGCCAAGGAGATGGACCGATTGCACAAACCGCATGTCTTGAAGATTTATCCTCCAGTAGGCGACTCCCCTAATGAGGGGCACAACCAGTTGTATGGGGCGATGTCACAGTGGGAGGGTGATGTTTTCAAATTCCTCGACCAGAATGTGAAGTAGATGTAGTTCTCCGCGGGGAGCGCGCTTACAGGCGGGGATGGGTCAGCACCGGCTGAGTTCCCACGCAGGCCACGTAGTCTTCGAATTCGCGGGCACGGCGCTCGGAGGTGTGCTCTGACATCACGCGCTCCTGGCCGGCACGTCCGATGTTTCGAATCTCGGTTTCATCCGCCTCATCCAGATAGCGAACCACCTCTTCCGCAGAGGTGGGCAGAAGAATTTCCTTTCCCGGCTCGAAGAATGTGCTCAACCCAGCCCAGTTGTCCGAAAGGATGGTGGTTCCGCAACCGGCCGCTTCAAACAACCGCACCGAGGGAGAATAACCAGCCTGGACCATATCGGCACGGGTCAGGTTCAGGGTCATGCGCGAAGAACAGTAAAACGGAGGATGGAACTTGGGCTCGAGGTGCACGATGCGCTTCACGTTTGCAGGCCACTCCAGGGTATTCGGATACTGTGGTCCTGCTACGATGAACTTCCGTTGCGGCAACCGCCGCGCCGGAGCGCACAACAACTCTTCCATCTTGCGCTGGCGATCGGGGGCATACGTACCCATGTAACTCAGGTCGCACTGATATTCAGTTTGCGCCGGACAGAAACGGTACCGGTCCGGGTCGAACGAGCAATAGAGCGGGACTGCCTTTTGCGCGCCGAACCTGCTTTCCAGTTCCCGCAGCAAAGGTCCACCCGTGAAGCTGAAATAGAGATCGAAACCAGGAACCTCGTCGAGTTTCAGATATTCGGCGCCGCCCTGACGAAGAGCCGCCACCGTAATCGGCGTGTCAATGTCGTAGAACGCCTTCACCGGGACGTCTGAGTCCAGGACCGCAGGAATGGCTTCCACGGAATCGGGAAAATATGATCCCACCATCACCACGTCCGAGTCCGACAGCTCTCTCCGCAACATGGACTGAACTTCTTTCCATTGTTCGTAGATGTGAACACGGCAGAAGGGAGGCTCAGGCATGTCGCGATTGGAGGCGTACCATTCCTGATCGCGCTCGAAAAAAACAACGCGATGTCCGCGCGCGTGCAGCGCACGGGCCAGGGCACGATAAGTCGTGGCATGCCCATTGCCCCAGGACGACGTGACCGATAGTGCCAGGATGGTAATTTTCACAAGTGCGACTCAGGCGTAGAGTTCGGCGTGCAGGCTCTGCAACGCCTCCTGGAACTGCAATCCCCGCAACTGGTACGTGTGCTCGCGAAGCGCGCGCCGGCGCATGGCCGATCCGATCGCTTGCGATTGCTCACGGTTGATGTCGCTCAAGAGGTGAACGATGTCATCCGCTGAGCGCGCGACCAGGATCTCTTTTCCGGGGCGGAAGAAGCGATCGATGCCCGCCCACTCATCGGTCACCACGCAGGCTGCGGCGCCGGCCGCTTCAAATACGCGCGTGGGAGGAGAGAATCCGACCGCCGCCATGGATTCGCGATTGATATTCAGCACCATGCGCGCGGAGCAGTTGATGCGGTTGTGGTCCGCGCTGCCGACGTGGCCGATCCAGCACACGTTCCTGGGCAAGGCGCGGCCTCCCCAGCCTTCGCCACCCAATATGAAGGAAAATTGCGGGGCTTTCTCGGCGGCGGCAAAGAAAAAATCGGCCACCCGTTTCTCACGATCGGGCAGACGATGTCCCACAAAGGCGAGGTCGCACTGCACGGCTGGATCCGGCGCGACGGGATGATGGGTATCCGGGTCAAGGCCGTTATAGATCGGAATGCAGTTCTTCGCACCGAGCCGCCGGTAGTGTCCTACCACCGGGTCGCTCCCGCCATAAGTGAAAATGAAATCGTATTGTGGGATCAGCTCACGAAATGGGTCATGCGAGTTCTCCTCAACCCGGGCCAGAGTGGCCGGTGCATCCACGTCCCAGAAAGCGACCCTGCGTTCGCGGGCCTTGCAGTCCAGCACAGCGGCTTCGAGAAATTCATCGTCCGCGCCCACCCCGCTGTGCTTGATGATGAGGTCGGCCGCGCAAGCTTCCGCCAGTACCATGTTGAGTTGCGAAGGCGTCTGGTAGACGCGCACGGTCGCGTAGTCAATGTCGCCCACATCGCGCTTCTGCTGGCGGCCATAGACATCCGGCTCGGCGAAGGTGATCGCATGCCCAAGACGATGCAGGTTCTTGTAAATGCCGCGATAGTAGGTTGCCGCGCCATTCCAATACGACGACACCAGGCTGGAACCGAACACAAATATCTTCATCTTTCGATGTCCTTGTAGATCTCGATGAGCTGCTCGGCGCGGTGCGCGCAAGTGTGACACTTCTGAATCGTCTCCAGCCCGTTTGCTGCAATCTGAGCCCGGGCCCGGTCATCTGTGAGCAGATATCGTATCTCTGCCTCCATCGTCCGAGTGTCCTCAGCGCAAACATAATCCTCGCCCGGACGGAACAGGTGTTCCGTATCGCTCCAGGGAGAACACACCAGGGGAATTCCACAAGCCAAGGCTTCAAAAACGCGAATCGTGGGGACGCCGCTTAGACCATTGGCATAAAATCTGCGCGGCACGTGCAAAGAGAGCAGGCTGCGCGCGTAGGCGTAGGGACCTTTGAGGTTGGGCAGATATCCTCGATACTCAATGCCGGCTTCAGACAACCTCTGCCTGGCATGGTCGGGATAGCGCACACCGTGCACCACGATGCGCCGCTCGCGCAAAGCGGCCGCGGGGCCAATGAGAAACTCCTGCAGCTCGCGTGTCCTCTCCTCGTCCCCCCAGTTCCCTACCCAGACAACATCGGTATCTTTTTGCGCCTGCATAGGCCGGAAGTGCGCCGTGTCCGCAGCTTCGTGAAACGTCCAGACCTTCTTGACCTGAAAGGCTTCGGAATAGATTCTGCGGATGGCTTCCCCGAACGCGAGCACCCCGTCGAACTCCGCGAGGGAAAAACGCAGGATCTCCTGCGGGTTGGTATAGGCGCGATGGTGGGTATCGTGAAGCAGGACCCGAAAGCCGAACCTGCGCCGCAGCGCCAGGATCGTTTTCACCGTCTCCGGTTCGTTCCATTCGTGCACCAGCACCAGATCCGCACCGCGCAGCTCCTCCTCCGCGAAGCTCAGGAAACTCTCGCCGGCATTAAAGAAGCGCACGTCAAGAGCCGGAAACGCGCGGCGAAAACTGAGGAATGCTTCGGCTGCATAATCGGGTCCTTCCTCGAGCAGATTCCTGAACGACCAGGAATTCGTCATCTCATAGCAGCGGACCTGGTGTCCCATACGCACCAGTTCATATGCCAACCCACGCAGGAAGTGAGCGTTGCCGTGGTTCCAGTCTGAGATCCACGAGTGCGCAAAGATTCTGATTTGCAGGGCTCTCACGCAACTTTCTCCGCGGCGCTGACGCTGTAGTAAAGGTTCTCGTACTGATCGATCATCCGCTCCGCCCTGAATTGCCGATGCGCGCGATTATAGGCGCGTTCGGCAAACTCATGCCGCAGTTCGGAGTCTGCGCTCAGCTCGCGAATGCGGCGAGCGAGATCGTTAGGGTCGTTGCGCTTGAAGTAATAGGCCGCGTCTCCCCATAATTCGTGAAACACCGGAAGATCGTTCATGACCAGGGCGCAGCGGGAGAATGCAGCTTCCAGGGGCGCCAGTCCGAAAGGCTCGTAGCAAGAGGTGGCCGCGTAGATGGCAGCGCGCGCGAATAGTCCCCGCAATTGCGCCTGCGACTTCTCCCCCAGCAGCTTGAACTCTCCCCGGCCCAGCTTCGGTTTGGCAAGGTCGGCGGCGTTGCCAGGCTCCTCCTGCGAGCCGACGATCCACACCGGAACCTTATGGTCACTTTCCAGCAACAAAGAGACCTGCTTGGCGCGATCCCAGAGTCTTCCCACGCCGAGCACAAATTTTTCCTTGGAGACGTCCGCTTCAAACAGCGCTGGGTTCCGCCCGTTGTAAATGACCCTGCCGTAGCTGGGTCGGACGTAAAAGCGAGGAATCGTGTTCAGCATCCACTGCGATGGCGCGATCACCACATCGGCGCAGCTGAGGCCGCTGACCACAGTTTCGCGGTACCAGCGAGTCCAGGCATTGTCCTCCGGCTCGCAACCATGAACTCCCTCCCACCAGCTGAAGACGTCGCTATGCGCGACCACTACGCGAGGCAGCCATGGGGAGACAGTGCCATAACAGTACTGATTGAGGTGGAGCAGATCGGGACGGACTTCACGAATGACGGCCTCAAGGAACTCGCAGGACGACTCGATATCACGCTGGGGTTCGCGCATCCATTCCAGGCGGTAAGGAGTTGGCCGGTAATCAAGATTGGGCAGACCCAGCAACCACTCCGTCTGCTGCGGGCTTGGCATGCGGCCGAAACTTACCAGCGTGACTCGCACGTTCCGCCGAACCAGCCCACTTACCAATTCCTGGGTATAGGTCCACACGCCGCCGACCGTGTCGGCCGTAATCAGTACGTGCATTCCAATTCCTCGATTGGGACGGGATGTGCTTCCTGTATGTCGCTATAACCTTTCCCCGAAAATAGACCCGTGTAATATTTGTGCGCTCGTTCCCACGCCTGATCATCCGGCGGACCGAATACCTGCTGGTAATACGGTGTGCCGGGATAGGGGAACATCGGCACCGGCTCGCTGACCCAGACCTGATGCGCTTTCAGCTTTTCCTGAAACCCGCGGATGTCGTCGCGGTCGTCTTTGTCGGTAAGGATAAGATTCGCCTGCACCCAGGGGATGCGCTGGCGCGCGTAGATGAGTAGGTCCGACAACCGTTCCGTGGACATGCGGCAGTTTTTATTGAGTTCGTCCCGGCCTTCCTCCGTGATGGACTCAATGCCGCATTCCATCGAAATACAATGCGCCTGGCCAAGCAGGTCCAGGGTCTCTTCATCCCACAGGTCGATACGGGTCTGCAGGCCAATGGATACCGGACGATGCCGTAAGTTCTCCAGCAGCCTGTGCACGTTCTTCCCGACTCCAAAGATCTCGTCGATCCAGTAGATGTAATTCACGCCCCGGGCAATCAGCGTATCCACTTCGGCGAGGACTTCGTCGACGTCACGCTCCCGGAATTTATTCCGGAAAAGGGTTTTGTTACAGAAGCTGCAGGCCCAGGGACAGCCGCGCGCGAATTCCAGTTCCGCCCCGCGACCGGAGCCGCTAAAAACGTGATGGCGGTGCTCATGCCGTTCGACGTCATAGTTGTCGAACTTCAGCCGGCCCAACTTCTTCATGTCGGTCACGCCTAGCGACGGGCTGATGTGTTCGCCCCGCTGATCGCGCCAGCAGCATCCATCGATTTCGTTCCATGGACGGTCTGCCAACTGGACGATGGTTTCATCGGGCTCGCCCCGCAGGGCGACATCGCAATTCAGCTTTCGTAAGGTAGCTGCGGGAGTGGCGGAGGAATGCGGCCCGATTGCAACTTTGACCGCTCCCGAATCCAATTCACGAAACCATTGCTGCGGGACCCGCAACTCCGGCGGAGGACAGCGCCAGAACAAGTAAGAGGGCGCGGTCGGGATGACCAGAAAATCGGGACGAAAGGTACCGATCCGCTCTTTCACTTCAGACGCGTTCAGGCCATGCAATTGCGCATCGATCAGAAGCGGCTTGTGTCCAGCCTCGCGCACTTTATCGAAGGCGAACATCAACTCCAGGGGATAATGCGGCTCCTGGCAGCCGAAGTAGGTCGAACCGGTAAAACTCCAGGCCGGATTGACGAAGGCAAACTTCATGAAACGGCTCCGCTGACCGGCTGCAATCCAGGTTGCGCTTGCGCAGCGACGCTGGTACTTGACACGTACTCGCGGTTCTCCATCCACCAGTCGTGAATGCGTTCGAGAATTTCGCGGGTTCCGATGCGCGGCTCCCACCCCACATGCTCTTTCAACTTCGAGGTGTCGGTCACGTAGTAGAGTTGATCTCCGGGGCGCGCCTTTTGCATCTGCAAACGCAGGCTCTTGCCGGTCATGTTCTCGATTTCATCAATGAGTTCCAGCAGGGAGACAGCGTTGCGCCGGCCGCCCCCAACGTTATAGATCTGACCTTGTGTTTTAGTAGTGTTGGCGCGCACCGCCTCGAAGGCTCGAACCAGGTCGTCAACGCACAAGATGTCGCGCACCTGCCGCCCGTCCCCATAGATCGTGAGCGCACGGTCCTCCAGCGCGGAATACAAGAAATGCGCGACCCACCCTTGGTCTTCGTTTCCAAACTGCCGCTGTCCCGCGATACAGGACATGCGCAACACAACCGTGGGCAATCCGAAGATGCGGCTGTAATCGCGAACGTATTGGTCGGCCGCACCTTTCGAGCATCCATAGGGAGAATAAAGATCCAGTGGTTGCGATTCGTTCACGCCGCGCTCGTCGGGGCAGTCGTAACGCTGGGCGCGCGCCACCAACCGCTTGAAATTGAGATGGCCGTACACCTTGTTAGTAGAGGTGAAAAGCAGGAAAGGACGACGTCCACTTTTGCGCGCGGCCTCCAAGATGTTCAGCGTTCCTCCGACATTCACTTCGAAGTCGAAGCGGGGGTCCTGCACCGAGGAAGTTACAGCGACCTGCGCGGCAAAGTGGTAGATCTCGGTCGCAGTCTGCACCGCGCGGTTGACCAGCGCCGCGTCACGCACGTCGCCGATGGTGACTTTCAGCCGATCGGCATCTCCGGCTTGCTGTTGCAGCCAGCGCAGGTTGCGGTGCACTCCACGCCGCGACAGATTGTCATAAATGTGGATCCTGGCATCGGTGTGGTTCAACAACCAATGGGCCCAGTTGGAACCAACGAATCCGGCTCCCCCGAAAATCACGATGGATCGGAACGGAACTAACTTATTCATCACTCTTTCTTTCCTTAAGCCACAAGTCCGTGTACGTTGAGCGTCTGCATTGCCTCTTCGACGCGATCGTCAGCCTGCTGCGACTGAAGCCATCCGACCAACTCCTCGATCCCCTGCTTCAAACTCACTTTGGGCTTGTATCCAAGCAGGGTCGAAATGGCCGAAATGTCGCCGAAGCAGTGTCGAATATCGCCGGCGCGATACTTTCCGGTGACGTTGCTGGGAACTCTAACTTTCAGTGCACGCCCGAGTTCGGCGGCGATCTGGTGGATGGTGACCGGATGGCCAGAGCCGACGTTGAGAGCGCTCCCATCGGCGGCAGACTTCTCCATGGCCAGCAAGTTTGCCTGCACCACATCGCGCACGCTGACGAAGTCGCGCATCTGCATACCGTCTTCGAAAATCATCGGAGCGTGCCCGTTCATCAACCGCGAGGCGAAAATCGCGGCGACGCCGGTATATGGATTGGAGAGCGATTGACGGGTGCCGTAAATATTGAAGTAGCGCAGCGCGACCACGGGAATTTCATAGGTGCGCCCGAACAGCAGCATCATCTCTTCCTGGTCCTTTTTGGAGAGCGCGTAGACAGAGGTGCTCTGCAGGGGCTTGCGCTCGTTGGTTGGAACCGGCTTCAGCGAGGTTCCGCAATCGGGGCAAAGCGTCTCCCAGCGTTTCTCTTTCAGCTGCTCGAGGGGGCGCGGAGGCGGCTTGACCTCGCCGCAATGTTCGCAGAGATACCGACCCTCGCCGTAGATGGACATGGAGGAGGCGACAATCAATTTTCCCGGATGCGACCGGGTATCCAGAATCGCCTGCAGCAGGTTCGCAGTTCCCTGGTTGTTGACGGCCGTGTATTCGGCGATCTGGTACATGGACTGGCCCACGCCGACGGCAGCGGCAAAGTGGTAGACCACATCCACCCCCCGAACCGCTCTGGCCAGGGCAGCAGGATCGCGTACGTCTCCGCGTATGAATTCCGCTTCCGCCGGAAGGTAGTCGGGAATTCCCGCAGGATGAACTTGCTCGCTGAGATTATCGAAAATGCGAACCTTATGCCCGCGCTGGATCAGCGCATCGGCGGTATGCGAACCAACGAATCCGGCGCCTCCCGTAATCAGAATTTGTTTACTATTCACTTACCCTTGCTCCTTCTTTCCAGAACCCGGCCGCGATATTTCCGAACGGCGCTTTGAAGTGCACCGAAACTGGTGCTCAGTACTACGCACGGCTAGTTTCGGCAGGCGTGGCTTGGATGAAAGTACTTACAGGTAAGATGTCTACCCCGAGCTTGGTACGTCTGAGTTGGTTTTTGGCGCTCGTGTAGCCTTGTGGACGGGCGGCGAGAGCGAGTCGCACGCCCCGACATTTCGAATTTTCAGTCTTGCGCGGAAACCAGAGTTTGCTCGCGCTTTCGAGTTGACACAATAGTATCGGGGGGCGAGGGGTTTTTGACGCCGGATGGCGCGTAACGTTCGACAGCCCACGCTGCGAACTCCGCAAAATCTTCGGCGCGCTTCGGGGGACTCGTGTAGTGGGGCGCAATTCCGAGATGCTCCGGGGTGAAGCACAGAGTCATGGTGGTCTGAAATTCCTCGAGCGCGCTCATTTGACGGTCGAACCAGGGTTGCGCGTTGGGACGAAATGAGTCTGCCCAGCTCACGCCCGTGCGCAAGTGGCGCACGCCGAGCTTACGCAGCCATTGAACACCCAGTTCAAGGCGCGGATCTTCGAAGTGAAACCACTGGCACAATCCCAATCCGGCGGGAAAGCAACTGCTGGCAGCCTTGGGTGTACCGTCTTCCCTGATCAGGCCCATGTAGTAATGCCGGTAATAGGCGCTTCCTTCTGCCTCTTTGTGACGGGTCGTCGCGGTCCATGACGCGGGCAGATCGAACAGGCTATACCAGTGCACCCGATCGACGATTGGAAGCAGCAGTTCTGCGGTGCGTTTCATACCGAACACCTGAACTTCCTCGGCGCCGAACGACGAAGCGCCAGCCTCCGACACCCAGACCGGCTTGTCAGTCACTTCGCGGATCTCGTCAATCTTGCGCGGCCAATCGTGGATGCTCCAGTGATTCCAGTCCAAAGGAAAGCCGTGCACCGCGACCACATCCAGTACGTCGAGAACGCCTTCGCTCTTCAGCAGACAGATGAAATTGGGATCAATGGGTGATATCCCACCAAGCACAATCGGCAGTTTTGGATTGATCCGCCGGATCGCACGCGCAGCCGCAATCGTCATTCGTGAAAACGCCTTCCAATCGGGATCAATCTGGAAATCCCAGTGGGAAAGGTTGTTAGGTTCGTTCCACAACATTACAGCTTCAACCATCCGGTCCTCTCTTGCGACGTGCGGGATCTACAGCGTGCCGTCCAATTCCATATCAACAACGTAACGGTTGTTGCGGGTCACGTTGCGTGGAGCACAAATCCAGGTCTCGGCCTCGGGATGGTCCAGTAATTCCAGGCCGGAACTGCGCAGCATGCCCTCTACCGCGGCCCGATTCGGAATCCACCAGTTGGTAGGATCGTTGGAATAGCTTTTTTCGATGAAGTACATCGCTGGAAAACTCTGTTCGCGAAAAATGTCCTGGTTCCAAAAGGGATAATCTTCGGCGGGGCTGTGCGATTCCTGCGAACCCCGGATCATGGTTTGAAAGATCAGGCGGCTGCGGACTTTCTTTATGACCTTATCGAGGCAAAACAAGGGATAACGCAGGTGATAGAACACGCCCATAAAGAAAACGTAATCAAATTGCCCATCAATCTGGTCGACGTCGTACACCGAACGTTTTTGAAATTCGATATCCAGCTCAAGGGTCTTAGCCGCAAACCGCGCCTGGTTCAGATAACGGTCATCCACATCAATTCCCAGCACCCGCGAGGCGCCGCGCCTCTTCATCTGGATGGAATAAAAGCCAGCGTTGCATCCCAAGTCGAGCACGGTCGCTCCGGAGAGGTCGGCCGGGATCGAGTGCTCGAGATACTTCCATTTGATGTTGGGGAAATCGCCGAGAAAATGATGGGGGGCGGTAGACACTCCATTCAAGTCGAGGTTGTGAAACCATTCGCCCAGCTCTGCCACGCGTTGCGCGACAGCGGCATGGTTCGAAGAGGAGTCGTACTCAAGCTTGTCTGTGAGGGGACCGGTCAAGGAGGACATGGCTGTTCGCATTAAGGATGCGAAACAGCCGTGAGACAGTTGTGTGCACCGGCAGAACTGTGGGCAGCTTCTTCTTGCAAACGCAACCTGTTCATGGAAAAGCACATCCAAGCGCTTCGTGCCTGAAGAAGCCAACCACCCGTCGCCGAGTCCCCCGCAGACCTCCTCCGAGCCTCCGCTGATCACGAGGGAGCAGGAGAGTCTGTACCGAGAGGTACTGGAAGTTCTCAACGAGAAAGGCGTTCCCTACGCGGTCTCGGGAGCCTTTGCGCTGCGGGAGCACACCGGCATTTGCCGGTACACGAAAGATCTGGATGTGTTTCTCAGTGCCAACGACGTGCCGATCGCGCTCAGCGGGTTGAAGGAGCGCGGCTTCGAAACCGAGATCACCGATCCGGTATGGCTGGCCAAGGCACGGCGCGACGACTATTTCGTGGACCTGATTACAGGCATGAGTAACGCCGTGATCCTGGTGGACCAGTCGTGGATCGATCGGGCGTTCCCTGCCGAGATCATGGGCGTCCCCACCAAAGTGCTGGCTCCCGAGGAACTGATCAGTTCCAAATTGTTCGTTACCCGGCGCGAACGCTTTGACGGGGCCGACATCGCGCATGTCATCTACGGTACCAGGGGCAACCTGGATTGGCATCGGATCCTTGACCTGGCGGGCGAACATTGGGAGGTGCTGCTCTGGGCCTTGATGCTGTACCGCTATGTCTATCCGGCCCAAACCAACTACGTGCCGGCCTGGCTCTGGAATGACCTGCTGAACCGATTTGCGCTGGCCCTGGAGAATCCCAACCCCGAAGCTCGGTTCCGGGGCAGCCTGATTGACGAGAACATGTTTTCCATTGATATGAACGAGTGGGGTTTGGACAACATTCTGGATGAATATCGGCAGCGCCGGATGCAGAATGGCAAAATCCGGTTAGAGCAACGCAAGGCCAGTTAAGTTCAGATCTATGAGAATTGCCGCGACGGCTGACCTACATTTCTCCGCCCAGGGACGTCCTGCGCTTCAGGACCAGCTTGCACGGGTGCGCGACCAGGCCGACGTGCTGGTACTGGCCGGCGACCTGACCAACTACGGCAAGCCCAGCGAAATGGAGCCTCTCCTCAATGCGCTGGTGCGAGTGCGGGTTCCCATCATCGCAGTGCTCGGGAACCATGATTACGAGAGCGGATGCGAAGCCGACCTGATGAAGATGATGAGCAACGAAGGCATCAAGGTGCTGGACGGGAACATTTACGAGCGCGACGGCGTGGGCTTTGCCGGGACCAAGGGCTTTGTGGGCGGGTTCGGCCGTGGCGTGCTGACCGCATTCGGCGAACCGGAGATCAAGACCTTCGTTCGCGCGTCCATTGACGAGGCGCTGAAGCTGGAGCGGGCCATGTCACAGTTACGGACCAAGAAGCGGGTGGTGGTGCTGCACTATTCCCCGATCATCGGCACGGTACAGGGAGAAGCGCCGGAGATTTTCTGTTTCCTGGGGACCTCGCGCTTGGCGGAGGTGGTGGACCGCCACGGCGCCGACCTGGTCGTCCATGGCCACGCCCATCATGGCAGCCTTGAAGGAAAAACGGTGGGCGGGATTCCGGTGCACAATGTTGCTATTACCTTGTTGCAGGGTCAGACGCCGCCGGCAGACTTCAAGATCTTTGACGTCTGACCCTGCCCGCGGGCAAAGAGTTCAGCTCGAAACCGGCCGGGTTGAAGGTCCGTCCGAATTCTGGAAACAGCCGACGTGCAACAATCGTCAGAACGTGTAAATCAAGTCAAATTGAAAGCGGTTGAGGAAGGGCTCAGTCTGCCCTGCCTTGGTAATGGTTTTGTTGAGGCTTGCGGGGTTGTTCTGCAGGTTGCTGTTGAGCGTTCGGCCGTGCCACCAGGTTAAGCCGGCAACGGTATTGGCACGCACTTTCCACAACGCATAGACGCGATGCTGGAGAATGTTCGTGGGGGCGCGCTGATCGCTTTCCGCGAACGCCGCCAGCGCCGCATCCTGCTCCTCGCGAAGCCATGCGTATCCGACCTGGATATCGTTCTGGTTTTTAGTCTGGCCCACGCTGATGTCTGCCAGGTAAGCCTGGTTTTGCTTGCCCAGCGACGTTATCAATTTTCCGCCGGTGTCGTAGGGGTGGTTGGCGGCGTCGAGGTTTTCTTCGAACTCCAGCAACAGGTTTAGAGGAAGACGGCTCATGCCGGTCTTGATCTGGTTGCTGAGAATGAAATCGGAGTAGAAGAAGCCCGACAGGAAGCGTGGCTTGCCATCGGCGCCGATGGTGACAGCATTCGTCTCCCCATTGGGAGCGAACGCGCAAGGAGGAACCGTGGGGAAGCTTCCGCCGGAGCCGCTGCCTTTTGCGCAGCCCGGACCTTCCCCGGTGGCCGGAATCGTCGTAGTCGTGCCGCCGTTGCTGAAGCCGACGGTGGTTGCCTGCACCGCGAAGCCGCTGGCCTGGAGCAGCGCGCTGGTACCGTTCCACTTTTCGGCCATGTAGGAGGCGGTCGCGGTCCACGGTCCTGCTTCCAACTTGCCGGCAATCTGGCCGCCGAGAGCGTAGGAGTCGCTGCCGGAGGTGACCTCGTTGAACAAGGTGTTGAATGCCTGGACGGTGACGTTCTTCACCAGCGGCGTCTGAGTGTTAAAGGACAGTTTGACATCAAAGCCTTCCGGGTTCAGGTCGGGATCGCCGGTCATCTGGGTCCGCTGCCACAAATACGGAAACTTGCCGCCAGTAGCAGACAACCAGTTATGCGCGACCGGGTTGTAGGTGATGTAGGCCTTATCAAGGCCGATGCTCTTGCGGTCGAAGAAATTGGTGAAGGTTTCGTTGGTGGTGGTGGGATCGCCTAGCGAACCGGTCGCCATGGCCACGCTGCCGCTGAAATCTTCATTCAGCCTGCCGTCGAATCCGAAGCGGACCCGCACGCGGGCGCGGTTGCGAGGCTCGAATCCCTTGTAGTCCTGGAAGAAACTCTCGCCGCGGATCCGGATATCGCCGTTGAGGCGGAAGCGGCCGACGAGGCTTTCTAAAGCTGAGACCCGCTTCTGCTCGTCTTGCGCGGTCACAGCCGTGCCTACCAGCGAAGTCTTCAGGTCGGCCAAGGTGCTGTTGATGCGGTCAAGATTTTCTTTCTGCTGCTCGGCTGCGGACTGCGCAATCAGAGCCTTCTGTTGCGCATCGCCCGCGGCGGATTGCGCCTGCTGTAGCTGTTGCTGCGCCTGTTCCGCCTGCCGGCGAGCATCCTGCAAAGCAGAGTCTTTGCTCTGCATTTCCTGGCGCAGTTGCTGAATCTGTTCCTGCTGCGCCGCCAGAGCGGCGCGCAATTCCTCAATGTCCTTTACAGTGACAGTCCCCCTCCGGGTGGCGGCTTTCTTCGCCCTGGCCGGAGAGGACTGCGAGGATTGAGCAAAGAGGGCTGCAGCCAGGAACAATGCCACGACTGTCGCGAGAGCTTTCTGGTGACCTTGCATGAAAATGCTGCTCCTTTGTGGTGTTCAGAACGGCAGAGTACCAGCACTGCTGGTCCGGCACCTCGTACCTCCGCAAAGCGGAAGGGATGTTAACGATAATGTGCAGTATGTCTATCGGTTGACTAGTGATTCACGACGCAAACCGAACAACCTGGAACCATACCTCAAGCGGACGCTGGGAATCCTTGCTCAGCTGGCGGCGACTAGTCCCCACTTGTGCTGCAGGCGGCGCTCGATGGTCTTGAACACCAGTCCATCCACGACGTAGCCGAGGGCGATGATCAGGATCATGACTGCCAGGACCTGGCTCATGTCATTCAGGTCGCGGCCCATCATCAGTACCTGCCCAAGACCGAGGCTAAGGTAAAGCATCTCGGCGGTGATCAGGGAGCGCCACGCGAATGCCCATCCCTGCTTGAGGCCGGACACGATGAACGGCAGGCTCGCGGGTACCAGGACGTGCCAGAACAACTGGAAGCCGCGTGCGCCGAGATTGCGTCCCGCCATGCCGTAAATCTTGGGCATCTGCTTGCGCCCATCTTCCATGGCGAGGGTGACAGAAAGCAAAGACCCCATAATCACGACGAACAGGATTGCATTCTGGCTCAAGCCAAACCAGAGCAGCGCCAGCGGCCACCAACAGATGCTGGGCAGGCTCTGCAGGCTGACCAGCAGGCCGCCCATGGTTTCTTCCAGGAACTTGTTGCTGGCGACGCCAAGGCCGAGGACCATCCCAAGCACGACCGAGATGGAGTAGCCGATTACAACCCGCTTCAAACTCACGATGATGGCAATCAGAAAGCTCTGATCGGCAAAGCCGGCCCACAAGGATTGGGCGACACCCCAGGGCGTGGGAAACAGATAGGGCGGCCAAACCTTGAGCTCGGCGAGCAAGATCCATACGCCCAAGAGCGCGGAGTAGAAGATGATGTAACGAGCGGCGCGTTTCATGGCTGGGCTCCGGGTTCGATGTGAGGCTTCACTCCTTGCTGATACTCCTCGGCGAGCGAACGATTGATCTCTTCGCGAAGCTCGCCAAGGATCTCGCGCGCCGAGGCGGCAACATCGAAGTCTTCAAGGTGCCGCGGACGCGGAAGGTCGATCTTGAACTCGCGTTTCACGCGGCCAGGGCGGAAGGTGAGCAAGACCACGCGATCGCCGAGGCGGACTGCTTCACGCACGTTGTGCGTGACAAAGATAACGGTGCGTCCGGTTTCAGCCCAAAGGCGCTCGAGTTCATCATGCAGCAGGTCGCGAGTTTGCGCGTCCAGGGCGGCGAAAGGCTCGTCCATCAGCAGGACGTCCGGCTCTGTAGCCAGCGCGCGGGCCAGGGCGACGCGCTGTCGCATGCCGCCGGAAAGCTGGTGCGTGTAACTGTCTTTGAACTGCGACAGGTGCACGAGGCGCAAATAGTAGTCAATGCGCTCGTTGCGCTCCGCTTTGGGAAT
Source organism: Terriglobales bacterium (assembly GCA_035652095.1). Taxonomy (GTDB): domain Bacteria; phylum Acidobacteriota; class Terriglobia; order Terriglobales; family Acidobacteriaceae; genus DASREM01. The sequence continues at coordinate 299,318 of DASREM010000028.1, read as the reverse complement.
TCCTTTCATTTTCATCCCGAACTCGACATTCTGTTTCACGGTCAGCCAGGGAAACAGTCCGAGTTCCTGGAAGATGAGGATGCGATCGGTGCCGGTTCCGGCGATGGGCTTATCGTCAACGAGCACCTGGCCGGAGGTCGGATGGTGCAAGCCCGCAATGAGGTGAAGCAGCGTGGACTTGCCGCACCCGGAAGGGCCAACGATGCAAAGAAATTCACCAGGCCGAACCTGCAGGCTGATCTTGTCGAGAGCCAGCAGGCGCTTGCCATTGGCAGCCTTGTAGCTGAGCGAGATTTCCTGGAGCGAAACTTTCGCGGTTGTGCCGGGCGCGGGTTCGCGGAGGGGGAGCGTTGCCACTCCACCGTTTCGGCCGCGTAATGGCACGCCGGGATCGCCATGATAGAAAGTTTGCGGTGACGCGGTCATTGAATGGCCTTCCTTTTCTTTTCCGCCAGAACCTGGTTCAACAGGGTCAAGTCATACAGATTGGAGAGATCGGGCATCTGACGGCCGAGGAACCCGGCATCGAAGGCGGATTTGGCTGAAGTAAGCAGCGAGTTGCGCAGCGGATCGTAGGTGACCTCAAAGCGTGTGAAGGCCTGGTCAATCAGGTCCTGCGGGATTGCCTTGCCAGTTTCGGCCTGGATCTGCCGGTTGATGAGCTTTTTGGCTTCCGGGAGGTGGCCGTTAATCCAATCGGTGATCTCAACGTTGGCCCGCAACCAGTTCTTCACCACGTCCGGATGCTCACGAAGAAATTTCGCGCTCACAATCAGGTTGGTCACGATGAACTGGCGGTTCGGCCAAAGCTCGCGTTCGTCGAGGAAGAGGCGTCCATTGCCTTCACGGATCAGGCGCGTAGCCCAGGGCTCAGGGGTCCAGGCCGCGTCGAGTTCTTTTTTCTGAAAGAGCGTCAGCTGATCGGGATTGGCCATGGGCATAATCCGCACGTCGCCTCCCTTGTCAACCGGCTTCATACCATGCGACTTGAGCCAGGCGCGGAGCGCAACATCCTGGGTGTTGCCAAGCTGAGGGGAGGCCACTTTCTTGCCGTGAAAATCTTCCGGCTTGTTAATGCCTGCATCGCTGCGAACCACCAGGGATGCCCCGCCACTGGCCGCGCCGGCAACGACTCTCAAAGCCTCTCCCTGCGAGCGGACATAGCCGGTGATCGTGGGATTCGGCCCGACATAGGCCATGTCAATCGCTCCCGCGAAGAGCGCCTCGATTGCCGAAGGCCCGGCGTTGAAACTCTTCCACTCGACCTTCACATTCGGGCCCATGGCTTTTTCAAAGAGGCCATTCGCCTTCCCCACCATCGCCTGGGGATGCGTGATGTTCGGAAACGCGCCCACGCGAACAGTAGTCTGCGCGAACCCAAGCACTGCAAACACCATGAACAGCAAAACCCCCAGGACTCTCTTACTCATCTTTTCCCCTGTTCGGATTGCCGTGCACGACCATGGGCAGCACTCCGCCCTGGTCTGCTTTCTTGCGGGACTTCTTACCTGGCTTACGGACCCCAGGACCAACGATATCGGCCAAGGTGGTGTTCTCGAGGATGCGGGCCGCGGCGTTCCGCACGTCCAGGAACACCTGGTACAGCGCGCGATGTTCAGCGTCACGATCAATGAGCGTACGGAGTTGGTCGGCATCCCCGAAGGGGGCGAGCGCGCCGTCAATCAGGCGAATGATTTCGCTGAGATGGATTTCCGCGGGAGGACGGCGAAGCTGGTAACCGCCCTTGGCGCCGCGCACGCTTTCAACCATGCGGGCGTTTTTCATTTCGAGAAGGATCAGCTCGAGAAACTTTTCGGGAAGGTCCTCTTCGTAGGCGATATCGCGAATGCGAATGGCGCCCTGGTTATAGTGGCGGGCCAGCATCATCATGGCCTGAAGCGCGTACAAACCTTTTTGTGAAATCTTCATCGGTGGAATACTGCCATAAAGTCTATTAAATGAATAGACTTAATTTACATAGTAGTGTTAGCAACTGGAATGCCAGTGTGGAGGCTTTCCAGAACTTGCTCAATCAGGAAGGGTTGGACGCCCGGAAGAAGAGAAGTTTCGGCTAAGGTGTGCACTTCGTTTCAGCTTTTGACCAGAAAAGAGACGTGGGGTGCAGGCGGCGTGTGGCTACCGCTTACTCGGAAATTCTTATCAGCTGCACCGTGATATTGTCGGGGCCGCCGTGTTGCTTGGCCAGGTCCACCAGCTTGCGGCTGGCCTTTTCGAGAGAGCGTTCCGCAAGAGCATCCTGAATCTCCCGTTCGCTCACCATCCCCCACATGCCATCGGAACAGAGGACGAGAAGATCATCCTTCTGCACAGGGACCGGAGTTGACGGGCAATCGAGGGAGATGTCCAGTCCCGCACCCAGAGCGGAGGTGAGAATGTGGCGCTGAGGATGAAACTCCGCTTCTTCCGACCTGATCACCCCAGTTTCCACCAGACGCCCGACATAGGAATGGTCATGGGTGAGGCGGGACAGCACCGAGCCACGCAACAGGTAAAGCCGGCTATCGCCGACATGGGCATAGTAAAGTTGATTCTGGCGAAGCGCGATGGCGGTGCAAGTGGTTCCCATCCCCGAGAACTCGGGGCGGCGAAAGGCAAAATCCTGGATGCGCCGATGCGCGACGTGAAAAGCATTCGTCAGTAGTGCTTGAATGTCAGCCCCCGGGCCCATGGCGTAGGTCTGCTGGACCGTATCCACCGCGATGCGGCTCGCCTCCTGGCCGCCCTCGTGTCCGCCCATGCCATCGGCCACAATGGCAAGCCTGCCTTTGAGCGCAAACTGCTCATCACTCTCGGGCTCCCAATAGGAGTACTGGTCCTCGTTGTTTTCTCTCTGGCAGCCCACGTCGGTGAGGCTGGCTAGCTCAATCCCGGGCCGGATTTTCAATTCAACCTCATGCGATGTGGCAGGTGGGCGCAACATAAGCCGACTGTGGATTATACCGGAGCAGGCTCCCGTGGCTCATCGCATCGTGACAAATGTCATGCCACGCTCGTGATGTTACTCACTACCGCTTCCGGCTACCCCGAGTGATTCTACGGCCGTCGGCTCGAGGAGGTGAGGATGTCCGCTGCAATTTCTGAAATCCGAACAAACGGCAGCGTCGGTGAAACCACAGTCGCCGTCCTGGATACTGTTGAAAAAAGCTATGGTCAGGTACGCGCGCTAAGCAAACTGCGGCTATCGGTGGCGGCGGGACAACTGGTCGCGTTACTGGGACCCAATGGCGCGGGTAAGACCACGGCGGTGAAGTTGCTGCTGGGGTTGCTGGCCCCGGACCGCGGGACGGTACGTATCTTTGGCGGCGACCCCCGTGATCACCGCGTGCGGGTGAAGACCGGCGCCATGCTGCAGGTGGCTCGGGTACCGGAGACGCTGCGAGTACGCGAGCATGTGGACCTGTTCTCCAACTACTACCCGGCTCCACTTCCGCAAGCGGAGACGCTGGCGCTTGCCGGTCTGGAGGACGTGAAAGACCGCCTCTTCGGAGAACTCTCCGGGGGACAGAGACAGCGCGTGCTATTCGCGCTTTCGATCTGCGGCGATCCGGACCTGCTCTTTCTGGACGAGCCCACGGTCGGGCTCGACGTGGAAGCGCGACGGCTGATGTGGAAGCAGATCCGGCGACTCGTCGAGCGCGGGAAAAGCGTGCTACTCACCACCCACTACCTGGAAGAGGCGGATGCGCTGGCGGATCGGGTTGTGGTACTCAATCGCGGCGAAATTGTTGCGGAAGGAACGCCGGCGCAAATCAAGTCGAGCAGCGGGGGAAAACGCATTCGCTGCCGCACTTCCCTTCCCCTCACCGCGATTCGGGGGTGGGCAGGTGTGCTGGAAGCGCACGAGGAGCGCGGCCTTGTCGAGATTCAAACCGCACAAGCCGAACCTGTGCTGCGAGAACTCTTGAGCCGGGATGCCGCCGTCTGTGGAATTGAGGTCACCAGCGCAGGCCTGGAAGAGGCGTTTCTCTCGCTGACCGGGCACAACCACGACGTCGAAAATCATGCGAATTAAAGCGAGGATCTATGGTCAGCGTTGCCAATCTGTTGTCGATCCCCAGGCAGAGCAGCCGCGTATCGGTTTATTGGAAAGAGATCAAGTACGAATTTCTCAAGAACCTGCGGCTGCGCGCATATTCCGTGTCCACCATCGGCTTTCCCACGATGTTCTACATCCTGTTCGGCCTGGTGCTGGGGTCGGCGAGCATCCAGGGAGTACGCACGCCCGCCTACCTGATGGCCACATATGGGGCCTTTGGGGTCATGGGCACCTCGCTGTTCGGCACCGCTGCCGCCCTGGCTGCGGAGCGCGGCTTAGGATGGCTGCAGGTGAAGCGAGCCAGTCCCATGCCGCCGGCTGCATATTTCATTGGCAAGGTGGTCATGAGCATGATCTTCAGCGCGGTCGTGGTCTCGATCCTGATGCTGCTGGGAATTAGCTTCGGCAAAGTCACGATGGCGCCGCTGGAGATGTTGCGCCTGATTAGCGTGCTAGTGGCCGGATCTCTGCCTTTTTGTGCGATGGGGCTGGCATTGGGGTACTTCATCGGCCCCAATTCGGCGCCGGCGACGATCAACATGATTTATCTGCCGATTTCATTTTGCTCGGGGCTTTGGGTGCCGATCATGTTTCTGCCAAGGTTGATGCGGCAGGCCGCTCACCTGCTGCCGCCGTATCATCTGGCCCAGGTTGCGCTACGGATTGTGGGAGGCGGCGACGAAACTCCTGGCTGGCAGCATTGGCAATTCCTGATCGCATTCACCCTGGTATGCCTGGGTATCGCGTACTACGGTTTCCGGCGCGACGAAGGAAAGATGTATGGGTGATCTCGGTGATTGGACTAAGCTAAGCGGGACACGATGAAAATGTACGGGAGCGACCGGGAGCGCAGTTGGGCGCCATTTGTATGGCTGTTCTACCTGGTGTTTTTCTTTCTGCACCCGTGGGCTGCGCACGCGAACTGGAAAGTATGGGGGATCACGCTGGCTGGGGCGGCGATCTTCGTTCTCTTCTTCATCGGCCTCTTCACGATTCGCAAACCGTGGAAGTTCCTGTTTCTGACCGCAATCGTGGCGTTGGGAGTCGGCTTCGCGCCGTTCAATCCTGGTGCGTCGGTGTTCTTCATCTATGCAGCATCGTCTCTCCCGTTCCTGTTCGGGAAGCCGTGGCAGACGATCCTCCTGCTTGGGGCACTGCTCGGGCTGGCAGCCTACGAGGCATATGCCTTTAACATCTCCTCCACTTTTATCTTCACGGTGTGCATCATCTCGATCCCGGTGTGCGTGGCCAATATCTTCGTGGCGCAGCGCGATCGTGCTACCGCAAAATTACGAATGGCCAACGAAGAGATCGAGTTGCTGGCGAAGGTTGCCGAGCGGGAACGCATTGCCCGCGACCTGCATGATGTGTTGGGACACACGCTCTCCGTAATCATCCTGAAGTCGGAGCTAGCGCAGAAATTGGTTGAACTGGATCCGGCGCGGGCCAAGGCGGAGATGTTCGACGTGGAACAAACCTCCCGCGAAGCGTTGGCCGAGGTCCGCAACACGATCCGGGGATACCGGGTCAACAGTATCGAAACCGAGTTCAGCCGAGCCAAGGCAGCATTGCAAACGGCAGGAGTGAAAGTGGATGCGGAAGCCGGCAAGCTGAGACTGAATCCCGCGCAAGAGAGCGTGATCGCCCTGGTGGTGAGAGAGGCGGTGACGAATGTCGTGCGCCACGCGGGCGCTCAGAACTGTTTGCTACGACTGGCGGCGAGCAACGGACATTGCGTTCTGGAAATTCAGGATGACGGACGCGGCGGCGAACCCATCGAGGGCAACGGAATTCGAGGCATGCGCGAGCGCGTGGAAGCTCTGGGCGGAAGTCTTGAACGCGATGGCAGCCACGGCACCCGGCTCACGATTCGCATTCCAACCAGCGGAGACACAGCGCAATGACCCCGGCCAGGGAAGGCGGCAAAACGATTCGCGTCGTCATCGCGGAAGATCAAGGCATGGTATTGGGAGCGCTTGCCGCGCTGCTGGAGATCCAGGGAGACATTTCAGTAGTCGCGCAGGCGCGCAACGGCAAAGAAGCGCTCCAGGCCGTGCTGTCTCACAAGCCCGATGTGTTCATCACCGATATCGAAATGCCGGAGATGACCGGTCTTGACGCGGCTGCTGAATTGAAGCGGAACCGTTGTTCTACTCGCGTCATCATCCTGACAACATTCGCGCGCGCGGGATATTTGCGTCGCGCATTGGATGTTGGCGCGTCGGGTTACCTGCTGAAAGATATGCGGGCCGAGGAACTGGCGGATGCCGTGCGGCGCGTACATCGCGGCCTGCGGGTGGTCGATCCTGAATTGGCAGCCGAAGCCTGGGGCGAACCCGATCCCTTAACGGATCGGGAGCGCCAGGTTTTGCGGTTGGCCGGGGACGGAATGGCCAGCGGCGACATCGCCGCCAGCCTCAATCTTTCCGAAGGCACCGTGCGCAATTATCTTTCCGAAGCCATCAGCAAGCTGGGAGCCTCGAATCGAGTGGATGCCGCGCGAATTGCGCGGGTAAAAGGTTGGCTCTGACTTCAGAGAGAGTCAGAGATGGTGACTTAGTCGAACGTAGGCTGAGCGCCACGTTGGCACTTGAGATCCCTCTCGCGCTGATCGAGAGTACGATTCAGTTCCTCCACCAGAGCCAGAAGTTTTTGCGGATCTGTTTCTCGCATGATGGCTTCACATAATTCTTTCCATGTGCTATCAGGCATGCTTTGGCTTTGATCCTCGATAAGTTTTTCTTTGTCGAATTTCCCTTACTGATTAGCATTTGTGGTGCCAATACGTAGTTGGTTGCACTTAGCCGGATGCGCGGCGAGGCAGCGGGAATAATTCCAGAATTTCTGAGCAGATTCTTCATACCGCGGCGACTGTAGTCAGTTATTCCGCTGCACTGCTCAGAGGTTTGCAGCAGGCGAGTGGCCGGCGGTCAGAAGGGACCCTCGATAATTCTCGAGTTCCGGACCCTATCCGCAGTGAACATGAGGTGAAGCTGGCGCCCCTGGCCGCAAAGTGTTGTATGCTGCGAAGTTATCGTACCCGTCATCCCACCTCACTAAGCCCCGCGTGGATTCAGAAAAATATTAATTCGCTCGTGGCAACTCTGATCGTGGCTTCACAGTTGTGGTTTGTACATATGATGAGCGGGCCAACATCGTCGAGGAAGGCTCCGTTTCCACGATCCCAAAACTTCGTTTTCGCTGTGGTACACATCTGCTGATGTTCAGGACCGGCACGCTGCGAATTCAGGGAATTCGATGCTTCGGTCAATGCTTCTGCTTCGCGGACTGGATCTGAGGCAGCAAGATGTCGCGAACGTAATGCCAATAAGGAATCCGTTTCAGAGCCTCATTTGCGTACGCTTCGGCGGCATCAGGATCCGGCTTCGAGGCGTGAAGGCTGGACCAGGAGAGATTCATGAGCAGTTCAGGCTCGCCCCAGGACGGATTCAGCGGGTCTGTGCTTGCGGACTGCTTGCGCGCTGACTCAAGACCTTTCTGGTAAGTTTCCATGGCTTTCGTTTCGCCACCGCCACGCTCCGGAGGGAGGTACCAGAACGTTCCACCCTGCACCCACAGGAAACGCGGATTATCAGGAGCGGCGGTTTGCGCGTCCTTCATCCATTGCATGGCTTCAGGGAGAAATTCCTTGACCCGCTCATTGTCTCCGCGGTTCAGAAAGAGCCGGAAGAACAAGCATGATGCGGCGGCGATCCTGGCATCAACGAAGGTTGCATCCGCAGAAATTGCTTCTCGGAATTCGACGACCGCCTGTTTCAGGTCGGAATCCAACTCTGCAGGCTTGACCGATTCATTGGCCCCATTGAGCGCCCTGCGCCAAAGCGCAAAGCCCCGCCAGTATCGGACCCGTGCGCCAACTTCCTTGTTGGAGACGAAGGGCATTAACTGGTCGTACAGTCGAATCAGGGCTGCGCGATCTCCTTCGTAGTCGGCTCTCTGAATTTGGGCCACAATTTTGACCATCTGTGCGGAGCTGGACTTCGCGGCAACCGCCGGGCAGGGCAAAAGCGCCCATAACACCGCCAAAAACATTCCGCCTCCGCGGATCGTCTTCCCTGAGACCGGAGCAGCTGTTCGGTTTCCCTGCATCGCGCACCTCTGTCGAGTGAATTGGCCCATCGCAACAGAGACGTTCAGCACGACAAAAGTAGAGCAAGTTGTAAACGCCAAGAGCAACGAACCGGGGCAAAACACTTGCCCCACTTTTTGCCCCAGCATTGGGACAAAATGGTTGCCCTGCCGTGGATTGTCCACTAACCTGCCGCAGTGAAGACAGCGCGCACCACGACGTTATTCGCTACGTTCGTTTGCCAAGCAGCTGGGGATCGATCATTCGACTTTGTCGCAAGTGCTCAGGAACCGCCGGCGCTTCTCCGCACGCGACCTGAAAGCGGTGGCCAAGGCCATGGGCCTGAGCGCAGAGGCGCTTCAGAGCTACAGCCCAAGCCCGCCTAAGAATGTACCGAGACGAACAGACCAGGTACGCAGCCTGCAATTCGATCTCGACACCTTTCAACTGCTTTCCACCTGGCACCATTACGCGATTCTTGAACTCACTCATATTCGAGGATTCAAGCCCGACGTGCGCTGGATCGCAGGAGCTCTTGCCATCGAGATCGACGAAGTCAATACCGCCTTGCAGCGATTGCTGCGCTTGGGATTGATGGAGATGTCAGGGCGCAACCGGTGGGTTGATCGTTCCGGAGATGCGGAGTTCCACACTGCTGAACTCCCGGAGGGAGCGGGCTATCAGGCACAACGTGAAATTCACGAGTTGGCGCTCCAGGCCATTGAGCGGACTCCGAGTGAACACCGTGTGCACCGCCATATGGTGGTCGCGTTCGATTCCAAAGCACTTCCCCGGCTGCATCGCCTGGCGGATGAATTCATGCGAAAGGCCCGCGCTTTGTCGAGCGACAGCGACGTGAGCGACGATGTTTATGAACTCGAGATTTCATTTTTCCCAGTTACCGCGCTGAAAACCAGAGGAGGAAAGAATGGGTAACCCGGTAATGCATTGGCAGATTCTCACCAAGAACCCGAAGAAGCTCGAGGAGTTCTACGCCGCGCTATTTGGCTGGAAAATCTCCGGCGACAACCCGATGGGGTACCGCCAGGTGGACACCATGAGTGCGAAAGGAATCGGGGGCGGTCTCTGGCCCATTTCGGAGAAGGAGGGACACAGCATGGTGCAGCTATTCATTCATGTGGAAGATGTGAAGGCCCACGCCAAGAAAGCCGAAGGTCTCGGCGCCCACATCGTAATTCCTCCACAAACTCTGCCCGGTGGAGACGAAATGGCAGTGGCAGTGGATCCGGATGGCATTCCTTTCGCCATGTTTCGCAGAGCGGGAAACTCGCCGCAGTAGCTATGCAACGACGAGATGCTGCCGGGGGTGCCGCAGCAGCATCACACCACCGCTGATGAACCAGATTGCCTGACCAACAATGATGCCGCCAAAATGGTGGGCATCGAGGGGCAGATGGCCGGAGAACATCGCGGCCAGACTCACCAGCGAGAGCACGCAGCCGTAGATGCTCCATCCATGAGAGAACTCGCGGTTTTTCCATGCCGCAAGCGACCAGAGCGTCAGGGCCACCGACGATCCGGCAACGAAGACCTGGGCGTAAGCCTGATTCACGTAGAAGTTGAAGTGCGAAATCATCCGCCAGGTATCGGCCGCGGGTTGCGCCCCCGCGGACTCGACAATCTGCCGTAGAACGCTGGGGGTGATAAGGCCATCGGCGACGGCGGCGTTCATCACTGCGATCAGGGCAAAGGCGAAGACCACCAACCCGCTCACGGCGGCCAGGTGTCCGGAGTGCAGACGGCGGGCGAGGCCCAGAGTCCCCAGGAACAGAACCGGCACGCAAGCCAGAGCCAGGGCATGCACAGCAATCAGCATGGGAATCATGGATTCCATCTGCGCGGCCGAAATATGGCCGGTAGGGTGCAAGCTCATGGTTATAATCATGCCGCTCGATCCGGCAATCAGGGCCCATCCGCTCAGGCGATCGTCGTTCATGGGCGGAATGTAGCGCCGGAACGTGGAGCGGTCAATCCAGATTGCGAGATGTCGAACAAAGAGGCGGTCCATGTCCCGAAAATCTGCAGTCCGCAGGCCCAGGAAGGTGGACCGTAGAGTCCGGCGCACGCGCGATGCTCTGGGCGACGCTTTGCTGGCGCTGATCCAGGAAAACAGATTTGAAGACATCACCGTGCAGCAGGTGCTGGACCGCGCCGGAGTGGGCCGCTCCACCTTCTACAAGCATTACCAGGACAAGCAAGACTTGTTTCTCAGCGACCTGGAAGATTTCTTTGAGACGTTCTCGACTCTACTGGTGCGGAGGAAAGAAGCCTCTCGCCGGGTGGCGCCGGTGCGCGAGTTCTTCGCTCATGTTGACGAAATGAAGCATTTGCATTCGGCGCTCGCGGCGGCCGACAAGCTGCGTGACTTTCAGGAGATGGCCCAGGAATATTTCGCGCGAGCGATTCAGCAACGCCTACAGCACCTGGGGTCCGTACCCGATCGAAGCACGGCCACAGCGCAGGCCCTGGCAGGAGCGCTGTTATCCGTGATGTCGTGGTGGCTTCAGAGCGGGGCGAAGCAATCGCCCGAAGAAATGGACGAACTCTACCACTGGTTGGTGTGGGGCGGGATTGGACAGCCGCAAGTCGCCGCAACTCCGGTTACCCGGCCGCCACGGAATCAAAAAAAGGAAAGAAGGAGTCCGCGTGCCTGACTTTGCGCGTTGCGTACGCGCTCGTTCACCCGGACCAGGGCCCAGCCTGCGACCGTCCTTTTGATGGTCCACGTAGGCGGATGAAGGAGCACATGATCAAATTGCGAAAGATTTGTTTTTTGGCAGCGTTTTCCGCTCTTCTGGCGACCCTTGCGCAGGCGCAGGGGCTCCAAAGGAAGTTCGCGCTGAAGTCCGAGTCGCCGGAATTCTGGAAAGTTGTGGACCGCTCCGCAAAGCTGGAACCGGTGGCCGACGGATTTGGGTTCACGGAGGGGCCGGTATGGGATCCGGCGGGATACCTCTATGTGAGCGACGAGACGCTGAACAAAATCTTTCGCGTCTATCCCAACGGCCAGAAGGAAGAGGTCATCGCGTTGGGGGACCCCGACGGCAATACATTTGACCGCCAACACCGGTTGATTGACTGCGCGAGCGTGCTGCGTGCCATTGTTGAGGTCACTCCGGAAGGAAAGTACCGGGTGCTCGCCGAGAAGTATGAGGGAAAAAAGTTCAATAGCCCTAATGACGTGACCGTCGGCCCTGATGGTGCGCTGTATTTCACCGACCCAACTCTAGACCTGGTTGCAGGAGAAAAACAGGAGATCCCGTTTCAAGGCGTGTATCGCCTGGGCGAGAAAGGCGACGTGCGTCTGCTGACCAAAGACCTGACCCAGCCAAACGGATTGGCGTTCTCTCCCGATGGCAAACACTTGTACGTGGATGACAGTGAGAAGAGAAATATCCGCGTTTACGATGTGTCCGCCGGCGGATCTTTGAGCAACGGAAAAATCTTCGGAGAAGAACCCGGCGGCAAGGATGATGGCGTGCCCGACGGAATCAAAGTGGACATGAAGGGCCGCCTATTTGTCACAGGGCCCGAGGGAATCTGGGTCTGGGACGGGAATGGAAATCATCTGGGCACGATCGTCATGCCGGAGCAACCCGCCAATTTGACTTGGGGCGAAAAGGACAGGAAGACGCTGTACATCACGGCAACCACGTCGGTGTACCGGTTGAGAACCAGCACGACGGGCTTTTTGCCGTATTGAGCCTGAACCTCGCGTATCCGCTCCTCTCGCGGATTTCGAATAACGTTTTCCAGAAAGGCAATCTAGCCGAACCCGCAAATGCACTTTTCCTGATCTACCTTTCCTCGCATCATGGTTCTCGCACCGCGATCAACCATCATCCATCCATGCCGGGCAACCAGGAGTTCATTCCAGATCGGAGAGCCTACTTGCGCCACAAGGTGCATACCCCCGCTTTCGCCAGCTTCGATGGGGTTACCGGGGGCATGATTCTAGATCTCAGCGACCAGGGGATGTCGATGCAGGCAGATTCACGGATCGAACCGTTGCGCCAGGTTTACCTGCAGTTCAGCCTGCATGACCCGGACCTTTACGTCGAAACCACGGGCTATGTGGCCTGGGCCGACGCGTTGGGACGGGCGGGCGTCCGGTTTTCCGATTTGCCAGGAGAGGCGCGGCAGCGCCTGCAGGAATGGTTGACCCTGAATGAGGCGGCGCCGAGCCGAAAGGCTCCGAAGCTCAATATGGCGACAGGGGCGCGGAGCGGCTTGCATGCGGAACGCGAGGCCCTGGAACTGAGCCTGGAGAACTTCAATGGTCCGCAAAACGATGCCGGCGAGTTCTCGACGACAACCCAATACGAGTTCAATGCGCTGGGATCAAATCTTGACGCCGCACTCCAACTGATTTGCGAGCGGGCACGGTCGCTGACCCGAGGCATGGGAGCCGCCATTGCCGTCGCGCAGAATGGGTACATGATTTGCCGTGCCAGGGTTGGACCGATCGCGCCCGAGTTGAACACGCAACTGGAAATGAACTCAAATTTCTCGCTGGAGTGCATCCAGGGCGGACGGGCGCTGCGCTGCGACGACGCGGAGACCGATGGACGGGTGAATGTTGATAGCTGCCGGGCCCTGGGAGTGCGCTCGATCCTGGCGGCGCCAACGCTATACGAAAAGGATGTTCTGGCGCTGCTGGAGGTGTTCTCGGGCAATTCATTTGCATTCGATGAAGGCGACGTCGCGGTCGTAGAACGGCTGGCCCAGACAGTGCTGGTGGCGGTAAGGCAGGCGGCCCATGCCCGTTCCCGCCGCGGGGCCAACGGAGAGGCACGACCTTTGATGACCCTGTAAGCAATCAATAAACTTCACTCCAGTTTCCTGTAAAATAGCAAAAAGACGATGAATCCCCGCCCGAGATTACCCCTTATCGGAACCTCCCGGCCAACTTAGTGGTCGCCAAACCGCTGGGGTCCAAAGCGTAAAGGACCGCTTGTGAGCTCGACGTTGCAGCACTGAGCGCCGTCGGTTATGGAATTTGGGACATATCGGTCGAATCCGGCCCTGCCTGCGTCGCTCATTTGGGCGAGTTTCGGGAGTGAAGTTTTGGCGGATGTTTCGTCTAACACTATGATTTGGTTCGGGGCGATGGCGAAGCTCTGAATCCTTTTGCCAGGCGAGCCAATCAATATTGGAAGCTTCATCTAACGTTAGTTGTCACAGTTCTTGAAAGTTCTTGTTCGGGGAGTAAGGCGATTTATGGCGAAACGGATGTTGTTGATGCTGGCGATCGTGGTAACCGTTCTGGCAAGCCTGGGATTTGTCAAATTCCGGCAGATTCAGACTGCGATTGCGCAGGGTGCAAACTTCCAGCCGCCCCCGTCCGCGGTCACGACCGTGGTCGCGAAAAAGGAAACCTGGCCAGCCTCGCTGTCGGTCATTGGCACGGCGGCTGCCATCCAGGGCGTAACCGTGAGCGCCGATCTGCCCGGGACGGTGGACAAGATTCTTTTTGATTCTGGCAGATGGGTCAAGGAAGGCGATGTTCTGGTCGAACTGGACACGCGCCAGGAGCGCGCACAATTGGCGGCTATGGAAGCGCAACGCGATCTGGCCAAGATCAATTTCGATCGCATGCAGCAGTTGGTGAAGGAAGGCGTGGTCGCCCGCACGGAATATGACAATGCAGTTGCACAGCAGAAGGCGACAGAAGCCAACGTGGGAGAGATCAAGGCTGCAATTGCGAGGAAGACTATCAAGGCGCCGTTCTCGGGCATTCTTGGCATCCGGCAGGTGAACCTGGGACAGTACCTGGCGGCCGGCCAACCCATTGTCTCTTTGCAGTCATTGAACCCGATCTATGTGAATTTCGGCGTGCCGCAGCAGGAGACCACGCAGATGCAAGTCGGACGCCAGCTTACGGTCACCAGCGATAACGTGCCCGGCGCAAAATTCGCGGGGCGGGTGACGGCGCTCGACTCCGTGGTAGACGAGACAACCCGCAACATCCAGGTCCAGGCGATTGTGAACAATCCCTCCGGCAAATTGCGGCCGGGCATGTTCGTGCAGGTTGCGGTGGGAGTTGGTACGGCGCTGCAGGTTCTTCCCTTGCCTGCGTCGGCCATCAACTACGCGCCGTATGGCGATTCGGTGTTCGTAGTCACGGACCTCAAAGATCCCTCAGGAAAAACCTACAAGGGTGTGCGCCAGCAATTTGTCAAAGTGGAAGGTTCGCGAGGGGACCAGGTGGGTGTGGTTTCCGGGCTGAACCCCGGCGACGAAGTTGTGAGTTCCGGAGTATTCAAGCTGCGGAATGGAGCCCCGGTTGTGGTCAATAACAAGATTCAGCCCGGGAACAGTCCGAGCCCAAAACCCGAGGACAGCTAATCGAGGAATTGAATGAAGCTCACCGATCTATTCGTTAAACGGCCGGTACTGGCGGTCGTGGTGAACCTCGTGATCCTGATCGCGGGTTTGCAGTCCATACGTTCGTTGAGTGTTCGGCAATACCCGCGCAGTGATATTGCGGTGGTGCAGGTCTCGACGGTGTACGTGGGCGCCAACGCGGACCTGGTGCGCGGATTCATTACCACGCCGCTAGAGCGCGTGATCGCCAGCGCGGATGGCATTGACTACATGGAATCGAATAGCGCCCAGGGCCTGAGCACCATCACGGTGCACCTGAAGCTGAATTACGATACCAATGCCGCACTGACGCAAATCCAGGCGAAAGTAGCCCAGGTACGAAATGACCTGCCGCCCGAAGCGGAAGCCCCAGTCATTGACCTGCAGACCGCCGACACGCAGTTTGCGGCGATGTACATCGGGTTTTCGTCGGCCGATCTCGATCAGAACCAAATCACGGATTACCTGACGCGAGTCGTGCAGCCGAAACTGAGTGCAATCAGCGGCGTGCAACGTGCCGACATTCTCGGCAACCGCACCTTCGCCATGCGGATCTGGCTCAAGACCGATCAGATGGCGGCGCGCAACGTGTCGCCTTCCGACGTGCATGATGCGCTGGCGAAGAACAACTACCTGTCCGCTCTAGGGGCTACCAAGGGTTCGATGGTGTCAGTGAACCTGGTAGCAAATACCGATCTGCGCACCGCGGATGAATTCAAACAGCTGGTGGTGAAGGAACAGAGCGGGGTGGTGGTGCGGCTCGGCGAAATTGCCGACGTATCGCTGGGAGCCGAGAACTACGACCAGGATGTCCGCTTCAACGGCGAGACCGCCACGTTCATGGGAATCTGGGTGCTTCCCACCGCCAACTCGCTGGCAGTGATCAAGGACGTTCGAGCAGCTTTGCCCGGAATCAGAGAGCAGCTTCCGACCGGGATGAAGCTGGGCGTTCCCTACGATTCCACCGCGTACATTCAGGATGCGATCGACGAAGTATTGCACACCCTGGGCGAGACGCTGCTGATCGTTATCGTCGTCATCTTCCTCTTCCTGGGATCGTTCCGCTCGGTCCTGATTCCTGTGGTCGCGATTCCGATCTCGCTGATCGGCGCAGTGTTCTTGATGCTGATCGCGGGCTTTACCATCAATCTTCTGACCCTGCTGGCGATCGTGCTCTCGGTGGGACTGGTGGTGGACGATGCGATCGTGATGGTGGAGAACGTCGAACGCCACATTCAGCTGGGCAAATCCCCATTCCGCGCAGCCATCGATGCGGCGCGGGAACTGGTCGGGCCAATCATCGCCATGACCATCACCTTGGCGGCGGTGTACGCGCCGATTGGAATTCAGGGTGGACTGACGGGAGCGCTGTTCCGCGAGTTTGCCTTCACCCTCGCCGGCGCAGTGGTGGTTTCGGGCATCGTCGCACTGACGCTTTCCCCGATGATGGGATCGAAACTGCTGCGTGCAGGAGCTTCCGAGCGCGGTTTTGCGGGCATGATCAACCGGCATTTCGAGCGGGTTCGCGGCTGGTATACCCGCAGTCTCGCCGGGACTTTGCGTTACCGCCCGGTGGTGCTGACGTTGTGGGTGCTGGTGGCCGCGTTGATGGTTCCGTTCTACATGTTCTCGCAGCACGAACTGGCTCCTGCGGAAGATCAGGGTGTCGTGTTCGGCGTGATTCAGTCCTCGGCGAACTCGACGCTGGATCAGACCAACCTTTTCACGCAAGAGGTGTACGACGTTTATCACTCGTTCCCCGAGAGCGAGAGTATTTTCCAGATCACCAACCCGAATGGGGGCTTCGGAGGCATGGTTACCAAGCCCTGGAGCCAGCGTAAGAAGACCGCGCAACAACTGCTGGTGGAATCGACCGGGCCACTGTCAAAGATTCCAGGCATTCGTGTCATTCCCTTGACTCCTCCACCGCTTCCGGGTGGTGGAAACTTCCCAGTGGACTTCGTAATCGTTTCTGCGGCGGAACCTGAGCAATTGAGCGAGTTTGGCAACAAGCTGGTCCAAAAGGCAATGAAAAGCGGCTTGTTCATCTTCGCCGACGTGGACATGAAGTTTGACCAGCCGCAGACGGAAGTGGTTTTCGATCGCGACAAGCTGCGTTCGCAGGGAGTCGACCTCAGCCAGGCCGGGCAGGACCTCTCCACTATGCTGGGCGGCAATTATGTGAACCGGTTCAGCATCCAGGGACGGAGCTACAAAGTCATTCCGCAGGTGAAGCGGGTCGAGCGTCTCACCCCCGAGCAGCTTCAGCAGATCTACGTCAAGGGCTCGAATGACAAACTGGTCCCCCTATCGACGTTTGCTACTCTGAAAACCACGACTGAACCGCGTTCCTTGAACAAGTTCCAGCAGCTTAACGCCATCCGGATCCAGGGAGTGATTCCACCTAACGTGCCGCTCGATCGCGCCCTCACCTTCCTGGAAGATGAGGCAAAGGGAATCCTGCCGCAGGGATTTGGAGTGGATTACGCCGGCGAGTCACGCCAGCTTCGCGTCGAAGGCAGCAAATTCCTGGGGACGTTCCTGCTGTCGGCGATCCTGATTTACCTGGTGCTGGCGGCGCAATTCGAGAGCTTCCGCGATCCTTTCATTATTTTGGCGGGATCGGTGCCGTTGGCGATTGCCGGGGCGTTGACGTTCTCGTTCCTGGGATTTACCACGCTCAACATCTACAGCGAGGTCGGATTGATCACGCTGGTGGGACTGATTGCGAAGAACGGAATTCTGATCGTGGAGTTTGCCAATCACTTGCAAGAAACGGGCAAACAGAAGATTGACGCGATTGTAGAAGCCGCAGGAACGCGGTTGCGTCCAATCCTGATGACCACGGCCGCAACCGTATTCGGACACTTCCCGCTGGTACTGGCAAACGGCCCGGGGGCCGGAGCACGCAACAGCATCGGCATTATGCTGGTCAGCGGCATGATCATTGGGACCGCATTCACGCTCTTCGTTGTGCCGTCCATTTATATGCTGGTGGCCAAGAGGCACATTGCGGAAACCAGCGACCAGGAGACGGAGAACGAGTTCAAAGAACCGGTGGAAGCCGCCGTCTGATTCAGTCGAGTCCTGCGGCATGGGCTGCGGCTTTGAGCGCGGCCTTTGCCGCGTGCAGGTTCTTAAGATTGCGGATCTGGCGGTCGGCCGCGGCCAGCAACTGCTCGGCATTCTCGCCGTCGGCCGGATAGAACGCCTGACCCAGGCTCAACGTGAGCGTAGCATCGCAGATGTGTCTGGCAGATTCGGTTGCTGCGCGCTGGATGTTGTTTCCTAAATCCAGGGCGGATTCCTGACGTAAACCGGGTACAACTACTGCGAATTCGTCCCCACCCATGCGCGCGGCGTAAGCCTGCGGACCACAAGCGCGTTTCAGGCTGACGGCAAACGCCTGCAGGAATCGATTTCCTTGCGCGCTTCCGAATTCCTCGTTGATCCGGCTAAACCCATCCAAATCGGTAATCAACACTGCGAGGGGAAGTTTTTCCGCCTGCGCGCGAGCAATTTCCCGGTCCAGATGAACGAACAGCGATTGTGCATTGGGAAGACCGGTAAGAGAATCCATGAGTGGCTCGTCCTCAGCGGATTTGGATTTCAGGATACGTTCGACGGTAAGCGCGAGCTTGGAGGCAATCACCAGCAAGATACGCAAGTCTTCCCTGCTGAAAGCGTCAGCTTGCGCGCGGTAGAGCGCCAGCACCGCTACCACACCGGAAGAGCCTTCGAGCGGAACCGCTAACGCTGAGCGCAAAGTACTGTACTTGGTAGGGTCATTCAAGTATCCCGGCTCCACCGAGGGATTGCCGTTGAGAATGGGCTTGCGATTTTCGGCAACCCAGCCGGAGAGACCTTCGCCTTCCGGAATGCGCAGAGAGGCGAAGACGCGAGCGTTGTCCCCGCTCACGAACTCCGGAACTAATACCTCGTTCTGAAGCAGGTAGACCGCGATGGCGTCATGAGGCACCAGCCGCTTCAGGCGTGCCGCCAGCATGGAGAGGAGATCTTCCAATCTCATAGGGAAGGCTTGTCCCAGTTCAAACAGGTACTGCGCCTCCAGGAGGGCCGCGCCCAGGTTGCTCGGTGCGACCGGTTGAAGGCCCGTGGTCTGCTCCGCCGGAATGGCCGACTCCGCTTCTGCGAACCCGGCAGCCGGAGCAAGGCCGCGTTCCACCTTGATGTCGGTTGAAAGCTTGGCAGGAGCATGCCCGGGCTGCTCTTTTGCCATGCGTTCCAGTTCTATGTAGCGGCGCGCGAGAATTTCAACGATGCGGGGATCGAAGGCCTTGCCGGCTTCCGCGGAGACGCGTGCTATGGCTTCATCTAGCGGCAAGGCGCGACGATATTGGCGATCCGAAGCCAGCGCATCAAGGCAGTCGACTGCGGCCAGAATGCGGGCGCCAATGGGAATCGCTTCGCCGGCCAAGCCGTCCGGATACCCGCTGCCATCCCACTTCTCGTGATGAGCGCGCACGATGGGAACGACGGGATATGGGAAATCAACCTGCTCCAGGATTTCCGCTCCGATAATGGGATGGATTTTCATCTTCTCGAACTCTTCCGGCGTGAGTTTGCCGGGTTTCGAGATGATGTGCTCCGGCACGGCAAGCTTTCCAATATCGTGCAGCACCGAAGCGGCCTGAAGCGCTTCTTTCTCGCCCTCGCTCAGGCCCAGTTCCCTGGCGAGTTCCATGGCGTAGACCCGGACTCGTTGCAGGTGGTCGTGCGTGGTCTGATCTTTGGCTTCGATGGCGAGGGCGAGGGCCTCGATGGTGCGAAGGTGAACCCGCGACACCTGCTCAGCGTGACGCTTCTCATCCTCCAACTTACCCAGGTAGAGGCGGTAGGAACGGTACATTAAGTACACCGGAGGAAAGATCAGGAGCGAAGACTGCCATCCGATGTGCTGGTTCAGGTAGGTCATCAGGCCGGTGATTGCGGCCCCTGCGAGGTAATAGGGGAACGACCAGAAATACGATTCCGACCAGGTCTTTAAGATCGGCTTGCCTTCGGTCAGCCAAACGATCGTGGCCACCGATAGTGTGTTGAAACCGAAGTATGTAATTGCGACCACGATCAACGCCACCGGGCCGGCGCCATGCAGCACCTGTTGGGTGATCAACTGGTGCATACCGTAGGCGGCCGCAGTCCCTACCGAGAATTGCGACGCGTTGAATATGACGTGAATCGGCTTGAGATTCTTGGACGACCGCCATCTCGACTGCACGAAAACTTCCGCGATCCCCAGCAGCAGAGTTTCGCCAAAACTCAGTTCCAGGACTCCCAGCAGTACGAAGATGAAATTGACGGACAGGGTGCCATTCACGCCGGGCAACTTGATTTTCAGGAACGACGCTGCAATGGCGAGCGCGAGATAACAGGTGAACTTCAGGGGGTCTTGGCAATACCAATGGGAGAAGGCCAGTGCGAAACATCCGAACGCAAGAACGGACATTCCGGCCACAAACACGCGTGCATTCCGTTGGCCCCCACCTGCCATGGCAGCATTGTTGCCGAAGCCCGGTGCGGTGTCCGTTCCAAAGTGAAATCCCCTGGTTACGAACGTTTTGCCGTGACGGTACAGTGACTTACAAGGCTAATCGGGAACTCCCGACGCGGGTTCCATTTTGGGACGATATGTCCCGCCCGGACACGTTAAGGCGGACAATCTGTCCCTTCCTATTCGCAACGAAACCGTGCAATACCTTTTGTTTCTTCCACTTGGTTCTTTGGAAGGATCGTTGCATTTCTCATCATGCCCCCTCCCGCGACCTGCCGTTCGACGGTATTGGACTGGAGACTGGTAATGAAGAAGTCCCTGATTGTTTTTATGCTGGTAGCGGTAAGCGTGGCTTACGCGGACGACTCCAAATTGTCGCCGGACCTGAAGAACTATTCCGGAACCAGCGCGAGAGTGGTGGTGCAGTACAAGACCGCGCCTAGCCCTCTGGATCTAAAGACACTCACTGGATTGCTGGGTTCGATCATAAGTTCACTGCCGCTGGTGAACGCGGTAGTTGCGGATTTGCCGGTTTCGAATCTGCTGTCGCTCTCGAACCAGAGCAATGTCGCTTATATCAGCCTGGACCGCGCCATGAAGCCGAGTCTGAGCAATGGAGCCCCGGCGGTGAATGCGTTCACCGCGTGGCAGAGCGGTTACACTGGATCAGGGATCGGCGTCGCCGTGATTGACAGCGGCATCTCCAGTCATCCCGACTTGAACGGTGGCCTGTTGGGATTGTCGCGCGTGGTGTACAGCCAGAGTTTTGTACCCGGAACATTGAGCGCCGCCGATCAGTATGGACATGGCACACACATCGCAGGATTAATTGCCGGCAACGGCGCGAGTTCCAAGGGCGTCAAGTATTCCAAAACTTTCATGGGGATTGCACCGGGCGCGAACTTGATTAACCTGCGCGTACTGGATCAGAACGGCTCCGGCAGTGACAGCGCCGTGATCGCTGCGATTTCGCAGGCGATTCAGTTGAAACCGCTTTTCAACATTCGTGTGATCAATCTTTCCCTGGGACGCCCGGTTTATGAGAGCTACACCGTGGACCCGGTGTGCAAAGCAGTCGAAGCTGCGTGGAGAAGCGGAATTGTGGTTGTGGTTGCGGCGGGAAACAACGGCCGCTATCTCCCGACCAATGGCTATGCGACGATCACGTCTCCAGCCAACGATCCTTACGTAATTACCGTCGGCGCGATGAAACCGGAGGGAACGCCGACGCGAGCCGACGACCTGATTGCGAGCTACAGTTCGAAGGGACCAACCGGCATCGATCATATCGTGAAACCGGACCTGGTTGCGCCCGGCAACCTGCTGGTGTCGTTGGAAGCGCCAGGCGCGACCTTGTACAGTCAGTATCCGGCGAACCGCGTTCCATACAGCTACTACATGACCGGCGGCAGCAATTCCCCCTCGGCCAGTTATTTCTCCCTGAGTGGGACCAGCATGGCCGCGGGCGTGGTGAGCGGAGCGGTTGCAGACCTGTTGCAGAAGAGTCCCTTGCTGACTCCCGACCAGGTGAAAGCACGGCTGATGAAGACGGCCTGGAAGTCACTTCCTGCCAGCAGCAGCGTGATCGATCCGGCGACCGGAATCACCTATACCTCGCAATATGACATGTTCACGGTGGGCGCCGGATACCTGGACCTGGAAGGCGCGCTTAACAGCACCGAGGTTGCAACCCGCAGCGCGATGTCACCGACGGCGGTCTACGATCCAAACACGGACAACGTCTTTCTCTTCAGCAATCCATCGGCGGTTTGGAACACATCGTCCATGTGGAGCACCTCGGCGGTGTGGGGCAACTCGCAATTCGTGCCCACTACGAGCAACTCCGGCACCAATGCCATGTGGGGCAGCAACGCTATGTGGGGCTCGGATACATCTTCGGGCTTCAGCACCATCTGGGCCGATAATGCGATGTGGGGCACCAACGCCATGTGGGGTAGCAATGCCATGTGGGGCAGCAGCGTGGATGGTGGCGAGAAATAAACTCCGGAACGCGCCAGGGTACAGGGCGCCTGGGCACAAGTTCGTCCGGAACCCAAGGGCCTGTATTAACATCGAAAACGTCATGGACCGCTGTGAGATCGTCCTGAGCCGAAATGTTGGGGATGCCGATGGCGATCTCTGCAGCCGCGATACCAGCGCGATCTGCGCCGATTGCGGCAGTGAAATATGCGACCTGCACGCCGAAGAGTGCGAACTCTGCGGCGGGGAATTCTGCTCAATGTGCATGATCATTCACGCGCGAGAGCCGCACGCGAAGCGTCCTGCAGCGCAGAGTGAACAAAACAGCGCGAAGCGTAAACGCCTCGCCTGAGAATGCTTTCCCGCCGATTCACGCGAACTCACACCGGTCACCCCTGTTTTGTTATGTGCACTGGGCGGAAACCAGAGAGGAAGACCGGGCCGATCGTCTCAAACCTTCATCTCCCTTGACTCTGTTGTAAGTGAATGCTACCTCTCATTCGTCAACCGCCGCAGGGCACAAGGAGGGATCGGTGCCCGGACGAGGACGGATGTGTATGCACAGCACAATCCCAAGATGGCTCACAGTTTGTATTTTCCTGATGATGCTGACGACGCCTGGATTCTCGCAGACTCCAATCCACCACGCATTTCTTTGGACGGCCGGAACCGGCATGCAAGACCTGGGCACCCTGCCGGGAGACGACCGCAGCGAAGCCTGGGCAATCAATGCATCGGGAGTGATTGCGGGGAACTCGGCCGATCTGATCAACACGCATCCGCACGCGGTGCGATGGGTTCCCGGGGCTGGAATCGAAGACCTCGGCACGCTACCCAACGGAACGTGGAGCTTTGCTTACGGCATCAACAGCGCCGGGTCCATAGTAGGGATGTCAGCCCTATCGAGCGGTCAAGTTCCGGCGCATGCGTTCCTGTGGACACAAGCCGGTGGTATGCAGGACCTGGGCACCCTGCCCGGCGCGCACAACAGCGCGGCGCTCGCCATCAATGACAACGACCAGGTGGTCGGGAATGCCTGCGTTTCGGGCTGCGCCACACTGACTCCAAGTTTTCACGGGTTCCTGTGGACCGCTGCCGGCGGCATGCAGGACCTGGGCACCTTGGGGGGCAGATCCAGCTTGCCCCTGGCGATCAATAGTGCCGGAGAAGTCGTCGGCTACTCGAATCCGCCCGGAACTACGATCTATCACGCCTTCCTGTGGACAGCCGCGGGAGGGATGCAAGACCTGGGATCTACTTCCACGCAAATCAGCACCATCGCAACCGGAATCAACTCCTCGGGCACACTCTCGGTGATTTTCAACAAATTTGGAGGACAACGCGCCGGAACCTGGAAAACGGCCAGAAACTATCAGACCCTGCCCTCCTTGAACGGCTCAATCAACTGGGTTGCGAATGGGATCAACAATCTCAATCACGTGGTCGGCAGTTCCTGGATCACCAACCAGGGGCCATGGCATGCCTATGTGTGGACCAAGGCAAAGGGTACACAAGACTTGGGAGCGTCATTGGGCGGGCTGAACAGCTACGCAACCGCCATAAATGACTCCGACAAGATCGTCGGATACGCGGACACAAACTAGGCCGGATCTTTCGTCAATCCGCGGGGCAGCCGAAGGCGGCCGCCGCTCCACGCAACCCTTGACAGAGCTCTGGGTCAGGTGAAGAATGAGCCCTCTGAACTATCCGAGGCGTTCGCGGCGAAGTCTGCCCTGCCCCGCTAAGCTGTGGCCACTCGCGCCGAGGATGCGGGGCATCGTGCATGGCCCGGAGTGGCGAGCGCGCTTCGAGCCGCGAACCCACTCCAAGTCTTGAGGCTGACACGGGCCCGTGGGGAGCCGGGTTGGTCAGAGCGCAATCCATAACCCGAGAATCCGGAGGAAATCATGGCAACCGTCCTTACAAGCGTTCAGATGGAAGACAAGGTCACCAATTTTGTCTCGAAGAAACGACTGATGCTGATCAATGGGAAGTGGGTCGAATCGGCATCGGGCAAAACGTTTCCAACCTACAACCCGGCCACGGGAGAGGTTCTATCCAACATTGCCGAGGGAGATCGCGAAGACATTGACCGGGCAGTAAGAGCCGCGCGCGCCGCATTCGAAGGCGGGCCGTGGCGCAAAATGACGTCCTCCGAACGTGGTCGCGCTATCTGGAGGCTGGGCGATCTGGTCGAGAAGAACCTGGATGAGCTCGCCGAATTGGAGATGCTCGACAATGGCAAGCCGCTCAAGATCGCGCGCATCGCCGACGTGCCGCTGACCGCCGATATTTTCCGCTACATGGCAGGCTGGGCGACGAAAATCGAGGGCAATACGATCCCGATTTCCATGCCCGGCAAGTATCTGGCTTACACGCTGCGGGAGCCGGTCGGGGTGATCGGCCAGATCATCCCCTGGAATTTCCCGTTGCTCATGGCAGCCTGGAAACTGGCTCCGGCGCTGGCAGCAGGGTGTACGGTAGTGCTCAAACCCGCAGAACAGACGCCCTTATCGGCTCTGCGGCTGGGCGAGTTGATCCAGGAGGCCGGCATCCCTGATGGCGTGGTGAACATCGTCCCGGGGTACGGCGAAACCGCGGGCGCGGCGCTCGCTGCACATCCGGACGTCGACAAAATTGCCTTTACCGGCTCGACGGAGGTGGGGAAGCTGATTGTGCAGGCAGCGGCCGGCAACCTTAAAAAAGTCTCGCTGGAACTCGGAGGCAAGTCCCCCAACGTGGTGTTCGCGGACGGGGATGTAGATTCCGCCATCGCGGGAGCTTCCATGGCGATCTTCTTCAACCACGGTCAGTGCTGTTGCGCGGGCTCGCGCTTGTACGTGGAGAAGCCCATTTTCGACAAAGTTGTGGAAGGGGTTTCAGCACACGCGGAGAAGATCAAGGTTGGCCCGGGGTGGGACCAATCCACGGACATGGGACCGCTGGTCTCGGAAGAGCAGATGAATCGTGTGTGCGGTTACCTGGAATCGGGATTCTCCGAAGGCGCAAAGGCGACTGTCGGAGGCGAACGGCATGGAGACAAGGGATATTTTGTCAAACCTACTGTTCTGGTGAACACCAACGAAAACATGAAGGTGATGCGCGAAGAAATCTTCGGGCCGGTGGTGGCGGCGATTCCGTTTAGCGATCCAGCCGATCTGGTCAAGCGGGCGAACGATACTGTGTATGGCCTGGCAGCAGGCATATGGACACGGGACATCAGCAAGGCCCACCGGCTGGCGGCCGAGCTACGAGCGGGCACGGTGTGGATCAACTGCTACAACGTTTTCGACGCTGCCATGCCCTTTGGCGGCTATAAGCAATCCGGCTGGGGGCGCGAGATGGGACACGACGCCCTCGAACTCTACACCGAGGTCAAGGCCGTCTGCACAGCACTATAATTCGCTGCAGTGACTCAAGCAGGGGAGCTTCATCGGCTCCCCTTTTTTCGCGTAGCAGTCAGTCCGATAGAACCGCATGCACGGTCTCCGAACGCGGAGCCGGGCTATCCAAGATCTCGCGAACCCGAACCAGCAGCGTATTAATGCTGAAGGGCTTTTGCAGCAGCTCGCAGCCGGTCCCAAGAATTCCCTGCTGCGTGACCAGGTCATGGGTGTAGCCGGATATATAGAGCACCTTCAGATCGGCACGCGATGTCTTAAGACTGT
This sequence comes from Terriglobales bacterium, assembly GCA_035652095.1. Taxonomy (GTDB): domain Bacteria; phylum Acidobacteriota; class Terriglobia; order Terriglobales; family Acidobacteriaceae; genus DASREM01. Next base: position 273,624 of record DASREM010000028.1, on the reverse strand, counting down.
CGGCCAGTTCACGTCCACTGATCCCGGGCATGATGACATCGGTGAGCAGGAGGTGAATCGGCCCCTGGTGCTGCTGCGCAATCTGGAGAGCTTCCTCGCCATCGTGGGCGGCCAGAATGCTGTACCCGCGGCCGCGCAAGCATCCTTGCGCGAGAGTACGCAGCGAGTCCTCATCCTCGACCAGCAGAATCGTTTCGGTTCCGCTCGGAGTTCTGGGGGCTGCGACCGCGGTCGCAGCCGGCTCCGGCGTCCCTTCCACCAGCGGCAGGTAAACCCGGAACGTAGTGCCCACGCCCACCTCGCTGTCCACGAGCAGATATCCGTCGCTTTGTTTCACAATTCCGTACACGGTGGATAAACCCAGCCCAGTGCCTTTTTCCGCGTCTTTGGTGGTGAAGAAGGGCTCGAAGATGTGGGCCAACACTTCTTTACTCATGCCGCTTCCGTTATCGGTTACGCGGAGCATCACGTAACGACCGGGCTTGAGGAACACGTGGCGCGAACTACGTTCGGTGAATTCAACGTTCCTGGTTTCAATGACGATCCTTCCTCCGCGCGGCATCGCATCGCGGGCATTCACCAGCAGGTTCATCAGGATCTGTTCGACTTGCCCTTTGTCGGCGCGCACTGCTTTCAGGCCAGGCGCACGAATTACGCTCAACTCAATATTTTCACCGATAAGGCGCCGCAACATCTTTTCGGTTTCGGTGACGATCAGGTTGAGATCGAGAATCACCGGTTGAATCGACTGCTTGCGGCTGAAGGCCAGCAACTGGCGGGTAAGCGACGCTGCACGATGCGCAGCTTTCAGGATTTCATCCAGCCTCGATTGGATCGGATCATCGGGCGGAAAGCCAAGTTGAATCAGCTCACAATATCCCATCATGACGCCGAGGGCATTGTTGAAGTCGTGGGCAACTCCGCCCGCCAGGCGGCCGACGGCTTCCATTTTCTGAGCCTGCCGCAGTTGTGCCTCGAGGGTCTTGCGTTGCGAAATATCGTGGACTGCGCCTTCAATGAATAACGTGTTCCCGTCGCGCCCGCGAACTGCGCGCGCGTTCTCGAGCAGCCACATTTCGACGCCATCGGCGCGCCGCACCTGGTACTCGAAATCGCGAACCATGCCACTTTCCGCCAGCAACCGGGTGAACTCCGCGCGCAGGTCCTGCTCGCCGCTGAACTTACCCGGCATTTCCCTGGTCTGGGCAAGCATGTCCTGCGGAGAAGAGTATCCGAACATCTTTGCCAGGGCGCGATTGGCTGTAAGCAACCGCCCAGCGGGATCGCACTCATACATGCCGACCGCCGCATCCTCGAACATACCGCGATATTTCTCTTCCGCCTGCCGCAAGGCCTCCTCTGCCTGTTTGCGTTCTGTTATGTCCTGGACGGTGCCAATCGCAAACAGCGGCTGTCCGCTCGGGCTGCGTTCAATTTCAGCCCGCGCGCGGAGCCACTTGGTTGCTCCATGTCTCTGGATCCGGTACTCGACATCGTATTTTCCACAGGCTAGGGCGGCTTGCCACGAGTTGTCAAAGGAGGCGCGATCCTCGGGATGGAACATCTCCTTAAGGCCGCCGAGAGACAGTGGCGTTCCAACGGTTAATTCAAAAATGCGATAAGTCTCCTCCGAGCAGACAATCTCACCGCTTCGGATGTCCATATTCCAGCTGCCAACCTTGGCCACCGACTGGGCGCGGCTGAGACTGAATTCACTGCGTTCCAGTGCCCTCTCGACGCGTTTACGCTCGGTAACCACGGCGCCCACACACAGTCCGGTGAGGGCAAGCATCAGCATGGCGAGTTGAAGCCTGGGTAAGCCGTCCGGAGCAGAGTGTTGAGCATCGGCGATGAACATGGCGCCGCAGTTGATCGCGAAGGTAGCAAGGCTGGCGCCTCGCAGCCCATGCCGAATCGAAATCCAGATCACGGGAATAAATAGTGTGTAAAGAGGCTGGTAAGGAATGGCCGCTGCACAGCGAAAGACCAGCCAGAGCGAAGCCGCGACAGAGAGGGCTTGAGCAATGACTTCGGTGTTTTCCCGGAGACGGAGCGGTCTAACCCTGATGGCGTGGAGAAGTGTTCTTAGCCGGACGCCGTGCCACATCCATGAAGTCAGCCAAGGCGCAACGAACAGCAGCAAAACGGGAGCGAACGTAAGGATCGCGATCGCGTCGCTTTCCCACCAATTGATGATGGTGCTTGCGAAAGCCGACCTGTCAATCAGACCGTCTCCGAGAAAGGTCAATCCTCCGATGATTGCCGTGGGAATGGCGCAGATGAGGAAGGTCACAGACATGCGACCGACGTCGGCGACCGTGCTTAAGCTGGCATCAAGCTTCCACCAGCGCCGGACCACATAGAGTCCGGCAGCGTAGAAGATATAAACGCCGATCACGCCGGGGATGCCACACCAGGAGAAGAGCGGGCGATGATAGCTCACCACCGCGCCAATCAGTTCACAGAGCAGCACGAGCGGCCAATACAGCGGGCCGCCCCAGAGCACCAGGGCGATAGCAAGGCCGAGCGGCAGATAGAATGCGGGAGCCGCCGCAGACTTCTGCGCCCCTGCAGTCGCGACGTCAACCAGTTGAAAGGCCAACGCGAATGCGACAGCCAGCGCCAATTGTTTGAGAATGGGAATGCGTGAGTTGAATCCGTGTCTAGCACTGTCCCGGGATCGAGGTCGCGGCAAGTTCCAGGTCACGCAGGCATCCTCATATTCGAGCAAAGGAAGGCGTTGGAAGACAGACCCCGGTAGAGGTGCGGCACTGGCATAGTGGCAGACACTACTCACTTGTGCTTTCGGCTGAATTACAAGCGCAAGTGAGAGCGTTCAGGTAGGAAGGGGTGACTTCAGTACTTACTGAATGGCGAACGGGTCATGGTTCCAGATCTGCCAGGCGACAAATGAACCCCCATCCTCCACCGAGTTCACTGATGGCGAGCATCAGTTCGTTATCTCCCTTCCTCAGTGGAACGTAGATGGCGTCGTTTTCCGGATTCATAATGCCCAGAAACCCTGGGTCGCGAAAATTCTGGGCGCTTCGGCCGCGGAACAGAATCCTGCCATTCAGGAACACGGTGGCATCATCGCTGTAACCGATCGAAAGCTTTTTCACCTGGTCGCGGTCCGAAACGATGGTGGTCCGCGCATAGAGGACTTTCATCCCGGGTTGCGGCTCCAGGCGTTTGGAGAAATCGTTGGCAAAGGACACTTTCGGGTGCGGAGCTTCGCGATAACGGTACAGAACCACAAAGCCGGGCGGCTCGGCCTCCACGTCCTGCCAGGGTATTGCACTGCTTTCCGCTGGGGAGAGCGGGCGCTCGAGGTTGCGTTGAAGAGCATCGTATGAAGGCGAGATGCTCCACTTGGTCAGAGTGCCGGCCGGCATCGGCGGTAACTGCCGCTCCCATGGGACATCCGGCGTCGTACGCACTTCGACATTGGAGAAGCACGTCGCGCCCGTCAGGTCGTAGAGGGCAATCTGCCCTTTCTGAACACCGCTTTTGAGATCACTCATGACCAGCGCAGGTTTTTCCATATCCTTGACGTACAGCCTGGCCTGAGCGCCTGCAACCTCAAGCCGCAAGTGGAACCACTCTTCCTTTGGAATATCCACCGCGCCGGTGAAACCCGGCCCATTGTAGATTTGCCAGTTGCGCCCGGTATTGAGAACCGGTGTGTATTGCATGGCATCGGGAAGTCCGGACTTGTGCTGGCGGAGATAGACTTCCTCGTAGTTGGCGCCATCGTTGGCAATGCGGAAGTCGAAGCCGACAAAGCCGCGCTTGGCCCCGGTTGCGACATCGGCATCAATGATGCCATCGCGCATTTCGAAATCCTTGAGGATTGCGGCGCCGCCATCGAGCAGGACGCATTTGCGACCCAGATATTCAGCCGTATTCGCTTGTCCCTGGAAATCCCAACGCGGCGAATCGGGCGGAATGGAGAGTGCTGCCGGCGTCTGGGCGTACAGCGCGGGCATGAAAAGAATGGCTAGAGCGCAAACCACGAAATGCCGAAGCGTATGTGGCCTCCGTGTTTGGACGGCGTTTCAGCGCCGCGATGGATAAGACTTCTCAACCGCCGTGAGCGGTCCTGCCGCTTAGACGCTCAGCCCGACGATACGTGAACAGGATGGGACGGAAGGTAAGAACGATGGATCGAGTCGCAGGATGAGAGTGATAGAAGTCACGCCGGTTAAAGAAAAGTAATGTGATGCCGCCCAGTACAAATGAAAGATCTGTTCTATCGAAAATCAAACCAAGAACCGGCCTGTTTGGGCGGTGTCGAAGCGTCCTTGACTCTGTGACATAGGTCACCGCGATCAGGAGCCGACCAGGCGAATCCTTGAAGGTCGAGGTTGGTCATGCGTAATGCGCTCCTGGCCGGTACGCTGGCAGGACTGGCAACCGGGCTTGGGGGTTTGCTGATTTGCCTGGTACCGAAGGTGAGCAGGGCTGTGTATGACACGCTGCTCGGTTTTTCAGCGGGAGTCATGCTCGCGACCGGCTCGATGAGCCTATTGTGGCCCGCCCTGCAACGGGATGGACTGCTACAGGTTTCGCTGGGACTGTCCACCGGGGTCCTGCTGGTGTACGTGCTGGAACGAACCGTACCGCACCTGGAGCCGCACTTTGCACCCGACCTGAACGGGCACGAAAAAAGCCTTGGCCTGCTTCTGGCCGCTGCGCTCTCGCTGCATCACATCCCGGAGGGACTCGCCATCGGAGTGGCGTTTGCCGGAGGCGGCGCCAAGATCGGCATGTTGGTTGCGGCATCCATTGCGATCCAGAACATTCCCGAAGGGCTTGCAGTGGCCATGCCACTGCGCAGCGCAGGGCTGGCGCGCTGGAAGGCATTCCTGGGAGCGACCGCGTCCGGCCTGGGTGAGCCGATGGCCGCGGCATTGGGCGTCTGGCTGGTGGCGCTGATCGGGCCAATCGTGCCCTTTGCCCTCGCCATGGCCGCAGGCGCCATGATTTTCATTGCATCGGATCAACTCATTCCCGAAAGCCGTCAGCAGCCTGAAGCCAAGTCGCCATCGCTGGGACTTATGCTGGGATTTCTTTGTGTGACGGTTCTGACCCAGATCGTCTAGGGGCTCGCGCGGGTACATCTGGCACCATAGGCAGCGATTCGCCAGCCGACAGCGTTCAGCAAGACTCTGCTCCCAGCCGTAGTCATTCCAATACACGCCAGGTACGAAGGTAATCTTCGTTCTCCCTGATGGGTCGCGTTATCTTGTCGTTCGGGATTTCGCGATGCTTTTCAAACGAGGCTTCAAAACAGAAAGGCGCCGGCGGTCACGCCAATTGGTAAACACCCATGTGCGGGTGTTTACCGGAATTACACACGTGGAGGCGATCGGCATGAATCTGAGCGACGTCGGCATGTGCTTGTTTACGGCTGCGAACCTGCCACTGGAATCTCAAATCGAAGTGGAATTTGTCAGGCCACGATGCAACGAGTCGGCTCGCCGAACGGGCATCGTCCGCCATCGTGCTCTGTATTTGTACGGAATCGAATTTCTGGAGAATGCAGATCAGGCTGCTCTGAGCTGTTCGCCCGGGGCCACAATCACGGAACCGGTAGCTTCGGAGCGGAATTGAGCAGTCAGTCGCGACCGGCCGGAACGGCCTCCAATCATGTTTGTACTGTGATCCGGCACACAGAATCCAAAGCAACGCGAATATCGGCAGGGTTCTGATCGCTCCGCACGCGAAACAGCCCTTCCGCCCTCGAATGAGCGAAAGGGCTGTCCCCCCCGTAGAACATCCGGCTTATTGGTTTTGTATGAAGGACTGGCATGACACATTGGGATGCCAGTTCACGAAGGCTCCGTTTGGATTCTGCTTCCATGCCCAGACATGCAACGTGTAGAACGCGGGCAGGCCGAAGCGGTTCGGCGCCTCGAAGAGATGGAACAGTTGTCCCATCAATTCCGGCGGGGCCGAGTGCTTCGCGTTCCAGGAGTCGGCGAACACCAGGTAATCGGCGCCCGTCAGCCGCAGGTGGCCATCCGGCATCGGCTCATATATGACGACCTGCGGGCGCGTGGCATCGATTACTCCTTTGTTCACCAGTTCGCCGTTCACATAATGAAGGCCCATGGCGCCCTGATCGGGGCCGCTCACGCATCCGAATTGCAGGGCATAGCCCTCCGACTCGGCTACCGAGACATCCTTAAAGCGCTCGGTCGCGTCACGAACGATCTTGATCAGGGCTCCCGCCTGGCTCTGGTCTTTTTGTTGCGGGTGCGAGTGGTCTTGCGCAGCGGCGCGCCACGGACAGACGCTGATCACAAGCAGGGCCATCATGGCGTACCGGTATCCCGTCGCGAATTTCTTCATCGAAGTCTCCTCACAAATCATGAAATAAAGGAAAAACGGCGGACACGAGACGAGGGAGCGTCGGCTGAGCCAATCCGAAATCCTCTGTACTGGAGATATCGCAAACGGAGAGGAAAAGACGACACCGTTTAGGTGGATAGGCAAACGCGGGGAAGAAAGTTAACGAGAGACCATGAGGGACGGACGAGGGAGATTTGAATTTCTTCAGCAGGGTGGTGAGCGCGGAAGGACTCGAACCTTCGACCCATGCCTTAAAAGGGCATTGCTCTACCAACTGAGCTACGCGCCCACGCACATCCAATTTAACATAGAGAAACCGATCCAAGCCGCAGCGTTGCAGTTCTCAACTCTGCTTTAGGAAGGACCCCGCCAGGTACCTCACTGTGCGTTGACAACCCCCAAGAATCCAGACCATACTCCCCACACTATCTTGAACCAAGAGCAGCGCACGCCATTTTCCGTCAGAAGAGAAGTCTACAGGCGAACCAGGAGCGAACACCGAGGAGGTTTCATGACGCCCAACCAGCCCCGTCTCAGGCTGTGTCTTTCCCCCAAGCTGGCATGTGCAGTCGCTGTGATTGCGGCTCTTGTAATAGGAGTACAGAAGTACTCGAACCACAATGACAGCCGCACTCCGATTGCGACCCACCCATCCACGCCGCCGCGGGACGTAATGGAGAACAGGCGGCGAGTCCTGACTGAGTACGGAAAGCTGCCGCTCGCCTTCGAGCCCAACCTTGGACAGACCGATCCGGAAGTGAAATACATGGCGCGCGGAAATGGATATGTGCTGTTCCTTACTGCGCGGGATGCTGTGGTGTCGTTCAGCAAACCCGGGTCCCACGGCCGGCCCGCTGTTTCGGTTGCGCTGCGTATGGGACTGGCGGACGCAGGCACTACCAAGAACATCATGGCTAGCGATCCTCAAGCGGGGGTCAGCAATTATTACCTCGGGAAAGATCCCTCAAAATGGCGGACGAACGTGCCGCAATTCGGGCGCGTGAACTACGAAGGCGCTTATCCCGGGGTTGACCTCGCCTTTCACGGCGCGCAGCGACAGGTGGAATTCGACTTCGTGGTCAAACCTCATGCTGACGCTTCACAGATTGCGCTCCAGTTTTCAGGAAGCCGGCGGCTGCGAACCGACCAGAACGGCGACCTGATTCTCTTCTCCGACGCGGGAGAGGTTCGCCTGCACAGACCAGTGGCCTACCAAGAGAGTGCAAGCGGGCGGCGGGCGGTGGATGCCCGGTTTGTGTTGGCGGGCGGTAAAGTCAGGTTTGCGCTGGGGCCTTACGACAAGAGCCAGGAACTGGTGATCGATCCTACGGTCAGCTACGCGACATATATCGGCGGCACCGGAGAAGATCAGGCGACTAGCGTTGCGGTAGACAGCAGTGGAAACGCATACATCACGGGCGAAGCGGGAGATGCGACTTTCCCGCATTCCGCCGGGACCTTTGCCGGCGGAGGCCACGACGCCTATGTTTTCAAGCTCAATGCGAGCGGCACGGCGCAACTTTATTCGACGCTCTTCGGAGGATCGGGCGACGAGAGTGGCAACGGAATCGCCATCGATTCCTCGGGAAACGCCTACGTGACCGGTGGCACAGGATCCGCGGATTTTCCCGTAACGGCCGGCGTGTTCCAAAGCACGCTTAACGGACCGTTGAACGCGTTTGTCGCCAAACTGAACTCTTCCGGCGCGATCTCTTACGCCACCTATTTGGGAGGCAGCAGCAACGATGCCGGGGTTGGCATCACCATTGACTCGTCGTTCAATACTTATGTGACGGGAGAGGCCGATTCGAGTGACTTCCCTACTCTCAACGCCTTCCAATCGGTCTTTGGCGGGAACGCCGATGCCTTCGTTACCGAATTGAATCCAACCGCTACCGCGTTGGTCTACTCCACCTATCTCGGGGGCAGCGGCGTGGATAACGCCACCGGCATCGCCCTGTCAGGCGGGAAGGTTTATATCACCGGCAACACCATTCCCTCGGGGGCGACAGCATTCCCGACCACCGCCGGGGTATTCCAAACCACGGCGGGTGGAGGCACGGACGCTTTCGTCTGCAAAGTAGATACAACACAGACCGGCAACGCTTCCCTGTCGTACTCGACTTTGCTGGGAGGATCGGGAGACGAGAATGCATATGCCATTGCAGTGGATGGATCGGGGAACGCGCATGTAACCGGTTCAACAACCTCGGGGGATTTCCCCACGGCAAGCGCCTCGCAAGGGTCGCTGAGCGGAACTCAAGACGCATTTGTGACCAAGTTCGATGCGACCGCGAGCAGCCTTTCGTTCTCAACCTATCTGGGGGGCACGAACAGCGAAATTGGAGTCGGGATTGCGCTGGATGGCAGCAACAACATCTATGTCACAGGCCAGACCGGTTCGACCGATTTCCCTACGGTCAATCCAACGCAGGCAGCAACGGGCGGAGGGGCAAACGACGCCTTTGTGAGCGAGTTCGTGGGCTCGACGATGACATTTTCAACCTATCTGGGGGGCAGCGGCCAGGAAGATGTCACCAGCACGGGAGTTTCGGGCGCTATCGTGGTGGACGCGTCGAACAATATCTACGTTGTCGGCGATACGTCGTCCGCAGATTTCCCGGCGAGCAGCGGAGCCTTCCAAACCGCATTCGGCGGCGGAGTGGCCGACGCGTTCGTGGCCAAGTTCGCGCCGAGTGCCGGCACGCCTGATTTCAGCGTGTCCGCAACCGCGCTCTCCCCGGCATCGGTCACAGCGGGTACATCGGCCACCTCGACGGTGACTGTTACCGGTCTCTTTGGGTTCAGTGGAACGGTGGCGCTGTCCTGCAGCAACATTACTCCGACAGGCCCAACCTGTTCATTTAATCCCACCTCGGTAGCCGGCTCGGGGATTTCAACCCTGACCGTTTCTACAACCGGAGTGGCCGCCGGCAGTTACACCTTTACCGTGACAGGCACCTCGGGCGCGCTGGCACACAGCACGACAGTGACCTTGACGGTTACGGCAGGCGCGGACTTCACACTATCGGCGACGGCGCTCTCGCCGGCTTCCATCACGGCGGGAAGTAGTGCGTCTTCGACCGTCACCATCGCGGCGACTGGCGGTTTTGCAGGACCGGTGGCGCTGTCCTGCAGCAGCATTACTCCGACGGTGAGCAGTCCTCCCAGTTGCTCCTTCAATCCGGGTTCGGTAAATGGCAGCGGCACTTCCACACTCACAGTGAGCACCACATCCAGCACGCCACGCGCAGGGCTGCGACAGTCGCTGCCCTTCTATGTTGCGTGGCTGCCGGTCTGCGGTGTGGCCCTGCTCGGGACATGGCGCAAGAAAGCGTTCACGATCCTTCTGGGAGTCCTGGCGCTTTCCGGCTTGCTACTTCTGGCCGCGTGTGGCAGCAGCGGAAGTGGAGGTGGCGGGGGCGGTGGGGGAGGAGGCAATGGCACGACGTATACCATCACCGTAACCGGCACCAGCGGAAGCCTCTCGCATAGCCAGGCTCTCACGTTGACGGTAAAGTAAGATGTCGCACCCAGGAGACGCGGTGGAACTGCGTCTCCCCTGCTTCTGGCCATGCGCCAATTCGATTACCGGCGGTTTGCGGACTTCGAGTTTTCAATTGATCACTGGGGCATGACTGGTTAGGCTAGGGCAAACTCATGGCAAGACATGGCACTTGCGTCTCGATGTCGGTGTGCGCGGCTTTCCTGCTGCTGACGGCAGCACCTCTGACATTTGCGAAAAAGAAGCAGGGGCCGCCAACCCTGCGCTGGGCGGAAGGCAACCCGGGATGCACCTTCAGCCGCGATGATGACGGCCGCTATCGCTATGGCATCTGGTCCGACGATGTGGGGGTCGTTGTGGCGGTCGATTCGCAGGAACTGCAGCACTTGCGCGAGCGTCTGATGCCGCTGTTCGGGGTCATGGTAACGGCAAAGTACCGCGGCAACAGCAGCGTCACGTTGCGCATCGACCAGGCCACGCTGGAATTTCTGAGCCATTCCCATGTGCTCCATTCTTCCCTTGATCCTAACGGAGTTGCCGCGCGATTGCAGGCCGACACCGAGACTCTGCAGGACGCGGCAGCGCACGAGATCAAGAAACATCCGGAAAAAAAAGAGGAAGAAGAGGCCAAGCTTCAGCATTACTTGAAGGGACAGGCTGAGTTGCAGGAGTTCATCCAGACAAAAAGTCTGAACACCGAGAAGCTCGGGCCAGATAAACGCGAGGTCAGCGGCTGGGTATTCTTCAACGCGCGCGATAAGTGGATCGGTTCCTGGCGGCCGAAAGAAGAATTCCTTTTACGGATCCCGTTGCAAGACCGGGTGCTCGAATTTCCCTTTGCTCTGCCTCCCAGCGAAGGCGACTTGATTCTGCGGAAGCGGCCGGAAAAATTCTAGACCGCCATGCGCTCCGCGCCGCCTTCCTTCTCCGCGGCATAAGCGAGCAGAATATCGCGAAGCGAAAGCAAGCCTTTCAGTTCCTTGCCATCGGTGATCAGCAAGTGGCGAAAGCCGAATTCCCGCAACAGAAACATGCAGTCTTCGACGCTTTCGTTCGGATCGACCGCCTTGGGATTGGGAGTCATGACCTCGGAAAGCCTGGTGGTTCCAGGAGCGCGCCCGGCGCCGACAACCCGAGTCATGATGTCGCGCTCGGAAAAGATTCCCGCCAGTTGTCCGTTCTTCATGACCGGCAATGCGCCAATATTGCGTTCGGTCATGAAGCGCGCCGCTTCGAGTACGGTGCGATCCGATTCCATCGAATAAATAGGGCGGTTCTTGACGAGATCGTAGGCGAGAGCCATTTGTACCTCCTGGATTTACGGGTGCTGGTGAGCGCCAGGGTGGCGACAGCGAAAACAATGTATCACGTCCGGGGCTTGAGGGGTGATTGCGAAAGCCGGTGGCAGGAGCCGGCAACCGGCTTGGCAGGAGTCTTGCCGACTCGAGCGATGGCATGCCGCAAGAGCTATCCACAGTCCTGCTTAAAAAGGAAACGGCAGCCGCTCGGCTGCCGTCCCTGCAAAGCGCAAGTTAAAACCGGAAATGTGGACCGAAGGTGACCTTCAGATTATTCTGTGCGCCGTTATCGAAGTAGATTTCGTCGCCGACTTCCAGTCGCAATCCGATGGGACCCCAGAAGCCCTCCACACCGCCGCCCGGGTAAAGGGCGAAGCGAGTGTTACCGTCGGTGATGGATCCAAACGAGCCTACGAAACCGGCGGCAGCTCCCTCGTTGGTGGTACTGAAGTTAACGAAACCGAGTTTACCGGTGACAAAAGCGCGGAAGGGACCGCTGCTCCCAGCCTGGAATTTCGGTCCAAACAGTGCCGTCAACGGGCGCACGCGGGTGGTGACGAACTGCGTACTGAACCCATTGTTGAACGTGCTGGTGAAATTGCGTTTGAAGTCATAAGACATTTCCGCTTCCAACGCCACGTTCGGGTGCACGTTGAAACCGATGCGGCCACCGATTCCCACGAAGTTGAGGACTGGATCGGTCTGACTCAAGCGGAAATAGTCAGCAAAAACGCCGACTTCTCCGTGATCGTAGGTATTCTGGGCCATCACCATGGAAGGCACCGTCATACAGAATCCCAGGACAGCAAGTAAAGCAAAGCGTTTCATTTGTTAACCTTCTCCTCTGGTTCGACTTTCAGCAATGCGCTTCCACCGCGAAAATCGCGGCGACTAGACGTGGTGAGGGTAAACAGTTGCGCTAATAGTGACTTTGGATGCGACACTCGGAGTGAGGGTTGGGTTCGAGATTCGGTTGGGAAACACTGTAGATTCGGGACTTAGACAGTCCAGTAACTTGGCGGGCAGGAGCGAGGGACGGCGGTGGCACTCAGATTGGGCTCCTTGGGTGGCGTTTCCCTGTTCATCGCCGCCACCGCAAGATCTTGTCTCCAGGTGAGACGGATGAGTAGCGGTTCCTGGCTGCGCTCGTGTGCTATCTTTCAGCTTCGCCGAATCTGTTTCAGAAGGAAAACTGAATGGCTAATGCCGCGCTTACCGTGCGCCCGCGCCCGTCGGCATTTTATCGCTGGATGGTGCTCATCTTTATCAGTGTCGCGATGGGCGGAAATTACTACATCTACGACAGCATTAACCCGCTGGAACGCATTTTCATTGATCGACTGGGCTTCTCGGCGACCCAGTTTGGATGGCTGAACGCGAGCTACAGCGTGGCCGCGGTGGCGACACTGCTGATCGGCGGAATTGTCATTGATCGCATCGGCACCAAGAAGGCCATGACATTTTTTGCGGGGCTGTGCCTGGCGGGAGCTTTGATCACAGCCATGCGCGGGAATCCCGTAACCATGATCGCCGGACGCACGGTGCTGGGCCTGGGCGCGGAGTCCATGATCGTCGCGGTAACGACCGCGCTGGCAAAATGGTTCAAGGGCAAAGAGCTGAGTTTCGCGTTCGGCATCAATCTGCTGATTGCGCGACTGGCATCGGTAGCGGCTGATAATTCGCCGACATGGGCGCGTGGAGTGTTCTTTCCGCAGGGAGAAAGCGGCGCTCCCAGCTGGCAGGGTCCGTTGTTGATTGCGGTGGGAGCCGGCGTGCTCAGCATAGTGACCGCCGTTGTCTATTGGTTTCTCGAAAGCAATGCGGAAGGCCGCTACGAATTAGGCAAAGCGGGAGAGGTTGACAAACTCGAATTCAGCCAGATGTTCCGCTTCAATATGTCTTACTGGTTTGTAGTTGGGCTCTGCTTCACTTTTTATTCGGCAATTTTTCCGTTCCGCACCTTCGCCATCGATCTGCTGAGCAATAAACTCACCTACGCACTGGGCGGCGCGGGAGCGACGGAGGCAGTGAAAGCGACCGCGCTGAGTACGGCGGGATTTTTGAACAGCCTTCTTCCTTTCGCCGCCATGATTGCGACGCCGTTGTTTGGATTGCTGGTAGACCGCGTGGGCAAGCGGGCCCTGTTCATGGTCCTGGGATCGATTCTGTTGATGCCGGTGTACCTGATGCTGGCGTATTCGCCATACGGCCAGACCATTGCTCTGCATGTGCCGTTTCATGGGATCTGGAATTTGCCGGTCTATCCCCTGATTTCGACTTCGCTGATGGGAATTGCGTTCTCGCTGATCCCGGCGGTGATGTGGCCCTCGGTTGCCTATATCGTGGACCAATCGCGCCTGGGGACGGCCTACGCGCTGATGACGCTGATCCAGCAGATCGGCTTCTTCATCCTGAACCTGCTGGTCGGGTGGGCCAACGACTTTGGAGGGGCGGGCCCTGTAAACCCAGGCGGCTATGCCTTGGGGATGTGGATATTTTCGGTTTTGGGATTCGTGGGCCTGACCTTCGCGATCTTGCTGCGGCTGCGAGAGACGGGACCTCACGGACATGGGTTGGAGACGATTACCACCGCGTCGTCTGCGGCGTAGTATCCTAAGTTGATGATTTTACGAGGCATTTACAATCATCGACGAGCTGGGACTGGGATTCTGCCTCGGGGCCGATATTCGGCCCGGAACCGCGCTTGTGGCAATATATAAATAACTCGGACCTAAGTTTGGGTTTAGGGCGGAACGGCTGCAACCAGTACAACGAAAAGACATTTACGCCGCATCCCATCAAGTGCGGCCGGAAAAGGCAATTTGACGGACGCACGAAAATCCAGAGGCGGGCTTACCGAAGCCGAAGCGATCGAGCGGGCCAAGCAGGGCGATGCGGAAGCTTTCGAGACTCTGTACAACCTGCACAAACGACGGGTTTATTCGCTATGTTTGCGAATGACCGCCAACACCGCAGAAGCCGAAGACCTGACTCAGGAAGCTTTCTTACAGCTGTTCCGCAAAATTGCCACGTTCCGGGGAGAATCCGCATTCTCGACCTGGCTGCATCGGATGTCAGTCAACGTGGTGCTGATGCGGCTACGCAAGAAAGGTCTCAGCCTGGTACCGATCGAGGACCCGATCGAAACTGAGGAGGAGACGCCAAAGAAAGAACTAGGCGCGCCCGATTCGTCATTAGCCGGCTCAATTGACCGGCTGAACCTGGACCGTGCAATTCAGGCTCTGCCGCCGGGCTATCGCACCATTTTCGTGCTGCACGATGTAGAAGGTTACGAGCATAATGAGATAGCCGATATGGTCGGGTGCTCGATCGGTAACAGCAAATCGCAGTTGCACAAGGCGCGAATGAAACTTCGCGAGCTTCTCAAAACGAGCAGAGCTGAAAAAGCCACCAAGCCGTGAGAAGCGAGAACAGCGGTATCGGGGAGAGAGGAAGTATGACCTGTGCAGAGTTACAGCAAGGTCTGCCAGAGATCGTAGACAAGGACTGGAGCGCCGAGCAGGAGAAGCATCTGCAATCCTGTCCCGCCTGCGCCGGTGTCGTTTCCGATTTAAAACTGATCGTTAAAGAATCCCGTGCCTTGCAAGGTTCGGAAGAGCCGAGCATTCGAGTTTGGGATTTTATCCAGACGGAATTGCAGCAAGAGCAGGAAGATTTGCAGTTGATCGCGCAGCAGGCGTCACTGCTGCGCGAATCCGATGAACCCAGCCCCCGGGTATGGACCTCGATCGCTTCCGTGCTGCATGAGTACGAGGCCGATGGCGAGGTTATCGCGCGCGAAGCTCGCGAACTCCAGGGCTCCGAGGAGCCCAGCCCTCGAGTATGGAACTCGCTTGAAATCGCGCTACGGGAAGAGGGACTGATACGCAAGGCCGCCGGGAAGGGCTCTCTGGTGAGGCAATTTCCGCGTTGGCGGTGGCAGACTGCGTGGCTGTTGCCGGTCGCCGCTGGGTTGATCGTAGGAATAGGGTTCCGCCTGCATCGGGACTCGGCTGAGCCCAAGCATATTGCCGTAAGCAAGCCGGTGGTCGTGCTGCCGGACGATTTCGTTCCCAAGGCAGACCTGGAGAATCCGGATCTGGACCGGCAGATGCTGGACGATGTGGCCGCGCGAGCGCCAAGCCTGCGGCAACGCTACGAAAACGACCTGCATAGCGTGAACTCATATATTCGAGATGCACAGCAATCGTTGCGCGCCAATCCCAACGATGAAGAAGCTCAGCAGTCGTTGATCAATGCTGTGGAACAGAGATCTATGCTGTATCAGTTGGCAGGAGATCATTCCCTGCCCTAAGAAGTTTGGCAGGAACGGGCGAGCGGGTCGCGGGGAGAAGTCACATGCGCAGGCGATACGAAACAAATCTGGCCCTTGTGGTTCTTCTGGTAACGGCGAGTGTTGCCGTGGCCGAAACTCGAAAAGAATTCCGTTTTCCGGTTTCGGGTAAGGCAAGCGTTTCCATCACCAATGTGTACGGACCGATTTCGGTGAAGTCCGCCCAGGGCGGCCAGATTTTTGTGATCGCGATCCTGAAGTCGGATAAGGTCGAAGTAGACCGTTCCCAAAGCGGCGACCGCATTGACCTGGTATCTCACCTGTTGCCGGGCGCCGATATGCAGAGCGGGCAGGTGGAGTACGACGTGCAGGTGCCCATTGACACTGCGGTCACGCTGCACACCACCACTGGCTCCCTGACTGCGGAGAAACTGCAAGGTGACCTGAGCGTCGAAGGCGCCGCCGCCAACGTGAGCCTGCGTGACATCGCAAATGCCCACGTGCATGTAAAAACCCTGGACGGACCGATTACGCTGGCCAACATCGTCAACGGGCATGTGGAAGTGACCTCGATCAGCGGAAATGTCGTAATGACCGCGGTGAATGGAAAGCTTGTGGAAGTGAATTCTGCGAGCGGCAAAATTCGCTACGATGGCGATTTTGGTTATGCCGGGGTTTACATCCTGAGTAGCCACACCGGCGACATCGAGGCCACCGCGCCCTCGTATGCCTCGTTCGACGTGAGCGCGCGGTCGGAAAAAGGCAAAGTTGAAAACGATTTCACCCTCGAACCCAAGCACACTTCATTCGTCGTAAAGGCAGGGAGTGCCTTCGCAGGCACCATGAACAAGGCTGCCTCCTCGGTTAAGTTGTTCTCCATGAGTGGTAAAATCCACCTCAAGAAACGCTGAAAATCTGATCGGAAACGCGCCCAGTGCAATGAGGCCAGGTGGTGAGCCCGAATGCGGGAAGCATCCGGAAGACGGGTCTGCCTCACGACTGGTGTTTCTGGTGGGGTTTATGGGCGCAGGCAAGACCAGCGTTGGGCGAATGCTCAGCCGCTTCCTGGGATGGGACTTCGAAGACTTGGACGATCAGGTGGTAGCCCGGGAGCAACGCAGCATTGAAGAAATCTTTCGCGAGTCCGGTGAAGCGGCGTTTCGCCGTGCCGAATCGCAGGCGTTGGGTGAATTGCTGGCCCGGGCCCGAAACTGCATAATCGCGCTCGGTGGCGGGGCCTATGTACAGCCCGAAATCGCAGCACTGATCAAAGAGTCAGGCTCCATGGTTATCTTTTTGGACGCCACCGTTGATGATCTACTGAAACGCTGTGACCAGCAACCGGTAGTTCGGCCATTGCGCCGGGACCCGGAGCAGTTTCGGAGTTTGTACGAGGCGCGCCGTCCGCACTACCTGCGCGCCACGCTGCGGATCGAGACCAGCGGAAAAGATGTCGAAGCCGTGAGCCGGGAGATCGCAAGCAAGCTGCAATCACGATCATTCTGAGGGCCAAGGAGTCTGCGTGAAGTGGAAAAGGCTGCTGTTGCTGGGAGCGTTGTGCGCGTGCATGGGGCCGGTTGAAACCGCGGCCAAGGACGCCGGGCAAGGAATTGATTCCGGCTCCTTCGGAGTATTCGTCAATGGGCACCGGGTCGCAACCGAGACCTTTACCATCAAGCAGGGGACCGGGGGGACCAGCACAGTGGATTCCCAGGTGAAGCAGGAAGGCAGCGACTCTCCCGGACAGAACTCGCAACTGCAGATGTCGGCGGGCGGAGACCTGATTCACTACGAATGGCACGACGGGGCATCGAAGGCGCAGCTGGTGGTCGCCCCCAACGATCAATTCCTGCTGGAGCGCATCACGACAACGCCGGGCGAGAAGGTAGCCGAGCACCCTTTTCTGATGCCGCTTTCGACTATGGTTCTCGACAACAACTTCTTCGTGCAGCGCGAGCTGCTGGCATGGCGTTACCTGGGGTCCACCTGCAAGCAGGACAGCGGCCGGACGCAATGCCCGCTGACCCCTGCCGAGTTTGGAGTGATTGTTCCCCAGGAACGTTCGTCCATGCGCGTCAGCCTGCAACTTGTCGGCAAAGAAAAGGTGAAAATCGGCAGCACGGACCGCGACCTGTTGCGGGTCAATCTCAAGGACGATTCGGGCGAATGGGCGATGTGGCTCGACGATCAGAACATGTTTAAGCTCGTGCGCATCCTAGTGGCCAGCAATAACACGGAAGTGCTGCGAGACTGAACGGACTTCCGGCATTGGCTCCCGCAGGCAAAAACGCGAGAGCATGAGGCAGAGAGGATCCGACTGCGATGACGCTGTTCGACAACCGCACCGCCCGCGTGCTGCTTACCGCGCTGGTATTCGCGATTGCTTTGGGATTTCTCTATGCTGCGCATCGCACGTTAATCGCGTTTCTCTTCGCGGTATTGTTTGCCTACCTTGTGGATCCCGCAGTTTCCCGGTTGGAAAAAGTCGTGCATGGCAGGGGAAGGGCGATCGCGGCTATGTACGTCCTGCTGGTGATTCTGCTAACGACGTTCTTCTTCTTTGTCGGGCCTCATATCGCGCACCAGGCACAGAAGCTCAGCCAGTCGGTGCCTGAACTGCTGGACAAAGTCACCTCCGGAGAAATCGCGCGCCAGATTGGTGAGCAGCATGGATGGAGCAGCAGCACTACTCGCCAGCTGGCAGAGTTCCTGCGCACTCACAAGGACGACATCGCGCAAGTCGCGCAAAGGGCGGGCATCAAGGTAGCGGAGGTCGCTCAGCAGAGCTGGCTGCTGATCGTGGTCCCGATCCTGGCTGCATTCTTCCTGAAAGATGGCAGGGCCTTCAGTGAGACGCTGCTGTCGTTTGTGAACACGCGTCCGCAGCGCGAGTTTATGGAGGGAGTATTTGGCGATCTGAACCAGATGCTGGCGCACTTCATTCGCGCCCAGTTGACCCTCGCTGCTCTCTCGCTGTTGGCCTACACGGCTTTCCTGGAAATCATGCGGGTTCCGTATGCCCTGGTCCTGGGGACTGCAGGCGGCATCATGGAATTCATTCCCGTGGTCGGCCCATTGGTGGCGGCAGTTCTGATCATGGGAGTGGCGCTGCTGATGAGCTATCCGCACTGGGCGGCCTTGCTGCTGTTCCTGGCAGCTTGGCGCATGATTCAGGACTACGTCGTCTCCCCGCGAATCATGGGAAGAAGCATGGAGCTTCATCCCCTGGCTGCGATTTTCGGCGTGCTTGCCGGAGGAGAGATTGCCGGCGTGCTCGGCGTCTATCTATCCATTCCAGTGATGGCGAGCCTGAGAATCGTGTTCCGGCGCTGGCGGCTTTACGCTGAGAAGCGCCGCTTCGGACCGCTTAACGAATATTCTTTCGGCACCGAAATCGCACCGCGTAAGTGATCAAACACCCGCTGCAGCCGCACTTTCCAGCTTCACCGAACGCAGGAATTCCGCAGCCGCTTCGGGAAGCACACTGTTGATGAACATCCCGGAGCCCAGTTCGAATCCCGCCACCCGGGTCAGCCGTGGAATGATGCTGACATACCAGTGGAAATACTTGACCCCAACGCACTCGGCGGGGGCGCTGCGAATCGTGTAGTTGAAATCCGGGTTATCCAGGCCGTAATACATTTTGGCAAGGACGGTCCTCAAGGTTCTCGCGAGATCGGCGACTTCCGCGGCACTGATGTCGCCAAAACTTGCCATGTGACGCCGGGGATAGATGTGGGTGCAGAACGGCGTCGCCGAGGCAAACAACTCCAGGGCCACAAAGTGCTCCGTAGTCATCACCACCCGGACCTTCTCTTCCAGTTCCTCCCCGACCATCTGACAGAACATGCACTCTCCATATTCGTCGTAATGCGACAGCGCCTGGTGAATGCGCTCGCGGATCTGGTGGGAGATGACGGGTGTGGCGATGAGTTGGGAGTGAGGATGCTCAAGGCTGGTGCCGGCGTCCCGCCCATGGTTTTTGAACATGGTTACGTGGGCAATGCGGGGATCATGCGCCAGTTCAGTGTGCAGGGTTTTGTAAATGCGAAGAATGTCAGCCACCCGGGCATCGGTCATGAGGGCCATGAATTGAGAGTGATCCGGCGTTTCCACGATGACATCGTGAACCCCGAATCCGTTGATGGTTCGCCGCGAGCGATGGATGGTGCGCGTCGGCTCCGCGTCTTTGTTCAAAGCGGCGAAGCGATTGGGCACAACACGAACTTGCCAGGCGCCGCTGCCTGCGGGAGAACGAAGCACCTCGGGTGGAGTCTGGTCTTCATTGCCGGGACAGAAGGGGCAGGTCTTGACGAATGACTCGACCTGCTTGGCTGGGCGGTGAATAACGAGATCCTCGGGGCGCTTCGCGCGTTCGGTAGCGATGATGACCCACTCTTTCGTGAGGAAGTTCTGGCGTAGTTCTGGCATGTTCGCTCCTTGCAAACAACGGCTCGGACTTGCTGATATAAAATTCAGTCTTGCTCATGGAAAAGAAGATTCCTGTCGGCATCCTGGGGGCGACCGGCATCGTGGGACAACGCTTTGTCCAGATGCTCGAGCACCATCCCTGGTTCGAAGTAGGCTGGCTGGCGGCCTCGGACCGCTCGGAAGGCAAGACGTACGGAGAAGCGGCCCGTTGGAAGTTGAAGACGCCGATTCCGGCGTCAGTCGCGAGCATGCCAGTGATGCCGGCGAATCCTTCTGGTGCACCCAAGATCGTGTTCGCCGCGCTGGACGCTGCAATTGCCGCGGAACTTGAGCCCCGCTTTGCCGAAGCAGGTTGCGCCGTGGTCACGAACTCCAGCGCCTTGCGCATGAAAAGCGACGTTCCTCTCGTCATTCCCGAGGTCAATCCCGACCATGTCAAGCTGATCGAATGCCAAACCTGGCGCCGCCGGTCGGGTGGGTTCGTAGTCACCAATCCCAACTGTTCGGCGATCGGCCTGGTCATGGCACTCGCACCATTGGAACAGCGGTTTGGGGTGGAATCGGTGATGGCTGTCACCATGCAAGCGGTCAGCGGAGCGGGGTATCCCGGAGTGGCATCGCTGGACATCCTGGGAAACGTGATTCCTTACATCGCCAAAGAAGAGGAGAAGATGGAGGAGGAGACGCGCAAGCTGCTGGGAAGGCTGAATGGCAGCAGCGTAGTTCCAGCGTCGTTTGGCATGAGCGCCCAATGCAACCGGGTGGCGGTGGAGGACGGGCACACCGAATCGGTGTCGGTCAAACTGAAGAACCGGGCCAAAGCGGAGGAACTCATTGCGGCGTGGAACCAGTTCAGCAGCGTGCCGCAGAAGCTCAAGTTGCCCAGCGCTCCCGAGCGTCCTGTGCAGTACCTGACACCAGACGACCGCCCACAGCCACGGTTTGATGCAGACCTTGGTTCAGGAATGACGACGGCGGTGGGACGCCTGCGGCCATGCGGCGTGCTCGACTGGAAATTCACGGTGCTCTCCCATAATACGATTCGCGGCGCGGCCGGTGCGGCCCTGCTCAATGCCGAACTGCTGAAGGCGCAAGGCTACCTCGGATGACCCGGTTCTCGAGGATGGGCGCGCGATGATCGTGATGAAGTTCGGCGGGACCTCGGTCGAGGACGCAAAGGCGATCGAGCGCGTCTTCAGCATCGTCAAACGGCGTTTGCCACAGCAACCCGTCGTCGTGGTAAGCGCGATGGCCAAGGTCACCGACCAACTGCTGACCATGTCGCGCGCGGCGGGATCCGGGGACCGGGATACTGCCTTGAAGCTCTCCCGGCAACTGCGGGAACGGCACTACAACACTGCCGGCGAGCTTCTGGGGACCGGAGTGTTCACCGAATTTCACAGCAAACTGGAATCCGATTTCGACAGCCTGGATGAACTTTTGCGAGGGATTGCCGCGGTCGGCGAGTTGACGCCTCGCACCTCGGACCACGTCGCAGCGTATGGAGAGTTGCTTTCCAGCAAAATTGTGACCTCGGCGTTTTCTGCTCGCGGACTGAACGCGAGCATGGTGGATTCACGGGAGTGCATTGTGACCGATGCAACCCATACCCGGGCTGCCCCGCTGTTCAGCGAGACCAACGAGCGGGTACGGACCAGGATCGGCCCACTCCTGGAGCACGGCCGGGTGCCGGTCATGGGAGGATTTATCGGAGCTACCAAGGCGGAGATTACCACCACCATCGGCCGCGGCGGCTCGGACTTTTCAGCTGCCATCGTTGGGGCGGCCCTGGCGGCCCAGCGTATCGAGATATGGACCGACGTGGATGGCATGATGACCACCGATCCTAATATTTGTCCCGACGCCAAGCGGATCAAGGTCATCAGCTTCGATGAGGCTGCTGAGTTGGCGTACTTTGGCGCCAAGGTGCTGCATCCGGCAACGGTGCTGCCGGCCATCCAGCAGAATATTCCGGTCTACATTTTGAATTCGCGGAACCCGGACTGCGAGGGAACCCGCATCACGACGCGGGCGCCACATTGCGCAAACTATTTCAAGGCAATCGCGGCCAAGAAACGAATCACCATCGTGGATGTGGCGGCTCCCAGGATGCTGCTGGCGCACGGATTTCTGAAGGCAATCTTTGAAGCCTTTGACCGGCATCGCGTTCCGGTAGATGTGGTTTCGACGTCTGAGGTCAGCGTGTCATTGACGGTGGACTCCAATGAATCGATCCCGGCACTCGCGGCCGATCTGGCAAAGCTGGCAGACGTAAAATATGAAGGAAGAAAAGCCATCGTTTGCCTTGTGGGCGAGAACCTGCGGGAGATTCCGGGCATTGCGGCGAAGGTGTTTGGTGAACTCTCGGATGTAAAAATCCGGATGATTTCGCAGGGCGCTTCGGAGATCAATCTGACTTTCGTGGTCGAAGAAGAGGCGGTGCCGGAAATTATTCGCCGGCTGCACAAGGCATTCTTCTCCGAACTCGATCCTGAGGTGTTCGCCTAGGCAGGTTTGATTATGAACATGGTAGTTCTTGGCTGCGGAAAGACCGGGTCCCTTGTGGCCGAAGTAGCGCGGGAGAGGAGGCACCATGTCGAGGTGTTGAACTCGAGCTCCAACCGCGAGGGTGCGGGACTTTCCCCAGAGAAGTTGAAGGCTACGGGCGTGGTGATTGATTTCACAACGCCCCAAGCGGTTCTCGGCAACATCTTGGCATGCGCCCGCGCGGGCAAGAACATGGTGGTCGGCACCACGGGATGGTATGGCGAGTTGCCGAAGGTGAAACAGGTCATCGAGCAAGCCGGCACTGGGCTGGTTTATGGCGCCAATTTTTCGATCGGCGTAAACCTGTTCTTCGACATTGCGCGGACCTCCGCGGCTGCCATGCAGTACGACTACCATGGCCAGATCTTTGAACGGCATCACGCGCAGAAGAAAGATGCGCCCTCGGGAACGGCTTCCGCCATACAGAAAATTTTGCAGGGCGCGTCCGGCAAGGAGCTTGAGATCACCTCGTTTCGCGAAGGAGAGGTCGTGGGCATGCACGAGATCATTCTGGAATCGCCGAGCGACCGGATTTATCTTTGTCATGACAGCAAATCGCGGCGCGGATTCGCCGAAGGAGCGGTGCGTGCCGCGGAGTGGATCGCGGGCCAGAAAGGGCTGTTCGACTTCAAAGACGTCTGGCGTGAGTTATGACGGTTTCTTGTAAGTAACCCAGCCTTTTGCGTTATCTTTACCCTATGCACCCACTTCGCGGATGTGGCACGGCGCTGGTTACTCCTTTTCACCAGGACGGATCGGTTGATGAAGCCGCCCTGCGCAACCTTGTTGCCTGGCAAGTGGAGTCTGGCATCGACTTTCTGGTGCCATGCGGCACCACCGGCGAGACGCCCACGTTGTCCCACGACGAATGGCGGCGAGTGATCGAGATCACAGTCGAGGTGGCCGCAGGACGCGTTCCCATCCTCGCGGGTGCGACCTCGAATTCAACCCGCGATGCGGTCGAAAAAGCGAAGGAGACTGCAGCCATTCCAGGAGTGGATGCGATACTGACCGCCTCTCCTTACTACAACAAGCCCACGCAGGAAGGGCAATACCGGCACTTCCACGCCATCGCCGAAGCGGTGGACAAGCCGCTGATTCTATACAACGTGCCCGGGCGCACGGGAGCCAATATCGAACCGGCTACACTGGCGCGACTGGCCGAAGTACCGAATATCGCGGGCGTGAAAGAAGCCAGCGGCAATATGACGCAAATTGCGGAAGTCTGTAATGCGGTGCCACCGCACTTCCTGGTTTTTTCGGGAGATGATGCCATTACTCTGCCCGTGATCGCGCTGGGCGGAGTCGGAGTCATTTCCGTGGCGTCGAACGAAATTCCGCACGAGATGGCGGAGATGACGCGCGCGGCTCTCAGCAACAATTGGGATGAGGCACGGCGGATTCACCGCAGGTATTTGGGTTTGATGCAGGCCAACTTCATCGAATCCAATCCGCTGCCGGTCAAGGCCGTGCTGGCGATGATGGGGAAGATCGAAGAGGTGTACCGGTTGCCCTTGCTGCCCATGCGCCGCGACATGCGGTCGAAGCTGCAGAAGATCGCCACCGAGGCCGGAGTGATCACCAAGCCCGCCCCTGCGCCAGGTTCCGATGCGGTGGACTTCTACATCTATGAGAACTGGTTGGCAGGGCCGCACAAAATCGTCCTGCACCGCTCCAATTGCGGGCAATGCAATCACGGCAAGGGACGCCCCTCCGGCCATGATGCGAACCATGCCAAGTGGCATGGCCCATACACGACCCTGGCCGAAGCACGCGAGATATCCCACAACATGGCGGGGGTGCTGATCCGGTCCGAGTGCAAGTGCATCTGATTGGCCATCTCCCTCATGAATAATTTCGAGGGGACAAGGAACCCCGCGTGCGGGATGGACAGATCTTGTGCACGCGAGATCCCTCACTTCGTTCGGGAAGACGTCAACATCCCTAGCGAGATCCGTCACTTCGTTCGGGAAGACTTCAACATTCCTGCGAGATCCCTACTTCGTTCGGGAAGAGGTCAACATTCCTGCGAGATCCCTACTTCGTTCGGGAAGAGGTCAACATCCCCAAGTTGCCTTCGAACGAAACCGCGCGGCCTCGGCGGTTGACAATCGGCATACAACCATCTTCAATCTCCTTCCATGCATCCCCTGCAACCTGCGATCGAACGGCTCGCCCAGCTCGGCGAAATCGAGAACAGCCCCGAAGCGCGTCAAACTTTTCTCTCGTTCCGCGACGAACTCACCCAGGGCAAGATCCGCGCGGCCGAAAAAGTAGGCGGCGACTGGATCACGAACGCATGGGTCAAGCAGGGTATCCTGCTCGGGTTTCGCATCGGCGTACTCAAACAGATGGACGCTGGAGCCCTGTCGTTCGTGGATAAGGACACCTTCCCCGCCAGGCGATTCACAGTCGATCAGCGGTTGCGGGTGGTGCCCGGCGGATCCTCCGTGCGGGAGGGCGCCTACGTCGCACCGTCGGTGATTTGCATGCCGCCGATGTTCATCAACGTGGGGGCGTACGTGGACGAAGGCACAATGGTGGACTCGCATGCCCTAGTGGGGTCGTGCGCGCAAGTGGGAAAGCGCGTCCATCTGAGCGCAGCGGCGCAGATCGGCGGAGTTTTGGAACCGATCAATGCGGCTCCCGTAATCATTGAAGACGATGTGCTGGTGGGCGGCAACTGCGGGGTTTATGAAGGAACGCTGGTGCGGGCGCGGGCGGTGCTCGGTGCGGGGACGATTCTGACGCGCTCGACGCCGCTCTATGATCTGGTGCGCGGCGAAGTATATCGCGCGCTGGACGACAAGCCACTCGAGGTTCCGGAGAACGCGGTCGTAGTGCCAGGATCACGCGCTGTCACCCGGGGTAAGGGCGTGGAGTGGGACCTATCGCTCTATACACCGGTAATCGTGAAGTACCGCGACGAGAAGAC
This sequence comes from Terriglobales bacterium, assembly GCA_035652095.1. GTDB lineage: Bacteria > Acidobacteriota > Terriglobia > Terriglobales > Acidobacteriaceae > DASREM01. Next base: position 248,257 of record DASREM010000028.1, on the reverse strand, counting down.
GGATCGAGGAGTGGAGTTGGAGGACTGGCTGCGCTAAATTTTCGCAATCCTCTGAGAGAAAGCGGACACTCTGTCCGTCGCGGCCAACTTGCAAGCAAAGCTGTCCAAAACTCAAAAGTTAAGCCCTCAATTGCCATGCGGCGCCTGCAGTCAGGTCGGACAGATTGTCCGCCTCCATCCTTGGCACTCAAATTCTTCCCCATACAAAACAACAACTTACAGATTCTGTGAGTGGTGGCCGGGGTGCTCTGGAAAATGTGAGGAATCCTGTCAAATTCGGTTGCACTTGAAAGCAACAAATTATGACCAACCAAGAAGCAGTTCAGGACCCCATGAGAGAAGTGCCATATTGGTGGAAATCTGAAACTCAGAGCGCAGCATGGGGAGGTCGCCTTTGCCTCCTGCTGTTGCTTCTGAGCATGGCTGTGCCTGCGGTTGCGGCGGGGCCACAGCAGTATAGAGACAGCGATCAATCCGTTGCGGGTATGAAGAAGATGTCTTCCGACCTGCGAAGACTGGGCGCGGCCAATCCGCGCGGGCTGGTGACGGTGATTGTGCAGTTCAAGAGTGCGCCGGACTCGGAAACGATAGCTGGAATGCGAGGCAACGGCCGCGTCCTGCAAAGACAGTTCTCGACCATACGGGCGGTCACCATGCGCTTGCCAGCGAACATGATTGAAGAACTGGCGAGCAATCCGCGAGTCAGCTATATCACTCCGGACCGCTCGGTGAAGCTCACCTCGGATGAAAGCTACTCCGACGCCGTCGAGAGCGATCTGGCGGCAGCACAGTTTGCTATGGACGGAACCAGCGTTGGCGTAGCGGTGATCGATAGCGGCATCACCGATCATCCGGATCTTCACAAAGCCAGCGGAGCATCCCGTGTCGTGTACAGCGAAAGTTTCGTTGCTGCCGACATCACGACCGCCGACGCTTACGGGCATGGAACCCACGTTGCCGGACTGATCGGCGGCAATGGTTCCAGTTCCAGCCTGGGCAAGGGATACGGGCGCCAATATGCGGGAATGGCCCCCGGAGTCAACCTGATCAACCTGCGTGTACTGAATAGTAGTGGCGGCGGCACCGACAGCCAGGTGATTGCGGCCATTCAGCGCGCAATCGCACTAAAGAGCAGCTACAACATTCGAGTCATCAATCTTTCACTGGGACGGCGCGTTTTTGAAAGCTACACGCTCGATCCACTCTGCCAGGCGGTTGAGTCGGCCTGGAGGGCGGGAATCGTGGTGGTTACCGCCGCCGGCAACTGGGGACGCGACAATTCCATGCACACGCATGGATTTGCCACCATCGGCGCTCCCGGAAATGATCCGGTTGTGATCACGGTGGGCGCGACTCGCACCCGCGGTACCGACGATCGCAGCGACGATCTCATCTCCAGCTACAGTTCCAAGGGACCGACCTTGCTTGACCATGTAGTCAAGCCAGATCTGGTTGCGCCGGGAAACCGGATGGTCTCGCTGCGAGCGGCCGGAAGCACCCTGGACAAGAATTACCCGCTCTATGAGGTCAAGAGCAGCAACGGCAGTTCGGCTTACTACCGGCTAAGTGGAACCAGCATGGCGACGCCACTGGTTAGCGGCACCGTCGCCCTGATGTTACAGCAGGACCCTACCCTGACGCCTGACCAAGTCAAGGCTCGTCTGATGAAAACGGCGTGGAAAGGATTCGGCCTCTACAGTTCCGCAGTCGACGAGTTCGGAAACACCTACAACGATCAGTACGACATTTTCACCTACGGCGCCGGCTACCTGGACGTGAATGACGCACTCAGTAATACCGACCGGTCGACGGGCGTCGCGCTTTCACCCAGTGCCAAATACGATGCGAACAGCGGCAACGTTTACCTCGTGAACACCAACTCGGTGGTTTGGGGCAATTCGGTGGTCTGGGGTAATTCGGTGGTTTGGGGCAATTCGGTGGTCTGGGGTAACTCCGTCGTCTGGGGTAACTCGGTCGTCTGGGGTAGCAGCGTTGTATGGGGCAATTCAACAGTGGATGGCTTCAGCGTGGTTTGGGGCAACAATATGTCATTAACCGGCGGCGGCATGATGGCGCTGAGCGATGGGGAGGACGGAGAAGACTAATCCAGGAAGGCTGGATAGTCACCGGAGACCATCATGACTAAGAACCTCTCAATTCAAGCGAAGCTGATGATCGGGGCAGTATCCTGCGGCAGCCTGGTAGCGTTCGGAATCGGCGCCCACCAGATGCAGGACCTGGCCACACCACAAATGTTCTTACTATTGGCGGCGGGCGCAGTCGCCTCCCGTTTCAAAGTGAAGTTGCCCGGCGTGCTGGGCAACATGTCGGGAAATGTACCGATCGTTCTGCTGGCGATTCTGCGGTTGTCGTTGCTGGGAAGTTTGATTGTTGCTGCGGCGGCGGCCATCTCGCAATCGTACGCGTCTGGCGCCAAGCGGCCACAGCCGGTACAGTTCCTCTTTAACGCCTGCATGTTGGTGAATGCGTCGGGGCTGGCTTACTGGACGTTTCACTATGTGAAGTCAGATCAGAGCCCCGCGGGCCGTATGCTGATGCTGGTCGCCTCGGCTGCGGTTTACTTCCTGGCGAATACGATGCCGGTGGCGGGGATCATCGCCCTCACCGAACACAGCAACCCGGTGTCGTTGTGGCGAACCGTATTCCTCTGGTCGTTCCCGAACTACGTGATTGGAGCCGGAATGGCGGCGATCATGTCAGCGTTCGGAAACACCGCCGGGTGGCTGGCCTTGGCAACGCTGATGGCGGCTCTGTTCGCTGTCTATCAGTGCTACAAGGTCTACGTCGCTCATTCTCAATTTCAGCCTCAACAGTTCGTTGCGGCTGCTGCGGCCGGACGCTAAGCCGCAGTCAAGCAAACCGGCCCGGAAGATCGCCGAATCTTCCGGGCCGATTTTTTTGCCGTTGCTGTAGTCGCACTCGCGAATTCCGGGGACCGGCCTTCTGATCCCATCTACTTTCGACAGTGCCCCTGCAGATGCGATGTCCCTCGTTTAGGCTTGGCGCCCGACTGGCGATTCTGTGATCGTGAGATATACCTCAGAAGACTTCCGGGCCGTGTCTAATTCTTCTGGTGTGGGCTTTTGGATTTGCAGCAGACCGGCTCGTCCATAGTTGTGGAGAGGCAAGAAGTTGTCCTGGTGCTTCATGATGAAATCGAGATTGCGGGCCAGATCGGCGCTCCTGTATCCCGTTTGAAATCGAACGGAATTGTCGGTATGAATCCCGTATTGACAGACCAGGTGCCAGTGGCCGCGGGCGCTGGAGAGCCACAGCGCCAAGGAATCGATGTCGCCTTTGAGGCTGAACTCGTAATTTACCTGCATAGAATTACATTCCCGAGATTCTGACAGTTCGGACCAACTCCGAACGATCGTGGACTCGAGGATCTTGTCGAGGGCTTGAGGTTGTGGCATGGTCACATCGATCCGTTTGCAGGCGCCTTAGTCAAGTGCGCCTTTTCCCTTTGAGGCAACTGGCTCCAACGCCGGCGCAATTGCGAGCGCTGACGTGCGGACTGGACAATCAGCCCAATGCCGAAAAGAAACATCAATCCAACGATGACTGCGAGATACTGATCAGGTCTATACACGGAAACACCTCAAAACGTTGGCCTACGCTACCCGGTTCGCGTCTTACATGGGAGCCGAGTCGTGGCTGCTGGTGCTGCGCAAGATATCAATGCGCCCGGGCGGCTGAAGATGGCGGGAGTGGGCGACTATGGTCGTGTAACGTATACCCAGAAAACTCTTGTCCAGAATTTCGGTCACTTCGAGGCAGTTGAATCCCTGGCTGCGGCTTTTGGCCAGAATACGTGTGAGCGCCTTGAACATCCCGTTCCCTGATCGTCCGCCGAAGAACATTTCTCGTTTTGCTTCTGCCAGGAAGAAGAAACTCCACTTTGTCGCTCGAGCTCGGCGATCAAGGTCGCGACCATTGAGAAAAGACAGTACGCTCCAGCCTTGCGCGAAGGGCTCGCTTTCTATGGCGAGACCGCCCCCATTGGCTGCGCGACTCTCCATCAGCATGCTGCCAATTTGAATTTGTGCGCTCATGAATTCTCCAAGGCCGGACAGGCTTTGCTGCCGACGGCGGCTGTTCTAAGAAGGAGAACTCCAGATAGGCTGACTTAGCTCAGGGAACCTGAACGAGAGAACGGAATCTATTCAATCTACTACCGACCCTAGTCTCATCTACCCCGGTTGTCAATGGCACGAAAGATGACGAGGGGGCCGGATTGGTCAAAACTGACCAGCGCTGGAGCGAACAGACGCGCATTGTGTGGGGATGAAAGTTCCTAAGAAGCAAGCGCTGTTGGTTCGGTGCCCAGTCTGCGGAGCTAAGCCCGGAGAGAAGTGCGAGCTTAGCACCGGCCAACCCCGAACCGAGCCACACCGCGACCGGCGTCTGGCAGTTTCGGACAAATCATAGTCTGAGCATTTCTCTCCAGCTTCACTGGCGTTTGATGTACGGGTACGCGCGTGAAGGACTACAATCGGTATTCATGGTTGGGATGGGCGCAAGCAAAACAATTCGCTCTTTCGATCCTCGCACCTTCCTCGCCACGATCGGCGACGGCAGGAAAAGCCTGAGTATCTCCAAAAAAGAACCGGTCTACTCACAAGGGGACGCTGCCGACTCGGTTTTCTACATTCAAAAAGGCAAAGTTCGCTTGACAGTGGTCTCGAAAGCCGGCAAGGAAGCGACCATCGCAATCCTGGGTGAGAAAGACTTTTTTGGCGAAGGCTCGCTTGCAGGACAGACTCTGCGCATGGGTTCGGCGGCGGCAATGACCGATTGCCAACTCCTGAGAATTGGCAAAACCGCCATGATGGATGCGCTTCACAGGGAGCACGCGTTTTCCGACATGTTCGTAGCGTACTTGCTGGCGCGCAATATTCGTTACGAAGAAGACCTGGTCGACCAGCTGTTCAATTCCAGCGAAAAACGACTCGCCCGAATTCTTCTAATGCTGGCTCATTTTGGCAAAGAAGGAATACCGGAAACCGTTGTTCCCAAAATTAGCCAGGAGACCTTGGCAGACATGGTCGGAACGACCCGTTCCCGGGTAAGTTTTTTCATGAACCGCTTCAGGAAATTGGGGTTCATTCATTACGCTGGTGGCCCCGATGGCCAGCTACAAGTTCACAGTTCCTTGTTAAGCGTCGTTCTGCACGATTGATGGTTGGATGATCAATTCTGATCAGACGCATGCACACCTGGTTCGGTACAAGTGAGCATGCTCAAGCGACAGTGTCTCGAATGTGGCGGCGAATTGGTCCTGGCCCTTCATCTCCAGGCAAGTGCCCAGATCAGCCCGGGCCCGGAAAGTCCGGTGAAACACCAGAATACAAATTGGAGATGCGGAACGTGCGGGCATACCTTTAGTGCTGAGCACCTCCGTCAAGGTAAACGGGCGAAGGCGTTGCAACCTCAGAAATAAACGCGCTCGCGAATACCCTTCAGTCGCGAGAAACCAATCCCCGCTCCGAGAGCATGGCGGTCTCAGGCACTCCCGTAATCATGTGCCATTCCACGGGAGCGAATTCGCGAGCGGGTTTAATCCCGAAGAATTGAGAGGGCCTGTCGTCGCAGGAAAGGCAGATGGTTCCCAGTGTTCGCTTCTCTGTCTCTTTGGAGATTTCGTTCTCCCGTATCGCTACCGAGCCGACGATAACCGGTCCCCCGCATTTGTTACACGTGTACACCGAGAGATGAAGATATTCTTTTCTCATAAAGCTCCCTGACAACGCTATCTAAACAATCCTGGTGGCTGGCATAATCCATCGGTTCGGGCCGTGCCGCCTTTAAGCCGGTTTGAACCGTTTGCCGCATTCGAGGCAGCATCGTTCGTAACGCGGAGTAATCAGGCCGCAGGATGGACACATGCGTTGCGATGCAAAATCCCCATCGTGCGGCTCCATTCCAATGAACTTTCTTGCTGACGCAGCCAGATAGGCGCGAGTCTTACGAAGGCGCGCAAAAAGCGGATTTAGCCGACGTTGCATGGCCGCACTTCCTGAACCTGTATCAGGATTTCATGTAGCGGCCGGGAAATCTGTGCAATATTGCTCCGAATATCGGGGGGGGAGATTGCGTGTTGAAGCGAAACCATCTTGCAGCATCGGTTCACGATAGTGAGCAATAGAGACCATCTATTCGCCTGAATGTGGTCCATTATGATGTTGGAGATCAGGGTTACTTCTCTCTCCTTCAGGTCCTGAGCTAAGACAGTCCATCTGAAGTCCTTCCTTCTTAGTTTCACCTTCGAACGGAGCAATTCATGAAAAAAGCAATATCGGTTCTATTAGTGACGTTTATGGGTTTCGCTGGAACTTGCGCGTGGGCTGGATCGGGGAAACAAGACACGGTGGATCGCCTGAAGTCCTCCACCGAAGTGCTCAAGGCAATCATGGCTGCTCCGGATAACGGGATTCCGGAAGAGGTGTTGGACAGCGCCAAATGCATGATCGTAGTTCCCGACTTGATCAAAGGCGGCTTCATTTTCGGTGGTAAACATGGGCGAGGCATAGCGACATGCCGCACTTCCAGCGGCTGGAGCGCGCCAGCATTCGTGTCGGTGGGAGGCGGTAGCTGGGGTTTGCAGATCGGCGTAGAGGGAGTGGACCTGGTCATGCTTGTCATGAACGACCAGGGACTGCAACATCTGCTTTCCAGCAAGTTCCAACTCAGCGGCGAGGGCTCGGCAGCCGCAGGCCCCGTCGGACGTCATGCCTCTGCAGGAACGGACTGGAAACTGAATACCCAGGTGCTGACGTACTCGCGTTCGAGAGGCGTCTTTGCCGGCCTGACCCTCGAGGGTGCGGTGGTACAGCAAGATGATGACTCCACCCGCGCCATTTATCACAAGAACCTCCCGTTCCGCACCGTACTCTCGGGCAAAACAGCAACTCCCGAAGTTGCGGCAGAGTTCATGAGCGCAGTCGCAGGCGCGGCACGCCAAGCGCACGTCGCCGAAGTGAAGGGTGAAGGCAAGTAGCTCAGCGTCTGTAAAGGCCAGGCCGAAGTCGTCGCAAACGGGATGCAACGGTCCCAAGTCGGTAAACGCAAGCCGGCAGATCCATCTGCCACTGGAGATCCTTTGAAGACAAAACTTTTGTTAGCGGCTGGAATTGTTAGTTGTTTAACTGCAGTTGGTCAGACCAATTCTCAAACCCTTGTCGTCGAGCCCCTGAGCCCGACGCCAACCTTCCGGGTGAATGTGATTACCCGAAGCGTGCAGGCGGTCAACTATAACCATCGCAGTGGGGCCTCGAAGCTCGATTTCAAGGGCACGGATCTGATGCCACAAGCGACCGGTCAGGCGAAAATAGAAAGCAAGAAGGGCTACATCGAGATCGAAGTCGAATTCGCTAATCTCGCGAAGCCCACGACGTTCGGGAATGAATACCTGACCTACATCCTATGGGCGATTTCCCCAGAGGGCCGGGCGGTGAACCTGGGCGAGGTGCTGGTTGGCGACAACCATCGCAGCAAACTGGACGTCACAACCGACCTTCAGGCCTTTGCTCTCGTGGTGACGGCAGAACCGTATTACGCGGTGCGTCAGCCCAGCAACGTTGTGGTGATTGAGAACGTGGTTCGCGAGGACACAAAGGGAGCGACAGAGACGGTAAGAACAAACTACGAACTGCTGGAGCGCGGCGGCTACATCCCCAGCGGTTACAAGTTCGACCCCGTCGTGCTGAACAGCAAGTTGCCCCTCGAATTCTTTGAGGCGCGCAATGCGATGCGCATCGCGCAATCGGAAGGCGCGGACAAATACGCCGCCGAGACTTACCAGCGCGGGGTGCAATTGATGAATAACGCTGATGAGTATGCCGTAAACAAGAACGTCGATAAGAAGCGCTTGGTCGCCACAGCTCGCGAAGCAGTGCAGACCGCCGAAGATGCCCGGGCAATCGCGGTCAAGAAACTGGAGGAGGAGCGGCTAGCGAACGAGCGCCAGGCTTCAGCGGACGCACAAGCAAAGTCACAGGGACTGGCTGATGCCGCGATGAGGCAGAAGGAACAGGCCGAAACCGACGCGGCGAAGGCACAAGCGGCAAAGAATCAGGCCGACTCCGACGCTGCCAGAGCACGAAACGACGCCGCAGAGTCGGACGCGGCGGCGGCGAGGGCAAAAGCTGAGATGGCGGCTAGCCAAGCTTCGGCAGCCAGTGCGCTTTCCGCAGCACAAGCCGATGCAGAGCAGTCCCGTTTAGCCGCGCAGCAGGCGGAGACGGACAAGGCGGCGATGCGTGCGAGACTGTCAGAGCAATTGAATTCGATTCTTCAGACCCGTGATAGCGCACGCGGGCTGATCGTTAGCATGTCCGATGTTCTGTTTGACACTGGGAAGTATTCGTTAAAGCCCGGGGCACGCGAAAAATTGGCGAAAGTCGCCGGAATCCTGCTTGCCTATCCCGCACTCAACATTGAAGTCGGCGGTTACACCGACAACGTCGGTGGAGACCAGATGAATCAAACCTTGTCTGAAAATCGTGCAAGCTCCGTACGTGATTACCTGGTACAGCAAGGAGTGTTGACGAATTCAGTGTCGGCCAAGGGCTTTGGCAACACCCTGCCGGTCGCATCGAATGACAACTCCGCCGGGCGGCAAAGAAACCGCAGAGTCGAGCTCTTGGTATCAGGCGACGCAATTGGCAGCCCGATCAGCCCTAAGACAGGCGGCTCTCAGTAGCGGATCTGACCAACAAAGAACAGTTAAGGGGCCCCGGGAGGGGCCCCCTTAAGCAACAGACAACCTCGAATGGGCGTGTCTCTAGAAGAAGACCCCATTCCGTTCGGTGCCGAGTTCTGAGAGGTCGCTCACCGAGGTTGTTGATGGATCGGACACGAACTTGAATCCCTGCTTTGTGGCACTCCACTCTATGCGTGAAGAAGTGTTCACAAAGCTCAGGTCAAAGCGATTCTCTTCATCTCGGACGTGACCTGTGTCGCCGGGTTTTTCCCAATGCACCACGAACGACACGCTTGCTTGATCTACCGAACCACGCGTCAGTGCATTGACGACATCGTGGGCATCAATGACGAACGAATCGGTCAAGCAAAACCGCGCCGTACCTGCGGCCACGTTCACGCTGAGCGCGTCGGCTGGAATGAACGCGGTCCAGAACAACCCAGTTCCAGTAATCCCGTAATTGAAATCGTTGATCTGAGAGCCATCCTGGCTCGAGAAGAGATCAAGTCAAACAAAGGCAAAGCTGCCCTTGCGTTGCTTGCCGTCCTGACCGACGTAGGTTCCAGTCATGAAACGTACATCGTTGGCGAACGTCACACTCGACTCGCCACTGTCGTCGGTGATTGTGCCTGTGCCGTGACCCGATGCGAGCCCGATGCAGCCGTTAAAGTTGCCTACGGTTGAGGGTTCGCTACCGGGACCGGGAAGGAAAAAGTGGAAGAGTTCAGTCCCGGGTCCAAGCAGTTCTGTGCCCCCGGTAATCGGGGTCGGGGACGGGCTACAGAACAGGCCGGGAGAGTTCCCTTCGGCTTCAGCTAAGGTTGGAAAGGTCAGGCTGGGGGCAATTGCGAGTCCGGCCGCGGCGGCTGACGAAGCAATGAAGTTTCGACGAGACAAGGCGCGTGCCCAGAAATGCGAGTGTCCGACATTGTGAATGGTTGGTGGTGAAACGCTGGTCTCCGGCAATCGGGCGAGCGTTCTCCATGAAGGCGAATGCTTTGAAGGCATCTCAATCCTCCTTGCGAGACGTTAGGGCCCCCCGGGTTCGAGAAATATTGGAGTTTACCGCGTGACGATAAACGTCCGATGAGCATACTCCAAGGTTTTGAGATTGCAATATGAGAAAAAAGACTCCGAAACAGTTTTGCCCCAAGAGTCGGCGATGGCAGCGCGAGACCGGGGTCGCGGCCAACACATTGGGCTTTGGCGCTCTTCGCCACGCGCTGGGGTGCGAGTCTGCAATACTCATAACCCGAGGGGAGGCCACAGCTCGGGGGATTTTGTCATCTGCAATTCCATCCGATCCCTACTCCACCCGAACCGAAAGCCGAAAGTCGGGATCAAGACGGACCGCTATCTGAGACAAATCCAGGATGACTGCATCGGCGTCCTGCAGTTCTTGCGATGCATAGGTGCTGGCCAGCGCGATCACTCTCATTCCACCAGCGTGGCCTGAAGCGATTCCGGCGGGGGCATCTTCAATGACCAGACATTCCTGCGGATCCACATTTAACATTCGGGCGCCTTTTAGATAAGGCTCGGGATGAGGCTTGCCGTGGAAGACCTCATCACCGCAGACGAGAATTTTGGGATTCGGAAGTTTCGCCAGCTTCAGGCGCGAGGTCGCCAGGTGCCGCGTGCCCGACGTGACCACCCCCCAGCGCTCGGAAGGAATTGTCATGACCAGTTCAGCAGCGCCGGGCATGACAAGGACTCCGTCGGTGTCTTCGGCCTCGCGCGCTTCCAGGCGGACCACCTCGGCCTCAGCGTCCATGTCTGGAGCAAGCAATTTAACGACTTCGAGAGTGCGGCGACCGTGGGCGATTTCGAGCACTCGCTCAGGATCAATCCCAATTTCTGCGGCCCATAAGCGCCACTGACGCTCGACCGAGCGAGTGGAATCCACCAACACTCCATCGAGATCAAACAGGACAGCAGCACAGGAGAATTGCATCGCGAAGATTCTACAGACAGCTTCGGCTCAGGCCTGTGCAGTTTCTTGATCGATCAGAGACAGGGTCTGTGCTTCCAAGGTGAGGCGCTTTCGCAGTTCGAGATGGCGCTGCCGGAAGTGGTTTTGCGCGCGCTCGCCCCAGGCTCGCACGAAATAGTAGTTGAGACCCGCGCCAATGAGCGAACTGGCAATCGGGATGAGGCGGCCCGACCACTTTTCGACGACCTCAACGCTGGCCTGAGCGGCGATCCGCTGGATAACACGCGGAACGAAGCGATGGACCACTTCCCTCTCCAGCAATTCGCGGCTGATGTCCACCCCGGCGGCGCTGGCGGCGGCGATCCACAACTCCGCAGTCTCTTCTTCCGTGTTGTATTCAAACCCATACAGCAAACTGAGCTTCTGAATGGTACGGAGAGTAATCCCTGCAAGAATAGACAGGTCGGGAACGATGGTGATGAGGCCGCCGAGGCCGAAACCGGCGCCCTCGGCAGCAGCCACTTTCATACTGCTGCGAATGACGCGTCGCGCAAGGTCATCCAGCGTGCCAACCTCGACTGAATACACGCCCTGGAAGCTGGTAACCGGAAGGCCATAGCCGGCCCGTAACTGAAGAAGAAATTTTGGAGCATCGACTTTGACGGTTTCATAGGCGTGCTGAAAGCCGCGCCGCAAAGCCTCTTCGAGACGCCGGCGGAGCCAGGATGTACGTATCGCCTCGATCACTCCTCCTTGGATGCGGGCTGCCAGATTGGGTTCGCAGCACTGCTTGCGATTATCTCATTTTTGATACATGAACTGTGACGAGGCGAGTAGCTGATACCGTTCCCACGAAAAGCCTTCGGGGCGCGGCATTTGGCGTACAGCGGAATTCTTTGCTGCGTGTCCTCTGACGGTCAACAGGGGAGTTTTGCCTCGTGTGCTAGCATCAGACCCTGACGATGGCCTCCGGAAAACTGCAAATCGTTCCCCTGGGCGGGTTAGGCGAGTTCGGCATGAACTGCATGGCCGTGCGCTGGGGCGACGACATCCTTGTAATCGACGCCGGGCTGATGTTCCCCGAAGCCGAGTTGTTAGGCGTGGATATCGTCGTTCCCGACATTTCCTACCTGATCGAGAACCGCGAGCGGGTCAAGGCAATCATCCTCACCCACGGGCATGAGGACCATATCGGGGCGATACCATGGGTGCTTTCGGAGTTGAAAGTACCGGTATGGGCCACCGAGTTCACGCTCGCTTACGTCGAGGACAAGCTGGACGAGCACGGATTACTGGATGACGCCGATCTGCGCGAGATGCGCGCCGGGCAGAGCTTCAGAGTGGGGCCGTTCACGATCCACCCCATCCAAGTCACGCACAGCCTAGTAGATTGCGTGGCGCTGGCAATCCACACCCCTCTCGGAATCCTGATTCATACAGGCGATTTCAAAGTGGATCCCACACCAACCGACAACCGCCTGTTCGATCTGCATGCATTTGCCGAGTACGGGAAGGAAGGCGTGCTGGCACTCTTGCAGGATTCCACCAACGTCGAGCGCAAGGGATACACCCCGAGCGAACGCGCGGTGCGCAGGAAGTTCGACGAGGTCTTCGCCCGCACACAGCGGCGATTGTTCATTTCGTGTTTCTCATCGTCCATTCATCGCATCAAGCTTGCAGTGGAGTTGGCGTGGGAACATGGCCGCAAGGTTTCTTTCATTGGGCGCTCGATGGTGAGTTCGGCTGAGATTGCCGAAGATCTGGGGTACGTGGAAATTCCGGAAGGGCTGCTGATTCATCCCGGGCAGATCAAAGAATTCGCGCCGGAGAAGGTCTGCGTGCTGATCAGCGGCACCCAGGGCGAACCGATGTCCGCTCTATCGCGCGCGGCGGTGGACAACCACAAGCATGCCAAGATCGAGAAGGACGACACAGTGGTGCTGTCATCGCGGATCATCCCCGGCAATGAGAAAGCGATTTACCGGATGATCGATCATTTGTTCCGGCGTGAAGCCCACGTGATTTACGAAGACGGCTCGTCGCCGCCGGTACATGTCAGCGGACACGCCAGCCAGGAAGAGCTGAAACTCATCATCAACCTGGTGAAGCCGAAGTATTTCATCCCGATCCACGGAGAGTACCGGCAAATGAAGTTGCACGCCGAACTTGCCGGGGGAATGCACGGATCGGTGGGCAACGTTATGTTGATCGAAAGCGGCGACATTCTTGAAATTGATGAACTGGGAGCACGGAAAGGCGGACGAGTCACGGTAGGCCGGGTGTGCATCGACTCAGGTTCTCGCACCGATGTGGTTGAGGACTTGATCATCAAAGACCGCCGCCACCTGAGCGAAGATGGAATCGTTCTGCCGATTATCGCCATCAATAAATTGTCCGGGCGGGTCGAGACCGCGCCCGAGATCGTCACCCGCGGCTTCAACATCGGGGAAAATGGATTGATGGACGGAGCGCGCCAGATTGTGATCCAGACGCTCGACCAGTCGAGCGAGGAAGAAAAGGCGGATTACGGCGTGATCAAGGAAAAAATCCGCGCGGACCTGAAGCGCTACATTTCCAAGCAGACGCAGAAGCGTCCGCTGATCATGCCCGTGATCCTGGAAATCTAAGTCGGGAGATACTGCCATCGTTACCCTGCAAGACATTCGCGAAGCCCAATCACGTCTGCAAGGGGTCACCGTCAGAACCGAGTTGATCCCCTTTTCTGCCGGGGAGCGCCAGCTTTTTCTCAAGCCCGAGAACCTGCAACCGATCGGCGCTTTCAAGCTGCGTGGCGCTTACAACAAAGTCGCGTCCTTAACTGAAGAAGAGCGGCGGCGGGGAGTGATTTCGTACTCCAGCGGCAACCATGCCCAGGGGGTTGCGTATGCGGCACGAGCCTTAGGGGTGAAGGCGGTGATCGTGATGCCGCGGAATGCTCCGGCGATCAAGCGCGAAGCCACGGCGGCACTGGGGGCCGAAATTGTTCTGGTCGGGCCGGGCAGCGATGAGCGCAAGGCCAAGGCGGAAGAACTATCGGCGAAGCAGGGATATGTGATCGTGCCTCCTTACAATGACGAGTACATCATCGCCGGCCAGGGAACCATGGCGCTCGAGATCCTGGAAGACTTTCCGGAGGTGGGGACGGTGCTTGCGCCGGTGGGCGGAGGAGGGATGATCAGCGGCATCGCGACCGCCATGAAGCTGACCCGGCCGTCAATCAACGTAATTGGCGCCGAACCGGAAGTCGCGGCCGATGCGCGCGCCAGCTTGCGTGCGGGAAAAATCGTGGAGTACGCCGCAGAAGAGGTGACGCGGACGCTTGCTGACGGTCTGCGCACGCAGAGCATCGGTCCCATCAACTTCGAGCACATCCGGCGTTACGTGGACGACATTATTCCGGTCAGCGAATCGGAGATACGCCAGGCGATGCAACTGCTGGCGCAGAATTCCAAGACGGTTGCAGAGCCCAGCGGTGCGGTTGCGGTCGCTGCCTTCCTTTTCCACGAGGGCGAACTGCCGAAAACAAAGAAAAACGTGGCCGTCATCAGCGGCGGGAACATTGAACCGCAAATGCTGGCTGAGTTGAAGGGGCTGCAAGCGATTGCACGGTCCTGAGCCCCACGAAGGACTGCGTCACACGGAAGGTAGAACGGCGTGGGCAGTATGCTGACCACTCTCGCGGTGTAGAATTTTCAGTTCGTAGTGTCTCCCTTAAATCGAGGTGTCATCTATGTCTCTTTATGGGCGCCGCCTGCTGGGCGCAACATTGACCGCATTTCTCATTCTTACCGCAGTATCCGCGCAAACTTCGAACAAAAAGAATTCCCCGTCCACAAGATTCTTTCCCTACGAAGTGAAAACCAGGACTCTTCCGAACGGTTTAACCGTCATCGTGATCCCGACCCCGGAGTTCAAAGACATGGTGACGTACTCAACCGCGGTATTTGCGGGATCGCGCAACGAGACCGAAAAGGGCAAGACCGGGCTGGCACATCTGTTTGAGCACATCATGTTCCGTCATGAATTCGGCGGAAAGTCAAACGGATATGACGATGTAATCCGCCAAATGGGCGCGCACAACAACGCATGGACCGACTACGACATGACGTTTTACCACCCGACGACCTTCTCGCAGAACCTGATCGGGCCGATTCAGAGGGCCGATGGCGCCATTCCGGGGCTGATGGAGCTGGAGGCTTCGCGCTTCAAGGGCCTGAAACTCGATCGTAAAACCTTTGAAGTCGAGGCCGGGGCAGTGCTTGGAGAGTACCGGCGGATATTCTCGGATCCGGGAGAGAAGATGGTCGAGGACTTCTCTCCTGTCGCTTTTCCGCATCACCCTTATGGTCACACGGTGATTGGCTATCGTGACGATGTCGAAAATATGCCGAACGCATGGGACTCGGCGTGGCAGTTTTTTCACGACTATTACACGCCGAACGGAGTTGCCATCATCTGCGTCGGCGATGTGGATCCGGCGAAGGTTTTTGCGGAAGCCGAGAAACGCTATTCCGACTGGAAACCCGCTCATCCGCCTGACATCCCTGCCGAGCAGGCGCCGGAAGGGCCCAAGCAAGTTCACGTGAACTGGGAAGCGGACGTGGCGCCGCATGTTGCCATCGCCTATCACGTTCCGGCCATCAAGCCCGGCACGAAAGAGACGGCGGTCACGCAGATTCTTTCAGAGTTGCTGACTTCGCGTTCCGCTCCGTTATTTCAGAAGCTCCGCTATCAGAAACAGACAGTCACTGATTTCAGCATTCTCGGCGGCAATGAACTGTTGGAAGGGACCGATCCTCATCTGCTGGTTCTGGATTCACAATTGATTCTCGAGCGCTTTCAGAAGGATGGAAACGCTTATGTATCGGATGTTGAGAACGACGTGATTCCGGGCGTGGAAAGCCTGAAGGCATTCTCCAAACAGCCAAAAGCAGCAGAGACGCTGCGCGTGATCAAGAGCAAGGTGCGGAACGATTTCCTCGGCAGCCTGGACTCGACTGGCAGGATCGCGCAGGCGTTTGCCCTGTACTACCGCTTCGGCCGCGATCCCCATGCGCTGGATGCGCTGATGCAGGGCATCCAATCGCTGACACCCCAGGATATTGATGCCTATGCGACCAAGTACTTCACTCCCAAGAGACGCATAGTTACAACGCTCTGGCATGAACAGAAATCCGGCAATGGCCAGGAGGCGAAGTAATGAAAATCCGCACAATCATTTTCGTCGCATTACTCCTCACAGTGGCCGCGCTTGCACAGACCCGCACTGTAAAGGATGGGCATAAAGCCCAAACGGTGCAGGTTTTCGGACAAAACCTGGTCACGCTTGCCTCTTCGTCGGCGCTTTACCAGATCCGGATCATGGTCCGAACCGGTTCCGCGGATGATCCGCAAGGCAAGGAAGGGACCGCAAACCTGACTGCGAAAGCCCTGATTGAAGGCGGCTTTGGCAACCCTAGGAATCCGGTTACCAAGGAGAAGCTTGCCGAAATCACGCGGCCATGGGGAGATGCCGCTTTACCTGAGGTGCTGGTTGACAAACAGGCCACGACCTTCTCAATGAGCGTGCCGCGCGAAGGCTTCCAGCAATTCATGAGAGAAGTGTTGCAACCCATGTTCACCGAGCCGCTGTGGACCGCATCAGAAGTCGACAGGCTGCGGCGCGAGGCCTTGGCCGGTATTCAGTCCAATTTGCGATTCGAAGATGAGGAGTCGCTGGGACTCGCCGCGCTCGACAACTGGGTGATACCCGGCATGGGGCTGGATCATCTCACCTCGGGAACCGTGAAGGGGCTTGGGGCGATTACACCCGACGATCTCTCTGCGTTCTATAAAAAGTATTACCAGCGCGAGAACATGCTGATTGCTACCAGTATTAACAATCCGCAAGAACTCGCGATGTTGATGAATGCCCTGCCCAAGGGCGAGGCCATGTATTCCCGGTCCCAGCGCCTGGTGCGAGTGGTGCCGGAGCCCGGGAAGCACTTGCTGATCATTACCCAACCGAATGCGATCGCGACCGGTTTACATCTGGGATTCCCGATCCCGGTGACTCGCACCAGCGACGATTACTGGCCGCTATTCGTCGGCACTACCTATTTAGGGCTGCATCGCGACAGCTTCGGCAGGCTGTTCAAAGACCTCCGCGAAGATCGGGGCTATAACTACGGCGACTACGCATACAGCGAGTTCATGGCGGGAAAGCCTTTCTTCCTGTTCCCGCCGCCGGGAACACCGCGAACCCAGCAATATTTCAGCATATGGATCCGGCCCGTGGGGAATCCATACACGCACTTCCTGTTGAAAGCCATGACGGCGGAACTGGAGCGTTTCGTCAAGGAAGGATTGACGCCCGAGCAGGTAAGCGAGGCCAAGATTCGCGCGCGTACGCTGTATTTGAACTACGCGGAGAGCCTCGGACGCCAACTTGGATACCGGCTCGACGACATGTTCTACGGCATGAAGGACCGGGGCTACATTTCCACCATGCTGGCCAAAATTGATGCGGTGACTCCAGAGCAGGTGAACGCATCTATCAAGAAGCACTTACAGGTGGAAAATCTGAAATACGTCATCGTGACAAACGAAAGTGAAGCCAGCAAGTTGGCGGATGATATTGCTGCCGGGACCAACGTTGTCTCGAAGACCCCGGCGGAGTACCACATTGCCGACCCAGCTCCACCCGAGAAGAAGAAAATGCTCGAACAGGATGAGCAGTGGAAGGCATACCCGTTGAATATTCCGCGCTCCAACATCGAGATCGTGAAGGCGTCCGACATGTTTGAGTCGGCGCCCGCGGGAGCACAATAGATGTTTCGATCTCTACGAGCACTGCCAGTATTCGCGATGGCAGTGCTCTTTTCTTCTTTCAGTTATGCCGCTGACTACGAGCACGCGACGCCGGTACGACTGTCGCCGATCCATCTCACTCCGGACGCGAACTCCGCCAAACTGGGCGTGGCCGATGCAGGCCACGAACTGGTGGTCCTGGAAACTTCTGGCGACTGGCTGCACGTGCAGGCCAAAATCAGCGAAGAGAAGCTGATAACGGGATGGGTGCCGGGGAAAGCGATCGTTGGGGCTTCCACTCCGCAGGGCGATCAGATTCTGTTCGGCGAGGCGGCCGACTCAGAAGAGCAAGCAAGCCAGCGCCATGGCAGGCGAGGCGCGGCACAGGACGCGCTTTTTCTCTACTACAGCGTGTACCAGGTCTTTCCCAACTCTCCGCTCGCGGCGGAAGCGGCCTATCGCGCGGCCGATATCCGCTGGCAACTGGAGAAAGTCGACGTCATGGCGAGGCCTTCGGCGAAGGAGCAGGACGCCTACCTGCGCCAGGGAATGGACGAACAGTACATGAAAGAAGTGATGAAGAAGTTTCCGGGGACGAAATGGGCCGATCTTGCCGCATTCCATCTGATTGATAATAAACTTTGCGGAGAATGGCTAGCGGCCTCGAAGTGTCCGACAAAAGAGGCCGAAGTGTACGAGAAGTACGCGAATGACCGGCCGCAATCTCCGACAGCGCCGGAGGCGCTGTATCGGGCAGCATGGCGCCACTCGGCGTTGATCGAGATTTATAAAACCGAGACGCAACCCAAGAAGTCAGCCGAGGCAAAAGAGAAAGCGATCGCGGATGCGCAGAAGATTGTGACCCAGTATGCGCAGAGCGGTTGGGTCACGCGAGCGCGCGATCTGCTGTTCCTGGTGCAGCAGGGGATTCCGACGTACGGCGTCGGGGAAAGCGGCTCTTCTTCGGGAGGCGGACCTGTGCCGTAGCAAACATTGCAACTGAGCGCGCTACGCTTCCGAGGCGCAAGCGTGGGATCTTGCTCAGAAGGCATCCAGGAAATTCCTTCCCCGAACCTTGTTTCTCATCTTCTCGAAATAATCTTCTGCGATACTCTTGCTTCGTTATTGGGAGGAAGCTTGAACGATTACCTGCTCTCGGTCATTTTGGGCGTGGTAGAAGGTATAACGGAGTTCTTGCCCGTCAGTTCGACTGCGCATCTGCGAATTTCAGAAGCCCTGCTTC
The DNA here is from genome assembly GCA_035652095.1 of Terriglobales bacterium. Classification (GTDB taxonomy): domain Bacteria; phylum Acidobacteriota; class Terriglobia; order Terriglobales; family Acidobacteriaceae; genus DASREM01. The sequence continues at coordinate 229,567 of DASREM010000028.1, read as the reverse complement.
ATATCAGTCTGAGCGATGGGTACTGGAAGATGTACAGCATCGTGATTCAATTGGGCGCGATTCTGTGTCTCCCGATCTATTTCCGTCACCGCATCGCTAAATTCCTCTCGACTTTTCCGGGCGGCGAAAATGGAGATCGTACAGCGCTCACTCATCCTCTTGGACTCACGCTGATCGCGTTCCTGGTCACTGCCATTCCAGCATTCCTGCTCACCAAGATCATTGGGAAGCACCTGGAGAGCTTGTACATCATGGGCATGTCGCTGTTCATTGGCGGCGTGGTGATGTGGATTGTGGACGCGATGAACGCTAAGGCGGAAGCCGCGGGAGCTGGCGCCTCAGACAGCAGCATCCACACCTGGAAGATGGAAACGATGAGCATGGGCCAGGCGATATGGATCGGCGCTTGTCAAATTCTGTCGGCCGTCTTTCCGGGAACCTCGCGATCCATGGCAACCATTGCTGCAGGCCAATTGGCGGGCATGTCGCGCGCATCTGCGTTGGAGTTCTCGTTCTTCCTGTCGATTCCCACCATGGTGGCTGCCACTGGATATGATCTGCTGAAATCGCTACGCGGCAAAGGCATGGAAAATCCGATCGGGGTATCACAGATCGATGCTCACGGATGGATTGTGCTCGCTATCGGCTTCGTCATTTCTTTCCTGGTTGCTTACGCTGCAGTCGCCTGGTTCATGGCGTGGGTGCGCCAACGCGGATTCGCGCCGTTTGCTGTATACCGCATCATTGTCGGCGTGCTGGTGCTTGCGTTTGCGGCGCGGCTTGCCGCCTGATGAGAACCTCGTGCACAAGGCATGTTTGTAAACCTGCCTGTACCTATGGACTCTGAATTCATGAACCCAACTCGACAACCTGAGCACGCTAGCGGGTCATCTCTCACATTGTCGCCGCGCCTGCGGTTTGTCATAATTGCTTGGCTCTGGCGTTGTCTGGCACCGCAGGCAGGGGTGTCGGTCCTTGCGTGGTGCGAATGCGCCGAATGAGGTATTTCTCGCAGATTTTTGCCCCGACCAGCAATCGACGGCTCAATGAGCTGATCGGTTTCCTGCTGTGTGTCTCCGCGCTCCTCCTTTTCCTTGCGCTTGCGTCTTATTCTCCGCTCGACCCATCGCTTAACAGCGCCTCGGTCTTGACCTCGGCACGCGCTGCCCGTAACTGGATTGGGGTGGTCGGGGCGATGATTTCGGACCTCATGTTCCAGGGCTTCGGCATCGGAGCCTTTCTGCTGCCGGTGTTCCCGGCAGTGCTGGGCGCGCGCTGGTTCCGCTCGCGCAAAGTTGTTTCGCCCATCGCCAAGACGCTCGGCTGTCTTTGGCTGCTGGTTTTCATTCCCGCGCTCCTGGCGCTGTTCCCGGGCCCAACACGGTGGCAGGGCGCGATCCCGATTGAGGGACTCGTCGGCCGCATTGTCGGTGATGTCTTAATCCACTACCTCAACCTGGCCGGCGCTTACATTGTTTGCGCATCGGTTTTAGCGGTCGCGCTTTACCTGACGACCGCTTTTTCGTTCTCCTCTTTGAAGCTTTGGGCACCTACACGATTCGCGTTTGCTATTGCCTTGTGGGAACGCTACCAGGACTGGCGCAGTGCCCGGGCGAAGCAGCAGATGCAGAAAGATCTTGAGAAACGCCGTGCCGCCAGGCCTGTGATCGCAACTCAGTTGGTGCCGGCGAAGCCAGTTCCAGCCCCTCGCGTGCTGGAACCGGTGCGCACCGGAATCGATCGCATGGAGGAAGACAAAGAAGAACTACCGCCGCCTCCAGTCGAAAAGCCGCGAGCCGTGGCGCAAGAGGCTGAGCCTCAGGTCACCGAACGCGCCGATACTGACTCGAAACCGAAAACCACGCTTCCCAAAGTGGCGGGGGGGTTCAAACTCCCACCCAGCAGCCTGCTGCATCGTGCTGACGAACAACAGGCGGTCGATGCCGATGAACTCAAGCTGTTGGCGCAAGTTCTGACCGAAAAATACGCCGAATTCGATGTCCGCGGACAGATCACGCAAATCAATCCCGGCCCAGTGGTCACAACCTTCGAGTTCAAGCCGGAAGCAGGGATCAAGTACAGCCGCATCACCAGCCTCACCGACGATCTTTGCCTTGCGCTGAAAGCGGAGAGCATCCTGATTGAGCGTATGGCAGGCAAGTCCACGGTGGGCATCCAGGTGCCGAACCACAAACGCGAGATCATCTGGCTGCGCGAGAACATCGAGTCCAGCGAGTTCATCGGGTCAAAATCGAAGTTGACGCTGGCATTAGGCAAGGACATCAATGGTCGGATTGTTACTGCCGACCTTGCCGGCATGCCCCACCTGCTGATCGCAGGCTCGACCGGAGCCGGCAAGAGCGTGGCCATCAACGCCATGATCATGTCCATCCTCTACAAGTCGACACCCGAGCAGGTGCGATTGATCCTGGTTGATCCCAAGCGCCTGGAACTTGGAAACTATGAAGGGGTCCCGCATCTGTTCACACCTATCATCACCGAGCCGAAACTGGCCGCGAATGCGTTGCGGAATGCGGTACGGGAGATGGAGCGGCGGCTCAAGCTTCTGGCCGAAAAAGGTGTTCGCAACATTGACCAGTACAACAAGTTGTTCGACGAGACCCCGAGCCTGTTCGGAGCGGATGGAACCGAAGAAGGCCCGATTCCCTACATCATCATCATCATTGACGAACTCGCCGACCTGATGATGCTGGACTCGGGAAATGTGGAAGAATCGGTGACTCGCCTGGCGCAGATGGCACGCGCCGTCGGAATCCACCTGGTGCTGGCAACGCAACGTCCATCGGTCGATGTGATTACCGGACTGATCAAGGCGAACTTCCCGGCGCGGGTTTCGTTCCGTGTCGCGACCAAAGTTGACTCGCGGACGATTCTTGATGCTAACGGTGCTGAGGCCCTCCTCGGCAAGGGCGACATGCTGTACTTGCCCTCGGGATCCGCGCGGGTTCACCGCCTGCACGCGCCGTTCGTAACCGAAAAGGAAATCGCTGCAGTGGTCGAGTTCTGGCGTTCCCAGGCTACCGCGGAATATGAGGAGAAGTTTCTGCAGGCGCCGAAGGAAGAGCGCGAAGCCGGAGAAGGAGGGCCGGAAGACGAGAGCGGCGAGCAGGAGCACGATCCCATGTACGAAGATGCGGTCCGGCTGGTGCTCGAATTCGGCAAGGCCTCGACTTCTCTGCTGCAGCGGCGGCTGCGGATCGGCTATGGCCGCGCGGCTCACCTGATCGACCTGATGGAGCGAGACGGCATTGTGGGTGCCGCGGACGGGCCTAAACCACGCGAAGTCCTCAAGCGTCCTGACTGGATCACTGAAGTCGAACAGTCGCTGCGTTAGTCTCCCGACAAAACTTCTTTTGCGGCACCGTAGGCGACACTTTGCCGAAATCCGCATCCAACTGGCGTTTTGTGATGAAACGAAACGGGGTTACAAATTGTTCATAAATAGACGCCGGAGCAACCGGACCCTCAGCATTTGGCTGGTAGTGATTTTCTCCACGACGTGGGCCTGCGCCCAACAAGGCCCGGTATTTCCTGACGCCCCAGCGCAAGGCAATCCCATCATCTTTCTGTCAGCTGATCCTGGCGGCGACACTGCGCCCAGCGAGGCCCCGGGAGGCTCGACCTCCCCGCAGAAGCACGGACTGATTCTGCGCAGCACGCTGCGCGTCCTGAACGATCAAAAAGAGCTCTATCTTGCTCCGTTCAAACCCCGGAACCTCAAGTGGGACCTGATTTTCCTGGGGGCAACTGGCGCGCTCATTGCAACCGATCGCCAGTCCAGCAGGGCCCTTCCGACAAACCACCTCGATCTTTGGCGCAACATGTCCAACGTAAGCCTGATTGGAACCGGGGCGACCTTGGGCTCGCTTTGGCTGTACGGGATCAAGACGGACAACGCGCATGCCAAAGAAACCGGCGAACTGGAATTAGAGACGCTATCGAATACTTTCCTGGTTTACACACCGATGCAATTCATCTTCGGCCGAGAGCGGCCTGAGGAAGCCGCGGGCAATGGCCGTTTTTTCGTGAATCGCGGATTCAATACATCCTTTCCCGCAGGGCACCCGATGTTTACCTGGGCAATGGCCAGCGTTGCCGCCCATGAGTATCCGAAGCGCTGGGTGCAAGTGCTGGCATATGGGGCAGCCACGTCCGTGTCACTTGCCCGCTGGATGGGCCGCGAACACTATGCCTCCGACATTTTGGTGGGATCGACTCTGGGCTACCTGATCGGAACGCACATTTTTCACTCGCATTGCGATGCGGACCTGAGTTCTTCCTGCCGTCGCAAGTAGAGAAGAGACAGGAAAGCAAACAAAAAACAGGCGGCCCGAAAGCCGCCTGTTCTTTTTATCGGGACAATGCTTAGAAGCGGAGCAGGGCTCCAGTGGAAATACGAATGTTCTTCTTGTCGGTAGAACCGGCAAAGCGGACGATCTCCCAATCGGCCTGGAACATGCGGAAGGCAAATTTCTTGTTGCCCGCATCCACGCCGCCGCCGAACATCATGGCAAAGCCGCTATCGCCGAATCCACTCTGTGAAGCATGCGCGCCACCGAACAAGCCGTGGACGAAGGGGCTGAAGTTTCCCTTGTGAGTGGAGACGGTCGGTCCAAAGGTGTAGGTATGGAAGCTGCCGCCGGACTTATAGGCACCGCTGAAGTCGCCGGTCACTCCCAACCAATGGTTGATGTACATGGTCGCCGCACCGTTCCAGCCGCTCGCATTCCAGGACGGATCCAGGTGTGTGAACTGGTAACCGCCAAAGATTTCTGGCTTCGGTGTCTCCTGCGCGAATCCCGCCAACGCAACCAGGCCAACAAAGATTGCAACGCCAATCAGTTTACGCATCGTTTGTACTCCGTTTAGGCAAATTGCACCCTTCTCCGGTACGTGCAGTGGAACGGAAATGCGTTTAAGAGCCGGCACTCCGCAAGGAGATCAGTGGTGCTCGATCCCTAGTCAAAAGCAAACGGACGTATCCCGCAAGTAACTGAAGCACGCAGCGGGTTTGTCCTTTGGTAACCATTGGCAATGTAAGTGTCACCACACAAGGCACTTAGACGCGACTAGGGAAAGGCGGCCCAGAGTAGTAGAATCCGGTCGAGTTTCTTCCGCGCTTGGGGTCGGATTCTTGGAACAGATCGCTTTTGCGATAGGACTCGCGGTATTGCTGCTTCTGTTTGGTCCGTGGATTCTTGTCTGGCGCAACAGCAGGAAGCGCAAACAGGAACGCGAACGGGATCGCGAAGTATGGCGAGAGCTGACTCGCCGCGTTTACGACCTCGAACAGATCGTTCAGAAGCTCTCGGTGACGCCCGAGCCTGCGAGGCCTGCAGCTACAGTTTTCCCAACCTCCCCGTCGGAAGCGAAAGTCTCAGCCCCAGCTTCGGTTGATGTCAGGGTCACACCTGCGCCTCAGACGGCAGAACCCGTCACTCCTTCTGCTGAACCTGCCAGTGTTCCGGTTCCGTCGTTCATACCACCCTCTCCGCCTCCGCGTCGCGAGCTTGATCAAAGCTTGTTCGCAGGCCTGAGGAGCGGCGTAAAGAAGCTCCCCGGCATGGAAGAAACGCTGGGCAGGAACTGGCTGAACAAAGCCGGCATCGCGCTGCTCGTGATTGGCGTCGCTTTCCTCGTGAGCTACCAGATACAGACTCTGGGACCGGCGGGCAAGGTGCTGGTGGGCTTCGCAGTAAGCGCGGCATTGTTGTTTGTCGGGATCTGGTTCGAGCGCAACGAAACCTATCGGATTCTCGCGCGAGCGGGAATCGGTGGCGGATGGGCGCTGCTCTTTTTCACGACCTACGCCATGTATCACGTGCCGGCGGCGCATGTGATCTCCTCGCAGGCGCTCGACCTGCTGCTGATGCTGGTAGTTGCGGCGGTCATGGTCTGGCACACCCTGCGATACCGATCGCAGGTCGTAACCGGACTGGCGTTCCTGCTGGCGTTTTCAACCGTCACCATCAGTCATGACACCGTCTATAGCCTTGCCGCAGGCATCGTGCTTGCGGCTGGGCTAGCGGTGATCTGCTGCCGGATGCAGTGGTTTGAGCTGGAAGTCTTCGGCATACTGGCTAGCTACTTGAATCATTACCTCTGGCTGCGTCCAATCATCCAGCCGATGAACGGGCACCGCAGGCCATTTCCCGAGTTCGCGGCCAGCGCCGGAATTCTGACTGCCTACTGGCTGATCTTCCGGGGCTCCTACGTTGCTCGACAGGTGGAGGACTCAAGGCAGGAGCGCGTTTCGACCATTGCGGCGCTGCTGAACACGGTCCTGCTGCTGCTGTTGTTCAAGTACCAGTCAGCGCATCCGGAGTGGGCGTTCTGGGCCTTGCTCGCAATTGGCGCCGTGGAAGTCGCGTTGGCACAACTGCCGGTCACCAAGCGGCGACGCAGCGCGGTGATTGTCCTCAGCACGGTCGGAGTCGTCCTGCTGATCGCTGCATTCCCATTCCGCTTCTCAGGGACGCGGCTCGCGGTGCTATGGCTGCTAGAAGCAGAGGCGCTGATCCTGATTGGAGTGTGGACTCGCGAGGTCGTTTTCCGGCGCCTGGGGTTGGCCGCCGCCTTGGTCACGGCGGGGCAGATGATCAGCTTCGATGCAGCGCGGGTTGCCGGAATCCGATTTGATGGAGCTGATGCTCACTCCGATTTCCGGATTGCGCTCATCTTCGCCACAGCAGCAGCAGTGTTCTACCTGAATGCCTACTGGGTTGCCGCTCGATGGAGGGAGCATTTCGAGTCTCATATGGACCGGGGAATCGTGCGCTGGCTGTCGTATGTGGGCGCGCTGATGATTTTCACGGGCGCATGGATTGCCTTTCCGCAAGCATGGACTGCGGTCGGGTGGAGTGGGTTCGGATTTGCCTTGAGCTTGTGCGCGAAGCGGTTTCATCGAGCGGAATTGCGTTACCAGGCGCACTCTGTTTTTGCCGCGACCCTGCTGCGGGTCGCAATTGTGAATCTGGAGAACAGCAGCACCGTTGCGCACGTCAGCTTGCGGGTCTGGACGATCGGGCTGGTTGCACTGTTTCTCTACGCGACTCGGCTTTTTGCCCTTGATGTTGAGCTGGCCAAGAAAACGAAGGGGGACTTCTTCGCTGGGCAGGCCTACACCTGGGCAGGATCGTTCTTGCTGGCGCTCCTGGCCTGGTATGAACTTCGTCCGGTCAGCGTGGCGGTGGCATGGGTCGGACTGGGTTTGGCGCTGTTCGAGATCGGACTGGGACGGCGCTCTCTCAATCTCCGCCTGCAGGCCTATCTTGCGCTGATAGCCGGATTTTGCCGCATTTTTATTGTGAACCTGGGCGCAGACGGCAATCCGGGTGAGATCAGTCCCCGCGTCTACACTGTGATCCCGATCGCGCTGGCGTTCTTCTACGTCTATGAGCGGCTTCGAAGCGCCCCTTCGGACTCTGCGGACCGGCGCTGGAAGGCGGCAGACCTGTGCGGGTACCTGGCCATGATCACGGTCGCCGCACTGATGCGCTTTGAGGTTCCCACCGATTGGGTCGCTACGGCCTGGGCGGCGCTGGCAGGGGCATTGTTGGTGATTGCGTGGAGGACAGGGCAGCGTATATTCCTCCACCAATCCCTATGGACGGTATTCGCAGTCCTGTTCCGCACCGTGCTACACAATTTTTATCAGCGAACGTACTTCCCTGCTCCACTGGTGGACAGCCGTGCACTGTGTGTAGGGGCAACGATAGTGTTGCTGGTTTCAGCGCTTCCCTTCGGGTTCAAGCTGCGCGGAGCGCAAGCCGGCGCCAATCAATCGAGGCTGATGAAATTGCTGCGGGCTTTCGAGCGTCGTCCGGAGCAAGTCTTCTTCTTCGCTGCTGTCAGCTTGCTCACGATTCTGCTTGCGCTTGATATGCGTCACGGCATGGTCACGGTCTCGTGGGGAGTCGAGGGGGTCGCGGTGTTTCTTCTGGCCCTGCGGTTGGGGGAGCGCAGCTTTCGCCTGACCGGACTGGGGCTGCTGTTGCTATGTGTCGGAAAGATTCTGCTGGTTGACGTGTGGCGGCTCAATCCGCCCGATCGCTACCTGACCCTGATCGTGCTCGGCAGCGCCCTGCTGCTGGTTTCGTTCCTGTACACGCGGCATCGTGAGGCGCTGAGGCAATATTTATGAAGCGGTGGACCCCATTCATCGGGATTTTGCTGCTGGCCCTGACTGCAATCGTAATTGCGGAGAGGCGCAAGGTCGACGCTCAGCCCAGCGCTTCAACATTGCTTTACCTGGTCGCCGACACCGAGCAGGAACTGACGCGCATGCCCGTGCGCTTCACTCGCATGTCGGACAACGAGGAGATCGCAATTGGGAATGAGTTAGCGCGCAACTACAGTAGCGCGCAATCGCAGCGGCGTCCGGAAGAGCTTGAAGTCGAGAGCTATCTCACCGAAGTTGGAATGAGGTTGGCGAGCGGAGCGCATCGCAAGCTTCCGTACCGATTTCATTTCATCCCGGACCAGTATTTCATCAACGCCTTCGCGCTTCCCGGGGGCCATGTTTATGTCGGCGACGGGTTGCTCGAATTGATGGACAGCGAGGATGAACTCGCTTCGGTACTTGGTCACGAAATCGAACACATCGATCACTATCACTGTGCAGAGCGCGTGCAGCAGGAGCAGGCGTTACGCAAGATTCCGCTCGGTGGTTTGGTGGGTCTGCCAATTGAGATTTTCGAGGCTGGTTACAGCAAGGACCAGGAACTCGAGGCTGACCGGGAAGGGACGCAGTTGGCAGTGCAGTCGGGATACTCGGCAAATGGCGCGATCCGGATGTTTGAAACGTTCCAAAGGGTGTACGAAGAGTATCAAGGTCGCGCGCGCTCCCCGCAGGACGAACTTGCGCAAGTAGCGATGCAAACTCTGAGCGGCTACTTTCGCTCACATCCCTTGCCCTCGGAACGGATTGCGCAAATCAGGACACTGATCGCGTCCCGCAAGTGGCCACCTCGCCCGGAACACGATCTCAAAGTCGCTTACATGGCGTGGAACAACAAGGCTGGACGAGCACTCTATCAGAGCAAGTACGCCGAGGCGGAGCAACTGGCGAAGCACTCGCTGCAAATGCGTCCTGGCCAGCAGCGTGCATTGGAATTGCTGGCCCGGGCCCAGTTTGCCCAAGCCGAATTTGTGGAAGCTGCGCAGTCTTACCGGCAACTGCTGGACATCCAAAGCAGCGATGGGCTGATCGACTCTTATGCGCTCGCACTGGCTGCCAGCGACCGGCAATCGGCGTCGCAGGCATTCCGGCAGTGGATCGATCAGTCCGCTCAACACCGCAATACCCACACCGAGATGATTGAGGCCGGTCTGGATCTGTTGGCAGGCGGTCCGCTGCGGGCGCGGCAACTGGCATCTGATCTGCGCAGCCGGACGCTCACTGCGGAAGGTCCGACTCTGATGGCCGACCTGGGCTGGTGGTTTTACATGGCTGGCGACTATGCCTTTGCCGTGGACCTGCTTTCCGAGGCGGTACAGCAGCGGCCTGGGGACGTGCAGATCGGCACGCGGTACAGTTGGGCATTGATCGAATTACGTCGCTACAACGATGCCCTGGAAAACATGAACCGCGTTTACACCGAAGGCGCGGCGGAGCACGAAAGGGTCATGGCTCGCGCTGTCACGCTGTGGAACGCTCAACAGCAGCAGGAGGCCCTGGCCAAGTTCTCCTCGGCGGAAGCTACACAGCCAGAGTGGAAGAACCGGCGCTGGGTTTCTGCGCTGTACTCACCGACCGTCGTCGACAGCGTGGATGCCATGAGGAAGGAATCGGAACGGTTGAGGAAAACGCATCCGCAGACTGCCCCATAACTCATAGAGCGCTGGCGAAGAATTCAACACCCTGCTCAACTCTCGTGTACTCAGTCAAGCTCCGCGAAATCACTACTTTGCCGGATTCCGGTCACGATTTCCTGTGATAGGCATCACAGCACAAGTAAGGGCAATAGCTGAGACTTACCTCAGCAAGGGCAATACTGCTGAAAATCTTTACAGGTTGCTCCTGCGAGGAGTTCTCTCGGTGGCCAACTTTGCAACAGTGGAATCGCTCAAAAAGCCGACCGAGCTGACCCGACAGACAATTTCGACGGAGAGGATAGCAATCATGAAGATCACCAAGCTCGCGCTGTTGATACTAACGATCGCGGTCGCTTTATTCGTTCTCATTCCCAGCCTGTCGTGGGCGGCGGACGACGGCGCCACCCTTTACAAAGCGAAATGCGCGGCATGCCACGGTGCTGACGCCATGGGGAAGCCAGCGGCCAAGATCCCCGCGCTGGTGGGTGATGAAATCAAGAAGGCCTCGGATGATCAGATTGCGAAAGACATTACTGAGAAGCCGAAGCATGCCGGGATCGCAAAGAACCTGACTCCCGACCAGGTCAAGATGCTGGTTGCTTATATCAAGAGCCTGCAGAAGTAAGTCCGGCTGTTCCCTTGTGCGTGCCGTTGTCGCTGAGATCCCGCGACAGCGAGAGAGCGTGAGGGCCATTTGTGAAGAGATCCGGCGAAATTCGGCTGATCCGGCGGAGAACCAGCCGCGTGATCGCCAGCCCGGAGGCCCCCTCCGCGAGAAGGAACAGCCCCACCCGGGTCCCGGCGGCAGATTCCCCGGACCCGGGTATTTTTGTGCACAAAACAAGCACCTGCGGCGGCATGACAGGGTGTTCGAACGGAACCTTTCATTCGTCTTCTTACACTTATCAGACCCCAATGCTGCCGCAGCCAGGAGAGAGTCTCCATGAGCAAGGCACTGTTGTACGACGCAACGGCCTGCATCGGTTGCAAGCAATGCGAGGCGGCCTGCGCGGAAAAAAACAAGCTGCGCTACGACGAGGCTGTAGCCGCTGAAACCCAGCAGTCCGACCATAAGTACACAGTCGTTCTAACCAAGGGCGACAAGTTCATGCGGCGGTTGTGCATGAACTGTGAAGACCCGGCCTGCGCTTCGGTTTGCCCGGTTGGGGCGCTGCGTAAGACAGCCGCAGGCCCAGTCATCTACGACGAAAACCGCTGCATGGGATGCCGCTACTGCATGATCGCCTGCCCCTTCAGTGTTCCCAAGTATGAGTGGGGTAAAGTCCTGCCCAAGGTGCAGAAGTGCACGATGTGTCCAGAGCGGGTTTCGGCTGGCCAGGCCACCGCCTGCGCAGAAGCGTGTCCCACCGGAGCAACCAAGTTTGGAGAGCGCGATGACCTGATCGCAGAGGCCCAGCAGCGAATTCGCGACAACCCCGGCAACTACGTGAACCACATCTACGGCCTGAATGAAGTGGGTGGGACCTCGGTTCTGCTGCTCTCCAGCGTGCCGTTTGAGGAGTTCGGGTACCGCGCAGATCTTTCGAAAGATGCGCTTCCGATCCTGACCTATCGCGTGCTGTCGCGGATTCCGGACTTCGTGCCCCTGGGAGGAATTCTGTTGGGCGGGGTCTGGTGGATTACGCATCGGCGCGAAGAGGTGGCGGCGGCAGAAGGCCACGGTTCCCAGGACCAGAAAGCGAGGAAACCATGAAGCTGAAATTCGCTTTCTGGAAACTGGTTTTCCTGGCCCTGATGGCGGCGGGTTTCTATGCCACGGTGGTGCGCTTCACGCAGGGACTCGGCCGCTCCACCAACTTGAGCGACCAATTTCCGTGGGGGATTTGGATCAGCTTCGATGTGCTATGCGGGGTGATGCTGGCCGCTGGAGGATTCACGCTCACCGCGGCGGTACACATCTTTAACATCAAACGCTTGAAACCGATCGTCAGGCCAACCGTCCTGACCGCCTTTCTCGGGTACGTCCTGGTCTGCGTGGCGTTGATGTATGACCTGGGGCGGCCGTACCGCATCTGGCATCCGCTGATCATGCGCAACCCGCATTCAGTAATGTTTGAGGTGGCGTATTGCGTGATGCTTTATACCACGGTGCTGTCGCTTGAATTTGCCCCCATTGTGCTCGAACGTTTCAACCTGCAAAAGCCGTTGAAGATCATCCGCGGTATTCTGATTCCCCTGGTCATCGGGGGAGTCATTCTGTCCACGCTACACCAATCTTCCCTGGGCACCGTTTATTTGATCATGCCCGAGAAGCTGCATCCGTTCTGGTACAGCCCGCTTTTGCCCGTGTTCTTTTTCATCTCGGCGGTGGCGGTCGGGCTGGCGATGACCATCTTCGAATCTTCCTTAAGCGCCAAACACTTTGGGCGGCAACTGGAGTTGCCTATTTTGCAGGAGTTGGGGCGAGTCCTCGTGGTTGTGCTCTCGGTCTACGGAATCCTTCGTTTTGAAGACCTGCTGCATCGTGGGGTGCTCACGCAGGTTATTCATCCCTCCTATGAGATGTATTTCTTCTGGATAGAAATCCTATTGGCGATCGTGCTGCCGCTAGTGCTGCTACTGCAGAAAAAGCTGAGAACGAGTGCGGGTGGACTGTATGTGGCGGCGGTGATGGTAGTGCTGGGATTCATCACCAATCGCCTGAACGTAAGCATCACCGGGATGGAGTCGTCGGCCGGATTGCACTATGTTCCGAAGTGGACGGAGATCGCGGTGACCGGTGCCATTATCGCAGCAGGATTTGCGCTGTTTGGCGCTGCGGTCAAGTACCTTCCGATCTTCCCGGTGGAGGAGCACTCGGTAATTGTGACAACCGAACCAATCGCAGTGCGTACGGTGTTGGAACATGCCGGAGACTGAGCCAATCCGGGGCCGCTGGAGTGACCTGACACGCAGTATCAGCGCGAAGCTGATCTTCCTGCTATTAGCCGCCATGTTCGTCATTTTTGGCGCGCTTGGGTATTTGAATATTCGAGTTCACCGTCACGACCTGGAAAGCGCCGCCCTTCTCAGCGCGGAACGGGTCAGCGATGTTATCAAGCGCAGCACTACCTACTACATGCTGCGGAACGATCGTGAAGGGCTGTACCACGTGATGCAGACCATCGCCGACGAACCCGGAATGGTGAAGGTCCGCATCGTCGACAAGGAAGGGCGGATCAGCTATTCGAGCGACAACGCGGAAGTCACACATGTAGTGGACAAGAGTGCAGAGGCTTGCTACGGATGCCATGCTCAATCTCAGCCGCTGACGCGATTGAACCGTCCTGACCGTTTTCGTATTTATCGTTCCGCAGGTGGGCAGCGGGTACTCGGCATCATCACTCCAATCGAGAACCAGCCATCGTGCAGTAATGCGGACTGTCATGCGCATCCGGCATCGCAGCAGATCCTTGGCGTCCTCGACACCAACATTTCCCTGGCCAAAGGCGATGCCCAACTCGCGGCAGGGACACGAGTCATGCTGGCCTACACGGCGTTTGCCGTCCTCGTGGTTGCAATTCTCAGCTGGATATTCGTGTGGCGTGTGGTAGGCGACCCAATCAAGGCGCTCAAAGACGGGACCGAACGACTCACCGAAGGGGACTTGGGATACCAGCTCGACATCCGCTCCAACAACGAGGTCGGCGACCTGGCCCACTCATTCAATGGAATGAGCCTGCAATTGCGGGCAGCGAACGAGGAGATCGTCGCCTGGGCCAGAACCCTGGAGGACCGAGTTGAGGACAAGACTCGCGAACTCAAACGCGCTCACGACCATGTCCTTCATGTGGAGAAGATGGCTTCCATCGGAAAGATGGCAGCGGTGGTGGCGCATGAAATAAATAACCCGCTGTCCGGCATCCTTACCTACGCAAAGCTGTTGCGGAAGTGGCTCGAGCGCGGGGATACGCAGGGTCAAAAGCGGGAAGAGGCACTGCAGTGCCTCGACTTGATTGCCGGAGAAAGCCGGCGCTGTGGAGACCTGGTCAAGAATCTGCTCACCTTCTCGCGCACGGCTCCCATCAACCTCCAGTCCTCCGAGATCAATGCCGTGATCGACCGCTCCGTGCGCCTGGTGCGGCACCAACTCGAAATGAACGGCGTGCAGCTGCAACTGGACCTCGCCTCCGGCCTTCCCATGGTGCAATGCGATCCCGCTCAAATCGAGCAGGTGTTGCTGGCGCTGGTGATGAACGCGATTGATGCCATGCCCCGGGGCGGAAACTTGTGGCTTACGACCCGGGCGGCGGATAAGGCTGAAGTCGAGATCCGGGTGCGCGATGACGGTTCGGGCATCGCTCCAGACATCCTGCCCAACATCTTTGAGCCCTTTCTGACGACCAAAGAAGCGGGCCATGGAGTGGGGCTGGGTCTTGCCATCAGCCACAGCATCATCGAGCGGCACGGCGGACGCATCGAGGTGCAATCGCAGTACGGCAAAGGAACCGAATTCCTGATCTATCTGCCGCTGGCAGCGGTTGCCGCTAATCCGCAAGCACCCGGGAGGCAATCGGCAGCCGCAAAAGCGAGGTGAGCATTGTGACTACTATGGCGAAGCTTCTGATCGTCGATGACGAACTGAGCGTGCGCGATTCTCTGGGCAAATGGTTCCGTGAAGAGGGGTATGAAGTCGGCGCAGCCGAAGACGCCAACCAGGCTTTGACTCAACTGGCAGAACAGAAATGGGATGCCGCGCTTGTAGACATCAAGATGCGTGGCACCGACGGAATTGAACTACAACGGCGTATGCACGAGATCGATCCGGAGCTGACAGTCATTATGATGACCGGGTACGCCTCAGTGGAAACTGCAGTCGCAGCGCTCAAGAACGGTGCTTATGACTATGTAACCAAGCCGCTGGACCCGGATGAGATCGCGCACCTGGTAAAAAAAGCGCTTTCGCACAAGCAGACGGAAAGAGAGAACGTGCGCCTGCGCGAGACTGTCGCCGAGATCGCGCGTCCCGAAGATATTGTGGGCCAGAGCGCACCGATGCAGAAGGTGTTCAACGCAATAGAGACGGTCGGGCCGACCGATGCGACGGTCTTGATTACGGGAGAGAGCGGAACCGGCAAGGAACTGGTCGCGCGGGCAATCCACAACGCCAGCACAAGGAGGTTCCATCCCCTGGTAGTGATTCACTGCGGGGCTCTCACGGAAACATTGCTGGAGAGCGAACTGTTCGGTCATGAAAAAGGCGCATTCACCGGAGCCCAATATCGAAAGAAGGGCAAATTCGAGATTGCAGAAGGCGGCACAGTGTTTCTGGATGAGATCGGGGACATCAGCCTGAAGACACAAACCGACCTGTTGCGGGTACTGCAAGAGCATGAGATTGTGCGTGTGGGCAGCACCCAGGCGATTAAAGTGGACTTCCGCTGCGTGGCCGCCACCAACCGCAATCTGGAGCAGTTGATCGAAGAAGGCAAGTTTCGCCCCGACCTCTTTTATCGCCTGAACGTATTCCGTATCGAGCTGCCCCCATTGCGCGACCGGCGGGACGACATACCTCTGCTGGTGAATCATTTTGTGCGCAAGTTCTCGTTGCAGATGAACAAAAGGATCAACCGTGTCGCCCCGGGAGCCATGGATCTGCTGCAACAGCAGCTATGGGTTGGGAACATTCGAGAACTCGAGAATGCGGTTGAGCGTGCTATGGTGGTCGCACAAGAACC
Source organism: Terriglobales bacterium (assembly GCA_035652095.1). GTDB lineage: Bacteria > Acidobacteriota > Terriglobia > Terriglobales > Acidobacteriaceae > DASREM01. The sequence continues at coordinate 214,052 of DASREM010000028.1, read as the reverse complement.
GGAGATCCGCGAACAGGACTTCGTGTTCAAACCTGCGTCGCAAAGCGGAACTTCGCGAAGCCTGGACGAAATCGAAAAGGCACACATCCTGCGGGTCCTGGAATCCTGCAGCTGGAACCAGACACGCGCGGCGGAAATACTCGATATCGACCGTGTGACTCTGCATCACAAGATCAAGCGATACGGCTGGAGCCGGCCCGTTGAAACTCGATGAAGGTTCTGCAACTGCTGCCGATTGGGAATCTGGACGCGGGTCTGCTCATGCAGCTGGGGCCCGCGCTGGCAGACGCCTTTCGCATTCCGTGCGAAGTGATTACCCGCCCGCTTGACCCGGAGATCGCGTTCCATGGCGAGCGCCAGCAGTATCACTCCTCGGAATTGCTGCAACAGATGCAGAGCTACCTTGGCCACCATTGCTGGCGTTTGCTCGGGATTACCGCCGTCGATCTTTACATACCCATATTGACCTTTGTCTTTGGAGAGGCCCAGATGGGTGGTCCCTGCGCTCTGGTTTCCCTGCACCGGCTGCGCCAGGAATTCTACGGTCTGCCACCGGACCGCGACTCTCTTCGCGAACGCCTGCTGAAAGAGTGCGTCCACGAGATCGGCCACACTCTGAACCTGACTCACTGCCAGGACTACTCGTGTGCCATGGCTCCGTCCCATGCCGTGGAATGGATCGACCTGAAGGAAAGCAGCTTGTGCGCGAACTGCAGGTCCAGGGTCCTGCAGGAAGTATAGAGGCTGTACCGCGCACGCTCCTCGGTAGTCCTATTCGATAAACGTTTTCATGCAGAATACGCTGCCGCCGGATTTCTCGAACTCTGACGTGTCCACCAGCACAGGCGTGAGGTTCTCTTTCGACAGGATGCTCCTCAAGTTTTCCGTCAGCCGGGGAGTGATGTAGTTTCCATTTGCCGCAATCCCATTGCCGATAAACTGCAGCGCTTCGTCGCGGGTGATCTCGTGCACTCTTGTCCAACCCTGGTGGATGGCAGCCAGCGCCTCGGCTGCATACGCCCCGGGGTAGATCAGTACCGCATCGTTGTTCAGCGGGCAAAAGCAGGTATCGAGGTGATAGCAATGCTCATCCACAAGCTGGAGCGGAATCACTGGGAAATCCAGCTCCCGCATGGCAGCGGAGAATTTATCAATGGCGCCGCGAGTGGAGCGAAAGCCGTATCCCGCCCAGATCCTGGAGCGGTCCGGGTGCCAGAGCAGGTCGCCGTGGCCTTCGAGACACTCGCCCTTCAAATCGAGCGCAATGATCTTGTAACCGCGTTTTTCAAACCACTCGACATAAAACGGGACTTCCTTTTGCCGGATCAGGTGGCGCATTTCACTGGGTACGATGAACTTACCGATCTTGTCGCTGTGGCCCACAAATACCTGGTTTGCGGCAAAGACCATGTCTTCGAGGTCCTTCACGGGCGCGATAACTTCCACGTTAACCCCGGCGCGGACCAGGGCTTGACGCAAGTTGTCCCACTGCTGCTCGGCTCGCATGCGGTCAATGGGCATACGCATGTAGGGGTTCTTGACCTCGCGGACATCGAAGAAGGTGGGAGGACACATCAGCGCGGTTTTCGGCATCAGGAAGATGATAATTGGAATCCGCCGCGCGGGGTAGCAAGCGAAGGATTCACGCGAGCCCGTAGGTATTCTCCGGACATCTAGGTGCGTAAGAGTGGCTCGGCACGATCAGGTAGTTGTCGCCCAAGGTCCTCATGGCAGCATATTCAGATAACAGGCTGCGCTGGTGACTTGTGCCGGCGGGGTCGGCGGAGTTTTCCAGGGCGGATTGGTGAAATTGAAAAACTCTGTCATGTCCATTTGCCTGGCGTCACGGGCAGTAAGGCTGGCGACCGTAAATCGAGTCTCGATCAGCTTCAGTATCGCGGTGTAATCGGCGACGGTGTGTGACACATAATGCTTCTTGCTGAAGGGCGAGATCACGATCAACGGCACGCGATAGCCCGTGTAGACGAAATCGCAGGTCGGCCCGGTCGAGTTGACGCAGATATCCGGGGGACTGGTGAACAGGTCCACGGGCTTAATCCCGTCCGGACTGGCCGTTGGCTGGGGAGAATTGTGGTCGTAGAGTCCTCCGCCTTCGTCATAAGTAAGAATGAAAGCGGAGTCCTTCCATGAAACGCTGGTCATGAGAGCATTGATGAGGCTCGATACGTACTGGGCGCCGAGTTGGATTCGGCTGGGCTGATCATCGGCCGGGGAAGGATGCTCGTCGAGTCCGGCGTCGGTGGCTGGTTCGATCAGCGCCACGGAGGGCAGGGTTCCGTTCTGCACATCGGTGAAGTACTGGGAGATGTCGGCGATGTTGTTCGGATAGGCCGTGGGAATGGTCTGCCCCCACTGGAAATTCTGGATGTAACTGAGTGTAAGCAGGCATGCGGGGTCCCATGGCGGGCCGCTACACGGGCTGCCCTGCGTGTTCACATAAATCTTCCAACTAATGCCGGCGTTCTGCAATTCCTGGAAGATGGTGGTCGCGGTGAGCAACTGCTGGTCCTTGCTGTTGGCGCCCACGGGATACGCATAACCCTGCGAGGTGCCGGCGACCAGGTATTCGCGGTTGGGATGGGTGCGCGTCATGGCCGGACTGAACCATTTGTCCGAGATGGAGAAGTTGCTGGCCATGAAGTAGTAGTAGTTCAGATCGGCATCGGTGTAGTAGCCCATGGCACGAATGCCGTCGGAATCATAGTAGCCGTTGGCGCGGCCGTCGTGTCCCGCGGTCCAGACGTAACCGTTGAGTTTCGCGCGCGTCAGGCCAGTGACGTCGTTGAGATCCCAGAACTCATGGCTCTCGTTCCATGAGGGACTGGTGTTCTCGGTGCATTGCGTGATCAGGTGGAATGACACGATCTTGGGGCTATTGCTGTCGAACGTGCAGTCGGCCGGCGGCGGGAATGCCGGATCACATCCGGGGTTCGTAGGCGCGGCATGGAACAGGGGCGGCAGGCCCGAGGTGGGGTTGAACTGCGGCAGTCCATCAAAGGAGCGGTCGGGGTACCCGTTATTGCGCCAGTACTGGCGCAAGGCGCCGAAGTAGTGATCGAGCGAGCGATTTTCCTGGGCGAGAATGACAATATGATTGAGCGAAGTGAGTCCGGCGGCGCGCCCGGAGTTCGCCTGCGCCCACACGCTCGCCGGGAGCGAGAAGATGAACCCTAGAAAACAGAATAAGGTCTTGTGAGACATAGGTTGACCCCAAAGAGAGCAGAGTGGGATGGCGGCACAGTGAGGTGAGTTGTCCGAGTTCCCCTGTAGATGGCCTAGCTCCTGCCAGGAACAGCCCACGTGAATGATTCGCGGGGCTGGGGTATTCGATTTGGACAAACAAATGCGCGGCTAAGGAGCCGCGCACATGATGGTTGACGAATCACGCAGCCAGCGGTTCTTTCCATGGATCGAGCACGACCTTGATACACGCCTGTTCCTTATCACGAAACATCTTGTATCCCAGCGGGGCCTCTTCAAGACTGAGACGATGCGTGATGACGAACGACGGATCGATGTCGCCCTTTTGCACACGGTCCAGCAGAGGTTGCATATAGCGCATCATATGTGTCTGTCCCATGCGCATGGTGAGCCCTTTATTCATTGCGGCGCCGAATGGGATCTTGTCGACGAAACCTCCATAGACTCCGGGGATTGAAACCACTCCACCCTTACGGCACGCCTGAATCGCCTGGCGAAGGACAAGCGGGCGGTCGAAGGAAATTTTCAAAGCCTGCTTGGTGGAGTCATACATGGCGGGAATTCCGTGCCCATGGGCTTCCATGCCGACCGCATCAATGCAGGCATCGGGACCGCGGCCGCCGGTCATCCACTTCAATTCGTCTATGACGTCATCCACCTCGTCATAGTTGATGATATCGGCTTTGGCTGCGCGAGCCAGTTTCAAACGCTCGGGAAAGCGGTCGATGGCGATGACCTTTTCCGCTCCCAGCATGTACGCGCTACGGATCGCAAACTGGCCGACTGGGCCGCATCCCCAGATGGCGACAACATCACCCGGCTTGATATTGCAGTTCTCGGCGCCCATGTAGCCGGTAGGAAAGATGTCGGAAAGAAACAACACTTGTTCGTCAGGGATACCGTCGGGAACTTTCAGGGCGCCCACGTCTACGAAGGGCACACGGGCATATTGCGCTTGCCCGCCCGCATATCCGCCCGTCATGTGCGAGTAGCCGAAAAGTCCGGATGGGCTGAATCCAAAAAACTTTTCCGCGAGCCAGGCATTGGGGTTGGTGTTGTCGCAAAGCGACCAGAGTTGATTTTTGCAGAAATGACATTGGCCGCAAGCGATCGTGAACGGAACCACAACTCGATCGCCGGGCTTTACTCTGCTGACCTCGCGGCCAGTCTCGACTACTTCGCCCATGAACTCATGGCCCAGAATGTCTCCCGGTTCGAGGGTAGGAATAAAGCCGTTGTAAAGATGGAGGTCTGAGCCGCAGATCGCGGTCCGGGTGATGCGGATTACCGCATCGTGGGGATTGAGAATTTTGGGGTCATCAACGGTTTCGACCCGCACGTTTTCCTTGCCTTGCCAACACAATGCCTTCACAAAGCCTCCGTCAAATTTTGGTTAGTCGCCGGCCAAGCGCGCCGGTTCTCCCGGAATTTCGCCGGGCTGTTCGCGGAATACGAAACGCAATGCTGTGCCTTTTGCGCCGCGATGTCCGGAAGGTTGGCCCGCAGTGGTTGGGATCTCGCCGGCCTCCAACAATTGCTTGATACGCCGCAGAGTTTCGCGAACCAGTTGTTCGGGGTCATGCCCGCTCAAGGACGCCAGGCCGCGGGCGATCGCGCCAGCGGGCATCGCGTACTCCATGGCAACTGACAACTCCGTGCCACGATTTCCGGCAGCTGGCCGAAGGCGGACTACACCCCGGTGCTCGAGGGCTCCCGGCAGCGAGCGCCAGGCGATGAAACTTCCTTCCGCACGATCTGTAATTTCGGCGTCGGACTCGAGGATTGCGGCAGGTGTTTGCAGCTTGATTCGGATTACGTCGGCGGTGGAATCGATCGTGAACTCCGGCAACGCCTGTCGCCAGTTGCTGGGCTCGGAGAGGAAACGGAAAACCTCCTCGGGAGATTTCTCGATGGTGAAAGCAACGCGAACCGCCCCGGTTTCAGGCCGCTGCCGCGCAGTTACGCCGCGGTACACGAGGTAACCACTGCCCAAAACGAAGGCCCAGCGGGACCATCCGCGACGTGATTTGGCCACCGCCGCCAAGGCTGCACCGGCTGCCAAGGAGGAAGCGGTTCTGATGCGCGAGGACTTTTTTCCGAATTGGTGTCTGTCGTTGTTACTAGAAGTTTTGATTGTCATGGCTCGTTCTCAAAAGGAATTCAAGCAGCTTCGTTGTTCTTGAGTGCGGCACGCCGGCTAAGCAGGGTTACCCACGAGTTTGAGGTTCGACTTGAGCTCTCTTTGCCTTTGAATTTCTTCTTCCCATTTCCGGTTGGCCCGGGAAGAAGACGTGCCGCTACTGCCATTACGCCGGACGAGAGTTCAGGAAAGAGATGATCGAACCGGGCAGCGACCTTCGCCGCCAGGGAGATGATTAATTCGGCGCGCCCCTGCTCGCAGGCGTCCAGGATGTTTCTAGCCGCTCGTTCCGCGCTCACGGTGAGTCCCGGCAGCGACGCGCTAACGCTGAACCAGGTATGCTCTGCGCGATGTTGACCTTTAAAATCTGCATTACGAGAGCTTCCAGTCCGCATCAACCCGGGAAAGACGCTGGTGACGAATACTCCATCGTTCGAGAGTTCAGCACGAAGGCCTTTGGAAAGTCCCGCCAGGGCAAACTTTCCCACCGAATAAGGCAGGAGATGGGGAACGCTGATTTTCCCACCAATTGAGGAGATGTTTACAATGCGCCCCTCCCGCCGCTTGCGCATTCCGGGCAGGGCTGGCAGGCAAGCGTAGAGAGGTCCCCAGAAATGCACGCCCAGGGACACGCGATAGTCGTCCACGGTCATCGAGTCCATGGGGCCCACCTGGATCAGGCCGGCGTTGTTGATGAGCACATGAACCGGACCAAGCCTCTCGGCAATGTCGGAAAATGCCTGCAAGACCTGGGCCTGATCAGTAACATCGCACGGGATTGCAAACACCCGGTAGTGGTTCCGGGTCAAATCATTGTGAGCGCGGCTCAATTCGAACTTGTCGCGGGCCAGGATGGCTACGCTGGCTCCGCGCTCAAGGCATTCTCTGGCCAGTACCAAGCCCAGACCCCGCGATCCGCCCGTGATCACGACATTTTTGCCGGCAAGAGAATAACGCCGCTTCCGCCTCACCAAGCTTAGTAAGGCCGCCGAAGCAGCAACGGCTACGATTAAACCCCGGGACTTTCCACGATCCGCCAAAGTAGGCCCCATGCGTTTCGATAGATGGGTCGCTCTGTACTCGAGGTTGGACAAAATTGCAGAGCTGGACAGGGGGCAAAAAAAACCGATGGGCGCCACACTGTTTTCAGCGCGGCGCCCATCGTCGGGTCACAAGGAGGATTCACTTCTTAATTACACCCGGGTGCCGGGTGTGCAAATCGAGGTTGTCCTGTAGCCTCGCAGAGACATTCATGTAAGGGATGCAAAATGCGGAGCCGCTGAGGCCAATCTCAGAGGATCGGCGCTGACTGCTCACTACCCTTCCAGCCCGCGCAAACCGCCTTCCTAGGCGGCTTTTTTGGAGGAGTCCAACACCATGACAACACGACGAAGGTCTCTGACGAACATTTCGAACTGCGCCCGTCGAGACTCAGAATCTTTGGCCCGCAGAATGGAGGACGGGTGGACAGTGGCCATGACGTTCGGCGCCAATTGAGAGGTGATCCATTGCGCTCGCTGGCGGGTAACGCTGAAGGTTTTCCCGAGAAGCGCTTGAGCTGCCGTTGCACCCAGGCAGACCAACACCTGTGGACGAATCAGGGCCACTTCAGCATCCAGCCACGGACGGCAAGCCTGGATCTCCGAATAGCGGGGTTTTTTGTGGATCCTCCTTTTCCCGCGCGAGTCGGGTACCCACTTGAAATGCTTGACCGCGTTGGTGAGATACACCGATTTACGATCGAGGCCTACCTCTTGCAAGGCCCTATCTAAGAGCTGTCCGGCTGGACCTACAAAGGGCTGTCCCTGGAGGTCCTCACGGTCTCCCGGTTGTTCGCCAACGAACATAATCTTAGCGTGGGGATTGCCGTCGCCGAACACGGTCTGCGTCCCAAGCTTCCACAAGTCACAAGCCTTACAGCAAGCAGCAGCCTTCCTCACCTCCTTCAAATTGATTTTCGTCGGCGGGACGGGGAGCGACACGGGTAAGACGGGGTTCTTTCTGGGGGACATACGCGCTCCAGCACTTCGCACCTGAGATGAGCTTTAGTTTCCTTCCGCCACTACAGTGAATACTGTATTGGATTCTCAGGGCTGGGGCGGTACCTTACGCCAGCTTCTGGAATCGCACAATTTTGCATATTGTGGCGGGATCGGCCCTGCTGAGAGAGGCACCATGTTCGTTCGCTGCGCCAACCCAAAGTGCCAGAACCCGCGAAGATCGTATTGCCAAGGAAGACTCTTTCAATTCGAAATCGTAGCGATATCGGTCGCCGCGAGTGACGAGAAGTCGGAGCCTTTTGACGAAAAGCCGGAGCGAACAATCACTCATTTTTGGCTGTGCGACAATTGTGCCGCTAAAATGAATCTGGAGCTGGATCCGAAACAGGGTTTGAGGCTGATACCGATTTCGCAAAAGGAACATAGGAAACCAGCCGCTTCGAGTCCCGCAAAGGTGCAGCCGCGCGATCATTGCTAGGCACACCCAGTTTTTAAGGCGATAAGCGACGCGGTTGCCTGATAAAGCATCTGAAGCAGAGAAGTAGAGTGTTCTCTGAGCGGGGATGGGGAAAATCCGGTAAGAATTACATTCGCTGCATTTTAGTGAATGCGGGTTGGGGCTTTATTTCTAGTGTCGAGTTTGGCAGCTCCTTTGCTCAATTCCAGAAAAGCCGGACGAAGGCGTTTAACCGGATCGCGAGGAACGTCGGTTCACGGAGGTGAGTCTTGGCATTCAGAATCTTCATTGCAGACGATCACGAGGTTGTAAGGAAGGGTCTTTGTGCCTTGCTGCAAGCGCAACCCGATTGGGAAGTGTGCGGCGAAGCGGCCGACGGCCGAGAAGCCGTGGATAAAGCGCAGCAGTTGAAACCCGACGTTGTCATCCTGGACATCGGGATGCCCAGCCTGAACGGCCTGGAAGCCACACGCCAGATCCTGAAGACCAACCCACAGGCCCGGGTTCTGATCCTTACGCTGCATGACTCGGACCAGGTGGTTCGCGAGGTCCTCAACGCAGGGGCGCGCGGCTTCCTGCTGAAATCGGACGCAGCGCGTGACTTGGTCGCAGCCGTGGAAGCTCTACGCCGCGACAAGACCTATTTCACCTCCAAGGTTGCGGCCATGGTATTGGAGGGCTACCTGAAGGGCGGAGCCGCCCCGACCCCGGCGCAGGTAGGAAGGAATCGCTTAACGCCCCGCGAGCGCGAAATCGTGCAATTGCTCGCCGAGGGCAAGAGCACCAAAGAGGTTGCGGTTGCTCTTGGCCTGAGCGTGAAGACGGCCGAAACTCACCGTTCCAATATCATGCGCAAATTGCAGCTGCATTCGGTGAGCGATCTGGTTCTTTATGCCGTTCGCAACAACATCGTCCACGTTGTCCAAGCAGGGCTGGAGTAGGTAATTCCATCTCCGGGACATAATTTCAGAATAAACAATGGCGGAGAGGAGTTTCTCTCCGCCATTTCAGTTTGAAATACTAAGCGACCCGCTTCCCTTTCTTGGGCGTGGATCTGGTAGCGCGGCGTGGCTTTTCAGTGTCTTCACTTCCTACTTCCTCAGTCTCGCCCTCCGTTTCACCTTCTTCGGCTTCGACGTTGATTTCTTCTGCCAAGCCGCTGAGCTTCTCATCGGCCTCTTTTTCCTCGTCCAAGATTTCCTGCAGGAGATTCACCGCCTCGTCTTCCCCCAGCAATTCCGCATAGGTGCGGACCGTGCCGTACCCGGCGATCTCGTAGTGCTCGACCCTTTGTGCGGACGCAATGATGGCAGCATCTTTCACGGCTTCCGGCATGTCCTCTTTCACCAGGTCGCTGCCTTCTTTGAGAACACCTTCCATCCCCTTGCATTTTTCACCTTTGGCGTTTTCGCCCAGGCCTTGAAAAATAGTTTCCAGGCGCTGAGCCTGCTGGCGTGTGACTTCGAGGTGCTCCTCAAGAGCGCTGCGCAGCTCCTCGGACTCGGCGGATTCGATCATTTTTGGAAGAGCCTTGATGATCTGGTTTTCGCCGTCATACAAGTCTCGCAGTTGGTCGACATACAGGTCGCGTAACGAAGCAATTTTCATGTCAGCCTCCGGAATTTAGTTCTGATTGTTGGAATACGGCAAAAGAAAACAACTGAATGTGCTCAAGCCGGGCCAGAGTCATTGGGCTCTGAAGAAATTTGTCTTACAAAAATCGAAATGAACCAAACAGGGTTCTCGCGCGCTTGAAACATGAACTAACACTAGGGCGCTGGAGGGAGGTCAACAATCCCTATCCGGCTGTAGATCGAAAAGCGAATTTCTGTAGCGAAACGGGCCATCTTGTCGCGCGATCTCGAAATATCGCACCGGTTTGCGTACGGCGCGCGTTAGGCGGCTCGTTAGGCAAGAAGATCGCAGGATACGGCCCTTTCCAGCGGCGCCTACAGAGATCGCTGTAGAACTTCTCATTTCCCCCAAGACTGACGAAATTCAACCATGCAATGACGTATTTCGCCGCTTAATGCTCTTTATCGAGTCCATTTGTTTGCAAATATTTTTTGTATTTTTCGGTACAGCAACTCCTACAAGTGGATACAGAGTGCACCGGATGGTAGGAAAACCGTGCTCGCCATACCCTCAACCATGCCACTCGAGAACGTTGGGGAATTTACTGAGTCAGACCGGAATCAAAAGGAGAAGCAAGTGACTGAACCGACGACCACCGTACGCTTTGATTCAGACCTGGACCTGGTCCGGCGCGCCCAGCAAGGCGATCCTGATGCCTTCGCGACTCTGTTTTACAACCATAAGCCCCGCATCTACTCGGTCTGCCTGCGCATGACCAATAACACGGCAGAAGCAGAGGATCTGACCCAAGACGCTTTCCTACAAGTATTCCGCAAATTGGCGACGTTCCGCGGCGACTCGGCGCTTTCCACATGGCTTTACCGTATTGCGGTCAACACCGTACTGATGCACTTCCGCAAGAAAGCCTTACGGCAAGTGTCACTGGATGAGACCTACAACCAGGACGCTCGCATGGTGCGGCGCGAATATGGAAGCAGGGACCAGCGCTTGAGCGGGTCGGTGGATCGAATTGCGTTGACGAGAGCGATCAAGGAGCTCCCGGCGGGTTATCGCACGATCTTCTTGCTACACGAAGTCGAAGGCTACGAGCACCAGGAGATCGCGCAACTGCTCGACTGTTCGGTGGGCAATTCGAAGTCGCAACTTCACAAGGCGAAGCTTCGCATTCGCGAACTACTCGGTTATCCACGCCAGGAAGCTCAGGACGACGCGCAACTGGAAGCGGCTATCTCCCAGGTTGTGGCATCTCGTTCTCGCCGGAACGGCAGCCGACATGCCGCAATTCCCGAAGAGTGGCTCAATAGCAACGATGAGGTTCCAGCCGAACTGGTGCCCGGTATGGGTAGCGACGGTTCGCTAGCGGAGAGCCGGCTTTAAAACCCAGCCGGAACTTCAGGCCTCAGCATTCAGCCACTCGTTTTAAGAAGGGGAGACCGTGTACATCGGCGCAATCATCACTGTTGCTGGCGCGAATCATGATGGGACCGGGCGACCGGTCCATCAAGCCGGCGACCTTATCCGCCACAAATTGTCCGAGACTCCGATTGCATACTGGCCGGTGCTGGGCAAGTCGATTCTGGACCGAGTGGTTGAGAACCTCTGCCAATCCGGCGCGAGACAGGTTTCGGTGATTTCGGAAGGCGGCGTTACTCAAGCCGGTTCCAACGTAGAGTCGATTTCGAGGCCCCAGGGCTGTTTCTGGGCCACGTGGGAAACCATTGTTTCCAACTACCTTCATCAGGGAATTGAAACCTTGCTGTTGGTGCGTCTCGGACACTACGTTGAACTCGATTTCGTTAACTTCGTTCGTTATCACCGTGAAAGCGGCAATTCCCTGACCCAGGCTTGCAGCGATCGGTGTCCTGTCGACATCGTGGCCGTAGATGCCAGGGCACTCACCAGTCCCGTTGATTCCCTCCGCTCGCGATTGAGCCAGTTGATCAGCGCGCGTCAGCGATACGAGTTTCGGGGCTACAGCAATGCCTTGACAAGGCCCGAGCAGTATCGGCAACTCGTGGCCGATAGTCTGACTGGCGCTTGCGCCATTCGGCCGGTCGGGTGCGAAGTCGAACCTGGCTTCTGGCTCGGGGAAGGAGCGCGGGTGGACGGTTCCACTTGCGTGGTTGGCCCATGCTATATCGGCGCCGGCGTGCGGGTGCGAAATGCCTGCACCATCAGCGGCAACAGCGCCATTGAACAACAATGCGAAGTGGACTGCGGCACAAGCGTAGATAGCTGCTCGATTTTTCCCGGTACCTATGTCGGAATGGCACTGAACCTGAGAAACGCAATTGTGTCGGGATCACATCTATTTCACTTGCAGCGAAATGTCGAGGTAGAGATCCATGATCGGCGCCTGATTGGCGCCCGGTTCGCTACACATCGGCTCATGAAGAGCGCAAGGACTTATCTGGGCGGCAAGGCGCGCCAGTTATCTGCGACGGCATTGTCAACCCGGTCCTCGCGGCTAGCATCTTTACTGACGAATCGTAGTACGAAAAGAATAGGCGACTGCCAAGAGGTCCCGCGCACCCGGGCTGAGGAGCAGTCGCCAGTAATCCTGGGGGAGGTGGAGTAAGAATGGATTCGAGAACGGTAGTCATGAAATTGCCTCACCGCGTTGACGCAAAAGAAGCGCGCAATCTGCTGCGTGAACTGAAGGAGCTTCCAATTGAGGAGCCCTGCGTGGTAGTGGATTTGTCCGCTGTACGCTCCATGGATTCAGCCGCGCTGGATGTGTTGCTCGGCTGCATGGTGGAAGTGGCCCGCCGCGACGGCGCCATGCGTTTGGGAGGAATCTCTCCGGAGGCAGCTACGGTATTGGAACTGACCGGAATGGACCAGGTATTTGAGATGTTCCCGACCGCCGCGGATGCGGTTTGGAACTGCAATCAGATCGAGGAGAAGGTCCCAGCGGCTCACGCCCCTGCTCAGATTCGTCCCCAGCCGGTTGCCGCCTGAGAGGCACGGCCGAATTGGGTCGTATAAAGGAGAGATTATGAACCAGTTCACGAATCGTGTGCTGGCATGCTGTCTTGCCTTGATCTTGAGCGGGATGGAACCGATGGCCGCCTTTGCGCAGCAACCGGCCGCCGATCCGCAGCAGCAACCGCCAACCAACGCACAACCAGCGCCAGAGACGGAGCAGACGACTCCGAGCACTACCACGCCCGATTCGCAGGCGTCGCCGACGCGCGAAGAGCAAGAGAACAAAGCGACGCAGGATTTAATGAACAACCAACGTCTTCCGGAGAGCCCCAGCTCGGTCAAGAACAATCCCACCGAACAGCAAGGGCCCAGCGCGCAGGCGCCAGCGCAGGTTGCGCCCACTGAACCGACAGGAACAGCGGCCGCCCAGAGCGGGCGGATCAGCGGAAACGCGGCTTCCCGGCCGGCAGGCGCCGCAATTGCTCCCGCCAAACAGCATCAGGCACGCTCCTTCCTGATCAAGATGGGGATCATCGCCGGCGCTGGAATCGCACTGGGAACGGTTTACGGTTTGTCGCGAGCGAGCGGGCCCAAGCCACCAGGGGCGAAGTAGATTTACGGAGTATGACTCGAAATGTCCGATGATGCAGGTGCTGATTTTTCCTCGTTACCCCGGTCTGCCGTCCTGATTTCTTTCTCCGGGATGGATGGCGCCGGTAAGAGCACTCAAATTCAAATGCTTTGCGAGCAGCTTTCTGCGGCCGGCCATTCCCTGCTTCAGCTCGCGTTCTGGGATCACGTGGTAGCGTTTCCCCGATGGAGGGCCGGATTCAGCCACAAGTTTCTGAAGAGCGACGGCCAGGTTGGCACTCCGGAACGGCCAGCCAATCGCAACGACAAGAACAACCGGGCGTGGTATTTGCTTCTGGGGCGGAGCGCATTATTCCTCTTTGACGCCTGGAAACTACGGAAAATTGTAGAACGCGCACAGCGCGACAACGTACAGTTCATTATTTTCGACCGCTACATCTATGACCAGTTGGCAACCTTGCCCTTGGAATCGGCCTGGGCAAGAGCTTATGCGCGGCTAGTCCTCAGGTTCACTCCGAAACCCGATATTGCCTACGTGCTCGATGCCGAGCCGGAAGCGGCGCGTGAACGCAAGCCAGAATATCCGCTGGATTTCTTGTACCGGTATCGCAAGTCCTATCACGCACTCGCCAATTTGGGCGGACTTGCGCTGATTCCCCCGATGTCACAGGAAGATGTGCATCGTGCAATCGTGCGGCGGGTTCAGACCGTCACCCCGTCCCCCGTGGCGCCGGTAGAGGCGACAGCGTAACCCTGCGGTCCGTTCTACCGAGAACGTAAGTTGAACCTTCGAGAATTGCCCGTACACAGCGCGCTCAGGCCTTTTCTTTTCCAACAGCTTAGGAACCAACACCTCCGGCCTCTTCCTCATCCAAGAGCACGCAAGTTCCGGGGACCATTATTGCCATGAAGCCAGCCAATCCCGTCAAATTCGCACTTGTCATTCCGACCCTGAACGAAGTGGGAAACATTCGCGTACTGATGGATCGGGTCCAAGACGCACTCTCTCATACTGACATCAATTACGAACTGATCATCGTTGACGACGACAGCCAGGATGGCACCGCGGAGTTGGTGCGCCGCTATGCCGAGCATGACTCGCGAATCAAATTACTGATTCGAGTCGGTCAGCGCGGACTGGCCGGAGCTGTCACTCACGGGTGGAACCACACGGATGCGGACTTGCTCGGAGTAATGGATGCCGACCTCCAGCATCCCCCGGAACTCTTGCCAGAATTGCTCTACGCCTTTGGCCGCGGCAACGACATCGTGATCGCCAGCCGCTATGCCGGGAACGGAACTGTCGGAAATTGGAACGCAATTCGCCACCTCATCTCCCGCGCCAGCACCATCGCGACGCTGCCGCTGCAACGTCCGGGGCTAAGGATCAAGGATCCCATGTCAGGGTTTTTCATCGTTCGCCGGGAAGCAATCGAAGGAATCAACCTGCAACCGCAGGGCTTTAAAATTCTGCTGGAGATCCTGGTGCGCGGACGAATTCGTCGCGCCGAAGAAGTTCCCTTCCGTTTTGCCACCCGGCATGCTGGAGAGAGCAAGGCTAGTCTGAAAGTCGCAATTCAATATTTCTCGTTGCTCGGGAAGCTTTCTCGCTACGCACTGTTCAGGGCTGGACAGCAATAATGAAGATTTGCCTGGTAACCGCTTTCCCGCCCAGCCGCGAAGCGCTTAATGAATACGGATTTCACATCGCGCGCGAGCTGAAGGACACGGAAGGACTCGAGCTCACTATTCTTGGGGACGACTTCTATCCCCCACAGCCGGAACTCGACGGCTACGAGGTGGTGCGCTGCTGGGCATTTAACGGTCTCTCCAACCCCTGGCGACTGATTCGCGAGATCCGCCGCCGCAAGCCGGACGTGGTCTGGTTCAATCTCGGATTCGCCAGCTTCGGCGGAAAACCTCTGCCGGCATTTATCGGAATTGCAATTCCGGCGATCGCTCGCATGTCCGGCTTCTATACCCACGTCACGCTCCATCAATTGATGGAGACCGTGGACCTGAAGGACGCCGGCATACGTTTCAGAGCTGCCTATCGCGCTGCTGGCTTCGTGGCCACCCAGCTTCTGCTCTTCTCGAACTCTATCTCGGTCCTGCTTCCCGCTTATCGCAGCCTGATCCGCGAAAAATATCGTCGCGGATCAGTCCATGTGAGGCGGCATGGAATCCTGTCGGGGCGCCCGGAATACCCCGATTTCTCGCAGCGGGGAAATCCCTACCACCGCATTTTGGCGTTCGGAAAGTGGGGTACGTATAAGAGGCTGGAGCCCATCATCGAGGCTTTCACCAAGATCGCACCACAATTTCCACAAGCCAAGCTAGTGATTGCCGGGACGGATCATCCGAAGGCGCGTGGTTATGTGGACTCGATTGCCAGGAAGTGGAGCGGCCATGCGCAGTTCGAGTTTCTCGGATACGTTGCCGAGGAAGACATCCCCTCGTTGTTTCAGAGCACGACAGTCGCGGTGATGCCGTATTCGTCTTCGGCTGGTTCTAGCGGCGTAGCCCATCTGGCGTGCGCCTATGGCGTGCCAATCCTGGCTTCCGACATCGCGGACTTTCGCCAGCTGGTCGAGGATGAAGGGCTTGCCATGGATCTGGTGGAGCACGGAAGCAGCGACAGTCTGGCCAAGGCGCTAGCGGCGCTCCTGGCCGATCCCGATCGCCAGGCCGAAATGGCGATTCAGAATTTTTCCGCCGCCCTGCGCATGAGCATGCCCGAAATTATCCGGCAATACCTGCGAACATTCGACTTGCAGCAGTGCCTGGAACGATTGACTTCGGTGTCACGGTTGAGGAAAATGCCGCGCTGGGTTCCCTTCCGCCCGCTGCTGGTGCGAATGGCGGGACGGAGGATGCTCAAGCGAACGTCGGCATCCCCCGACCGCGGAGGGTCAGTTGACTGTCACAGTAAGCGTGACGGAGCTATGGGTATTCCCGGAATCGCCGTTGACGGTGAAGCTGAAAACGTTCCCGGTTGGGTTGGCAGCGACCAACGACTTACTGGCCGAGGGACCCCCGCCACAGGCCGTGAACAGCCCGACAGCCCCGAGTACCGTAAGCAAGGACAATCCCTGAAGCAACCGCCGACGCCGGAAGCCGGCTCCAGTTATGGCGATTCCGGCGATCCCGAACCCGCTCCAGAGGAGCCCGGGCCCCACCTGGTGCCGAACCCCGGGGACTTCGTCGTGCAAGCCTGCGAACACCGCGGAGAGGGACAGAGTCAGCGTGGAAGTAGCGGATTTGCTTCCTGGCATGAGACTGGCAGGGGCGAATGAACAGGCAGCGCCGACCGGCAAGTTCGAGCACGTGAGCACCACCGCGCTTTGGACCGCGCCAGAGACCGAGGTCACCGTTAATTTTGTGGATCCCGACTTGCCCACCGCAATAGTCAAAGAGGCCGGCGCTGCTCCCAGGCTAATCTGAGGAGCAGTTCCCGATCCGCCCCCTGTGCCTCCGTCTGACCCGCCTCCGGTATTCGCCTGCACCGTATACTTCACGCTACCAGACATATGATTGATGAACGTCGGTTTGCCGACGGCCTGAACGAATAGAGTGTAGGTGCCATTTGCCAGTGAGTAGGACGAGAGGTCCAGCGAGCGCGAACCGGTCGTCATCGAGTTCAACGGCATCAGGCTTTGTCCATCGCTGCTGATGTAAACCTCGTAGTGATCAATGGTGTTTTCGTTCCCCGTGATAGTCCACTGCAGGGTTGCTCCCTTCAGACTCGAGGAAAGCGAGAAGCAGTTATCGATTCCAGTCTCGATCTCGGTGCCTTCTTCGTAATCGTTCCAGGTGACCAACTGGAGTGCATCAAGCTGATTTCCCGAATTGTAGTAGCTATTGGCCTTGCTAAAGGTCTGAAGCCATGTCTGGCCGCACTGCTGGCCCATGATTCGGTTCGTACCCCAGGAAGCCAGGCTATCGTTGAAGCCCTTATAGCCTGCTCCGAGCGCATACTCTTTCGGGGCTGCTAATCCGCCTTTGTAAAATTTATCGAGGTAAGCCATTCCGAAGTCAGTGACGTTCACAATGACCCAGGAGTAGCTTCCGCCACTCATTGCATGAGTAAAGCCGCTGGAATGTTGGAAGATGAAGTCCGGGTTAGTGCTGGTAGCCGCTGCCACCGCGTTCCAGTCGATCGTATAGTGAAGATCGATATCGAAATTCGTAATCACCGGGCGGCCGTTGATCCGCATGTAAGCCGGAGACGGAACATAGGTCTGTTCGACGTACTGGACCTGAGAAATCAGGGTCTGCTGTGGCGTACAGCCCGGACACGGGCTGAGTGAAATTGCGCCTTTGTCCACCATAATGGCGAAGGTAAAGCCGGGATGGGCTTCGGCTTCGGCCATAACCAGTTTGGCAGTCAGATCGGTATAGTCTTTATCACCGTACCAGTCGATGATGACACCGTCGACGCCCCGGCTGATCATGTCCGTGATCTGGGCATGGATCTGCGCCACATCATGGGAGTTATAACCCACATCCATGTGGCGCGGATCGCCAAACCAAGGCATAAAGTGAGCGATCATCTTGGTGTTGTTGCCGCTATAGAGCAGGCTGTGTAGGTCTACTTTGCTGACGTTGCCTGCTCCCAAGTTGCCGTTACTCTGTGACTTGAAGCTGTTGGCTGCGCTGGTGTTATTCGAAGTCTCTGCTGCCAGCGTCGTTGTGGGAACGATTTTGAGATTGGCAGCCCATCCACTTACAACCAACGCCATAAACATGGCGAGTATAAGTCCCTTCCGCATCTCTCCTCCTGACCGCTTTGCGGAGCAACAGAGCTGGGACTTTCGCTATCCAGCTCTGTTGCACTCGCATCGAACGTTCAGACGAGCGCCTACGGGCGCGTCCGTTATTCACGAACCCGGGATCTTTTTCGGCTGCAATGCGGAGCCCCAACGCGACTTGGAAGGCAACGCTTTTTCAGGCCGTTCTACCACCAACAAAACATCAAACTAAAAGCACTGGAAATCGGGAATGGCAGTGCCAGATTTCATCGTGTTGAACACGCTTTTCTGTTGTTGATCGTAGCTGCCATTCACC
This sequence comes from Terriglobales bacterium, assembly GCA_035652095.1. Lineage (GTDB taxonomy): Bacteria > Acidobacteriota > Terriglobia > Terriglobales > Acidobacteriaceae > DASREM01. The sequence goes on along the minus strand of DASREM010000028.1, from coordinate 196,051 downwards.
AATGTGTAATGGATCCATTGCACCAGGCCATAGCGCTGTTGCAGGTAATACTCTTCTTTGTCGCCGCAGTTGCTGTAAGTACTGTCGCAGTTATAGCGATAGCTCACCACCAGGGTCGGCGTGTTCTTCGGCAATATTCCACCCAACGACAGGTTATATGGTCCCCAAACCTGGTTCACCGCCTGCTTCAAGGTATGCGAGCTTGAATTCGTGCAGCTCGTGTAAATTTCGTAGGAGGTGTTCGGAACGGTGATCGTGGAACCAGGGAAGCCGCCCTTGGCGCAGCGGTTTGTCAGCGGCATGTTGTAGTTGTTGGAAAACTTCTTGTAAGACTTGGGATCGTTCCACGAGTATTCAGTGATCCACAGATAAATAAAATTGTTGTCGTACAGTTGAATGTCCCAGGGATAACCGTTTCCGCCCTTTACCCAGTAAAACTTGTCGCTGTACATGGTGCTGTAGAGAGGGTTGGCCGTGCCGGTCATGTGTTGGGATCCGCGCAAGTCCGAGTCGAGAGTCATCCAGTCCAGCATGTCGTACTGTCCAGAAGGGCAACTGATGGTTGACTCCGCGTGCGCGAAGTTGGTTTGCGGGATCACTCCCAGGCAGGCGCCCAGGACCGTTGCTAGCAAGACAGCCTTAAACTTCATCGATTCCTCACAGAATGGAAGGGACCCAGCGTCCAATGAATCGAACCTGGCTTTGGGGAATGCACTCCTTCCCTCTCGTTCTGCCCAGGCAGATCCGCTAGCAAGACTTTGGGGCTCTCTGGATTTCTGCGGTGAGAGTACCTGCCTTGGAAATCATCAGCAATAAGACGAATGCCTTAACACGTGTGGAAATAAGTACAAACCCCTTCGATTTGGGGTAACGGGAGCGCTGGCAGCAGCATTTATGAGTTCGCGCCTGCGATCGTCATTCTCCATGCCGGTGTCGCAAACCCGCATGAACAGTGGTGATTTCTCACTGTGGAGCGCTGGGTCCGCTATCTACGAAAAAGTCTGTGATCTGCGTCACACAAGGTAAGTACACACAAAGGTGCTAATACTCAAGGAACTACCGGCGTTCATTATTCTTTCGATTTGGACATCGTCTCCGCCGCTGCATTGCCCCGAATCTGCCCTCTGTAGCAGGAATGAAAATTGTTAGAGCGGCCATCCGGAGTCAAGCCGTAAGCTGCCGAGGACAAAGAAATCGTACGGGACGTCCGGCCGCACTCGCGGAACGAAACCTACCAACGTAGCGGGCGGAAATGAGGAGGTGCGGGGGGCTTACCGCCGGAGTCCAGCCAAATCATCGGCTTTTTACTTTGTGACATTCATCACAGACAGTCGCTGTAGAATGACGAAATCGAACTCCAGGTTCCCTCGGCCCTAACCGAACATTAACGTCCTTTCCTTCCACCCTGTCAGGCCGGAGGTTGCTATGGGCCAGACCGTTGTTTCGTTCACCCTCACCCCAACCCCTCATTCACATCGCACGTAACACGATTTGGAGGTTTCTTATGTCGGCACTGCGAGCTGTTTCCATACCAGCGGCTGTCACCCAACAACATATTTCCGATAACACCGCCATGGGAGCTAACTTGACCGCGAATGGCGCTACGTTTCGCGTCTGGGCTCCGAACGCTAAGAAAGTCTATGTAATCGGAGATTTCAATAAGTGGACCGCTTCCGACCCGTGGCTCCTGCAGGAACGGGCCGGTGGACATTGGACCGGATTCCTTCCCGAGGCCAAGGAGGGAACGCTCTACCAGTTCTGGGTCGAAGGGGAGGGCGGATCGGGCCGGAAACGCGACCCGTATGCTCGCGAACTGGAACATACCTGGCCTAATCCGAGATGCGTGATTCGCTCAGCCGCGTCTTACCCCTGGCAGGATTGGACATGGCGCACGCCTGAATTCCGCGACCTTATTGTCTACGAGCTGCACGTGGGAACTTTTTTCGGAGACAACCGCGAGCGTCGGGTTGCCAAGTTCCTCGACGTCGCCAATCGTGTCGAGTACTTAGCCGACCTCGGCGTCAATGCGGTCGAACTGATGCCCATCGTGGAATACAACACGCCGCGCAGCGCGGGATACAACGGCAGCGATCTTTTTTCCCCTGAAATGGATTACGAGGCCGAGAATCCGATGGAGTTAAAGAAATATCTGGCCATCGTGAACGACCTACTCACAAAGAAGGGGAAAGCGCCCACTACTCTCGATGTGCTGGCTGTACCAATCAATCAGATGAAGGCGCTCATTGAGATCTGCCACTCGTATGGGCTGGCGGTGATCCTCGATGTCGTTTACAACCACGCATCGTCAGATCTGAAGAATCGCGCCAACGATCCGGAGTCTATCTACTTCTTCGACCAAGCTGCCGGCAATGACCCCAACGACAGCCAGTACTTCACGCGCGAGGACCATTGCGGCCCCATGTTCGCATTCTGGAAGCAGGACGTTCGTCAATTCCTGATTGACAACGCCAGGTTCTTTGTTGAGGAGTACCACGTGGATGGATTCCGCTACGACCAGGTCGCGGTCATCGATCGTCAGAATGCCGGCAGCGGTTGGTTGTTCTGCCAGGATCTGAATGACACCATCAACGCCTCGGATCCGTCGGCCATCAATATCGCAGAGTATTGGGGACCGGAGCCGGCGGTCGTGACAGCACGTCAGACCGGCGGAGCCGGATTCCATGCGGAGTGGCACGACGGACTACGCCACGCGATCCGCGGGTTACTCGGCGAAGCGGCTGCCGGCCGCGATGCCCAGATCCATTTTCAGCCGCTCGTAGATCAGCTGAGGGCGCCAGGATTTCGCGATGCCTGGCGCGCAGTGCAGTACGTCGAAAGCCACGACACCGTAAATCAGGATGGGCCGCGCATCGCCTCGCTCGCGGGAGGTGGGAATTCCCGCTCCTGGTATGCAACCAGCCGTTCTCGCGTCGCCACGGGAATTCTCCTGACCGCACCGGGTATCCCTATGTATTTCATGGGGCAGGAATTTTATGAGGACAAACGATGGTCCGACAGCCCCTCCGGCAGCCTTATCTTTTGGGACGGCCTGAACTCAGATCGCACCATGATCAATTTTCACCGCTTTACCCGTGAACTGACGTGGCTGCGACGAAGGCATCCTGCACTCCGAGCCGAGGGCGTTGCTACCATTCTGATGGACGATTTCAACCGCGTGCTGGCGTACCAGCGCTGGGTTCCGGATATCGGTCGCGACGTAATCGTCGTTTCCAGTCTTAACGAGTCCACGCAATACGGATTTCGAATCCCCTTCCCGTCGCAGGGCTTCTGGTTCGAAGTATTCAATAGCGATGTCTACGAGAACTGGGTGAACCCGATGGTGGCCGGCAACGGTGGAGGCGTCCAAGCAAACGGACCCGCCTACAACAGCCTTGGGGCTTCCGCTGAAATCACAATCCCTGCGAACGCGATACTCGTCTTCGCGCGCGACCAGGGAGACTAGACCGGAGTACGGTGCGTTTCCTCGGCGGCTACTGCGGCTGCGGCGGCCGAGCCTGGTTCGTGGGGGGAGTGGATGGTTCGATGACCGGCGTGTTATCGCGGCGCTTGAGTTGGATGGGGCCACCACGCCGGATTTTTTCCTCACGCTGCGCTTCCATGTTTGCCTGAGTTGCCTCGTCGTTGCTGGCAGCGACCTGGGCTAGTTGCAGACCCTGCATCTCGTGACGGTTAGCAACCGTGACCCGCGCCGCGGAGCCTGAGGCTGCTCGCGCGCGCTCATAGAAGTCGGCCGCCGTTTCCTGGTCGCCATTCAACTCGGAGACGAATCCCATGTTGTTCAACGAAAACGCATTGTAGCCGTCGAGCTGGTAGGCCTCGAGGAAGAACTTGCGCGCCGCGGCGACGTCGTTGCGATTTAATGCTGACACCCCTCGCAGATTCAGACGCGCTACCTGCGCGGGAACGCTTTGTTCGGTTTCGATGCGGCGTCGCACCGCCCGCGCGTTGGCTTCGGCAACCTCGCTGATAGGTTTGCCCCGCCACCTTGGATCGAGCGCGACCACGACCTTCTCATTGGAACGCAGGTTCGCAGCCTGGTCGTAGTACCTTGCCGCGGCTTCCAATTCGCCCTCAGCTTCCATGGTGTAACCCAGGTTGTTGAGCGTGAACGGGCTACGGGCATCGACGGCGAGCGTTTTCTGCAACAACGCGTCCGCTTCCTGGGTACGACCCTGTGTTAACAAGCTCATGGCCTGGACATTTCCGCGATTCACTCTGAGATCGCGGTTCCCAAAAGCGGTCGTGATTTCGGTGAGAGGTTTGCCTTTGAGCTCTGGAACACTTGCCTGATCAATCGTGGTCTCAGATTGCTGCCGGGACGCAAGTTCATAGTAGCGCTGTGCCCGTTCCACCTTCCCTTGCAGCTCCGATACAAATCCCAGGTTATTGAGAGTGAAAGGATCGTCAGGGTCGATCAGGTATGCTTTGTAGAAAAGCTTCTGCGCCTTTTCGATCTGATGCTTCTGGATGGCCTTGACCCCTTCGCGATTGAGGGCCTGCACCGGGGTTGGCTTTGAGCGTTTTGGGATGGTAATGCGCAAATCTCCAGCCCACAACTGGAGCGCGCTGAGCACAACCGCCACCACCAGGATCGAGCGAATTCCCTGATTCCTCATAGATGAAAGCATCCAATACGGTTCGCGTTTAAGATGCCCATCCAGCAGTTCGCGTTGGCCGGTTTAGGCTCCCTATGCCCTGCCGTTTCAGTCACTTTGGCCACCCTTCCAGCGCTCTCTGCATCCAAGAACTCCGGAAATCTATGTCGCACCTACTTCGAATCTCAGCGGCCGTGGTTCTGGCCGGAGCCCTCTATGCCCAGACTCAGCCAGGGGCGCAGCCTGCCGATCCCAAGCCAGAGTCTCCGGCGAGCCCCACGGTTACCAAGCCGGCCACAGGCCAGGAGCATGACCCCTTATTCGACCTCCCACCGGTGCCCAACAAGAAAGTTTCATTGATTGGGGGGACTATCGTGAAACTGGATCCGGTTCTGAGCCGTCTCACGGTGCAGCCATTCGGCGCCCAAAAGAAGATGGGAGTATCGTTCGATCCGCGAACCCAAGTGTTCCAGGATGGCCAGCCTGTGCATGATCTCAATCTCAAGGCAGGCCAGCGCGTCTATCTCGACACGATGCTGGATGGAAGCAGCATTTTTGCCAAGCGGATCTGGATCCAGACGGCGCCCGCAACCGGCAGCGGCCGCGGGCAGGTGATGGCTTACGATGCCGGCAGCGGAGAACTGACCCTGCGTGATGAGCTATCGGCCAGGCCCGCGAAGTTCCATTTGGACGCGGCGACCGTGGTCCGGAGTCAGAATCAAAAGGTCTCGGCTGCGGACCTGACGCCAGGCTCTCTAGTCACTTTGAATTTCGGCCCCCAACAAGGCAAGTTCGACACGGTTCGCGAGGTCGAGATCCTGGCCAAGCCGGGCGCCACTTTCTCGTTCTTTGGACGGGTTACGTACGTGGACCTGTCGCGCCGCATGATCGCGGTGGACAACCGTCCTGACAACAAGAACTACGAAATTTATCTCGAGACGATTCCCCGAGGCGACATGCGAAAGCTGCACGAGGGGTCGATCGTGGGCGTGACCGCTGTGTTCGACGGGAAAAACTACGTTGCGCGGGAGATAACTTTCGCGCCCGCGGAATCGTCGGAAACCGAACCGCAATAAGATCAGTGCGACGGTGTGCGGGGCGTGTATTCCAACCGGCTTCGCAGTGCACGCTCGATGGCCACATCGGGCGGCTCCTCAAGCCAATAAGTGACGAAATTCCGCGCGTAACGAAGCAGCGTCGAAAAGTCGGTCTGGTACCAGCAACACTCAGTCATACGCGGCGAAAACCCGCAGAGAAAGCGGAACCTGCGATGAATGTCGCCGGGAAAGACCAGGCTGGCGGCCGCCATCCGATGGTTTCCTTCGATAATGGTGAGTGGGCTGCTCTCATCGATTCCGATCAACAACACCGCATTGGCGTCCAAACCGTTCGGCAATTGAGAGGTCAACGAGCGCAGCTTGGTCACAAAAGTATCACTGGCATTTGATCCCACGCGCTCGCGAATGCGCTCGCTCATATCGGAAAGGTAAAAGCTGCGATCAGCCAAGCGCCGCCAATGATTGCGTGGAAAAACACGCAGGCGCTGCACGTCGTCGTTCTGCAGTTCGACCTCCCACCATTCGGTATCCGCAGGAAGTTCGCGCCACAGGCGTCCGCGCCGGCGAAACAACAACGCGCGGCGGATTTTGTTCTCGCCGGCATTGTGCAGGTCCGGAGACGTGACGATCTTTTGGAACCTCTCCCGGTAAGCATCGAACTCCGGTTGATAGAACTCGCTGCGCAGGAATTCCGCAATGACCTCCTGCTCCGAAACCCGGCGCAGCTTGGTGAGCTTGGAATAGAGCATGTCCTCACCCGAGGCGGAAGCACGTTCACGGGACCGCAGAAACGGGATGGAAACTGTCACCAGCAATGCCAGCATCAGGACCAGTTGCACTACGATCACCTGGCTCAGGTTGCGGTGGATCAGGTAAATGCCGGCGATGATTGCTGCGCTGAAGCCCAACTGCAACCAACTGACGTTGCCGATCTTTCGGGAAATCTCGTAGCTCATCAGCACTACGCACAAGGAATACAGGCCGGTCGTCGCCGCATATAGCACCAGCAAGGAGGAATAGGAATGATGCAGGCCTAAGGGGAAACCAGAACCCAACAACATCTGCCACAACCGGGCAGGCGCGAGCCATACCCCTAAGGTGAAGAGCGAGGTGATAAGCACAACCAGCAACAGGGCGGTGCTCAGAACCGCCCGGCCGTCGCGCTCGTGCGAACGTACTCCCGCCGAAAACGGGAACATGCTGCTCACCACGGACCAGGACAACATGTACACCACGCGCCCTACCAGGGCGACCGCAGCATACAGTCCGGCCTCGGTCGCGGAGAAGAAGTGCTTCACCAGCACAATATCGAGGTTGTTGATGATTACTTGTCCGACGAAAAATACGGTGGCCTGCACGCCTTCTCCGAGCGCCTGGGGGAGGCCTGCGGTGGCATCAATGGTCAAGTCGCGATGCGGGCGCGCGAAAAAATAGGCAAGAACGATGGAAGCCACCATGGCTCCGATCACGCCGTCAACACCGTACCCCAGACGGATCAAAAGTATGGCGCCCGCCAGTTTCACAACGACTTCGAGAACGAAGTTGGTAGCCAGGTGGGGAAAGTCATACATTCCTTGCATCAGGCCGCGCCGAGCGCCCAAGGGAATGTAGAAGATTACGCCCCCCGCCAGCAGCAGAATGTAGCTGCTGGTAGGAAGGTTGAGGTAGTGCGCAACGGAACCGCTGCAATAGACGAGCAGTAGGGTGACGGCAACGCCCACCAGCCATGCCCGCCGATGCAGGAAGCGGTAAATCCCCACCTTCGCCGGAATAAAGTCATTCTTGGCGACAAACTTCGAGCAGAGCAGCTGAAATGACAGCGTGATCGAGGACAACAACATTAACACCGTGTAAACCGCACTGGCGTGTCCAAAACCTTCGGCTCCCAGGCTGTGAGCCACCGCGAGGTTGTAGATCAGGTTCATGCCGCCGACCACGCCGGAACTTACCAGCATGATCATGCTTCCGCTGAGCAGACGAGTCCGAAGCGAGCCACTGCTGCTATCCCGTCGCCAAAAATGCACGGCTCGGGAGCGCAGAATCTCGGTTGCCGCGGTGAGTGGACTATCAGATTCCATTGGACCCGTCTCGGACATTACACCTACTACCAGGAGAATTTCGTCTCCAACCTCTCAGAGAGCTCTGATTTTGTAACTTGGGGGTGGGTTCTGAGATGCCAACCGGGGTGGAAACTGTTTGCAAAAAATGCATGATCGTCAAAATAAAGTGAAACGGATCACGGGCCGAACCTGGGTCTGGGTTTGTCCTACGAAATTGTAGAACGTCTGCTGCTCCAGCCCGAGCGAGAAACGCAACGGGTAAGTGACTGGCACTCCGTCGCTTAAGGGGCGCTCCACCGACCTCACGTACGACACCAGGAAGGAATTGGTGATGTTGTCGTACGCGTGGTATCCCTCGCCTCTCGACCACACTCCCGTGGCCGAGATCGTCCAACGCATGTTTGGCTTCACCTCGAGATTGAACGCCGGTCTTATGGCCTGCGCAATTGCGAATTGCTGGTCCTGCACCCGCCATGACCGCAGATATTCGCCAAAGACCGAGGCCTTTATGTGCTCGCCGAACTTGCGCTGGACTCCGACGTAGGTGCTGGTGCTGAAGTACTCGCGAATGAGCGGGCGGAACAGGAGGTCGCGGACCTCGTAGCCGGTGATCAGAGATGTCTTGCCCCACGGCCTCCCCACCACGAAATCAAGTTTTCCAATCAGGTCGCGTGAGTGCAGGTTTTGTTCGGTAAACGGCCCCGCTTCCCGAATTCCGGTCGCGGTAAAGGACAGCCAGTTAAAGAATGGGCTGCTGTAAATATAGAGGTATTGCCGGAACAGATTCTGGTTCAGATCGTGTGGATCCGAGGTGTCGCGGCGAACCGTGAACTGCAAACCCGGAGTAAAAGCAAGACGGTTATTTCCGAATTTCAGCACCGGATTGATGGCGCCGTTGAAAATGGTGTCGTAGGTATTGCGGTTCTGCACGATAAACTCGCTCGGAATCAGCACCGTGCCGCGAGCATTCCGCTCCTCGACCAATCCGCTGATCACGGGGAAGCCGTTGAGGTGAACCCGGTAGCGCGCATCCGCCAGGCTTTCAAACGAGGTACGTGGGGGAGGCAGCACGGTGGAAGTCTCCGAAAGGCCGCGCAACTTCGCGTCCAGCGTATAAATGTTGATGTCTTCAAAAATCGGGCTGAACGAGGCGTCGGTCGTGACGCTGAGGGTGTCGTTGATCTGCCTGCCCTCGGCTCCTGCCAAATCCAACTCGGTGCGAGCAGCGTAGTCGTTCCCGGTTACAAGGCGGTTGGCGCGCGCGTAATAGGTCAGCGCCTGCACCGTGTCGCGCTGCTGCTGATACACGTTGGCCATGGCGATCAGATATTGGTAGTCCTCGCTGGTATCGTTGCTGGTCCCCAGCGAGGCGAGCAGATCGTGCGCACTCTGGGTCTCACCTAGAGCTAGATAGGCGTTTGCCAGGCCAACGTTGACCGCCTCCGGATCGGCCCCTGCGGTTTGAGCGCGCTCAAAATATTTCTTGGCCAGGTCAAAGTCTTTCACCTCCATGAGCACGTACGCGGCTTGCAGGATGTTGTCGGCGGTCACCGGATTGGCCTCGCCGACACGCGCCTCGGCAAAACCGAGGCTGATTTGCTGCTCCGCATCCGCGGCGCGGCCTTCGTGAGCAAAAAACCGGGCCAAGGCAAGGCGAGTTTCCACGCGGTCCGCGTCGGGAGAAGTGAGGGCGCGTGAGTAATGCTCCATTGCGGCCTGACGGTCACCAAGGGTCAACAGCGCTTCGCCGGTCGCAAGCAGCACTTTGCTGTCATGTGGCGCCTTTTGCTCGGCGGCGGTCACGGCTTTGAGCGTGTTATCCCGATCATGCAGCTCGGCATAAGCGCGCGCCATTTGCGCGTAAACGGTTGCGTCGTCCTGGGGCGAAACACCCACCGCGTTCTTCAAGGTCTGGATGCTCTCGTCAAAACGCCGCTGCCGGAAGAGCACATCGGCCAGGGAAATCCGCGTCTGAACGTTATTGGGCTGAATCTTCAAGGCGGCCCGGTATTCCGCTTCTGCCTTGGTTAACTGCACTTGTTGCCGATATGCTTCGGCCCGGGCGAGGTGCGTGGCGTTGGATTCCCCTAGCAACTTCGCTGCGATGTTAGCTTCCTTCAGGGCAGGCTTGGACCGGCGAAGACGCAGATTCGCGTAAGCCAGTCCGAGATGTGCTTCGCCGTAGTCCGGACGGAGCTTCAGAGCCGTTTCAAAATCCTGGGAAGCGCGGGTGGCCTCTTTCAGATCATTCAGCACAAACCCGCGGTTTACGTAAGAAGTCGGAACATTGGGGGCCAGTTCGATCGCCTTGGTGAAGTCAGCGACAGCTTCGTTCAGTTGGCTGTAGTGCGCGTGAACGTAGCCCGCGATCAAGCGCAAATCCTTGTCCTTCGGGAGGATCGGCTGATATTTCACCGCGATGGCATAGGCTTCCTCGTACTTGTTCAGGAACAGCAAGTCGTAAGCGAGATAAACGGGCGCCTCAGGATCCCGCGGCAGTTTCTCCAGAACTTTGTAACCCAGTTCAGCGGATTCGGCATACTTTCCGTTCAGTGTCAGGTAGCGCTCGTGCTCACGCATCACCTGCGGACTTTGGCTGAGCACACTGCTGGCAACAGCCCGATCTACCCAGTTCTTTGCAATCGCCATCTGGTGGCTTTCCAGTGCCGAGTTGATTCCGCCCGATACCACCAAGGGGTTGGTGGGCGCGATTTTGTGCGCGCGCTCGTAGTTCGCCTGCGCTTTCGGGTAATCCTTGTCGGCGGTGTAAAGATCGCCCAAGGCCAGATAGGGGACGTAGTCGTCCGGATACAAGCTGGCCAGCTTGGTGAAATATTTCTCCGCGGCCCTGGGATCGCCGAGGTCACGCGCCAGGTAGCCAATTCCGGTCAGTCCCGCCTGGTTCGCCGGATCTATGGTCAACGCTTTCTGGTACAGCTGGTAGGACTCCTGCTTGCGATCCATCTTCTGCAGCAAGTTGGCGTAGTTCAGCGTGATGTTGACGTTGTTCGGGTCGAGACTCTGAGCCTGCTTGATATCTTTTTCCGCGGAGGCGTAATCGCGGTAGTCCGCCTCAACCAACGAACGAAGTCTCAGAAATTCCGGCTGATTGGCTTCGTCCAGGCCCGTGATTTGGCTCAAACCGCTCTTAGCCGCCGCGAGTTCGGTCTCCGCAAGTTGCGGCTGAGTCGTTTGGGTGAACAACTCGTACAGGCTGAGGTGGAGTTGGACTGGATAAAGCGGTCCTTCCGGGACCCCTTCGGGAGGAAGATGGCTGACCGCGAACTGATACTCGCGAATGGCGTGTTCCGCGCGATTTTCGCTGCTGGCAATCTGACCTCGGATAGCGTGCAGGCGGTAACTGTCCGCGTCGAGAGATTCTGCACGCTGCAGGAACTTATTGGCGCGGGCGAAGTCGTGAACATTGACCAGCGCTTGCGCTGCGCTGAGTTGAAGGCCGGGATCGCCCGTGGTCCGGCTTGCAGCCTCGGTATAGGTATCTGCCGCTTCCTTCTTCTTTCCGGCCAGCTGATAGGTGTAGGCCAGTTCCGGCAAGGCTGAGGCCGCTTTGCCCGCCTTTTTCAGAGTCGCAATAGCAAGGTCATACTGTTTAGCGTCGCGATAAAAAGCTGCCACGGCCCGAAGGACGTTGGGATCGTTAGGGTCACGGCTCTGCGCACGATCCAGGTACGCCTTCATCTGGTCGGGTTGATTGAGGCGTTGATAGGCACGCGCAATCAGTAATTCCGCTCGTGAGGAGGGCTCGATCGCTTCGCCGCGCTTCAAAAGTCCGACGGCAGTATTGGGATCCTGACTCAGCGCCAGTTCTCCGGCGAGGAGCAGATCGGTAACGCTCTTGGGATTTGCCGCCAGAACCTGCTTCAGGATCTCCTGCGCCTTGCTGGCCTGCCCCATGCGCGCGTAGGTCTGCGCCAGTCCGGACAATCCCTGAATCGACGAGGGCTGGTTCTGCAAGCCACGCTGGTAGGCGTCGACGGAGATCTGGTATTTGCCGGCCAGGCGAGCCGAATATCCCAGTAAAAACCAGAGATTGGTATCACCCGGCGCCGATTTGGCGGCGCGCTGGGCAGAAGCCACAGCGGTCGCGTAATCGCCCTTATTCAACGCCTGCTGCGCTGCGCGCGCTTCCCGAGCCACCTCGATGCCCGATCCCCAACCGATGCCCCCGCTTGGGGCTTCGGGGCTAGCCGTCTGCGAGGTCGAGGAAGGCGACTTTTTGCTGGAGGATTTCTTCCCGGAAGATGATTGTGAAGGGGGATTGGGCTGCGGGTTGATTTCAAATGTCTGTGCCGCCAGTCCGCTGGCGACCAGCAACACGAAACCAAAGAAGGCTAAATTTGGCAGCTTCCTTGTCATGGGTGCGGTGCGGGCGCCTATGACTTACTCCAAAAAGTCCTGCGCTAGCGGAGACTTGGATGGCGAAGCACCTGCTGCGGTTGGTTCGAGAGTGCCACACCAGCTCTGAATTTCTGTGGATTTGGCCTCCCGCGTGCACCGCGTCCAGCAATCGCTGACCAGTCAACCTTCACTCGACTTACGGAATCAAACCGGCTGCTCACAAATCTGGGGAGGATTTCTTCCACCGTGGACACCACCTATTTACGCCGACCGATCCCCCTGGGGGCAATCGTGTTGTTGGCGGCGGCGATCTATGCTCCGCTGCTGTTCATGCAACTGCCTTTGACCACCTCGTACGACGCCAACTTTCACGTCTTTTTTGCTTCCCACTATGCCCAGCACTGGTTTGACCCATGGAACGAAAAATGGTTCGCTGGGTTTTCACAGACCACTTATCCACCGCTCGGCCACCAGGTCATTGCGCTGCTTTCCTACGTAGTCGGACTGCGCATGGGACTGATGTTGACGCAACTGATCGCCGTGCTGCTGGTTCCTGTCGGTGTTTACCGATTCGCGCGACTCTGGGTAAATGAGCGCGCCTCCAGCTATGCTGCGTTTTTCAGCGTCTTCCTGGGAGTGCTTTGCTTCCTGGTGTTTGCGGCCGGGCAACTGTCCACCACGCTTTCGGCGCCGATTTATCTGCTGGCGATTCCGTACTTCTATCACTGGTCCCGGTCGGCCGACTGGCGCGCCCTGATCAAGGGCGTGGTGGTGATTCTGGCCGCGGCATCGGTGCACCACGTCACCCTGATCTTCGGATCATTTCTGTTCGCATTGCCTGTGATATGGCTCGCCGTTATTGATCGTGACGAGAACAGCTCGAGCATTGCCGTGCTGGCGCGGGCCGGCGTATTCGCCGTGCTCGCAGGCATTGGCGTAGCAATCGTTCTGCTCCCATACTGGATCGCCATCATCAAGCACCCGATCGAGCAGATCCCGATTCCTCATGCCAGCCGTTCCAACCTGCTGCTGAACATCAATTACCTGATCAACTATTTCCTGGTTCCCTACGGAGCATTGCTGCTGGCGTTGCCCTTCATCGTTTGGATCGGAGCCTCGAACCGTCGCCTGCGCCCATTGCTGCTGGGGTTCTGGGTGGCATTCATCTTCGGACTCGGCGGCACGACTCCGATTCCGAGGCTGCTCCTGCGGCGCGCATTCGACGTGCTTACCTTCGAGCGCTTTACTTTGCTGGCGGCGCTGTTGGCAATGCCCCTGCTCGGATTGCTGGCAGAGCGACTGATTGACCGGTTTCGGGTAAAAGCTGCCGTGGGATTGGCCATCGCCTCTGTGGCAACGATATCCATGGCCCTGGCCTGGCTTACCTGGAGCCCGTTTCACACCAGTGGCGGCCTGGAGGTAGACGCCGTCGTGAACTTCTTGAATCACGATGGGCACGACCGCTACCGCTACATCACGCTGGGCTTTGGCAACGCCCTGCCGAAGGTTTCCACCTACACCGACGCCAGCAGCGTAGACGGCGAATACAACTCCGCCCGCCTGCTGCCGGAAATGACCCACTACGGATCGGCGCAGTTCACCAGCGCAAAATATTTCGGCACCGCCGGAATGGAATCGCTTAGGGCGATTCTGAAGCACGCCAACCATTACGGACTGAAATTCATATTCGTGCACGATCCCTACTACGAACCCCTGTTGGCATTTGCCGGGTGGCGCAAGATCGAGGTTTACAACTCAGGGTCGATCAGTGTCTGGTCGAAGGACGATGTACCCCCGGCGCGCCCGATCCCTTCCGACGCCATCCCTGCGCCTTGGGAGGGACTGATGTGGGGGACGCTACCGCTGGCCAGCAGCATCCTGGCCATTCTGCTCCTGCTGTTTGTCCCGGACCGCGTCCGGGCTTCAGAGCCGGTGGTAGAGATCCCTTCCCGCACTGGCGAACGAGTGTACGTAAGACAGGAGGTGCGTCCTTGAGCCGGCTGCTCGCGATTGGCATCGTTGTCGCAACTCTCATTTTTGTCGGTCTGGCATGGGTTCAATCCGGAGGTCTGGAGCGCCATCGCATGAGCGCGGCCCAGACGCCCGAAGAAGCGGTTCGTCTCATGCTGACCGATGTGCAGAACCATAACTGGAATGATGCGCACGCGCGGTTGGCGAATGCCAGCGACATTGAGCAGCGGGCGCTGGTTCACGACCTTGCGGGCAGCAACGGCAGCCTGCGCACTTATGCGTCGCTGGAGAGCTTCGACGTTTGGGGCCTTCACAAGGATGATCGAACCGCGACGGTTCGGGCAAAGTTGCATTACTCCACCGCTGTTGGTGCGCTCGATGACATTCGCGACATGAAGGTGGAGCGCAGCGGCGATGCCTGGAAGGTAGTCTGGCCGACCAATACTATGCCCAAACTGGCGCCGCAGGTCATCCCTGTAAATTACTTGCGCTGGGACATCATCAACCGCGGCGCCGGCGATGACTGGGGCGTGCAGAACGTGGACTCTCCCCAGGTACGAATCGTTTCCATGAACGCGCTGGAGCGTCCCGATCGCATCGTGCTGGTTGGCGAAATCGTAAATGAAGATACGGTTCCCGCGTACGTGAACGTGGGCGCGACTCTGCTGGCTCCCGACGGCAGCGATCTTGCGCAGGAAACGAGCTTCGACAAGATCTCTCATACCTTGCTGCCAAAACAGGTTTCTCCCTATCGCATCGACTTCCCTGGCTACAAGCTGAAACAGATCAAGAGTGTGCGCATGGATGCCAAGGCAATGCTGGTCCCGGGGAGCGCGGATCCGGTCATCGAAGTTGGACAACAACGCATCGAGACCGACCCGCTGGGCAAGAAAGTGCTGCGGGGAGACCTCGTGAATCAGAGCGGACAGATCGTCAACATTCCCCACGTGGTCGCGGCTTACTACGACTCGAACGGGAAGGTGATCTGGGTATCCGACGGCTATGTGGACCAGGAACTGATGCCACAAATTCCGGTCAGCTTCGCCGTGGATGTTCCCGACGACGTAGCCTCCAAGGTACAAAGCTACCGCGTGGTCGTGAACTACTACAACAATGACAATACGGGGAACTCGTAAGATGCGGCGCGGGTGGATACAGCTTGGGCTCATCTTTCTGGCGCCGCTTGCCTGCCTAAGCGCTGCGAGCGCGCAGCAGCTTCGCGCTCCCGCGCAAGTAACCGCGGGTAAGGATTTTAGCGTGAGCACCAACGGCAGCGGAGATGGGTCTTTCTACTTGATTGGTCCTGCGCATGCAGCCAAGCGCGAGATCAAGCTGGGCGGCGAAGTCCAGGTTCGCGGTGAGGAGATCGAGAAGGCCGGACGTTACACCGTGATCGCTTGCGCCGGGAGCCAATGCGATTCGGCAACCATCCATGTGCAGCCGGATGCGGCCTCTCGCTTGAGCCTGCTCGTGCATCCCTCACGGGTTCGCGTGGCCACACCGAATGCGATCAGCGCCGTGGCTTTCGTGTTCGACAAATATCACAACCTGGTTTTCACCCAGCAGCCGGTCAACTTCGAAGTGACGTCGACCGCCGGTTCGACGATCACTGCCAGCCGTCCCAGCAGTGATGGCGTGGCCTGGGTGCGGCTGACCTCGGCCAGCAAAGAAGGTCCGGCAAAGATCGCCGCCTCAGTGGGCAAGACCACGGAGGTTCGCATCGTACGGCAGGTCGCCTCCGACGCCTGCAATTTGCGCATTAAAGCGCAACCGAACGGAAAAAGGATCGTGGTCGAGACCGACCCTGTCCGCGATTGCAGTGGCAACGCCGTACCGGACGGAACTGTGGTCAGCTTCACACAGGTTGGCCCGAACGGCAAAACAACCGTCGATGCGCCGGTGAAGAAGGGGGTCGCGCGCGTGGAACTTCCGGCGGCGGGCCCTTCACGAATCACAGTGGCCTCAGGCGTCGTGACCGGAAATGAGCTCAGCGTAGGAGGCCGGCCATGATCCGCAGACTGCCGCTTCTGTTGTGCATTGCCCTGCTCTCCGTGCCGCTGTTTCATGTTTCGGCGGAGGATGGCTTGCCCAAGGTGGAGTTGAGCGCCAGCAATCTTCAGCCGCGCCCGATCGAGGATCTCACCAGCAAGTCGGTGCCGCGAGACTACGCACATGCTTGGCAGACCATGGCGCAAGCGCTCGACAGCAACCGTGTCGATCTGATCAACGGCTACTTCACCGGTTTTGCGAAAGAAGATCTGACCAGCCGCATTGAGGAGCAGAAGAAAGCCAACATTCACGTCCGCTACGACGACCGCGGGCACAAATTGGAGGCGCTGTTTTATTCGCCGGCCGGCGACGCCATGTTGCTGCGCGACCGCGCGCAACTCGAGATGCAGATCATGGATGGCGACAAAGTCATCGATCGCGAACAGCTGAATATCCAGTACATGGTGATGATGACGCCCGGCGCCGATCGCTGGCTGGTGCGCGCTTTGCGGGCGACTCCGGAGGAACACCGGTAAGGCCCCAACGGCACCTGTAGATTCAATCCTTCCCGCTGCCGTGGCGCATCGTACTAATTGAAACGCATGGAAACGAACCTTAGCATGAGGCACAAATCAGCAATTCTGGTCGTGCTCGCGGGCTTGTTCATCCTCACCAGCGGATGTGCTACACACACCCCCAGCATTCACCGCTCCATCGATCAAAGCGTGCGTACCGCGGATGTTGCCCCCAAAGTGGTGGCCGATTACCAGCCATGGTTCGGCGCCCACAATCACATTAATGTCGGTTACTCCACGCAGGACCCTGCAGTGCTTCGCAAGCAGATTCAGCAAGCCAAAGAGATGGGCATTTACGCCTTTGCCGCCGACTGGTACGGCGACCGGCAGCCCTACATTGATCGCAGCTATGCCCTGCTGCAGCACGTGGCGAGTGAGACCGGTTTTCACGTCGCGCTCATGTACGATGAAACCGAAGAGGACACCGGCCGCGCTACTGACGACGCACTGGAGGCTATGGACAAGGCCTACAAGCAGTACATTGGCCCTGACGCCCCGGCAAGGCAGGCGTACCTGACCTACAACGGACGTCCCGTCATCTTCATCTTTCCCAAGCGCGGCCATACCAACTGGGATCAGGTTCGAGCCCAGGTGAACACCTGGGAATCGCCGCCGATTCTGATTTACAAGGACCTTCCGCCTGCCCAGTACGCAAAGAATTTTGACGGCTACTACGCCTGGGTGCACCCCGGTCCGAAAGGCTGGGCTGCAGACGGCAGTGAGTGGGGGCAGCAGTACCTGGAGACCTTTTACAAGAGGATGAAAGAAAGGTTCCCTGACAAGATCATCGTGGGCGGCGTCTGGCCGGGCTTTGACGACAGAAAAGCTTCCTGGAGCCTGAATCGGCGCATGGATCGCCGTTGCGGGAAGACCTTCGAGGACACTCTGCACATCTTCCGCGAGCACAACGATCCCAGCCGCCCCATGCCGTTCGTGATGATTGCCACCTGGAACGATTACGAGGAAGGCACGCAAATTGAAAACGGCATTGCCCAGTGCAAGGGCTCGCAGCCGCAATCGTTTCCTGGGGGCCGCTAAGTCCCGACAACATGCTGCTCCCTACTGCCATCCAACACAGGTTTAGCTGGGAGGAATCTGCCTGATGCCTAGCAGCTCGTCCGGAGCCCGCCACGTCGGGGTTCAAGCTCGGCTTCTGTTTCGCGCCTACTCCGGAGACTGGCAAGAACCGGCTACGGATCTCGGAGCCCTGTCACCGGAATTTGACTACATTGTTGGCCTCGACTCCGCGGGAAGGCAGGAGTTCCTCCGTTACGCGGACATGCATCACGTGACCGTCCGTGTTCTGCGCGTGATTCGTAATGCGGCTCTATCCGCGGGAGAGGCAAATCTTCGCGAGTGGTGCGATCTGGCCCTCAAGCAGGAACACCTGCGGATCGATCGGGCTCTCTCTTACCTTGCCCCCATCTGCGCCGCGCTGGACCTGGCAGGCTGCACGACAACAGTTATCAAGTCTCTGGACCATTGGCCTGACCTTGGTTCGGATCTCGATCTGTACACGAGCGGCGACGCGGACAGGGTTTCCCAGGTGATGACCTCGGAGTTCAAGGCCAAGATGGAGGCCAGAAGCTGGGGCGACCGCTTGGCCAACAAGTGGAACTTTGCGGTGCCCGGTTTGCCGGAGCTTATCGAAATCCACGTGCAATATCTAGGACAGACCGGCGAGCAGACAGCTATGGCAAAGCGGGTTGTGGAGCGGAATGTTGCGAGAACGTTGAATGGACGAACTTTCCGTGTTCCCGCTCCCGAAGAACGGGTTTTGATTTCGACATTGCAGCGCATGTACCGTCACTTCTATTTTCGACTCTGCGACATGGCTGACTTCACGGCGCTTCTGCAAAGCAGCGCCATCGATTTCGCGGAGCTTCGGCGAGCCGCCGCCAGCGGGGGGATCTGGCCCGGTGTCGCCACTTTCCTGTTCCTGGTCTGGAAGTATGCGGAAGAGAATGGGGGGACTGCTCCGCTGCCCGAAGACGTCTCCAGGGCTGCTTACTCTTCTGAAATCCGGGTCCACTTCGAAGATAATTTCCTGCGGGTTCCGAAACTCCCAGCAGCAAGCTTGTACGGTTCGCAATTGCTCTGTGCGAGTATGCATCGCGACCTGCGCGCGATGCTTCGTCTCCCTTTGCTTCCACCTTTAGCAGTGAGCGCCCTTGTGGCATATCGCCTGACAGGAAGCGACAAGGGCGTCTGGTGACTCTGTTTCTAAGGATTTCCGCGGTTCGGCGCTACAGCATGTCCCGGATGTTGTATTTCTCAAAGCCCTTGTAGACTTAATACATGACGCAGGGCCTCTCGAGAGCTTCCGACGCAAACCACTCTTACGGATGATTGGTTGTCTCCCCTGGCTATTGTCCTGTGCGGAACATATCAGATCGCTAAACCGTGAAAACCAAGACATTGTGTTGAGAGCGCGGAGTAGTGAACGTGCTCAGAAAAGGACCCCAGCATGAGAATTGCACAGGTCGCGCCATTGTACGAAAGCGTACCTCCCAAGCTCTACGGAGGCACCGAGCGTGTTGTATCGTTCCTGACAGAAGAATTGGTCAGGCTGGGGCATGACGTAACGCTGTTTGCGAGCGGGGATTCCATGACCAGTGCTCGCCTGGTCTCGGTTTGCCCTCAAGCACTACGTCTTGACGCTCGCTGCAAAGATCAACTCGCGCAACACATCCTGCTGTTGCAAAGAGTCTTTGACCATAAGGACGAATTCGACCTTGTCCACTTTCACTTGGACTATCTGCATTTCCCCCTCACCCGCAGAGAGCAGTTGGTGAGCGTTAGCACGCTGCATGGACGGCTTGACATACCGGACCTGGTGCCGATGTATCAGGAGTTTCGTGAGATGCCGGTCGTATCCATTTCCGACTCCCAGCGTAAGCCTCTGCCCTGGGCCAACTGGCAAGGGACGGTGTACCACGGGATGCCGCTGGATCACTATGAGTTCCATCCCCAGGGCGGGGATTATCTTGCATTTCTGGGGCGAACTTCTCCGGAGAAAGGCCTTGATCAGGCAATCGCAATTGCCAAGCTGGCAAACATGCCCCTAAAGATCGCGGCAAAAGTGGACCCAGCTGACCACGAGTATTTTGAGACTGAACTGAAGCCCTTGCTACGGGATACGAACGTTGAGTTCATTGGAGAGATCGGTTATCCGGCCAAGAATGAGTTTCTGGGAAATGCTGCCGCTGTGCTGTTTCCCATCAACTGGCCAGAACCGTTCGGTCTGGTTATGATCGAGGCCATGGCCTGCGGTACTCCCGTGATCGCCTATCCTGGCGGGTCGGTAAACGAGATCATGCAGGATGGCGTCACGGGGTTCGTGGTGCGGGGGGCGCGTAGCGCGGCCGACGCCTTGCAGCACATCGACAAAATTGATCGCCTGAAATGCCGGCAATACTTCGAGAACCGCTTCAGCGTGGAGCGCATGGCCCAGGATTACGTGGCCATTTACGAACGCCTGGTGAAGCGCGAGCCAGCGCCGCTTACTCTTACCGATGGAGTTCTCGATTGGATGAAACTAGAGTCACCCAGCAGTACTACATAGCGACTCGGTCGTCGCCCGCCGACGACCGGAGTCGGGTCCTAAAATATGGAAATATGTTCGCCGTCTTCGATCGTTACGGAGACATCGAACCCCTGGGCCTTGGCGAGCAGGGCATCTTTTACCAGGGAACGCGGTACTTGTCAGAGCTGGCGGTGTACCTGTGGAATGCTCGTCCGCTTCTGCTGAGTTCCACCATTAAGGCTGACAACTTTCTTTTTACCGCCGATTTGGCGAACGTTGACGTTTCCCACGGCGATAACGTCGTCATCCATCGCGGCGCACTGCACCTGCTACGTTCCAAGTTTCTATGGCAGGGTTCCTGTTACGAGCAGTTCAAACTCTCAAATTACGGGCTGGAGCGAATCGACGTTCCCTTCCGCATTGCGATCGGCACCGATTTTGCCGACATTTTTGAAGTCCGCGGCATGCGGCGCGAGCAGCGCGGTGTCCGCCTGCCCGACGTGGTTGGCAGCGAAACAGTGGAGCTTGCCTACCAGGGACTCGACAATATCGTTCGCCGAACCAGGATCCATTGCGATCTTGCCCCGCAACGCATCACTTCGTCGGAACTGGAATTTGATTTTTCGTTGAGGCCAAAGGAATCCGTCATCTTTCATCTGACTGCCGCCTGCGATCCCCCGGGGCGGGAACACTCGATTTCTTTCGCGAGTGCGATGTCGGCCGCAGGCAGCGAGATGAAGGCTGCCACTGCCAGCACCTGCCGGATTCAAAGTTCCAATAACCGTTTTAATGACTGGGTGCGCCGGAGCCTATCAGATGTCGAAATGATGACCATGGGCAATCCCGAGGCGGACTACCCCTACGCGGGCGTCCCCTGGTTCAGCACTGTCTTCGGCCGCGACGGCATCATAACGGCGCTCCAGATGCTTATGGTGAGCCCCTGGATCGCCAAAGGCGTGCTGAAGTTTCTTGCAGCCACCCAGGCTCAGACGGTCAATCCCGGAATCGAGGCGGAACCGGGAAAGATTCTTCACGAGATGCGAAACGGCGAGATGTCGAATCTCGGCGAAGTTCCCTTTGGACGTTACTACGGCACCGTCGACGCCACTCCCCTGTACGTGGTACTCGCCCACGCCTACTACGAGCGCACCGGCGATCGGGACTTGATTGAGCAGCTATGGCCGAGCATCCAGGCTGCTCTCGATTGGATCGACCATTACGGGGACGTGGATGGCGATGGCTTCGTAGAATACGTTCGCCACGGCAGCAAGGGCCTGGTGCAACAGGGATGGAAGGATTCCGACGACTCGATTTTTCATGCGGACGGTAACATCGCCGACCCTCCGATCGCTCTCTGCGAAGTTCAGGGTTATGTTTATGCCGCTAAAATTGCGGGTTCCCGCCTGGCTGCCTTGCTGAACAGCCCGGAACATTCGCGAGCCCTTCACCGCCAGGCGCACGAACTAAGCCTCAGGTTCGAAGATGCCTTCTGGTGTCCGGAGCTCTCCACCTATGCTCTGGCACTCGATGGCCGCAAACAACCATGCCGGGTGCGGGCTTCGAATGCCGGCCATTGTCTTTACTCGGGCATTGCCTCCCGCGATCACGCGGCATTGGTCGCTCAGACGCTGTTGAGCAAAGACTTCTTCACCGGATGGGGAGTGCGCACCATCGCGCAGGGAGAATCGCGTTACAACCCGCTTTCTTATCACAACGGATCAGTCTGGCCGCACGACAATGCCATGGTGGCCAGCGGGCTCGCGCGGTACGGATTTAAGCAACTCGCTGGGCAGGTACTGCTGGGGCTTCTTGATACCAGCAGCGAGGTTGACCTGCACCGGTTGCCAGAGTTGTTTTGCGGTCTTGAACGGCGCCACGGCGAGGGTCCGACGCTGTATCCGGTCGCCTGTTCCCCGCAGGCCTGGGCCGCTGGAGCGGTATTCATGATGGTCGAGGCCTGTCTTGGCATCACCGTGGATGGGGCCAATCGCCGCGTGGTGTTTGACCACCCCTGCCTTCCGCGAGGCATCCCGCAACTCTGGATTCGAGGTTTGGCCCTTGGCAACTCCAGTGTCGACTTCCTGTTCAAACGCCGTGGTCACACCGTGGGGGTCCAGGTGTTGGAGAAAAACGACGACATAGAGGTCATCGTCAAATAGCGAGGCCAGCTCTCACCTGCAGCTCTGTTACATGAACTTCCGAATCAGACTACGTGCTCTACCGGATAGATCATCCCCAACCCGCGAGAATAGCTTTCGAATGAGGTAGTTCTCTCGGAGGATGTAATGACTAGAGCAGTAGCGTTCTTAGCGGCGGCGCTACTTGCAGCCACGCTCGGGGCGGCACAGAATGCCCCCACTGGCGCCGCAGCAGGTAGCCAGAGATCCAGCGATGTCAATGGGCAGTCTCATACCATCACTGGGTGCCTGAGTTCCTCTTCTCTTGGCGACAACCATTTCAAATTGACCGAAGACAAGACGGGCGCGGTCTACAACCTTACCGGGTTAACGGATCAACTTACATCTCATGCCGGGCAAGAGGTTCGCGTTACCGGCGTTGATAACTCCAAGGGCAGCCCGAATGCCGGGAGCTACGATTCTCCGAATCCCAGCGCCGGTCCGACCCAAGACAAAGGCGGGACTGCGAGCAACCCAAATGCGGCGGCTTCGTCCGGAGGCTCAGACCGAATGAGCCTTCAAGTTACTTCGGTCGAAAAAATTGCGGACCATTGCAGTTCGGTGGGAAATGGAAAGCCCCAAGGTGCGGGCGCTGAATCGCAACGGGCCGCGGCCAGCGTAAAGTTCATCTCCTACAAGGGTGGCACAGCGACGGATGGAGAAGGAACCCTGGCCCCTTCCTCAGACGTGGGACAAAACAACTCTACCCAGACTGATGCGCCAACACAGAATGGTACTCAGGATGAGACGACCACCGATCTTCCGCGTACCGCAACCGCTTTGCCGTTACTTGGGATTCTTGGTTTAGGTTCCCTGGTGGCGGGTTTTATCGTTCGCCGTTAGCCGAGCGTTGCGCGCCACTTCGAACTCGCGCACACTTTCGTGGTCTTCGGTATGAGCGTTGCGCAGTGGTTCAAGCCGCAGTCCCTGCTTCACATCCCCAGACACAAAATCAGAGGTAAGCAGCTGATTTCGACGTGCTTTTTTGCCATCGGCTCCTCCCTGCTCGCCTACGTCGGCGGAAGTTACGCCTGGATGTATCACCGTCAGCACGCGCTGATGAAGCAGTGGCAGGAACAAAATGAGGTCGCCCAGTCGCTTACGACGAACGACATAGGCCTCACCCGGTTAGCCATTCCCGCAATTCATCTGGACGTGGTGATCGCCGAAGGGACTTCGGCTCGCTCGCTGGCGTTAGGCCCCGGCCACCTGACGAACACGGCTGTTCCCGGGGACGCCGGGAACGCGGTCATCGCGGCCCATCGCGACACCTTCTTCCGTCATATTGCGGACTTGAAAGTGGGGGACGATATCTATGTCCAAAGAAATGGACGAAGATACCACTACGTTGTATCAGGACGGAAGATCGTGTCCCCCGAAGATCTTTCCGTGCTCTCCAGCTCTACGGAAAGTCGTATTACCCTGATTACCTGCTACCCCACACATTTCGTTGGTCCAGCGCCCAAACGCCTTATCGTCATTGCTAAACTCGTGCGAAGCGTCTAAGACCCAGCCTTAAAGCACGTTCGCGGCCAAACTACAGCCTAGACCGGATAGAACCTACCACAATCCTGCGACTACGATTCTAAGAGTCACAGGTGTCAAAATCATTCGTACTTTGTTCGCACACCAGAAGGGGTCCACACCATGAAAAATCGCTCCAAGGCTTCCAAGTGTCTAGTTACACTGTGCGCTTTGCTGTTCGCATTCTCCAGCATCACCTGGGGCGCTGCACAGACCAGCAAAGACTCGTCCGAAAACAATGCCGATTCCGATATCGTGAAGCGGATCAACAACGCGGCCACGGTTCTGAATGAAATCATGGCCACGCCCGACAAAGGCATTCCGGATAACGTCTTCGCCGACGCGCGGTGCGTAGCCGTCATTCCGTCCATGATCAAGATCGCGATTGGCTTCGGTGGAAGCCACGGGAAGGGCGTTGCTACCTGCCGCACGCCGAATGGCTGGAGCGCTCCCGCACCCATTACCATCACGGGTGGAAGCTGGGGCCTGCAGTTAGGCGGACAGGCGGTCGACCTGGTCCTGCTGGTCATGAACCAGAAAGGCATGGATAACCTGCTCTCCAGCAAATTCAAGGTGGGAGCGGACGCGTCGGCGGCAGCCGGCCCAGTCGGCCGTCATGCAGAAGCCAGCACCGATTGGAAAATGAAGGCGCAAGTTCTGAGCTATTCGCGCGCGCGCGGGATTTTCGCCGGTGTAGATTTGAACGGCTCGGCAATCACACAGGACAAGGACGAGACTCGCATCCTCTACGGCAAGATGGTGCCCTTCGCGGACGTTCTGGGCGGAAAGGTTCCAGCTCCGGCGGGTGCTCATCAGTTCCTTGCCACAGTTCGTAAGTACGCCGCAGAGAGCGCGGAAAAGAAAGAAAGCGGCAGCTTGACTGTTCCATCTGACCAGCGGAGTGCGTCTTTGGCGCACTAACCAGAAGTCTTCGTAGCCACCTGCGGCCGGGAGTGAACCTGCTCCTGGCCGTTGTGTTTTTGGTCTGTGTGTTTCCAACGCCGTGCGACATACCTCATCGCCATTCTCGCCTGCATCTTAAGCCCGCCGAAGTTGCTGGTGGCTTTCCGATCTTGATGGGGATCCCACCCTTCTTGGGCAATTCGTCCTGAAGGATCGGGCAATCTTTATGGGACTACCGCTACGGGCAGCGCGGCGGGGAATGGAACCGTATTCAAACTGACTCCTTAGACAAAACAATGCCAACGCCGAAGCCGGACTGCAGAGTCCGGCTTTTGCTGCCGGCGCTTTTACACCACAAAATACTTTGCTGCAGGATGGTGGACGACGATGGCCGAGGTGGACTGCTCCGGCTCCAGCAGGAACCCCGAAGTCAGCCTCACCCCAACATTTTCCTCCGGTTTAAGCAGGGCGAACAGCTTGGTCTGATCTTCCAGATCGGGACATGCGGGATACCCGAAAGAATACCTCGATCCGCGATACTTCTGATGGAAGAGGTCTCGAATATGAGGTGAATCCTGACCTGCAATGCCCAGTTCCTGGCGCATTTGCTTATGCATGTACTCCGCGAGAGCTTCCGCAGTCTCCACGCTCAGGCCGTGCAGGTAAAGATACTTTGTGTACTCGCCGGCTTCGAAAAGACGTTGCGTCTCCTGCGAGGCCCGCGAACCCATGGTGACAAGCGAAAGCCCGATCACGTCCATTTTGCCGGATGCTTTTGGAGCGAAGAAATCGGCAATCGAGAGCTTGCGCCCTTCGCGCTGCCGTGGAAAGGTGAAGCGAAGAAGTTCCCGGCTTTCGTGTCCCGGATGGCTAGTATTCTCGCCAGGGGAGTACACGATGACATCATTCCCTTCGCCCTGCGCCTGGAAATATCCCCAGACCGCCTTCGGTTCGAAAATGCCGCTTGAGACGATCTCTTGCTCAAGCTTCTGCTTAATGGGACGAAACTTCTGCTCCACCAGGCGCAAATAGTCTTCCTGCGACGCGGTCTTGAGCTGCCATTGATTCTTGAACAACGCCGTCTCGTTAATGTACGGAAACAGATCGTGCAAATCGAAATCCTTGCGCACCCGCACGCCCCAGAACGGAGGCAGGGGAATATTCGGCGCATCACCGACTACGGGGCTGCGTTCCACGAACACCGGCCCGGTCTCTTCATCGACGGCGGCGGCCTTGGCGTATTCCTTCACCTTCCGGCCTTCGTCCAGACGTGACTTGCGGGCTCCATCTTCTGACGCCAGGTCCTCCATGATGTGCAATCCAGCAAATGCGTCGTCGGCATAGAATACGGCGTTCGAGTATTCACGGCGCAGATCATCTTCGACGTACTTCCTGGTCAGTGCCGCGCCGCCGCAGATTACCGGGAATTCGAGTTTCTGCCGTTCCAGGTCCTGGATCACGTACTTCATTTCGAGCGTGGATTTCACTAACAGCCCGCTGAGGCCGATGGCATCCGCTTTATGCTCCTGAGCGGCATGAATGATGTTGTCGCCTGGCTGCTTGATCCCCAGATTTACCACCCGGTACCCGTTATTTGTGAGGATGATATCCACCAGGTTCTTACCTATATCGTGAACATCGCCCTTGACCGTCGCCAGCACGATGGTTCCCTTCTGCGAGCCGGCCTTTTTCTCCATCTTCGGCTCAAGATAAGCGACTGCCTGCTTCATCACTCCCGCCGAATCGAGCACCGAGGGCAATTGCATTTTGCGCGCGCCAAACAGGTCGCCAACCGTCTTCATGCCTTCGAGCAGCACCGTGTTGATGAGTTCCAGCGGCGTGTACTGCTGCATCGCTTCTTCCAGAAGATCTTCCAGGGTCTTGCGATGAGCCCCTTCGCCCACCGCCTTCTCACCATTGATGATCGAGAACTTCAGCTTGTCCTCGATGGAAAGCGTATCCACGTGTGCGGTGGTCGAAGCCTGGACTTTGCCCTTGCTTCCGGCGAAGTGCTGCATGTAGCGCTGCAGCGGGTCGCCATTTGATTCATCGCGGTAAATCAGCTTAAGGGCGAGTTCAACCTCTTCTTGAGGAATCTTGTATAGCGGATAGACCTTCGTATAGTTCACGATGGCCATATCCAGACCGTGATCCACCGCCTCATGCATGAAGACCGAATTCAGAACCCGCCGCGGATAGGTATCGAGGCCGAATGAAATGTTGCTCACCCCTAGGATCGTTTTCGCCTCGGGCAGTTCTTTCTTGATACGCTCGATGGCATTCAAGGTCTCAATGCCCGCTGTGCGGTACTCCTCCTGACCGGTTGAGATGGGCAGGGTCAGTGCGTCAAAGATCAGGTCTACCGGACGAATCCCATATTTGTTTGTGGCCAGATCGAAGATGCGGTGCGCAATTGCCACTTTCTTATCTGCCGTGAGCGCCATGCCTTCTTCATCGATGGTGAGTGCGATTAAGGCCGCGCCATATCGTTTGGCCATTGGCAGAACCTTCGAGGTCCGCTTCTCGCCGTCTTCCAGGTTGATCGAATTGATAATAGTCTTGCCAGGAATACGCTTCAGCGCTTCTTCGACGACGTCGGCTTCGGTCGAGTCCACCAGGATTGGCGCGGGAACACGCGTAGCGATCTTTTCCAGGATGGAAGTGATGTAGCCCTTTTCATCTTCACCCACAATGGCGCAGCACAGATCGAGCATGTGCGAGCCGTCGTTCACGAGCTTCTTCGCCAGCTGCAGGATGTCGTCGTACTTCTTGCCACGCACGAGGTTGCGGAAATGTTCTACGCGAGTCGTCGTGTTCATCTCCTCAGCGACGATCAGCGGCTTGGGATCAAGGTCGAGAGGTACGGACGTGTACGCGCTCGAGGCGGCGGCCGTAGGCTTCACATCGCGCCTTGCTGGCTCGACGCCAGCGACGGCATCCACAACGGCTTTCAAGTGCTCCGGGGTCGTACCGCAGCATCCGCCGACAATGCGGACACCGTAGTCTTTTACGAAGTGCTTGTGGTAGGTAGCCAGTTCTTCTGGTTTGAGTTTGAAGACGGCGACCCCGCCCACGTTTTCGGGCAGGCCAGCGTTGGGCAGGACCGAAATCTCTTTACTGGAGTACGCCCCGAGATAGCGCACCGCATCGTTCATCTCGGCGGGTCCCGTTGCGCAATTCAGTCCAATGAAATCAATGTCGAGCGGTTCGAGGGCAGTCAGCGCTGCGCCAATCTCAGTGCCCAGCAGCATGGTTCCTGACTGGTCTTGCAAGGTCACCTGGACTTGCAGCGGCAGTCGCTTTCCCGCCTTCTGCATCGCCTGGATCGAAGCGATGGCTCCGATCTTGGCTTGCAACAGGTCCTGGCAGGTTTCGACCAGCAGCAAATCCACCCCGCCCTCGATCAGGGCGAGAGCTTGCTCCTCGTAAGCCGCAAGCATTTCATCGAAACTGATGTGCCCAAGCGACGGAAGCTTAGTGGTCGGCCCCATGGAACCCGCCACAAACCGCGGCTTGCCGGGCGTGGAGAACTGCTGCGCTACTTCCCGCGCAAGCTGGGCCGCGGCGATGTTGATCTCGCGCGTGCGATCGCCAAGCTCAAACTCATTCAGAACGATGCGGGTTCCTCCAAACGTATCCGTCTCCACCACGTCGCAGCCGACCGAGAAGAAGTCCGAGTGGATTTCGCGAATAATGTCGGGACGGCTCAGCACCAGCACTTCGGAGCAGTTCTCTTTTCCCCAATAATCATCCAAAGTGGGGTTGCGCTTCTGGATGTTGGTCCCCATCGCACCGTCGTATATAACGACGCGTTCGCGCACGGTTTGGAGAAAGTCTTTCATCGGGTCTTTAATCGATGCTTTCGGCCGTTAGCTCTTGATTTCCCTTCATGTACCCGGGTGTCCTTTGTGGTTCACGCCTTCAAGCTAACCACAGAGGACGCTAAGGGCACAAAGGAAGTTCAGCGAACGGATGAAGAGCGCCAGCCAACGTGTGCCCTGCATGCACAAACGCCGGCCCACACGGGACCGGCGGCGACTTCTCAAATCATCCCTGCTATTTTCGAAACCTTGGCTGAATTCTATTCTCCCGGTTGCACGACGACCGGAGCACCGGCCCCTGCTTCATCGCGGTTAAACACCGCATTCGCTCCCAGATGCGCCGGCAGCGGCGACAGTAACTGTTCCTTCCGGTACACCAAGCTGCTCACATTAAACGTGGCGAGTTCAAAGCCGTGTCCATGCGTGATAGCGTCGGTGGGACAGGCCTCCACGCAGTATCCGCAAAAAATGCAGCGGTTGTAATCGATGTTGTAGACGCGGGCGTAGCGCTCGGCTCCACTCACCCGGTTTTCGGCAGTGTTGTCGGCGGCCTCAATATAAATGCAGTTCGATGGGCAAGCGGCGGCGCACAGAAAGCATGCCACACACTTTTCCAGGCCGTTCTCGTCGCGCTGTAAAACGTGAACTCCGCGGAAGCGCTCCTGGAACTTGGCTCCTTTCAGAGGTCCCGGCCCGTCGGGATAGTTCTCCACGATCGTGGGTTGGAACATCTCGCGAAAGGTGATGCTCATTCCCTTCGCGATCGCGGCTATGTCTTTCAAAATCGGCATGCCCGATCAGTATAAACGGAGCGAGGCGCTCTGTGCCAAGGAGCTCCGCTGGCGCGGTGCACGGCATCTTCGTTCGCCCACGTGATCGGGCTCCGCTTGGCTACCCTCCAGCATGGTTCGTACAACCCCAGAACGTGACTGTCATCCAAAGGACACTTCTTGGGAGGTTGACATTGAACATGCCACAAACTGAGATGGATCTGATTGAGCGGTGCCAGGATTACCTCGCCAGTAAAGAAGCAGAAGCGGTCGAAGTACGGGCGACCGCGCTTCGGGAGCTGGCTACAATTCGACTGCGACGCCTGTTGCAGGAGGAAGATTCATCGGGTCGTGTCTTCGATTGTGCAGCCTAGTGGCGCCCTGGTGGGTTAAATCCAGCACCCCAGACACCTTCTTCAATCCAGCCTAACGTCCGTACGGACGCCCCGTGTCCAGGTACTCGGGTGGAGGGGGTGGAACAGGCATGTTCTTGTCACGAACGGCTTCTTCCATGGCAACATAGAACTTCTCGCGTGGAGTCAATTTCCGTCCAAACTGCTGCTCCAGCTCTCGAATACGCTCTTCCATGATGACCTCCAACGTTCGTTGTACACCGTGATTTTCGGACCTTTCCAGCACTTCAACAATGCAGCAGATTCGGTAAAAAGAGCGTGAAATACTCGATTTTTTGCTCGCCTAAGTGTCTCCTCCCACAGTTCCTACCCTGCTTCCCCTTCAGAACTACCCGGAACCCCTGTAACCCTAGAGTTAATCCCGGATGCACAGTATTGTGAAACGGGTACCGGCCCCCTAGACTCCTTTTTGCGCATCGCGCGCCCCTGCGAGCAAGTTCTGGTCTCCTGTACCCAGGATTCATTTCGGCAGGCAACATGATCAACAGACTGGAATCTACACGATCCATGGCAAGCAATAATTGGCTACAGCTTTATCATGACGTACTTCTGGAAACCGACGGGAGCAAGCTTCCGGAGCGGCTCAAGCTTGCAGAAGCTGCGATCCGGACCCGAGTCCGCGAACTGGGCGATCGCGAAAATCCGCTTGAAAGAAAAGCGATGGGCTATGCTCTGAGCAATCTCGGCCAAATACAGAAGCAGAAGTGACCTCATTCCTGCATCGTAAACGCACACGTTTTTGACATCCTGTTGACATCTGCACACAAGGATAACTCTACATTGCTGTTCGAGCTTGTTCGCCGTTCAATTCGAACAGCGTTGGGAGACTATGCAATCTACTTATCTGGGCCGTTGTCGGTGGCGAAGCATACTCACGTTCATTGTTTTTGCCCTTCCAGTCGCAGCGCAGACTTCGATCTTCCAGCCTGAACCTGTTCCGCTCACACAAGGTATGTTGGCGGTTGCTGTCTCGGCTGAATCGGCAAATGATGTTTGGGTAGTTGGAGACTCGTCGCTCCACTTCGACGGCATTACCTGGACGCAGGTTCCCATTGCCCCGGTTGGCGGCAGCCTGACGCTGAACAGCGTAGTGGCGCTTTCCCCCACCGACGTATGGGCCGTAGGTTTCTTCCAGAACAGCAAGGGCTTCGATACTCCTGTGATGCAGCACTTCGACGGAACCAAGTGGTCGCGCGTGCGGGACGTGAACCTGGTTGGCAAGACACTGAACGGAGCCCTTGTGCTCAGCGAGGCGTTGGTTTCTATTACCGGGCCTTCCTCAACCGACCTGTGGGCATGCGGCTATCTGCTCACGCAGTCAGGGTTCACGCAGCAGCTAGTAGCTTTCGTGGAGCGCTTCGATGGAACGAAGTGGCGGCTGTCAGGCCTCCCGGCCGGCACTGGCAGTGACGTCATGATCGGCGTGAATAGTATCTCTGTGATTTCGGACAATGATGCATGGATGGTCGCGTTCCAGGACATCAACGGGCAGGATGGCCAGGGCGAGGCCTTTCACTTCGACGGCACGCGCTGGAGACTATTCCCGACGCCCGCTGTCGCCAGCAGTACCTTACGGGCAGTGACCGCGATCGCCAGCAACGATGTGTGGGCGGTGGGCGATCAGAACGATCTGACCAGAACCTTGATCGAACATTTCGATGGCACAAAATGGAGCGTTGTCCCCAGCCCCACTCCGCAAGGCGTGCAGATCGTTGAACTGTGGGGCATTGCCGCGATCTCGAGCACAGATGTCTGGGCCACAGGGTTCCAGGAACTCAGCTCTACGGGAATGAACCTGCCGTTGATCCTGCATTGGGATGGTGCGGTGTGGACGATCGTGCCCGCACCGGGTCAACCGGGGCAATCAACCACGACGTTCGGTGTTGCTACTCTGGCTCCGGGCAACGTCTGGGTCGCCGGGACCTTTCTTGGAAAGCAGGGACAACCGATCTTTGAACCGTATGTGCTGTTCACAAATCAGGGACAATAGGGTTTCGCTCATAACTACGCAAGATGCTCCTCAGCGTCGAGCCGCTTGAAACCCTCCCTCGCTTGTCATCAGCCTGATTTGCGTCGCGCAACCATAATCGGTGCGGGCCATAGCTGGTGTCATGCATGATAGCCCGCTATGGCATCATAGGGTTGCTAGCCGACACGAAAGGAACTCCTCTCGAAGTGGTGCCTCTTAACACCGAAAAACTGTCATCCCGTCTGCAGGAGCGGCTTTCCGAATCAGGGATGGTGGAATTTACGAAGCGGCTGATTGCGATTCCATCCGAAAATCCACCCGGCAGTCACTACGAGGAATGCGCCTGCAGTCTCTTGGACGAACTGAAGAGGCTTGGGTTCGATGATGTGAGGCGTGAAGGCGCATGCGTGCTGGGGTCGGCCGGAACCGGCACGCGGACGCTTTATTTCAGCGGCCACTACGACGTCGTCCCGGCGCAAAGCCGCGACCAATTTCAGCCCCGCGTGGAAGGCGCGAATCTTTTCGGCCGCGGCTCGTCGGACATGAAGAGTGGTTTGGCAGCGATGATTCATGCGGCAGCGGCGGTACGCGACGAAGGGATTCTCCATAGCGGCCGCATCGGAATCGTGCTCGTACCCGACGAAGAAACTTGCGGCCCGAGAGGCTCTCGTGATCTGAATGCACGCGGGCTGCTTGGGAAAAACGCGATCGGCATGCTCACGCCGGAGCCGACCGGCGGCGTGGTTTGGAACGCCAACCGCGGAGCCATTACGCTGCGTGCCACCATGCGCGGCAAACCGGCGCACGTGGGCCGGCAATTCGAGGGTGTGAACGCGTTCGAACGTGCGGTGCCCGCCATGGCACGGCTTCTCGACATTAAGAAGGAAGTGGAGCTTCGCGAAACCCAGTACAACATCGCTCCGGCAGCGGCCCGGAAATCCATTCTCATGCTCGGCGGCCGGGCTGAAGCCGGTACCAACTTCAACGTGACGCCCGACTTCTGCTCCTTCACCATAGACCGCCGGATCAATCCCGAAGAAGACCTGGAGGACGAAAAGCTCAGGTTGCGCGATGCGCTGGAGGGTTTCGAAGTCGAGGTGCTCCAGGAAGAACCTGCGGCGGCGACACCGGCAGGAGATCTCCTTGGCCTAACACTGTCGCGTAACATCGCGGGCGTGACTGGCAAGGAGCCGGCGTTTGAGATGTGTCCCGGCATTCTCGAGACGCGATTCTATGCAGCCCGCGGGATTCCCGCCTTCGCTTATGGTCCGGGATTGCTGACCGTCTCGCACGGGCCGAACGAGTTCGTTCCCATCCGCAACATTACCCAATGCGCCGAGATTTATGCGCTTACGGCAGCAGAGATGTTGCGCTGATCTCTTCGAACCCGCGTACCAGCTAGTCGAAACCCAACTCTTTGGCTAGCAACTTCCATTTGCTGTCGACCAGCGCTTTGGTTTTCGCGTCCATAATGATTTCATCTGGCCATGGCCGGGTGAAGCCCTCTGCCGGCCACTTCCGGGTGGCGTCAATGCCCATCTTCGATCCGTAGTTGGGGAGGCGCGAGGCGTGGTCAAGCGAATCGACCGGGCCTAGCGTGAACTGGATGTCGCGCTCGGGATCAATGTGGTTCAGAACTTTCAGAGTCACGTCGCCGATATCCTGAACATTGACATCTTCATCCACGACGATAACGCATTTGGTGAACATGGCCTGGCCCAGCGACCAGATTGCATTCATCACCTTGCGCGCCTGTCCCGGGTAGGACTTGCGAATAGACACGATCATCAGGTTGTGAAAGACGCCTTCGATGGGAAGGTTGATGTCGACCAGCTCGGGGATAGTGAGCTTCATCAAAGGCAGGAATATGCGTTCAACGGCTTTGCCCATCCAGGCATCTTCCATGGGAGGCTTGCCTACGATCGTAGTCGCGTAAATCGGATCTTTGCGATGCGTGATGCAGGTCAGATGGAAAACCGGGTAGAGGTCTTCAAGCGAGTAAAAGCCGGTGTGATCCCCGAACGGGCCTTCGCTGCGAAGCTCGTCCAGATTGACGTAGCCTTCGAGGACAATTTCAGAGGCCGCAGGAACTTCGAGGTCGACGGTCTCGCACTTCACCAGCTCGACCGGCTTCTGGCGGAGAAAGCCGGCGATCAGATATTCCTCGACGTCAGGCGGTGCGGGGACGATTGCCGAGAAGGTGATTGCCGGGTCGGTGCCGATGGCGACGGCAACTTCCATCTTGCCCGAGGGCAAATTCTCGGCTGGTTGGGAACCGCCTCCGCTGCGCGCCATGGCATCAACCGCCGCCGCACGTGCTGCCGGGTGGGCGCTGTCTTGCATCCCGATGCCTGCTCTGGATGCGGCACGCATACGCTCGCGATAGTGCTCGGCGGCAACTTTCTGGCGCTGCCAGTGCATGCCGGTGGTCTTTTCGTCGTACACCTGCATTCGATACATCCCTAGGTTGCGCTTGCCTGTATTCGGGTCGCGAGTGACTACGCACGGGAGCGTGATGAACCTGCCCGCATCTTTCGGCCAGCATTGAAGAATGGGAAATTGGTTGAGCGATAAATTTTCGCGGCGGATGACCTCCTTGCAGGGCCCCGATG
Source organism: Terriglobales bacterium (assembly GCA_035652095.1). Taxonomy (GTDB): domain Bacteria; phylum Acidobacteriota; class Terriglobia; order Terriglobales; family Acidobacteriaceae; genus DASREM01. The sequence continues at coordinate 161,708 of DASREM010000028.1, read as the reverse complement.
AAATAATCTTCGGAAAAAACTTTCCCATCTCAGCGAGCATGGGCAGCATTCTTACCTTGTCCAGGAACCCTTGCGGAGATTTAACGTCCATAAAGGCGCGAATTCGCTCGGCAACTTCGTCGAGCGAATGGACCTCCAGCGCCAGATGCATGCGGCGAGGAGACCCGAACTGGTTGATCAGGAGCTGCGACTCTGGATAGCCCTTGAGATTCTGGAACAACAGAGCCATGTTCCCGCCTGCTGCCGTGCTTCGCCCGGCGGCGCGCACGAAGGCGTCCACCCCCATGTGTGCTTTGCTCACCCGATCGGTGATTTCCGCGATCTCAAGAATGGGATCGGCTTCGGTACGGATGCGCTTCAGTTCTCCGGCGCGTTCGAGAGCGGCGATCCAGGCGCGCAAGTCGTCGTAGGCCAAATTGACTCTCCTAAGGGACGGATGATTATAAACAGGTCGCCAACGCTGGACGCGTACCCGCAACCATCTGCGAAATCGGGAGATGTAGTTTGAATCGCAAGCAAAGGTATGTACATCTGGATAGGTGTCGTTGGAAGAGTTCAACGGCCATGTAAAGACCTCTCCAAGCCGCTTCTGGCAGATTTCAACAGAAACGACGAAATCGCTCTACACCCGAGATATTCGGGATGGGAGTGGACCGTGAAACATCATCTTCGCCTGATGGCGACGCTTGGCATGTGCCTGGCAGCTTACGGGCTGTTGCTCGAGGCTTTTCACTTGTTGAACCAGTCCCGCGACAGTTCGGTACTCGGCGGGATTGCGATGATTTTTGCTTTGCTGGTGTTCGTGCCACCGGTAGTTCGCACGATCTGGAGGAGACTATGACGATCTTCAATGATGACCGAGACAGAAAAACGCCGTCGGTAGCGGAACAAATCGGTGAAACCATGCGCCGGCGTTCCGTGTTGGTTCCAGTGCTGGTGATCCTGGCATTGTTGGTCTGTTTTTGGGTGCTTTCGAGCTTCCTGATGAACGTAACCAGGATCGAAGCCGGCTACGTGGGAATCGAAGTTAACCTCGCCGGAAGCCAGCGCGGCGCATCTGAGATCCCAGTGCGCACGGGTTGGGTGTTCTATAGCCCATTGACGACGCAAGTGATTGAGTTTCCCACCTACGTGCAGACCGTGAAATGGACGCGCGACATTAGCGAAGGACATCCGCTGAACGAGGAGATGGGATTCAACAGCAAAGAGGGTATGGAAATCTTTGCCGACGTATCTCTTTCCTATGCGATTGAGCCCGGCAAAGTCCCGGATTTTTACGTGAAGTACCGGGTAAACGAGCTGGAGCGTTTCACGCACGGCATTCTGCGGGACATCGTGCGGAATTCGCTGAACGAAGTGGCCTCGACTTACACCGTGGAAGATATCTACGGTGAGAAGAAGGCGCAGTTCCTGGGGCAGGTGGCGCAGCAGATCCAGGAGAAGGTGGCGGGAGTTGGCGTTGGCGTGCAGCAGTTCGGATTTATCGGCGCGCCGCGCGTTCCGTCGGTAATTGCTCAGGCGATTACGGCGAAGGCGCAGGCGATCCAGGAAGCCGAGCGCGCAAAGAATGAACTGGCGACTACCCAGGCTGAGGCAGCCAAAAAGATTGCCGAAGCGGAAGGGGAAGCCAAGTCCGCGGTCACGTTGGCGCAGGGGGAAGCGGATGCCAACCGGATCCGGCAGAACTCGCTGACTCCGCAATTGCTGGAGTTGCGGCGCCTGGAGAATCAACGAGCGCTGATCGACAAGTGGAACGGTCAGTTGCCGACAGTGCAGTCGGGACAGGCAGGCGGCTTGATCCTGCAGATGCCCAAGCCGAACTAGAATTCGGCGCAGGACTTAAGGGAAGATGGCAACATCTTCCCTGTTTTTTGTATTCCCCGCCTTTGTAATGTTTTCGTAATAGCGACACTCATCACAGAGCTACCGTCCGGAGATGCTTACGATTTTGGTGGAGGCATCATGCAGAGACACCCGAAGGGAACGCGCGCGCGAGTCTTGTTGACCTCGGTGTTTGGGCCCTATGCGCAAGACGACGAATTCGGCAGCAGAGCCATTAACCCCATGGAGCTGTATCAGAACCAGGTCACGCGAGCGCAGGGCGCGTTTTCGTTGCGCATGTTTCATCGCTCCTGGGGAATCATGATGATCCAGGCCAATATCTCGGCTCCCTGTACGCTGATGGATTTTCCGGCACGACGTGATTTCGAACGCGAACTCATCAGCAATGTCTATGACGTTGTGGGCATCTCCTCCATCATCGTCAATGTGGGGAAGGTGCGCGAGATGTGCCGCATGGTGCGTAAACTTTCGCCCGGGTCCGCCATTGTGGTGGGCGGGCATGTAGCGGCTACCCCGGGCATTGAAAGCATGGTGGACGCAGATCACATCGTGCGGGGCGAAGGCATTGCCTGGATGCGGGATTACCTTGGCGAAGACGCGTGTGCGCCGGTGCGTCACCCGGCAATTGTCTCTGCGCTCGGTTCTCGCATGATGGGAGTGAAATTGCCGGACGGCCCGGGCACGACTGCAGCAACGATCATCCCCTCAGTCGGGTGTCCGATGGGATGCAACTTTTGCACCACGTCGGCATTTTTTGGCGGCAAAGGCAAATTCGTGAACTTCTATGAGACCGGCGATGAATTGTTTGACGTGATGTGCAAGGTGGAAAAAGCAATTCACGCCAAGGCGTTTTTCATGATGGACGAGAATTTCCTCCTGCATCGTGAGCGGGCCATGCGGCTGCTGGAGAGGATGAAGGCAGCGGGAAAGAGCTGGGCTTTATCGGTGTTTGCATCGGCCAATGCCATTCGGAAATACACCATGCAGGAACTGGTAGAGCTTGGCGTGTCCTGGTTGTGGATGGGCCTGGAATCGCCGCGTTCAAACTACGCGAAATTGCAGGGGGCCGATACCCGCACCCTGACGCGCGAACTGCGCGACCATGGCATTCGCGTGCTGGGATCGACCATCGTGGGGCTCGAACATCATACGGAAGATAACGTGGTTGATGAAATCGAGCACGCAGTCGCGCACGGCACCGACTTTCATCAATTCATGCTGTATACACCGGTGCCGGGAACGCCTCTGTACCAGGAAATGGAGCAGCAGGGGCGGATGCTTGACGGCATCAACCTGGCCGATGTGCATGGGCAATTCAAATTCAATTTCCGGCATGCCAGCATATCGCGCGACAATTCCAAGCGGTTTCTGGACTGGGCCTTCTGGAGAGACTTCGAGAAGAACGGCCCCAGTGTCTATCGCATTTGCCAGACCATGTTGCAGGGGTGGAAGCGCTACAAGGATTTTCCGGATATGCGGGTGAGGGAGCGTATTCAGCGCGAAATGAAGAAACTCGGCAGTGCATACAACGCGGCGCTCTGGGTTATGGAACGGGAGTTCAGCAAAGTAAACGAAAAGGTGAGCCGAGACATCCACGCATTAAGACGCGAAGTTGAGAAAGAGTTCGGCATAGGATCCCGTGTGATTTCCAATACTCTGGGACCAGTTCTGTTGTGGACCACGCGGCGCGAGGAGCGCAGGCTGGCAGCGGGACACAAGTATGAGCCACCACTGATTGTCGAGAGAACGAACTGGGGTGGGTGCTGAACTCAGCCCGCCCTGAACGAAGCCGGACCACGGTCACTTGGCGCTAATCTGAAATTGTTCGACCTTGCCGTCGGGCATGACGCGTTCCCAAATGTTGACGGACTTGCTTCCGAAATCAGCTTCGAAGCCATGAAATGTCATCCCGCCCCGTTGGCTTTGACTGGTCTGTTTGAGCCATTTCGGCAAGCCCAGCGACGCCAGGCTGGATGAGAAATCCTTGACCGCCTGATCACTGAAATAGCGGTTGCAATTCTCAGTCAAACGACTGCGGTCGAGTTTGCCCTTTTGCAATTGAACCAGCAGGGACAGGGCTTCTTCTTCGCTTTGCTCCTGGTGGCCGGCCTCGAATAACCATGAGGCGATGTTGCGCGCGATATCCGACGATACCGACGAAGAGTCCTGGTTGACCAATACGATGACCGCGGAACGGTCATCGGGGAAAACGATGTTTTGCGCGGTGAATCCTGAAACCTCACCGCCATGAGCCAGCACGCGATGCCCAAACTCCTCGCGCACCATCATTCCCAAACCGTAATGGGTTCCAAGACCATTTTTCAATAGGACTTCGGTTTCCATTACTTTATACGAAGCATCCTTCAAGAGGCGGTGGTCGAATAAGCCGATGTCCCACTTGGCGAGATCTTCGACTGGCATCGCAAGCTGTGCTGCGGCGAACAGCCAGCCCTTCCCTTCTTTTGGAGCCGGGTGCAACGGGCCAAGACCGTAACGAAGATAGCCTGTGGGGCTGTTATCCGGTAATGCATTCTGGTCAATGTCCACCACCCCTTTCATGTCGAGCGGCGCGAAGATGCGTCGCCCCAGATATTGCATGAGAGGCATCCCGCTCGCTTTCTCGACGATCAGCCCGGCAATCACGAAATTGGTGTTGCTGTATTGCCAGTCGGCGCCGGGATCGAAGTCGAGCGGTTGGCGGGCCCAGAGGTCGAGGATGTTGCCGGCTGTGGTCGGTTGCAGCATGAAGGGTGGAAGGTAGTCCTGTGGCCAGTAATCCCGGTAACCGGAAGTGTGCGAGAGCAATTGCCGGATCGTGACTTGGTTGCCAAGCGTGAGATCTGGAATAAACCGCGACACCGGATCGTCCAGTGAGAGTTTGCCATCCTCCGCCAGCAGGAGAATCGCTGTGGCAGTGAACTGTTTGCTGATCGAACCGATGCTGTAGACCATTCCGGCGGCGGCGGCAAGCGGCGGTTCAAGGCGGGCCTTTCCGTAGGCGCGCAGGAACATGACCTTGCCATTCTGGATCACGGCGAGAGAGACGCTGGGAATGCCGGTGGTGGCCAAGGTATTCTCGACAATGGCATCCACTCTCTGCTGCAGAGCGGAGTCGGGAGTCTGGGCAGTTGAGGAACAAACGGCCAGGAACACACAAAAAAGGACTCGGCGCATCCGGTCTTTGTAGCACACTCAGCGCCGGAAGAGCACGGCAACGGTGTGCGTCCGACGTCGGCTCAGGTTTAGAATCTCCCGCTCATGGTTGCATTTGTTGGGTTAGGATTTCTGCATGACAGACCTGAATACGTTAATCGCGACCAGTCTTGCCCAGCGATATGAAGAACTAGGGGAACTGGTGAAACAGATGTCTGAGCCCCTGAGCGAGGAACAGTTCTGGCAAAAGCCATTTTCGTTTGGGAATAGCTTCGGGCACCTGGTACTGCACCTCACCGGCAACCTGAACTACTACATTGGGGCGGAGATCGCCAAAACTGGATATGTGCGGGACCGTCCGCGGGAATTCGCTGAAGCAGCGCGGCCGCCAAAGCAGGAAGTCATGAAGCGCTTTGATGAGGCGGTCGGGATGGTGGGTAGGACAATCCGGGCGCAGAAACAGGACGATTGGGGCAAGGCCTATTCGGCGAAGGGGGAAGATGACGCGGAGAATCGCTTCACCCTCCTTCTGCGTTGCGCCACACACTTGCACCATCATGTGGGGCAGATGATGTATTTGACCAAGAAGCTGGAAACTGGGCGCGCGGACAACCTTGTCGCGGACTGATGCCACGGCGCGGCCGTGTAGCTACGGGGCGAGCAGGTGAAGAATCGTGCCTTCCACCTTTGGCCAGGCATTGGAGTGCGGGTCGATTAGATCGTAGTGCCCGGCCGTGGAAATCTCGAGCAGATGGACGTCCTCGCCTTTTTGCTTTTTTGCCTGCGCATAATTGCGACTGAAATTAGCGGGAACGGTATCGTCTGCCAGACCGTGAATCAGCCACTGCGTGCAGTCTTTGATTGAGAGCTGCGTGGGATCAGCCTCGCGGTAGTGGTCGCTGACCTGTTGCGGCTTCCCTCCCAGAAAATCCACGACTGCATCGTTGCTCAGATGTTCGTTGAAAGCCTCCTGCAGATCGACGACGCCCGCCAGCGAAACTGCACGTTTAACGGTGTGTTCGTGGCCAGCCAGGCAGAGCGCCAGTTGGCCTCCCGCGGAGTGGCCCATCACGAGAGTTCTGGTGGAGTCGAGGTTATAGCGTTTTGCAATCTGCGGAATATGACGCCAGGCGCTGGCTATGTCTTCGAAGGTGTGCGGCCAGCCTCCGTCTTTGTTTCCGACGCGACGATATTCCACGTTCCAGGTAGCAAGTCCCTGGGCGGTGAGGGCCGCGCAGAGAGCCCCAGCATGCGCCAGATCGTACTTCGCCCGCCAGAAGCCTCCGTGAATGTTCATGATTACCGGGAACGGGCCTTTGGTCTTGGGCAGGCGCAACTCGCCAAATTGATTGGGGTCGCTGCCATAAGGGAGGCGGGCGTCAACTGGCGGCGGAGGAGCCTTCAGAATGTCCTGCGGCATCAGATCATTCTACTTCCCCACCCGAGAGAAATCTCCTCGTCATGGCGTCTTGCAACGACGATGAGGCAAGCAACAAAAAACCGCGGAGAGGTGGAGGCTCCTCTCCGCGGAGCCCAGGGGTCACAAAGCATTTAGGAAAGTCAGCAACTGAGTTTTTTGTGTGGTGGACAGTTTCGAATAAGCCTTCAGAACGTTGCTGGCTTCGCCGCCGTGGCGAAGAATGGCTTCTTCGCGGGAGGCGGAAAGCCCGTCATGCATCAGACGATCATGGGTGCGCAATCCCCATAGCGGGGCGGTGCGCAATTTGAAGGCGGTATCGGACGGACCATTCTGGACAATGCCATCCCCGGTGTTGATGTTGTGCAACAAGAAATCGCTATACGGATGAATGATCTTGTTGCCCAACGCGTCCGGGACCGCGAAGGTACCGCCGTTGATGAGAGTTCCCGGGGCGGCGGTAGTAATGGAGGTCACGTGACAAATCGAACATCCAATCTGCGTAAACAGAGCTTGTCCGGCTTGCCCATCCGGCGTGGCCAGCAGGGCTGAGTCCCCTGGGGGCGCCATCGTGCCGCGGATAAATGCGGCAAAGTGATCGATGTCGGCCATGCCGATAGAATCGATTCCATCTTCGGGATCGCTGGTAGTTTTACAAACCGAAGTGGTGTCGGTGACATTCAGGCGATTGGTAATTCCCTGTTCATTGATGTAGGCGTCGCTCGAGAACGACAGAAGGCTGGCGTGCTGGTTTTTCCATCCGAAGCGACCGCCACGGGTTTGACCGGCAGCTTCGAGCACCGGAACGGTGATGAACTCGCCGGCAATTTTGCCGCCGCTCTGCCCGGGTTGTGCGGTAGCGATGGCCTGCAATGTTGAATCATCAATCGCTTCGACGAAACCGTCGCCAAGAAGGTTCAAGGACATCCTGAGAGCGCGGATGTACTCGGTGATCGGAACCCGCTCCGCGGATTGCTCGCAGGTCGAGCGGTCGTTGATCAGGGAACGGTTGGGAACGTTGTTCAAGCCGCCGTTGATGGTAATGGTGGGATTGGCGAACTTGCCTTGCGAGTCGAAATGCCCGGCACGGAATTCGGAAATCTGACTCGTTCCCCCGGTCACGGGATTCTGGTGGCAGTCGGCGCAGGAACGGGCGTTGTACAGAGGACCCAGACCCTTGTCCACGCCGTCCTCTTCTTCAAACGCTTCCTGGTCCAGAGCGAACGTGTCACCAGGAGCTTCGACAATGCCGTTGCTGATACTCTGCGACCCGGGATTGTCGGAGAGTGTGGGAGTGGAGAATCCTGTGGGAGCTTCCGTAGCGGTGGTGGTGTTGGTGCCGGCGTCGAGCGCTAGCACCAGCAATGCGAGGGAGAGAACTACGCCGAGCGACTTAGGGGAGTTCATGAATCCTCCGTAGCCCAGAGGTGGACACACTCCGGCGAAAACAGGAATGGGGTGTGGGAGAGGGCGCTTGTTCCCAGTTCAGCCCGTCGATCTTCGGAGACGGGAGTCGCGACGTGCGAGCACACGAGGCCCGCTGGCTAGATCACCAGGATGAGCTGACTTTCCGCTGCTGCACTGCGAAGATTGCTGGGACTGTAAGCTGGATTCCGGAGTGCGTCAAGATGTCCAGAAGTACATGGGTACCCCGAATGCCGCTCTGGAAGCGTTGTTTGGAGTGTACGGCAGCAGAGAGCTGAATACGAGTCTCGAATGCCAAGGCGGATTTTCGCGCGGATCCGGCGACTGTTGACGAAAGCAGTCATTGCAGGGCTGCGCTTCGCAACTTTTATCAATGGCCTTTGTGCGCACTGTTGAGTTTGAGTGATTCTCAGAGAACGTGCGCCAGGAAGTCCTGCACGGCGCGGAGGACTGGTTCAGCTTGCTGCATGTAAAGTGCGTGTCCGAGAGTTGGAAACCGCACTACTTTCGATCTTGCGAGAAGCTTGACTGCAATGTCCACATCATCATTCGACATCAGGCCCCCGAGGTCCGGGTTGGCCTGCAAAAGTAAGGTCGGGCATTCAATTTTTTTGAGCAGCGATTCACCGTCCCAACCCTCCAATGAAGTGCCGTCGACCGACATGGTGTAAGTATCGGGGTCGGCATGGCGCACGCACTCTGCCCAGCGAAGAAGGTAAGCGTGATCGTTTCCCGGAAGATCGCCGATGCGGACCAACTCCTCAAGCCCGGGAAGTTGAAGTTCAATTTCAGCCAGGCCACGAGCGATAACTTCCGCCGTTCCTCCCTTACGTGCCAGATCTGCAAGAGAACTGAAGAGTTTGGGATAGAGGCTGCTGTGAAGCAGGGCGGGATCAATCATGCTGTCTCCAACTATGAGAGCACGAACGAGTGTGGGCTCATGAGCCGCGATATGCATGCCGATCATGCCGCCGAGGGAATGCCCGAAGATGATCGCGGGTTTGCCCACCGTGCCATGAAGAAATTGCGAGATGTCGGCGGCATACTGGATTTCGCGATATGCACCAGGGACACGGGCGGACCCGCCGTGCCCGCGCAGGTCGGGAGCGTAAATGTGGTACTTCTTCGAAAGCGGCGCAATGATCGGTTGCAGCACCTGCCAGCGCCTGCCGAGCCCATGAATCATCACCATGCTGGGACCGTCGTCTGGCCCCTCGGCGTAATTCAAGGTTACATCGCAGCAACGAAATTTCTTTTCTTCAATCTCAAGTATGGAAAGCGGCTCGGTCACTTGCCTGCTCCGGCATCGTAGATGATCTTCCCGCCCAGGATAGTTTTGAGCACAGCAACATCACGAATCTTCACCGGATCGATGGAGAAAAGATCGTCGCTCAGGATCACCATGTCAGCGAGTTTGCCCGGGGTAATGGAGCCTTTTTCTTTCTCCTGAAACTCCGCATATGCAGAGCCCATGGTGTAGGCCTCAATGGCTTCTTTGAGGGTGATCTTCTGTTCGGGAAACCAGCCATTGGGATTCTTGCCATCCAGTGTGGCGCGAGTTACCGCACCATAAAGGCCTAGCATGGGATTCAAAGGGGCAACGTTCCAGTCGGTGCCAAACGCGAGTCGCACCCCGTGGTCGAGGAACGTCCGAAAAGCGTAGGTGCGGCTGGCGCGGTCGTGACCGATACGGCTTTCGGCCCAGCGTCCATCGTCAATCGCGTGATAGGGCTGCATAGAAGCGATGACATGAAGTTGCGCGAAGCGATCAAAATCCTTGGCCGCCATGTGCTGGGCGTGTTCGATGCGGAAGCGGCGATCCGCCTCCCCGTGGGCCTTCGTGATTTCAGCGTAGAGGTCGAGAATAATGGAGATTCCCTCATCGCCAATTGCGTGAGTGCAGAGTTGAAGTCCCGCAGCATCAGCGCGCATCATGCGCTCGCGCATCAGCGAGAGCGGCTGCATGGTGTCGCTGAGCAGACCCCGATTATTGGGTGTATTCAGATAAGGCTCGTAGAAGTAAGCGGTGCCCGACCCGAGAGAGCCGTCAGCATACGACTTGAGCGCACCAAGGCGCAGGTACGAATCGCCGAAAGCGTGGCGGATGCCGATGCGCACCTGGTCATCGACCCCCGGGATAAGCGGTGCGGCATAGATACGAGTAATCAATTCTCCGCGCTGGCGCAGTTCCGAATAAACCGCGATATCTGCGTAGTCCGGGTTCATGTGCTGGACGCTGGTTACGCCGAGTGACGCGGCATGGGCCATGGCCCGCTTAACGATTCGCACCCGCTGATCGTGGGTGAGTGGCGGCATGACTTTGAAGACCAGATCCTGGGCCGCGTCTTTGACAACACCGGTTGGATTGCCTTGCGCATCACGGACAATCACGCCGCCGGGAGGATCGGGAGTCTTCGCCGTTATTCCGGCAAGGCGCAGCACAACCGAGTTGGCCAGGGCTTCGTGCCCGTCATAGCGGGTGACAAAAACCGGGGTGTCGGGCGTAAGAGGATCGAGGAGTTCCTTCGTCGGAAGGGTAGCCGGGGTCCACTTGGTTTCATCCCACTCACCGCCGAGCACCCATTCCCCTTTGGCGACCTTTCTGGCTTGCTGCGCTATGCGATGGGAGAATTCCTGCGCACTGCCGGCATCATTCAGATGAACACTATCGAGGCTCGCGCCTCCGTCAACAAAGTGCACGTGCGCATCATTGAAGCCAGGTAGCAGCAGCTTTCCGTTCGCGTCGATCCCCTGTGTTTTCGGACCGCGCCAGCGGTTGACCTCCTGATTGGAGCCGACCGCGACGATGCGGTCTCCAAGAATTGCCACAGCTTGAGCTTCAGGCCGTGCAGGATCAACGGTCCAAATCTTGGCGTTGGTAATGACTACGTCCGCTGCAGGTTGAGGTTGTGCAGACACAAGCCCAGTGAGCAGTAAGAGAGAGAGGAATATCTTCATTGTCGCTGCGAGTTTACTGCATAGAGTGGAAGGGAGAAAGTGTTTTAGCGCTGCGCAGGTCATCCCACGCCCGGCCAAATGCCGCCGGGCCTGGGATGTACTCAGTTCAGAAAAAGAGCCATGATCAAGCGGTTTTGCGAGTCTTGGCGACCCGCTGTTCGTCCAGTTCGCGTTTCCCCGGCTTGGTGCCATGGCCGTTGGTCCCCTGCGCAAGTTGGGGGGCCTCGATGATTTTCCAGTTTTCGCCTTCGTTCCAGGGACCGCGAGCCTCAGTTTCGCCTTCGTCTCCGGTTCCGGTGGAATCTTTAAAGTATTGGTCCACCAACCCTGGGGTGGGCGGAATTTGTCCGATAGAGAAACGGTCCTTCCCGAGGCTCTCCAGCGCCGCGGTGAAAGCTTTCATGTGCGTGATCTCGCGGGTCATCAGGAATTGCAATGCATCTTTCGATCCGGGATCGTCACAAAGGTTGATCAGTCTTTCGTAGACAATCTTTGCCCGCGCTTCGGCAGCAATATTGCTGCGCAGGTCGACGTCGAGTTCGCCGGTGATTTTCAAGTAGTCGGCTGTCCACGGATCGCCGACCGAATTGTAGAGATTTACTCCTCCGCCGCCCGCTATCGCCACCATGGGATCTTCCTCTGCACCTTGGAGTTTCTTTTTCATAGGCCGCAAGTGCATGCGGGCCAGAGTTCCCACTACTTCCAAATGGCTGAGTTCCTCGGTGCCGATGTCGAGGAGGAGATCCTTGCGCGCAGGGTCGTCGCAATTCCAGCCCTGGATCGTGTATTGCATGGCCGCCGCCAACTCCCCGTTGGCGCCTCCGAACTGTTCGAGCAGCATGTTGCCGAAACGGGGGTCAGGCGTTCCGACATTTACGGTATACATCAGGTTCTTGAAATGATGGTACATGGTGACACTCCAATCGATGGGCTAGGCTTTCAGGATTGAGGTTTGAAATTCGATTTGTCAGTCGACTTTTAGTTGCGAAATTGGCATGCGAGGATGGTCGAAACCCAGCTTTTAGTGGAAGTGAGAGTTGATGAGCAGAACGCGTCGTGTTTACGTCTAATTAGATGGCGTTCAGGAGGCACCTGTGTTCCCCATCTTTGCTCAAGTCATGTTGGCTGCCGCCATTGCGGCTTCACCTTCTCCGCAGTCGGACATTGCTGCCGAACTCCGCGCTCGCGACCAGGCGCTGCTGGATGCGATTGCTCCTGGTAACGCCAAACTCTGGGACGAGGCGCTCGCGCCAGGTGCCGTATACGTGGATGAGAACGGCGAGATCATCCAGCGGGCCGAGTTCCTGAAGCAACTCCAGCCACTTCCCAAGGGCGTTTCAGGGACGATCAGCATCTCTGAGTATTCGGCTACCACCTCCGGAGATGTGGCCACGGTAGTCCACCGGGATGACGAAGTGGAGAACTACCATGGGCAAACCTTAGCGGCAAAATACCTCATGACTGAAACCTGGCAAAAGCAGGGAGGGGTTTGGAAACTACTGCTGGTACACGCTTACTCGGCGTTGAAAGAACCGCCCTCGATCGCGCTCCCGACGAGAGAACTGGAACAGTATGTTGGACGCTACGAAGGAGGACCCGAGCTGGTTTACTTGATTAAGCTTGAAGGAGATCATCTGACAGGCACGCGCGAAGGCCGGCCTGGGTCCGCGCTGCGGGTGGAAGTTCGAGACGTCCTGTTCATCAGCGGGCAATTACGTACCCGGAAGATATTTCTTCGCGATGAAAAAGGAAGAATTACGGGATTCGTTGATCGGCGGGAGGGTAACGACCTGGTGTGGAAAAAGGTGAACTGATTCTTACCGAATTCCCCACTTCAGTTTGGTGCGCAGCACATCAAAGAAGGTCTTGCGGGTCCGGAGCAGTTTCACACGATTCTCTGACTTGCGGCACACCAGTCGATCGCCGTCATACATAGGCATGCCAACCTGGCCGTCTATGCTGAGGTAAGCTTCTTCGTCCCCGGTTTTGACAACGATCTCAATTTCCGAAGTATCACGAACCACCAGTGCGCGATGGGTAAGAGAGTGCGCTGATACCGGAGTGATGACAAATGCCTCCACCGAGGGCATGAGGATCGGTCCGCCCGCGGCAAGCGAGTACGCGGTGGAACCCGTGGGTGAAGAAACAATCAGGCTGTCGGCCTTGTATGCGGAGACGAACATCTTGTCCACATAGACATCGCAGTGGTTGAGCCGCGCGATAGTGCTTTTTCCGACCACAACATCGTTGAGCGCATCATAGCGAGCCACGCAGGCCTCGGCGCGATAGACTTCACAACGTACCATGGCCCGTTGCTCGCTGCCGCAAATCTCCTTATCGATCGCTTCCAGCGTTGGGTAGAGGTCCTCGAGTGGAATTTCCGTGAGAAACCCCAGCGAGCCGAGATTCATCCCGAGCACCGGGATGCCAGCCTTGGCAACAGCACGGGCCGCGGCCAAGAGCGTACCATCTCCGCCAAGAACAATAACAAACCTGAGCGGAAGCGACCCAATCTGTTTGCGGTCGACGATCTGCACCCCGCTTATGTAAGCAGCGGATTCGCGATCGGCGACCACCGAGTAGTCGTGGGCGCCAAGCCACTGAACGAGTTCAGGAACAATGGTCACCAGTTCCGGCTTACCGGGCTTGGAAACAATGGCGACAGACTTGGTTGAGGCGCTTGGCATGCAGGAAAGTGCATTGTACAGAAAAGTGGGAAGCGAGTGGTTGTACGACAGCCGACCCGCTTAAGACAGTCCACCACGCACCACTAAAACACGCTCCACAAGAGGAATTCGCGATTGCCTTCCGCGCCCAGAATCGGTGATTCGATGACCTCGACGGACTTGGGACGAAGTTGCTCGACGGCAGCACGGACTTTCTCAACGGCGAACCGCTGCGCTGCCGGGTCCTTTACGATGCCGCCTTTCCCCACCTGTTCACGTCCGACTTCGAATTGAGGTTTGACTAGAACGATGAGGTGCCGAGTTTGGCCAGGGGTTCCAAATGCCGCAGCACACACAGCGGGGATCACCATTGTGGCCGAGATGAACGACACATCGATCACAACAAGGTCTGCTGATTCGGCGACTTGTTCTCGCGTCAGGTACCGGGCGTTCGTGTTTTCGAGTAACCGGACTCGGGCATCCTGGCGGATTCGATTATGAACTTGGCCATGACCGGTATCGACGGCGATGACTCGGGCGGCGCCGTGTTGCAGCAGGCAATCAGTGAAGCCCCCAGTCGATGTTCCGACGTCAAGGCACGTCATGCCCGTGACATCAATCCGCCAATGCTGGAGCGCTTTCTCCAATTTCAGGCCGCCGCGCGAGACATACCGGAAGTCTTCGGCGAGCAAGCGAATAGCAGCGTTGCGCGCTACCGCCGCCCCTGCCTTGTCGATCTTCTGTTCATTGACCAGAACCTTGCCGGCGAGGATCAGCGCCTGAGCACGCTCTCGGGAGGTTGCAAGACCGCGCTCCAGGAGCAGTTTGTCGAGCCGGATTTTGAGAGATTTGTCCAACCTGAGTTCAGGGTTCTTTCCCACCACAAAAGTGCCAGCACTCCGCCTTGTGCAAGCTGTACAAAGGTAACTTGCATCATGAGTTATAGGAGTAATTTCCTCTTTTTCCACAGAATTTTCCACTGGGGTGTTGAAAACCTCATCCGAGACTTCGATTCAGAGCACACTGACAGATATTTCCGGCATAAGGGCAGAACTTTGGTCGGCCTTTAGCACCCAAGTTGGAAGGAGAAATGGAAGGCTGATAAAATCTGAAAGTCCCTCGTGGGGCTATAGCTCAGCTGGGAGAGCGCATCGTTCGCAACGATGAGGTCGTCGGTTCGATCCCGACTAGCTCCACCATACTTTTCAGTTCACCAGAAGCAGAATCGGTTCATTATAGAAACATTGGAAGCCGCCCTACCTGCGGCTTCCGTTGCGCGTGCACCCAATCCACCTTATTTTCAGGCAGCCGGGATGATGAGCTTTTGTCCAGGTTTGATCTTGTCCGGATCTTGCAGCTGATTCGCCTTTACGATCGCATTGTATTTATTAGGGTCACCGTAAAAGTGTTTGCTGATTTTTGACAGGTTGTCTCCGGCTTGCACGGTATAGGTCCGGCCCTCGTTTGGTTGTACTGCCTGCGACCCGCTTTCTCTTACCTCAATGTCGTGTTTTAGATCGGCGAAGTTTGGATCCACGGACTTAATCTGATCCCAGACCTGATTTTTCGCCTGTTCCGAGGGCATGGTGGCTTTCACATAAAGCTGATTGCCGTCCAGGTTCACGTTTTGTAACTGACCCCCTTCTCGCTGGATGGCATCCAGAACCGGCTGATATTTTTGCTTCAGTTGATCGATATTTGGCATGAGAATCTCCTCCGTTGTTTGCTTACAGACAATTCAAACCGGCACTTGAGCTGAGACGCGGGTGTAAGGGAAATGCCGTTCGGCTCAGGCAACCGATCGCACTTGATTGGTGCGAGCGTCAGACCCATGCTGCTTCACCATCTTGTTGTAATTTCCCATGATCAGGAAGGGCGCCGCCCACTGTCCCACAAACAATGCCCAATCATCTTTCCCTGAAATCTTGAGAACTGCCGAGGCAATCATTGATCCCACCGCAAGCCCCAGGAAGGCGCTTGAAGGCAGGTTCGCTGTTTGCCGTTCAATCGAACCGGTGAAGCGGTCCTCGGTTGCTTGTCCCCGTTCCAATCTCGTATCCATGTTGATGTACTCCTTGAGGTGATTTCGTCGTAAGATGCGAGGGCCGCGATAACGTCAGCTCAACCGTCAACAAAATCGCAAGCTGCCGCGTCTACGCCGCGCAGTCCTCTTCAACAAGACAAGTTGAGTGTCAGTTGCAGGACCGAGAACAATCAGCGAGAGATTTAGTTCCAGGAAAAAAGAACTACGTTAAGCGAGGTTTTCCTTCGGCTCAAACGAGGCGGGAAAATAGGCAAGGCATTCAGCCTGGACCGGTTCTGCGACTCCGTATCCAGCGGCACGACCCGGATCACTGCCCTGCGCCACATGGTGATGCCATCGCCGTTTCGGGGCGAAACGCTTTGCTTATATTCAGGGGACCTTCCGGTACTGAAAGTGCTCGTGGCTTGGACCCTGTTGTTGCCAGGACCAGCACGCAAACAAGCAGGGTCGCTAGAGAAGAGATGAAGACGATTCGCATAGTCTCCTCCTTCTCGGTCTGCGGGCCGACACGATCGCATTTTGATTGTGCTCCCCGGGACTGTCCCCGAAAGTGCATAGCGCACCAATCATGGTGATAACCGAGCTCTAAAATGCGCTGGCTCTCCCGACAGGTGTTCGATTTCCCCCACGCGAAACGATAAACTTCAGCCGAGAGGGATGGTCAGGCCGCGCTTGGCCGAATGCGACGACGCTGGAAGAGACGTTGCTCGCGATCTGGGAACAAGCCTTGGTTCAGGGTGCAACAACTGTGCACCTTCAGGGGAAACGGTTTCCAGTCAAGAGAACATCGCAACACCGGCTTCGCCAAGTGGACTTTTCCTTCGACGGCAGTGAAATGCGGGGACTGGAACAAAATCCCGAGACGAAATCCAGATGGGCTCAACTCGCCCGCGAAGGCAAGAAAGTCATGCAGTTCCTTAGTGGCCGGTCTTACATTGCTGTCGCTTATGACGGGAAGGTTAAGCTGTATGGAAAACGAGTGCAGTCGGACCAGGCGTTGAAATCAGAGTGATTCGCACTGCAGGAAACAAGTATGGCGCGAGCAGCTTTCACACTTCTACTTCTACCATGCCTCGAGAGTCCATAACCGTATCGTGACAACCCGAAAGGTTTGTAGGGCGGGGTTGGAAACTTCAAGGCAGGGTGCAACAGCCCAGCCGAAACCAGCGTCCAATAAACATGACGCGGCTGTCATGTCATCGGCCCTCGAGTGACGGAAACGGATACTGATATGTTTGTGCCTGGCGGAATCAATTGTCGCTCGACATGGATTCTTTTTGCCGTCAGCATTTTGCTGCTGAGCCTGGGCTTCATTTTTTACCAGTCGCGTCATGTGCAAGCGGAGCCCGCGCCACCAAAGAAGGCTCCCATGCACGATCCCCGCTAGAAATCACACCCCGAGCGCGCGCTCGCCGACACGTTCCGAGACACCTCCAGGCTAGCCGTGGACCAGTTTCCACGGAACCTCGGGCATTCTGGCTATAATTGATATGTGAGCACAAATGTTCGACAAGTGGCATCTGCGGACTTCCCGACCCGCTGGGGCAGGTTCCGGATTCTCGGTTTTGAGGGAGAGTTTGGTGACGAGCATCGACTCGAAGCCGGCGTCGCGCTGGTCATGGGCGATGTCAAGGGAAGCCCCGCCCTAGTCCGAATCCATTCGCAGTGCCTCACCGGCGATGTTTTCGGCTCGCTGCGCTGTGACTGTCGCCAGCAATTAGAGATGGCGCTGTCCATGATCGCGCAACTAGGGGCTGGCGTCCTGATCTACGAACAGCAGGAGGGCCGGGGCATTGGATTGATGGCGAAACTGCAAGCGTACGAACTGCAGGACATTGGCTTGGACACAGTGGAAGCCAATGAGCGCCTGGGATTCAAGGCCGACCACCGCGAGTTTGCTCTGCCGGGAGAGATTCTCAAGGCGCTCGGTGTCACCCAGGTGAGGCTCCTCTCGAACAACCCCGACAAGGTTGCTGCACTGGAAAAAGCTGGAATTGAAGTGGTCGAGCGAGTTCCCTGCGAGGTTGCTCCCAGCACCTATGCGGAGGATTACTTGAAGACAAAGAAAGAAAAGTTAGGTCACCTCTTTACCCGCTAAGGTGTCGCTACACGGGCCACAGGCTGAGCGCGGTGGTGCTCAGGATCTGCTCTTTCATCCCGGCGGGAAGCGGAAGCGCTCGAAAATCCTCTAAGTTCCTCCTGATGTCGGGCACGCCCGGCCCGGGCCAGTCCGTCCCGAACAGCGTTTTGCTTGAGACCTCATCCAGCCGCGGGAAATACTTCAACAGGGTTTTCGGCGGGATGCCGCTGATATCCAGGTAAACGTTCGGATGGCGGCGAAGCAGGAAAAAAGACGTATCCATCCACAATGGGCGGCCGCCGTGCGCCAGCAGAATTTTCAGCTTGGGAAAATCCACCGCCACATCATCAATGTGGATCGGATCGCCATACTTGTTGCGCGCTCCAGGGAAGATCGAAGTCCCCGTATGGAACATCACCGGGATCGCGTTGGCCTCCGCAGCACGATAGATGATTTCAAGCTCTTTCACTCCTTTTTGATAGTCATTCGGAAACAGCAATTGATGAGGAGGATGGATCTTGATCATGCGAATGCCAAGCCGGAGCAGTTGTTCCACGTCAGCCATCACGTTGGAAGTATGCCGCGGGTGCAGGCTTCCACAGGAAATCAGGCGCTTGGGATCTTCCTTAACGTAATCTGAGATGAACTGGTTTACGCCCGAGGTAAATCCAATTACCTCCGGGGCTACATAGTTGATCAGGACCGCGCGATCGATCCCGCACTCGTCCAGGTGCTTGAGAAAGGCCTTGGGAGAGCGGCAGAACTCCGCGATCTGGTCGAAATTCGCGCGCTTTTTCTTCATCAGTTCGAGCGCGTGCGGCTTGAACATCTCGAGCGGCTGAATGTGGATGTGACAGTCAGTGATCACCATTAGTTCTCAAATGCCGCGAGGATGGCCCGCTTGGTAAGAACTCGAATCATCTCCCGACGGTATTCGGGAGTGAGGGCGGAGGTTGTGAGCGGCTTGGCAGCTTTCGCGGCAAGCTCGCCGGTTGCCTGCGCCAGTTCTTCGTTCATCGGCTTCCCCGATAAGAATTGCGTCGCGCCTTTGACCAGAACCGGCGCGGGATTCACCGCTGTAAGCGCCAAGCGGACGTCAGCGACCTGCCCGTTCGACCGTTTCAAGGCGACAGCGACGCCCGCGAGCGGATAGTCGATCGAGCCCCGAATGCGAAGTTTGCGGTAAATACCGCGATAGCCCGCGGAAGACGCGGGGAGGAAAACACGAGTCAGTATTTCATTCTGCTCCAGCCGGCGGTAGTTGTCCCCCAAGCCCGTATAGAACTCCGAAAGCGCAACCCGTCTTTTTCCCGCTGGGCCAACAATTTCCACTTCGGCACCTAGGCACAACAAAGCGGGAGGCGTGTCGCCGGAAAAGGCCGCCCAGCACTTGGTGCCGCCCGGTGCCACGTGGCACAGATCGCCGTCTTTCTTAATACAGAATCCGCACGCCTTTCGCCAGGTAAGTGACTGGTTGTACCAGAGGCAGCGCGTGTCCAGGCAGATGTTTCCACCAAGAGTGCCCATGTTGCGAAGCACAGGCGAAGCTACCGTGGCGGCAGCTTCGGTCAGGACCGGGTAGTGCTGGCGCAAGAGCGGAGAACGCTCGATATCGCTGAGCGGAGTAAGAGCCCCAATTTCAACCGAGTTGTCCGGAAGCGTGGAGATTCCCTTGAGTCCGGCGAGGCGACGGATATCCATGACATATTCGGGCTCGAACAGTTTCTGGCGCATGGAGGGAATCAGGTCCGTTCCCCCCGCAAGAACACGAACCGTATGCTTACCAAGCAAGCCGGCGGCTTCCTCCAGCGTAGTGGGGCGCAAAAGTCTGAATTGAGGAAGGCTCAATCGTCACCCCCGGCTTCGGCCGCCTCGCGGCGGGATGGGTCCAGTGGATGACGCTCCGGTCCTTTGCCCTTGAACCAGAGCGATCCTCCGTGCTCGCGGAAACGTACCGGCGCCGTTGGATCAATGCCTTCGGTCATATCGATTTTTTTCTGTGATCTTTTGTCGCGCAGTGCCGCCAGAACGCGCTCCGGAGTGAATGGCGATTCGTGTAACCGAATCCCGACCGCATCGTAGATTGCGTTCGAGATGGCGGGGATGGTCGCCGCCAGCGACCCTTCGCTCGCTTCCTTCGCTCCGAACGGGCCCTCAGGATCGATGCTCTCAACAATGATGGGCTCCACTTCCGGCGATTCAACGGACGATGGACTCCGGTATTCCAGCAATCCCGGATTCATCAGCATGCCATCTTTCCAAACCATCTCTTCGGTCAGGGCTTGTCCCATGCCCATCCACACCGAGCCGATAATCTGTCCCTCGACCGATGTCGGGTTCAGGGCGCGTCCGCAATCGTGCGCGGCCCAGACCTTGTGCACAGTGACTTCCCCCGTTTCTTCGTCAACGCTCACCTCCGCCACCTGGGCCGAGTAGGAATACGCCGGAGAAGGGCCGACGCCTGCGCCCTTATGTTTCCCCCCGCGGGCCTCCAATGGCGGCGCGTAAGACCCTGTGCCGCTGAGCGCGCCGTGGAAGTCGATGGCGGCCACCACCGCTTCCTCGAAGCTCAAGGTGTTCTTCGGGCCTTCGTCTTTGCGCTTTTGCTGCAGAGATCCGCGCAGAATCTGGCCTTCCACGCGACCGGACACACTGGCTTCGGAAATTGCTCCCTGATCGCCAGGGGCATTCGCCAGCCCTCTCCGGACCACGTGATCGTCTCGGAATATCAGATCGTCTGATCCACAATTCATCTTCTTGGCCGCGGCTGCGGCGATCTGCTGCTTGACCTCACCAGCCGCCCGCAAAGTCGCGTTGCCGTTCATAAAGGTCACGCGGCTGGAATACGATCCGATATCGATCGGGGTGAGGTCGGTATCGGCGGCCACTACCTTTACACGATTCAGCGAGCACCCAAGAGTCTCGCTGGCAATCTGCGCGACCATGGTGTCGGAACCCTGGCCGATGTCGGAAGCGCCCGTGTAAACCACCACGCCGCCGTCGCGGTCAATTTTGATATTGACGGTTGAATGCGGCATGTCGGAACGAATGATCGAGTTGGCGGCGCCGCTTACGTAGTGACTGCAGGCAATTCCGAGCCCGCGCCCTTTGGGGAGCTTACCCTTGCGATCGTTCCATTTCGACCGGGTCACCACCTGCTCGATGCATTCGGGCAGCCCATAACTCTGAACCCGAAGTCCATTAATAGTGATACAGGGCGGCTTCAGCAGATTTCGCCGGCGCATCTCGGCAGGATCCAAGCCCAGCTTCTGCGCGAGTTCATCGAGCTGCGATTCGAAGGCGAAGCGGACATTTACCGTACCATGTCCACGCATCGCCCCGCAGACCGGCTTGTTGGTGAGAACGCGATAGCCGTCGTACTGGATATTCGGGATGTCGTACAACGCTCCGAGGAGCGCGCCCGAGTACAGGATGGTCACAACACCGTACGAGCAATAGGCGCCCCCATCCTGAACCACTCGCGCTTTCACTGCGGTGATACGCCCGTCTTTATCGGATCCGGTTTTAAGATCGATGATGGTGCGCGGCCGTCCGCGATGCGCCCAGAAAACCTCTTCCCTGGTGTAGGTGATCTTGACCGGGGCGCGAGCCTTGCGTGCCGCAACCGCTGCCGTAATCTCAAGAGGAATCACTTCGCTTTTGCCGCCGAAACCTCCGCCCACCAGCGGCTTGATCACACGGATCTGGGCCATTGGCATTTCCAGCACCAGCGAAAGCTTGTGCTGCAAGTAGTACGGGACCTGCGTGGAAGACCACACTGTCAAGCGTCCCGGCTTTCCGGTGTGCGGGTCGATTTCAAACGACGCTAGCGTGGAATGCGGCTCCATCGCCGCATGCGTCACTTCGTTGGCGATGTACCGCGCTTCGGCAACGTAAGCCGCTTCTGCCAGCGCTTTCTCTGGATCTCCAAAGACGTGGTGATAGTCTTTCTCGATGTTGTGCGGCTTGTTATCGTGAAGGAAGTTGGACTCGGCCTTCATTGAGTCTTCGGGGTCGAAATAGGCGGGCAGAACCTCGTATTCCACATCTACCAGTTCGAGCGCCCTTTCCGCAGTTGCTTCGTTCACCGCCACCACGCATGCGACGTTGTCGCCGACATAGCGCACCTTGTCGGTGGCCAGCGCATGCTCGTCGTGGCCGACTGGAAGAATGCCGTAGGGGTTCGGCGCATCCTGACCCGTCACGACGGTCACAACACCATCCAGCTGTTCCGCGCGGCTGGTATCGATTCTCTTGATGCACGCGTGCGGATAAGGAGAATGCAGAATTTTGCCAACCAGCATGCCGGGGAGACTCAGGTCGTCAGCATACTTCCCTGCACCAGTGGTTTTCTCCGCGGCATCCACCATGGCGGTGGGCTTTCCGATGATCGAGAATTCATTTGACATCAGTCGTCGGCTCTTCTCCTGGTGGTTGAATTCGGTTGCTACTTGGCCGCGGCCATTCCCTTTTGTTCCGCTTCCACGGCCGCCTTGATGGCCTGATACATCTGGGTATAGCCAGTGCAGCGGCAAAGATTGCTGCTGAGCGCGCGCCGGATGTCGTCTTCCGTGGGCTCGGGATTTTCCCGCAGCAGGTGTTTCACCGTCATCATGAATCCCGGAGTGCAGTATCCACATTGCGCTCCGCCCCAGTCCCCATAAGCTTTTTGAATGGCGGCGAGGCTGCCGTGCTCGCTCACGCCCTCGACGGTTGTGATCTCCTGGCCCTCGCAACTTGCTGCCAGCAGCGTGCACGACAGCATGGGCGTGCCGTCAATCAACACCGTGCAAGCACCGCAGGAAGAGTCATCGCAGCCGCGCTTCGAGCCGGTAAGCTGCAGGTCCTGTCGCAAGGCGTCAAGCAGGAGCTTGCTAGGCTCGATACCAGTCTCGTAACAGCGGCCGTTTACTTTGAGTTCGATCAGTTCCTTTTTCATTTTCAGCAATCAGCAACCACGAGGCTCAATACAGTGGCACCTTCGGATCCACCGTCCTGGCCCAGCCGTCAATTCCGCCGCGCATGGACTGGGCTTTTTCGAATCCTTGCTGCCGGAGCCAATTCGTTACCGTCAGCGAACGCACGCCGTGGTGGCACATCACCACGATGTGATCTTCGGGATCGAGTTCCTGATGGGCGCGCGCCGGAATATCGCCCATCGAAATCTGCTTGCTTCCCTCCAGGCTCGCCTTTGCCCACTCGCCCGGCTCGCGAACATCCAGAAGGGTGAATTTCTCACCTTGCTTCATCAGAGCCTTGACTTGGCCTGCGCTGATTTCGAAGTCCATATCTTTGCTCCTAATAACCGAAGTCAGTTGCGGCGGCATAGGCATGGCCTTTTACTCCAAGCTCGTCGACGCGGCACCCACCAAGCTGGTTCCGATAGGCGCGGCGGTCGGTCACGCCGTTTACCCAGCGCTGCAACCACGCCTCGGTTTCGCCGGCAGTTTTCGTCTGTTCGTGATAGTGACGAAAGAACGCGTCGTCGCGCTTGTAATATCCCTGTACCGGCGAGGGATGTGCCCCAAAGGGACATTCCACAACAGCATTCACCAGGAACCCGGGAATAACTGTCCGGTTGGGATCGCTGGAGATGACGTCGGGCTCGACGATCTCCTCGGCGACTACGATCACGCGCTTTGCCGCGCGAACACCTTCGAGCATCACTCCGAAATTGCCCCAGCAGTGCGCGTTGCCCTCACGATCAGCTCGCTGCACGTGGACAATCGTGACGTCTGGACTTAGCGCCTTCACAGCGTGTAATTTCTGAGCGGCCTCTCGAGCCTTGGCGTCACTCGCTGCTTTTTCAAAAGGCGAGTCAATTTCCGCAAACATCGGATTGTTCCGAACCACATCGCTGCCCATCGCGGTTCGCGTCGGCAGAAACGGGACCCCCATCGCCCCCGCTTGCAAGGCTAGAGCAACTGTGAAATTGGTCATATTCACCATTTGTAATCGTTCTTCCTCAACCGCGCGACGAAAGTTGTATGCCGAGCCCATCATGACATTTCCCACCCAGGCTGCGATCACGCGCTCCACGCATCCAGCGGCAATCAACTGATCAAACAAAAGGTCCGAGATGGGACCAATCAGGGTCAGGTTGCGTTTCCCTTGCCGGATGATTTCGTGTCCGGCGGCAAATGGGATCATCTGCTCCATCTGCAAGCCCAGCGCGACCGAAGCGCCGTCGGGCACAAATTCAGCAACGGCCTCGCGCATGGTCAGGAGTTTAGGCATTTTTCCCATTCCCGCTTGCAAACACGATGACTCCGCTGACCAACGCCGCCAATGCCCAGGTCCACACCGACAGAGTCCGCAGATCGCGAACGCGCTGGAATGGAGCGTCTGTCCAAACTGCAATCACAAAGCCCAAGCCGAAATTTGCCAAAACCAGCACAAAGAAGATGCGTTCGAGCCAACAGGAAGTTTCACTCACCAGCGCCGCCATCAAGAGAACCCATACTGCATACGCAAGAATCGATCCCCCGTCGTGTGGCCAGTCGAACTCAGCGCTACGGACATGGGAGTAAGACAAGTACGCAAAGTACGAGCAAGACGCCAGGCCAGAGATTCCCCATAGTGGCTTACCGCACATGAGGTGAGCGGCCTTTCTACGACCGTCCTTCGCCGATGCTACTTGCCCTTCCAATTTGCCTCCCGCTTCTCCAAGAAAGCATTGACGCCCTCGCGCATGTCTTCAACCTTGGTCAACTCCTCCAGATACACCTTCTCAGCTCGCGCCAGACCTTTATCAAAGTGAATCGAATCCCACGCGTAGATCGCCTTCTTGGTAACAGCGATTGCGGCTGGACTTAGCTTCGAAACTCGGTCAATGGCCGCTTGTAAGACGACGTCCAAATCCGCGCCGGAAACGGCCTGATTGGCAAGCCCGAGGCTGGCGGACTCCTCCCCGCTTATCGTGCGGCCTGTGAGGATCAGGTCTGCCGCGTGTTTTTGCCCGATCAACGCGGCGAGCGCAGTCGCTGCCACCGGGGGAAAGCAGGCCAACTTGATTTCAGGAAATCCCCAAAGAGCGTCGCCGGTCGTGAACACCAGGTCGCAGACCATGGCTAATTCCGCGCCACCACCAAGGCAATGTCCGCGAACTGCCGCCATCGTTACCTTTTTCATTGCCGCCAGCTTCACGATGCTGGCATGAAACTTACGCAACATTTCTTCCACTTTGTCGGGAGTGTGCGCTGCAACGTCCACACCCGCCGAAAAGGCCTTCTCCGAACCTTCCAGCACAACGATGGAAACATCGTCCCGAGTTTCGATTTCCGCAAGGGCAGCTGAGAGTTCATCCATCATCTGCAAATCGATCACGTTCAATGGCGAATGCTGGAGTGTAATTCGCGCCACCGGAGCGTCGATCTTAAGGGCGATGCGGGAGGCGACAGCAGACGCAGCGGCCTCTTTGGCTTTCTCTGCCGCAGGTGCCATGGGTCGGACTGTACGAAAGCCTAGGTTGTCCAGAACCCCTCCTTGTCATAACCGCGGATGGTCCGCAATTCTTCCTGGCTGGGGATCGGAGTGGAACTGAGATCGTCCGCGACTCGCAACTTCCAGCCCGTGTTGGCGAGCACATGTTCCAATTCGATGCCCGGGTGTATAGAAGCAAGATACGCCTCCCCGTTTCCATCAAAGCGAAGCACAGCCTTCGTAGTGATCACCGCCGAGGGTCCGCCTCGGGGCAATCCCACCCGTGCGCGCCAGTTGCCTCCTGTACCATGGCCAGGACTTGTGATGTAGGAAACACGTTCCGGCAATCTTTGCTTGTTATGCTCCAGGAGAGCCACGAAGCGATGCGCCAGCGAAGCGATATCGCACGCGCCCCCGGAACCAGGCAGTCGAGTCAATCCTTTCGCACCGCGAACCTCGGTTGAATTGAGATTGCCAAAGCGGTCCACCTCAGCCGCGCCCAGAAATCCAAGATGCACCCGTCCGGATTGCAGCAGGCTCATCACTCCCAGCATGTCCAGGCATTGGGTTGCGCCGAGGATGTTGGGCGGATCGGCCATGGTGTAAATCAATTCCGGAGCCGGGGTTGAGCGGATCACTCCGTTTTCGAACAATCCGACGGCGTTAGGCGCATGGTTTTTCTTCGCGACTACAAAGGCAATCAGCGGCATACGCATTCCGACAAACACGACTTCCCCGTCGCGAATCTCGCGCGCGGCGGTCGCCACCATCAACTCGCCCAGCGTGAAGCCGGTTGATTTCGGAATTTCGATTGACGATGTCGTCATCTTTATTGCATGTTCAACCACACCGATTTCAGCTCAGTGTAGTGTTCGATTGCGTGCATGCCCAGTTCTCGTCCGAAGCCTGAACTCTTGTACCCGCCGAACGGCATCGCGGCATCCATCAAGCCATAAGTATTGATCCACACCAGGCCCGCACGCAGGCGGCGCGATACCTGATTGGCTTTGTTGATGTCGCGCGTCCACACCGCAGCGGCCAGACCGTAGGGATTCCGGTTGGCAAGGTCCACAACCTCCTCGAGGTCATCAAAACCCAAGGTCGCCAGCACCGGACCGAAGATCTCTTCCTGCGCAATCTTCATTTCATTCTTGACTCCGGTGAAAATCGTCGGTTCGATGAAGAAACCCTGATCGCCGCCGACCATCGCACGGTTTCCGCCGGCCACGATCTGCGCCCCTTCTTTTTTCCCTGTTTCGATGTAACCCAGCACGCTTTGCATCTGTTCCCGGCTGACAATTGCTCCGAGCCGGGTCTTGGGGTCGAGCGGATCCGCCGGTTGCATCTTTTTCGCTCGTGCAATCAGCTTATCCAGGAACTCATCTTTAACTTTGTTCTCGATGAACAACCGCGAACCGGCGTTGCAGCACTCTCCCTTGCCGTAAAAGATCCCGGTAATCGCGCCTTTGACGGCACTGTCGAGATCGGAGTCGGCGAATACGATGTTGGGCGACTTGCCTCCAAGTTCGAGGGTAATGCGTTTCAGCGAGTCGGCAGCGCCGCGCATGATCTCCTTGCCGACCGAGGTCGAACCGGTAAATGCGACCTTGTCAATGCCGGGATGACGCACGATCGCCTTGCCGACCTCGGGACCGCCGGTCACGATGTTCAACACGCCGGCAGGAATGCCGGCTTCCATTGCCAACTGACCGAAACGCAAAGCAGTAAGCGGCGTCTGCTCGGCAGGCTTCAGAACGATGGTATTTCCACAAGCCAGCGCCGGGCCCAGCTTCCATGACGCGATCAGCAGCGGAAAATTCCAGGGCACGATCAGGCCGACCACTCCAACCGGTTCCCGCAATGTGTATGTAAACGAGTTCTCAAAGGTGTTGACAGTCTCGCCGTGGATTTTGGTCGCCCACCCTGCGTAGTAGCGCAGGACATCAATCACCATTGGGATATCTACGTAACGTGACTCGAAGATGGGCTTGCCATTGTCCAGCGTTTCAAGCTCGGCAAGTTCATCGAGGTTCTTCTCAACCAGGTCGGCGAGCTTCCAGATCAGGCGGCCGCGCTCGCTGGCCGACATTTTGCGCCACGCCCCCGAGCGGTCTTCAAACGCTCTGCGGGCCGCATGAACCGCGGTCTCTACATGCTGTGCCGATGCCTCGGCCACTTGCGTCAAGACCTCGCCGGTGGCGGGATTGACTGTCTCAAACGTCTTCGCGCCATCCACCCATTGACCGTCGATTAAGAGTTTGCCGGGATCGATCTTCACTTTCGAGGCTGCGATCATCATTCTCCTTGATAGGGCCGGCATTATGCCGGCGTTTCTCATTTCCCGCTGAACTTGGGCTGACGTTTCTCCACGTAAGCCGCCAGGCCTTCCTTGGCATCGGCGCTCTCAAACAGCAATTGCTGGTTTTCGCGCTCCAGCGCCAGCCCCGCCTCAAGCGGAATTTCCCAGCCGGTCTGCACCGCCCGCTTGATGCGACCCACCGCCTTGGCCGCCTTGTTCGGCAGACAAAACTGGCGGGCATACTCCATTACCCGGTCCATGAAGCCGTCGCGTTCATAAACCTCGTTGATCATCCCGTATTGGAGGGCTTGTTCGAAACTAAATGTTTTGCCGGTGACCATCAACTCGATCGCGCGGCTCTTCCCCACCAATCGCGCCAGACGCTGGGTTCCGCCGGTGCCGGGGAGAACACCCAGGCTCACCTCGGGTAAGCCGATTTTGCCGGAGTCCTTGCGCGCGATGCGAATATCGGCCGCCATGGCTACCTCGAGCCCTCCGCCAACACAATGACCGTTGAGCGCCGCGATTACCAGCTTGGGCGTGTTCTCCAGCCGCAACAGTGTTTCGTTGGCGTGCAGGCAGAAGTAGTATTTGTAGGTAGGATCGGCGCCGGTGAGCATGTTGATGTTCGCTCCGGCGCAGAAGAATTTGTCGCCTGCCCCGGTCAGCACGATCACGTGAACGTCATTGTCCATGCGGGCCTTCAGAATGGCGTCGTCAAGTTGACGATTCATCTCGTATGAATAGGTATTCGCCGGGGGATCGTTCAGTTCGATCACCGCGATCCCACCCTCCACACGGTAGTTGATCAACGCCCTGGTGCGTTCGCCGGATGTCGGCTGTGTCGTCGTTGCCATCGGTGAATTCCCTTTCCCTTTGTAACACGTTTCTTTTTGTGAACCGCTCTTCCGCCGATGCCTTTCAAGAAAATGTCGGACATCTGCTTCGCGAGTTCCTCCGCGTCGGCATCCACTCGAGAATTGTGCCACGTATAAATCCAGTTCATCATCCCAAACAGGCTTAACAGAGCAACCCGGCTGTTAAATTTCCCTCCGGTGGTACGCTTGTGATCTTCCAGGACACCGAGGCAAATGCGATAGTACTCGCGCTTGATGGACGCAATCTCCGCCCCGAAACCGTTCTTCAGGGCATCGTCTTCGTGCGAGAGGACCTTCATGGACTTGGGATTGGAAAGAAAGTAGTCGAGATGATTGAGAATGATGATGCGAATCCGCAACTCGGGATCTGACACTCCCTCTAGCTTCCGGCGAAGCTTCTCGACGATGGTGCTGAAGGTGTGCTTCTGGATCAGGTACAGCAGACGCTCTTTGGTATCGAAGTAATAGTAAAGTCCGGCCAACGACATCCCGCTCGCGCGCGAGAGATCGCGGATCGACGCCCCCTCGTATCCCTTTTCATAAAAAACATCGGTAGCGTGAGCCAGTATCTTCGCCAGGGTGCGATCGAAGCGCGTTTCCGGGGACACGCGGGCGCGGTTCGGGCTTGTAGTGGAGGAGGCCATGGTTCGAACGTTCGTTCTAATTCTAGCGGAAGCGGGACGCGCTCACAAGGCGAGGGCTGAGGAAAATTAGGGCTGCGGAGCGTCGCGCTCCACAAGAGAGATACGTTTGATCTGATTGCGGCTGTAGTGCTGCGCTGTTCCCCCGATGCGTACTACCGCTTCAGTTGCCGAAACCGACTCAAGATCTCCGCTGAGAACACTCCCATCGCGCAGTTCAATCGTGTCGTGTGCCGAAGTCCCGAGCTCATAGCTGACGCTTCCGCCAGAGGCATCGTTCGGCCCTACTTCCAGCGGGAAATGCCCGGTATTGAAGCCCTCCTTGCTGAACTCGAGGGTGTGCTTGCCGACACCAACCTGAATTAACTTAGGCGTTGTCCCCTGTTCGACACCATCTACGTTCACCAGCGCTCCTTGCGGCACGGAATTGACCGTAACCGAAATCTTGGCCGGAGGAGCTAACGGGCGCAGGTCGGCTGGGAGGGAACTGGGCACCAACTCCAGCGAATATGGAGTTCCCGACACCCCGATGTTGGTCTGAAATTTGGCCACTTGCCCTGGAGCCAGGTCATTCACATTGACATAGCCTTCCCCGATGCGCACTTTGCTTTTGTCATATACATACAAAGTGAAGGTGATCGAGGGGATCTTCTTGCTCCAGGTATTCTCAGCTATTGTGTCGATCGCATACTCGTGTCGGTTAGCGAGCGACGCTACTTCTTTGAATTTTCCGAAACTGAACTTGATTACCTGCGTTCCGGACTCGGGCCAGATAATTACCTGCGCGGGCTGATCTTTGGCGCTGCACAATAGCGCAAAAAAAAGAGCTAGGGTAAGCGAACAAGTTCTTTTCATAACCCTCATTGAGGTGCCGGCTGAGTGATTGCCGGCGTTTGAGTCACTTCCCTTTCGACCAGAATGAGTTTCTTGATTTGGTTCCTCGGATAGGTCTGTTCCTTCCCATCAACTCGGACCACAACCGAGGTCAGAGACATTGACACCGCATCACCAAGGAGAACCGTTCCGTCTCTCAATTCGATGGTGTCGCGTGAAAGCCCACCCAACTCGAAGCTGATGCTACCACCTGGGAGTTCGTCAGGAGCGATTTCCACCGCCGTACTGCCCGTCGCATAGCCTTCCTTGCTGAACTCAAGGTTGTGAGTGCCGACGGTCAGATTCACGGCTTTCGGAGTCACACCCTCATCCGCCCCATCCACTTTCAATTTGGCTCCGGGAGGCACGGACAGCACTTTAAGAGAAACCGTTCTCGCTTTTGGGTCCAGCATTTCTCTTTTGGCGCTGACTGTCAGGCCAGAAGGGACGCCCAAAGATGTGCATTGAAACTGAACCTTCACTGACTGTTTGGGCTGGATGTCGGAGACCAGCAGGAGCCCGTCCCCGACCCTGACATTGTTCTTGTCCGTGAGATAGACGTTAAATGCGACTCTCGGCACGGCTTTATCGGTCAGGTTCTCGACGGTAACTTCAGAAACATAAGAATTCTGCTTCGCCACAACCCCAATTTCGGTAAATTTTCCGAAGCTCAGCTTCATTACGGGCTTGTCGGTTGGCCACTGCAAGACGAGTATGGGCTCATTTTTGGCGCAGCACAGGATAGAGGACAGCAGAAAAAAGGAAAGCAGAGTTCTCATGGCGCAGACTTTTAGCACACCGATAGACATCGCGCAACGAAAGAGTCAGTTCCTGATGTTGCTTAGTAACTGTTCTATCTCGGATTTCACATCCGCCGTCAACGGCAGCAACGGCAACCGCACCGAACCGCCAAAGTA
Organism: Terriglobales bacterium; assembly: GCA_035652095.1. GTDB lineage: Bacteria > Acidobacteriota > Terriglobia > Terriglobales > Acidobacteriaceae > DASREM01. Next base: position 131,093 of record DASREM010000028.1, on the reverse strand, counting down.
GCCGTTGAAGTCCATCGCATACTTGACGCCGGGAATGCTCAGTTCCCCCACGATCCGCTGGGCGGCCTTCGCGATCCGCTCCTGCTTCAGACGCGCGAGATCGTGATCGCCCTCTTTCCAGGCCGCGTAAATCTCGTAACAGGCAGTGGGAGCCGCGTCCGCGAAGGCAAGAATCGCGCCGGCAGCGCCGACCTGCAAAGATGGCTCCAGCTTCTGCGCTGCCCCGACCAGCACCTGGAAACCAATTTCTTTCTGACGCGTTTTCAGGCCTGCCACTACGCTCACGGCCGAAGATGAAGGTTTTGGCGTGCCGGACGCGCTCGCGATTGTGACCAGTTCTCCTCCTCCGTTTCCTTCCGCCGCCTTTAACATGCGCGGCGTGACCGCATCGAAAGTTTCGGTAACAGTCGCGCTGCGCTTCACGTGACGCGTGCCTTCCACCATCTTGCGGACCTTTTCCACGTCGCCGCTAGACTCCTTGATGCCGATCAGGTTGGGATGGTCGGCAAGTTCGATCACAAGTTCTGCGGGAATGTCGTAGCCTGTGGCTTGCGGAAAGTTGTAGATGATGACCGGCAACGGCGAACGATCGGCGACGAAACGGAAAAAGGTCAGCATATTCGCCGGCTTCATCTGTCCCTTGTAGTAATGCGGAGTGCGCACCATGGCCACGTCGTAGCCGAGTTCCGCCGCGTATTCGGTCAGCCGTAGTGTTTCAGAGGCCGATTCGATTCCGCTCCCGGCGATCAGAACCTTGTGGGTTGCCGCCGCGTCCCGGGCGGTTTTAAGCACCTGGCGCCGCTCTTCGTCAGAAAGCAGGATGGCCTCACCGGTCGAACCCAGCACCACCAGGCCCGCAACCGGGGTCTTCGAGTACCGTTCGACGTTTGACTCCAGCTTTTTGTAGTAGACCTTGCCGTCGGGATAGAACGGAGTCGAGATGGGTGGAAAAATTCCGGAAAGCAGCATGCGAGACTCCAAGTATGAACGTTAGATTTACCTCAGGCTATCACCTTGGCGGGCGTTGCGGGCGCAAGCGCCTACCCCTCGGCTCGAGTGAGATTTCATGTATCCGAGTTAACCACCTGCCAATTTCTTTCTAGCCACCGGACGCGCAAACGCATTCGTGGGTGCATGCCCATTGTTGGACATTACCTTGGCGTAGTACTCCTTGGCGCGGGCGGCATCCCCCGATTTTTCGTACGATTCTGCGATCAGCAGCAGGATGAATGGGTCTTCCTGGTTGGCCTTGCCCAAATCGCTGATCGCCGTCCGGTAGTCGCCGGCGTAGAAGGCCACATACCCGGTGAGATAGGGGAAGAACGGCGCCTGGTCGGGATTGTTCGCCTTGTCCAGCGCCGCCTTTGCCACGGTGATCTGTTTCTGTGCTTCCTCGCGCTGCCCGCGGCGGGCGGCGATCCGGGCTTGCGCGTTTGCCCAGCGAAACGCCCACAGGTTCTTGTCGGCGTCCTTCATGTCGGTCTTGCGCATCGCGGTTTCATAGCCGAGCTTATACCACTGCGCCGCGCCGTCCACATCGCCTAATTCCAGCTTGATGCGGGCGAGTTCATTGGCTACGCCGGCCGCCCCTTCGAAATCTGACTTCGCCAGCAACCCGTCGAATACCGGCTTCTCATATTTCTCCGCCTCGGCCGCATTGCCCTCAAAAGCGTAGGATACCGCCATGGTGCGCATGGCCCGGTTCTTCTGGTCGGGCGCGGCCACCTCGATCGCTTGCTTGAAGTGCTCGCGCGCAGCGCTGTAGTCACCCTTTAAATCCAGCGCGATGCCCGATTGCAGGTGAGCATCGTAGGAGTTGGGAGACTTATCGAGGACTTGCTGATACAGCTTGAGAGCGTCGTCCTGTTTGCCTTCACTGTTGAGCTTTTGGCCTTTCTTGATGAGTGCCTGAACATCGTCCGCCGGTGTGGCAGACTGAGCTACGCATACAACACCCACTGCCATGAGCACTAAGAGAGTTGCGACACTGCGAAGAGATGATTTCATGCGCGTGATTATAACGCCGACCTCGGCCCAGACTCGCGCCCGGAGTTCCATCACCTCCGGCCAAAGACCTCTTTGAGCAATGCCGTGGTCCTGGCTGCGGGGTTCTTGCGGATCTGTTTTTCTTCTTCCCCGAGCATGTGAAAGAGGCCGTCCAGCGTTTTCCCCACTACGTATTTGTTGAGATCGAACTGGCTCGCCAATGTGCTGCCTCCGGGCGTACTGTTGATCAATTGATCGTACTGCTGCACAACCCCGACGCGTTCCATGGAGCGATGCACAATCGGCGAAAAGGCGCTGATAAGGTCCGCGGAACTGGTTCGCTGAAAATACTCGGTCGCCGCCATGTCGCTTCCGGTCAGGATGTGACGCGCATCGTCAAAAGTCATCTTCCGCAGTGCGGCAAGAAATATCTGCTTGGCTTTCGGGGTAGCTTGCTCTGCGGCACGGTTCATGCCTACTTCCAGTTCGTCGACTGTGGCTCCCATGCCCAGCATGCGCATGCCCTTGCCGACAGTCTCCAGCTTCGGCGGCAAAAGAATTCTGATTGCCTCGTTCTTGAGAAAGCCGTCGGGTTTCCCGGTCAGAGCCACAGCTTTGCCCGTGCTGATCTCGAGCGCCTGTTTCAGCCCAGCGACGACCCTGTCATCGCTCAAGCCCGGCGCGTCGCGGTTACCCAGGGTCTCGCCCGCCTTCTTGATGATCTCGTCCAGTTGGGCCGCGGCGTGGGTAGACAAACAGAGCGCAACAACAACGCCGACCAGATAAGCGCGCATGAGGTCTCCTGACGATGAGGAAGTTGCCCATCGATTGTAAGCCGCAGCATGTCAACGTGAATCAGTGACAAGGCGTGTGCGGTCGAATGCACATGGAATGCCGCCTCCGCCAAAACCGACTCACAAGCCAGAGCCAATGAGCTAGCTCTATAGATGTTGCCCTAGCGTGCAATCCGGATTCACGTTCTGAATGTAAATCGCGTTGTTGCCAATGCGGCTATCGGCCCAGGCCAGCGCCGCGATCCCGGATTTCGTAATCCCGGCAACCAGGCCAAACGGAGTCACCGGCGTCGTCGAGACCGGGAACTGCGCGCACACCGTCGCCCCGGTGCCGTCCAGCTTTGTGGCTTGAATCGTGGAGGAGGTGAAGCTTGGCTGATCGACCCAGAAGACCAGCGCACCGGTGCCGACCTGCACGTTCTCCACGAAGATCTGCGAAGCCGATCCGAGAGGAACGATCGTCAGCCCGGTCTGTCCCCATTGCCTCGCTCCCGTGCTGTTGAACTTCTGGCCAGAGACCCCATTGGTGAACTGGTTGGAGTCTTCTTCGGTCCAGAACAGAAATGTCTCGTCGCTGCTGGCGCGATACGAAACCGACGGGGAAACTCTTACGTTCGAGGTGTTGGTCGAGGCGGCGGACCCGTTGTGCGGAAAGGCCTCGCTGCCGTCGGCGCGAATGTGCTGCGCGAAACATTGCAGAGTTGGACTGCTCGTATACCAGCCGAAAACTGCGCCCCCGCTGCCGTCCGGGGTGAAATACGGGAAGTTGCCAAACTGGAGCGATCCCACGTCGAAGATCGAGAGATTCTGCGATCCCCAGAGCTTGGCGCCGGTCGGATCGAATTTGTTGGCGCGTAGTTGATGATTGCTGGTGAAACCCGTGTCCCGTACCCACGACAGAATCACCGATCCATTGTCGGCCGCAAGCAAATCGGCGACCGAATAGTTCGCGCCCGCCTCGCTGAGCACGATGCCCGCTCCCCACAGCGGATTGCCGTTCGGGTCCAGCCGTTGCAGCACGATACTGCTATCGCTAGTCCAGGCGACTACAACATCCCCGTCTGTCGTACCGGCGATCTTAGGGACCGCGTGGAAGCTGGAATCGCTGGTGAGCTGCACACCGCGGCGTCCCCATATCTGCCGTCCACCATTGTTGATCTTGGTTGCGGTGACCTGCTGGTTCGAGCCTGCGCGCGTGTCGAGGAAAGCCAGCAGCGCGTTGCCCGCTGTGTCTATATCGAGGCCATAGTCCTGCGTGGAACTGTTGCTCTCAGTCGCGACCAGCGCGCCATTATGCGGCAGCAGCTCGACTCCGGCGGGACTCAGGCGCTGGAGGCGAACGTCGTAGCCGACCTGCGGCGGGGTGTTCGGATCGGAATCGAACCAGCTCACATACCACCCGTTGCCCGCGAGCGGCTTGAGCTTGGGTTGCACCTGGTCATTGCCGTTGCCTTTATCGGCGAGCGGAAGGTTGACGGCCGGGTCCGACGACCATTGTCCCCATGCCGTGGAGGCAAGTATGAGGCAGAACAGCAAGGTGGCTGCATAGACGAATCGGATTTTCATCGAATTCTCCTGAGGCGGTTGGTGGGCGAAACCCGTGTGGAAAGCCGGAACTGCGCACTTTACATCCGGAAAGACAGACAGTCAATCGTGACCGCGGGTTTCGAAACTCAGTATCACCATCAGGCAACGAATCGAGTTGCGGACAGCTTCATGGTTTGAACCCCCGGGCCGGATGGCGAATCATTTCGTGGCTGCATCAGCGGAAGGCGTCCAGGTGAAGCAGTGTTGCACGAAGGTATCACCGAAAGCACCCACCACCTCACCGGCAGTATTTATGCCATAGGCTTCGGTGTAAATTGATCCTGGGAACAGCAGCGTTTGAAGTGTGTTGCTTTGGTACACAAAACCAACGTTTAGTGACTGAGAGATGTATTGGCCAACAACGGCGGTCCCGGCAGGGTTGATCCCGAATACCTCAGCAAGCGGAGCGTTAGGTATTTCAAGCTGACGGTATCTGCCCGACTCGAAGATGAAATTCAAAGTACCGTTGCTCGAACTGTAATATCCAGCGAGCTTACCTGATGTGCTTCTCCCTGACACGACGGTCGAGCTTGCGCCCGGAACGTTGACAAGTGTGCGGCGTCCGGCAATCAGTTCGAAGCCAGCCTGCTCTACATTGCCCGGAGGGTCGAACCAACCAGCCACGATACCAGAATCGCTAATGGACGATGGAATAACAAGAGTTGTTCCTTTGAACGCGATTGGGGTGAACGTTTGCGTTTGGCGGTCGTAGACAAAGGCACTGGAGGGAGAGGAAGTGACACCAATAACCTGGCCGACATTGTTCAGCCCGTCTAAAACAGTGCCGGAAGCCCCAGGAGAGTCGATGGTCGTGAAAACTCCTGCGCTCAGCAAAAACCCGTGCTGTTTGCCGCTGGTGTCGTTGTAGTAACCGACGGTCTCCCCCGCTTCATTAATGCCGAAGCACCCAGTTGCAGACGCTCCCGGATAATCAATTTGCGTATACGTCCCTTGCGCCGTCGCCAAGATCACAGACACAAGTACAAAAAGCACTGAGCAGAGAATTGACTTCACGGAAGTGACTCCTCAAGTTGGGAAGCCATTGTCCTCTCATTGTTCTAGAGCTGCAAGCTGCAACAATTTGCGCACGAAGATGTCGGCAAGGACCGCTTGGCACGAGAAATGCGAGGTTATCTCCCCCGGTCACCTTTTGTGAGGCGATAAGACTAAGTCTCTGAGAACATCAACGCCGGCTCTTTGCCGCGCGTTCAGCGTGCAGATGCTGCAACGCCTGCACGCGAATCTCTCCGCGTTGCAACGCTGCGATTCCCTCGGCGGCCGCACGAGCTGCTGACAAGGTAGTGATAGTCGGGATACGTGCATTCACCGCCGCGCGCCGGATCGCCTTCTCGTCGAACCATGGCTCGAGTCCGGTAGGCGTGTTGATGATCAGGTGAATGCGTTCGCCTTTGATCAGGTCCACCACGTTGGGGCGGCCTTCTTTTACTTTGTACACGCGATCCACGTGCATGCCGCGGGATTCGAGCACGTCCGCGGTGCCCGCGGTTGCAACCAGCTTGAATCCCATATCCACGAAGCGCCGCGCAAGTTCGGCTACGTGCGCCTTGTCATGATCAGTGACGCTGATGAACACCGTGCCTTGGGTCGGCAGCTTCTGTCCGGCAGCCATCTGCGCCTTGGCGAAAGCTTCTCCGAAGGTGTCGCCAACGCCCATGACTTCGCCAGTGGATTTCATCTCGGGGCCAAGAACGGTATCCACGCCGGGAAACTTGTTCCATGGGAACACAGGAGACTTCACGTAGAAGCCGCGACCGGTATCGAGATCGGCCTTGCGCTCGATGAACTCAGGCAGGAATTCGCGCAGCTTGCGCCCGGTCATCAGGCGGGCGGCAATCTTCGCCATGGGAACGCCCGTCGCTTTTGAAACATACGGCACGGTGCGCGAGGCGCGGGGATTGACTTCGAGCACATACACCTTGCCGCCGTCGCCCTTGCTGCCATTGCTGCGTGGGATCGCAAACTGGATATTCATCAGTCCCACGACTTTCAACGCGCGGGCCAGCTTGAAGGTGTACTCACGCATGCGCTCGAGCAGGTGCTGCGGGATATCGACGGCCGGAAGCACGCAGGAGGAATCGCCAGAGTGAATGCCGGCTTCCTCAATGTGCTGCATGATGCCGCCGATTACGACATCCTCTCCGTCAGAGAGCGCGTCGACGTCCACTTCGATGGCGTCTTCCAGAAAGTGATCGATGAGCACCGGACGATCCTGCGAGTACTCAACCGCCTCTTTCATGTAACGGACGACGGTCTCTTCGTCGTAAGCGATGACCATGGCGCGTCCCCCGAGCACGTAAGAGGGGCGAACCAGGACCGGGTACTCCACTTTCTTGGCGCCTTCGATCGCTTCTTCGACCGAGGCCACCATCACGCCAGGAGCCTGGGGGATTCCGAGTTCGTCGAGCAGCTTGCCAAAGCGCTTGCGATCTTCCGCGAGATCGATCGACTCCGGCGAAGTGCCGATGATATTCACTCCGCTTCCTTTCAGCGGGAGCGAGAGATTGAGAGGAGTCTGTCCGCCGAACTGCACGATCACGCCGATCGGCGCCTTCGAAGCGGCTTCGTGCTCGTACACGGCGAAGACATCTTCGAGCGTGAGCGGTTCGAAGTAGAGGCGGTCGCTGGTGTCGTAGTCGGTCGAAACCGTCTCCGGATTGCAGTTGATCATGATGGTCTCGTAACCATCGTCGCGCAGCGCGAAAGCTGCGTGGCAGCAGCAGTAATCGAACTCAATTCCCTGCCCGATGCGGTTGGGCCCGCTGCCCAGAATGATGACTTTCTTTTTGTCGGTCGGCGTCGCCTCGTCTTCGTCCTCGTAGGTCGAGTAGAGATACGGCGTGAAGCTTTCAAATTCGGCGGCACAGGTATCGACGCGCTTATAAACCGGATTCAATTTGTGCTTTTTGCGCAGGTGGCGAACTTTCTCCTGCGCGCCCTTGCCTTCCAGGCGCCACACTCCGGCGAGCCGCCCGTCGGAAATTCCCATGCGCTTGGCTTCGCGAAGAACCTCCGACGGAATCGACTCCATCGGGTGCTTTTCCAACTCGAGTTGCATGTCGTTAATCTCTTTGAGCTGGTAAAGGAACCATGGGTCCATCGAAGTCATGGTCGCGAGCTGTTTGACCGTGTGTCCCTGGCGCAACGCGTAGCGGACGTACGACAGGCGCTCCGGATGAGGAGTGACCAGACGCTGGGTGAGAATCTTGGGCTCGATTTTTTCCGAACCGACTTTCTTTCCCGTGTCGAGTGCGCGCACACCTTTGAGCAACGCTTCTTTGAAAGTGCGGCCGATGGCCATCACTTCGCCGACCGACTTCATCTGGGGCCCGAGGTTTTCATCGGCGCCGGGGAATTTCTCGAACTGCCACTTGGGAATCTTGACCACCACGTAGTCGAGCGTGGGTTCGAAGCACGCCGGAGTCTTGCGCGTGATGTCGTTGGGAATTTCGTCGAGCGTGTAGCCGACTGCGAGCTTGGCGGCAATCTTTGCGATTGGGAAGCCCGTAGCCTTTGACGCGAGCGCGGAAGACCGCGACACCCGCGGGTTCATCTCGATCACCACCATGCGACCGGTCTGCGGATGAATTCCGAATTGGATGTTCGATCCGCCGGTCTCGACGCCGATCTCGCGGATGACGGCGATCGCAGCGTCACGCATCATCTGGTATTCACGATCGGTGAGGGTCTGGGCGGGAGCAACCGTGATCGAGTCACCGGTGTGTACGCCCATGGGATCGAAGTTTTCGATCGAGCAGATGATGATGACGTTGTCTTTCAGATCGCGCATCACCTCGAGCTCGAACTCTTTCCATCCCAGGACCGACTCTTCGATGAGCGCTTCGTGCACCGGGGAGAAATCGAGACCGCGGGCGAGAACGTCCATCAACTCTTCGCGGTTGTAGGCGATACCTCCGCCGGAACCGCCGAGTGTGAACGAGGGGCGAATAATGACCGGGAAACCGATTTTCCCGGCGAACTCGAGGCCGTCTTTGAGATTGTTGACCAGCGCCGACTTGGGGACGTCGAGGCCGATCTTCTGCATCGCGTCTTTGAAGAAGAGACGGTCTTCGGCTTTCTTGATGGCGCTGATCTGCGCGCCGATCAACTGCACGTTGTATTTCTCGAGAATGCCGGAGTCGGAGAGATCGATGGCGAGGTTCAGGGCAGTCTGTCCGCCGACCGTGGGCAGAACCGCGAACCCGCCGCCGGGCGACAGCTCGCGCTCGACACGGATGATCTCTTCCAGATAGTCGCGGGTCAACGGCTCGATGTAAGTGCGGTCGGCGAGGTCGGGATCAGTCATGATGGTTGCCGGGTTGGAGTTGGCCAGCACCACTTCGTATCCCTCGGCCTTGAGCGCCTTGCAAGCCTGGGTGCCGGAGTAATCAAACTCCGCCGACTGGCCAATGACGATGGGGCCAGAGCCAATGATCAGGATTTTCGAGATATCGTTTCGTCTTGGCATTTAAAGTTTCGTCGTTGGTCGTCAGTCGTTGGGCTGAAACCGCGCCTTGCAAAACTCACTACTAACTACCGTCTACTTGCTACTAGCTGCTGACTACCCACTACTGTCTACTCCCCTTCCACTCCTCCATCATCTTCACGAAATCTTTGAAGAGGTAATGCGAGTCGTGGGGGCCGGGGCTGGCTTCCGGGTGATACTGGACGCTGAACAGCGGCAGATTTTTATGCCGTAGGCCTTCGAGTGTGTTGTCGTTCAAGTCGATATGCGTGAGCTCAACTTCGCTCATGGGCAGCGAATCGGGATCGACAGCGAAGTTATGATTGTGCGCCGTGATCTCGATCTTTCCCGTGTGCAGTTGCTTCACCGGATGATTCCCGCCATGGTGTCCGAACTTCAGCTTGAATGTCTTTCCGCCGAGCGCAATCCCCGTCAGTTGATGTCCGAGGCAGATGCCGAAGATCGGTTGCCTTCCCATCAATCGGCGAATATTGTCCACTGCGTATGTGCACGGCTCCGGATCGCCCGGGCCGTTCGACAGGAATACTCCGTCAGGTTTCAGCGCGAGCACGTCTTCCGCGTTCGTCTGGGCCGGGACGACTGTCACTTTGCATCCCTCGCCTCGCAGCTTGCGCATGATGTTGTGCTTGATCCCGAAGTCGTACGCAACCACGTGAAACTTCTCTGGCTGATCCTTGTAACCAACCAGTTCATCGGGCAAGTGAGAGCGTTCCCCGGTTTCCCAGACGTAGGTATTCTTCGTCGTAACGACTTTGGCAAGGTCCATGCCATCCATCTTGGGAAACGACCGCGCCTTGGCGATGAGCTTGTCGGTATCGCTCTCGAGTGTCGAGACCACGCCGCGCATGACGCCGTGATCCCGCAGATGGCGAACCAGCGCGCGCGTATCAATGTCGGCGAGCACCGGTACTTTGAACTGTTCCAGGAACTCTTCCGCAACCTGCTGTGAGCGCCAGTTCGAACTGACCTTCGAAAACTCGCGCACGATCAACCCCTCGATATAGGGTCTCGTTGCCTCATTGTCTTCGGAGTTGGTTCCGTAATTGCCGATTTCAGGATTGGTGAGGACTACGATCTGGCCAGTGTAGGAAGGGTCGGTGAAAATTTCCTGGTAGCCGGTGATGGAAGTATTAAAAACTACTTCCCCGTGACATTCGCCCTTCGCTCCGTAGCCTTTGCCTCGGAAGACCTTTCCGTCTTCCAGCGCAAGAATGGCTTGCATTGATTCTCCGGGGAGTGGATTTTAAGGATTTTAGCAGTGATGCCGGAATCGCGAAAGATGTGAGTTCCTGCACATAAGTGGAAAACTCGTGCAGAATTGAGGCGCTAACGCAGGCGCCCCAGCTTATCGACCGGCCAATATCCGAACACCGCCTTGCCGTAGATGTAGCTCTGGTCCACCGGGCCAAAATCGCGGCTGTCGTTCGACATCGTGCGGTGATCCCCCAACACAAAGAAGCTGTTCTGCGGCACCGTGATCTCCGGGTAGGATCGCTCGTCCTCGTAGGATTCGGGGACATAATCCTCTGCCAGGGCCACGCCGTTCACGAAAACTCGCCCACCCTCAATGCGGATGCGGTCGCCAGCCACCCCGATCACCCGTTTGATAAAGCTCTTCGAAGGATCGCGGGGATATCGGAACACGACGATATCTCCGCGCTGGATCGGTTCGATGCGGTAAACAAACTTGTTGACGAAGATCCGCTCCTGATCGTCGAGCGATGGCATCATGCTGGTGCCTTCGACTTTCACAGGCTGATACAGAAAGATGATGATGAAGGCGGAGATTGCAAGCGAGATGACGAGGTCGCGCAGCCAGACTGAAATGACCGGTATGAGCCTCGGCTTTTGTACTGGCACCTGGGCTTGTGCAATCGGAGGCGCCGGATTGTCCTGCTCTGACATGTCTGCTGATTATACGGATCATTAGGGCGAGGTTGAAGGTTGCTTTCATCCACAATGGCCGGGCGGCAAAAGCCGTGGCTTCAGGTTTCCGGTTGATGCCTCTCGCGGTACAATGGAGACACCCAATCAAGGCGAGGATCAGACCATGCTGAAACGTGGCATCATGCTGGCGGGATTGTTCTTATTGACTTTGGCGGCTTCCGCACCCTGGGCCAATTCGCAGGACACCGGGGAAACCCGGGTTCCGGCTTACAACTCGGCCCCCGCCAAAGGCGCGAAAATGCCCGCGCTCCTGTCCAAGGATCAGCTTTGGGGCGACAACGCGCAGTATCCTTTTCAGACTCACGCCTATGAATTGGCGGCCAAGATCCAGTCCGTCATCTACCAGCAGCCTTGCTATTGCTATTGCGATCGCATGGGCCACAAGAGCCTGCACTCCTGCTTTGAGAATACCCACGGAGCGCAGTGCGCTACCTGCTTGAAAGAACTGTATTACGCATACCAGCAAAACCAGAAAGGCAAAATGGCGGCACAGATCCGCAAAGGGATTATGGCCGGTGACTGGAAACCGGTTGACCTGCAGACCGCGGCCGCTATCAACTGAAAGCATTTAGCCCGTTCCCGACCGGTTGACGGGGGCGGTATGATCCGTTTACCCTTTTTCGCGGCCCCCACATTGACCTTTTCCACAGGCAGGATTCGAGCTACGGGATTGGGCCGCGCACCTAGCGCCACGGCAGTCTGGAAATACTGGCACAAAACGTTAAGCGAATAGCTTCTAAGCTTAACAAAAGAGGTGTACTTACGAAGAGTACAGGAAGAATTTTACAGATGGCTCAAAAGGCAACACCGAAGAAATCCATCAGTGACGATCCCCGTTATACACAGGCTGTGCAAAACTATGAGGCTGGCTTGCGTGCCATGCAGGAGCACAAATTCGACAAGGCCAAGGCCCACTTGCAAAAGGTGGTAGGCGGGCCCAGCAAAGAACTGGCCGATCGGGCCACCGTTCACCTGAATACCTGTAACCAGCACGCCGAGAAAGCCACGACTCAGTTCAAGAGTCCGGAGGAACACTTCGACTACGCGGTCTCGCTGATGAATCTTGGCGACTACGTCACCGCACGCGAGCACCTGGAAAAGTTATCCAGGCAAGTTCCAGCTGCCGATTATGTCGCCTATGGCATGGCAGCGCTCGACTGCCTCACCGGTCACGTCGAGGATTCCTTGCGGCACCTGGACCAAGCGATTCGTGCCAATCCTGCGCTGCGCTTCCAGGCGCGCAACGACTCCGACTTCCAGAACCTGGCCGAAGATCCGCGGTTTACGGAATTGCTTTATCCAGATCCAAGCGCCACCGCCCCGACCGACCTTCCGGAGGAATAATCGCCTTGAGCGAGCCGCCGGTGCGCCCGGGACAGCCGCCACGGGAATCCGTCAGTACACACCGAGCATTGCACGTCGTCGCCATCGGCGGTGGCACCGGCCTATCCACGCTATTAAAGGGGCTGAAGTCTTACGTCACTTCGACCTCACTGAACCCCAACAAGAACCCAGGGCCTGTGATTGATGAACTTTGCGCCGTGGTCACGGTAAGCGATGACGGAGGTTCCAGTGGACGGCTGCGCAAAGAGCTCAACATGCTGCCTCCCGGCGACATTCGGAATTGCATAGTTGCTCTCTCGGAAGACGAGGCCTTGCTTTCCCGCTTGTTCCAGCATCGTTTCATCAAAGGCTCCGGCCTGGAAGGACACAGTTTCGGAAATCTCTTTCTGGCGGCCCTGACGTCCATCACCAGCGACTTCAGCGAGGCCGTTCGCCTCTCCTCAGAAATTCTGCTTACGCGTGGGCACATCTTCCCTGCCACCACCTCCAATGTCGAGCTTGAGGCCTTGATGGAAGACGGCACTCGAGTCCTGGGCGAAACCAGGATTACGGCCAGCAAGGGGCGCATCCAGGAACTCTTCCTGGTTCCCCCTGACGTTCAGCCCATGCCGCAGACTCTGGATGCCATTGCGCGTGCCGACCTCATCACCATCGGACCGGGATCACTCTTCACCAGCCTGATTCCGAACCTGCTGGTGCGCGGTATCGGCCAGGCGATCGCCAATTCTGCGGCAGTAAAGGTCTACGTATGCAACCTCATGACCCAGGCCAATGAGAGCTTGGGACTCACTGCGGCCGATCACATTCGCGCACTCAACTCCCACGCCCAGACCAGTCGCCTCTTCGACTATGCCCTAATCAACCGGCTTCCGGTACCGGATGAGATGAAGGCAAAGTACGCCCTGGAAGGAGCAACTCAAATCGTGGCGGACCTCGATTCCATCGAACATTTGGGAGTCTGCCCGGTGTTGGGAGACTATCTCGCGCCCGGGTTGGTCGCTCGCCACGCCACGGACCGGGTTGCCGCCGACTTGCTGCACTTGGCTTCTCAGGCTAATCTTTCCAAGCTCGATCACTGATTCCGCCCACCAGGAAATGCACGGATGAGTATGGCAAGCGCCCCGAAAGTAGCCGCACCTTCCCTTCAACCCTTGCCAATCACACAGTTTCTAGTCCTGGGCGCCTGGTTCGGACTGGTCACGGGGTTGGTCGAGGGCATCGGTCTGATGGTCTTTCAGCGCGTGAACTGGGAAAACTGGGGGCGCATGCTCCACGTTTCCGGATCGATCATGTGGGTGTCTCCGTTGGTGGACCTGTTGCTGTTTACAGCCATAGCGCTGGGATGTGCATTGTTGTCGCGGCTGTTCCCGCGCATGCCCATGAAGCCTCTGGCTGTATCTCTGTTTGCGGGTCTCGCGGTTTACGATTGGCTTTGCCTTACTGAACGTCTCTATCCGCTGGCATGTCTCTCGATGGGAATCGGCGCTGGCGTGGTTGCTCACCGTTGGTTTCTGCGTCATGAGTCGCACGCATGGTTCAAGAAAACTCTGCCCAGGATCTTCGCCTGTGCCTGTTTGGCCTTTGTTGGCGTGGAAGGCAGTCGTTGGTGGAGCGAGCGCAGCGAGGTCGCGAGTTTGCCCCCGGCCGCTTCCTCTGCGCCCAATGTCCTGCTGGTGATTCTGGATGCCCTTCGCGCCGACCACGTCTCCGCATACGGCTATCCCCGGCCCACCAGTCCCGAGATCGATCGCCTTGCGCGCGAAGGGACCCTTTTTGAAAATGCGATTGCGCCTTCCTCGTGGAGTTTACCCTCGCATGTTTCGCTGATCACCGGCCGCTACCCGCACGAACATGGCGCGGAAAATGCCGAACCGCAATCCTGGTTTCGCTGGGAACAGCCCAGTTTCCACGGCTACCGCATGCTGGGCGAGGCGTTGGCCCAGCAGGGCTATCGCACCGGTGCATTCTCCGGCAACCGGGTTTTTTTTACCGCCAATAATGGATTCGGTCGCGGTTTTCAGCATTTCGCCGACTATTTTCAATCCCCCAAAGACGCGATCTTGCGCACTCTCTACGGAAGAGAATTCGTTCGCCTTTACCTCTCCCGCAACGGCAGATACGTCCTGCACAAGCGCGCCGACGTCATCAATGCTGAACTCACGGACTGGATCGATCGCGACCGCCAGCGTCCCTTCTTTGCCGTGCTGAACTATTTCGATGTCCACGATCCGTACGGTGGACCGGGAGGCTATCCGAAGCCGGCCTGGGGAATGAAAACTGAGATTGATGAGTACGACGCCGGGCTGAAGTACAGCGATGACTATCTCTCCCGCCTGCTCAAGCAGCTGCAACGCCGCGAGATGGACAAGAATACGATCGTGATTATCACCTCGGATCACGGCGAGTCGCTGGGTGAGCACGGCTTACGCACTCATTCCCGCGCGCTCTATTGGGAACTGCTCCATGTTCCACTGGTGATCTGGTATCCGGCCCACGTTCCCGCGGGAGTGCGGGTGAGCCGCCCGGTTGCGATCGCTGCGGTTCCGGCAACCGTCATGGATCTGGTCGCTCCCGGCGCAAAGGAGCAGTTTCCCGGCCTGTCACTTGCCGCGCTCTGGAAAACTCCCGCGCTTGAAGCGAACTGGCCGCCGCCAATTTCTGAGCTGGCGCGAAATCCCTATCCCGAAAAGGAAGAGAAGCCGGCGGATCAGGTCCAGCCAACCTCCACGACCGGCGCGTTGCGCTCGCTGGTCACTCCCCAGTGGCATCTGATTGCGCACGAAAATCTCGGCGATCAACTCTATGACTGGGTACATGACCCGCGGGAGAGCAACAATCTCATTTACAGCCCCGAAGGCCGTGCGACCGCGCTCCAACTGCGAGCCTCCCTGCCCTCGGTTTCGAAGTTGGGCACGAGCAACCCTAAAGTTCTCGCGGACGGCACTTTCGATTTCACCCAGCCAGGCTCGCAAGCCGTCGACCATTACTATCGAGTTCTGGTTGCGCCCGGTGCCCGGGTGACTATCGAAATTCACGCCAAGAATCTGAAGCCCACAAGTCATCTCGACCCTGTGCTGGCCCTCGAAGACCAGCAGGGAGAAACACTGCGCTCCTGCCGCAATCCTGGCGATGACCGCCTGCCGCGTCCAGTAGTTTCAGATCCCACCCCGAATGCCTTTGACGATCTTTGTCTCAGCGACGACGTCAGCATCGGAACCAACACCGACTCAAGGCTGGAGTTCCTCGCCCCTGCTTCCTCTTCCCAGGTTGAGGTTTACGTTCACGTTCTCGACTGGAATCAGCTCCAGGGAGGGCGCAAGTCGTACCAGCTATCGGTGAGCGGCGCGATGCGGCCCTCTGAGACCGGTAGTTCCGGCGCTTCTGCCACTAACTGATCGCAACGTGATCCGAAAGTAACTGCCGGATCGCTCCACACCCATGCGCATCGCGGTATATTGACTCGAATGACAAAACAGTCTCAGTCTCGCTTAGGTATCGCCATCATGGCCGCCGGAAAAGGTACCCGGCTAAAATCCAAGCACCCGAAAGTCCTTCACGAGGTCGGTGGCAAGCCTCTGCTGGCGCATGTGGTCGCGGCCGCCACCAAGGTGGTGCCAGCTGCCGACGTGTTCGCGATCATCGGGCATGAAGCCGACCGGGTCCGAGAAGCCGTGTCCTCCACCGGAGTGAATTTCGTGGTGCAGAAGGAGCAGCGCGGAACCGGGCACGCCATCATGACCGCGCGCGAGGCACTGGAGGCCTATGACACCGTCATCGTGCTTTCCGGCGATGCCCCGATGATCACTCCCCAGACCATAGAGAAATTGCGAGACTTTCATCATTCCGCCAAAGCTGCCATGACGCTGCTGACTGCGGAACTCGAAGATCCCACCGGTTATGGGCGCGTGCTCCGGAAGGCCAAGAACAGCCCTGACGTAGTTGGAATCATCGAAGAAAAAGCCGCAACTGCGGCGCAAAAGAGAATTCGCGAGATCAACGCCGGCTTCTACGCCTTTGCCGCCGATGCTCTATTTCGCAATATCGACAAACTCTCGACCGACAACCCGCATGCCGAGTTTTACCTGACCGACATGGCGAGAATCCTTGGCAAGGCCCGGGGACGGGTGGTCGCTGTCCCTGCCAACGATCCCTATGAAGTTCTGGGTGGCAATACGCGCGCCGAACTGGTGGACATCGATTCCCGTCTGCGCCGGACAAAATGTGAGCAATTAATGGCGGAAGGCGTCACCATCTTCGCGCCCCAGACCTGTGTCATCGACAACGATGTGCAGATCGGCCCCGACTCCACCATCGAACCCTTTGTCCAGTTGCGAGGAGCAACTCGCATTGGCACCGAATGCCGGATTCGTTCTTACTCGATTATCGAAAATTCCGAAATTGGTAACGGTGTGATGGTCCGCCCGGGAACCATCATGCAGGACTCACGGGTGCAAAATGGCGCCATCCTCGGTCCTTATTCCCACTTGCGCCCGGGAAGCTACATCGGCGAAGGCGCACACGTAGGGAACTTCGTCGAGACCAAGAACATCAAGCTCGGCAAGGGATCCAAGGCGAATCACCTCACCTACCTCGGCGATGCGGAAATCGGCGCCGGTGTGAATATCGGCGCCGGAACCATCACCTGCAACTACGATGGCCTCCAGAAGCACAAGACGGTCATCGAAGATGGTGTGTTTGTTGGCAGCGATTCCACTCTGGTTGCGCCGGTCACCGTCAGGAAGAATGCTTATGTCGGTGCGGCCTCCTGCATCACCGACGATGTTCCTGAAGATTCATTGGCCATTGGGAGAGGACGGCAAATCGTAAAGGAAGGTTGGGCCAAAGAGAAGCGGGAACAGCGGGCGGCGATGAAGCAATCGCCAAAAAAATAAAGGCCGCAAATTTCTTGGCGGCCTGAATTTCCACGATCCAGCTTATTTCGAGACCGCCGCAAACAACTCAGAGTGCAGCAATGACTGAAATTTCTTGTCATCGCTCTTAAAATGCAGTTGCAGGTTCGAGCTGTCGGAATTCACGGAAACGTTTTCAAGAGCGAGCTTTTCGGTGGGCGTGGCACTCATCTTCTTGTAGAGCATTCCCGCCTTCACTAACTGCGCCAGAGTGGTGGCCGTCACCGAATCCGACGTGACCACATCCAGATCGAAGTTCACTCCGTTAGAAAAGTTCATTGTGTAACGCGATCCCAGCAGCCGTTTCTTCACTGTATCGTAATCTGCCAGCTTGGACGCATCGCCCAGGGCCGAGCGCATCATGTTCTGCGTTCCCTGCTGGTCCAAGACACTCCAGACCGTGCCTGAATCGACCGATCCCATCATGTCCGCAATCTGGTTATTGGCATCCAGCGTCTGGGTATAACCGTCGCGGGCATCCAGCGCATTCTGAATCGCGGTGCGGTCGCCAAACAGCAGCGTGCTTTCGTCCAGAAACGTCATATCCATGCCGCCCGACATCGGCCAGATGTCGCTGTTCCGAACCTTCGCCGGCTTGACTTTGTTCAGCTTCATCTTCTTCAGGAAGGTTTTCATGGCGAAACTGCCCTGCGCCAAACCCACAATTCGCACTCCATTCTTTGGAGTGCGGAAGGAAGCGAAGGTCAACTGGTCCACATCCTTGTCTGGATCGATTCCAACCCCCTTCAGGGCGCCTTCGAACTGCTTCAGGTTCTCCGGCAAAACCTGCTGCTTCAGGGCCTGCGCTGTGTCGGAGTTATGCAAAGCGCGGTAATCCACCGAGATGATCTGTTGCACATCCGAGGGCACCACAGAGCGTGCGGAACTGCCCAGAGGCAGGGCCCATGCTGCCACGCACGAAAGAATCAGCAAACACAAACAGATTTTTGAGAAATTCATACAACTGCCTCTTGGGAATATATGTACTTGGATGCCGACCGCTACTTGCCCGTCACCTGCACCTACACTCATTGTAAGCCAACAGCTTGGGAAGTTCGCGAAACGAAAGTCCAGTGGCCCCGTTATCAGAACGATTCGGAAACGAACTTTTTGCGGCCTAGGGTTGTACCTTCAACATTCCTCCCAGCCTTACTGGTTTCGAGGAATGTCCAGGGGGAATGGCAACCTGTATTTCGCCCTCGCTGGAGCGTGCCCAGGTTGCGTAGCTGTCGTCGGGAATGAGCACCTGTCCAAGCGAGTTAAGGTAGATTTGCACCTGGGTGGGACAACCTCTCCCGCCAAGACTCGTTCGTCGCACAAAGCCGATTCTTGCTCCGTCGAACTCGACTGACGCTCCCTCGGCCACCGCCACTCGCAGCCGAAGATGACGATCAGGAAGAGGCCGCCCAGGATCCACTTCCCCGAAGGATTGGCGGACCATGGCTGGCTATCGCCGAAGGAGTTCGGCTTTCTGGCGCACGTCGGCAACAAAAGCTTCGTCCTTGAGCGCTTCCAGATTGATTTCCACATTGGCGAGAGCGCCTTCCATCGCCGCTCGCGCCAGCGCAAGCGAGGTGGTGAGATCGGACTTCATGTTGGGATTCGTGATCGGACGCAGCATCTCGACAATCGTCGCCACTTCCCTCGCCCGCTCCGCCACGCTCAGTGGCACGCTGGTGGCTTGCTTCAATGCTGAATCGATCATGCCGTCGGCATCGGCGGATTCTTTGGCCTGCTTGTAGGCCTTCATCACCGCATTGTAGGACTCGGCGTCGTCATCAATGGAGGCCTTCAGGGACTCTCGCAATCCCCCGAGGCGAGCGATCGCTTCGCTCAATTCCCTTTCGTATTGCAGGTAGGCTTTCTTGCCCCGCGACATGGATGCCACCATCGTGGCCAGACCCGCGGCCATGGCTCCGCTTGCCGCCGCAGCACTGCCGCCGCCCGGGGTTGCGGTCGGGGCCGCTAGTTGCTCGACGAAGGGCTCAACCCCAGCGCGCAGGCCGCCCACCGCCATCTTGCCGCCCATGACCGCGGCAAGGCGGTTCTCAAGGATCAGTGAGGAGTCGAAGTTCTCGACCTGCAGGAACCATTCCGCCGCTTGCTCCAGCGCCTTCTTCGGAATCAATCCGACAATCTCGCTGCTCACCGGAACCACTCCATAACGTTCCGCTTCACGTCTGACCATCTCGAACACGCGGTGGATCGGGGTCTGCTCAAAATCGGTGAGATTCATCGAGACCTGCGCCTGCCCGCGCACCAGAAAGCCCGCGCCTTTCACAAAACGCATCCCGCCGGTCGAAAAGCGCACCGCCTTGGCAATCTTCTTGGCAATCTCCACATCCGGCGTGTTGAGGAAAACGTTATAAGCGATAAGGAACTTGCGCGCCCCCACAACCGTCGCACCCGCTGAGGGATGGACACGGGGGTCTCCAAAATCAGGTTTGCGCGCCGGATTGGTCGCGATTTCGGCCCGGATTCCTTCAAACTGCCCGCGCCGGATGTTTTCCAGATTCTGCCGTTCGGGCGAGGATGCCGCCGCCTCATACAAATAGACTGGAATCTGATAGCGCTTCCAGATCTCTGCCCCGACATGTCGGGCCATGGTGACACAGTCCTCGATTGACACGCCTTCGATTGGGATAAAAGGAATTACATCGGCCGCTCCCATTCGCGGATGCGCGCCCTGGTGCAGGTTCAAGTCGATCAACTCCGCAGCTTTGCCGACTCCCCGAATAGCCGCTTCCTGGATTGCCTCCCGTTCTCCCACCAGCGTAATGACGCAGCGGTTGTGGTCAGCGTCCATCTCGCGGTCGAGCAGGAAAACACCCTCCATTTTCATCGCGTCAACGATGGCATCAACTTTGGATTTGTCGCGGCCTTCGGAAAAATTGGGAACGCATTCAACCAGTGTGGTGGACATGACTGAGCAGAATATCCGGCGGAGTGAAACAGGCGCAACTCGCGCAAAGCGGCAGGGAAACGCGCTACTATCGAAGAGTGGCAGGGAGGGCGGGAGAGGGCAAAAATTTCGGGCTCGTCAGGCTTATGCTCCGGACCCCCCGGTCAGGGAACAATACCAATCTCAGCGAGCAGCTAAGGAGGCAGGACACGTTGCGCGACGTATCCGGGTGCTGCTCTGAGAATGTCTGCCTAACGAGCCCACATTCATGAAGATGCGCAATTCACGGCAAGGTTACAACTGGGTTTGAAAAATATTTCGGTGCGCCGATCGGCTCAAGACTCCGGACAGAGTGCAAGCTGTGCATTTTAAATAAGTTACACGCATTCATCCAATTGCCTATTTTGGGAAGAATCGCCCGATGCCCAATCGTACTTGAAAGGTATTGATCCCCGGATTTGGCACGCTCAGGCCGGCATTCGAAATATGCATGTAACGGGCTTCAATACTCCAGTTGTATTTTTCACCCAGCACATGGGTGCCGAGCGCCAGACTGGTGGTGAAGTTGATATTGGAGGTAAACCTGGGAACATCATGGTTGGTGAACAGAGTGCCTCCGTCTAATTCCATATACGGAGCCAGTTTGTCCCGGGTAGCAAAGTTCCACTTGAGGTTTACCGGATTTACTCCGGCACCCACCGCAGTGTTCGCTGGTTGAAAAACCAGGAACAGAGGCATTGCGTCCAACGCATATTCAAAACGTCCTTTGAGGAACCCGGGGCCATGAGGACGCGTAAGGATCCATCCATATCGCAACCCCACATTCCACACGCCAGTTTTGCCCGTGCCGCCGGGAACGGAATGTCCGCCCCCAGTCCACACCTGCCATTCATGCCCGCCATCTTCCGGGCGAACCTGTGCGACGCCCAACGAGCTGATACAGAGCAGAATTGCGATCAAGAAGGACTTCATCGTGATGGGAAACCGGAAACCATACAGGAAAAGCGTGGCTCCTGACAAATCGCCGCTACAGGCCCAGACCGCCATCCACTGTGAGAATCTGGCCGGTAATGAAATGCGGAGCGGTCGCGAAGAACAAGACCGCCTCTGCAACTTCCTCCCCGGTACCGTTTCGCCTCATGGGGGCTTGCTTGGCCATCTTCTTCATGAATGCCGCAGCAGCTTTTTCGCCCAGGTCGATCATTCCGGGCGCCACGCAGTTCACCGCGATCTCCGGAGCCAGTGCCTTAGCCATGACCTTGGTCAGCATGTGGACCGCTGCCTTCGACGAACAGTAGTGCGCGTGGCTTGCCCACGGCCGGAGGCCGCCCAGCGATCCCATGTTGATGATCTTTCCCTTTCGTTCCCGCAATGGCCTCAGCGCCTCCTGAGAGACCAGGAATGGCCCTCGGGTGTTCGACGCGAAAATCGTGTCCCATTGCTTGAGGGTCAGTTCGTCAAACTCCGCTGTCTCGTAATTCGCTGCGTTGTTGATAAGGATGTCAATACCGCCAAGTTCCTTTACGGTTTCCTTGACCGCCGAGCGCACGCTCTTGGGATCGGTCACGTCGCAGCGCAGTGCCACCGCCCTCACCCCCAGGCTGCCGATGTCAATGACACTGTGTTGGGCTTCGCGCGCCGATGTCTTGAACGTGATTGCGATGTCAGCGCCTGCTTGCGCGAGGGCGAGGGCGGAAGCCCGTCCCAGGCGCTTCGCGCCTCCGGTGATCAAAACCGTCTTGCCATCCAGTAGCCGCTGCGTCATGGTAGCGATTGTAAGCTTTTGGCGACACGCGCCTGGCACAACGTTTGCCGGTCTCGAGCCTGACGATGTTCGAGAGAAATGCTTGGGATTTGTCCTAATACCCTCTTCCCGAATCTGCACCTTCCTTGCTACACTGCGCCGCATGACCGCTGGCCGCGACGTCGTTGTGTACTCCCGCAAGGGATGCCACCTGTGCGAAATCGTTAAAGAAAGCTTGTCCAAACTTCAGAAACGAGGCGGCTTTAGCTGGCGCGAAATCGATGTCGATACCGATGAATCGCTGCGCCGCCAGTTCAGCGACGAAGTCCCCGTCGTCTTCATCGACGGGCACAAAGCCTTTAAATACCACATGGATGAACGCGAATTCCTGCGTAGGCTGGCGAGTTGAGCCGAGCCCATTATGGATTCTCAGCGTGTGAATCCTGCCCGAAACCCGGCTCGTCCTACCTGCGAAGTCTTATAATCAGGCCGCATGCTGCGCAGCCAACTCTTTGCCGAACCCAAAGGCCGATTTGTTCACGACATCGTTCTCGGAAGCTGTGAACGGTATTCGCAGAAGCTCGCGATTGTCGATCCTTCGTGCCATCGCCGTATCACCTACGGAGAATATGGCGACCTGATTCGCACCTTGGCCTCCGGCCTGGTTTCGGCAGGGCTCAAACCGGGTGAGGTGGTCGCGATCTATCTGCCCAACTGCTGGGAATTCTGTGCCGTTTACCACGCCACAACCCTTGCCGGCGGCATTCCGACCTTGCTGAATCCCACATATCGCGAGCGGGAAGTTCGCTACCAGTTGGAGAATTCCGGGGCTGCGTTTCTGGTCAGCGACGGACCACTGCTCGCCGCAGTTCAGTTGGACGGCATTGCCAGCCTACGTCGGGTCTATGTAGTCCGCCAGCAACATCAGGACACAGAGGATTTCCAACAGCTCTTAAGAACTACCAGCCTTCGAATTCCTGAACCTGCGGCGCCTCCGGAGCAGACGCTCGCAGCTCTTCCCTACTCGAGCGGCACTACCGGATTGCCCAAGGGAGTGATGCTGTCGCATTTCAACCTGGTCGCGAATGTCTTTCAGACCATCGGCCCGCATGCGGCCGAAATGTCTCACGACGACATCATGCTGTGCTTCCTTCCTCTCTATCACATCTACGGTCTCAACGTCGCTCTAAACCCGATGATGACTTTGGGAGGAACCATTGTCCTGCTGCCTCGCTTCAATGTCCCGCAGTTGCTTGAACTGCTGGTGAAGGAAGGTGTCACGATGATGCCAGTCGTGCCTCCCGCTCTGAATGCTCTCAATCAAGCTGCGGAGGCCGGCCACTTTCCCCAACAGCATTGCGTGCGTTGGGTAAAGTCCGGAGCGGCGCCCCTGGCCCCGGAATTGGCGCGCAAATTCACTGCTCACACCGGAATTCTGGTCTGCCAGGGCTATGGCATGACCGAGGCCTCCCCGGTCACCCACATCGGCTATCTCGAACCGGAACTCTACCGTCCAGAATCCATTGGCCAGCCGTTGTGCCAAACCGATTGCCGGGTTGTCGGGGACGCGGGCGAGGACGTAGGCCCTGACGAACCTGGAGAGTTGGTCATGCGGGGCCCGCAGATCATGCGAGGCTATTGGAAGGATGAACAGGCCACCGCCTCAGTGCTGCGCGACGGCTGGTACTGGTCCGGCGATATTGTCCGGCGCGACCAGGGTGACTTTTTCTTCGTATTGGACCGCCGAAAGGAGATGATCAAATACAAGGGTTTTCCCGTCGCTCCTGCCGAGGTCGAGGCGGTGCTGCTGGAACATCCCAGTGTTCGTGACTGCGGCGTGATTGGCCGGCCTGATATGGCCGCCGGCGAGATTCCAGTCGCCTTTGTAGTTCTGCGCGACGGATGCCCTTCATCGAGCCACTTGCAGCAAGAGCTGTGCGGCTTCGTGGCCGATCGCCTGACCCACTACAAGCAGCCGCGCGAAGTGCGCTTTGTAGACTCGGTCCCAAAAACCCTCTCCGGCAAGATACTGCGTCGTGAATTGAGAAAATTCGTTGATTCTTGAGCATTGTTGGGTGTTGACTGCCGATTGTTGCTCGTTGATTCCAAGCCCGATACCGTTGAATTCAAGAATCAACAATCGACAATGTAATGCTATCCTCTCTCCCTGAATGCGCACCGACATCCTGCCGCTCTGTGACCAGCATTACCGCACCATGGAAGCGTGCCTGGCGCCGCATAATGCGGACTACTCGATCGACTACTTCCGCTGCACCGAGAAATTCTGCGGCCGCTGTTTTGGCGAGCGCACCGGCTACGTCGTCCCCAAACGAGACCAACCGCCGGTGATCGCTCCCAATCAGCCGCGATGTGACATGCATGGCCGTCCCATGTTCATCACCAGCCTCGACCGCCAGCGCAATACGGTTCGTTACGCCTGTCCGGAACCTGGCTGCCCCGCAACGATGGTAAAGCCCTGATCTCCGGGACAGCCCCGCCCCTCAAAGCAGCATCTACAGTTGAGATTTTCGGAGGAGCAGCATGGCTGACGAAATCAGAATAACCCCCGACGAAGTACGCAGACGGATGCAGTCAGGCGAGCAGTTCACCTTTCTAGACTCGCGCAACCCTCATGCCTGGGCGCAATCGGATGTGACCTTACCGGGTGCGATCCGCGTTCCCGCCGACCAGGTGGACAAACACCTCTCGGAGATCCCCAAGAACCAGCCTGTAGTCGCGTATTGCACTTGACCGAACGAAGGCTCAAGCGCCAGTGTGGCGCAAAACCTCCAGCAACACGGATTTTCCAACGCGAGAGCTCTCCAGGGCGGGTTCGATGCGTGGGTGCAGGCAGGTCTGCCTACCGAACCAAAAAAGGCGGCCGCATAAACCTAGGGCTTTACACTCTGTATTAACTTCCCTCGGTTCGGGTTGAAGCTGCCATCCCGGGGTATTCCGCGGTCACGGTGTGCATGCCGACCCGTGGCGACCGTACCCCGAATGGAAGGCCTCGAATCTACACCAGGACACGTGCGAACTCCTAAACAACTCAGTCCCGGTGTATCTGCTCCAGACAAGAACCGCCGTCCCACGCTGCTCTGAAGTCCAGCACCCTCTCATCATCCACCCTGCACCGCCCTCGGTGATACACATCACTGTCCGCAGTGAGTACCTCTGTTGAAATAGGGAGCGCAAGCGATTCGCAGTCCGGCGTTGGCGGCCATGCAATCGGGCACCGATCCCCGCTCGAACCCGTTGCGCTCAGCCCTGTGCAACCGTGAGTTCGTGTGCACGGCGGAACTCGTGCTCGGTCGCGACCATACTGCGACGGAAGCGGAGGAGTTTGTACGCGATGCATCGCAGCATGCCGGCGGAATCAAGGTCATCAGTCTGACCGACCTTCCCGGAGGTAACCCCGCGCTCCCGCCCGAGGCGTTCGCATCGTTTGTGCGCGAGCACAATCTCACCCCCATCGTCCACGTGAGCGGCAAAGACGGTAACCGTTCCTTTCTCGAGGCGCGCCTTCATGCCCTCGCCCGGATCGGAGTAGAAAACCTTCTTGCGCTCACCGGCGATGCCCAAAAGGTTGGATTCGCAGGATCAGCAAAGCCGGTTCACGACCTTGATTCCGTGCTCATTCTCAGCCTGCTCGCTGCCATGCGTGGCGGGATCGTCTATGACGTGGGACCAAGGACGGAGCGCACGACTCCCTTCGATTTTTTTCCCGGCGCTGTGGTCAATCCCTACAAGGTCCGCGAACCGGATCTCTTGATGCAGTTCTACAAATTGCAATTGAAGGCCGCAGCGGGTGCGCAGTTCATCATCACTCAACTGGGATTCAACCTGCGCAAACTTCACGAGCTGAAGCAATTCATGGCGCGAGAAGGCATTGCCCACGTCCCGGTCCTGGCCAATGTCTACGTACCGACCGCCCGCATCGCGCGCTTGATGCAGTCGGGCGAGATCGCTGGATGTGTCATAAGCGACGAATTCATCAGGCGCCTGGAAGGCGAGAAGAAACCGCAGCGGTTAGAACGTGCAGCGTTGATGTTGGCTGCCGTCAAGGACCTCGGATTTGCCGGCGCTCACATCGGCGGATTTGGCCTTACGCATGGCGACTTCCTTTTCATCCTGGAACGCGCGGCAGCAATCGGCAGCAATTGGCGCGCGCGCATTGATGAACTGTTGTTCGCTTGGCAAAACGAGTTCTGTCTCTTTCCCGAGGCTGGGGACGGCCTGAGCGACGGAACTGCCGACTACCAGATCACGCGGGCGCAGTCTCGCCCTTCCCTGGTGCAGCGAGTCGCCGAAAGCGTTCACCGGCACTTCATCCAGCCTGGCTCATTGGGGGCGAGAGTCTTTTCCGGACAATTGCAACAACGCGCCGGCAGCCGCCTGTATCGCACGCTGCTTGCTCCTTCAATTCTTTTCCGCAAAGCAGCTTTCGGTTGCGCAAATTGTGGAGACTGCCTACAAGACTATCTCAGCTATGCCGGTTGCTCCATGAGCCGCTGCTACAAGGAACTGCGAAACGGTCCCTGTGGAGGATCGCGAACAGACGGAAACTGTGAGGCGCGCCCGGACCAGCCCTGCATATGGAACCAGATCTATCTCGGCAGCCGCGCCCTTGGTAATGACCCCGGAAGGTTCACGCAGATCCTGGTCCCTCCTCGCGATTGGAAACTGGACCGCACTAACGCCTTGCTGAACCGCTTCGCCGGGCTGGATAACCTGGCAAAAAGAATTGACCTGCGAAAGGACACAAAGCCATGCTGATCATCGGCGAGCTTATCAATTGCACGCGCCTGAAGGTTGGCGAAGCGGCGGCAAAACGAGACACGCGCTTCATCCAGGACCTCGCGCGCAAACAGGTTGACGCTGGCGCACACATGCTCGATGTCAACGGCGACCTCCCGGGCCAGGAGGTCGAGGTTCTGGCTTGGCTCACAAGTATCGTGCAGGAGGTTGCCGACGTCCCTTTGTGCCTCGACAGTGCCAACCCGAATGCCATCATTCAGGCGCTTCCCCTGTGCCGCCGGACGCCCATGATCAATTCAATCAATGACGAGCCGGCTCGCTGGGCCATGTTGCCCAGGCTGCTGGACTATCGCCCCAAAGTGATTGCGCTTTGCACCTCCGAGGGAGGTGTTCCTACCGACGTGGTCGATCGAGTCGCCGTCGCCAGCACGCTCATCGAACGATTAATCTCAGAGGGGTTCGTGCTCGACGATATCTATGTGGACGCCTGTGTCCTGCCCATCGCCACGGGACCGCAAGGCGAGAAACTGATGGACGCGATCAGCCAGATCGCCGCCGCTTATCCTGGTGTCCACCTGAGTGCCGGAGTCAGCAATGTTTCTTTTGGCATGCCGCTGCGCAAACTGCTGAACCAGTCTTTCCTCCTGCTCCTGATGGCGCACGGCCTTGATACTGCAATCGTAGATCCCTGCGATCCGCAGTTGATGATGAATCTTTTGGCCGCAGAAGCCTTGCTGGGCCGTGACGAGCGCTGCCGGGCCTACCTGCGCGCGTTTCGTGAGGGCAAGCTAGACCAGGGGTCCGTTCAGAAAAATACCGGCGCAGACGTGGCGCTCGCCTCCCGAAGCTAATTCAGATTTCATGGAAGTGTTTTGGCTGCCCCCCAGGGATTCGAACCCCGATATGCTGATCCAGAGTCAGCTGTCCTGCCGTTGAACGAGGGGGCAGCAATGAGCCGAAGAAAATCGCTGGCTTCTTCACGATTCTATTGGGCCTGCTCCCTTCGGTCAACAACGCGCCGCGCCGCCTGCGCTTCCGCGATAGAATCTTCTTTTCACAGGAGTCTCTATGGCCACTCTTCTGGGTAGCGCTTCCTCAATCACGGATTATGCCGAAATGGCTCGACGGCCGCTCGAGGCCGACCAGTGCGCTCTGGTCGTCATTGACATCCAGGAAAAGCTGCTTCCCCCCATCTTTGAAAAAGAGCGCTTGCTCAAGAATTCACAACTGCTGATCCGTCTTGCCGGCATCCTGAAAATTCCGGCGCTGGTCTCTACCCAGTATTCCAAAGGTCTTGGAAATACGGTTCCGGAGATCGCTTCCCTGTTGCCCGGCCATCAGCCCACCGACAAGCACATGTTCTCGTGCTTCGGCAGCGACGCTTTCTGTTCCCTGCTCAAACGCCTTCCCGGGAATCGTACAACCCTCCTGCTCTGCGGCATGGAGAGCCATATCTGCGTCACCCAAACCGCCCTCGGCGCCTTGCGGGACGGATACCTCGTCCATGTCGCATCCGATGCCGTCAGTTCCCGCACCGAGTGGAACTGGAAGATCGGACTGGACAGGATGCGTGCCGCCGGCGCCATCATCTCCTCCGCCGAAATGATGATGTATGAACTCCTTCGTTCTTCAGGGGTTCCGGCCTTCAAGGAGTTGTTGCCCCACCTGAAATAAGTTGGCTGGGATGCCAGTCCGTTTCGGAACTCTAGTACCCAGTCTCTTCATCCAAAGTACCCTGTCGATCACAACTTCAGCCAAAATCCCGGGTTTTTAGGGGTGAGTAGTGAATGTCCCCGCATCTAAAGGGACAGGTGATTGGGTCACAGCGCCGTCCCTCAGACGTCGGGACCCGGAGCGGTTGCAGGCAGTCTCTAGAAGGAGGCACGCCATGAAGCTTCTCAGGCGCGTATGGTTTGGGGCAGTTTTAGCAGTACTTTTTGCGGCCACTTTGGCCGCGGCAGAAGACGATCCGCCGGGCCGCGTGGCCCGTCTCCAATACATGACTGGTTCAGTTTCGGTTCAGCCTCGCGGCGCCGAGGACTGGGTTGCGGCCAACCTGAATCGTCCGCTGACCACTTCCGACAATCTCTGGACCGACAAGGATTCTCGCGCCGAACTGAATGTCGGGACTGGCGTGCTTCGCCTCGACGGCGAGACCAGCGTCTCCTTGACCAACGTCAGCGATAACACCGTGCAGGTGCAATTGCACCAGGGTGTTCTCAACCTGCGCGTGCGGAAGCTCTATCGCGGCGAGATTTACGAAGTGGATACTCCGAACATCGCCTTCACCGTTCAGAAGTCGGGTCGCTATCGCTTCGACGTGGGCCCCAGTGGTGAAGTCACGCTGGTCACGGTGTGGAAGGGTGAAGGAGACGCCACCGGCGATGGCCCGGCGGTTCGCGTACGATCCCATGAACGCGCCCGTTTCACCAACGGGACTTCCCTCGCCCACGAGATCTACCGCGCGCCCCAGTACGACGGCTTCGACGACTGGTGCCTCGTGCGTGATCGCCGCCAGGATGGTGCGGTGAGCGCGCAATATGTCGCTCCCGGAGTCATCGGCTACGAAGACCTCGATGACTACGGCGCATGGCAAACGGTTCCGGCCTACGGCCCGGTGTGGGTGCCCGCTCACGTAAGCTATGGTTGGGCTCCTTATCGCTACGGGCACTGGGCCTGGATCAGCCCCTGGGGCTGGACCTGGGTGGATGATGCGGCCTGGGGCTTCGCACCATATCACTACGGACGCTGGGTCTACGTTGGCTACTGGGCCTGGGTACCCGGACCTGTGTATGTGCGTCCGGTATACGCTCCTGCCCTGGTGGCGTGGTTTGGCGGTGATCACTTCGCAGTCGGCCTCTCGTTCGGAGGCGGCTATGGATGGTGCCCGCTCGGTTACGGCGAACCCTATATCCCCTGGTACAGGGGCAGTCGCCGTTACTTCCAGAACGTAAACGTCACCAATACGCGCATCACTAACATCACGTATGTGACCAATAACTATTACAACGATGTGGATCACCACCGTCACCCCGGACGTCCCTGGCAGTATGCCAACGTAAAGGCGCCGGGAGCCGTCACCGCAGTTCCACGGGACGTGGTGGAGCATTCCAGGCCGGTGGCGCAGGCCAGAATTCCGGTCTCGCATCGCGACGTGAAGGATTGGGGCCGGGCTTCCCTGGCCGGCGACGTTCAGGTCGCGCCTGCACGCGAAGCACGCCTGGGATACAACTCGCCACAACCTGCGCCTCGGCCTGCGGACCACATTGTCACGCGGCCCGTGGTGGCGAAGATCGCGCCTCCGGTCGCACCGGCCCGCGAACGTTTCAGCAATGGTCCTTTGGATAACCGGGTGGACCGCCCGCAACCGACTCGCGTGGCCGAGAACGAGCCGTTAACAAGCCCTGTCCGGCGCGTGCCTCGTCCGCCGCAAGCATCCGACAACCTGCGGACGCCAAGCCCAGCGCCTCGCGTTGCACAACCGCCGGCCTCGAGTGCTTCTGAAGCTCGAGTGGTTCAGCCATCCGTTGGCCGAAACGTTCCCAAGCCTCCAACTCCGCATACACCGGAGGCTGCACCACAACATCGAGACACGTTGCCGGCAGTTCGCCAAGTACCACAGCCGCCGTCAACCACGGCGACCGGTGACCGCCCGGCGAGACCAAACGTCCCCGACAACAACGTTCGTGATCACAACGTGCCACGTCCACCAACGCCGCCGAAGGGTATCGGGCCGGACGAGCACGTCAGTCGCGGCCCTGCAACCGAAGGCGTTTCACAGCCTCCGGCGGAGTCCCGCAACCACAATGTGCCGCGCCCATCCGGTCCGGTCGCTGGTCCAAAGAGCACTGGCCCCGATGAGCACATCTATCGCGGACCTGCCAGTGATGGCTCCTCGGCACAGCCTGGCAGCCATGACGTGCCGCGTCCATCGGCACCCATTGCCGCTCCAAGAAGCAGCGGATCGGACGTCTATCGTGGACCAAGCTCTCCGGCCCCGATAATGCGCAGCGAGCCTGCAGCGCCTCGGTCTGAGTCGCCTCGCTCGGAAGCACCAAGGATGAGCGCTCCCGCGCCCAGCCATAGCGCCCCTGCACCATCGGCTCCGCGCAGCGCGCCAGCGCCAGGCCCAGCGCCCCACAACTCGGGACCGAGCGGTGATGGAGGTCATCCGCACTCGCGATAATCAAGCGGGAAAGAGCCGCTCACTCGAGCGGCTCTTTTTTTGTGACCGGGTGGGGAGTGCTGGTCGATGCTTCTTAACACTACGAGGCTGACAGCGAAGTAGACTCAATCCAGTGATGTAATGGCCAACGTGCCCGCCTTCGAAAAAACCCCAGCCCCTGAAAATCAGCATTATTCAGGACGAACTCCTCGAATGTTTAATCGGATACGGTATAGACCGGTTTTGGCGCAAAGATAGAGTGTCTTTCCATCATCGTCGCCCCATGCGAAATTGTGTGGGTGCTCAGGACCAAGAATTGTGCCCAGGTGCTTGCCTTCCGGTGAGATGATCCAAAGTCCGCCGGGGCCTGAGACGTAGAGATTGCCTTTCTGGTCGACCTTCATGCCGTCGAGAGCATCCTCTCCCTGCGCCGAAGTCATGTCGAAAAACACCTTTCCGTTCGACAACCTGCCATCAGCTTGGACCTCATACCGCATAACGACTTTCTTGTGTTCATCCCAATTGTCGACGTAAAGGTATTTCTCGTCCGGAGAGAAGGCGAGGCCATTTGGCCCTTTCAGGTCCGTGCTCAGCAACGTCACCTGCTTACCGTCCGGCGAAACACGAAACACACCGCTGTATGGCAGTTCCTTGCGGCGATCATCAAAGAATTTCGGCAGGCCGAATGGCGGATCGGTGAAATACAAGGCGCCGTCAGACTTATAGACGAGATCGTTCGGACTATTCAGCCGCTTGCCCATATAGGAGTCGGCCAGTACTGTAAGTTGTCCGTTCTTTTCCATCCTCACCACGCGCCGGTTGCCATGCTGGTTGATGGTGAGCCTGCCTTGCTTGTCGAGCGTCAGCCCGTTTGATCCAGGTTGGCCGTATTCGCCGATATCCATGCCCCGGTACCCGCTTTTGGTCATGAAAATCGACAACTGACCGTCCTGCGTCCAGCGATAGATAACATTGTTATTGGGGTCGCTGAACAGGAGGAAGCCATCCGTGTCCTCGGTCCGCGGCACCCATACCGGCCCCTCGGTAAATAGAAAACCTCCCGCCAATTTCTCAATCTTTGCGTTCTGGGAAACGATCTCGTCGAGCCCCGGGTCTTTCCGGATAACCTGGGCTGCACTCTCGCTGATCGCCACCCGCGGCGACTTGTAGAAGTCGAGCGTCGCCGACTTTATCCAGATGAAGTTTTCAGGACTATAGGAAATCGGTCCGTTGATTCCGAAGATCGCCAGCTGAATTTTTTCCCCTGGGCGCGCATTTCTGGTGATGATCACCCGGTTGGGGGCGTTGAACCCCTTGATCACCGCTCCCCCCGGCTGGCCAAGGATTCGCGGCAACTTCCCGTTCACCCAAACTTCGGCATAATCGTCAATCACGATCTCGAACGCCACCGTCGAACCCCCGGTTTCGAAGTTCCCGATTTTCTCCGGAATTGTGACGTTGATGCGATACCAGTTCAAACACAGCCTGGAGGTCGAGCGCCGCTGGTCGAGCGTCGTCGCATCGATCGCCTCCCATTGCGAATCGTCGAAGTCGGCCGCTCCCGCGTGCGGCATGTAGTCGTAAGTCTTGATGGGATCGCCGCTCGGTTTCAGGTCTGGTCCCACGGCCCGCGAATCAGCCTCCACAATTCTTACATCGTGGTAGCGCCATTGCCCGCGGACCAACTGCACTCCTTCGCGTGAAGCCAGATCAATCACCGCGTCGGGACGGCCGACCGGCGGATCTTGCACGCTCTGTGCTCCGGCGCCAACCGCGCACCAGAGCACCATGAGGCAAAACGTGGCCAGCAGAATCGGCAATTCAAATCGGGTTTTCATTTTTGTTTTCCGTTCAGCGGACTTTTACGACGTAATAAAGAAACGGGTTCGTCACTTCCAGGAACTGGTGAGGAACACCGTTCGGCACCACGATGACATCGCCTTTTGCGATTTGACGGGTCTGTCCGTTGCGAATGCTTGCTCCACGCAACTCGTCGGGAGCGGTTGATCTTGTGTCAACCGCTTTACCCCCGGTTACGAATGTGGCTTTGCCGTCCAGTACATAAATCACATCCGTATCCTGGGAATGAATTTCAGCTTCACCGGGCTTCTCCCGCCGGCTGGCGTGGACCATGTAGTTGCGTCCTCCGCTGCCGTCCAGCAGAACTGCGCCTTTCGAAAATGCGTCGTCCACCTTGCTCTTATCGAAATACGAAATCGGAGCAGCGGACTCAGTGGAGTTCGGTCCTGCGAATGCATTCGCGCCGGCAATCGCGAGTTTCTCATCCTGATCGGCCGTGGCTGCGCCGCTCACCCCGACGCCGCCGACAATTTGCCCATTGACCATGATGGGGATTCCCCCGATTAAGGGAGTGAAGTTTTCGAGTGCCGTCATCACCGTGCGCCCCTTGCCGCTGGAGTTGATCAGTTCCTCGAAGAACCGTGTCGGCTTTTTAAACATCACGGCGGTGCGAGCCTTTCCGATTGAAATATTGGCGCCCGCCGGGAAGGTCCCATCCAGCCGCTCCAGCGCCATCAGATTTCCGCCATCATCAACTACGGCGATGACCCCTCCCGGAGCTTGCGGTTTCTGCGCTTCGTTTTTCGCGGCTGAAATTACGAGTTCAGCCCCTTTGAGGGTCAGAGTTTTCTTGTCCGCAGTCTGGGCTGCAGCCGTCGCGACCAGCACAACGATCATCGCGACCCACTGCATCAGGTGATTGGTTGCATTGAGAGTTTTCATTTGCATCTTCCTTGTGATCAGAATCCCTGCTACTTGACCGGGCTCGAAAACGACGCCTCGCCCAGACTCGATTCCGCCCAGGCACACCAGATCACAACCTTGGAAACATCCTTCACGTAGCTGGGAAGCACGATTTCTTTCTGATACTTGTCACCGGGCAAGCTTTTCTTTTTCAGCTTGTCGAGGAGGTACACCTGGCCGCCGGAGTCCACGACCTGCCAGTGTGGATCAGGAGTGTCGGGCACAACGAAGTCATCGGAAAGTGTGAGTACACTTTTGCCATCGCGAGAGCTATGGGTCACGTGCCCCTTATTCGCTTTCGCACCCTGGAACTCACTTGAGGTATGCATGTTCTGCGCCATGGCTGAAATCGTCAACAAAGTCGACATCATCAGTAGCGAGCGGAGTGCAAGCTGCCGTAGGTTCATATTTTTTTCCTTTTCACAGAGGTTTTGGTGAGCAGTTGCGCTGGCATTAGCGCTCAAGCAGCAACCGCTTACGTGCCCGTCTGATTCGGAAGGTCTGACAAGGTTTCAAAATGAGCAGGTATGGTCCGCGGGGCTCGACGATTCAATTAAGTGCTGGAGATGGTTTCGAACGGTAATTGTGCGGGCGCTGCTATTCGGCTCCCCATGCTTTCCTGTCTGACATCGGCGTCCTCAGTATTCGTCCAGCCCGGCTTTCTTGAGCATCTTCCGAAGCGCGGAGAAGCCTTGGTCGCCCTCGGCTACGCCGCCTACGGTGCCGTCTTTTTCGATCACGATGTAGGTTGGGAGGACGCCAATCTGAAACGGGCGGGGCATCTCATTCTCGTAGGTCAGAACAATCGGATAGGCGTGCGGATGTTCTTTCAGGTATTTCTCGACTATCGCGCGCTCTTCGCTGTCTGAGATTCCAATGATCTCCAGGTTCTGACCGCCGTACTTTGCATACAATTTGTCGAGCGCCGGACCATCGGCGCGGCATGCGACGCACCACGTGGTCCAGAAGTCGAGAAGTACGGTCTTCCCCTTCAGGGAGGCCAGTGTGATTTGCCTTCCCTGCATGTCCGTGACTGCCAGCTCGGGCGCGGGCTTCCCGCTCATCTGTTTCCTGATTTTCGCGGCGTTCCACTTGGCAAGCTCCTTCACTTCGCGCATTCCGTCCGCCAACTTGAAAAGGCTCACGTCTGCTTCGCCGCCGTAACTGAATCGGTTCAAGACATACGTAATTTCAGCTGCATACGGAGAGCGTTCGCGCTGGACGGACTTGAGGCACCTCGCGAAAACGATCAACCCGCTATCCACCGAAATGGTCACCCGCTGTTTGCCCTGCGTTACAACTCGTCCATGACCGTTCGGGTCGAACTCAGAGGAGACTTTGAGCGGAACATCGAGGATGGCGCAGGTCTGCTCCTTGCCGGAAAGCCCGCATGGTTGGCGCGCTACTTCGACGGCCTTTTTCCATTCCAGATCGCTGCCGGCATAGAGGGCCGGCGCGGAAACATCATCCTTCGAGCTGCGTTTGACGCGCACAAACTCATCTTCGCCTTCCTCGAAATACACAAGATCTTTGCCATCAAATATGCGGACCCGTGTGCTCGATCCCCACAGGTTCTTCTCGCGCCATTGTCCATGCGAGAGATCGAGAATCATCTGCCGTTTCGAGGATTGGTCGCCGCTGGCAAGCTTGTAGGCCTGGGAAACCTCAAATTCCTGGTGCACGGAAGGCAGCGCTTCCCGCTTTTCTTTCAGTTCATTCCAGAGTTTGGCGGCAGGTGTCTGGGCGTTGGCGATACAGGCGAAGAAAAGAATGGTAAGCGGAACGATGAGACGCTTTATGTGAAAAGCGCTATTGCCGCACAGTCGTTTGACGAATGATGAGATTCGAACGAGTCGCGAACACGGTCCTCCTGCTGATGAGGCACTCGAAACTGGTCTCATTGCCATACGATCATCGTAGGCCAACTTGCCAGCGCATCCAGGAAGTGTGCCCGCGAGGCCCTGCTTCATGCTTACAGCCTTCTCAGGTGTGCGAGTTTTATTCCTTGTGCTTGACCCGCACCACCGTGATCTTCGCGAAGCCCTCTTCAAAACTCGGCGCGCGCAATTTTCCGGCCATCCGTCGCATCACGTCTTCCGACACCACCCGCGACCGCTTGCGGTTCCGTTCCAGGCAGACCTCCACCGGCACATCGAAAAATACCGCCTGCACCTCGTAACCGAAGTCTTTCGCCAGCTTGATCCAGCTATGGCGATCATGCGTCGTCAGGTTCGTTGCATCCACGTAGTTCATCGGACGCCGTGCAATGAGTCGCGCTTTCAGCATCGAGCGCAGATTGGAAAAAATAAGGTCCTGGAAGCGCTGCTCGGTTGCGTCGTCAAAGAGAAGTTTCCGCAACAGGTCGCTCGACAGCGGAGTGATGTTGTGCCGCTTGAACCACGAACTCTTTCCCGATCCCGGCAGGCCGATCGCCAGCACAACCACTCCTTTCGGAGCACGTGGTGTCGCTGGACGCGCGGCCGTGGCCGTCGGCGCGATCTCAGGAACCGCTTCCGTTTCCACACCGGGCGGTGCTTCCATTGCCGCTGGTGCCGGTTCTACAGCCGGCGTCGGCTCTGTGGTCTGAGCTTCCGCCGCGGCGGGCGTCTGGCGGCTTCGCCCACGTCCACCTCTTCCCCGGCGGCGCCGTCGTTTCGGTTTCTCCGATCCTCCTGCGCCTTCGGATGTCTCTGGTTCTTGAGTTTCGCGCGACTCTGGTTCCTCGATCTCCACCTCGGGCACCCTTTGCATTTGCTTGGGCTCAGGCTCTTGCTGCTCAAAATAGGCCGGCTGCAGTGGCGCTGCCGCTGCCTCTGCCGGAGGTTCCGTGGCTTTTGGTCGCCGCTTCGCGCGATCGCGCATCCATTTCCGCATGTCAGGCTTTTAACACACCGGCGTACCCGGCGGCAATCTGAGGAACCACGAGCGATAGTGGAACCGCCGCCGCTGCGTGCTCATCCAATTCGGTTATGGCGATTCCAAACCAAATTCGTGGCAAGAGCTACATCAGTCTCACGACATTCAGGAAGAATGGTGTCGGCGTTCCCACCCCCGTTTGGTTCGGTGAAAAGGACGGAAAGATGTATGTGATGTCGAGACCCGATGCGGGAAAAGTGAAACGAATTCGCAATAATCCCCAGGTGCGGATCGCCCCGAGTAACATTCGCGGCAAAGTCACCGGACCAGAGTTCTCCGCCAAGGCCAGGCTCTTGCCGCAGAGCGACTGGGCCGAGGCCCGCAATCTCATCCGGCAAAAATACTGGATGGCGCGCATTCCCTTCCTGTGGGGCAAAGACAACGTTTACTTGGAGCTTGAGGCCTGAGCACAGTCTCGGAGGATGGCTTGCACAAGTCCGGGGATGGTGTACTGCTCGGCTTCGATATCAACTCGTAACCCCAGTTCGCGCAGGGTTGACGAGGTGACCGGCCCGATTGATGCCAATCGCACTCCCTCGAGCAATTTCCGTTCCTGCACCAGGCTCATGAAGTTCCGCACTGTGGACGAACTGGTAAAAACCACAATGCCTGGCTTGGACCTCGCATCGAGAAATGCAGTGCGGATCTCGTCTTTCGAACCCTCCGGCACAATGGTCTCGTAGACTTCCACAACGTCTACTTCCGCGCCTAGCTTTCGCAGTTCGCTTGGGATGACGTCGCGAGCCACCTTCGCGCGCGCCAGCAACACGCGCTGGCCGGCAACCCGGTTTCTTAAGCTCTGGACGACGGACTCGGCCACGTACTTATCCGGAACCACGTGCACTGGTAAGCCATGCTCCTCGATGGCCTTCTTCGTGGCTGGACCGATTGCGGCCACCGTAAGATGCTGCAACTCTTTTGAGGACATTCCCACTTCTCCCAGCCGTTCCCAGAGTGCATCCACTCCATTCACGCTGGTCAGAATCAGCCACTGGTAGCTTCGTATCTTTCGCAGAGCATCGTCCAATGGCTGATAGGTGCTGGGCTTTCGGATTTCGATGAATGGGATCTCCAGCACCTCGGCCCCTAACCGCTGCAGGTTTTCGGAAAGGGCGCCGGCCTGGTGCCTGGCTCGGCCAACTAGAATCCGTGTACCGCTCAGAGGGAGTTGTCCACCGCTCTTATTCATCAGGGCTGTTGAGGCAATGCCACGCCATTTCCGTAGACTTCCTCGAGGATCGCGTCCCCGCCGCGGCGCAGCAGAAGGTCACCGACCATCTCTCCCAGGGCAATTGGATCGTCGCCCACTCGCGACTCGCGCAGAATCTCTCTCCCGTCTGGGTAAGCCACTACTCCATTCAGGTGCAAACGTCCTTCTTTCATCTGTGCCGAGGCGCCAATCGGGACCTGACAACCTCCACCCAGCTTGTTGAGAAGTGCTCGCTCGCATGTTGTGGTTGCGCGTGCGGCTGCATCATCCAGAAACGCGAGGCACTGGCGAGTGGCCGAATCACCCGCGCGAATCTCGATCCCCAGCGCGCCTTGGCCCGCTGCCGGACACATGATTTCCGCGGGGATCACCTGTTTCACAAGTTCGGTCTTACCCAGGCGGTTCAATCCTGCCGCAGCCAGGATAATGGCATCGTATTCTCCCCCCGCGAGCTTGCGCAGCCGGGTGTCCACATTTCCTCTCAGCGGATAAATGACCAGGTCGGGCCGCAAGGCTTTCAGTTGCGCCTGTCGCCGCAGGCTGCTGGTGCCAACCCTGCCTCCACGCGGCAATTCCTCGATGCTGCCGTACTTCTGCGAACAGAACACATCGCACGGGTTTTCCCGTTTGGTGATCGCCGCGATCTCAAACTCCGGCACCAGTTCGGTGGGCAGATCTTTCAGACTGTGCACCGCCAGATCGACGCGCCCTTCCACCAGCGCTTCCTCGATCTCCTTGGTAAACATGCCCTTGGTTCCGACCATCGCCAGCGCCACATCGGTGATCTTGTCGCCCGTGGTCTTTATGATCTCAATTTCGACTTCGTGCCCCTTTTCGCGAAGCAGCGCACTGATATGGTTCGCCTGCCACAGCGCGAGTTGTGATCCGCGGGAGCCGATGCGCAAGTGGGCCATCAGTTCTGGCCTCCATGCTCCCCACCGGACTTCGCCGCTTTGCGGTCCTGCAGATTGAACAAACGCCGCACTAGATCCACCACGGTAGTCGCTTCCGGGTCCCGCGCCGCCGTTTTGAGCGTGCTGATGGGGGTGTGCATGATCTTGTTCACAATGCCGCGTGTCAAGGTCTCGATCGCCAGTTCCTGCTCCGGAGACATCGGTCCCAGCCGCCCCCGCACGCGATCGATTTCCGCCTGGCGAATGGTCTCAAGGTGGTCCTGCAGCG
The DNA here is from genome assembly GCA_035652095.1 of Terriglobales bacterium. Taxonomy (GTDB): domain Bacteria; phylum Acidobacteriota; class Terriglobia; order Terriglobales; family Acidobacteriaceae; genus DASREM01. Next base: position 92,381 of record DASREM010000028.1, on the reverse strand, counting down.
ACACGATGGTCGGCACCACGTCCAGCGTCTGGAGCCGCGCCTGGAAACGCTCCACTTCCGAGTTGACGATCGCTTCGGCGTGCTCCGCCTCTTTCTTTCGGTCCGCGACATGCGCTGACACCGCCTGCTGCAAATCGTCAATGTCGTAAACGAAGATGCCGTCCAGCTTGTTCAGCCCGGGATCGACATCCCGCGGCACGGCGATATCAATAAAGAACATGGGGCGGTTCTTGCGGCGGCTTAGAAACAGTTCGCCGTGTTCCTTGCGGAAAATCGCGTGCGGCGCTCCCGTTGACGTAATCACGATGTCGCCGCGATCACAGGTGTCGTAGAGCCGGCTGAATTCGATCGCCTGGCCGTCAAATTTCTGCGCTAGTCGAATCGCGCGGTCGTAGGTCCGGTTCGCCACGAAAATCGACGTTGCCCCATGCGCGATCAGGTGCCGCGCCGCAAGTTCGCTCATTTTCCCGGCGCCTACCAGGTACACGGATTTCCCGCTCAACGACCCGAATATCTTCTTCGCCAATTCAACGGCCACCGACGCGATTGACACCGAGGACGAACCTACGGCGGTCTCGGTGCGCACGCGTTTCGCCACCGCAAACGCTCGCGTCAGCAGCAGGTCGAGTTGCGAGTGCACCGCCCCGACCGCTCGTGCAGTCGCATACGCTTCTTTAACCTGCCCCAAAATCTGCGGCTCCCCGATCACCATCGAGTCCAGGCTCGACGTCACCCGAAAAACATGACGGATCGCTTCCTGCTCGCGATATTCGTACAGGTGCTGATCGAGCTCTGCCGGCTCTACTCTGAAGTAATTGCGCAGGAAACCGCGCAGGTCAGCGCTGCCGTTCTTGGTTTGCGCAAGCAGCTCCACGCGGTTGCATGTGCACAGGATCAGGCCCTCATCCACTCCGGGATGCTGTGCAAACTGCTTCAACGCTTCTGGCAGGCGAGACTCGGTAATGGCCAGGCGCTCGCGCACCTCCACCGGCGCACTCTGGTGGTTCACGCCGATGAGCTGGAAATTCATGATTGTATGAACCTGTGCATGGTGCTGAAGTAATTGGCGGCCCAGGCGATCACCGCCGCCACAAACGCCCCCGTCGCCAGGTACGCGGCCCGGCGTCCTCTCCACCCCGCATTCCATCGTGTATACAACATGACCAGGTACACCGCCCACATCAGGATGGACAGCAGAATTTTCGGATCGAACACATTCACCGCGCCATAAGTCGCCTCCGCAACCACGGTTCCGGCAATCAATCCCACCGTCATGAAGGGGAATCCCAACAGCAGGGAGCGATACGAAATGTCATCAATGACCTCGAGCGCCGGCAGGCGCGACAAAATGCCGGCGCCCTTTTTCGATTTCAACGTGTGCTCTTGAATCAGGTACAACAAGCTCGATCCAAAACTGAGAAACAACGCGGCATATCCGGTGAAGATCAGCGCGATATGCGCCATCAGCCAACCTTTATGCAAACCGGGCGAAGTCAGAAGAAAGGGCTGTTCTCTGGTTGCGGCGACAAACGTCAGCAGGAACACCAGCGGAAATATCACGATCCCCGGAGAGGTCGTCTTGTAAACCACGTAGACGATCATGAACACCGTCATGATCAGGAACGCTAGTAATGAAATTGAGTTATGAACGGACGCAACCGTCACTTGCCCCGAGAGCGCCACTCCTTCGGTCAACGACACCAGATGAAACACCATGCCAAGATAAGCGGCATGCAGGACGACTTTGCTTAGCAACTCGCGGGTGCGAGTCAGCGCTACCAGGGCATAGATCAGGCCCACCGCATAACAGCCCAGCGCCACTCGCAACCAAAGTATGGACATAGGAATCCCCCGCAGGTCCCTTGGGATGATGCGCCCCATTCCCCACGGTTGATTATAGTCTGCACTGCCGCGCGGATTGCAGGCTGCGGGCCTTGTCACACGCCGTTGTGATACAGATCACAATGGAACCACAAGCTGAATACCGGGGTCAGGCCACTCCCAATCGCGTCAGCGCGGCCTCGAGGACGGCCGCATCGATCTCCAGCCGGCGGCCGTTCGCCATCATGTCTTCGATTTCGTCGAACCCCTGAAACAGCCGCATCTTGACCGCGCCGTACTGCTCGGCGTCGTTGAGCTGACGTCCGTGGACCGCCGCCCAGTCCGCCAGCAGATTCTCAGGTAGTACGATGCTGACCGCATAAGTGGTTTTTCGGTCCGAGGTGACATCGAAAATATATTCGCTTTCCAGACCGCCCTCCCGGGATGACGCCCGCTTCCCCACGAAGTAATACTGGTACACGTATCCCTGTTCTCCGGTATACGTCTTCATTCGGCGAATAGTCATAACTCACTTGCTGCTGTTGCCGGGCGATATCACGCGGCCGTACTCCGACGCTCGCCCCAGCCGGTCAAACATCTGGTACGTAGCCACCGAGATTCGGCTGATCGCGTCTTCCCCGTCGTGCTCTCTCCTCAGGTAACTGGTCATAACGCAGATACCATACGGGCGGTTGGGCACGAACACGATGCCGCAGTCGTTTCGCACCCCTTCCAGCTCGCCGGGTTTGTTGGCGATCTTCAAATCTTCAGGAAGCCCTCGCGGCAGGAAGCTTATTTTATGTTTGCTGAGCATTTGGAAGAACTCCGCCGTCATCTCCTTGTTCAGCACTTTGCCCTGGTACACGTCCTGCAATAGCTGCAGCAACTCTCGCGGACTGGCCAGGTTTTCCCGGCCTTCACTGGCAGCTTTCAAGTCCATCATCTTGCGTTGCAGCTTGGTATGGGTGAACCCCATCGATCGCAACGTCGCGTTCACGTTCTCCATGCCGATCCGATCGATCAGCACATTGGTAGCACTGTTATCACTGGCCACCACCATCATGCTCGCCAAGTCTCTCAAAGTAACCTTGGTGATTCCCGGCGACAGCGATTCCATGATTTCGCTGTCCGGCACCAGGTCCGTGCTCTGCACTGTGTAGATATCCTCCAACTTCAGCTTGCCGCTCTGCGCTTGCCGGTACAACTCCACCAGGACCGCGATCTTGATCGAACTGGCGGTGGGAAAGACCTCGTCGGCCCGCAACAGGATCCTGGAGTTCTCGTCGCCCAGGTCTACAACCGCGACTCCCATGACTCCGTCGAGGCTACGATCCACTTCCTTCACGGTTTCGTTGAGCTTGTCCCAGAGGACTTTTTGCTTGATCGAAGGGGATTGCTGTTGCGCGCTGGCCAGAGATGCGAAAAATACGATGCACAAGATGAGCCGCAAAGCTTCCTCCTGGAAAAACGAGCATTATAGGCGGGCTGGAACCCTGCCCGGAAGAAATCTAGGGCTCGATTCTCGCTTCCCGCAGCCGTTTGACCGCGGTCTCTGATGCGACCGGCGAATAGTACACCTCCTTGAAGGTGTACGACTTTGCCCTTGCCGCCACGATCGGCAGGATCTCGATATGCCAATGGTAGTCCTCGTCGATCGTCTTCCAGTACCCCAGGCTTTTTGAGCGATGAAGGGTGTTGGGCGAGGTGTGCAGCACCAGGTGGAACTCCTCGGTGATGGTGCGGATCCTCTGCAGCGTGCGACGCAATAGCGCGGCCAGGTCCCGCACCCATGCCGCTCGTCCCATGACAAACCGCTCAAAGGCCGCTTCATGCGTCCGCGGCAGGATCCAGGTTTCATACGGTACGCGTGGCGCATACGGACACAGCGCGATTACCTCACCGCGCGATTCCAGGACCCGATGTCCCTGGGCTTCCTCTTGAGAAATGATGTCACAGAACACGCAACGTTCTTTCTGCGTGTAGTAATCCCGTCCCGCACGAAGTTCGTAGAGCACCCGACGCGGAACGAAAATAGTCGCGGTCAACTGTGAGTTAGGGTGTTCGAATTCCTGTCCCGCATTGGGACCATGATTCTTGAAGATGCTGACGTACTTCAACCGCGAATCGCGCTTCAAATCGTAGATGCGTTGCGCAGCCAGCGACAGAAATTGCCCGATTTCGGCGTCTGAAGCATTCCACAGCTGTCGCTCATGACGTGGATTCTCCAGCAGCACCTCGTGCGCTCCAACCGAATGCATACGGTCGTAAAGCCCATCGGCGCGACGCCCCGGCTCTCCCTCGATACGGTAAAGCGGCGCCGGATGCACCAGCGCTCGCGCTCCCCAGGGTGCTCCCTCGCTGCCCGGCATGCTGGAAACCACCTGCGGCCCTCCCGACGTATCCGGACAAAACAGGCATCGCCCTTCTGCTCGTACGCCGTCCGGCACGTCGTCACCGGTGATGACCCACGATCGTGTGATCGGATCTTTCCGGAGTTCCATGCAGGTAGGAAAACACTGCACCGACTCCGCGTCAACTAGGATTTCTGCCGCCGGCCCTCTGGTTGCGCTTTGTTATAATCCGCCCACGAAGTTTCCCGAAATGAACGAGCCGTCCACGCCCTTGATGCGGCAATATGCCGCCATTAAGAAAGAACATCCCACCGCGTTGCTGTTCTTTCGTTTAGGCGACTTCTACGAGCTCTTCTTCGACGATGCCGTCCTCGCTGCCCGTGAGCTGCAGATTACCCTCACCTCTCGCAACAAGGAAAAAGGCATTGCCGTTCCCATGTGTGGCGTTCCTTATCACGCGGCGGAAGGTTACATTTCCAAACTCATCCGCAAGGGTTTCAAGGTTGCTATCTGCGAGCAGATGGAAAACCCACAACTCGCAAAGAAGTTGGTCCGCCGCGAAGTGACTCGCGTCGTTACGCCAGGCACTGCCGCCGATTCCAGCCTGAGCTCGGAAGAAAACAACTTCCTGGCTGCCATAGCCCACATCGGCGATCACGTGGGATTTGCTGCCCTCGATCTGTCCACCGGTGAATTCCGCGCCACTGAATTCCACGGCGAGAATGCCACCCGCCGCATTCAGGATGAAATTCAGCAACTGCGGCCCAAGGAGTTGCTTTACGCCTCGTCCGCCCCGCTATTCGAGCGGACAAAACTGAATTCACAGAAGCCGGCTACGCTGGGTCCCGACGGCTTCGCCGAGACTCCTCTCGAGGACTGGATCTTTGCCCCCGATCACGCTATCCCGCTCCTCGAAAATCACTTCGGAGTGCTATCCCTGGAGGGTTTTGGTCTCTCGGGCAAACCGGCCGCCAGTTCGGCTGCAGGGGCCATCCTGTACTACGTACGCTCCACCCAGCGCGGGACCCTGGATCACGTGGACCGCATCGGCTTCTATGAGCGGCAGAATTGCCTGGTGCTTGATGCGGTTTCGGTCCGCAACCTCGAACTGATCGAGCCCTTGTTCGCCGGCGCCGATTCCGCCGTGACGCTGTTCCGCTGTATGGATTCGACGGTCACTCCGATGGGCAAGCGCCTGCTGCGTTCCTGGATGCTCCGGCCTTCGATCGATTTGGCGGAGATCAATGCCCGGCTCGATGCCGTTGCCGCATTGCTGCAAAAGACTGTCGCTCGCGAAGAACTCCGCCGCGCTCTCGAAGGCATCCTTGATCTTGAACGCCTGTTGAGCCGCGTCACGCTCGAAACAGCGAACCCGCGAGATATCCTCGCCCTCGCCTCTTCCCTTTCCAAAATCCCTGCGGCGCGTGCTGCCCTGGCACAATTCGATACGCAGCGGACGAAAACCTTGCACGGCAATGTTGACGAGATGTCCGACCTGCGCAGCCGTATCGACCGCACCGTCGTTCCCGAGCCTCCCATTTCGCTCAACGATGGCGGCGTGATCCAGGACGGGGTCAACCCCGAGCTCGACGAGTTGCGCGACTTGAGCCGCAACAGCAAGCAGCACCTGGCGCGCATCGAGCAGCGCGAGCGGCAGCGCACTGAAATTTCCTCGCTCAAGATCAAGTTCAACTCCGTTTTCGGCTACTACCTCGAAGTCTCCAAGCCGAACCTGCACCTGGTTCCTGCCGATTACGAGCGCAAGCAGACCCTGGTCGCCGCCGAGCGCTTCACGACCCCGGAGCTGAAGGAATACGAATCCAAGATTCTCGACGCCCAGGAAAAGATCGTAGAGATCGAACGACGCCTGTTTGCCGAGTTGCGTTCCGCAATCGCAGGCGAAGCCAGGCGTATTCGCCAGACTGCTCTCGCCCTGGCTGAGATCGACACCCTGGCCTGCCTCGCCCATAATGCGGCCCTCAGAAATTATTGCCGGCCCAGCTTTGACGATTCGGGCGACTTTGAAATTGTGGAAGGCCGTCATCCCATCATCGAGCAGTTCGACGCCGCCGGAGGCGACCGCTTCGTTCCCAACGACCTGTTCCTCAACAGCACGACGCACACCGTGCTTATCATCACCGGCCCAAATATGGGTGGGAAATCCACCTACCTCCGCCAGGCCGCGCTTACCGTTATCCTCGCGCAGATGGGATCGTTCGTGCCCGCCCGCTCCGCTCGGCTCGGCATTGTGGATCGGGTTTTCACTCGCATCGGCGCCAGCGATAACGTCGCGCGCGGCCGCTCCACCTTTATGGTGGAAATGACGGAAACGGCCGCCATCCTTCACACTGCCACGCCAAGCTCTCTGATCCTGCTCGACGAAGTCGGCCGCGGCACTTCCACCTACGACGGGCTTGCCATTGCCTGGGCCGCGGTCGAATACATTCATGCCCGTACCCGCGCCAAAACTCTGTTTGCGACCCACTACTTTGAGCTCACCGAACTCGCCGACCGTCTCTCCGGTGTCAAGAACTATCACGTCTCGGTGAAAGAAACCGGCGGAGGCATCGTATTCTTGCGTAAAGTCGAGTCCGGCGCAGCCGATCGCAGTTATGGCATCGAAGTGGCCAAACTCGCAGGCCTGCCCAGCGAGGTTGTAGACCGCGCCCGCGAAGTTCTCGCCGAGCATGAAGCTGCTGAACAGCGCCTGACCGACCAGCTTGCCAGCGACGAGTCCAGGCCGCGCCCTCCGGCGCAACTCACCATCTTCACTCCCCTATCGCAGCCTGTGCTGGAGCGCCTTCGTGAACTCGACCTGGACCGCCTCACCCCGCTCGAGGCCCTGAACCTTCTCGCGGAGCTGAAGAAACAGGTAAACTGACTTTCACCCCAGCATGCTGAAGAAATCCACGCAAGATCTTGCTGCCCAGGTCGGACAACTTCTGATCGTCGGCTTCGACGGTACCGAGATGACCTCGGAGCTCCGCGACCTGCTTTCCCGCTTGCAGCCTGCCGGCGCCATCTTGTTTGCGCGCAACATCGCGACCGCGATTCAAACTCACACTCTGCTCAAGGAGTGCCAAAGCTGCGTTGCGACTCCCATGTTTCACTGTGTTGACATGGAAGGTGGGCGCGTAGACCGCCTCAAGAACGTGATCGCTCCCGCGCCTTCCGCCGCCGACGTCTTTTCTGCCGGCGACCGAAAGCTCTTTCGCAAGCATGGCAAGCTCATTGGCGAATCATGCCGCGCCGTCGGCTTCAATACCGATCTTGCGCCCGTGGTGGATCTTGCTTTTGAAAGCTCCCGCACCGTGATGGGCTCTCGCTCGGTCTCAGCTGACCCGAAGCAGGCTGTCGCCTACGCTCGCGCATTCCTCGCCGGCCTTGCTTCCTCGGGAGTGCTGGGCGCAGCCAAGCATTTTCCCGGACTCGGCGAAGCCAATCTCGATACCCACCACGAACTCCCCTCTGTCCAGAAAACTTTCAAGAGGCTGTGGGCGGAAGATCTTTACCCCTACCGCACCATGCGCCGCGAACTCCCCATGGTGCTGGTTGGACACGCGAATTATCCCTCTGTCACCCGCGACCGCACGCCAGCCTCGCTCTCGCGCAAATGGATCACCGACGTCCTGCGCAAGGAAATTCACTACCGCGGGTTGATCATCTCTGACGACCTCGAAATGGGAGGCGTGCTCGCCGCCGCACCCATTGAACGCGCCGCCGTCGAACACATTCGCGCCGGCGGTGATCTCTGCCTGATCTGCCATCGCGCTGATTACATCCAGTCGGCCTACGAAGAACTGATCAGGGAAGCTGAAAAAGATCGCAAATTTGCCGCCCGCGTCGTCGAGTCTTCGGCCAGAATCTTGGCCTTTAAGAAGAAGTCCACCTTCCTGAAGCGGCGACTCCCTCCCCCCGCGCGCAACAAGATCGACCGTCTTTCGCGCCAGCTCTGGGAATTCAGCGAACAGGTCCGCCTGCAATCCATGTTGCGGCAGGAACCGGCATGATCGTGGCCGGCGTGATGAGCGGCACATCCGCCGATGGCATCAATGTGGCGCTGGTTCGGATTTCCGGCCAGCCTCGCCACCCGAAACTCCAGCTTCTTGGCCACGCGGAATACCCATACCCGGCGGATGTTCGCCGTATCGTGCTCGCATCTATGAACGCCGCCAGCACCTCGGTCGCCCAACTGGCGCGGCTTAATTTTCTTCTGGCTGAACTCTATGCCGACGCTGTGGACAAAACCCGGCGCCGCTTTCGCAAAACCCTTGATCTCGTAGGCTGTCACGGCCAAACGCTTTATCACCAGGGAACCTCAGCCGATTTTCTCGGCCACTCGATCGCTGTCACCTGGCAGATCGGAGATGGATCGCTCGTGGCTCAACGCCTGGGAGTGCCCGTCGTCTCCGACTTCCGTCCCGCCGACATGGCCGCGCAGGGTAAAGGCGCTCCGCTCGTTCCCTTCCTCGACTACCTGCTGTACCGCGACAAGCGTATCGGCCGCATCGTCCAGAACATCGGTGGCATCGGGAACCTCACCGCCATTCCCGCCAATGCTCCGGCCACCCGGGTGCGTGCCTTCGATACCGGTCCGGGAAACATGGTGATTGACGCCGTCACCGAACGGCTCTTCCGCAAGCCCTTCGATAAAGACGGGCGCATCGCTGCGTCCGGAACGGTTCTCGAACACGTGCTGGCCAGCATCCTGCGCGAGCCATTCTTCCTTCAGCCTCCCCCGAAAACGGCGGGACGCGAGGAGTTTGGGGCGAATTTCTTCTCTGAATTCCTACGCCGCTGTTCCGACGCCAAGCCCGCGGACATTGTCGCCACCGCCACTGCCCTGACCGTTCGCTCCATTGCCAGCTCCTTACAACGCTTCGTGATTCAGCGCCGCAAGGACTACGGCGAATTCGTGGTTTCCGGCGGCGGCGCCCGCAATCCAACTCTGCTTCAAATGCTGGCCGCGGAACTCGCCCCTCTCGGCTTGCGCCTCCGCACCTCCGACGAGTTCGGTATTCCCTCCGAAGCCAAGGAGGCCGTCGCCTTCGCCCTCCTTGCCTACCAGACTTGGAACCGTTTGCCTTCCAATATTCCCTCGGCCACAGGGGCCAAGCGGGCCGTCATTCTGGGCAAGGTTTCCTATGTCTAGGAAACCGCCTGTGAGGCAACTCGCCCTGGCAATGGTTGGCGGACTTTCGCTTCTTCTGTGTGCCTGCGGCGGCAAGCCCGACCGCGACACCCTGGTCATGATTATCGAAAGCAGTCCTACCAATCTGGATCCGCGGGTTGGGATCGACGCGCAATCGGAACGAATCGATTCCTTGATCTTCGATGACTTGCTCGATCGCGACCAGCACCTCAACGTCATACCGGCCCTCGCTGAGAGCTGGGAAATTCCCGATCCGCTGACTTACATCTTTCACCTTCATCATGGAGTGAAGTTTCACGATGGCCGCCCCCTTACCTCGCGCGACGTAAAGTGGACCTTCGACTCTCTTCTTGAAGGCAAGATTCGCAGCACCCGTGCCGCTGCCTACCGCTTCGTCGAACGCGTGGACGCCCCCGACGACTACACCGTAATCTTTCGCCTCAAGCAACCCTTCGTCACCCTACTATGGAATCTCTCTGATGGCGCCATGGGCATTGTTCCCTACGGCAGCCTCGACGAAATCAGCCGCAACCCCATCGGCTCGGGACCGTTTCGTTTTGTCAGCGCCGAGCAGGATAAGCAGGTCACCATCACTCGCAACGATGACTATTGGGGCGATAAAGCAAGAGTAAAGAACGTCAGGTTTGCAGTGGTTCCCGATTCCACCACTCGCGCGCTGGAGCTTCGCAAAGGCAGCGCTGACGTGGCCAGTAACGCGCTCACCTTCGATACCGTCCTTGCCCTGGAAAAGAAAACCGATCTCGTAGTGCAGCGCGCTCCCGGCACGGTGCTGAGTTACATGGCGTTTAATACCCGCGACCCGATACTCAAAGACCCCCGTGTCCGCCGCGCTTTGGCCTACGCCATCGATCGCCGCCCCATTCTCGAGTACCTCGGTCGCGGCTTTGCCCGTCCCGCCGACAGTGTTCTTCCTCCCGAGAGCTGGGCCTACAACGGGAACGTGACTCACTACGAGCACGACCCGGAACGTGCCCGCCAGTTACTCGATCAAGCCGGATATCCGCTGGTGAACGGAGCCAGGTTTCATATCACCATGAAGACCTCCACCGAGGAAAGCACGCGCTTGCTCTCCGCGGTGTTACAGCAGCAATTACGGGATGTCGGCGTCATCCTCGATATCCGCACCTTTGAATTCGCCTCTTTCTTTTCCGATGTGACTCATGGCGCCTTTCAGTTCTATTCCCTGCGCTGGATCGGCGGTAACGAAGATCCGGACATTTTTGAGTACGTCTTCGACTCCGATAAGTTTCCTCCTCACGGAGCCAATCGTGGTTACTATTCCAACCCGGAAGTCGATCGCCTGATCCAGGAGGCTCGCACCCAACTCGACCAGAACGCGCGCAAGGCGTTGTACGCGAGAATCCAGCAGATCCTGGCCGAAGACCTTCCCTACATCAATCTCTGGTACTTCGATAATGTCGTGGTCCACACCCGCCGGGTCGGAAACATCTCCCTGAATCCGTCAGGCAATTACGATTTTCTGCGGACAGCCGAGTTGCGGAATTAGGTCTACAGATCCAAACCAAAAGATGGGTGTTCGCGCGTGCCTGTCACCTTGATCGGGAGTTGGGTTTCACCGTCTTTGCGGAAAAAAGGGTCCACCGCTTTCAGCACCAGCGATTTCACTCCCGTGGTCATCTGCGATAACTTGGCTTGCAGGTGCGCTTTCCCATGCATATTAAAAGTCTCGCTGGTCAGGACGAACGTTCCATGCAATTCGACTTTTGCCCCCTCCACCTCGAAGGTCAATTCGCGGAAGCGCACGATGCCGTCGTCCAGGGTGAAAACACCGCTGAGCTTCGTCACGTCGCTCCCGGCGCCTTCTTCATCCAGTTTGCCTTGAGCACGCCGGCTCAGGTTGCGGATCTTCGCATCCACCTTCGTTTCGGTGAAACGTCCGCGATCGATGGCAAACCGCCCATCCAGCGCGAGCCGCTCGCTGATATCGCCTTTCCCCGGCAGCAGCACGAATTTCGTCTTCAAGTTGATCACCCCAGTCATTGGCGGCTTGGCCGCCTTCACCGCCAGTGCCAGGATGTCCTCCAGGCGCGCCGCCACCGCCTCGACCTCCAGTTGTATGACCTTTCCCTTTCCCTTCGGCGACTTCACAATGCCGCCATTCGCAGTCAAGGTGGAGTTGAGGAACTTCGCAACCACCGGGTGCAGCAGCGTGTCGCCATTCGATCCGTCCACGGTCGCGTGAAAGTCCGTCGTTAGCGCCATTTTGTGGCCACCAATCATGACTTCGAAATCGGGAGTGGTGGTCTGCCCCTTCACATCCAGTTCATCCAGCGGGCCGCCGAACTCGCCGCTTGAGGAAAGAATTCCCGAGATGCCCTTGAACACTCCCAGGTCCGCATTCGCAAACGAGTAGCTCGCCTTCACCGGGGTAGTGCTCGGCTGGTCCTTCTGCCACGGACCGAATTGTCCGACGGCATGAATTTCGCCCGGCGGCGTCGGGTTGGTGAGCGTTGTTTGGAACCTGGCGGCTCGACCCAGCCCAACCTCGTTCATGATCAGGTGATGAATCTCGAAAACATGGGGCTCTTTCCCGGGATTGCTCGGGATCAACACCAGTTGCGCGTTATCGCAGATCAGCTCATCCACAGCCGCTGGAATTTCGTGTCCGCGTATCTTCGTATTGCCGAATTGCCGCTTGTCTCGCGGCGGAACGTGAATAATGAGCCCGTCCAGCTTCACCTTTCGGATGCGCCACTTCAATCCGAATACGTCCAGCAAATCTACGTCCCCAAAAAACTTGCCGATGGTGAACAGCGGAGGTACATCTCTGCGCCCGTGATGGCGGAAGACCACGCCTCCTCCCCAGACTTGCAACTGGAAAAGCGACGCATGGAAATCCTCGATTTCCACCTCGCTCGAAAAACGGTCGCTGAGCATGGCGATGGCCTGTTTGCGCAACAACGGGGCGAAATACTTGTTGAGAGCCAGGATCCCAATACCAACTGCTACCGCCACCAGGGCTGTAACGACTGCCAGCATGCGAAGCCATCTTGTTTTCGACACACTTCGGCCCATCCGGCAGCTCTCCCAAGCGCCTCTGAGATTAGGTTTCCGCCATTCTGGTTGGCTCCGCGATGCGTGTTACCATCAAAAGTTCGACACTACTTGGCAGACTGGTAGTGACAACTGAGACTTTAGAGTGCGCATTCTTTTCATCGGAGATATTTTCGGTCGCCCTGGGCGCCTGATCGTCAGAGAGCGCCTGCCCGAGTTGACACGGCAATTCGCTCCCGATCTGATCATTGCCAATGGCGAGAACGCAGCTGCCGGCTTCGGCATCACCCCTCCGCTCGCCGAGGAACTCTTCGACCTTGGCGTAGACGTCGTCACTACCGGCAACCATATCTGGGACAAGCGCGAGATCATTGATTACTTCGAGATGGCCGACGGCAACGAGCACAGTCCTGCGCGCCGCGTTCTGCGCCCCGCCAATTATCCGGCAGGAATGCCGGGCTGGGGCGTGTACCAGGGCGCGAAGAACGGCACGCCATACGCCGTTATCAACCTGCAGGGCCGGGTTTTCATGGGCTCCAACGACGATCCGTTCCGCGGCGCCGATCAACTGCTCAGTGCAATTACCGCCAAGATCGTCTTCGTTGATTTTCACGCCGAAGCCACTTCGGAAAAAATCGCGCTCGGCTGGTATCTCGATGGACGGGTCACCGCTGTCGTCGGAACTCACACCCACGTGCCCACCGCGGACGAGCTCGTCCTACCCTCCGGCACTGCATTTATCACCGACGTCGGTATGACTGGACCTTATGACGGCGTGATCGGTGTAAAGCGTGAACTGGTCGTGAACAAGTTTCTAAGCAACATGCCCGTCCGTTTCGAACCCGCCAGCGGCGACGTTCGCCTCTGCGCCGTCGTCGTCGATTGCGACAACAACACCGGCCGCGCCGCCAAAATCGAGCGCGTGATGTTGCGTGAACATGCCTGAACTCTCGCCGAGTACAGATACTTTCCGCTGGATGAATGCCGACGTCTATCTGTTTGACATTGACGGGACCCTGCTCAATACCCGCGACCTCGTGCACTGGAACGCTCTCAATCGCGCCATGCTTGAAGTCTACGGAGTGGATACCACCATCGCCGGCATCAGCTACCACGGCAAGACCGACCTCGGCATCCTGCGCGCCGCCCTGGAGCGAGCGGGCATCTCCAATGGCGTCTTCGATCAGAAACTGCCTGCCGCCCTGGAAATCGTCCGCCGCCATGTCAGCGAAAATGCCACGCACTTGGTGACCGAGGTCTGCTGCGCCATCCCAGAGGTTCTGGCCAGGCTCCATGCTGCCGGCAAGCTGCTCGGCGTGGCTTCAGGAAACCTTGAAAGCGTGGGTTGGAAGAAAGTCGAAGCCGCAAGGCTCCGGCACTACTTCCAGTTTGGCTGCTTCAGCGACCGCGACGAGTTTCGTTCCGACATCTTCCGGCGTGCTGTCAGCGAGGCTCGTTCTCGCGCCGGCGAGCAGGCGACTGTCTGTTTTATTGGCGACACTCCCGAGGATATCCGTGCCGCCCGCTCTGCCGGTGCGCAGATCATCGCCGTCTGCACCGGGGTCTACAAGGCCCACGAACTCTCAGGCGCCGATGCCTGCGTCGCCTCCTGTTCCGATCTGCTTGCTTGATCAGCTTTGCAATGCCTGCTCGAGTTCTCCTCGATTCCGCACCTTTAGCCGCTTCAGCGCCGATCGAGCAAGCGCGAGATACACCTCCCTGGCGGCGGGAGCTTTCCTGAGCAGCGCCAGGTGTCGCCGCACCACTTCAGCATCTCCCCGCACCAGCGGCCCCGTGAACGCACCTTCCGGTCCTAATTTCTCGTAGTTGTCCACAGTTTGCCGGATAATAGGCATCATCTTCTTTCGGGCTTCGATCGCCGAAATGCCGGCCGTGCTCGCCACCTGCTCTCCCGTCATCAGCAAGGCCACCAGAAGGGGCGATGCAAACCCTCCCCATGCGTGGTACGCGGCCTTGTTTTGCTTCTTGACCGGGAAAGTTGCACCGCCCAGCGAGCGCACAATTCTCCCGGCCGCGGCCAATGCCTCCTGATCGCCCTCGATTCCGAACGGAACCCCGTCCAGCTCTGGTGCCTCCCCGGCAACGAACGTCATGAACGGATGCACTGCCGCCACTGAGGCACCCGCCAGTTTCAAGCTTTCCAATTCATCACTTGGCAAGGCTCCACTGGAATGAAATGCAATTTTGCCCTCCCAGCCCTGCCGCTGCGCAAGGTCTCGGGCCATGGGCGAGATTTGCCGGTCCGGCACACACAGCCAAAGCAGGTCGGACTTCAATTGCGCTCCTTGCCCGCCGAGGACTCTTGCACCGATCCGGCGCGCCAAGGTTTCTGCTTTCCGTTGCGAGCTGCTACTCGGACCCGCAAGAATCTCCTGCACCTTATAACCAGCCTCTTTCAGTTCTACCCCTAACGCGGTTCCCAACCTTCCCGCACCGATGATCGCAATCGTAGGTTTGCCCTTCACGCCCGCAGCATAGCAGGCCCGCACCGCCGCCGTCCCGACGCGATGTTCTCCTCCCCCCCACACCCACACGGACATGCCCGCGCAGACCTCCCCAACCGGTCGAGCGTATATAGTTTTCCTCATGCCTAAGACTCGCCCCAAAAAGCCCATCGCCAAAATCGTCTCTTCACGCAAAGTCTACGAGGGCCCGGTTTTCTGGGTTAGCTCTGACCAGGTGATCGAACCCGGAGGCATCAAAGCGCGCCGTGACGTCGTCCGTCACACCGGTTCCGTCGTGATTCTCGCCGTTGACGACAGCAGACCAGAACCGCACATTCTCCTCGAACGCCAGTATCGTCATGCGGTCGGCGATTACCTCTGGGAACTTCCCGCCGGCCGTATTGATGAAGGCGAGCGCGAGATGGCCGCCGCCAAGCGCGAACTGCTGGAAGAAACGGGCTTCACCGCCAAAAGTTGGCGGCGCATACTCAAGTTTTACGTCAGCCCCGGCTTTCTCGATGAATACATGGCCGTCTACTTGGCTCGCCAGCTTCGCCCGGGGGTCGCACAGCCCGAAGCGGATGAGAAGATCGAACAGAAACTTGTGCCTCTCTCCGCCGCGATCAAAATGACCCTCTCAGGCCAGATTCGCGACGCCAAGACCTTGGCCGCCGTACTCTGGTTCCACAGCCAGGGTTGCTAAACCCTCATGGATACAGTGTTGTATGTGTTGACAGCCCTTATTCCTCGCATCACAATGTCAAACAAGATGACAGGCACGTCCTCCCGTCCGAGGCGTGCCGAGGGGGCGTAAGTGGAACGTTTGAAAGGTACCGTCAAGTGGTTTAACAACGCTAAAGGTTACGGGTTCATCGGGCGTGAAGGTGGTCCCGATGTGTTCGTTCACTACAGCGCCATCAGCTCCGAAGGCTATAAGAGCCTGCAGGAAGGCGACACTGTGGAATTCGAGATCATCCAGGGCCAGAAAGGACCGCAAGCAGCCAACGTAAGCAAGCCTGCGTAGCTTTCATCTCTCAACTCCTAGTTCCGCGCGGTGCGCCGGTCCGAACTCACCGGCGCACGAGTACTCCTGCTACCTCCCTGCCCAAGTTTGTTAATCTTTCACGAGATGGATAACAAGGCCATTGCCGGCATCTTGTACGAAACTGCCGACCTGCTCGAAATTGACGGCGCGGACTCCTTCCGCATCCGGTCCTATCGCAATGCCGCCGAGGCCATCGAGGCCCAGCCGCAGCAGATTTCCGAGATCATTAGTGAGCCCAAGCAGGTACTCGCAATCCCCGGCATCGGCAAGGGCATGCTGGCCAACCTTCAAGAAATGCTTAAAGAGGGACGGCTTGGCCTGCATGCCGAGATGCTCAAGAAATATCGCCCTACGATGCTGGATCTGCTCAAAATCCAGGGGCTTGGCCCCAAGACCATCGCCCTGATCTGGAGCGCCTTTCAGGTCTGCGATGTCGAAGGACTCGAAAAGCTCGCCCGCGAGGGCAAGATTCGAACCCTGCCTCGAATGGGGGAAAAGCAGGAGCAGAAGCTCCTTAAAGCGATTGAGGATTACCGCCGCGTTGCCGGCCGCTTCCTGCTCGATACCGCCGAGATCCAGGCCCAGAAAATCGCCGACCACCTCAGCAGCATCTCGGGAATTGAAAATGTCACGCCGGCAGGCTCGCTGCGGCGCGGTCGCGAAACGGTCGGCGACCTCGACATCCTGGTCACCGGAAATGCGTGCATCGCCGACGCCGAACGCGAAGCCTGCATTGACCACATCATCAAGCTCCCCGGCCTGATGGAGATCATTGCCCGCGGCGACAATAAGGTCAGCTTCCGCATGCGCGGCGGCATGCAGGTGGATGTCCGCTTCCTTTCGCCCGTTTCATTCGGCGCAGCCATGCAGTACTTCACCGGCTCCAAGAACCACAACGTCGCCCTTCGCCAGCGCGCCCTCAAGATGGGATACACGCTCAGCGAGTACAGTCTCGCCAGTCTTGATGACGGAAAGCCCGTGGCTGGCAGGACCGAAGCCGAAATTTACGCCAAGTTGAAACTCGACTACATTCCTCCGGAGCTTCGCGAGAACGCCGGCGAAATTGATGCTGCCGAGAATCATTCTCTGCCTGCGCTCATCACCCAGCAGGACATCCGCGGCGACGTGCACATGCACACCGTCGAAACCGATGGCCGCAATACCATCGAAGAGATGGCCGAAGCGGCGAAGGCCCGCGGCTACGAGTACATGGCCATTACCGACCACTCCAAGAACCTCGCCTTCGCGAATGGTCTGGATGATGCCCGTGCCCTGCAACACATCGAGCGCATTCGCGCTGCAAACGACAAAGTTGACGGCATCCGAGTCTTCGCCGGTATCGAGGTCGACATCCTGGCCGATGGCGCGCTTGACCTCTCCGACTCCGTCCTTGAACAGATGGACCTGGTCATCGCCAGCGTTCACTCGCACATGAACCAGACCCCGATTGAAATGACTTCCCGGCTCCTCCGCGCCATCGAGAATCCGAACACCTCGTTCATCGGTCACCCCACCGGCCGCCTGCTACTGCGGCGCGACGCCTACCAGTACGACATAGATGCCGTGTTCAAGGCCGCTGCCCAGCACAAAGTCGCGATGGAACTCAATGCCTACCCTGACCGCCTCGATCTCTGCGATCGTCACCTGCGGCTGGCCAGGCAATACGGAGTGAAGATCGTGATCAACACCGATTCTCATCACACCTCTCACATGGACAAGATCAAATACGGCATTCTCCAGGCGCGTCGCGCATGGCTCAGCAAACAAGACGTGCTGAATACCCTCCCTGCCCTGGAATTCGCCAGGGCCATGAAGCACTCATGGTGATCAAGGAAGCCCGAAGAAGATAGAATGGGTCGCAATCGAGGTCCTTATGCCAGATGAAACGCGGTCTGTTCCTCCTGCCCCTCCACCAGAGCCTGTGGCTGAGCCGGCGCCATCCCCGCAAATTCCTTTCGATATCGGGGAGGAGTTCGGCACTGCAAAGAAAAACCTGCCTCCCACAAAAATTCTTGCCATTTGCGTTGCAGCCATTCTCCTGGTGATTGGAGCGCTTGCCTTCCTGAATAAGGCGCACACTTCGGCGTCAGGATCGGTGGACGACATCACTGCGGTCGAAATTCCAAACCAGGGCTCTGTGCTCGTCGCGGTTACGGTTACATTTCAGAACAACGGCGACAAGCCTTTCTACATTCACACCATGAAGGCGGACCTTGAGACCAGTAGCGGCACTTACAGCGACGACGCCGCTTCGGTCGCCGATTTTGACCGCTACTACCAGGCGTTTCCCGCGCTCAAGGAGCACGCACAAAAGCCCCTCACTCCCGAGGACAAGATTCCACCCGGCGCCACCAAAACCGGCACCATCATCGTCAGCTTTCCCGTGACCAACGACGTGTTCTCCAGCCGCAAGTCGCTCAAGGTCACCATCTGGCCTTATGATCAGCCGGTTCCCTTGGTGCTCAGCAAATAGCTACTGATGTTTTTGCAGAATTTTTCTACGCGCTAGGTGGGTGGTGGCCTCGGGCTTGATCTCGTCGTATTTCAGGAAGCTGATCGATCCATCCACTTCCAGTACACCCAGGGCCACCTCGTGATAACTCGCCAGCCCGTGCTCACGCAGTGCCCGTTGCAACTCGTCCATACTGACGTGCTCCTTGGCCATGTGGGACTCGATCACTTTCCCATCATGCACCAGCAGGCTCGGCTGGCCTTGGACGAATTTCCGGAACCGCCGGTTCACCCCGGAGAACTCCGCCACAATGTAGTTCAAAACCAGCAGAGTCGCCGCTGCCACCACTCCGCCCAGCAGCGAAGTGTCAGGGCCTGTCATCGCATTCTGCACCCCGTTGCTGATCAGCAACAGCAGCGTCAGATCGAACGGCGTCATTTGTCCGACTTCGCGCTTCCCGCTGAGACGAACCCCGAGCAGTACGACGGCATATACCACCGCCGTGCGCAGCGCGATTTCAAGGAGGGCATGACCGCTGGACGCTAGCATTCTTTATTGCGAAGGAGTCACTGGTATGGGCGCATTCTTCGGCACACTCAGATATCCCGTGGCCTTATTCTTGTCCACCGACCACACTACCAGCTCATACAGCATGTGATCGCGCCCGGTGTAAAACTGGATCGGCTCGCTGACGTTCCGGTCTTTCTTTTCGATCGTCCGGTCATCCGCTGTCACGTTGAGCGTGAATTTGCCGCGCTTGGTATCCACTTTCTTGAGCTGCAAACTAACCGTTGAAATAGCCTGCGGCTTTGCGCCCTTGAGCAAGGTGAACTCGTAATAATTGCGGTCCCCTTTGTGCTTCAGGATCTCGAGGTCATCCCTGGTATGCGCGATCAGCCCGCTTTGTACTCCCAGATCACCAATCGTGCTCTCCAGCCTGGCGCGGGTGGCTTCCAGTTCTGACCGGGTCTTTTCCACATCGGTTCTGACCCCGCCAACATCGGTTTTCACCCCCGCTACTTCTCCGCTGACTTGGCTGATCTGTTCCTTCTGCTGCGCCGCTAGACGGGACTCGGCAGCCCGCTGCGCCTGCATTAACTCGGCCGATCGCCGCGTCAGTTCTTTCTTCGTGATTCCGACCTGCTGCGCCAGGGTCTCGGCATCGGCTTCGGCCGCCTGCATGCGCTTTCCAAGCTGCTCAATTTGTGCCTGGCTTGCTTCCTGGTCTTTGCTGAGTTTGTCGAGCCGGTTTCTCATACCAAACAGAAGAAACAGAGACCCGGCTACGTAGAGCACTGCCAGGATCAGCAGGATCCACTTACCGGTGTTGCTCTCCGAGTGCACTTCGGACAATTCTTCGCCATCAGCCATGTGATCGCTCCGCATCCCAGTTTTTCGTGGAGAGGGTCTCTTTAATTGGACAGCATACAAGGCAGGGTGTCAATTGTCCGGAGAGGCATCTCCCTGGTGACTTCCAGCGTTCTTACCGCTTCCTCGCATCGACTCTATTCGGCGCATCCCATCACGCCAAGGCAGGTGATTACCACTGTTTCATCAAGTCATCCAGTAACTCCTGTATTACTTCGGTGACTTCGGTTGTTCGTCCAAACGGTTGCAAATCCCCGCGGCAGAGCTACGCTATCGTGAGGCTTCCCCCAAACAGCGGCGCATGGACTCTCGGAAAGTTACGCATTTTGGTCGCTATCAGGTGCTGGCCGAACTCGGACGCGGCGCCATGGGATTGGTGTATAAGGCACGCGACCCCCAGATCGACCGCCTCGTCGCCGTCAAGACCATCTCCTTGCTCAATCAGGGCACCGAAGAGGAACTCGAGTATCGCAAGCGATTCTTCCTTGAGGCCCGCGCGGCCGGCCGCCTGTCTCATCCCGGCATCGTCACCATCTACGACGTAGGCGAGGACCCCTCCACCCACACGCCCTACATTGTCATGGAGTATGTTGCAGGCGAATCGCTCAATAATTTGCTGGGTGGCCAGCAGGGAAGAATGCCCCTGAAAACCGCTCTCCAGTTAGCCCAGGACTTGGCCGAAGCCCTCGACTACGCTCATGCCCAGGGAGTCGTTCACAGGGATATTAAGCCCGCCAACATCCTGGTAACTGAAGACGGGCATGCCAAAATCACCGACTTCGGTATTGCCAAGCTCAATCTGGCTCTGATGACGGTTCCCGGACATGTCCTGGGAACTCCCGCTTACATGTCTCCCGAACAACTCGAGGGACAGGAGCTCGACGGCCGCTCCGATCTGTTTTCTCTGGGCGTCATCCTGTACGCAATGCTCACCGGGCATCGCCCGTTTCAGGGCAACAGCGCCACCACGGTGTGCTTCAAGGTCGCAAACCGGGAACCGCTGCCCGCTTCTACCTTCGATACGTCGTTCCCGCCAGAACTCGATTACGTGATCGCCCGCTGCATGGCGAAAGATCGCACCGCTCGCTATCAGACCGGACGCGAGTTGGCGCTCGACCTCAGCAGCCTCCTCAAAGGTCAGGCTCCCCGCAGTCAGGGAGACTCCGCCTCCCCGACCGGTGAACCCGCTCAACCCTCTGCCTTATCCACGGTTGCGCGCGAAATGGCCGAGATCCGTTCCGCCACGACACAACTCCATCAGCGGAGGATATCTGCATTCCTCTCGCCGCTTCGCCTGCTGGAGATGCTCCGGCACCAGGCGCCCGCGATTCTGACCGCCACCGCCGTGTTCGTGCTGCTCTTCTCCGGCGTCTGGATCATCCGCCAGAAGCCTTTTGCCACCCCAGGGACTCCGCCGCCGTCATCCTCCGTTATTTCGACAACGCCTAAATCCTTGCCGGTGCCGGACCTTCGGCAGCTACAACCCATAACCTCCGCCGCCCTTGCAAAACAGACAAAGCGCGCTCCAGAAATGGCGTCTCTGCAACTCCAGCTGATGCATCATTTCAAGTCCGGAACCGTATCGGTCTGGAGCGATAATCGCCTCGTCTATACTCATGAAATTCACGGTGAACCCACCAAGAAGCTGGTCGTCTTTCGGGGAGTGCAGGGCAAGGATTTGGCAAAACTTCGCGTCCCTGCCGGATCGCACCAGCTGAGGGTCAGAGTGCAATCCCAGGAATCCACCTACGACCAGTCCGCCGAGATTGTCGCCACTCTGCGCAAAGACGCGGAGCAGGTCCTCAGCGCAAAGTGCGACAAGCAGCGGCTCGCGCTGGTCCTGCAGTAGAAACCAATCGCGACCTGGAAATTTTGAATCTTGAAACGTTCCTAAAGCCGAACCTTCCTCAACCGCAGCGAGTTCGTGATC
Organism: Terriglobales bacterium; assembly: GCA_035652095.1. Classification (GTDB taxonomy): domain Bacteria; phylum Acidobacteriota; class Terriglobia; order Terriglobales; family Acidobacteriaceae; genus DASREM01. The sequence goes on along the minus strand of DASREM010000028.1, from coordinate 70,761 downwards.
ACCGAAACTGAGCTGAAGCTCATCGCGGCCGCCGCCACAATCGGACTCAACAGCAGCCCAAACACCGGATACAGCACCCCGGCCGCGATCGGCACCCCAATCGAGTTGTACACAAAAGCAAAGAACAGGTTCTGCCGGATATTGCGCATGGCGGCCCTGCTCAACTTGCGGGCACGCACGATCCCGTTCAGGTCGCCCTTTACCAGCGTCACTCCTCCGCTCTCCATCGCGACATCCGTTCCCGTTCCCATCGCGATCCCAACGTCGGCTTGCGCCAGCGCCGGGGCATCGTTGACCCCGTCTCCCGCCATCGCTACCTTGGCGCCGCTTTGCTGCAGTCTCTTCACAATCTCGGATTTCCGCTCAGGCGCGACCTCAGCTTCGAACTGATCGATGCCCAACCGCTTCGCCACCGCCGCCGCAGTCCCGCGATTGTCCCCTGTCAGCATCACGATGCGAAGACCTTCCGCCTTCAGTTCGCGCAACGCCTGCGCAGTGGTCTCTTTCACCGGATCGCTGACTCCCAGCACTCCTGCCGCTTTGCCATCCACTGCAGCCAGCATCGCCGTCTGCCCCTCTCCGCGGAGCTGTGCGGCGTGCTGCGCCAATTCAGCCGAAGAAATCCCGAGTTCCTGCAGCAAAGCCTCGTTGCCAACGGCAACGACCTTGCCTTCGACTTTCCCCGAAACCCCGCGTCCGGCGAAGGACTTGAACTCCATCGGGGCCGACAGCGCCAGTCCATTCTGTTTCGCCGCATTTACGATCGCCGCGCCCAGCGGATGTTCGCTTCCCTGCTCCACGCTCGCTACCAGTCGAACCAGCTCCGAGTCGCTGATTCCGCCCACAGGAGTCACCGCTTCCAGGCTTGGCCTGCCCGCGGTCAAGGTCCCGGTCTTGTCCACCACCAGGGTGTCCACTTTCTCCAGGACCTCCAGCGCTTCCGCGTTGCGGATCAGCACGCCGCTGTGCGCACCTCGTCCCGTTCCCACCATGATCGCCATCGGCGTCGCTAATCCCAGCGCACACGGACACGCAATGATCAGCACCGCCACCGCATTCACGAGCGCATGTGCCAGCCGCGGTTCAGGCCCCCACAGCGCCCAGGCGATAAATGTGAGCACAGAAATTCCAATCACCGCCGGCACAAACCAGGCCGCCACGCGATCTGCCAGCCTCTGGATCGGCGCCCGGCTGCGTTGCGCCTGGCTTACCAGCTGCACAATCTGGGCCAGCAAAGTTGCGCTGCCCACGTGCTCCGCTTTCATCACAAACGAGCCTGCGCCCGCAACGGTCCCGCCCACCACCCGGCTCCCCGCTTCCTTTTCGACGGGCATCGATTCGCCGGTGATCATGGACTCGTCCACCGTGCCGTTCCCTTCCTCGACCACTCCATCCACTGGAACTTTTTCTCCCGGACGCACTCGCAGGCGATCTCCCGGCTTGACCTCCGCCAGCGGGATATCTCTCTCCTCGCGGTCGCGCAAGATCCGCGCCGTCTTCGGACTCAGATCGAGCAGCGCGCGAATGGCTGCTCCGGTTCGCCCGCGGGCACGCAACTCCATGACCTGTCCCAGCAGCACCAGCGTGGTAATCGCAGCTGCCGCCTCGAAGTACACCGCCGGAGCCCCGCTCATGTCGCGGAACGATTCCGGAAAAATCTTCGGAAACATCGTCGCCACCAGGCTGTACACATACGCCACGCCCGTGCCCATCGCAATCAGCGTGAACATATTCGTCGAGCGGTTCCGGATCGAGATCCATCCGCGCTCAAAAAATGGCCACCCCGCCCACAGCACCACGGGAGTCGCCAGCAGGAACTCAATGGCCGATAACCAGCCTTTCGGCAAAGCGTGCTGCACCGGCATTCCGGGCAGCATGTCGGCCATGGCGATGATCAACAGCGGCGCAGTCAACGCCAAGCTGATCCAGAACCGCCGCGTCATGTCGCGTAGCTCAGGGTTCTCTTCTTCGCTTGCACTCACCGTCCTCGGTTCAAGCGCCATGCCGCAGATCGGGCACGCCCCTGGCTGCGCCCGAACCACCTCCGGATGCATCGGGCACGTGTACTCCACGCGCGTCGTCGCCACCGGCGTTTCCGGCTCCAGCGCCATGCCGCAACTCGGACACGCTCCCGCCTTTGCTTCCCGCACCTCCGGACACATCGGGCACACGTACGCCGTGGCCTTCGGTTCCTGGTGCGCCGGCCTCGCAGGCGCAATCGTCGTCAACGCCGCGCTGTGCCCATCCTGGTCCTTCGGCCCTGACGCTGCCGGTCCAAGCATCACCAGTCCTGAACTTTGCTTTGCCGCCAAATATCTTTCCGGACTCGCCTTGAATTTCTCGACGCATCCCGCGCAACAGAAGTAATACGTCTTCCCCTTGTACTCGTGGCGAAACCTCGCATTCGCCGCATTCACCGACATTCCGCAAACCGGATCTTCCGCGGTCGCGGCGCTACCCACATTGGTTGTCATCATTCCTCCGCATGAGCCGGAGCTCATGGGTGTTGACACACACTCCCTGAAACCTTACACCCGCGGCGCAAACCTCCGCGTGACACGTGAACATTGCCGTCCTTGCGCTCTCCGCAGCGAAGCCCTGTACTCCGGAAATCGCTTGCCCTATATTGGATTCTGCGGGCCCCTTCATGGAAGCAGTGCACTCGTACGAGGGAATTCAAAATGACGCAGCTTGAAGTTCGCTACCGCTACCAGACCGCCCCGGCCGCAGCGGAAGTGCGCGCCATCGACGCCATTCGCGAGGTGTACGGCATACGCCGCATCCTGTTCAATGAATCGGAGAAAACTGTGCGCGTCGAGTACGACGCTTCTCGCCTCAAAGAACCGGCCGTTGCCGCACTACTGCGGCGCGCCGGCTTGGACGTATCCAGCCGCATCGCTCTGGCCTGAATCTAAGGTATTTACGGGAAACGATTAGGAAATTTCTGTGAGGAAAAAGCAAAGGGGCGCTCAAGAAAACCTCTGGCCGAAGTTTATTCTCGAGAGCGCCCCGTTGCGCGCCACTTCGTCTGCCTTGCCTTAATGCATCCCCGCTGCCAATCGCAAACCCTTGAAAACACGTACTTCAAGGCCAGTCTCGCCTGTAGCTTTTTCCCCTCTGCCGGAAAGTTTTACTTCCACCCGTCGCCTTCGCAAGATCCCAGCCAATGCTTGTTGAAATCCCAACTCAGACGTACCCTCCGCGACGAAATCCTCTCGCCAATTCGCCTATCTCAGGACGTCGCAAAGCTTTCTTGTTCATTCTTCTGATTTCTGATTTCTGATTTTTGACTTTTGTATTTCGACTTCTCTAATTTCGATTTCTCTAAAATTCTTGAATTCTTGCTACTTCTGGATTCTTATTTCATTCTGACGTCTTCCCGAGGCCGCTCAGCGGCCGAAGGATCTCGCGCGCGCAACGCAACCCCTCATCCCCTGCCGCATTTTTTCAAATTCCACCCTTTCCGTTATAATCTCCCCATCACCTGCGCCCTTAGCTCAGTTGGATAGAGCGTCTGGCTACGAACCAGAAGGTCGGGAGTTCGAATCTCTCAGGGCGCACCATTCTCATCTGCTTTTCCCCTTGAATCATCTGTTTTTCCGTCGAAGTCATCCTGAGCGCAGCGAAGAATCTCGCGTGCATCAACTCCACTTTCGAACGAACTCCCTTTGTCTCCCCATGACTTTGCTGCTACTCTTTTTCTCACGGCCCCGTAGCTCAATTGGATAGAGCATTGGTCTTCGGAACCAAGGGTTGGGGGTTCAAATCCCTCCGGGGTCGCCATTTCCTTCCACTCGTGTAGGGGCAGCCGCCCTCGGCTGCCCAGCGGAGCGAAGGTCCGTAGCGCTTCTCAGTGTCAAACCTGCCTTATTAGAGAGAACCTCTCTTCCGATTACCGTCGTTGTGACTCCCGCGCGCAGAGACTCCGTTCACTGTGAGCAACACTTGGAAGCAGGGCCTCGACTCAATCAGGCATGAGCACTGGAACCGATGCGCAGAGTGGAAATGGGAATGAGTCTCGAAGAATGTGAAGGTCGCTACGAATTACCGCGGCTTACAAAAAAGGGCTCTCGCGAGGGAGAGCCCTTATGGAGTTACAAACCCCGCTATTTTGCCTGGAATCCGTGAATGATCCCGTTTGCATCGGTGAAACGTCCCACGATCACGCCGGCGTTGTTCACGCCGCGAACGCGCGTCTCAGTGGAGTTCGGAGCGCTCACATCGGTGTAGGTTGTCCCACTCCGCATGTAGCCGCTGAATGGCCCCGCGCTGCTGGTGCCGTGCAGGCCAACGATCAGGCCGTTGTCATTGATTCGGTCAGCAGCCGTAACCGAAGCGCCTGGATAGTCGAACGCCGTGTACTTGGTCCCAACCAGCGTGAATCCGTGCTGTAAACCTGCCGAGTCCAGGGTCAAGCCGACCATCTGGTTCTTGTTGTTCACGCCCAGGATTTCCGTGGTGGTTGCGTTCGGTGCGTCGAACGTGGTGTAGGTTCCGGCATTGTCCACGAAGCCGTGGAAAAGACCGTCGGTTCCCACGTACGTTCCAACAATCACACCGGCCGTGTTGATGCTCCAGGCATTGGTCAGGGTCGATCCGGGAGGATCAATCTTCGTGAATTTCCCGGCCGCGAGCATGAACCCATGCTGTACGCCAAGCTGGTCGGTGTACCAGCCCACAATCGTGCCGGCATCGTTGATTCCGTAGGCGCGGGTATCAATTGCGTTGGGCACGTCGATCTTTTTGAAACCTCCCGCGGTGAGGCTGAACCCGTGTCCAACTCCACTGGAGTCAAGGAAGAAGCCGACGATCACATTGCTGGTGTTGATTGCGTTGCAATCGGTTTCGGTTGCGCCCGGGGCGTTGATGGTTTTAAACGTGATATTGGCCTGGGCATGCATTGGAACCGCAGCCAGGCTGGCGGACAGGATGAGGGTGAGGCTAACAGTAAGCAACTTGATGGTGAAGCGTGTGGACATCAGCAGGCCTCCGTGGGGATTTTTTCGCGCGCCGAATCCTATGAAGACCTGCGCTCCCTGTCAAGTCCTGTTCTGTGAAAAGTCGTGATAAATGAGGTGTTTAGAGCCTTTTGTACATGTCAGAAACGCCCTGCGCTCCTCCTTTCCTCGGATCTGTTCGCTGTCCTACAGCAAATCCCGTATAGCAATCTCACCCTGAGTAGGCCACTTTAGTACGCTGGCCACTGACGAAGTGCCTGCTATTAGCAACTTCCTCCGACTCATTGCTGTGTAGTAGAAGCTTTTTTCCGTCCTACTCCCGGGGGAGAGATTGGATAGCGCGTTTGCGGATACTCATTGCCGATGATCATGAGGTCGTACGCCGCGGTCTGCGCTCCCTCTTATCTTCTCAGTCCGAATGGCAAGTCTGTGGCGAAGCTGTAGATGGCCTCGATGCCATCGCCAAGGCCAAAGAACTTCGCCCCGACGTCATCGTCCTCGACATCAGCATGCCCGGCCTCAACGGCCTGGAAGCTGCCAGCGTGATTCGCAAAGAAGTTCCTGAATCTGAAATCCTCATCCTCAGCCAGCATGATCCTTCGCAAATGCGCCAGACCGCGCTCGCCGCCGGCGCCCGCGCTTATGTTGCCAAGTCCGATGTCTCTCGAGACTTGCTGGCTGCGGTCCAGGCGCTCGGCAAACATCGCGACCCCGTTTTGAAGGCAAGCTCTCCCCTGAGTCTGAACCGGTTCTTGGGTCAACGCGCGTTGCAGAAATCCCTGCTCAAGATCAGCGACTCCAGCGTTTTCATCGGCGGCGGCCAGATGGGCGCCCTGATGCGCACCAAAGATTGGTCGGCTACGCCCCTCGGCCCCGCACGCTCCTGGCCACAAAGTCTGCGCACCGCCGTCAGCATTTGCCTTGATTCCCGTTTCCCGATCCTCGTCTGGTGGGGACCTGAATTGATCATGATCTACAACGACGCGTATTCCCAGATCCTCGGCGCCAAGCATCCCGCAGCCCTGGGCGCGCGCGGCGAGGATTGCTGGCCGGAGATCTGGGACACCATCCGTCCCATGCTCTCCGGGGTTCTGCAACGCGGCGAAGCTACATGGGCCGATGATTTGCTCCTGCTCCTTGAGCGTAACGGCTATCCCGAAGAATGCTATTTCACTTTTTCTTACAGTCCCATTCGCGACGAATCGGGTGGCATCGGCGGCATTTTCACCCCGGTGAAAGAGACCACCGAGCGCGTCATCGGAGAGCGCAGGCTGCGTACCTTGCGCGAATTGGCCGCGCGCAAAAGTCAGTCCAAGTCCGAGCAGGAAACCTGGGACCTGGCAGCTAAAACTCTCGCCGAAAATCCGTACGACCTCCCCTTCGCCGTGCTGTATAGAACTTCCCGCGACGCCGCTGTTGCAGAACCGGTAGCGTTCGCCGGACTCCCCGACAACCATCCATGGAAACATTCGGTAGACCTGGATCGGGACCAGTCCCCGCTCGCGCGTGCACTCACGCTGGCTCTGCGGGATGGTGAACCGCATATTCTCGATGACCTTGCTTCCTTGCAGGCCGATGTGCCCGCCGGCTCCTGGCAGGCCCCCGCTCAGCAAGCGATGGCCCTTCCCATCAAGCTCCCAGGCCAGGACGCAGCTGCCGGAGTCTTGTTCTCAGCGGTAAACCCTCGCAAGCACTTGGACCAGAACTATCGCGCCTTCTACACCATGGTGGCCGGTCAACTCGGCGCAAGCCTGGCCGAAGCGCGAGCCTTTCAATTGGAGCGGGAGCGCAATGATGCGCTGGCTGCGATCGACCGCGCCAAGACTCTTTTCTTCAGCAATGTCAGCCATGAATTTCGCACCCCGCTCACCCTGATGCTCGGCCCGCTCGAGCAGCTTCTGCGTAAGTCTCCCGGTAATTTCTCGAGCGACGAATCCGAGCAGCTTGCCATGGTTCAGCGCAACGCATTGCGCTTGCTGAAACTGGTCAACACCCTGCTCGACTTCTCTCGCCTCGAATCCGGACGCGCCCAGGCCAGCTACCGCCCCACTCAGCTCTCCAGTTTGACCGCGGAACTCGGAAGCATGTTCGAGTCGGCGTTTACCCGCGCCGGATTGAAGCTTTCCATCCAGTGCCCTCCCCTGCCTGAGCCGGTCTATGTTGACCACGACATGTGGGAGAAAATTGTCCTCAATCTTCTCTCCAACGCTCTTAAGTACACCTTGCGGGGCGAAGTCACCTTGACCCTCACGCCCCGCGACGGCCGGGTGGAACTGACCGTCGCCGACACCGGCGTCGGGATCCCCGAACATGAGTTGCCGCACATCTTCGAGCGTTTCCATCGCGTCGAAGGGTCTCGTGGCCGCAGTCATGAAGGCAGCGGCATTGGTCTCGCCATGGTCCACGAACTTGTCCACCTTCATGGCGGCAGCATTGATGTAAAAAGTTCTCCGGGCCGCGGAACCACATTTACTGTCTCCATTCCTTTCGGCAGTTCGCATCTTCCGGCAGACAAAATCGCCGCCGAAGCATCTTTGGTTTCCATCAGCAACGCTGCGCAGCCCTACGTGGATGAGTCCTTGCGGTGGCTCACTCCCGCGGCGCCGGCTGCGGACCCACAAGGCGGGCCTGCAGATGCCGCCGCTCATATCCTCTTAGCCGACGACAACCCCGACATTCAGAAATACGTTGGCCGCTTGCTCGCCGACTTGTACCACGTGGAAACCGTCTCCAATGGTGAGGCTGCCTTGGCCGCGGCTCGCGCCCGCCGCCCTGACCTGGTCCTGGCCGACGTCATGATGCCGCTCATGGACGGTTTCTCCCTCCTGCGCGCCTTGCGTTCTGATCCCGATCTCCGAACCGTGCCTGTCATCCTGCTTTCCGCTCGCGCCGGCGAGGAATCGCGCGTCGAAGGTCTTCAGCAGGGCGCCGACGACTACCTCGTCAAACCCTTTAGCGCCCGGGAACTGGTCGCTCGCGTCTGCTCCCATCTCCAGCGCGCCGAGGTCAACGCAAAAGTCGGCGCCGCTCGATCCGAGGTCAGGGAACAATATCGTCGCCTGTTCCACCACAATCCACAACCTATGTGGATCTTCGACCTTGAGACTCTTCAATTCCTCGACGTTAACGAGGCGGTCATCACGCACTACGGCTACTCGCGCGCAGAGTTCATGCGCATGACCATCAACGATGTTCGCACCGACGGCGAATCCAACCTTAGTCAGCAACTCGCCAGGCTCGGGTCCGGTCCGATCACGCTGGGCAACTTTACCCACCGGCGCAAGGACGGTACCGCCATCGAGGTTCAGGTAGTCGGATTTAAAGAAACATTCATGGGTCGCCCCGCTTGTCTGGCCGCGATCACCAACCTTACCGAAAAGCTACGCGCCGAAGCGGCTCTGCGTGAGAGCGAAGAACGCTTCCGTATCATGGCCGATACCGCCCCTGTCATGATCTGGATGTCTGGCCCCGACTCTGCTTACAACTTCTTCAACAAGGCCTGGCTGGATTTCACCGGGCGCACCGCTGAGCAGGAGTCCGGCGCAGGTTGGTCGCAAGGGATTCACCCCGACGACGCCGAACGCTGTTCCAAGATTTACCAGTCCTCGTTCAAACATCGCCAGCCCTTCAGCATGGAATATCGCTTGCGCCGCGCCGATGGCGACTATCGCTGGATCCTCGATCGCGCCGTTCCACGCTATACCCCGAAAGGCGAATTCACCGGATACATCGGCTCTTGCCTTGACATCACCGAGCGCAAGACGGTCGAGCAGGCTCTCCGCGCCGCCCACAGTGATCTGGAAAAGCGCGTGCGCGAGCGTACCGCCGAACTCGAGCATACGACCGCCCAGGTGCTCGCCCAGGCCGAACTCCTGGACCTCGCCGACGAAGCCATCCTGGTGCGCACCCTCGACGACCGGGTCACCTACTGGAACCAGGGCGCAGAACGCCTCTATGGCTGGAGCCGCGACGAAGTCCTGGGCCAGTTGATTAACCCCATCCTTCAAAGCGAATTCCCTCGGCCCTTCCCCGAAGTTCGCGCCCAGGTTCTCAGCGGAAAACACTGGCATGGGGAGTTGATTCAATCCAAGCGCGACGGCTCCCGCATCACCGTTGCGAGCCGCTGGAGCCTGTGGACCGATAAACAGGGCAATCCCCTCGGCTTCCTCGAACTCAGCACCGATATCACCGATCGTAAACGCGCCGAAGATAGCGTTCGCGCGCTTTCAGGGCGCCTCCTGCAGATGCAGGACGAAGAGCGCCGCCGTATCGCACGGGAACTGCACGACAGCGCCGGGCAGATCGTGGTAGCGCTCGACATCGATCTCTCGGTAATTGAAAGCGAAATCTCCCGCCTCAGTCCCACTGCCGCCAAGGCCTGCGCTGAAAGCCGCGACCTGGTGCAGGAAATGTCCAAGGAACTGCGCACCATCTCTCACCTGCTGCATCCGCCGCTGCTCGATGAAGCCGGTCTTCCCTCCGCAGTCCGCTGGTACGTCGAGGGCTTTGCCGAGCGCAGCAAGATTCCGGTCGACTTGTCTCTCTCGCCCGACCTCGGCCGCTTGTCCCCCGAGATGGAAACCGCGATCTTCCGCATCATTCAGGAAGCCCTCACCAACGTTCACCGGCATTCTGAAAGCGAAACCGCTGCGATCTCCATCCTGAGGACCGAAAGTGACGTTCGCGTCGAGGTGCGCGATTACGGAAAGGGATTCTCCAAGGATGGGCAGTTGAAAGCCCAGGCTCCTCCCCGGACCGGTGTGGGCATTCAAGGTATGCGCGAACGCGTGCGTCAACTCGGCGGAACTATTGACATTCAGTCCGGCCCCAACGGCACTATGGTGAGCGTTTCCTTCCCTGCTGCAGCCTTCAGCAGCCAAGCCTCAAGCAACTAAAGCGCGAATCAATCTTCCCGAGCTCCTGAATGAAGACTCAGTAACAGAAATACCTGAATTTGTCCGCGTGGAATGGACGGAGATCTCAGCCGCGACACGACGGCCGGAAAAGCCAGGCACAGTACCGGAAAGCAACAGCCAAGTCCGCTCTAGTCTACGGCCGAGTGGCAGCTTCTGAAGCCAGGAATTCTCGCGCGCAAATAAGAAGCGCCCCGAACTCTTTCGAGTTACGGGACGCCCGAACAGCCCTCCCCCAGAACTGCTCACAGACAAGGTATCTCTACCCCGACAAACCGTAAATCCCACCTTCGTGCCAGCGCATGGCACGAATCGGCTATTCCATCCAAAACAGACATCCCGTCCCTGTGCCCTTGTAACTCTAATTTTGCTTACAGTGACATACGAGGGGCAACACTCAAATTCACCCCCACATCTATCTCCGCAACATTCGTGCAAGAACCGGGTTACAGACTGTCAAACCCAGGTTCGAGGTTCTCATTGCCAACGCTCTCGCTATCGGTTACGCCGCAAGGCGTGGATGAAATTGTGCAAAAGCTTGCGCAGAGCTCGTTCTACAAGCCTCAGAACGGGATGCGAAAGTCAATGAAATCAACGATCCGGGGATTTCCAGCTTTGGAATTCAGGATGCACGTTATTCAAAGACGTATCTTAGGAAACCTTTCAGCCGACCTCAATGTGGGGGGTCGCAACCTCGGCTCAGTGGCTCAGGAGGAAATTGTATGAAGCGAGTGCTCTTCATCGCTCTTCTCGCGTTGGCTTTGCCTTTGGCAGCTTTTGCGTCCAGCGGCGTTGATTTCACGAACAGTGGCGGCACCCTGGTTGGCACAAACAGCGGGTTCAGCCTATCCGGCTCCACTCTCATCGCGGTAAACGGCCTCAATGGCGGCGGTCTGATCACCGGCAATCTCGGCACGATTGACTTTACCACCGGCGCGCTTACCAGCGGTTCTCTGCAGATGGGTGGGACCGTGGCTGCTGGCGGCACCTTCACCATCACCGGCAACGGCACCAATGGCATCCAGAATGGCGTGATTTTCAGCGGCACCTTCAGTGGCCCCGTGACTTGGCAGCTGATCACCCTGGCCAACGGCACTCACAACTACACCTTGACCGGTACTTTGACCGGAAGTCTCAATGGATTCACCACCAATGGTGTAACCGTTCAGCTGACCATCAATACCGGCAAAGGCTTCTTCAACGGCTCAACCGACATTTCGAGTGGCGACACCAATATCGTGGTACCCGAGCCCGGGACTCTCGGCTTGCTCGGCACTGGCCTGGTTGGAATCGCCGGCTTGGTTCGCCGCAAGTTGAAGATCAACTAGCCTCGCTTCTCTCATCCCAGGCCTCGCTCCGAGCGAGGCCTTTTCCTTTTCCTTCGTTCCCGCTCTCTCCCGTAACCATTTCCCTCCTCCCCACTCCACGCAAACCTCGACCTTTGCCTTGAATGAGTTCCGAACTTTTCCCATGATGGTTTGAATCTCTCCCCGTTACCCTCGTAATCGCCTCTATGGGGATAGGCGTTGACCGTCGCGGACCCTCTCCGTAAATTTCGAAGCAGGGGGATCTATGAAGGATATCCATGAAGTCTTGCGCCGTAAGCAGGCGAAGCATGCTCAGCTCGCCAAGCAAATCGAGGCCCTTCAACAGGCCGCCGAGAAGCTGCGCGAAGTCGCCCCTCTGCTTGCGGAAAGCGAAGACGATGACAGCGCCGTCCTGACCGAAGTTGACGACGACACCCAGAAACCGGGTTCGATGGCCGCCAAGGCCGGCTCCGCTGCTTCCGCCGCTCCTTCCGCGCCCGTTAAGCGCGGAGTCGCTCCACGCTGGCCGTAACCTGAGCGCAGTCATGACCTTTCAAGCTCTGTTGGTTTGCAAAGACGACGATGCAACCGCTGTCCTGACGCCCGTTCTCTCCGGCTTCGGGGTCGGGGTCCAGTCTTGCGGCTATACCGAGGCCATGGTGCGTCTCTCCGAGCAGAGGTTCGACGCCGTCGTCGTCGATTTCGATGACCCGCACAGCGCCGCTCTCATTCTCCAAAACGCTTCTCAGGCTTCGCCGCGCAGGAACACCGTCACCGTCGCGCTGCTGGCTGACAAATCAAAGGTGCGCAGCGTCTTTGGCGCCGGCGCCAACTTCGTACTCTACAAACCTGTCTCTTACGATCAGGCCCAGGCCAGCCTTCGCGCCGCCACCGCTTTGATCAAGCGGGAACGCCGCCGCTCGTTTCGCGTTCCGATTCAGCTGCCGACTCAACTCCGCGTGCTGAATGGCCCCGAAATGGAAGGCATACTGCTCGATCTCAGCGAAGACGGGTTGGACGTTCTGTCTGCACAGCCTCTGTGTCCTTCGGCATGCATCAGCGCACATTTCAACTTGCCCGGTCACGACAGTCCAATTGAGCTCCGTGGCGAAGTCGCATGGGCAAATCCGAATGGCCAATCCGGCGTGCGCTTTGTGGACCTCTCGGACAGTCTTCGCGCCACGTTAAAGTCGTGGGTTGCCGCGAACGCTCCCGAACTTCCTCCGGAAGACCCGGAACCGGTTTCCCAATGCCTGCTCACCGATTTGAGCCTCGGTGGCTGCTACGTAAAGACTGAGTCTCCCTTCCCGGAGCATTCGGGAATCGTGCTCTCGCTGCGCATTGAAGACATCGAAGTCAACGTGGAAGGCGTCGTGCGGATCATGCATCCCGAGTACGGCATGGGCATCGAATTCGCCTCTCGCACTTCATTTCAGCGCGACAATGTTGCCAGCTTGATTGAGGCCCTCTCCAGCCGACCCGGCGTTACCCCTGAGCTTTCGATCACCCCCAGATCGCTGTCTGCCGTCGAAGGACACGATCCTTCCGAAGACGACGCTGCGGAGGACTCCCTGCTCGAGCTCTTGCGCCATCACGACGGCATGAGCCAGGAGGATTTTCTTGAGGCCCTTCGCAAGCAGCGTCGCTCCGAAGAAGTCGCCTCCAACTGATCACGCAAATCAAAAGGCCCGCACGCCGTCTCTCGTGCAGGCCCTTCGAAGCCCTTATGGGCTCGTTCCACCTCGTAATAGCTGGAGTGTAGCCGAAGACGGTTGCAGCAATGTTAATGCTGCGTGAAAACTCGGCTTATTCCCGCGCCTTTTTCCAGAGACTTTTACTCACACCTGCGCGTGATTCTTGTCACTGAAAATTGTTCTGCTTGGGCGTCTGATGGCCTTGGCCGGGTCCTCTGCTCCTGACGAGGAGGTGTCCCATGCACGCCACCGCCGTCAACCTGCGTCTGGCTCTCCGCAACCTTCTTTTCACAACCGATTTCTCCGAACCATCCCAGGTGGCGCTGCCCTATGTGCTCGCCCTGGCGCAATGGTACGGGGCCAAGGTCTTCATCTTGCACTCGGTTCCTCCGGAGCCTCCGCTCCCCATACCCATGGAACCGCTCCCCCTGTCCCTGGATGTCTCCTGGCAACACGCCCAGCGTCACATGCAGGAGTTTCTCCTCAAAAATTCCTTCCCCGGCATCGAGTACGAATCTCTGCTGCAGCAGGGTGAATTCTGGGATGTGGTCTCCGCCGCCATTCGCGATCACTCCATCGACATGATCGTTCTTGGGTCTCACGGGCGTACCGGGGTCAAGAAAATCGTGCTCGGCTCGATGGCGGAGCAGGTCTTTCGCCGCGCGTCCTGCCCGGTGCTCACCATCGGTCCACATGTCGCGACTCGTCCCCGTGCTCTCGACACTTGGAAGCACATCCTCTTCGCCACCGACTTCTCGCCTGCCTCTACCAATGCGCTACCCTATGCGCTCTCGCTGGCCGAGGAGAACCAGGCGGACTTGTCATTGCTGCACATGGTCCCGCTGGTTCCCTTGCAGCAGCAGGACCAGGTCCAAAAAGGACTGCAGAAACGCCTCGAGTCGCTCGTACCGCCCGACGCTCTCGCCTGGTGCAAGCCGCACTACGAGGTTCGATTTGATTTCGCCGTAGACGGCATCCTCGCCGCCGCTGCCGAAATCCGGGCCGACATTATCGTGCTCGGCGTTCATACCCCGCGCGCTCCCTGGGCTGCCTCGCACCTGCCCTGGGCCACGGCCTACGAAGTCGTTTGTCACGCCCCGTGTCCGGTACTCACCGTGCGGGGTTAACCCCTCCCGCGTGTGGAACGGCCCCACCTGTAGCTAGCCTGCTGCAGGTGCGGCCATTTTCAAGTATCTTCTTTTGCAGGACCCCTTTCATGAAAACTCTGACCGCATCTTGCGCTCTTGCACTCCTGCTTGTGTCCAACGCCGTATGCCAGGCGCCCGATTCCCGGGAGCGGCACCTCCACAACATCCATCAGCTCACCTTCGGGGGACAAAACGCCGAAGCCTACTTCTCCGCCGACGGAAAAAGCTTGATCTTCCAGTCCACGCGCGGCGAATTCAAATGCGACCAGATTTTTACCATGAATCTTGACGGCTCCGACGTGCGTCTGGTTTCCACTGGCAAAGGCCGCACCACTTGTAGCTACTTCTATCCCAACGGAAAAAGAATTCTTTACTCCTCTACTCACCTCGCCGATGCCGCATGTCCTCCCAAGCCGGACTATTCCAAGGGCTACGTCTGGGCGATTTATCCGAGCTTTGATATCTTCACCGCCAATCCTGACGGCTCTGATCTCAGGCCCCTGACCAGCACCCCCGGCTACGACGCCGAAGCCACTCTCTCCAACGACGGCAAGAAGATCGTCTTCACCTCCGTGCGCAACGGCGACCTCGACATCTACACCATGGACGCAAACGGCAAGCATATAAAGCAACTCACGCACCAACTCGGATATGATGGCGGCCCCTTTTATTCGCCCGACGGCAAGTGGATCGTCTATCGCGCCCACCATCCCGGGCCCGGACAGGAAACCTCTGATTACCAGGACTTGCTCAAACAAAACCTGATCCGTCCCACCTATCTCGAGCTGTGGCTCATGAAAAGCAATGGCAGCCAGAAGCGCCAGATCACCAGCCTCGGAGCTGCCAGCTTCGCACCGTCATTCTTTCCCGACGGCAAGCGAATCATTTTTTCCTCCAATGTGGGTTCCACCGGAGGCTTCGGCAATTTCGACCTCTACGCCGTCGATCTGCAGGGCCACAACCTCGAGCGGATTACCTACACGGAAGGCTTTGATGGATTCCCCATGTTCAGTCCCGACGGCACAAAACTGGTGTGGATTTCCGGCCGCAACGCCAAGGTCCCCCACGAAACCAATGTCTTTATCGCGGATTGGGTCCCCTGACCGAGCACTTTTCTCCACATGCAAAACTCCGCCCTCGAACTGCATCTCCGCTCAAACCATCTTGCGTCTCCTGCAACCTGCGCACTTCCGCCTTCCCTTCCTGAAATCTAATCCTAGGTGAAAACAAATTACCTGCGCCTCCACTGGCGCAGTCCCGAGGTGCATCGTGAGCGCTAACCTGGCCATCGAGCCCACCCTTCAGCGATACGATCTGGGAAACAAGATCCGCCATCTGCGTCGGCGCAAGCGCATGCGCCTGGTCGACGTCCAGCAGCACAGCGGTCTTTCGGCGTCTCTGATTTCAAAGCTCGAATCCTGTAAGTTGGTCCCGACTCTCCCGACCCTGATGCGCCTCGCCAACGTGTTCAACGTCGGGCTCGATTTCTTCTTCGCCGATGAGCCCGGCGGCAATTCCGCAATCGTGATGCGTCGCCCCGATCGCATTCGCCTTCCTGAAAAGCTTGGCGGCGATGACGAGATCTTCAACTTCGAGTCTCTCACCTTCGCCGTCTCCGAGCCGCCCTTCGAAGTTTTTCTCGGCGAGATTGTCGCCGATTCAACTGCGGCGCGCTTCCATCATCATCCCGGCTACGAGCTTCTCTATGTCATGACCGGGGAAGTTGAAGTCCATATCGCCGAGGACATCCACAGCCTGGCAGCCGGCGATTCCATCTATTTCGATTCTTCGACTCCGCACACCTATCGAAAAACCGTTCCTGGGAAATGTTCGGTCTTCGTGGTAGTAACGGACGACAACACCGAGGCCACCTCATAAAGCGACCCCGGCCTGCGCGAACGCTCGGATGGTCCCTCGAGACGCGGCTCAGCTGCGTCTCTTGCCCACCACGAACCTGTCGAGCCTTCGACATCTCTACTGCATCCAATGATGCATGGCATCTCGGGTCAAAGATAAAGATAAAGAGAAAGAGAACATCGCCCCGAAGGAAGGCCTTGCCCTTTTTCACGCACCCGTCCGCGCCTGGTTTGAGGCAGTCTTTCCCACTCCAACCAAGCCGCAGCTTATGGGTTGGCCCCCTATCGCCAGCGGCGACTCGACTCTGATTCTTGCCCCTACCGGTTCCGGCAAAACTCTGGCTGCGTTCCTCTCCTGCATGGACCGCCTGATGTTTGCCCCAGAGCCACCCGCGGACAAGCGTTGCCGCGTCCTCTACATTTCCCCCATCAAGGCTTTGGCCGTGGACGTGGAACGTAATCTCCAGTCGCCGCTGGTGGGCATTTCGCAGATGGCGCTAAAGCTCGGAGAACCGTTTCATCAGCCCACGGTCACCATTCGCACCGGCGACACTCCGGCGAGCGAGCGCGCACGCTTCGCGCGCCATCCATCTGACATCCTGATCACCACGCCCGAGTCGCTCTATCTGCTGCTGACTTCCAACGCCCGTCAGGCGCTGCGCTCCATCGAAACCGTCGTCCTTGATGAAATTCACGCCCTTGTCCCTACCAAGCGTGGATCTCATCTGGCGCTCTCGCTCGAGCGCCTCGAGCAACTCTGCGCGCGTCCCTTGCAGAGAATCGGACTCTCCGCAACCCAACGCCCGCTTGAAGAAGTGGCCCATTTCCTCGGAGGCGTGATTTCCGCGCCAAAGACAAAAGCAGCCCCACAGGACGCCTCCAAAGAAGTCCTTGAAGAATTCGAATCCAGCGCTGAAGGTGTGAAGTATCGCCCCGTGACCATCGTGGACGCGAGCGAGCCTAAGCGTCTCGACCTGCACATCGAAGTTCCGGTGGAGGACATGGCTCGCCTCGACGACCTCGATCCCCTGCCTAGCGGCCCCGCTTCGCAAGCCCCCGTCCGGCCTTCCATCTGGAGCGCCATTCACCCCAAGCTTCTCGATCTGGTCCGTTCCCATCGTTCAACCTTGATCTTCGTGAATAGCCGTCGCTTGGCAGAGCGCATTTCCGGCGCTATCAACGAACTTGCCGGAGAGACGCTGGTTCGCGCCCATCACGGCAGCGTGGCCGTCGCCCAGCGCAAGGAAATCGAGGATCGCCTCAAGATGGGCTCCTTGCGCGGCCTGGTTGCGACCTCCTCTCTCGAACTCGGCATTGATATGGGCGCCGTGGACCTGGTGGTCCAGATTGAGTCTCCCGCCTCGGTTTCCAGCGGCATGCAGCGGGTCGGCCGCGCCAGCCATCATGTCGGAGCCACCAGCCGCGCCGTGCTCTTCCCCAAATACCGCGCCGATCTGGTCGCCTGCGCTGCTATCACCCGCGCCATGTATGAGGGCGATGTTGAGTCCGTCCACTATCCTCGTAATCCGCTCGATGTGCTGGCGCAACAGATCGTCGCTATGGTCGCTATGGACGATTGGGCGGTCGCGGATCTGTTCGCCACCCTCCGCCGCGCCGCTCCCTATGCCGCCCTCAGCAGAACTATCTTCGACAGCGTTCTCGACATGCTCTCCGGCCGTTATCCCTCCGACGAGTTCGTCGAACTTCGTCCCCGCATCACCTGGGATCGCGTCGCCGGAAAACTCACCGCCCGCGAAGGCGCTCGTCACGTTGCCATTGTGAATGCCGGAACCATCCCCGACCGCGGCCTCTACGGCGTCTTTCTGGCTGGTGCAGCCAAGGGTGCGCGCGTAGGTGAACTCGATGAAGAAATGGTCTTTGAGAGCCGCGCCGGAGACACCATCATCCTTGGCGCCAGCACCTGGAGGATTGAAGAGATTACGCACGATCGCGTGACCGTCTCGCCTGCTCCCGGCGAACCCGGCAAAATGCCGTTCTGGCACGGCGACACCGCCGGCCGCCCTTCCGAGTTCGGACGCAAAATCGGCGCCATGCAACGTGAACTCGCCCTCCTTCCGCGCCCGGTGGCCTTCACCAGGTTAGTCGAGGATCACAGCCTGGATGCAAATGCGGCCGAGAACCTCTTGCGCTACCTCGAAGAACAATCCAGGGCGACCGTTCGCATCCCCAGCGACCAGGACATCGTCATCGAGCGCTGCCGCGACGAACTCGGCGATTGGCGGATCTGCGTCCTGACTCCCTTCGGCACCCCGGTGCACGCGCCCTGGTGCATGGCCGTAACCGCCAAGCTCCGCGCAGAGCGCGGCATCGAAGCCGAATCCATGTGGTCCGACGATGGATTCGTTCTGCGCCTCCCGGAGAACGAAGACTTGCTCGATGCCGAACTCCTCGTCCCTTCTCCGGCCGAACTGAAGCGCTTGGTTCTGCATCAATTGGGCAGCACTTCCATGTTTGCCGCGAAGTTTCGCGAAGCCGCCGCGCGCGCTCTCTTGCTTCCCAAGCGTCGTCCCGGTGTTCGCGCTCCGCTATGGCAGCAGCGTCGTCGCGCCGCCGATCTGCTCAATGTCGCGTCGCGCTACTCCTCGTTTCCGATCCTGCTTGAAACCTATCGCGAGTGCATTCGCGATGTTTTCGATATCCCCGCTGCCGCCGTCATCCTTAAACAGATTCAGCATGGCGAGATTCGCGTCTCCACCGTCGATTCCGTCAAACCTTCCCCTTTTGCTTCCGCCCTGCTCTTCTCCTATATCGCGAATTACATTTACGAAGGCGACGCGCCGCTCGCCGAGCGTCGCGCCCAGGCCCTCTCCATCGACCAATCCCAACTCGAAGAACTCCTGGGCACCACCGACTTCCGCGAACTCCTTGATAAAGCGGCTCTGGATGAAGTCGAATCCCATTTGCAGTCCCTCGATCCCGATTACCAGGCCCGCCACGCCGATGCCGTTCACGACCTGCTATTGCGCCTCGGCGATTTGTCGGAACCAGAAATTGCCGCTCGCAGCACCGACGCTGCGCAGGGTTCCATCCAGCAGTTAGTCGATTCTCGCCGCGCCATCCGCGTCCAGATTGCTAATGAGTCCCGCTATATTGCCGTCGAAGACGCAGCTCGCTACCGCGACGCAATCGGCATTCCGCTCCCGCCGGGAATTGCCGGAGTCTTTCTCGAGCCCGTAGCGGATCCGCTGCTCAGCCTGCTTCGTCGTTTTGCCCGCACCCACGGCCCGTTCACAACTCCGCAAATCGCAACTCGCTTTGGAGTGTCCGAGCACACCGTCGAACCGCTTCTCACGCGCCTTCACCACGATGGCAAGCTCCTTGAAGGCGAATTCCGTCCCGATGGTCGTCATCGCGAATGGTGCGATCCGGAAGTTCTGCGCCAGGTCCGCCGCAAAACTCTGGCCCGCCTGCGCCGTGAGGTCGAGCCTGTTGAACTCGGCACGTTCGCGCGCTTTCTCACCCGCTGGCATGGAGTCGCGGTCCCCCGTCGTGGCGCAGACGCCCTTCTCGACGCCATCGAAAACCTGCAAGGCGCCGCCCTGCTCGCTTCCGACCTCGAACGTGAAATCTTGCCCGCCCGTATCGCCAACTACCAGTCCAGCGATCTCGACACCTTAATGGCAGCCGGTGAAGTAGTCTGGGTCGGGCTGGAGAAAATCGGGGACCGCGACGGCCGCATCGCCCTCTACTTGACTGAATCGTTGCCTCTGCTCTTGCCGCCCCAAAATCTGAGGTCCGAAACCCTGCTTTCAGAACGAGCTCAGAAGATCGTCGAAGTGCTCAACCGCCAGGGAGCGTCGTTTTTCGCCGCTCTCCACGCCGCCTGCGGCGGATTTCCCGGCGATACCCTCGAAGCTCTATGGGAACTGGTCTGGAACGGCATCGTCACCAATGACACCCTGCATCCCATCCGCAACCTGACTCGGCCGCTCGACAAGCGTAATCGGGCCGCAAGCGCCGATGGCCAGCCCGGTTCCGTCGAGTTCCTGCGCCGCCTGCGCGCCCGCTCTGGCGACCATACCCCCGCTCAGGGCCGCTGGTCTCTGCTTCGCCAGCGCCTGAGTTCGGAACTCACTCCCACCGAGTGGTCCGCAAACCTTGCCCAGCAGTTGCTCGTCCGCAACGGCATTGTCATGCGCGAGACTGCCGCGACTGAGAATATCCCCGGTGGTTATTCCACCCTCTATCCCGCTCTTAAGAAGATGGAGGATGCCGGCTGGGTGCGTCGTGGCATGTTCGTCGCCGGAATGGGCGCCGCGCAATTCGCAATGCCTGCCGCCGTCGACATGCTTCGTGGCTTTCGCGCCAACCCTGAGTCCCCGGAGTCCGTATACCTGTCCGCTTCCGATCCCGCGAACCCTTATGGAGCGCTTCTTCCCTGGCCTCGCATCGAGGAGAATTCTGCCGACCCGAACGCCCTGCAGTCGCTGGCCCGCGCTGCCGGAGCCGGCGTGATCCTGGTGAATGGACAACTTGCCGCGTACCTCCGTCGCCGCAATCCCGCGATCCGGGTTTTCCTTCCTGAGAACGAACCCGAACGCACTCAATTCGCCCGCCAAGTCGCGGCGCGCCTGGCCGATCTCGCGATCCGCCGCCAGGGTCGCAAGCAAGGCCTGCTCATTGCCACCATCAACGATCAGCCGACCAAGGATCATTTCCTTGCTCGCTTCCTCGAAGACGCCGGCTTCGTTAATACCGCCCTGGGATTCCACATGCGCCGCGTCGCTCCCGCCGTGGCCCCAGCTCAGCCCGACGAAGAAGAAGTCGAGCAGGAATCGAGCGGATCTTCCTGACATGCCCGAAGGAGATACCATCTTCCGCGCTGCGCGCACCCTCCATCGCGCCCTGGCTGGACGTCAAGTCACTCGCTTCGAAACTGTTCTTCCACAGCTCTCGCGCACTGATCACGACACTCCCATCGCCGGTCGCACCATCACCGAAGTCGCCTCCCGTGGAAAGTGGCTGCTCATGCATTTCTCCGGTGATCTGATCCTGCTGACCCACATGCTTATGAGCGGCAGTTGGCATATCTACCGGCCCGGAGAACCGTGGCGCCGCCCAAGGCCAGACATGCGCATCCTGATCGCAACCGCCGACATCCTCGCCGTCGCCTTTCGTGTCCCGGTTGCCGAGTTTCACGATGCTGCGAGCCTCGCACGCCGCGGAGGCTTCAACCAGCTTGGGCACGATCTCCTCACCCACGACTTCGACGAACGCGAAGCGCGGGGTTCTCTCCGGGCCCGACCCGATCTGGAAATCGGTGTCGCCCTGCTTACTCAGTCCGTCGTCGCCGGGATGGGCAACGTCTATAAATCCGAAGTCTGCTTCGCTGCACGCGTCAATCCATTCACTCGCGTGGCAGCTCTGACCGACTCGCAACTCGATGCCCTTATCGCGAACGCGCGCAAATTCATGCTCGCCAATGTCACCGATCAATCCGGAGACCAGATCGTCACCTACAGCGGCTTCCGCCGTACCACCCGCCGCGCCGATCCATCCCAGCGCCTCTGGGTATACAAGCGCGCCGCGCAACCATGCCGCCGTTGCGGAACCCCGATTCAGGTCCGCAAGCAGGGCCCGGACGCCCGCGTCACCTTCTGGTGTCCCGAATGCCAGCGCCCCGCAACTGGTAACCAATCCCTGGATTTTTAGTCTATGTTTACTTGAGGCCGAGATGCACTCCCTGCGCAACATCTCCACGCTGTTCCTGCTGACCCTCTGCATTGCCGGAGTCCTCGCCTTCCAGGCGCACACTCCCCAGCCCACGCGCAAGACCAGCGACCCTTACACCGGCGACCTGTCTGTTTTCGATTCTCCCGGACGCGACCAGCGGCTTCAGATTGACCGCGTCATGGACACCCTTGGCCTCGGTCCTGGAAAGAACGTCGCCGACATCGGTGCCGGCTCCGGATGGTTCACCGTGCGCGCCGCCCGCCGCGTCACCGGCTCCGGCACAGTCTACGCCGTTGACATCAATCCCCAGGCCATCACTTACATCGAGAACCGCGCCCGGAAAGAGCGCCTCCGCAACATCAAAACCATTCTCGGCAAGCCCGACGATCCTTCGCTCCCGCCTCACGCCATCGACTCGGCTTTACTCCTGAAGACTTACCACGAAGTTGCTGAACCGGTAGCCCTGCTGCGAAACTTGCGCGCGTCGCTGAATCCCGGCGCCAAGGTAGGAGTCATTGATCGCAGCGGCAATGGCGAAGATCACGGAGTCGCCAGCGACGTGGTCATCCACGAAGCCGACCAGGCCGGCTATCGCCTCCTCGGCCAATACGATTTCGTGAAAGACGATAAGATGGATTACTTCCTGGTGTTTACGCCGAAGGAGAACTAACCTCGCCTTCCCTCTATCGAACCTCCAGCGCCGTGACCTCGATCTCCCTCCCTCGCCGCACCTCTGCCGTCGGCGTGCCGCACTCGGGACAGCAAAACCATTGCATGGACGCCAGCGTCTTTTCCGCGTCGCACTTCGAGCAGAACACCACGACCGGCGCCTCTTCGATGACCAGCTTCGAACCGGCCAGTGGCGTATCGCAGCTCGCCATCTCGTAACCCGAGAGTAGTGCATCCTTTACAACTCCGGAGAGCATGCCCAGCTTCAGATGGACCGCCGCGACCGTTACCCCGCGTTTTTCCGCCTCTTCGCTCGCGACCTCCACGATGTTCATCGCAATGGATAGTTCATGCATAGAATGCAGCCATCGCTCTTGCCCCGGGGCTTGTTACGCGGCACAAAAGGCCTAAGCCCTGTGCACTGACCCACGTAACAATCATCATAGCCCCGATATCCAACCTTGCCCTCCAACCCGCCCCCAAAAAGCAAGTGGCAATCCCATTCGAGATTGCCACTGAATACCACGTCTTTGTTGTCAAACTTACGCCGCCTTTTTCACTTGCCCCTTTGCCCGGCTGAAGAGCTCAATCATCGCCTTGTTAAACGCCGGGATGTCGTCCGGATTGCGACTGGAAACCATGTTGCCATCGGTCACTGCCGCCTCGTCCACCCACTCCGCTCCTGCATTTCGCAAGTCAGTCTTTAGAGATGGCCACGATGCGATCCTCCTCCCTTTCGCATGACCGGCTTCAATCACCATCCACGGACCGTGGCAGATCACCGACACTGGCTTGCCGGCATCGAAAAATGCCTTCGCAAACTTCACCGCCTCCGGGCTCATGCGCAAATGGTCCGGATTCATCACTCCGCCCGGCAAATGCAAAGCGTCAAACTCTTCCGGATTCGCCTGCTTCAGCGGAACATCCACGGGAAACGTCTCGCCCCATTCCTTCAGGTTCCATCCTCGGACCTTTCCATCTTTCGGAGAAACCACGCTGGTCTTCGCTCCAGCTTCATCCAGGGCCTGCCTGGGCTGTGTCATCTCCACCTGCTCAAAACCATCCGTGATCAGAATGGCCACTCTCAATCCCTTAATATCTGACATGTTTTCCCTCCATAAAATAATTGCTTGAAAGTTCCGCCCCGCTCAGCAGATCGCGAGCTGCAAGTATCTTTATCTCGACGATACTTGCCGAGTCCGCGAACCGGCCCGAGACTGATTGAGATGCGGTACCGCAAGGAAGGGACACGCAAAACCGGACGAAAATCCCAAGCTGCCGACTTACAGCAGCGCCGGTTTCGCGTGGGACTGCAATGAGAAGAAAACGGGAGGCAACTCCCGCCTAAACTACAGCCGCTTGATATTCCTCGTAAACGCCTTTGAAATCCTGCACTGGCCGGTTCGTCTCCAGGTGCCAGATGCGGGTCGCCACTTCATCAATTAGATCTTCGTCGTGCGTTACCAGAAGCACCGTGCCCTGATATCGCTGCAGCGCGATATTCAACGCGTTGATCGATTCCAGGTCGAGGTGGTTTGTTGGCTCATCCAGCACCAGCACGTTCGGCTTTTGCAACATCAATTTGCAGAATAGCAATCGCGCCGCCTCGCCGCCCGACAGCACGTCCGTCTTCTTGTTCGCGTCATCGCGCGGAAACAGCATCTGCCCCAGCAGCCCGCGGATTTCTTCCTGCACCGCCGCCGGATTCCACTGGTGCAGCCACTCAAATACCGTCATCCCCGGTTGTATCAGCGAGCGGTGGTCCTGCGCGAAATATCCGACCGACGCCTCGTGCCCCCAGATCACCTTGCCCGAGCTGAGAAACTCTCCATCGTACCCGCTGGTCTGGCGCAACTCGGCTTCCGGAGTCGTCGGCGAATTCGCCAGCAGCGCATTCAGCAATGTCGTCTTCCCCGCCCCGTTCCGTCCAATCAAGGCGATCTTTTCGCCGCGCAAAACACTCGCCGTGAAGTCCCTGATCACTGCCGTCCCGCCGTACGACTTCTCCACGTGCTCCAATTCCAGAATATGTTTTCCCGAAGGTCGCTTCTGCTCGAACTTCAGGAACGGACGCTGAATGTTGGATTTCGCCAGTTCCGTCACCTGCAACCGCTCCACTTCCTTGCGCCGCGATTGCACTTGGCTCGAGCGTGTTCCCGCCGCGAACCGCGCGATGAATTCGTTCAACTGCGCAATCTTCTTCTCCCGCTGCGCATTCTGCGATTCAATCTGCGAGCGGATTTGTGTCTTCGCCACTACCATGTCGTCATACCCGCCCGTATACGTGATGATGGTTTCGTAATCAATGTCGGCGATGTGCGTGCACACCCCGTTCAGGAAATGCCGGTCGTGCGAAATCACGATCAGCACCCCGTCGTAACTCCTTAGGAAATTCTCCAGCCAATGAATCGAATCCAGGTCAAGATGGTTCGTCGGCTCGTCCAGCAACAGCGCCTGTGGATGCCCAAACAGCGCCTGCGCCAGCAGTACCCGCACCTTCTGGCCGCCCTGTAACTCACCCATCTTCCGCTGGTGCAACTCGTCGGGGATGTCCAGCCCTTGCAGAAGAATCGCCGCATCCGTCTCTGCCGTGTAGCCGTCTTCTTCTCCGACGATCCCTTCCAGTTCGCCAAGCTTCATCCCGTCAGCATCGGTCATCTCGAGCTTGGAGTAGATCTCATCGCGCTCTTCCATCGCTGTCCACAGACGCTTGTTGCCCATGATTACGGTAGAGAGCACCGTGTAGCGGTCAAACGCGAACTGGTCCTGGCTCAACACCCCAAGTTTCCGCGGACGCACCACCGTCCCCTTCTGCGCATCAAGCTCGCCAGTCAGGATCTTCATAAACGTTGACTTGCCCGCGCCATTCGGCCCGGTCAGGCCATAGCGTTTCCCCGGCGAGAACACCGTGGATACTTCGTCGAACAGAACTTTAGCGCCGTAGCGCATGGACACATTACTGACTGAAATCATGTTTTCTAGGAAACTGCGGGAAAAATTGCTCTAAGGCGGGGACGCAGTTGCTCCATCAAGAATATCATGGTCGCGGCCTTTGACGTCATCCTGAGCAACCCGGACGTCATCTTGAGCAACCCGGACGTCATCCTTAGCAACCCGGACGTCATCCTGAGCCGCAGGCGAAGGATCTCGCGTGCACAACCACTCCCTAAACCCGGCGTCACCTGAGCCGCACCGGACCGCTACGGCCCTTTCTTCCCCTCCAACTCCGCCCAGCGCTCATAAAGCCGGTCCACCTCTCTCTGTGCCTCTTCCATTTCGCCCTGCGCTGCCAGAAGACGCGGGCCATCGCTCGCAATCGCCGGATCCTCGTACTGCGCCCGCTTCGCAGCCAGCACCTCTTCGGCCTCGCCGATTCTCTGTTCCATGGCCGCGTACTCCCGCTCGTCCAGGTACGAGAGCTTCTTCTTTGCCGGAGCTGCGGAAACGCTCCGCGTCACCGCCCGCTCAGCTCTCTCCTTCGTACGTTCCGCCTGCCACTCCTCCCACTGCGAATAGTCCGCGAACTGCCCCCAACCGCCTCTTCCATCCAGTCCCAGCACCACGCTCGACACCCGATCCAGCATGTAGCGATCATGCGTCACCAGCACCATCGAACCCCGAAACTCCAGCAGGCTCTCTTCCAGGATGTCGAGCGTCGGTATATCCAGATCATTTGTCGGCTCATCCAGCAGCAGTACATCCGCGGGCTGCAACATCAACTGCGCAATTAGGACCCGCGCCCGCTCGCCGCCCGACAACTTGCTCACCGGTTGGTTCAGTTGCTCGCCGGTAAACAGGAAGCGCGCCGCCCACGACGCCACGTGAACCACCCGGTCCTGGTAAATCACTGCGTCCCCCTCCGGTGCCAGCGCCTTTCGCAGCGTGATCTCCGGGTCCAACTCCCGCCTCTGGTCGAAGTACACGATCCGCAGCCGGTCCGCTCGTCGGATCTCACCCCTGCCCGGTGATATCTCTCCCCGCAGCAAACGCAACAATGTAGACTTTCCGCTCCCGTTCGGGCCTACCAGGCCGACCCGCGTCCCGGCGGTCAGAATGAATTCCATGTCCTCAAACAACGTTCGTCCGCCAATCTCATAGCCCACACCTTGCAATTCCAACAGGCGCTTGGTCTTGCGATCGGTCGCTGCAAAGTCAATCTGCGCTGTTGCTGTCCGCGTCCGCGTATTCAAGTCCGCCAGCTCTCCCATCAACTCGTTTGCTTTGCCGATCCGCGCCTTCGATTTCCTGGTGCGTGCCTTCGCTCCTCGCCGCAGCCACTCGATCTCCCTGTGCACCAGGTTCTCCAGCGCCTCTTGCCGCTTCGCTTGCGCATGCAGGAATGCCTCTTTCTGCTCCAGGAAGTCACTGTAACTCCCCGCGCTTCGCAACAGCCCTTCGGGATAGGCCCGATTCAACTCCGCAATTTCGTTCGCAACATTTTCCAGAAAATACCGGTCATGACTCACTACCACGCTCGCGAACGCTCCTTGCGACAGCGTCTGTTCCAGCCATTCAATTCCACCCAGGTCCAGGTGGTTCGTGGGCTCATCCAGTAAGAGCACGTCCGGCGCCTGCACTAGCGCCTCAACAATGGCTAAACGTTTTTGCCATCCGCCGGAAAGACTCGCTGCTTCCGCTTCGAAATCTTCGAACCCGGCTCGCCCCAGGGTCTCGGATAGCAGTGTCCCTCGTTCCGCGCCCGACACCGACGCACGCTCCATGGCATCTTCAACCACTCTCCGCACCGATCGTCCCGGCTCGAACCTCGACTCCTGCTCCACGTAGCTCAAACGAAGTCTCTTCCGTGTCGCCACCTCGCCCGAATCTGGCTCCTCGGTTGCTCCCAGGATTCGCAGCAACGTGGTTTTTCCCGACCCGTTGGGACCAATCAGGCCGATGCGGCTGCCTTCCGATACCGTGAACGAAACATTTTGGAACAGTGGATTCGCGCCAAAGGCCTTTCCAATTCTCCGCGCGTTGATAATCGGTGCCAACGAAAGCATCTCCCTGTCTCAGCTTAACAGCAGGCAATTGTCCGTAGCTTCTATCCCGCCGGGTAGCTCGAATTAACCGTTAGGTTAATTAAAACCTTCTCGCCGCAAACCGGCTGCGATGGCGCCTTGAAAAATCAATCACTTGCGTTCCCGGCCAACCCCAGTGCAGTCTGGCGCGCTGCGTGCAATATCCGATCCCAGACAAGGTTTTAAATCTGAATCAGGTGTGTGGGGTGGCGAGTACCGATCGGTGCTTTCCTGGACTCGACACACGAGGAGCCAATATGAAAAAGGAATTGCTTCGTTCGATTCTCGTGCTGAGCCTGCTCTTGGTGGCCGGATCGGCATTTGCGCAAACTATCAGCATCAGCAGCAACGTCCCGTTCGCTTTCAACGTTGCAGGCAAGAGTCTGCCTGCCGGCGAGTACTCGATCAAGTCCATGACCTCCGACGGCAGAACTCTCGCCCTCAAAGGTTCTGAACCGGCCGCAAGGATGATTGTCAATTCCAATGGCGCCCAGAAGATTGCGCCGGCGGATGCGACTAAGCTCGTCTTCCACGTTTACGGCAGCGAGTACTTCCTGTCGCAGATCTGGGTGGCCGGCAATGACCTCGGATATCAGGTTCCGGTCAGCAAGCGCGAGCGTGAGCTTGCCAAAAGCGACGCTTCGCAGAACCTGGAAGTTCTCGCTCAGCTTCAATAGCTGGCGTTGCTTCAGGCGGAAGGGGACCGCCAGAGAGGGTAGGGTGCATCCACGATGCACCCTTCTTCTTTTTTTGGACTGTGTGCCGACCCACACCCAGGCTCACGCGCGAGCCCTCAACTCTCGCACGATTCCGCTCACCGCTGCCCCTGGCCCCTTCTCACTTGTATTCACCACCAGGTCTGCTTTTCCGTAGAGCGGCTCTCGTTCCAGCAGGATTCTCTTCAAATCCGACATCGCTTCCGGATTATTCGCCATCGGCCGCGTGTCTCCTTGCGCCAGCACTCGCTTCATATGATCTTCCGGATCCGCCTGCAGCCACACCGTGTAGCATGACCTCAGCAACCGCTGATACGTCGCCGCCTCCGACACCAGGCTCCCTCCAGTCGCCAGCACAAATTGCCGGTGTTGAGTCAGCACTTCCTCCAGGCAACGTCGCTCCAGCCGCCGAAACCCGCTCTGTCCGTAAAGATCGAAAATCGAGCTCATCGGAGTGCCGCTGCTCTTCTCGATCACGCGGTCAAGCTCGACAAACGGGCAATCCAGTTGCTTTGCCAGCATCCCTCCGATTGTGGACTTCCCCGCTCCCCGCAATCCCACCAGCGCAACCCGTTTCTTGCGCTCGACTTGCTCCTCCTGGCCAAATTTCTCTTCCAGCCACTGCTGCGCTTCCCGAAGCTCCGCCTCGCTCAGGGTCCGCAGCAATTCCGCCGTGTGCCCGAATTCGACGCTCGGCTCGGCTCCCTCCACCGCCAGCGATTCCATCCTCACATCCAGCGCACTCGCCAGTTGCCGCAACGTCAGGACCGACGGATTGCCGGTTCCACCCTCGACTTCCGCCAGAAATCGTTCTGAAACCCCGGATTGCATCGCCAGCATCTTGCGCGTCATTCCACGCTGCGCGCGCAATCCCCGGATGCGCTCCCCTAGCGTCGCCAGGTAGTTCGACCCATCTCGCAGCGACGGACGCAACCATCCCGCGTCCCGCTTGCGCTCGTTCAATGGCTTCGCGTGAGACATACGGACTTACGCCAGGCGATCGAAATTCAGGTCCGCTACCAGCTCCCGCAACGAGATCTGCTCCGCCTTACAAAATCGCCACAGGTCCTGCATCAGCGCCCACTCCGACTCCGGCAATGGCACACTTTTCAAAACCACATCCTGGAATGGGTACTCGCCCTCGACTCGAATGAACTCTCCCTGCTCCAGCTGCTTCAGCAGTTCGTACATTTCATCCACCCCGAGGCCGCACGTTTCATGCAGTTCCGGAAGATACGCCGCTCCCGGCTTGCGGCCGTCGTGGTGCTCGCGATAAGCCAGGTCGGCGACATGCGCCAGCAATTTTCGTGAGCTCTCCGGAATCCCGCGCAAGCGCGTGACAAACTTCCCGAATGCCTCACCTCGGCCCGCATCCGCAGCAATGCCGCACACCTCAAGCAACCGCTTGATCGCTATTCCATCCCGCGTTTTCGTCGTCACCGAAAACCTCAATTAAATCGCACGTATTCGAAATCGATCGGCTGGCCGTTGATTCCCTTCGCCGGAGGCGCAATCCAGTTTGCAAATTTCCCAGGCTCCAGCACCTGCCCCATCAGCGACTCCACATACTTATGATCATCGGCCGAAGGCAGCCACTCATCGCGATGCGCGTTCCACTCCGACTCCGTCATCACCTTGCCATCCGGGCTGACGAACTGCCCCGCCATGGTCCCGATCTTGCGATGGAATCCGACATGCGGCAGCACCAGCCGGAACGGGATCCCGTTCTGCTCGGGAATCCGGTTCCAGCGGTTCACTCCCGCCTGGATCTCTTCGATATAGTCATCGCGCAACTTCGCATTCAGCGCGTTCAGCGCCGGGACCTTCTTTTCCACCAGGCTTCCGTTCTCCACCTCCAGCACCGGATACTCCGCCGCAATCAGCTTGTGATCGTCATTCTGCTTGGTCTCTTCGTAGCGTCCCTTCAGTCCAGTCGTGTAATAGGTCGCTGCATTCGACGATACATCCGACCCGTACAGGTCGAGCGTCACGCTGTAATGAAAGTTCACGAACTTCTGCAGCAGGCTGAGCGGAACGACTCCGAACTGCCGGCCTTCCGCCGGCTCCGTCAGCCCATGCTCCTTCATCACCTCGCAGGTGCGCTGGATCGTGCGCGCTACACCCGACTCGCCCACAAACATGTGATGGGCCTCCTCGGTCAGCATGAATCGGCATGTCCGCGATAACGGATCGAACCCCGACTCCGCCAGCGACGCCAGCTGAAACTTCCCGTCGCGGTCGGTAAAGAATGTAAACATAAAGAACGCCAGCCAGTGCCGCGTCTCTTCATTGAATGCGCCCAGGATGCGCGGATTGTCCGCATGCCCCGACCGACGTTCCAGCAGCCGCTCCGCCTCCTCGCGCCCGTCGCGGCCAAAATACCGCTGCAGCAGGTACACCATCGCCCACAGGTGCCGCCCTTCCTCCACGTTCACCTGGAACAGGTTGCGCATGTCGTACAACGACGGCGCCGTCATTCCCAACAGTCTCTGCTGCTCCACCGACGCCGGCTCCGTGTCTCCCTGCGTCACAATGATCCGCCGCAGCGTCGAACGGTATTCGCCCGGCACCTCCTGCCACACCGGCTCGCCCATGTGGTCGCCGAATGCGATCTTCCGGTTTTCATCGCGAGGCACCAAAAAGATCCCCCAGCGATAGTCCGGCATCTTCACGTAACCGAAATTCGCCCAGCCATCGCGGTCTACGCTGATCGCCGTCCGCAAATAGACTTGCAGGTCCTGACTGCCCGCTGGCCCCATGTCCGACCACCAGCCCTGGAATGCCGGCTGCCACTTCTCCAGCGCCCGTTGCAAGGTCTTGTCGCTCGCCAGATCTACGTTGTTCGGTATTTTTTCGCTGTAATCGATCATCTATGACTCCGTGCGCTAAACGCGCTCCCAATTAAATTTCGCCTTCGTGCCGCTCCCGTACACCTTCAACGCCCCGGTCGTTCCTACCGCGTTGGGACGGATAAAAATCCAATTCTGCCAAGCCGACAATCTGCCAAAAATCCTGGTGCGCAACGTCTCTGACACTCCAAACCGCAGGTTTGCCTCCAGTCCGGTCAGTGCATCCGGCGACAACGTGGCCCGCGACTCGATTGCCAGCCGCAACTCGTCCGCCCAATCCAGATCGTCCGGCGTCGCCGTAACCAGGCCAGCCTCCATCGCCTGCTCACCTGTGAGCTTTTTGCCGATCAAGGCCTTGGCTGCTTCGATCTGCGCTTTGTCGCCGTAGAATCGCGCCACCATCCGCGGCAGTCCATTCGCCATCGCATACGGGCCAAAATTGTTTTCAGAAAGTTGAATGAAAGTCGCCTCGGGATTGTCTCCGACGCTCAGCATGTAAGCGCGGTCCGCGGCCAGTGCCAGCTCGAACAGTGTCCCCGCGAAACACGCTCCCTCTTCGATCACCGCGTACATCGAGCGCGACGAAACATCCATCCGCGACAACGTTCGCCGCAGCATGTTCGTCACTTCCCGCACGAACCAGTTGCTCTTGTACTCCCGTAGCTGCCGGTCCAACTCCATGACCGCATCGGCATTGCCGCTCGTCTTCAAAATCCACAGCCCAAGCTCCAGTTCGTTGGTTCGTGCGCTCAGAATTGCATCGTCCAACTCCCGCGCCACTTGCAGCGGCCACCAGTTGGCTCCGGCAGCGACGATCTGATCGAGAGACAGTTTCTGAACCGACTCCGGCGCCTTCACCAAAAACGTCGCCGTCCGCGCCGCTCGGTCGAACGCCACATCCACGTACTCGTAGTGCAGCCCGCGCTCATCCACGGTGCGCTTCAACGGGGTGAGCGCAATTCCCTTCTCTCCCTTCGGACGATCGCTCTGCGCCGCCAACTCATGAGCCCTCTTCTGAATCGTTTCTTCCCATTGCGCCGGTTTCACGATCTCATCCACCAGCTTCCAATCCTTCGCACGCTGACCCTGCACCCCGTCCGAAACGGTGCAGAACATGTCCGCCAGGTCGCGTCGCACTCTCCGCTTGTCGGTGACCCGCGTCAGACCTCCGGTTCCCGGCAACACTCCGAGCAGCGGCAGTTCCGGCAGACTCACCGCGGACGAGCGGTCATCAATCAGAGAAATTTCATCGCAGGCCAACGCCAGCTCATACCCGCCTCCCGCCGTCGTCCCGTTGCACGCGGCCAGGAATTTCAATCCCGAATTCTCGCTTGCGTCCTCGATCCCGTTGCGAGTCTCATTGGTGAACTTGCAGAAGTTCACCTTCCAGGCGTGGCTGCTCGACCCCAGCATGTAGATATTTGCGCCCGAACAGAACACCCGGCTCTTTGCGCTGGTGATGACCACGGCCCGCACTTCCGGATGCTCAAAGCGAATCCGCTGCAGAGCATCGTGCAACTCGATATCTACCCCGAGATCGTAAGAATTCAGCTTCAGCTTGTAGCCCGGACGAATCCCGCCGTCTTCCTTGGTGTCCATGACCAGGGTGGCGACTTCGCCATCAAACTTCAGCTTCCAGTGCTGGTACCGCGAAGGATCGGTCTGGTAATCCACCATCTCGGCGGCCGGTTGAACCGTTACAGTCGACTCCACAGGCATCTCCTCACCCACAATTGTTGAATGCATTATACCGCAGTTTGTGAGCTGGATAATTCGAGGGGAGAACGCCCACCGTGGAAATCCCGGGGGTGACAATATGCACTATATTGCGTCTCTGAAGGGCGCAGGCGCGCAGCTTGGTCTCAGAGGTATGTCAACCACCACTCGTATCGCCGCCGCTTCAGCTCTGCAAACCACCGGCACACCGGATACATCACGATCACCACGACTGCCCAGACCGCATACACCGTCCACAGTCCGTACCCGTAATTTGGCGGATACAAGTCCGCAGATCCGCCCACCGAAGGCAAAGGTTGAAGCAAAAATGCTGCCCGCCTATAGTGCACCAGTGCCAGAGGAAACGTCAGAAGATGAATCAGGTAGAAGTGCACCACAAAATAGAAGAACGGCACCCGTCCAAACACGATCAGGGGATTGCCCCGCGAAAACGTCAGCCGATCGAACCAGGCCAACAGCAGCAACGCCGGCCCCATGGTCATCAGCAGAAAATCCAGGGAAGCTGGATACTTTGTGCATCGCAGGAACGACAGTACTGTCATCCCGGTAAAATTCCTGGACCATGGCTGCGGATCTCCATACCGGTTGATCCCTCGCAGCACGGCAAACGCCACCACTGCGCCTAGCCCGATCCACATCAACACACGCTGCCGCCTCTCCGCAGGTAGTCTCATCACCTCGCCGAAGCAGTATCCCAAGGCCATCACCGCAAACCACGGCACCAGCGGATACGCTACCAGAACCAGCGCTCCCCCAATCTTGAAGACCCCTTGCTGATGCAGAATGTTCCAAACCCAGGCAAATGGTCCGAACTGTGTAGCGTTCACCGAGTCGGTTAGGTTGTGCAGAGCAATGACCAGAAGGCTTCCAATTGCTAGCGCCCGAACCGGCAGTCGCACCAAGCCGGCCATCACGATCATGGACAATCCCAGCATCCACAGCACGTTCAAGATCACGATCCCGTGCAGCAAGCTGAAGGTTAGCGCGAAGCGCATGATCGTAAGATCGACAATGGCCAGCCAGATCCCGCGCTTCCACAGAAAGCTGGAAAGTTGGCCGGGCGTCCGCCCGTGATTCATCCAGAAGAACGCTCCCAGTCCGGCCGTGAAGCAAAATACCGGGGCGCAGATGTGAGTCACCCATCGCGTGAAGAACAGGGCGACCGTAGTCCGGCTCAGATCTTCCGGCTGAAACAATTGAGCGCTTGCGTTGAAGAACTCCCGCGTATGATCGAGCGCCATGATGATCATCACCAACCCGCGCAGCGCATCGATCGAAGGCAGGCGCAGCCTGGCGGTGCTCGCTCCGCCGGAAGGATCTCGGGGCGGCGACATGGCTTCCATTTGTAACCGATCAGACGTAGCGGACATGCTCAATTCTCAAAATCTATACGGAACTATCTGACGGTAGATGCACCCGGAGGGATACCAGAAGCGTGACCAATGACGACAACTAAGCCCTAATGGTGGGGAGGAACCTTAAGGAATGATGCCGCAACCGCCTGCGATGAGCGAAGCCGGAGAGGCTGGCCAGCGCAGCGACGCTGTTACAACATGCCTCCGGTCTGCACTGTCAAATTGTTCAGCGCCAACTCCAACCGGGTAATCGCTTCCGCCAATTCCGGATGCTGTCCAATCTTTTCTTCCAGCTTCTTTAACAGCCGATGCGCCCCAGCAACCTCTTCCGCCGCAGGATGAGCCGTGTTTTTCTGCTCGTCAGCCATATGGATGCCTCAACCTAATTCTAGTGCGATCGTCTTTCCCGGTACATCCAGTTTCGCAATGCGAAACTTCCTCACCTGCCCAATCTGAACCGCGTCCGCATTTGCCGCTTGCGTGCTCGGACCGCTCTTCCATCGCGCCTGCAGCATCGAGGTCAACGAGGACAGATCGGCCTTCCCCATGCTCGCACCCGCCTCTTTCGCCGCCGCAACGATCCGGCACTGCGCACGAATCCCCTCTCCTAACTCCACGTTGGCGGTCTCGCCGGAGACCTCCACGACGCGCCCGGTCACCACATCTCCTTCTTTATGCTCAACCAGGTATTCGTCGAGCCCGGTTGGCACCAGCTGCTTCATGCTCAGTTTTACGTTTCGCTTCTCCGGCTCAACCGACAACACGATCGCCTGCACAACCTGTCCAACCTTCAACACGTCTTGCGGGTGGTTGATCCGCTTCTCGGCGCTGATCTCGCTCACATGGATCATTCCCTCGATGCCCTCGGTAAGTTGCACGAACGCGCCAAACTTGGTGATGTTGGTGACGGGACCCTCCACCGTCGAGCCCACCGGGAACTTCTGCGCGGCGTCGCTCCATGGATTCCCCAGCGCCTGCTTCAATCCCAGCGACAGCCGCCGCTCCGCTGCGCTCACTCCGAGCACCACGACATCCACACTCTCGCCCGGTTTCACAATGTCACTGGCGATGCGCACCTTGCGCGCCCACGACATCTCCGATACATGCACCAGGCCCTCGATACCGGGCTCTAGCTCCACGAAGGCGCCGAAGTCCATCACCCGCGTGACCACGCCGCGCACCTTCTCGCCTGCCTTATATTTATCCGCCACCGATTCCCACGGATCGGCCAGCAACTGCTTCATCCCCAGCGAAATCCTTTTCTTCTCCGCATCCAGCTTGAGAACCCGGGCTTCCACTTCCTGCCCGACCTCCAGCACATCACCCGGCTTGCTGACTCGTGCCCAAGCCAGATCGCTCACGTGCAGCAATCCGTCCACGCCGCCAATATCTACGAACGCGCCATAGTCGGTCAGACTGCGCACCACGCCGCGCACCACGTCGCCCTCCTTCATCTCGGAGTAGCGCCGCTCCTTATTCGCATTTTCCTCTTCTTCGAATACCGCGCGCCGGTCGACCACCACATCTTCTTCGGTGGCATCGAGCTTGATGATGCGGCAGCGAATCTCCTGCTCCACCAGCTTCTCCATCTCGGCCGCATCACTCGCCCCGCTGCGCGATGCCGGCATAAAGGCCCGAACACCCACATCCACGCTGAGCCCGCCCTTCACCACTCCGGTCACCGTACCCAGGATGGTCGTGCGTTCATGGAACGCCTTCTCCAGCGCCGCCCAGTCGGTCGGACGCTCGACCTTTCCGCGGCTCAGGTCGTAATAACCTTCAGGCGTCCGGCCTTTCACCGACACCCGGAGCTTGTCCCCGACCTGGATCTTCTCGCGCGCATTCTCGAAGATCGACAACGGAAGGATGCCTTCGCTCTTGAATCCGATGTCAACCAGCACCGAATCCGCGGTGATCGCAACCACCGTGCCCTCGCGGCTTCCGCTTCCCTCCTGCGGCTTGCTCGCATGGCTTTGTTCGAACTGGGAAAGAAGTTCCTGAAAGGACTCGCCGGTTTCCGTTGTCTCAGGATTTTGTGGAGTGACTGGATCTGGCATGAAAGGTTACAGCCTCGTGAGAAATAGGTGATCAGTAGGATATCACCCTCTTGTGGAGCGACAGCCGCCCTCGGCTGTCCAGAAAGAAATTTCTCGACGTTTGTTTTAAGATCCTATCGCCAGTGGCGGCACATACTTCTCGCGAATGCTTCTCACGTTGTGGCTCGCCCATAGGGTGTTCCGGACTGGCGGTGCAACACCGAGCTCAACCCGTTCCGGCAACGGCGCCAACTCCGCCGTGAATGCCATGTCATCGCTCACCTGCCGCAGGTATGCCGTCACCGCATGGTCGAACGCATCCAGAAAGAGTTCGTCCCCCGGCGCCGGCCGCACCCCCTGGTGCCCTTCTGCAATGTAACGTTCCAGAATCTGCTCGAAACTTCCATCCCGTCCCAGTCGCCCAATGATGTAACGGTCCGCGCCTTTGCGTCCCAGAAACGCCGCTTCGCGATACAGGTAAATATCTCCCAACAGGTCCACCACCACCGAGATCTGCGGATACCCGCGCTCGCACATCTCCTGATGCGTCACCCGATGCACCGGTCCAGTCTCACGTCCCTTCATCAGGCCTTCCATCGCATATCCGAAATCGATGGTCAGATCGCTTAAACCACGCTCTGAAAAAAACTGGCCAAGGGCAAACAACTCATCCCGCAACTGTTCTCGCTCCTCGCCGCACACGGCCGTGTCCCCGCTGGCCGCGTAGTTCTCGCGCAGGCTGAGGAACGCAATAGAGCCAGAATCCTCCCCCTGCTCGGCGATCTCGGCGACGAGCCGCCCGATTTCCCGCAGGTGCCGTACCTGTCCGCTTTGGACAACGTAGTTAAATGCCAAGCGCGTAGTTGCTTTCACCTCCGACCTGAACTGCACGAACTCCTTTGCATTTGCAATGACTCTCGACGCAACGCCCGCCCGCTTCGTCGTTTGCTCCGTCATCGCATCATCCGCGCCATAAAGCGAGATCCGTATCGTATCCAGGTCCCACAGTCCCTCGTGTTTTTCCAGGAAGCTGCGCGTCAGCATCATCGCGTTGGTGTACAGCTGCAACTTGAAACCGCGCCCTGCGGCAAACCTGACCAGCTTGTCCAGGCCAGGATTGGTCAGCGGCTCCAGCCCTCCGGAAATATAGAACCGGCCCGGCGCGTCCGTCGGCGCCTGCGCAAACACCTCGCGCAGCAGTTCGTTCCCCCGCTCCACCTGGCTCCACTTGTACTCGGCATGCGGCACACGCCCGCAAAAGTTGCACGACAGCATGCACGACACCGCCGGATAAATTCCCACCGTGAACGGGTACCTGTATCTCCCCTCCACCACGGCATCGAACGCTCCGGTGTCGATGATCGGTTGAATGGTGTTACGCCGGTACGCCGAGTCGCTCGCCTCCGAAACGAATGCCCGCACGCTCTCTTCGGAGAGCAGCGCCGACATCAAGCTCGCAAATTCCTGCGCATCACACCGCGATGCCGCTGCCAGGTCCCGCAACCGTCCAAACGGATGCCGCGCCAGTCCGTCCAGCAGCCTTGCCCCACGCTCCATCCACGTCGCAAATTCTTCATGGTCTACGCGATTGCGCAGCAAGCCTTCCAGGACAAAAGCCTCCCGCAGCCACGGACGTGCCGCCTCCAGCAGTTCCCTCGCCGATGCCCCTTGTCCCGGCACGCGCATCATCATCCTTATGCCACCAATCCATGCACCTGCAGCCGCGCCATGGCATCATCCACGTGATCGTTCGCAGTCTGCGACTTCAGCCATTCCACCAGTTCCGTCAGCCCTTCCGACAGCGTCACCCGCGGCCTGTAACCCAGCAGTTCCGACGCCCGCCTTATGTCCGCAAAGCAGTGCCGGATGTCCCCTGCCCGGTATTTCCCCGCGCTTTCGATCGGCGCCTCTACCTTCAACGCCTTGCCCAACTGCTCGGCAATCTCCAGGATCGTTGCCGGCCTGCCCGATCCCACGTTGATCGCCATCCCATCCCCGCGCGAACTCTCCAGCGCCAGCACGTTCGCCTGCACCACGTCATGAATGCTGACAAAGTCGCGCGTCTGCAAGCCATCCTCGAAAATGACCGGGGAATTCCCGTTCATCAGCCGTGACGCGAATATCGCCGCCACTCCCGTGTACGGATTCGATAATGCCTGCCGCGTGCCATATACGTTGAAGTAGCGGAACGAAACTACCGGGATGTTGTAAGTCCTCCCAAACAGCAGCGCCAGTTCCTCCTGCGTCTTCTTTGAAAGTGCATACACCGACGAACATTGCAGCGGCTTCTCTTCGTCGGTTGCCAGCGGGCTCACTTCTCGGCCGCAATTCGGACACAGCGCGTCCCACCTCTTTCCCCGCAGGTTTTCGATCGGTCGTCCCTGGGGAGCAACTTCTCCACACTCCCGGCACATCCCTTTGCCCTCTCCATACGTAGACATGGAAGATGCCACAACCAGCTTTTCCGGCTGGGCGTGTGTGTCCAGGATCGCCTGCAGCAGGTTCGCCGTTCCCTGGCTGTTGATGGCCATGTAGTCGGCGATCTGATACATGGATTGCCCCGTCCCCACCGCCGCTGCCAGGTGATAAATCATATCGGCCCCGCGCACCGCGCCCCGCAACTGCTCCAGGTCCCGCATGTCTCCGCGCACGAATTCAGCGTCTTTCGACGCGTATTCCGGCGTCCCTCCCGGATGCACCTGCTCGCTCAGATTGTCGTAAATGGACACCTCATGCCCAAGCTTGACTAGCGCATCGACCGTATGCGAGCCAATGAACCCTGCCCCGCCAGTGACCAGGACCCTTTTCTTCACGGGTGTGTTTTCCCTCGTATCGTATTTATGTTTCTCGGCCGGAAGTGCCCCAGAGCTGTGGAAGGAAGGAAACTTATGCGGGCGCGAGTAT
Organism: Terriglobales bacterium; assembly: GCA_035652095.1. Taxonomy (GTDB): domain Bacteria; phylum Acidobacteriota; class Terriglobia; order Terriglobales; family Acidobacteriaceae; genus DASREM01. The sequence continues at coordinate 31,904 of DASREM010000028.1, read as the reverse complement.
TAGACGCTTTTCCCGCTTTGTCAATCTGCAATGTTTTTCACACTTGCAAAACCACCTGAGCCCCAAAACCTGACGTCATCCCGACGCCTGAGCGAAGCGAAGAAGGAGGCACCTCGCGTGTACAAAGCACCCCCTACTTGCAGTTCGCAATCACGTCGCTCGCAATCTTCAGCGCCCCATCCATCACATCGGGAATCGGATGGGGAGCATCCATCACGCACTGCGGCGTCGGCAGCGTCTTCGCCGTGATCAGGGGTAGCCACTCCTCCGCTTGCGGCAGCGCCGACTCCGTGTCCTGCCCCGCAAATACAAAGTTGATATTCACATCCGGATAGTCGTACACCGCTTCCGGTGTGGCCAGGCTGTCATCGAAAAACACCTGCTGGAAGGTGGTGCTTCCTCCCATCGACGAGGAACATTGATTTCCCAGCGGGTCGTAGGCCGGATCCAGGTACGCCATGGAATCGAAGTTGCCATAGCACTCCGACAGCATCCCTTGCCCGCACTGGGTCTGCACGAAGTTCGGCGGTTGGCAGATACATCCTTTGTCTATGCGTGTAAACGGCGGTCCACTCGTCGGTTCGACGAAGTTGTAGAGTGTGTCGAACCCGTGATATGCCAGCGCATAAAACGGCGTAGCCGCACCCCCGCTATTCCCGGTGTGGCAGAACGGCTGATTCGCCTGCCGGATCGTGTCGTGGATCCACTTCGAGACCGTCGAGAATCGGCACGATAACGCGCGTACCCCGCCCGGCCCGGTCAGCCACCCCGCAAACACTCCTCCAGGCGGAAACCCCGTCGGCGCTGCATAAAAATTGATCTGCGCCGTCGTGAAACCGGCCTGCACGATCTGATCCACCGTCAGTTGCCCGAATGTAAAATTCTGGTCGTACCACTCCGGCCCGCCTCCCCCGCCCACCAGGAACGTCACCGTCCCTCTTGTTCCCGTGGGGTTGTTGACCTTCACTCCCGCTACTTGATCGGCAATCCCCGGACAGCCCGAAACCGTGACGTTGTAACAAATGCCTCCAGGCTCCCCGCCATCGCCGCCTGCCACCGAACTGCACTGCGCCTGCACCCCGCTCGCAATCCCAATGGGTGCCGGGGTCACTCCCGCTCCTGTCAACGTAACACTCTGCGGACTTCCCGCCGCATCATCCGTTACGCTCAGCGTTGCCGTTCTTGTTCCCGTCGCGCTGGCGGTAAATGCCACGTTGATCGTGCAATTTGCTCCCGCCGCAAGACTGGTCCCGCAACTATTCGTCTGCACAAACTCGGAACTGTTCGCACCACTGACCGCGATGCTTGAGATCGTCAGCGCCATCCCTCCGGTGTTCGTCAACGTAATGGGGACAGGCGTGTGCTGAATCCCAACAAATTGATTGCCGATGGAAAGACTCGTGACCGACAAACTCGCCGCTGGGCCACTCGGTGGAGTGTTGCTCGCGCTCGATCCTCCCCCGCATGCCGTCCACAACAGCGTGAGCATCACCAGACTCAGCGCCGCCGGCAGCCACGCAAGCTGGTTTTCGTAGCGCATTTTGGAGCCCGGTTGACCGCAGCCATTCCACTTCATCGCTTTCGCCTCCGCCTTAGCTTCGAAGGTTCGGCCCACGGGGAAGTCTTACCCCGATCGTCCAGGGCCTGCTTCCTCGACCTTCATCCCCGCCATTCGCATGCGCGCGGGAACGCCCGCCACGGTAACCCCGCTCCTTACGTTCGAGAGCACCACGCTTCCCGCGCTCACCACCACGTCATCTCCGATTTCGGCGTGGCAAAGCAATTTTGCGCCTGGCCCGAAGTACGCGCGATTTCCCACCCGGCCATCAATCAGCGTCCCAGTCTCCAGCGTGCAGTTTGCGCCCAACTCGGTGATCGGCCCGATGAAAACTCCGTACGCGTTTCGCAACACCAGCCCCGGGCCAATCTTCGCCTCCCGATGGATGCACGACTTCGTGCACATCTGCACCCAGCGCTGGAGTATCAACGCCAGGAACAGCAGCAACTGCCGCACCCCCGGAATATGGACGCTTTCGGCCCAGTGTCCGTACCGGTAGCAGATCAGCACCCAGGTTACGGACGCGAACCACAGCCGCGGTCTTCTCCCCCGGGCCAAGCCCGCCGCCACATCGGCCCGGTTCCTCTCCATGTCGGCTTGCAGGTTCTCGAACATAAGTCCAGGCCGGACCTGGTTTCGGGCAGGCACACTTCTCCGTCTTCGCCTTGAGTGGCCGCGAGTATTCGTCCAGTGCTGCGCTTTGTCAAGATGCAAACATTTTCACTGCTGACATTCTTCTTGGCAGGCAGGCACACCGGGCATAGAATGCGCCAAACTGCTCGGAGGCGCTTCATGAATGCCGACAATCCGACCCGCTGCAAAGTGCGCGAATTTGTTCTCGATTACGCCCGCGGCCGCGGCACCACTCAGGTCGCCGATGACGACTCTCTGCTCAAGAGCAACATCATCGATTCGCTCGGCGTCTTTCGCATGATCGCCTTTCTGGAAGAAAATTTTCCCATCACCATTGAAGACACGGATATGGTCCCCGAAAATTTTCAATCGATTGTCAGCGTGGAATCGTTTGTAAATGGCAAGATGGGCGTTTCGTCGGAGTCCGCACCCTGCGGCCAAACACCCGCAGTGGTCGCCTGATGAACCGACTCGGCATCGACTCACGTTGGCTTTAGCGAGCAACGCTGGGCGTCCGGCAACCAGGTGCTGCAAGCCCAGTCGGGTCTTCCTCTACTCTGTGTGCAATCGAATGCGCGATGGGCCAGTCCCAGGCGGCACTGGCCCCGTAGTGCTGGATTTAGGCTCGAGCGTCGCGCCGTATGAGCGCCCAATCCACAAAGAAACCAAGCCCCACCGCGAGCGGGATCATTCCAAACGCGGCCGCCGTCCATGCATCCGGCTCTGCTCGTGCGATCAATGCGAAGGTTCCCATATAACCCAAGGCTCCGGCCGTCAGCAGAATTCCTGCTCGCCGCGACCGTGCTCCTTCCGATAGTTCCGCTTGCATCGGCACCTCGGCTCCTCGCGCGATCGCCGCCAGCCTCTCCTCGGTGCGCAACTGTCGCACCCGGAAGTAGGTGTACATCGCGGCAATCGGAATCCCGCAAGTCAGAATCACTGCCACCAGGCCAATCACATTTCCGTCCATAACGCCTCCTCTCCCTGACGCCCGTCAGCGTCGCCCTCACTTTCAGTTACGCAGCAAGGCCCAGAAAAGTTCCTGACTTCAGGGGCCTGGCCCACCCTTTCCCGCACTCTCTAATCCGAGGCGGAAGATCCGAGACCAAAGTCTCCCTTGGTGTACCTTCGTGTCCTTTGTGGTGAAAAAAAGAGACGCCGCGATCACGGCCGCCGTTTTCAATCCTTGAAACTCTGAAACCTGAGCTTTGTTCGATTCTGCGGAAGACCCGAGACCGAAGTCTTCCTTGGTGTACCTTCGTGTCCTTTGTGGTGAAAAAAAGAGGCCCGCAATCACGGAGGCCCTTTGAATCCTTGAAACTCTGAAACCTGACCTTTAATCCCCTGACACAGGCTCCTCGACCTCGACTTCAAGCGAGGTTGCCCCACCCTTCGGGGGGCTGGCCCACCCTTTCGGGGTCAATCATAATTGAGGTTGCCCCACCTTTCGCGGTTTGAGTTTGTTACGAAACTCGTTGATGATGCGCGAGAAAGAGCGCGGCGTGGCAAGGCGACTGGGGACCGGGCGCCGATCAGGTGGTCTGTAGAGCGTTTCTCAGGGCCGCACCGCCCAGCAGCTTTACCATTCGTTTCAAGTTGTAGACCATGACGGCGAGGGCGATCTCGCAGCGAGCCCCTTCTAGTCCGCGCACAAGAAAGCGTGGATGACCGAAAATCCGATATTTCAAAATCGCAAACGGATACTCGACGGTGCACCGTCGCAGTGCCATGGCGGCTGGCGTGGCGCGTTGTTGCATGCGCTCCAGCGCCCCTTCATTCACGTGCCGGTGGACGACGCGCCTGCGACTGGTGGTGCACTGAAGCTTGAGCGGGCAAGCGCCGCATACCTCCGAACGCCCTACATAGGCAAGTGCGCGCCCACTTCTTCCATCACTACGTAGGCGGTGTCCCGCTGGACACAGCATCGTGTTGCTTTGTTCCTCATAGCGAAACGCGCTGCGATCGAACAGCTGCGAGCCACGCGTGTTCACTCCTCGCTTAGCCGGAATGTGCGGCAGAATGCCTTGGCTCTCGCAACGGGCGGCCTGCTCTCCGTTGGAGTAGCCCGCATCGGCGATCACATGCAACGGCCCAGCGGTTCCTTCTAAGGCGGCTTGCGCTGCCTCGGCCATGGGCAACAACCTGCGATTGTCCGCAGGCTCATCACTCACCTCCTGCGCCACGATGAGCCCGTGTTTGGCGTCCACTGCGGTTTGTACATTGTAAGCAGGAACCATACCCTGAGACGTTTTCATGAAGCCCACTTCCGGTTCCGCATGCTGACGCAGTTTTTCCAGTGCTAGAGCAACTGCGCCATTCTCCACCCTAACTTCATCCTCGCCGTCGGCGGTGTCCAAAGCTTCCAGGTAGCGTTCCCACTGCAATCGTTCGTGCACACTGCTCACGCTACTGGCCGCGCGAAACTTGCTGCCATCGATGGCCACCCACTCTCCCCGAATTAATCCCACCGAACGTGCTAACTTCACCAACTCAGCTCCCGCCTCGCTCACTGCTCGGCGATGCAAGCGACGAAACTCAGCAATGCTCTTGTGGTCCGGACAGAGTCGCCCTAACAACCACATCAGCTCTATGTTGCGCCGGCACTCGTTTTCTAACCGTCGTGAAGAGCGAATCTGCTGCAGATAGCCGTATAGATACAGCTTTAAAAGGTCGCGCGGGTTGTATCCTGGTCGCCCGGTCTCCGCCGCTTCTGCGCGCAGGAATCCCAACTTTTGCATGTCCAACTGATTCACAAACGCCTCAATCACCCGGCAGAAATGGTCTTGTGGTATCAACTCTTCCAAGCTCGTTGGAAATAACGTTCCTTGTCCCCGCGCCTCGCCCTCAATGAATCCCATAGCCCTGCATCTTGCCATTCACTTCGCCACACCGCTAGTAGTTTCGTAACAACCTCGGTTTTCGAAAGGTGGGCACGATGCTCTCGACAAGTTACGATTTGGCCATCTTCGCCGCCCGACCGCTCAGCTTTAACTTTGCCGGCAATTGCTCATTCACCAGCACCGGTCCGCGCTCGCCGTACGCATAGGCGCGGTAGCTGCTCCATTTCCACTGCTCCGGTTTTTGCACCAATCCCCGCTTCACTGGGTTGCGGTGTATGTATCGCAACTTCTCTATTCGCTTGCGTTCGGTCCACACTACGAAATCGTAAAAACGCCGCTGCCATACGGCGGGCGGTTCTTCCTTCCACAACCTGCCCTGCGCCGGATGTGCTCTTCGTATGCCTCGCCGCAGTCGGCGGCTGAAGCGTTGTTTCAGCACCTGAATCACAACGGACGGGTTGGAGCGTTCCGGTTCACCGAGCAGCAAATGCACGTGCTCCGGCATGACCACATAGCCGATGATCACGAACTTATAACTCCGGCGCACCTGCTCCAGGATTTCGAGAAAGAGATCGCGCCGTCGTGCAGTCCCTAAGATCGGTCGCCGCTGATAGCAGCTGAAAGTGATGAAGTGCAAATACCCGGCGCCGTAATATCGCTTGAGACCTGTCGGCACGCCAAGATGCTAAGATGACCGCCTTTATCGCGCTGTGACCGCTGACCATGCCCACCTTTCGAAACCCGCGAAAAGCTTGCCCTGAGCGAGCATCGCGAGCCGAAGGGGTGGGGCAACCCTGGTTTAGGATGGGAGTTCAGAAAGGGTGGGCCAGCCCCGCGGCCTTACCACGTGTTATACGCGCTGCCGTCGCTCGAGGTTTGGGCCGACGAGCTTTTTACATCCGTAATTCCCGTATCCTGCTGGTCGATCGACTGCGTGTAATCTTCCTGCACCACTTCCCAGTCGGGCTTGGCAGTAAAAGGATCGTTGGGAATCACCTTGATATATCCGGCAGATACTAAGTCATCCAATGACTGCGGAGCCTTCTGCTTATCGAGCGTGTACTGCTGGATCAACGAGCGCAGCTGAAACAAATCCTGCCGCAACACCGACTCTTTCGCGTGCAGGATCGAATTGTTGTACGCAGGGATCGACACCGACACCAGGATCAGGATGATGCTGATGACGATCATCAGCTCGATCAGGGTGAAGCCCCGGCTGCGATGTTTGCGCGATCTTGCCATTACCAGTCCTTGTACTTGGTGCCGTCGAGGGCTTCTCCCTGGGATTTGGTGAACACGTCAAACACGTTCTGTCCGCCCCAGGAATCCGAATCCGGGTCGTCCTGCATGGAGCGCATTCCCCACTCCGTGTTTCCCGTCATCGGATCTTCCGGAATGCGGCGCAGGAATCGAACTTTCTTTCCTCCCACATCGACGCCTTTCACCAGCGTTTCTAAGTCCGGCGGATATCCTTCGGTTCCCACCTTAGTCTGAAACGCACCGCGATCGGCCGCGTCTTTGTAGCGATCGATCGCGTCGCGCATCTCCCACAATGCCGTGCGCAGGTCGTGCTCTTTCTGGCGCTTGATGGCCACGCGCGCCATCGGCACGGCCAGCCCGGTCAGGATCACGAGGATCGCGGTCGCGACGATCAACTCTATAAGCGTGAATCCGCGCACGCCAGAACGCCGTCGCGGACGCTCTCTCGTTTTCCAAACTTCCGAAATCATAAACAACCTGGGTTACTGGACTGTAACGTTGGCCACGGCTCCCGCAACCGGCAACGGCTGCATTCCCGGGTCCCGGGCTCCCCCGCGAGCGATGGTAATCGCGGATTGTCCCGGCGCCTTCGCCATGAACGTCAAGGTGATGACAGAACCTTGTCCGGATACTCCTCCCGATCCCGGAGGCCGGGTGGCTGTGATCTGCAGGGCGCCGGTGGAATCGTCGTCGCGATGCACCAGCGAGACTGCCTGCCCATCCTGCGACAGGAATCCGCCGTTGGACACATTCACCACTTGCAGCACCTTGGGATCGTAGCTTACTTGCAGCGGCACCGAATACACGTTCTGCGCTCCCGAGAGCAGCACATTCACCGCAAATGTGGAGCCCGGCGCCTGCCTGATCGCCGGCGGATCGAAGAGGAAGCTTGCTGTCCCGGGAGTTGCCGGCTGCGCTACCGCCGGTTGCTGTACCGAGGCTTGCGTATTGCCTTGAGGCTGTGGCTGAGGCCGCTGCCCCTGCGGAGCGGGTGGCGCCTGGTTCGGAGCGGGCTGGACCGCGGGCGTAACCGGACGCGACACGCGACGCAAACCGATCGCGCTTGCCGTGCCCACTTCCAGCGCCTTTTGATTGATGTCGTTGATGTCGGGCTGGCGCACGATGTGCGGAATCAGCACAAACACGATTTCATTCTCACGGTGGTCCGTGTTGGTCTGGCTGAACAGGTACTTGATGATAGGAATCTGTGCCAGCCCCGGAATTCCGCTCAGCGATTTGGTCTGCTGGTCTTCCAGGATGCCGCCCAGCAGGTTCACTTCCCCTTCACGCAAGCGAATTTCATGTTCAATCTTGCGCTGTCCGATGACGGGCTGGTTGATTCCGCCGATGTTGGTGGTCGAAGTCACGGCCGAAACATCCAGCGCAATCTTCAAAGTGACTTCGCGGCTCTGGTGAACTTTCGGGGTGATGTCAATATTCACGCCGACATCGAGGTATTGAAACTGAGTGTTGACCAGCGGGTTGATGCCGACGCCGCCGATACCCGGCTGAAACGATCCGGTTGCGACCGGCACGCGATCACCGATCTTGAGCGTGGCCTTCTGTCCATCCAGCGCGCGGATTTGCGGGTTCTGAATAATCTTGACCGTGTTGTCATTCAACATGGCCGACGCGGTTGCAGGCGGGATAGTCACCGTGAAATCGGTCGCGTTCAGGTTGCCCAGCCGGTTCAGGTTGATCTGGTTCGGATTCCCCGAAGTGCCATTGGGGTTCACCGTTGTGGTGGTAGTCGTACCGCTGGTCGTCCCGGTGTTGTTGATGTTGTTCTGGAGCGCAACCGTGGCGCTGGTCGGTGGATTGATGCCGTACTGCCGCATCTTGTCGCGGCTGACCTGCATGACCGCCACTTCAACAATCACTTCCGAGCGCGCCTTGTCGAGATCGCTTACCAGCTTCTCCGCGAGCGCAATCTGGTCCGGAGTTCCCCGAACCACCAAGGCGCCCTGCGAGGGGAGCGGCTGAATACGAGAAATTTCCAGGATCTGGCGCAGCGCGTTGACGACATCCTGCAGCTCGGTCGGCTGGGAAAGATTGGCTAAGTAAAAGGTCTTGATGACGCTCTGCTCGACGTCCTTGCGCTTCGCCGGAGTATCACTGGCAACAAAAATCGTATTCGGGGTGACGGGACGCCAGAAGGTTTTGGACTCCAATGCAATGATCTGCAGCGCCTCTTCCAGCGTGACCCCGTTCAACTCAATTTTGATCCGGCGCGAAGTGTAATCGGGATCGAACAGCACATTGATCCCGGCCAATTTCCCCACCGTCTCGTAAATCATCTTGGTGTCTTCGGTCAGCTTCAGGGTGATCGGAACATTGGAAATCGCGGTCAGATCCACCGGTCCCTGGGCCTCAGTGATGCGCTTTTGCAGGTCGCCGGGAGGAGGCGCCACCGACTGAGGACCCGGCGCAGCCTTCGCGTCCTCAATCATCTTGAGAGTCTTCTTGATTTCCTGTCTTGCGATTGAGCTCGCGGGATCAATGTTGGCAGCGGTCCGGAACTCGTCCAGGGCTTCGTCGAGTTTGCCGGCGTCCTGCAGCAGCTGGCCGCGATGAACGTGCGACGCCGCAGCATAGAACCGGACACGATCGAACGCCGCGCGATACTGCAAGTCCTTGGGTTCGAGGTCGTAGGCCTGTTTGTAGAAGTCATAGGCTTGCTCATAGTTCTGGCGAGCCTCGGCGTCTTTTCCCTTGTTGAACAAGGACTTGGCCTTGTCTGCGGCGGCTGGAAGAGTAACAGCAACCAGGATCGCTAGGATGGTCGCTAGGCGTATGAGGCGTCTATTCACTGGTTTCCTCGCGGACGATCTTCCGCCGGTGCCGCGAAAACGAACCGCGGGATGGGACTTTCTTCCCACCGATGGAGATGTGAGCGGCTGATTATAACATCGCTCCTCATGAGGTCGAAGTTACTGCTGGGGTAGCAGTTAAACTCAGTAGTGCTAGACCCGTCAGTAGGCTCCAGGCGCATTCGTGTAAAGTCCAAAGTCTCTGTCCAGTGCAAGGATGTCGCTGTTCTGGGCCCAAAAACTGGTGATGCTGTCCGCTCTTGCGGGAGAGCCGGTTTTGATAAGACTTCTGTTCTCAAGCTCTTCGACTCAGTCCTTCAAGCTTGGCGGCTCGACGGCGATCCGCGCCTGTGAGATAACAGAAAAGCAGCCATGGCACGCCAGCCCGCTCATCAGACCAAGCCCAACCCGGAGAAGTCGCCCCGACGCGATCCAACGGCCGCGGGTGAGCGTGATGCTGCTCAAAATAGGATCGCTTCACATAACTATTTCTTGCTGGAAAAATTTGAGTGTGGCGTGGTTTTGACCGGGACCGAGGTCAAATCCGTGCGCGCCGGCCTGACCAATCTCAAAGATTCCTACGGCATCATTAAAGATGGCGAACTCTGGTTGCTGAATTGTCATATCGGCCCCTACGAACACGGAAACATCTTCAACCATGCTCCCTTGCGCACCCGGAAGCTGCTGCTTCATAGCGAGGAGATTCGCAAACTCATCGGCAAGACCCAGCAGCGTGGCCTGACCCTGATCCCTACCCGGATGTATTTCAAGAATGGCAGAGTGAAAGTAGAGCTTGCGCTGGCCAAGGGCAAACAACTCTGGGATAAGCGCGAGACCGAGCGCCGCCGTACCGCCGATAAGGAAGCGCGCGAAGCCATCGCTCGCGGACGCAAAAACCGCTAGCGCGTGGACTGCCAAACTTTTCGCTTGTTCTGATTTCAGGAATTTTTGCGCGTGCATGTTTCGCGGAGCCCAACTGAAGGTAATGTGTGGGGCGCGTTTGTACGAAAGTAGTACCGGTCCCTTCCCCCATCGAAGCGGACGGCCTCTCTCGGCTCCTTGAGGCCGTCCGTCCTTCCTGCTTCTTGATTTCGCTCGACTCGGCCGTTAGTATGCGCGCGATTTATGGGCGAACCAGTCCATCTCAGCACTCCAGGGGAACGTCTAGGGCGTGGGCTACACCGAGCCATGCGCGACCGCAAAGCACCTCGCGGACCTGCTGCGGGGCTGCGCCGGCTGAAATTGGACAACGCGGTCAGTTGGCCTGAAGGGCCAGCAACCGTCCTACGGCGACTTCACCAAGCAACGGTAGTCGTGCCGCTCAATAACTTACCTGGATTCCAAGGGCCGGGCAGAAGCGAAAGCTCGAGTGGGCGCGTCCCGACAACTGGCGCCACAAACCGACACTCACTTCACCGTGAGCGTTCCGGTCTTGCTGCCGCCATTTGCGGTGGCGCTGATTTGCACCGTAGTAAGGGCGCTAACGGACTGTGTCACGACGGTCCAGGTTGCGCTTGAACTTCCGGCCGGTACCGTCACGCTACTGGGCATGGAAGCAATCGCGGAGCCTCCGCTCACGATGCTGAGGCTGACCGAAGTGGTGGTAGCCAGCGGTTTTCCAAATGTCACCTTGCCGGTGCTGCTTCCTCCGCCTGTGACCGTACTTGGAGTGAAGGTGACCGCGGTTGGACTGTTGGCGGTCACAGTCAGATTCCCCGATTTGCTGGCGCCGTTGGCGGTGGCGGAAACGGTCACCGTCGTCTTCGCGGACACGTCCGTGGTCACTACGGTGAAGGTCGCGGTCTTCGTTCCCGAATGAACAATCACCGACGCGGGAATCGAAACCACCGCGGAACTGCCCGCAGTCACGGCAAGTGTCACGGTGATGTCGCCCTGCGCCAGTCCGCTCAAGGTCACCGTGCCCGTGCTGCTTTGACCGGCAACGATGCTGCTTGGAACAAAGCTCACTCCGCTGGGCGTATTGGCGGTCACCGTGAGGTTGGCGGTCTTCGTTCCACCATTGGCGGTGGCAGAGACCGTGACGGTAGTCTTGACCGAGACATTCAGGGTCGTAACGATGAACGTGGCGGTCTTTGCGCCCGCCAGCACTTTCACAGATGCGGGGATGGATCCCACCGCGGACCCTCCCGCGGTCACCGCCAGGGTCACCGTGGTATCGCTTTGCACCGGAGCGCCCAGGGTCACCGTACCCGTGCTGCTCGCTCCCGCCACAACGGAACTTGGAGAGAACGCCAGCGAGCTTGGAGTGTTTGCGGTCACAGTGAATGTACCGTTCACCGTAGTGCCATTCAGCGATGCCGAAATTTTCGGGGTGGTGGATACCGTCACTGCGTTGGTCGTGACCGTAAAGCTCGCCGTCGAACTTCCGGCAAGAACGGTGACCGAAGATGGCAGAGACGCGATGGCCGACCCGCCGCTGACAATAGCCAGGGCCACGCTCGTGTCCTGAGTCGCAGGCGCGGCCAGGGTGACGGTTCCGGTGGTCGAGAGCCCGCCCACGAACGAACTCGGGCTGAAGGTGAGCTTGCTGGGAATCTCCGGCGTGATGGTCAGAACGGCATTGAGCGAAGCGCTGTTGTAACTCGCCGTTAAAGTCGCGGTGGACTTCGTGGCCACGCCGCTGGTCGTAACCGTGGTGGTCGCGCTGGTCGCTCCCACCGGAATGGTTAACGTTGGAGGAACGATTGCAAGTGAACTGTTGCTGGAAAGATTTACCGTGCTGCCGCCGTCGGCCAGTCCGACCAGGTAAACCGTCCCTGTGGACGACATCGGCCCCACCACGCTGGTCGGGTTCAGCTTGAAGTTGTAGAGGGCCGGGCTGGAGTTCACTCCCGTCGCGTCAATGATGTACAACCCCGTGTTGCGATCGCTGAGTAGCACGCGGTCCTGTCCCAGATACGGATAAACGCCCCAGTTGCCATCAAGCTGCGAAGCATTCACCGAACCGGGCCAGGTGTCGTAGCTTCCAACCAGCACGGGCTTGGTGGGATCGGTAATGTCGAAGATCAGCGTGCCCGCCTGGTACCACGAGACGTACATCAGGTTGCCCATGATCTTGGGATCATGCGGCGCAATGGCATCAATCCCCCATCCCGACATCGTGATGGTCGAAGCCACGGTGGCCGCTGCCGGATTACTGATGTTGTAGATCTTGACTTCCGAGGTGCCGTCAATGGTCTTGCGGCTGTAGGCGAGATAGTTGCCATCCGCGGTCGCAGAGGCGCTGCTGCCATCAATGCCCGCGCTGAACGATCCCAGCAAAACCGGCGCCTGGGTCGCGAGATTGGTGATGTCCCAGATGTCGCACTTGCCTCCCCAGCCCGCGGTGTAGAGGCGCACCGAACCGGAAGTAGTCTGCTGAATATCAATGTCGTTGATCCACTGCGGATCGGTGGCGGTCATCGTCATCTTGTAGACCGGAACCGCGGGATTGGTTACGTCGAAGACTTGAATGAGTGCCGGCGCCGTCAGGTTCTGCGCAATGAAGACAAAGTTACCCCAGATCGAAACCTTGTGCGTGTTGTTGTATCCGCCGTTGGCGGAAGTGATTTGCGAAAGCAGTTGCGGGTTGGTGGGATCAGAGACGTCCACGATGTGCAGCCCGCTGCCCATGTTGTCGGCGAAGAAACCAACCCCATTGGCGACCTTCACGTCTTCCATGTCGAGCGAGTTGGGCGTAATCGGGTTGTAATACGAGGCCAGCACCGGCGCATCCGGATTGGAGATGTCGTAAATCAAAACCCCATTGCGCCGCTCGGAGGCGAGGTAGGCATAGTTGCCGTCGCCCCACACTCCGGCATAGCTCTGGTATGCGGGGTAGTCGTTCTTCTGCGAGCGCAGCGTGGTGTGAATGCCCTGCGCGAAAGCGCAGCTGACAAAAATTGTTAGCAGCAACACCCAGCCGCAAAAAGCTCCCCGATTGAAAAAATAGCGCATCTGTTTGAAAGTTCCTCGTGAAGAAGGCCAAGGAGGGATTCGTGGCCCGCGTCTGCACAAACGGTATGAGGGTAGAAGCACGCATTTTGCCATCGGCGGGCCCATGATCGAAGAATAAGTTCTTCATTTTCAGTGTTCAGGAACCAGAAATGCGCGGCCGAAAGCCGCACAGGGCAAAATGTAGGAAATCATTTTCCCATGTTCCCTACCGGAGACCGCGCCTCAAGAGCGAACTTTGCTTTAAACTGGGGCCACCCTTTCACGCCATGAAATTGTCCGTCGTCATGCCGGTGTACAACGAAGAGTCCACGCTTCGTTACATGGTGGAGCGGGTCCTGGCCATGGCTCCCATGGAGATGGAACTGATCTGCGTGGATGATGGATCGCGCGACCGCTCGCGGGAGATTCTTGACGACCTGCATCGCGAACATTCGTCGGTGCGCGTTCTGTTGCACGAGCACAACATGGGCAAGGGCGCGGCCATTCGAACCGGCATCCGGGCGGCTACCGGAGATTTCGTCGTCATCCAGGACGCTGACCTCGAATACGATCCGGTGGAATATCCGAACCTGCTTGAGCCGTTGATCCAAGGCAAAGCCGATGTCGTTTACGGTTCGCGGTTTCTGAGCGGGCGCCCGCATCGCGTCCTGTACTTCTGGCATTCGGTCGGCAATCGCGCCTTGACGCTGCTTTCAAACATGCTGACCGACATCAACCTCAGCGACATGGAAACCTGCTACAAGGCGTTTCGCCGCGAGGTGATCCAATCCATCCCGACCGAAGAGAATCGTTTCGGGTTCGAGCCCGAGATCACAGTCAAGATCGCCAAGCGGAGGCTGCGGATTTACGAAGTCGGCATCAGCTACTGGGGCCGCACCTACGAAGAAGGCAAGAAAATCGGCTGGCGGGACGGAGTACGGGCCTTGTGGGTGCTGCTGAAATATTCCATCAAAGAGCCCCGGGTTTCGCCGCGCCCGATGGATGTGCAGGCGGGAGTGCATGAAGCCGCGCCCCAGAAGCAGGTCTCCAACGCAGACTGAAGTTAGCTGTTAGCCATTGGCTCTTAGCTGTTAGCCTGGAACGGGAGCGATGGTGTCCCGCCGTGCTATGCCTGCCCAAGCCGTCAAAATCGAGCGTAATCCAGTCATGACAAGAATTGAGACCCATTTTGTACATACACAATTGGCAATATAATATATTCTTAAAGATAACTTTGCGTTTAGGGGCGATTTAAGCCACGCGCGCCGCCGGGATGAGGTTTTCCCTGGCCGGCAGCTCCGGGAGCGATCCTGTGGCAGCGGAACGCAAGGAGAGGCCACCGTAGGCGACCGGCAAACTCGAAATCGTGTTTTCCGGGGACCCGGGGATACGAGCCGAAAAATGGCGGGACTGCCTGTTCCGCATCTTCCTCAGAAGTTGTCGTAATTCACTGGCTCAAAAAATATTCCCGTAAGGAGTTCGCACATGTCGTGGGCCCCAATCCTGACTTCGATAATCCGGAACGCCTCGAAATTCAGCCGTTTCAAGGTTGACGCAACTCTTATGTTGCTGCTGCTAAGTAATTGTGCCGCCGGGCAGACGCTAACAACCCTCTACAACTTCGGATCAGTGGCAGGAGACGGAACCAATCCTCAGACCGGGGTGGTCGTGGATGGCGCCGGTAATCTCTATGGCACGGCCGCTTTGAGTGGCAATTCGAGGGGCGCCGGTTCTGTTTTTCAGCTCTCCCCGCAGGGCGGAGGCTCCTTTACAGAGAACTTGCTGCACTTGTTTCACGGAACACCCGACGGAGACACACCGGAAAGCCGGCTTGTGCTCATGAACGGCACTCTCTTCGGAACCACGCTGCTGGGCGGCGCGAACAATATGGGAACGGTATTCGCGACGATTCCACCTACCCAACCGGGCGGCCCCTGGACCACCAGGATCCTGTACAGCTTCGGAGGAATGAGCAACGATGGACTCAATCCCAACGCCGGCCTGCTGCCGGCCCGTCCCGGGTTTTACGGTGAGACGATGAATGGCGGGGCGGCGGGAAGAGGTACGGTTTTCAAGTTGACTCCGCCGGTGAATCCGGGAGATCCCTGGATCGAAACCACGCTGTACAGCTTCAAGGCCGGCGGCGATGCCGCTTTTCCCTCCGGAGAATTGGCACAAGACGCAAGTGGCAACCTGTACGGAACGACAACCCTCGGCGGCAGCAACAACTTCGGTGCGGTTTATCAGCTTTCTCCGCCGGTGGGGGGCGGGTGGTGGACCGAGAGCGTAGTCTATTCGTTCCACGGTCCTGACGGCAGCAGCCCAGGCGGGAAATTGTTCGTTGCCAAAGACGGAACTCTCTACGGCACCACCAGCGGTGGCGGTGCTCACCAGGCTGGCACTGTCTTCCAACTTATTCCTCCCGTGAACCCGGGTGATCCTTGGACGGAAAACGTCCTATATAGCTTTACCGGTGGCTTCGACGGAGGCGGTCCTTCGGCAGGAGCGATCCTTGATGCGCAGGGAAGAATTTTCGGAACCACTTCGAGCGGCGGGACGGGCACGCTCTCGGGTGGAGTCATCTTCATGCTCACGCCTGCCGGAGGAGGCGCATGGAATGAAACCGTGCTGCACTCGTTTGGCGGTAACGATGGCTTCCGTCCCCTTTGCCTCTTGACCCCGAACAAGGGAAAGCTCTTCGGCACTACCTCGTCCGGAGGTCTCTTCGGAGTCGGCACTGTATTTCAGTTCGATATGCACTGACTCTTTATGAACGTTGAGGAGCGGCCCAGCAGGAGCAGTTTGCCGGGCCGCTCTCGGAAAAACTACGCTTTCCATGCGGTACTTCCAGCGGAAGATGACGATCCCCACTCAAGCGAAAATCGGGATTGAGTGGGCCACTGTGCCGTTAGCTTAATCGCGCTTGGTTCGCCTGGCGCGCATTCTCTGGCTGATTTCGCGAACGGCTGGGACGTTTTGGATTGGCGTGTCGGGATCCGCGATTAACGCCGACAGCACTGCCTCGAAATCTTTGGCCATCTGCGCGATGGTGGAGCGCTCGAAAAGGTCCGTGCTGTACTCGAAGAAGCCGCTCTTCCCTGTCGTAGCTTCCAGTTCCATTGCCAGATCGAATTTTGCAGTATGAGTGTCCACAAATCGCGGCGGTGTGATTTCCAAGCCTTTCAGTTCAAGCGCCGGGACTGGAGCTTTCAGGATCCGGAAGTTGACTTGGAACAAGGGCATGCGTCCGGCTTCGCGCGGAGGCTTCAGCGCTTCCACCAGCTTGTCGAAAGTGAGGTCGGCGTTGTCAATTGCGCCCTGCACTACCTTGTGGACTCGCAGCATGAGTTCGCGGAAGGTCGGGTTGCCGGACAGGTCGGAGCGCAGCACCAGGGTGTTGACGAAGAATCCGATGGCGCCATAGTTGCCGGGGCTGGTGCGCGGGGCGATGGGGGAACCCAGCGAAATATCGTCCTGGCCGGTGTAGGCCTGGAGAAAGACGTCGAAGGCGGCACACGTACCGCGAAAGGGCGTGGTGCCGCTGGCTTTGCTGAGTCTGGCGATGGCGACAAATTGCTCGGGCGGCAACACCATGGGGTAGCGCGTCCCGCGCAGGGTTGAAACCGCAGGACGCGGCTTGTCGGTGGGCAAGTTCAGCGTTGCTGCACCGGCCAGTTGCTGCTTCCAGTAATTGGTGAGCCTCTCGAGGCGCTCGCCTTGGAGGAAGCGATGCTGCCAGAGGCAGAAGTCGGCGTACTGGATCTTCGGCGGCGGCAAGGTCACCGGGGCCCCAGTGAGGAACCCTTCATAGAGCGGCGTCAACTCTCCGTAGATCAGCGCAGTGGATCCAAACTCGGTGGCGATGTGGTGCGCGACATGAATCAGGATCCAATCGTCGTCTGAGAGACGAACCAGGGCGGCGCGGAACATCAGGTCGCGTGCAAAGTTGAAGGGACGCGCAGCTTCAAGGTTGGTGATGCGTTCGGCTTCGGCCTCGCGGTCAGGATGATGGCGCAGGTCGTACTGCTTGATCTCGGCGTTGAATTTTTTCAACAGAACCGGAACGGGGTTCCCGCCCGGGGCCAGGAACACGGTGCGCAGGACCTCGTGGCGTTCGATGACCTTGTTGATGGCGTTCTGTAAGGCCTCGACGTTCAGAGGGCCATGCACCCGCATGGCATAAGGAACGTTGTACACGCCGGTACCCGGGGTGAGCTGGTCGAGATACCACAGGCGCCGTTGGGTGTAGGAGATCAGGCGCGGGTCCTCGGGCTTGCGGGGCTCGAGGATCGGTTCGGGCTGCGGGGTGGCCGAAGAAGACATAAAGGTCGTTGTATCTCAGGTCTCGAAAATCGCGAAAACCAATGCACCCAAGACTACCAACATCTGTTTTCGATTTTAAGTTTCTTCTCTACCACTTTGGTGTAAACCGAAGTAATGCTGTGTATCTGCTTCGATATGAGAGAAAATCAGGAACGACCCGCGGGTTCGGGTGGCGCCTTAGGACAGCTTCGGGTTCAGGAGTAGAGTAGCGCATATGCAGGAACCGGTAACGGCAGGATTTCAGCTTTCCTTACAACAGAAACAAATATGGAAGTCGCAGGGCGAGGGGCGACCGGCAATGGCGCAACTGGCCCTGGAAGTTGAGGGCGCGCTCGATGTGCCGCGCCTGAAGGCCGCGCTGCAGCAGTTGATTGAACGGCACGAGATTTTGCGAACGTCATTTCAGCGCAGCTCGGGGATGAAGTTTCCATTCCAGGTAGTACACGAGCGCGCGGAACTGAAGTGGAGTGAGCAGCCGGCGGACTCGTCGGAGATCGAGGAACTGCTGAGCGCGAAGCAGGCGACGCTTGAGGAGGTGCCAAGCCTGGCGGCGGCGCTGGTCAAGCAAGTCAGGAATCGCAATATTCTGCTGCTGAGCGCCCCGGCGCTGTGTGCCGATGCCGCGAGCCTTGGCAACCTGTTCTCGGAGATGCTGCGGTTTTATGCCGGCACTTCGCCGCAGGGACCCGATCCTCTGCAGTACGCCGACTACTCCGAATGGCAGAACGATCTTCTGCTGAAAAGCGACGAGGAATCGCAGGCGGGGACCCAATTCTGGCGGAAGCAGGACCTGGGTGCAATTCCTTCGTTAGCGCTGCCGTTTCAGCGCAAGCCGGAAGGCGAGTTTCGTCCGCAGTGCGTGCGGGTCGCGCTGGATGCGGCGACGTTAAAGGTGCAGGACCCACAAACGTTCATGCTGGCGTGCTGGCAGGCGCTGCTCTGGAGAATCACGGGACAGCCGGAAGTGGTGATTGGATTTGTAAGCGCGGGCCGAATCCACGAAGAGCTAGCAAAGGCCGTGGGGGCGTTCGCGAGGGTCCTGCCGCTGCATGTCCATTTCGAGCCGGAGACTACCTTCGCGCAGGCCCTGCAGCAGGCGCAAGCGTCGCGTGAAGCGGCGACTGAATTCCAGGATTATTGCCCGGTTGAACTGAGCGATGACCTCACCATTGGTTTCAGTGCAGAGGGGAGACCTGCGCCGGAGGCTGCCGGTGGAATTGGCTTCTCCGTGCACTCGCAGCGCAGTTTCGCGCAGCGCTTCCATGTACAACTCAAGTTCGTGGAGCAAGGAACGGCCTGGCATGCGGAACTGGAGTACGATCCCGCGGCTCTACGCCGGGACACGGTGGAGAAACTTGCGCACAGGCTGATGTTGCTCAGCGCGGCAGCCGCGAAAGACGCAAGCACCGCGGTTGCGGCCCTGCCGATCATGGATGAGCAGGAGCGGCAGCAGGTCACGGGTGCCTTCAATCAGACTGCAGAGGAATATCCGAAGGGCAAAACCATACATGCGCTGTTCGAAGAGCAGGCGGCGAAGCATGCAGAGCGTCCGGCACTGCGTTTTGGGGAGCAGGTCTTCAGCTATGCCGAACTGAACGCGCGAGCAAACCGGTTGGCGCATTTCCTGCGGACGCGCGGGGTGAAGGCAAACGTTCCAGTGGGGCTGTGCGTGGAACGTTCCGCTGAGATGATCGTTGGCCTGATGGGAATATTGAAGGCAGGCGGATGCTACGTGCCGCTGATACCGGACAATCCCAAGGCGCGCGTAGCCCATCAACTGAAAGAAACCGGCGCACCGGTGGTGCTGACCGAGCAAAAGCTGGTGGACCGCGTACCGAAATCGGGCAGCGAAACGGTTTGCCTGGATGGTACGAGCTTCGAAGGCGAGTCCCCAGAGAATCCGGCAAGCGTGAACAACCCGGAAGATCTGGTGTATGTGATCTACACCTCGGGCTCCACGGGGGTCCCCAAGGGCGTCGCGGTGAGGCACTTCAGCCTGGTCAACTACAGCCAGTTCATTTGCCGGCGGTTGCGACTCGACGAGCATCCTGAAGGTTTGAATTTCGCGACGGTGTCCACCATCAGCGCAGACCTGGGCAATACCTGTATCTTCCCTTCCCTGATCTCGGGCGGATGTCTGCACGTGATTGGCTACGAGATGGCGATGGCGGCGAACCTGTTCGCAGCCCACGCAGCGAAGCATCCGATCGACGTGCTGAAGATCACGCCATCGCACCTGGTCAGCCTGCTGAACGCGGCAGAAGGCAGCGGGGTGCTGCCGAAGAAATACCTGGTACTGGGCGGTGAGGCCTCGAGCTGGCACTTGATGAAGCGGGTTCGCGAATCGGCGGCTTGTTCGGTCATCAATCATTACGGTCCGACCGAAGCTACCGTGGGATGTTGCACGTTTGCGGTGAATGAGACAGACGTGAGTGCATGGTCGCCCGCGACAGTGCCGATCGGGAAACCGATTGCGAACGATCAGATCTACATTGTTGATGCGCGGATGCAGGCGGTCCCTCCCGGAGTGGCGGGCGAGCTTTGCATCGGCGGCACAGGACTGGCCAAGGGGTATTTGAATCAGCCGCAACAGACGGCGGAACGGTTCGTGGCCAATCCTTTCGTAAAAGATGGGTTGATCTACCGCACGGGCGACCTGGCGCGTTTCCTGCCCGATGGCAACATCGAGTTCATGGGGCGGATCGATCACCAGGTGAAGATTCGCGGCTTCCGCGTGGAACCGGCGGAGATCGAGGCGGTGCTGAAGCAGCATCCCGCGGTCAAGCAGAGCGTGATTGTTCCATACGAAGACAAGGGCGGCGACAAACGTCTGGCCGCCTACATCGTGTCGGCGAAAAAGCCGAAGAGCGAAGAACTGCGCGCCTTTCTGGGGCAGCAACTGCCGGAGTACATGGTTCCTTCCGCCTTCGTGATACTGGAATCGTTGCCTCTGACTGCAAACGGGAAAGTGGATCTGAGAGCTTTGCCGGCGCCGGAGCAGCAAGCCGTCCAGGTGGAGCGCGAACTGGTCATGGCGAGAAATTCAGAAGAAGAAAAGATCGTTGCTATCTGGAGCGAAGTGCTGAAGCTGGACCGAGTCGGAGTCACTGACAACTTTTTTGAGCTGGGCGGGCACTCGCTGCTGGCGACGCAAATCATTTCGAGGATCCGCAACACGTTTCGCGTGCAAATGCCGTTGCACAGTTTCCTGCAGACCCCGACGGTGGCGGGGTTGGCGGAGAAACTTGCGACCTGTCCGGCTGCGGAGAGCGAAGAGGAAGAGATGGCACGCATGCTGGCCGAGCTCGAGGGCGTGTCGGACGAAGACGCGGAGCGGTTGCTGGCTGGGGAGTTGGAGAAAAAGAAAGATCCGAAGTCGAACTAACGGGCGCTGCCGTGGCTCCGGCCGCGGACGGAAGGACCACGCCTGGCACCGCCGGTTTTATTCACTGCACTGGGGCCTGCTTTGGGCTTCTGGTATCCGAAGGTGATGGGCTTGTTCGCAGCCGACGCAGTCTCGGTCTTGGGCAATTTCATCGGGGCCGGGCGAGAGGCCTTTCGAGAAGAGTCCTTGGCAGCCGCCATGTTCTTTTTGGCCAGCTTGTCGAGTTGTTGATCCAGACTTGTGGTCTTTAACGTGGATGGCGGGGTAGTGGCGCTGCTGCGAGGGGCGGCCTTTGGACTCACCTTCAATGCGCGGCCCGCACGCAGGTCGGAGCTGCTTCGTTCCGGCTTGGCAGAGTAGGGCCTGGCGGAATACGGCTTCGAAGAGTATGGCTTGGATTGCGCCAGTGCCAGCGAAGGAAGAATGAGAAGCAGCGCGAGGGGAATCGACTTCATATCCGCTTATCTTAAACCCAGGGACGCGGGGTAGGACTCGGCGGCAGAGCAAATCTTTCGTAAGCAAGTGCTGGGCCGGGTAAGAGTTACGAAATTGCTACAAGGTAATCTGGACAAGCGCCGGGATTTGTGCAAACCTTTCAAGAACGGACACTTAGGCAATCCTGAGCGCGTTACTTCGCGGCCAGTGGAGGGGCTGAAGGTCCAGCCGTTGGAGTATTCCCCCCAACCTAGAGACGACCACTCATCCTGGAGCGGAAGACTTGTCTACGTTTGAGATGACGATCCGGCCCCGCAAGGGCTGGCAGCCGGTGGATTTCGCGGAAGCCTTCCATTACCGCGAGCTGCTGGCATTCCTGGTCTGGCGCGACATCAAGATCCGCTACCGGCAGACCCTGCTGGGGGGACTGTGGGCGGTGCTGCAACCGCTGATCGCGATGGTGATCTTCACCTTCGTCTTCAATCGGCTGGCGGGCGTGAAGAGTGATGGACCGCCCTATCCGCTGTTTGCGTTTGCGGGGCTGGCGCCGTGGACTTTTTTTTCGACCGCGCTGTCGCAATCCAGCAATAGCCTGGTCACCAACCACCAACTGGTTTCGAAAGTTTATTTCCCCAGAATTTTCATTCCCATCGGAGCCGTGGCTGCGCTGTTGATGGACTTGTTCTTCAGCCTGTGCCTGCTGGGCGTACTGATGATCTATTACCGCTGGCCGTTGACCATCCACGCGCTGCTGGTGCCGGTGTTCATGCTGGGAGCGGTGCTCTCGGCGTGTGGGCTGGGCTTGATTCTCTCCGCATTGAACGTGAGCTTCCGCGACGTGAAGTACGCGGTACCGTTCATGATCCAGATGGGAATTTTTTTGACTCCGGTCATTTATCCGATTCGCTACATCCCGGCGCGCTGGCAGGTGCTGATGGGACTGAACCCAATGGCAGGGGTGGTGTTGGGTTTCCGCTACTCGTTGCTGGGCACGAGTGTCATGTGGCAGGTGATGACGCTGTCAATGTTTGTAAGCGTGGTGCTATTCATCTTCGGCCTGTTCATGTTCCGGCGGATGGAGCGCCGCTTCGCAGACGTAATCTGATATGGCGCCCATTCTCGAAATCCGCAACATCGGGAAGCAGTACAAGCTGGGACGGGCGTTTCAGCGGACGGAAACGTTCCGCGAGATGCTGAGCCGAGCTTTCAGCAGCCCCTTCAAGGGCCGGAGTACAGAAAACGGCCAGCCCAAGATCAAGGAAGAATCGTTCTGGGCGTTGCGCGATGTGAGCTTCGATGTGGCGGAAGGCGACGTCATCGGCATCATTGGCCGGAACGGCGCGGGGAAAAGCACCCTGTTAAAGGTGATTTCGCGCATTACGGACCCAACCGAAGGCTCGATTGTGCTGCGCGGGCGGATGGCGAGCTTGCTGGAAGTGGGGACCGGCTTCCACCCCGAACTCACGGGCCGGGAAAACATCTTCCTGAACGGCGCGATCCTGGGAATGCGCAAAGCCGAGATCATTGCGAAATTTGACGAAATCGTCGCCTTTGCCGAAGTGGAGAAATTCCTGGACACGCCGGTGAAGCACTACTCCAGCGGCATGTATGTGCGGCTGGCGTTCGCGGTGGCCGCGCACCTGAATCCGGAAATCCTGATCGTGGATGAAGTGCTGGCGGTCGGCGACATCGCATTTCAGAAGAAGTGCCTGGGAAAGATGAATGAAGTCAGCCGGGGCGGCCGCACCGTGTTGTTCGTTTCGCACAACATGGCCGCCGTTGAAAACCTCTGCAAGCGAGGCGTGGTGCTGGAAAAAGGCAGAGTAGCGTTTGACGGGAACTCAAAGGACGCCGTGCATCGCTACCTGAATACCTTGTCGGGCTCGCAGAATGCGAGCGGGCACGCGATTGACTTGAGCGGCGCCACCGACCGGCGATCCATGGTAGAGCCGCTGCTGAAACGCATCGAATTTTATACCGAGGGCGACCGTCCGGTGATTGAAGGTCTGCAGATTGGGGCGCGGCTGAAAGTGCGAGTGCAGTTTGAGCTGCCGAACCCGACCAGCAGCTTCAACATCGGGCTGGGGTTCAACAATATTTTCGGGCAACGCATCTTCACGGCGCACTCGCAATTCGAACCGCACCGCTCGGGGCAGGAACATTGCGGGTTGCAGACCTTCATCTGCGATATTCCAAGCCTGACCTTAATGCCGGGCGAATACACCTTGCGGTTGTGGCTGGATATCGGAAACCAGGAAGCCGACCTGATCAACGACGCGGCACGAGTGACGGTACTCGAATCCGATTACTACGGCACCGGCAAAGTGCCGTGGAACGGGACGTTTGTGTTGAAGCATCACTGGTATCTGGAGCAGGCAGCCGACGCGCAGTAGAGGATAGCCGTCCTGTTTAGGGAAAAAGTGGGAAGGTTTGGGGCAAGGATTGACCAAACCGAATAGGAAAAACTTTGCAACATGGTAGGAATCGCAGTGAACAAGCGGCCCTAATTCGCGGTGGGTCTGGCGGTTAAAGGTATGCAGGATGGCCCCGAGATTGCAGAACTGGGGTTACTTCCCCCTCCGAAATCTGCAGCCCGAAAACACAGAAGTGTTTGCATCCAAGCAGCTTGGGTGAGAGGACTCCAGGCAAAACCAAGGGAACGAGCGAAGTGAATCCGGTGGACGATCTGAAGAGCAAGATTGCCGGGCTGAGTCCGGCCAAGCGCGCGTTGCTGGAGCGCATGAGGCGGGAGAGTGCGCAGCGCGGCGAACCGGTCTTGCGCCGTCGCGAGCATCGGGAACAGGCACCGCTCTCTTTCTCACAGCAGCGACTCTGGCTGATTTATCAACTCGATCCCAAGAGCTATCTCTATAACGTTCCGCGCGCGTTGCGACTGCGGGGCAAACTGGATGTGGACGCACTCCAACGCAGCCTGAATGAAATTGTGAGGCGGCACGAGGTGCTGCGCAGCGTCTTCGTGATGGATGGCGAACAGCCGGTGCAAAAAGTCCTGGACTCGGGTGCGGTCGAGTTGGCGGTCCGCGATGTGACGGACGAAAGCCAGTTGCAGCGCGTCGCGGTGGAGGAGATTCAGAAGCCATTCGATCTGGAGCATGGGCCTTTGCTGCGCGCGCAGCTGCTGCGAACCAGCGGCGAAGACCACGTGCTTGTGCTGGCCATGCACCACATCGTGAGCGATGGCTGGACCGCGGGAATTCTGTTTGATGAGTTAGGGACGCTGTACCAGGCGTTCTGCTCCGGGCAGGCTTCTTCGTTGCCGGACATTTCCATCCAATATGGCGATTTCGCCGCCTGGCAGCGCTCGTGGATGCAGGGTGAAGTACTGGACCAGCAACTCGAGTATTGGCGGACGCGGCTGGAAAACGCCCCCGCCCTGCTGGATCTGCCAAGCGATCGTCCGCGACCAGAGGCGGCGAGCTACCGCGGGCACAGGACCTCGATCACCTTACCCCTTGCATTGAGCGAACAAGTGAAGGCTTTCAGCCGGACGCGGAGTGTGACGCAATTCACCACGTTACTGGCGGCGCTGAAAATTCTGCTGGCGAATTGGAGCGGGCAGAAGGACATCGTGGTGGGCACGGTGAGCGCGAACCGGAACCGCGCTGAAATTGAGAAGCTGATTGGCTGCTTCATGAATTTCCTGGTGCTGCGCGACGGGGTGGCGCCGGAGCAGAGTGCTGAATCGCTTGTGGAAACCGTCAATCAGACAGTCCTTGGCGCCTATGCGCACCAGGATTGCCCGTTCGAAAAGGTCATCGAAGTTCTGAATCCAGAGCGGGCGATGAACGCGAACCCGCTGTATAACGTCGCCCTGCTGATGCAGAATTTCCCCGAACTCGCATTCGGGAGCAGTTCGCTCGAGGCACGTTTTCTGCCGCTGGATACGGAAGTGGCGTTTCTGGACTTGCGGTTTGTCGCGACCGAAACCAGCGCGGGCCTGGAAGTCGAGTGCGAGTACAACGCCGACCTTTTCGA
This sequence comes from Terriglobales bacterium, assembly GCA_035652095.1. GTDB lineage: Bacteria > Acidobacteriota > Terriglobia > Terriglobales > Acidobacteriaceae > DASREM01. The sequence goes on along the minus strand of DASREM010000028.1, from coordinate 6,728 downwards.
CGCGCACACAATCGAACTATTGCTGCAGGCGTATCACGGAATACTGGATGGATTGGTCTCGCATCCCGAGCTGCCGATCGCGCAATTCGCGCTTCCGGAGGCATTGGTTTCGCAGGCAGCCATGGCACGAAAGCGGAGCCAGAAGTACAGGATTGCCATCGCTTCCACCTTTACCGCGGAACCGGTAGAGGAGGCGCTTGCATTCTGGATGCAAGAGATTGGGATGCCGGCGCAAATCGAGTTCGCAGCCTACAACCAGGTCTTCCAGGAATTGCTCGACCCCAGCAGCTTGCTGGGGAAAAATACTGATGGCGCGAACATCGCGCTGCTCCGGGTGGGCGATTGGGGCAGGTATGCCGGCGGGCAGGAACTCTCCGCAGAAAAACTACGGCAAGCGGCTCAGGACCTGATTTCAGCAGTGAATGCCGCGTCGCAGCGATCGTCGGCGCCGCTGGTACTTGTGTTCTGTCCGCCTACCAGTGCAGAGATTGCGACTTCGTCTTCGCTGATCAGCCAAGTGGAATCGGAGATCGAGTCAGAGCTGGCGGATGTGCCCGGAGTACACGTCATTCCGTCGCAGCAATTGCTGGACCTCTACCCGGTTGCGCAGTACGAAGACGCTTACGCCGACCAACTGGGACACATTCCTTATACGCCGGGATTTTTCGCGGCGCTGGGGACGATGATAGCGCGGCGCATTCACGGAATCCGGCGGGCCCCGTACAAAGTGATCGCTCTGGATTGCGATCACACCCTGTGGAAGGGCGTTTGCAGCGAAGACGGGCCGCTGGGAGTAGTGGTCGACGAGCCGCGCCGCGCGCTGCAACAGTTCATGGTGGCGCAGCACGAAGCAGGCATGGTGCTGTGCCTGTGCAGCAAGAATGCCGAAGAAGACGTTGCAGCGGTGTTTGACAAGAATCCAGACATGGTATTGCAGCGAGATTGCGTGATCGCGTCGCGCGTCAACTGGCGGGCAAAATCGGAGAACCTGCGGCAGCTGGCTTCCGAGCTGCAGGTTGGCCTCGATAGCTTCATTTTCGTGGATGACAACCCGGTCGAGTGCGCGGAAGTGCAGGCAAACTGTCCTGAAGTGCTGGTGCTGCAGCTTCCGGAAAAGGCGGAGCAGATTCCGGCGTTCCTGCAGCACACGTGGGCGTTCGACCACTGGAAGCTGACAGCGGAAGATCGCAAGCGGAGCGCCATGTATCGCGAGAACATCGGGCGCGAGCAACTGCGCAAGCGCGCGGGAGGGCTGGAAGAATTCCTTGCCAGCCTGAACCTGAAAATTGACATTCACCCGATACGGGCGGAGGAGCTGTCCCGGGTTGCGCAGCTTACCGAGCGCACCAACCAATTCAACTGCACGACCATCCGGCGTTCGGAAGCCGAGATCGAAAAGATTTGCCGCGACGGACTGCATTGCCTCACGGTAACTGTCACAGACCGGTTTGGAGACTATGGACTTGTCGGCGTAGTGATCTTCTCGATCTCGTCGGACGCCTTGCTCGTGGACACGCTGCTGCTGAGCTGCCGTGTGCTGGGCCGGAAGGTGGAACATCGGATGGTTGCGAGGCTGGGAGAGATCGCAGCAGAACAGGGGCTCGCGCGGGTTGATATTCGGTTTGTAGCTAGCAAAAAGAACAAGCCTGCATTCGACTTTCTTCAGAGCATCGGTAGTGGGTTCAAAGAAGGGAGCGTTTACCGCCTTCCTGCCGACCATGCCACGCAATTGGAAAAGCTGGCGGTCGCGGTCGAACCTTCATCCGGGGTGGAGAAAAGCCCTTCGCGGGCGGCCGAGCCTGGGCAGGCGCTCGCGATGGCGCGGATTGCGGCTCAACTGGGAAATATCGATTCGATCATGCGTTCGATCGAAGAGAAGAAGCGTCGCCGCTCCCGTTCGCAAGCGGAATTCGTCGCGCCCCGCAACGCCACCGAAGAAATTGTCGCCGGAATCTGGGCGCGGCTCCTCGGCTTGGATCGCGTGGGTGTTCAGGACAACTTCTTCGCGCTGGGTGGTCATTCCTTGATGGCAACCCAGGTCGTATCGCGTGTGCGGCAAACGCTTGGCGTGGAGTTGCCTCTGCGCGCCATGTTCGAAGCACCCACGGTTGCCGCGTTAAGTGCTCGAATCGAACTAATCAGAACGGAAGACCTTCGGATCCAGATTCCACCGATTTCGCCGGTTCCGCGATCCCGAACGCTCCCCTTATCGTTTGCGCAGCAACGCCTCTGGTTCCTGGACCAGCTTGAACCCGGAAATCCGCTGTACAACATTCCGCAGGTGATTCGCATGCGCGGCCGGCTTGACCGTGACGCCTTGAAGGCGTCGGTCAATTTCATCGTGCAGCGGCATGAAGCTTTGCGCACCACGTTTTGCATGCATGGCACCGAACCGGTGCAGGTGATTGCGAGCGAAGTCACAGTGCCGTTGCCCGTGACCGATCTGCGCGGGTTCGATGAAGAGGGTCGCCAGGCGGAAGTCGATCGCTTCAGCAAGGACGAGGGAAAGCGGGCTTTCGATTTGATGCGAGGACCGCTGCTCCGGGCCCATGTTCTGCGCGTGGCGGAAGAAGATTACTTCCTTTTTCTCACCATGCACCATGCGATCAGCGATCGCTGGTCCATGGGCGTGCTCGCGGACGAATTGGCGAGCGCTTACGGAGCGCTGGTTGAAGGACGAAGCCCGTGCTTACCAGAGCTGCCGATCCAGTATGCGGATTACGCAGTCTGGCAGCGGGAATGGCTTCGCGGCGAAGTAATTGACAGAGAAATCAATTATTGGAGAGACCAGCTAGCGGGCGCTCCCCCGGTACTTGAACTGCCGACGGACCGGCCGCGTCCGGCGGTGCGGACCTATCGCGGCGCCAGCCAAAGTATCCTGGTTCCAGAAACACTGGTGACCAATCTCGTCGCGCTCAGCCAGCGCGAAGGCGTGACATTGTTCATGACACTGCTGGCGGCGTTTCAGACTTTGCTGGCACGCTACTCGGGGCAGGAAGATATTGTGGTCGGGTCGCCAATTGCGAACCGCAACTACGCCGAGATCGAGGGCCTGATCGGATTCTTCGTCAATACTCTGCCGCTCCGCACCGATCTGGCGGGAGATCCCAGTTTTCGGGAGCTATTACAACGGGTGAAGAGGGTTTCACTCGGAGCCTACGCTCACCAGGAAATTCCGTTTGAAAAGCTGGTGGAAGAGCTACAACCGGAACGCAGCCTAAGCCACAACCCGATTTTCCAGGTGCTGTTTGCGCTGCAGAATGCGCCCATAGGCGCCATTAGGCTTCCGGGGTTGCAATTGGAACGGGTGCCTTCGTACCCCGATACCTCGATGTTCGATATGTCGTGGTTTGCGCTGGAAGTTCCGGATGGACTGCTGCTCCGCGCAGAGTACAGCACCGAACTGTTTGATCACGATACGATCGCACGAACGCTGAAACATTTTCTAACGCTGCTCGAAGGCCTGGTTGCGCACCCGGAACAGCACATCAGCCAATTGCCGCTGCTGGATGAAGCCGAACGCAGGAAGGTACTGCTCGAGTTCAACGATACCGCCGTGGAATATCCGACCGACACCTGCCTGCATCGGTTTTTTGAACTGCAGGTGGAGCGCACGCCAGAGGCGCCGGCCCTGATCTGCGAGCAGCAGGTTCTTTGCTATCGCGAACTGAATGAGCGGGCCAACCAGCTTGCACATTGGTTACGAACGCTGGGAATCGGCCCCGACGAGCTGGTTGGAGTGTGCGCCCATCGCTCCATCGAGATGGTAGTCGCGCTGTATGGCGTGATGAAGGCGGGCGGCGCTTATGTACCTCTCGATCCAGATTACCCGCAGGAACGCTTGGCAGTCATGCTCGAGGATGCGCGTCCGAAGGTCCTGCTGACACAGGACAAATTGCTGCCGCTATTACCGGAATATTCGGGACACGCGCTTTGCCTGGATCGTGATTGGCCGCGAATTGCCTCCGAATCGAAGGAAAACCCCGAAGTCATCAGCAACGCGAAGAACCTGGCCTATGCGATTTACACGTCGGGTTCAACCGGCAAGCCCAAGGGAGTGCCCAACGTTCATGAAGGGATCGTGAACCGCTTGCTGTGGATGCAGGACCAGTACGGATTGAAGCCGGGTGATCGCGTGCTGCAGAAGACTCCCTACAGCTTTGATGTTTCGGTGTGGGAGTTTTTCTGGCCGCTGCTGGCAGGGGCCACACTCGTAATGGCAAAGCCGGACGGCCATAAAGATCCGGAATACCTGGTCGATGTGATCGCGAGCCACCGAATCACGACCCTGCACTTCGTTCCTTCGATGCTGCAGGCGTTCCTGCAAGCGCAAGGCATCGAACGCTGCCGCGATTTACGACTGGTGTTCTGCAGCGGCGAAGCCTTGCCGTATGAAGTGCAGCAGCGATTTTTCGAATTGTGCGCGGCGGAATTGCATAATCTGTATGGACCAACCGAAGCTGCCGTCGACGTGACTTACTGGCGCTGCCGCCGGGACTATGAACGCTCGCTGGTGCCGATCGGGCGTCCCATCGCGAACACGCAGATTTATCTGCTCGACAAGAATCTCGAGCCAGTGCCCATTGGCGTCGCAGGCGAACTGCACATCGGCGGGATTAACCTCGCCCGTGGCTACCTGAACCGGCCCGAACTGACAGCAGAGAAGTTCATCCGCGATCCGTTCAGCGCCAAAGCAGGAGCGCGCTTGTATAAGACCGGGGACCTGGCGCGCTTTTTACCGGATGGAAACATCGAGTACCTGGGGAGAATCGACCACCAAGTCAAGATTCGCGGCTTCCGCATCGAGTTAGGAGAGATTGAGGCCGCGCTGGATCGTCACCCGGCCGTGCGCCAAAGCGTGGTCATGGCTCGCGAAGACGAACCCGGCAACAAGCGACTGGTCGCTTACATCGTTTCCGAAGGCGCAGCACCTTCAGGCGAAGAACTGCGAACACACCTTCGAACCGGGTTACCGGAGTTCATGGTTCCGGCGGCTTTTGTGATGATGGAATCGTTCCCTCTTTCCTCGAATGGAAAGGTGAACCGGCGCGCGCTGCCGGCTCCTCAGTTTGCGCCCTCGGACGAGCGCGAGTATGTCGCGCCGCGATCCAACGTGGAATCGCAAGTAGCGGCGATCTGGGCGGAGGTGCTGCGGGTCCCTCAAGTTGGCATTCACGATGACTTCTTTGCATTGGGCGGGCACTCCTTAATGGCGACCCAAGTCGTAGCGCGACTGCGACAGAGTCTCGGAGTGGAGTTGCCGTTGCGGGCATTGTTCGAGGCGCCGACGGTGGCGGGGTTAGCGGCGCGCATTCCGGGTACGCAGGCACAAATACAGGGACCGATCGCCCGCGTTGCGCGGGATGGCGGGGTACCTCTTTCCTTCGCGCAGCAGAGACTTTGGTTTCTGGACCAATTCGAGCCGAACAATCCCCTCTACAACATTCCGTGGGCACTGCGAGTGCGGGGCGAGTTGAAGGTCGCGGCGATTGAGGCCAGTCTGAATGCCTTGATTGAGCGCCATGAAACGCTGCGGACCACGTTTCATTCGGCGGGAGATCAGGCGGTACAAGTGATCCATCCCGCGTCTCCGATCGCACTCGAGGTCCCGCAGGTGAACTCAAATGTGGAGGCGCAACTCCTCATTTCCGAAGAGGCCCAGCGTCCGTTCGATCTTGCCAAGGGGCCGTTGTTACGGGCAAAGCTGCTGCGATTGAGCGAGCACGAACATATTCTGTTACTGAATATCCACCATATTGTCAGTGATCGCTGGTCGATGGGAGTGCTTTCGGAAGAGCTGGCCGCCGTTTACGCCGCGACCGTTGACGACAAAGTTCCGATGCTGCCGGCATTGCCGGTACAGTACGCAGATTTTGCGGTCTGGCAACGGCAGACGCTTCAGGGCGATGCGTATCAAACACAGCTTGCTTATTGGAAGGAACAACTGAAGGGCGCGCCGCCGGTGCTGGAGCTGCCCACCGACCGGCCGCGGCAGGCCAGAGAAACATTTCACGGCTCGATCGCCCACCTAAGTCTCTCAAGCGAACTGAGCGAGAAACTGAACCAGTTGAGCCGGAATGAGGGTGCAACCTTATTCATGGGGCTTCTGGCCGGCTTCCAACTGCTGCTTTCGCGCTATTCCGGTCAGGACGATATCGTGGTCGGGGCACCGATCGCGAATCGGGTACGGCGAGAGTTTGAAGGATTGATCGGTTTCTTCGCCAACACGCTGGCACTGCGAACACGGATTCATGGAGATCCAAGTTTTTGCGAGTTGGTCAATCGAGTGAAAGAAACGGCGCTGGGCGCGTACGCGCACCAGGACATGCCGTTTGAGAAGCTGGTCGAAGAACTTCGCCCGGAGCGCAGCTTGAGCCAAAACCCTCTGGTCCAGGTATTTTTCGCCCTCCAGAATGCGCCCATGGAAGCGATGCAGTTGAAGGGATTGCAACTCGATCCCATCGAGACGCAAACCAAAACTGCGAAAGGGGACTTGTACTTCTCGATCGTAGAGACGGGGGAGGGATTGCGCGGGCGGATGGAGTACAACACGGACCTGTTCGAGGCGGGGACGATAGAGCGGATGTTGGGGCATTACCAGGCGCTGCTGGAGGCGGCGGTGGCTTCGCCGGAGGTTCCGGTGTCGGAATTGCCGCTGCTTACTGGAGCGGAACGTCAGCAATTGCTGCGCGACTGGAACCGCACCGAGTTCGATTATCCCCGCCATC
>DASREM010000027.1:0-3722 GCA_035652095.1 Terriglobales bacterium | reverse complement strand
GTTTGGCGGTGGCGAGCAAGGGTTCTTTGTCCAGCAGGATGTCATCCTTGGCGGCAAACTCGGACTCAACCGCAAGATCGTTGGCCAGGAGGTCCGCCAGGCAGAAGCGGAAAACGATGAACAGCGACTGCGCGTGACCAACGCTGTGAAGATCCAGTACTACCAAGCGCTATCGGCGCAGGAAATGGCGGAGATGCGCAAGGAACTGGCCCGCATCGCCGCCGAAACTGCGAAGTATAGCCGTCAACTCTTCAACATTGGCCAGCAGAATGAGACCGAAGTTCTGCAGGCAGAGGTAGAAGCCGAACAAGCGGATCTCGCCGTTGTGTCAGCTGAGCACATGCGGCGGCGCGCGATGACGGCGCTCGCAGCGGTCGTCGGCAATCCCGGTGTAAAGGACTCAACCTTGGAAGGCAGTCTGGAGGAGAACCTTCCGGAACTGGATGAGCAGCAGCTTGTGGATGCCTTACTTCGGGAGAGCCCAGCCGCGCGCATCGCTCAGGTGGGTGTGGCGCGCGCCGAGGCCACTCTGGCCAGAGCGCGTAGGGAGCGCGTGCCTGATCTTGTTCTACGGGGCGGGCTGCAACAGAACCTAGAGCAGGTGGAGACGACTGGCCGCCCAGTTGGTCTGCAGGGTTTCGCGGAAGTCGGCGTCCGACTGAAGCTTTTTGACCGCAATCAGGGCAACATTCAGGCGGCGCAGGCTGACCTAGAGCGCGCGCAATCGGAGGTCAAGCGCATTGATTTGGTCCTGCGTGAGCGGGCGGCGTCATATGTGGAGAACTATCGCGTTGCCAAAATCATGGTGGACCGCTATCGATCCGCGATCCTGCCGCGCGCGCAGCGGGCCTATGAATTGATCTATAAGCGGTACGGCTTGTTGCAGGCTTCGTATCCCCAGGTCCTGCTTTCCGAAAACATGCTGTTCAAGGCCGAGACCGACTACATCGGAAACCTCGAAACAGTATGGACGAACTCCATTGCGCTCCAAGGCTTCTTGCTCACCGACGGTTTAGAGGCGCCCGCGCGGCCCACCGACGTAGACCGGCCGGTCCGGGAAGTGAATGTGCCGGCCGCCATGAGCACGGCGATCGGGGAGAGGTGACCATGCCGAGAAAGAAGATCGTGCGGGCTGTCATTCTGTCTCTTCTGGTCTTCGGGGTCGCCTTCTTCGCTGTATCCGGGTTGCTTACGCTGCTCCGCCACGGTTTTAGCGCTCGCGATAATCCTTCATGGATAGAAACAGTCGTCGCAAGATTGACACGCCGAATGGCGGTGCCCACGAAGGCAAAACGGATGAGGAATCCGACCCAGAACACTCCCGATGTCCTGGCGGAAGCACGGGCGCACTGGGCTGACCATTGCGCGATCTGCCACGCCAACAATGGCAGCGGTGACGCCGAAATTGGTCGAAATCTCTACCCCAAGGCTCCCGACATGCGCTTGCCCGCTACACAGAATCTTACCGACGGAGAGCTCTACTACACCATCAACAACGGCGTCCGGCTGACCGGAATGCCGGCGTGGGGGCAAGCAGGTGAGAAGGACGAGGAGAGTTGGAAACTCGTGCACTTCATCCGGCACCTGCCCCGGCTTACGCCCGAAGAAGAACGCGAGATGAAACGGCTGAACCCCAAGAGTCAGGAAGAGCGACAGGAGGAGCAGGAAGAGGAGCAGTTCTTGAACGAAGGCGAAACCGGCAATCCGGCGCCTAAGGCATCACCGCATCCACGGCACTGAGGAGAAACGGAGAAATCATGAAACGCACCGTCGCAGTAGTTGCTTTGTTGTTTGCACTTTCTCTAATGGCGCTTGCCCACGGCAACGAAAAACACGTCATGGGCAAGGTCACTAGCATCTCGGACCACTCGATCACCCTTGAAACCACCGCTAAGCAGTCGGTAACGGTGGAACTGAGTGACAAGACCAAGTTTGAGAAGGGTGGTGCAGCGGCAACCCTGAAAGACTTGAAAGTTGGCGACAAAGTTGTAATTCATGCAGACGCTTCGGGCGACAGGCTCGTCGCAAATGAAGTCCACTTTGGCGCCAAGAAAGGCAAATCCGTGGAGGGGATGAAGGGCAAGGAAGGCATGGATCATAAGTGAAGTAGTGCGTTAACCCAGCGCATCCCGAAATCCAGATGTCCACCGAACGTTGACGTAAACGTCCTTCCCCAACAGCACGTCGAGCGTCTCGGTGGAGAGAGCAGATCGGTTCCATGAGGGGTACGAAGGACCCGGCTGCTCCCCACACGCGCAGCAGAACGGACCGTGCCAAATGGCTTCTTCTGCGCCTGTGTGTTACCGGTAGAGAGGAGGGCTTATGTTGAGACTAATCTGGCTGACGTTATTTCTTGCCGCTGTTTCGCCAGCTCTGCTGGCCACGAGCGGAGCGGAGACCGCTGAGGTAAAGGGCGTCATTCAGCAGTTTCACCAGGCGCTTGAGCGCCACGACGTTGCTGCCATCGAGGCACTGGTGTCGGCCGACGTCGTGGTCCTGGAGAATGGTCATCGCAACGATGGATGGCCGGATTTTCGTGACAATCATTTGATCCCGGAGTTCAAGGAACCGGCAGCTCCGTCCAAATGGGAGTTCGTGAAGGTCGTCGCCAGTTCCGAAATGGCTTGGGGCTATACCAAACAGACCATGCGCGTAACCGCGAAAGACGGCAAGCCTGGTGGTTATCTGGTCTGGTCTGCTTACATCCTTCAGAAGGCAGGGCCTACGTGGAAAGTGGTTCTGCTGGACTGGAGTGTGAGGCGACTGAATGAACAAGACTAGCGGCATGGAGGGCGCCCTGGATCGGAACCGGCACGGGCGAATCTCGGGCCATGGATGTGGCGACGGAGCAGGAATATGAACCGTTTGCACCGGTGGATTTGTAGGTCTGGCTTTTGGAAGACGTCCCTTCAGAGCGAAATACTGCCTTGGGCGCTCAAGGACGTTGACTTGGGGCAGAATCTGTTGGAGGTCGGTCCAGGGCCTGGCCTGACTACTGACTTCCTGCGCTCGCGATTCGATCGCATCACCGCGCTTGAAGTGGATGCTGCCTTAGCTGATTCGCTGAAGCAAAGAATGGGTGGCACGAATGTCACGGTGATCCAAGGCGACGCTTCGGCCATGCCATTCGAAGACGCAACATTTTCAGGAGCTGTTGCTTTCACGATGCTCCATCATGTTCCGTCTCCAAATCTGCAGGATCAGCTTCTCCGTGAGGTGTACCGAGTCCTTAGGCCGAGTGCAACGTTCGCTGGAACCGACAGCGTTTGGAGCCCTGGCCTATGGCTGATTCACATCGGCGACACTCTGGTTCCCGTGGATCCCCTCACCTTCAAATCGCGCCTCGAAAGCGCGGGCTTCATTGACGTCCAGATCGAATCGGAGAGTAAAAGGTTCCGGTTCAGCGCCCGGCGTGCTTAGGCCTTTCACACAATTCTTGAGCGCAACAACATTCCGCTTGCACCTGAGAACGCACGGTAAATGACCACTAAACTGCACGCCACGGAAGGCTACTGCCATGTCAGCAACGAAGGGTCGGTCGTCAGCAAGAAGATTCAAAGCCCTCGTCATCCTCGTTGCGTTTTCAGGACTAACCTGCGCGCACTTCCTCGTCGCTCACGGCACGCATGGGCTGCATGAAATTCACATTGTCCTCGGCGGGATGTACCTGGTCCCGATCATTGCTGCTGCGTTGTGGTTTGGGCTGCGAGGCGGTCTAGCCA
>DASREM010000026.1:0-2024 GCA_035652095.1 Terriglobales bacterium | reverse complement strand
CTATAACGTCAAGCAATTCGAGGCACTTCTCAAAGAATGCAACTTCCTTAGCTTGGTAGAACGACCAAGCCTTCTGCGGAGCGGTATGCCATGGACGCTGGAGATGGGAAAGGCACCCGAGGTGCGCGTTTGACCGAAACGACATTCGAGGATATCTAACGACAGCCAGTCAATAGTCACACCTCAGAGAACTCGGGCGGAAATGCGGAGGAGGTTTCGGTTATGCGCAAGCCACCAGCGATACCGCGGCAGGTCATCCAGGATTACTGGAGACTGTTTGTCAACCGCGGAGCCTACACGCTGCAATCTGCTCGACCGCATCCGGAAACGGGGCGTCATTACTACTTCCGGCCGAGCGACAAAAGGACGGGCGCTTCGCTGGAGTTGACCGAGGACCTTATCCGGCGACACCTCGAAGGGGAGATCACCGTCGGCTTGTACGCGATCAATCCCGACAACCAATGCTGCAAGTGGGTCACCATCGATGCTGATTACAAGAACGCGATGGAAGACCTGCTGAAGCTCCAGTATCGGTTGGGTCAGGACGGAGTTCACCCGGCACTCGAGATGAGCAGACGAGGCGGCCATCTGTGGATCTTTCTTGAGACGCCTCTCTTGGCAAAAGAATGTCGTGTCTACATTCATGGCGTTGCACTGAGATTGGGAGTGCCGGTGAAGGGGTCGGGCCTGAGAGAAGGCATCGAGATATTTCCCAAACACGACCTGATCGAACCCGGCGGGTTTGGCAATGCCATTCGTGGGCCACTCGGCATTCACCGTGGTGCGAGTCGGCGGTTCTGGTTTTATGGCGCCGACTACACGGTCGAGGCGCAGATCGCGTACTTGAACCGTCTGTGGAAGCTTACTGAACAGGAACTGCAAGCATTCATCGCTGGAAAGGATGGGCCGAAGCAGGACAATACGCCGAGATCGACGATCGCCGGGTCGACATATCGGCGCGCGGGGGCCGGTCGATCAGAGTTCCGCATACTGGAGCACGTTGGGCCTGTTCGTAAGGTCGGCCGCAATTACGTTACCCGTTGCCCATCGTGCGCCGCAGCTGGGCATGATCGGAGCGGGGACAATCTCGCGATCTTGATCGAAGAGCCACGTTTCTATCAGTGTTGGGCGGGCTGTGGCAAGGAGGCGATTCGTGCAGCTGTTGGCTGCCCGATTCGTATGGCAGAATCGCGTCCAGTTCAGGAGATCACCTCATGAACTCAACGAGCTCTCGCAGCACAGTTGAACTTCGGCTCTCCCGAGCCGCGCTCCGAGTCCTCAGAGAACGCGGAATATTCGCTCAATCGTCCGTGAGTCTGGAACACCAGCACTTGGCAAAGCGGTACGTCGTCCGTGGACTGGAATCCGGTGGTGCCGCGGGAGACGTTGGGCATTATGTGACCTTCGCACGACAAGACGGCCGGCCAGCTGAATGCTTCTGCCAGGTTGAAACAATCGGCGTGAACGGCCCGCACGCGGTGGTATTGGCACCTGTTCTGGTACGCATCGAGATGCTCCGGAAAGCGTCCACGTATGAACTGTTGATTACTCAACATCGATCCGGCCAGGTCAGCAACGGTACGCGCCCTCGACTTGAGTCAAAGATTTTGTTTCGCGGGGTCCACGGTCGTCTGAAGTTGGACTCGTCCGCAAAGGACAAAGCGCTAGCCGGTACAGCCCTACCTGCTTTCTATTCACGAGGTGGAGAGGAAGTCGGCGTACCGAGACACTTTCGGTCGGCCGTTCGTGCCGTTACGGCGGCCGTAAACTGCGCAGGCTGTTCTCACTGTCACTACACGACGGAGCAAGAGGAAAAAAAGCAAGGACTGAATGCATTAGTGGAATCGCGAAACAGTGTGAAATCTGCATGAGCTGACTGACAGGAGCCGTTCAGGAAAGGAACGCGATTGTTGCGAGAAAGGCTCAAAAACTACGCCCTGGTGTGCTGCTTATTCGTCTTCCTCTTTATTGTTTTGGGAGGAGGTTTGCGGCTGAATCCAGGCGGCGCATTCGTGGGCGCTGCA
>DASREM010000025.1:0-5961 GCA_035652095.1 Terriglobales bacterium | reverse complement strand
CCGCCAGGCCCTGCCCGCCCCGGAACAGAGCCAGACCAGAACCTATGTCGCTCCCCGCACTCCCACCGAAGAAGTTCTGGCCAACATCTGGGCCGAAGTGCTGCGGCGCGACCGGATCAGCGCCGAGGACAATTTCTTCGAGCTCGGAGGCCACTCGCTCATGGCAACGCAGATCGTTTCGCGCGTGCGCGAGCACTTCAAAGTGGAGTTGGGACTCCGGGTTCTGTTCGAAAAGCCGACCATCGCGGGACTGTCCGAAGCCATATTGGCGGCCGAAAATAATGGCGCCCAGAGCGAGGAACCGGCCATCGTTGCGGTGCGTCGCGAAAGTTACCGGGCCGGACAATCCTGAGGGAGATTACTTTAGAATTGCACTAGTGTTACCAAGAGCAGGCTCCCAAGTCCGTTGACCTCGAATATAATGATGAAACTTCCCCCAAACGAGCGTCCCCCCGCACGCATCAGGCACTTACGTTAAAGTTGCAAAGTTTTGCAGGTGCGCCGTAAAACCGCGCTGGGGCTTCCCACAGCCGTTCACGTAAGAAGCTCAAACGATTGAGTTTAATAGCAGGCGGGTGTGCCTGCCGGAACACATCTAGGACAAACTTGGCAAACAAAGTGCACACTTTTGCCCCAGAAATGTCTGACAGGGCGCCGCAAAAGACGATGCTGGAACCCGAAGTGCGCGCGGGTACGGTGGCTTCGCCCGAGGAATGCGAACGGATTGCGCTCTGGAATCGCACCCAGGCGGACTATCCCCGCAATCTCTGCGTCCACCAACTGATCGAGTTGCAGGCGCGGGAAAATCCCTCCAAGGTCGCCGTCGAATTTCAGGGCCAGCAACTGAGTTATGAGGAAGTAAGCAGGAGATCCAACCGACTGGCCCACCTGCTGCGGAAAAAAGGCGTGAAAGCGGACGTGCTGGTCGGTCTTTGCGTGGACCGCTCCGCGGAAATGCTCATTGCCCTGCTCGGCATATTGAAAGCGGGAGGCGCCTATGTTCCGCTCGATCCGGCTTACCCAGCCGACCGCATCCAGTATGTGCTGTCGGATGCGAATGCCAAAGTTCTGATTACCGAGTCGCGGCTGCTGCCATCGTTGCCTAAACTTTCAGCCGACATTGTGTGCCTGGATCGTGTTTCGCTCGACCAGGAGAGTTCGCAAGAATGTCAGACAGAGGTCAAGCCGGAAAATCTGGCGTACGTGATTTATACCTCTGGGTCCACCGGAAAACCAAAAGGTGTGCAACTGGAACACCGGAGCGTCATCAACTTTCTGTGCTCGATGCAGAAAGAGCCGGGCCTCAGTTCTTCAGACATTCTAGTCGCGGTCACGACCCTCTCCTTCGACATTGCCGGCCTGGAGATGTATCTGCCACTGATAAGCGGGGCGCGCGTGGTGATTGCGAGTCGAGAGGCGACCTACGACGCGCGCTTGTTGTCGCAGATATTGGACCGGAGCGGCGCGACCGTGATGCAGGCGACTCCAGCGACATGGCGTCTCCTGTTCGAATCGGGCTGGAAAGGCGATCGCAAGCTGAAAGTTCTGGTCGGCGGCGAGGCTTTGCCGGCCGAACTGGCGCAACAACTGGTTGCGCATTGCGGCCCGGTGTGGAACATGTATGGCCCCACTGAAACCACGATCTGGTCGTCCGTGTACCGGGTGCGCGGAGACGAAGAGCGAATTCTCCCAATCGGGCGCCCGATTGCAAACACCACACTCTACATCCTAGACGAGAACCGACTCCCCGTTTGCATCGGCAAAGAAGGCGAGTTGTACATCGGCGGGGAGGGGTTGGCACGCGGATATTTCGGCCGCCCTGAATTGACCGCCGAAAAATTCCTGGATGATCCCTTCCGCCATGGCGAACGCATGTATCGTACCGGCGACCTGGCGCGCTTCCGCGAGGACGGGAATGTGGAATTCCTGGGAAGAATGGATCACCAGGTCAAGATTCGCGGCTTCCGCATCGAGTTGGGAGAAATCGAAGCTGTGCTCGAGCAGCACCCTGCCATTCGCCGTGCCGTAGTCATCGCGCGGGAGGATGCAGCCGGAGAAAAGAAGCTCGCCGCGTACGTGGTTTCGCATCCGGACCAAGTCGTAACCTCCGGGTCTCTGCGGGAGCATGTTCGTGAACAATTGCCCGACTACATGATTCCGGCGGCATTCGTGCAACTGGCGGTGCTGCCCCTGACGCCAAACGGCAAGGTGGACCGAAAGGCATTACCGGCTCCCGCGTCAGGCGATTTCGAGTCGTCGCATGAATATGTTGCGCCGCGCGATCCAATCGAATTGAAGTTGGCCCGTATCTGGGAAGAGACGCTCGCAATGCGTCCGGTAGGCGTGAAAACCAGCTTCTTCGACCTTGGCGGACGATCGGTGCTGGCGGCGCGCATGTTCATGAAAATTTCGCGCGAGTTTGGCAAGGACCTGCCTCTATCGCTACTGTTCCAGGCGCCGACCATTGAACAGCTCGCGACCGAATTGCGGACACAAGGCCAGAAGTCCACTTCCTACTCGACTCTAGTGGAGATTCAACCGCGCGGGTCGAGGCCGCCGTTTTTTTGTGTCCATGGCGGGGCAGGCAGCACGCTTTTCCTGCACCGGTTGAGCCGGGAGATGGCGAGCGACCAGCCATTCTACGGATTCGAACCGGAAGGTATGGATGGCCGCCGCTTTCAGCGCACGACCGTCGAGCAGATGGCGAAACACTACATCGCGGAAATGCGCAAAATTCAACCGCAGGGTCCATATTTGATCGGCGGTTACTGCTTTGGCGGGCTGGTGGCCTTCGAAATGGCTCAGCAACTCCGCAAGCAAGGGCAGCCGCCTGCACTCATTGCGATGTTCAGCGCACCATTGCGGTTCCACCGCGTGGCTCGCAGGGCAAAAGCCCCGGCAGGCACGATGGCCTCGAGTTCACGGTGGGCGCGCTTCTTGCGGTCACCGGGACAGGCCATATGCTGGAGATTTGTCTCCGGCACGCGCAGGTTTCGTTCCTGGATGCACATGACAGTGTGCCGCGCCTTCCTGCGGCTCGGGATGCGCGTGCCGCAAACTTTACGGACTATGTACGTCGTGCGGATGATCCACCAGGCGGAGCAGAGTTACGAGCCGTCATTTTATGACGGGACTCTGACCCTGTTTCGAGGCAAGGGCCTCTACGAAGACGATCCCGACATGGGTTGGGACGGGCTCGCCAAGCGACTGGAGAACTTCGAAATTGGAGATGGGGGTCTGCGATCACGGCGGGACATCATGAACGAACCGCTGGTCGGATTGCTGGCAAAAGAGCTGGCAGTCTGCTTTGAGCGGGCCACAGGAAAGCAGTTCCCCAACGTAGACGGATGCGAAGAAAACGCGAGGGGTGCGACCGCGGTTCCGGCCGCAGGGCCCAGATGAAATTTCTTGAGGTCGAAGGAGAATGAACGTGGATAACAGCGTCAGTTCGGCAAAGAAGAGTCTCGGCGCCATTCGGCGCAAAGCGGTGGACTTGTCACAATTCAATCCTGTGCGCGAAAGCCAGAGCGCTCCCGATCAGCCGCTGCCGCTGGTGATGGAGCCGGCTGCCGATTCGGTAGACCTGGCGGACTGGGCCCGCAACAATCGCGACTACATCGAAAAAAAACTGCACCAGCACGGCGGAATTCTCTTTCGCGGATTCGCGCTCTCGACCCCACAGGACTTCGAGCGAGTTGCCGGTTCGATTTACAAGCAAATCTATGCCGAATATGGCGATCTGCCCCGGGAAGGCGTGGCCGGAAAGATCTACACCTCAACGCCCTATCCCGAGGACAAGTCGATCCTGTACCACAACGAAGGATCGCACATGAATCGCTGGCCCTCGCGCATCAGCTTCTTCTGCGTGATTCCGGCGAAAGAGGGCGGTTGCTCTCCGATCGTGGACACGCGCAAGGTTTACCAGCAGATCGATCCCAAGCTGCGCCAGAAATTTGAAGAGCAGGGGTTGATGTATGTGCGCAATTTTTCCGAGGGCCTCGACGTCAGCTGGCAGCGTTTTTTCCAGACCGAAGATCCGGCGGTGGTGGAGGAATCCTGCAAGAAACAGGGTTTCACCTGCGAGTGGGTCAGCAAGGACCATCTGCGCGTGCGCCAAAAGTGCCGTGGTGTACTGCGCCACCCGGTCACCGGCGATCTGTCATTCTTCAACCAGGTGCAATTGCACCATGTGCACTGTCTCGATCCCGACGTGAGGCAGTCATTGCTTTCGATCTTTAAGCGCGAAGACCTGCCGCGGCACGTTTACTTCGGCGACGGATCTCCGATTGAAGACTCGATGATGGACCACATCGGCGAAATCTACGAGAAGAACGCGGTCCGATTCCAATGGCGGGCCGGCGACATGGTCACGCTGGATAACATGATCACCGCGCACGCTCGCGACCCCTTCGTGGGGCCGCGGAAGATTGTGGTGGCACTCGGCGACATTGTGGACGGGGCTACCTTAGACCAGGCGAAGAGCGCGCACCAGTAAGGTCGAGCTTATACGGAAGTTTGTGTCGATGAATTCTGATATCGGAACCAAGATGGCCCAAGGCGCTCCAGCACCGGCTCCAGAGAACGTGTACGTGTTCCCGGTTACGTTCGCGCAGCAACGATTGTGGTTCCTGGACGAACTGCAACCGAACAGCGCAGCTTACAACGTGTCGTGGCCGCTGCAGATCACGGGCAAGTTGAAAATCGAGGCGCTACAGCAAAGCCTCGATGAAATTGTGCGCCGCCACGAGGTCCTGCGTACTACCTTTGCCACCCAGGAAGGGCAACCGGTGCAGGTAGTGGCGCAAACGGGAAGCGTTCCTGTTTCCATCGTAGATCTGTCGCAACATGCCTCTCGCGAGAGTGAGGCCCGGCGACTGATTGCGGAAGAAGCTCAGCGCCCGCTCGATTTGAAGGCGGGCCCGCTGGTGCGAGCACAGTTGCTGCGGATGCAGGAAGAAGAACATATCCTGCTTCTGACCACACACCACATCATCTTCGATGGATGGTCACGGCGCATCCTGGTTGGCGAGCTGGCGACATTGTATGAAGCCTTTTCCTGCGGCAAGCCATCGCCGCTACCGGACCTATCACTCCAGTATGCGGATTATGCGGTCTGGCAGCGCAAGCACCTGCAAGGCCAGGTGCTCGACAAGCAGCTCTCGTATTGGAAACAGCGGCTGGCAGGAGCGCCGGCCAGTCTGGCACTGAGCACAGATCACCCGCGGCCGGCAGTGCAAAGTTTTCGCGGGGCCATCCAGACGTTTGTTATTCCGCAACGGCTCATCGAGCAAATGAACTCGCTGGTGCGGCAGCAGGGCGCGACCTTATTCATGGGGCTGTTGGCCGCGTTCCAACTCTTGCTCTCTCGCTATACGGGACAGGACGACATCGTGGTGGGAACTCCGATCGCAAGCCGGAACCGCAGCGAAGTCGAAGGGCTGATCGGACTCTTTGCGAACACCCTGGTCTTGCGTACAAAGCTCTCCGGTCGTTGGACATTCTCAGAGTTGTTGGAGCAAGTGAAAGAAACGGCGCTGGGCGCGTACGCGCACCAGGACATGCCGTTTGAGAAACTGGTCGAGGAACTTCGCCCGGAGCGCAGTCTGAGCCATAACCCTCTTTTCCAAGTACTGTTCTCGCTGCAAAACGCACCGCGCAAGGACTTTGAACTTCCCGGGCTGCAAATCAAGTTGATGGAGTCAAGCAGCAACACGGCCAAATTCGATCTCTCCCTTTTTCTAATCGAGACGGGGGAGGGATTGCGCGGGCGGATGGAGTACAACACGGACCTGTTCGAGGCGGGGACGATAGAGCGGATGCTGGGGCATTACCAGGCGCTGCTGGAGGCGGCGGTGGCTTCGCCGGAGGTTCCGGTGTCGGAATTGCCGCTGCTTACTGGAGCGGAACGTCAGCAATTGCTGCGCGACTGGAACCGCACCGAGTTCGATTATCCCCGCCATC
>DASREM010000024.1:0-82459 GCA_035652095.1 Terriglobales bacterium | reverse complement strand
CACGCCCTGCGCGAAAGCGGGGGCGTGATTGCAGGCCCCCGCGGGGCCGCCTCCCGCCTGGGCATGAAACGGACCACCCTGCAGTCCCGCATGCAGAAACTCGGCATCTCCCGCCAGGAATACGGTAACTAGGCACGGGGGGAAATAACCTTCTGTCCCAACGACTTGAGCTCTGAGAACGGCTGCCGAGGAGTCGGCACTGTGCCGCAGGTTCGGCACCGCGCGAGGCTCAACCGCAACATGGGATCTTCCAATTCGTGCCAAAACGCACGTTTAATTTCCCTTCCTGGAACCGGACGATTGGCCATTTGCCTGCCCTGCGAAATGGCTCATGTTGCGGATACGCGTCGAGGAACAAAGTCACGGAGTGACACTTTGGTTAGCGGGGTCTCTGTCCGGTTCTTTCGTTACCGAATTGGAGAACTGCTGGGCAATTGTATTGGCCAGGCTGGAGAACCGATGTTTGCTGGTCAACCTGGACGCGGTCACTTTTGTGGACGTCCGTGGCAAAGCACTTCTTGCGGAAATTTATAGCGCGGGGGCGAGATTGAACGGGAAGGGAGCGCAATCCCGACATCTCGTAGCGGAGATTCAGGAGAGATGGAGCGCGTAGACAGCGAGAAATCGGTGCCCCGCTGTGCGGCTTCTCATACCGTCTCGGATCTGGATCGTTGTGGTGAGCTTTGGCAAAAAGCCGGAGATCCGGGATCGGGTTGGGAACTGGTTCACGCGTTGCAATCTCCCGATCCGGCAAGACAGTCCATCGCGCAAGACTGGTTATTGCAAACGAGAGAATTTTCTTTTGCCAGAGTTATGAAAAGCATTGGGTCTCCCTGTCCCGGAAAGGTGGAACAATGCGTTTCCCCGCGCCTGCTGACTGAAAACATCCGATTGACTTTTCTTGGTGAGGCCGAGATGAACACTCCGTACGGCTTGGACATAATCGAAAGCTGTGTTTTATGTAATCACAAACAGAATCGCGGGTTTTGCGATCTTTCACCAACAGCGCTCAGCGCGCTCAGCGCCGCTAGCCACCAAAGCACCCACCCAGGAGGTGCTGTGCTGTTTGTGGAGGGGCAAAAGCCGCGCGGGGCCTTCGTGTTATGTACCGGCCGGGTCAAGCTCTCCACCACCTCACGCGACGGCAAGGTGTTGATCCTGAAAATTGCGGAGCCCGGAGACGTGCTCGGGTTGAGCGCCGTCATTTCCGGTTCCTGCTACGAGTTGACGGCGGAAACTGCCGGACCGTGCCAGGTGAATTTTGTGCAGTGCGATACGCTCAAGCGCCTGGTGGAGAGCAGCGGAGAAATTGGAATGCACTGCGCGCAAATATTGAGCCGCGAATTTCAGTCCGCCTACCGCGACATCCACGACCTGGTGCTGGCGCGGTCATCGGTGGGAAAGCTGGCGCGCCTGCTGCTCTCGTGGGCAGAAGGGCTGGAGAAGGATCGAGAGATCCGGATCCATCCCAGCCTCACCCACGAAGAAATGGCACAAATGATCGGTTCCTCGCGCGAGACGGTGACCCGCGTCCTGGGGGACCTGAAGAAAAAGCAATTCATAAGGCTGGAAGGATCCACCCTGGTCATTCGAAACAAGAACGCTCTGGAAGCGCTGGCTTCGTAGATCAGTCAGTTCTGTGCCCTGCGGACACGAGCGCGGCACCGGAATCAAATTCTCCAGGAGCCTCGCGCAGAGCGGTTTAAAAAACCGTGGACGTCCAGGTCGTCTCTGCGTTGTGAATTGGAGACAGTTCAGTTAATGCATGGGATGCGTATGCCGAAGAAATGAGTTGCCCTAAAGTCCG
This sequence comes from Terriglobales bacterium, assembly GCA_035652095.1. Lineage (GTDB taxonomy): Bacteria > Acidobacteriota > Terriglobia > Terriglobales > Acidobacteriaceae > DASREM01. The sequence continues at coordinate 80,652 of DASREM010000024.1, read as the reverse complement.
AACAACTCTCGCAGACGTTTGGTCTGAGCCCGGCTGACCGGGATCTCGGTTTGCTTCTTATCGTCCATGCGCAACTGGTAGGAACTCTTAAACCAGGGGACGACCTCCTTAATCCGGTTGATATTCACGAGATAGGAGCGATGGGCGCGCCAGAACAAATTTGGATCGAGGCTCTCCAGTAGTTCTTCCAGAGTGCGGCAATTGGACTGACCCTCCATTCCACTTGCACCAGAAGTCGCGACCGAAATCACTCCATCCTCAATCGAGGCAAAACAGATGTCTTTCTGATTTACCAGGAACATGCGACCCGCGGACTTGAGCAGGATCTTGGAAGCCTGCGGTTTTTGCGACTCCAGCATGCGTACCAGGGTTTCGAGCCTGTCCGATGATGAAGCAGGAGTGTCGGCCTCCAATTTCGTCTTTGCCTTTTGCACGGACTGGGCGACGCGTTTCTTATCGAATGGCTTCAGCAGGTAGTCGACTGCGTTGACCTCGAAAGCCTTGACCGCGTATTGATCGAAGGCCGTGGCGAAAACAATTTTGGGCAGCGGAATCTTCTTGTCCAGCAGTTTCTTGATGACGCCAAAACCGTCCAGTCCCGGCATCTGGACATCAAGGAAGACCAGGTCAGGATTGTGCTCGCGAATCAGGCTGACGCCTTCCAGACCGTTCTTGCCCTGCGCTACAACGTTGACCTCGCCTGAATTCTTCAGCAAGTAAGCCAATTCATCACGGGCCAACTGCTCGTCATCCACAATTACGGCTGAGAGGGTCATTCAGACTCCGTTTCGCGCACGCAAAAAGTATATCGGCCGGTTTCCGGCAGGGTCAACGCAAGAAGAATTAAGAGGCTGCTCCCTCAATTGGTTGTATTCTCAATGGCCAGCGTCATACCCATGCCGCCGCTAACACACAGAGTTGCCAGCCCGCGCTGGGCTTTTCTCCTGAGCATTTCATGGAGCAGCGTCACCGTAATGCGCGTGCCGGTGCACCCGATCGGGTGCCCGAGCGCGATTGCTCCACCGTTGACGTTGAGCCTTGCGCGATCCAAGTGCAGCTCGCGATCGCACGCAAGAACCTGGGCAGCGAAGGCCTCATTGAGTTCGACCAGGTCGAAGTCCCCGAGGCGAAGTTGATATTTTTCTTCCAGTTTCCGGATTGCAGGAACGGGCCCGATGCCCATGATCCTGGGGTCCACGCCTGCCGAGGTGGTGGCGAGTATTCGTGCCAGCGACTTGAGGTTGTTCTGCTTGATGAACGCTTCACCGGCGAGAACGACAGCCGCGGCGCCATCGGTAATGCCGGATGAGTTTCCCGCGCTAATAGTTCCGGTCTTCGAGAAGACTGGCGGAAGCTTGGCCATTTTCTCCATGGTTGCGCCGATGAATGGATGCTCGTCGCGACTGAAGACCTGAGTGCCTTTTTTGCTTTCAATCGTGACCGGCACCAGTTCAGCGTCGAATCTTCCCGCTTCAATTGCTGCTGCGGCCCGTGTTTGCGAACACAATGCGAACTGGTCCTGTTCGTCGCGGGAGATCTTGTACTGCTCCGCCAGAACCTCGGCAGTTTCGCCCATTACCATTTTTGCCATGGGGCAGAAGAACCCATCGCGGTACATGCCATCGACGAGTTCCTGGTTGCCCAGGCGATATCCCCAGCGTGCTCCATCGAGATAATAGGGAAGCCGCGACATCGACTCCGTTCCCCCCGCAAGCACGCAATCGAGACCGCCGGTTGCGATCTCGTGAAAGCCCAGCGCGATGGACTTCATTCCTGAGGCGCAAGCTTTGTTTACGGTGTAGGCGGGAACGGTCTGGGGAACCCCGCTGCGGATTGAGATCTGCCTCGCGGGATTGGGCCCGCCGCCAGCCTGACGGGCGTTGCCAAAGATACTTTCTTCAATTTGCTCGGGGCGAACTCCGGCGCGCTCGATGGCCGCTTTGGCTGCGATCACGCCCATGTCGGCGCCGGTAAGGCTGGCAAGAGATCCGCCGAATTTTCCGATGGGAGTCCGCACCGCCGAAAGGATGTACACGTCGCCCAAACCACACCTCCAAACCCTTCAGTCTAACAGGAACGATGCAGCACAGGGATGGCGTTGAGCTGCTGATAAACTGAAATTTCGATGAACATCATCTATGGCATCAATGCAGTGTCAGAGGCCTTGAAAGCTCGCGGACGCGCATTCGAGTGGGTGGGGGTCGCCAAAGAACGCCACGATCTGCGGCTGCAACGAGTGGTGGAGGAATGCCGCCGCATTGGGGTTGCGGTGCGGTTCGTTGGACGTCCGGAACTGGACCGCATGGCGGGCAACAACGCCCACCAGGGAGTCGTGGCAGTCACCTCCGGCAAACAATACAACGAACTGGATGATGTGATCGCCGCCAAACGCGGAGAGCATTCGCTACTAGTCTTGTTGGATGGAATTGAAGATCCTCACAACTTGGGAGCGATTCTTCGCACCGCCGACGCAGCCGGAGCCGACGGCGTCGTCATCCCGGAGCGCCGCGCCGTCGGGGTCACGCCGGTTGTGACCAAGGCGTCGGCGGGCGCCAGCGAGCATCTGCCAATCGCGAGAGTCACGAACATTGCGCGTACCGTGGATGAACTGAAGGACAAAAACATATGGGTTGTTGGCCTGGATGAACGCGGCACCCAGTCCTATGATTCACTCGACTACAAGATGGATTGCGCGATTGTCCTGGGCGCCGAGGGCAAGGGCGTGCATGAGCTGGTAAGAAAGAAATGCGATTTTGTGGTTTCCATTCCTATGCTGGGGAAGGTCTCGTCGCTGAATGTATCGGTCGCAGCCGGAGTGATGTTGTATGAAGTTGTGCGGCAGAGAGGGAAACCGCGTTAAATTGGCCCGACTGACAACTCCATGAAATTACTGTTGTATTTACTGCTTACTGTGGTTTTTCCTGTGACCTGCACGGGGCTTGACCGTGAGGCCTTCAGCTTCACGAACTACGATCTCGAAGCCCGAGTCGAACAGTCTCAGCAAAGACTTGCGGTGCGCGGGAAAGTTACGCTGCGCAATGATTCCAGTGCGCCGCAAAGGAATGTCTCTCTTCAGATTTCATCCACGCTTGCCTGGAGGTCCATCCAAAGCGCCGGCAAGCCACTGCAATTTGTCTCTCAGCCCTACACCTCCGACGTCGATCACACCGGCGCGGTTTCTGAAGCGATCGTCACCTTGCCCCAGCAAGTTCCAGCGCGGGGAACGATCCAGCTTGATCTCGGCTATGAAGGGACGATCCCGCCCGATGCGACCCGGCTTACGCGCATCGGGGTGCCAGAAGCCGATGCCAGGCACAGCGATTGGGACCAGATCGGCGAATCCTACACTGCAGTTCGAGGGATGGGATATGTGCTCTGGTATCCGGTCGCCACAGAATCCGCCAACCTCTCCGAGGGAAGCACGGTGTTCGAGGCGGTGGGGCGGTGGCAGAGACGGGAGCAGTCGTCGGAAATGCACGTCAATCTGTGCGTCGAAAATTCTGAGGCGCAGACGGTGTTCATGAACGACTCCGCGGGGGACGTTAAGGCAAGTCACAACGCGAGCGGGGATTCCTGCCAGCAACATGACTTCGCCCCGCTCGGCCCAAGAGCGCCATTGTTCGTGATCGGAAAATACCAGTTCCTGAACCGGCAACGAGCGGATATCTATTACAGACCGGAGAACAAGAGCGCTGCCGAGGATTATGCGCTTGCCGCCGAACTCGCCGAGCCTTTTGTGCGGGATTGGTTCGGAGCGACATCCCGCAAAGTACGTGTGGTGGAGCTTAACGATCCTGAGGCTGCCCCATTCGAATCCGGGACACTGCTGCTTGCTCCCTTGAGCATCGCCGGGGATTCACGTCTGGCTCAGATGACCGCGGTGCACCAGCTCTCGCATGCCGCTTTTGCTTCCACGCGTCTCTGGATGGGTGAGGGTCTCGCGCATTTTGCGCAAGCCGCGTATCGCGAACAGCAATCCGGCCGCCAGGCGGCGCTGGACTTCATGGGCCTGCACCGAAGCGCAGTGGCGCAGGCCGAAAAATCGGTAGCCGAAGAGCATCAAGCCGCGAGCGCTGCTGAACAGTCGCTCATTAACACCAGCTTGCAGGAGTTCTATCGCAGCAAGGCGATGTATGTGTGGTGGATGTTGCGCGACATGGTGGGCGATCCGGCGCTGAGGAAGTCGCTTGCCGCGTACGCGCCAAGCGAGGACAAAGATCCAGCCTATATGCAACGCCTGATCGAATCGGCGAGCAAGCGCGACCTGGAATGGTTCTTCGATGACTGGGTGTATCGGGACAAAGGCCTTCCCGACTTTCGGGTCGCGGCAGCCGTTCCGCGCGCCATACTAAACGGCGGGTACATTGTCACCGTTACCGTCGAGAATCTCGGGAACGCCGGCGCTGAAGTGCCTGTGCGGCTGTTTGGGGATATCGGAGAAGTGACCAAACGTTTGCAGGTCCCCGCGAAGGGAAGGGCTTCGATCCGCATTGAGATCCCATCGAGCCCGGAACGAGTGCAGATCAATGATGGAAGCGTGCCCGAGAGCGATCTCACCAATAACTCGCTGAATGTTTCTCTGCCTGCACCCCAATAGAACGTGCAACTGAGATTTCGGGTACAGGCGGCTAAAATGGTTTTTTTCAAGGAGCGATCTTGGCCTATCTACAATTTCTGGGCGCAGCCGGCACCGTGACCGGTTCCAAGCACCTGATCAACACCGCTTCCGATGGGAGCGGGAAGAATGGATTTCAGATCCTGATCGACTGCGGCCTGTTCCAGGGGCCGAAAGAGTGGCGAGAACGAAACTGGCAACCAACGCCGATTCCGGCCGCTGATATTGACGCGGTGGTCCTCACTCATGCGCACCTCGACCACTGCGGATGGATTCCGCGCCTGGTTAAGGAGGGTTTTCGGGGACGGATCTACGCGACTCCGGCCACCATAGACCTGTGCGGAATTCTGCTTCCGGATTCCGGCCATCTGCAGGAAGAAGACGCGGCGTTCTATAACAAGCATCACAAGTCGAAGCACGATCCCGCATTGCCGCTGTACACCTTCCAGGAAGCGCTGGATTGCCTGCCCTACTTTCAGCCCGTCCCCTTTGAACAGAGCAAGCAGCTGTGTCCGGAGATGAGTTTCCGTTTTGTGCGGGCGGCACACATCCTGGGATCGTCCATGGTCGAACTCACGCTGAACAGTGGCGGGCGGAATCGGCGCTTGCTCTTCAGCGGTGATATTGGCCGAGTGCGCAATCGCCACGTTGCGCCGGGCAAGGTTGTAGCCTCAGGTCCGCCGTCCGGCGAGTCCGCGGATCTGCTGGTGATGGAATCGACTTACGGGAACCGGCAGCATCCGGCCGAAGATCCCCGCCCAAAACTTGGCGCCCTCATTCGCCGCACTGCAGAGCGCGGAGGTTCGGTTGTGGTGCCCGCCTTCGCGGTTGAACGAACTCAGAAATTTTTGTTCATCCTGAAGGAACTCATGGAGTCGCAACAGATGCCGCGCATCCCGGTGTACTGCGACAGTCCCATGGCCATCCAGGCGGTGAAAATCTTTCTGAAACATTCAGAGGAATTCAGCGAAGAAACGAAAGCGCTGATTACCAAGTACGGATCTCCGCTGGACTGGCCGGGGTTCACGTTTGCATCCACTCCGGAGGAGTCCAAGAGGATCAACCAGAGCCAGTTTCCATCGGTAATCATTTCGTCGAGCGGGATGGTGACTGGCGGGCGAATTCAGCACCATCTCGCGCAACGGTTGCCGGATCCGAGAAATACCATCATCTTCATCGGGTTCCAGGCGCCCGGCACGCGCGGCTTTTCCATCAAAAGCGGAGCGCCCGAGGTGAAGATTTACGGAGAGATAGTGCCCATTCGCGCCGAGATTGCCGCCTTCGAGCAGTTCAGTGATCACGCAGACACTCCGGAGTTGCTGGAGTGGCTGGGCACGTTCTCCAACAAGCCGGCCACGACCTACCTGGTGCATGGAGACGGCGATGCGGCGTCTCAACTGCGGGACACCATGAGCCGCCAGTTAGGTTGGAACGTGCAAGTCGCAGAGTGGATGCAGAAAGTGCAGGTCGTATGACGGAAGCAGAGTTCAAGAAGAATATTGAAGCCGCTGAGGCCAGCCCCAAGCAGATTGCGATGGCGGCGTCCGGCTTGACCGAGGAAGTGCTGCGTTACAAGCCGTCCCCAAAGCAATGGTGCATTCTCGAGGTGCTCGGGCATCTTGCCGACATTGAAATCGTCTACGCTTACCGAATTCGCCAGATTCTGGCAGATGAGAAGCCGGTGATTGCTCCCATGGATCAGAACGCGTGGGCCCGCAACCTGGGTTACATGCAATCGACTGTCCCGGAGTTGATCGCCGCCTATGGCCTGAATCGTCACGCGAACCTGCAACTGTTACGGCGCCTGAAATCAGAGGATCTGCAGAAATCGGCGTTTCACCCGGAAATGAACCGCGGAATGACCTTGGCGGAAATTGTCGCGAAGATGGCGGAGCACGGGGCTGAACATCTCGCGCAAATCGAGAGGCTCAAGAAAGAGATGAGCAAGCCGGCGCGGTCCTGAGTAACAGTTCTAGCTTCGAGGAGCAGGATTGGTAAATGCCACCAGGGCCTGGAGCTTCTCCAGCGCTGCACCGGAATCAATGGAGTGGGCCGCGATCGGTATGGCTTCGCCGAGGGTCTCGGCGCGCCCAGCGGCGACCAATGCTGCCGCCGAATTCAGCAGTACTACGTCACGTTTTGCGGATTTCGCGCCGGTGATTACCTCTTGAATAATCGCAGCGTTGGCCGCGGCATCTCCGCCGGCAATGGCCGACAGCGGGGCGCGTGTCATTCCAAAGTCCTCCGGGTCTACCTCCAGGGTGCGCACGATGCCATCGCGGACTTCCGCGATTCGGCTGCGGGTGCTGATGCTGATCTCGTCCAGGCCGTCGAGTCCGTGGACTACCAACGCTCGATGCAAGCCCAGCATGCTCAAAGCCTCCGCGAGCTTTTCGACCAGCTGTAAGGAATACACTCCGACTACCTGGGCCGAGGCGTGAGCGGGATTGGTAAGCGGCCCCAGGAGGTTGAAGACGGTGCGCAGCCGGAGTTCGCGTCGCGCGGGCTGAACAAACTTCATCGCAGAGTGCATCGCTGGCGCGTACAAGAAGGCGATGCCAACTTTTTCCAGGCACTCAGAGACTTTGGAGGGCACCAGGTCGATTTTTACTCCCAGGGCCTCCATAACGTCCGCGGATCCGCATTTGGAAGTTACGCTGCGGTTGCCGTGCTTGGCCACACGCACACCGGCGCCGGCCACGACCAGCGCTGTTGCCGTCGAGATATTGAAAGTGCCGCTGGTATCTCCACCTGTTCCACAAGTATCCACCAGGGCATCGCGTTCAGTTCCACTCACGTAAACGGCAGATCCTTCGCGCCAGCGCAAAGGAGTCGCAGCCGCACGTATGGCTTCGGCGAAGCCGACAATTTCCTCGACGGTCTCGCCTTTCATGTGCAAAGCCACGAGGAACGCGCCCACTTGAGCATCCGTGCATTCCCCATGCAGCACCTCGGTCATAACCGTGCGCGCTTCATCGCGGCTGAGCGACTGGCGGTGATTGGCGATGCGATGGAGAGCATCCAGGATCATGGGCAGCTACAAGGTTAGCACCGGTTTGTGTCACCCGGCGATGTGATGGCTTACGTTTGCCCAAACTTATGGGCTTCTATAAAATCATGGGTTTGCTGCCCGAGGCTGCAAGCTGCAAGCAAGGTCCTTCCTGGAAGTAAGAAAGGCCCCGGCTGTCATTAGGGAACGGCGCACGAAGTAAAATCGGAATCATTATGAAAATTCATGAGTATCAGGGCAAGGCAATCTTAAAGAAGTATGGGGTTGCGGTTCCGCGCGGGGAAATGGCTGAAAATCGCGAAGAGGCGGAAGCGGCCGCCAGAAATCTTCTCAACGCCGGCGCCACGGGGGTCGTGGTAAAAGCGCAGATCCACGCTGGAGGCCGGGGTAAGGGCGGCGGGGTGAAGATCGCAAAATCGGTGGAAGAAGCGGGCGAACTGGCATCCAAGATGCTTGGCATGAAGCTGGTCACGCATCAAACAGGTCCCGAGGGCCGCATCGTCCGCCGCCTGCTGATCGAAGAGACGCTTCCCATTGAGAGAGAACTTTATCTTGGAATACTTGTAGACCGCGCGGAAGGCAAGCCGGTGTTCATGGCGTCGACCGCAGGCGGTATGGACATCGAGAAAGTCGCAGAAGAAAATCCCGACGCGATCCTGAAGCAGCACATCGACCCCGGCATGGGTCTGGAGGCGTTCCAGGCCCGAAAGATCGCGTTTCAACTGGGCCTGAAACCGCAGCAGATGAATGCCGGTGTGCAATTCCTGAGCGGGCTGTACCGGGCATTTCTCGATACGGACGCGACACTCTTGGAGATCAATCCTTTCATCACCTGCAGCGATGGCCGTTTGTTTGCCCTCGATGCGAAACTTACCTTCGATGACAATGCGATGTTTCGCCATGCTGATATTCGCGAGCTGCGCGACATCACAGAAGAAGATCCGCTGGAAGTGGAGGCCTCCAAGTACAGCCTGAATTACATCAAGCTCGACGGCAACGTGGGTTGTATGGTCAATGGCGCGGGGCTGGCAATGGCGACCATGGACATTATCAAGTACGCCGGCGGCATGCCTGCGAATTTTCTCGACGTCGGCGGAGGAGCCAATGCCGAGCAGGTCACGCATGCCTTTGAGATTCTGCTCAGCGATAAGAACGTGAAAGCGGTGCTGATCAATATTTTCGGCGGTATCTTGCGCGTGGACACCCTGGCCAACGGCATCGTTGAAGCGGCAACCAAGACGCACATCCAGTTGCCGATCGTGCTGCGCCTGGAAGGCACCAACGTGGAGCAAGGACGCGAGATCCTGAGGCAATCCGGTTTGAAATTCATCGTTGCCGATACCATGAAGGACGCGGCTGAGAAGGTGGTCGCCGCGGCGCGCTAGTTTTCTTTGCAAAGGCGAAGCTCAGCGGGTACGGATTTTAAAGGCGAATCACGCCTTAGTAGCGAGAAAAATCATTTATGGCAATCCTGGTAGATCGAAATACGCGATTGATTGTGCAAGGCCTGACCGGCCGTGAAGGTACCTTTCACGCCAAAGCTTGCGCGGAATACGGCACGAAGGTTGTGGCAGGGGTGACTCCCGGCAAGGGAGGCACCACGCACGAGGGCTGGCCAATTTTCAACACGGTGCAAGAAGCCGTGGACAAGACCGGGGCGAATGCGTCGGTCATCTTTGTTCCGCCACCGTTCGCCGCCGACGCCATTATGGAAGCCGCGGATGCGGAAGTGGAGTTAATCGTCTGCATTACGGAGGGCATTCCAACTCTCGACATGGTGCGCGCGTGGGACTTCCTGCAGGACCGCCGCTCGCGGCTGATCGGGCCGAACTGCCCGGGCATCATCTCGCCCGGCAAATGCAAGATCGGCATCATGCCCGGGCACATTCACCGCGAAGGCCCTGTCGGAATCGTCTCGCGGTCGGGGACGTTGACCTACGAAGCGGTCTACCAGTTGACAACGCGGAACATCGGGCAATCCACGGCGATCGGCATCGGTGGCGATCCGATCATCGGAACGAATTTCGTGGATGCGCTCGAACTGTTCAACCGCGATCCGCAAACCGAGGTCGTGGTGATGATCGGAGAGATTGGAGGCAACGCGGAAGAGACTGCGGCGGAGTTCGTCAAGTCGCACATGAAAAAGCCGGTGGTGGGATTCATCGCCGGCCAGACCGCGCCGCCGGGACGACGGATGGGCCACGCGGGCGCGATCATCTCGGGCGGGAAGGGAACCGCGTCTGAAAAGATCAGGGCGATGGAGGCGGCTGGGATTCGCGTAGCCAAGACTCCCGCCGCGATTGGTGAAACCGTAGTCGCAGCAATGGGAGTACGTGTTTAAGACAGGTTCGTTCGCCGGGCAAAGTTCAGCGACCGAGAGTAACGACATCCAGAGGACAAATAATCCATTCTATGAAGACCTTGCAACGCACTCTTACCATCATTAAGCCCGATGCGGTCAAGCGTAACGCCGTCGGGGACATCATCGAGCAGTTCGAAAAAAATCACTTCCGCATTCTTGCCATCAAGATGCTCGAGATCAGCAAACACCAGGCGGAGCAGTTCTATGCCGTGCACGCCAGTCGTCCGTTCTACACTTCGCTCACCGACTTCATGTCGAGCGGTCCCATCGTGGCGCTGGCTCTCGAGAAAGAAAATGCCATTGCCGACCTGCGCAAGCTGATGGGCTCGACCAATCCCGCAAACGCCGAGGAAGGGACAATTCGGAAGAAGTGGGCGAGCAACATTGAGCACAACGCCATCCACGGCTCCGACGCGGAAGATACGGCGCGCTTTGAGCTGAGCTTCTTCTTTGCTGGATACGAATTGGCAAAATAAATTCGCATTGTCATCCGAACCGCGGGGATCCTGCAGAAAAGCAGATTCCTCTCGCGTCGCCGGACGGTTCGGGATGGCAAAGAGTGAGAGTGATCCATGCCTTTAGTTCAAGTCACCATGCTCCAGGGCCGCACCACCGAGCAGAAACGCAAGCTGGCACAGCGCATCACCGACGCAATGGTGGAAGAAGCGGGAGCCCGGCGAGAGGCCGTCGTGGTCACGATGGTGGAGGTACCGAAAGAGAGCTACGCTTCGGGCGGCGTGCTGATGGCGGACAAGGCAAAATAGGCGAAGCGCCTATCCCAGCGGTTCGTACAGATGCCCTTCGACGCGGTCGGCGACACGGGGCAATTCTTTCTTGGCATATTGCATGAAGTGCTTAGCGGCGCGATGCGCTTCGAGGCCGCCGTCGTCCTTGTACTGTTCGTAAATGAAGAACCGCCGCGGTTCGGTCTTGTGGCGGTGCACCTGGTACATCAGGCAGCCTGGTTCCTTGCGAGATTCTTCGCTCAGCTTGATGAAGAGGTCCGCAACTTCGTTTTCATGTCCCGCCTTTGCTACCCACGTTACTACCAACACAACCATTGCCTGCTCCGTGTAATTATTTTCTTGCCTGGGCCCTGGTCTTCGGTTCGCTTAACGACTTCATCTCCGCCGCGAATTCGTCCATGAGAATCGTTTCTTCGCGTCCGGGCCCGGTAGAAATCATGCCAATCCTGGCTCCGCTTTCCTGTTCCACAAAAGCCAAATAGTCGCGGGCTGCGTTGGGCAGCTTCTCATGGCTGGTAATCCCCTGAGTAGAAGTCTTCCAGCCCGGCATCATCCGGTACACACACTCGAGCGCATGGAATCCGCTGTCCTGCGCCGGAATCTCTGAGGTTTCTTTGCCATGCACCTTGTAACCGACGCAAACCGGAATCTCATCCAACTCGTCGAGCACATCGAGCTTGGTCACCACCAGCCAGGAGATCCCGTTAATCATGCCAGCGTAGCGCAAAGCAGGCAAATCGAGCCAGCCGGTGCGCCGGGGACGGCCGGTCACAGCGCCATACTCATTACCCCGCGCGCGCAACTGCTCGCCCTTGCCATCGTGTGATTCCGAAGGGAATGGCCCTCCGCCCACGCGCGTACAGTAAGCCTTGGTGATGCCGATTACGCGGTCGATCGCGGTGGGAGCCACGCCAGTTCCGATCACGGCTCCGCCCGAAGTGGCGCTCGAGGAGGTCACAAAAGGGTAGGTTCCGTGGTCGATGTCGAGCATCGTACCCTGCGCGCCTTCAAACACGACTGCTTCTCCGGCCGCGATCGCTTGATTCAGCAGCACGGCGGTATCGCAAACGAAGGGGGCAATCCTTGCAGAAACCTCGGCGTATTCCTGGTACATCTTGTCGGGATCGAGCGGTTCGGAATTAAACAACGCGTGCGCGATCATGTTCTTTTCGCGGCAGGCATTCTCGATATGGGTCTTCAGCAGCTTCAGATCGAGCAAGTCAGCGACGCGCAGGCCACGGCGTCCCATCTTGTCCTCGTAGGTGGGACCGATCCCGCGCGAAGTGGTTCCGATCTTTACCCGGCCGGGAGCATTCTCTGCCGCCAACTCAATCAGGCGGTGATAGGGAAGGATCACGTGCGCGCGATTGCTGACGAACAAATTGCCATCCACCTTCACGCCCATATCGCGCAGTCCACCAACTTCTTTGAGGAAGGCGATCGGATCAAGCACCACGCCATTGCCGATCACGCTGCGGCATCCCGGACGCAGCACTCCACACGGGACGAGCTGGAGAACGAACTTCTTTCCATTGATGATGACCGTGTGCCCGGCATTGTGGCCGCCCGCATAGCGAGCTACCACTGAGAAGTTCTCGGAGAGAACGTCGACGATTTTGCCTTTGCCTTCGTCGCCCCATTGCGCGCCGACAATGACCGCAGTTTTACCCTTCTTCAAAGGCCTACTCCGTGGGAAGATTCGACGGCCGTCCGCAAGACTTCCGGACGGACTCGTACCGCACCTTGCGGGGTCGCACACACTGGTTGCCCGCACGCAAAAAGCAGCTGAGTTACACAGGAATTAGCGGAGCAGATGTGTACGTTCAATGATACATAAAAGCACAGCAAAGGGGCAATCAAACCACCGTCGCGGCGGCTTTACCCGCGATTTGCTGCCTCCGGCTTCCCTCGCCGTTGCTTCTGCGAACTCTGCACCGGGCTTGTAAACTAACTCTATGCCTGAGCTTCCTGAAGTTGAAACCATCGCGCGCGGACTGGACCAACGTGTGCGCGGAGACGTCATCGAGTCCGTCTGGTTAGGCTCCAAACCAGAGCCGCTGAAGTCACCCGCCAGGGAGATTGCATCTGCTCTGCACGCCAAGAAGATCTCCGCGGTCCGGCGCGTCGGCAAGCACATTGTCTTTGATCTTGCAGAGAACGGTAAATCTCGAAAGAAAGCAAGTTCCCAAGCCGCGCAATGGATCGTCCACCTCGGGATGACCGGGCGCATGCTGGTTTGCGAGCGGAACGCTGAAGTCGAAAAGCACACGCACGCAATTGCGCAACTCGCGTCAGGCAGGGAATTGCGCTTTGTTGATCCTCGCCGCTTCGGCCGGTTGAGTGTTGCCCGGGGATTCGCTGCGCCTGGTTCCGAGCCGCTCGAGGTCGAACTGGGCCGCTTTGTGTCGTTATTTCGCAGGCGCAAGACTCCGATCAAGAGCGCACTACTTAACCAGTCGCTTCTCAGCGGGGTCGGCAACATCTATGCAGATGAATCGCTGTTCCGGGCGGGCATTCGGCCGCGTCGCCGAGCCGCCTCCCTGACTCGCGAGGATCTGCGCCGGCTCTACTTGGCGGTGCAGGAAGTGTTGAAAGAAGCCATCGCTCTGGGCGGTTCTTCCATCTCAGACTACGTGGATGCGGACGGGGAAGAAGGATTTTTCCAGCTGCAGCACCGTGTTTACGGCAGGGAAGGCGAACCCTGCCTGGTCTGCAAGAGCCCGATCAAGCGGGTTGTGCTTGCCGGACGCAGCAGCCACTACTGTCCGAAATGCCAGAAATAGAGATGCTATGACCAACTACTCCATCGGCGTCGATCTCGGCGGTACCAACCTGCGCATTGCAGCGGTCAGTGATCAGGGAGAGCTGCTCGAAAAAGTAACCCTTGGCACCAAGGTTTCGCTTGGGCGCGACCACGTCATCAACGATATGTGCGCTGCGATCCTCAGCCTCGCGGAGAAGTACAAGCGGAACGCATCGCTTTGCGGGATCGGCATCGGCGTGCCCGGAATCATCGATCTGCGGACGGGAATGCTGCGTGAGTCCCCGAATCTTCCGGGGTGGGCGGATTACCCGGTGCGCGACGAAATCGAGCGCCGGCTCTCGACGCGCGTCATTCTCGACAACGATGCGAATGTTGCCGCGATGGGAGAGAAGTGGCTCGGCGCCGCGAAGGACGTAGACGACGTGGCCATGCTCACATTGGGCACCGGCGTTGGGGGCGGACTCGTCCTCAACGGGCGCATCTGGCACGGCATGACCGGGATGGCCGGTGAGTTTGGCCATATCACCGTTGAACCTGAGGGAGTGCAGTGCAACTGCGGCAACCGCGGCTGCGTTGAGCAGTACGCCTCGGCCAGCGCGGTGGTGCGCATGGCTCGCGAATTCGTTGCCAGCGGCGTCTCTTCCCCGCTTTCCCGAGCCGCCAGCTCAGATCCGGAATTTAGCGCCAAGGTGGTTTACAATCTCGCGCTCCAGGGGGATGAGGACGCGCAGAAGATCTTTCGGCGAGCCGGACGCGCGTTGGGAATTGTCGTCGCCGATTTGATTAACGCGTTGAATCTTCCCATGTACGTCATTGGGGGCGGCGTGTCGAGTGCATGGGACGCCTTTTCGCCGGCAATGTTTGAGGAACTTCGTCGGCGTTCGATGGTGTATGCGGCGACTGCCCCGCCGAGAACGGCTGGAGATTGCGGCGCCTCTTCCCAGGTTTCTCCGCGCGGACATACCGTCACCGTTGTTACGCGAGCGCTGCTGGGGAGCGATGCCGGGCTGTACGGCGCTGCACGATTGCCAATCTTGATGAGATAGCTATTTAACGGCTTCGCGGGGCGCCACTTTTCGGAAGGCTTGCAGGAATGTCTGGTTCTGCTCCGGAGTGCCAATCGTGACGCGGATCGAGCGAGGGGCTCCCCATGGACCAAGGGGGCGAATAATCACGCCTTCGTTCTGCATCTTTCGGGCAATCTCGGAGGCGTCTTCTCCCAGGTCGCAGTAGATGAAATTGGCCCACGTAGGAACTGGCTTATAACCTAACTCAGCGAGTCCCGAGAGTACGATCTCCGCCTGCGCCGCATTGTTCTCCAGAGCCATTTGAATGTGGGCAGCGTCATCCAAGGCGGCCAGTGCAGCGGCTTGGGCGGGAACTGAGACCGAAAAAGTAGTACGCATCCGAGCGAAATAGGACATCAGTTCCGCAGGTCCAACCCCGTATCCGATTCTGACCCCAGCCAGGCCATGGGCCTTGGAAAAAGTTCGCAGCACCACCACTCTCCGACCAGCGTGCACGTAATCGAGAGAACGCGAATACTCAACGCGGTGCCGGATGGCAAAATATTGCCCGAAATCGCAATAAGCTTCGTCGAGGATGGTGATCACATGATCGGGAACGCGATCCAGGAACCGCTCGATTTCATCCGGTGTAAGCAATGTGCCAGTAGGATTATTCGGATTGGCGATAAAAACAATCCTGGTGTCGCGGTTGATTGCTGCCAGAATTCCGTCGAGGTCGAAGCCGTCGTTGCGCATGGGTACTTCGATCAACTCGGCGCAGCATGCCTTGGTCGCGATCGGGTAAACGATGAAGGAACGCAGGCTGGTTACTGCGTTTAGTCCGGGCGCAAGCAGAGTGCGCGTGATGATTCCAAGTAACGAGGTCGAGCCTGCGGTCACTACGATCTGTTCCGGCCTGACTTCGTGCCTGTCGGCAAGTCTCTGCCGCAATTCGCTCGCGTCGTTGTCAGGATAGAAGTTGATTTCGCCCAGCACCGACTGCATGGCGGCAATGGCTTTCGGCGAGGGGCCGAAGGGGCTCTCGTTGGAGGCCAATTTGATGCAAGTCACGCGGGTCTCCCGTTGCGCCTGCCGGAGCGACTTCCCGGGAGTGTACCCGCCCAGCTTCCTGATGTGTTCGGGCACAAACGCACTGTAGTCGCTCATCTTGGCATTCTTAGAAGTATCACGAGCGCGGGAACACTGTCATGTGCGGAGAGTTACTTCTTAGCCGCCGCGCGTAGTTGCTCGACTTCCCTGGGATTCAGTTTTCGATATTCGCCAGGATGTACATCGAGTTCGAGAGGCCCGTAGCGGACGCGCTTGATTTTCTCCACATGGTGGCCGACCTCTTCAAACATCCGGCGGATCTGCCGATTCTTCCCCTCCACAATCGTGATCTCATACCAGGGATTGTCGGCTTCGCGAATCACCTGGATTCTGGCCGGCGCTGTCCGCACCCGGCGGCCCCGTTCCCCGGGGATGGAAAGCCCCGCGCGCAGTTTATTCAACGCATCAGGGGGCGGAGTTCCGGCAACCTTCACCATGTAGGTTTTGGGAACGTGAGAGGCCGCTTTCATCATCAAGTTGGCGAGCTCGCCATCATTGGTAAGAAGCAATAAGCCCTCGCTGGCGTAATCGAGTCTGCCTACTGGGTAAACTCTCGCCTTGATTCCATGCAGCAGGTCCATCACTGTGGGGCGGCCCTCAGGATCTTTCACGGTGGTGACGTAACCTTTCGGCTTATTCATCAGCAGGTATATGTGACGCTCTGAACCCTGCAGCAGCTTTCCCCGAACGCGAATGTGATCGTGTTCAGGATCCGCCTTCGTACCGAGTTCGGTCACCACTTGGCCATTGACCGATACCAGTCCGCCGGAGATCAGTTCCTCCGCCTTCCGGCGCGAGGCGATCCCGGCAGCCGCGATAATCTTTTGCAGGCGCTCGGCAGGCATGGGTTCAGAGTATCAGATAGAAAAGCGAGGCGAGGTGAAGATCACTTCAGCCGCGGCACACTAGGCGGCTGGGTCGCTCTTTCCCGCACTGGCGTGTTCCTCGAGATCGTCGTTTTTGCCAGAACCCGCTTCGGCGGCCGCGACGTCCGCCACTGAAATCTCCGCAGTTTCTTCCGGATCGGAGGAGGGGTGCGCCTGCAGCGGCGCCTCTTCCTGCGCAGGCGGTTCCCGGTCCGCCGGTTCGGCAGGCAGCAAGTCGCTCTGAAACGATTCCGCCACCAGCTTCTCAAATTCTTCCATGCTCGGCAGTTCGTTGACGTCCTTCAGGCCAAAGCGGAGCAGGAATTCCTTGGTCGTTCTATAGAGAATGGGACGTCCAATCACCGCCTTACGACCGGCGGTCGTGATCAGTTTTCGATCTAAGAGCGTCGCAATGACTCCACTCGAATCCACGCCGCGAATCTCGCTGATCTCCGGAACGGTGACCGGTTGCTTATAGGCAATGACCGCCAGCGTCTCCAGCGCCGGAAGCGAGAGCCGTATGGGCGGCTTCAAGCTTTTGGCAAAGGAGCGAACCAGGTCGTGCTGCTCGGGCTTGGTGGACATGCGATAACCGCCCGCCACCTGGCGGATTTCGATACCGTGCTCCGCCGCTCCATACTCGGTTGTCAGCTCTTCCAGTGCCGCGCGGACAAGCGATTTGGCTCCGGCATCATCAACCGGATTTTCGCTCGTGATCGAGCCCCTGGTCAGCTGCACCAGGTGGTCGAGCGTGACCGGCGTTTCCGCCGCATAGATAATGGCTTCCAATTTGGCTTTAAGGCTCATAAGCAGCAATTAGCAGTAGCACCAACGCTTCTGCGGATTTTCGGACTTCTCTTTCCACGTACCTGGTAGTGCTATCTCCAATCATCTCGCACCGCGGCCTGCTCTGACATGACGGCTTCGAATCCTACGTGCTTCCGCAACAGGATGTCTCCGAACAGCCGGTCTTGCCGCAGTTGGACCGCTTGCAGGCGCACCATTTCTAGCAAGGCGAGGAATATGCACACCAGCGCCTGCCGGGAGTTGACGTTCCCCAACATCTGCTTCAGCCGTATAGGACGATCTTCCAACGTGAGCCGCCGCTTGAGATAGTCGACCATCTGCCCCACGGTGACCGTATCCTCATCCACTTGAATGAGGGGGCGATTTTTGGCACGATCCAGAATCTGCTGGAAGGTCTTCACCAGATCAATGACATCGGCGGCCAGCTCCGACTCCGCACCTTCATCGTGAATGAAGTCTTTCAGGGCCGGATTCGACCACACGGCTTCTTCGATCTGCTGCTTTTGCAAGAGCATCTGGGCTGCGGACTTGAACTTCTCGTGCTCGATCAAGCGGTTTACCAGTTCCGACCGGGGATCTTCCTGGACGTTGGCGGGAAGAGTGGGGTCCCGGGGCAGCAGCATCTTCGACTTGATATGAATCAGCACCGCGGCCATATAGATGAACTCGGCCGCAACGTTCACATCCAGCTCGCGCAGCTTCTCCACATAACCCAGGTATTGGGCGGTGATTTTGGCGATCGGGATATCGTAGATATCAATGTCCTGCTTGCGAATCAGGTCCAGCAGGAGGTCAAGGGGGCCTTCATAGACATCGCTGACCGCGACTGCAAAAGGGAAGTCGGTCTCCTCCTTCTTTGCCTTTTGCGCTGGTGAAAGAACAGGACTCGACGCGCCGTTCTCGGCGATACGCTTTGCCTCTTGGCTCATCCGGTGACGGATCCTTTTATGGGGGCTTCGTACTCCAGCGCCATGTTCATTGCACCACGCACCTCTTCCATGGTTTCGGAAGCTACTTTGCGTGCCCGCGCGGAACCGTCCTCAAGGATATCCCAAGCCAGTCGCGGATTCTCCTCGTATTTTCTCCTCCGCTCCTGCATGGGATTCAGAATGCTCACCAGCGACGCAGCGGCCCAGGACTTGCACTCAATGCAGCCAATGCCGGCCGAACGGCAGCCCGCATAGACCTTCGAGATTGTTTCCTGATCGCTGAATATCTTGTGCAGGTCGCCAACCGGGCATTTATCAGGATCGCCAGGATCGGTGCGGCGCACGCGCGCCGGATCGGTCACCATGGTCTTCAGCTTCTGCCGGACCACCGGCTCCGGATCGCTCAACATAATGGTGTTGCCATACGATTTCGACATCTTGCGGCCGTCGGTGCCGGGCAGCTTCGGTGTCGGGGTCAGGAGTGGCTGCGGCTCGGGAAGAACTGGCCCTCCGTGAAGCTGATAGAACCCGTTGAATCGGCGCGCAATTTCCCGCGTCAATTCCACGTGCGGCACCTGATCTTCGCCTACGGGCACGAAGTCACCTTTGTAAATCAGGATGTCGGCAGCCTGGAGAAGGGGGTATCCCAGGAACCCGTAGGTGCCGAGATCCTTTTCGGTGATGTTCTCGCGCTGCTCTTTGTAGGTCGGTACGCGCTCCAGCCACCCCAGGGGCGTAATCATCGAAAACAGCAAGTGCAGTTCCGCATGCTGAGGCACATGCGACTGGATGAACATGGTGCAGCGCGCGGGATCGAGTCCGGCGCCGAGCCAGTCGAGCAGCACTTCGAGAGAATTTTCTTTGACCTTCGAGGTGTCCGCGTAGTCAGTGGTCAGCGCATGCCAGTCCGCGACGAAGAAAAAACATTCGTACTGGTCCTGCATGCGGACCCAATTGTCGAGCGCGCCCACGTAATTGCCAAGGTGCAGTTTTCCGGTGGAGCGCATTCCGCTCAGCACCCGCTTTTTGGAATTGTTCATCCGCGGCCTACAAGAAAAGAATTGAAGAAATTGATCACCGGGAAAATCAGTCGACCGAGGAAATTGCCTCCCAGGTACACCAAGGCCAGCAAACCGAATATTCCGATGTTGTCATAAACCTTCAAGATCGTTTCAGGCAAGAAGTGCCGTATAACGTGGCTGCCGTCCAGAGGAGGAACCGGGATCAGGTTGAATACGCCCAGCACGATATTAATCACCATGAATTCATACGCGAGCAAAGCAATGGGCATCAGGACCGAGTTGGTCTGGTTGGTGAGCACGTCCATGTGATTTGGGTAGACGAGTGGGATCAAATGAACGATGGAACTGCCCAGCGGTGAGACCGCTGAGACAATCAGCAAAATCACCACTGCGAGGACTGCGAGCACAAAATTGCTGCCCGGCCCCACCACCGAGGTGAGAATGTCATCCACAACCTGGTTCTTGAAATTGCGGGGATCCACCGGCGTCGGCTTGGCCCAGCCAATGGTGGGAAATCCTGTATACATCGCGATGAGAGGCATGACCACCGTTCCGATCGGATCGATGTGCTTGATCGGATTCAGCGTGATTCGGCCTAGCATGCGTGCGGTGGGATCGCCGCAGCGATTGGCCATCCAGGCGTGCGCCGACTCGTGAATGCTGATCGCAAAGATGAAAACAATCAACCTGAACAGTATGTCAACGTGTTCGAGAGTCATGCCGGGTTGGCTTCGATACTACCATGCGGAACGAATGCGATTGATATGTGTGCCCGGCTCACCGCTTCTCCAAACTCTTCTGCAACTCTTCCGGGGCGATGGGTTTCACCTTGACCGGTTTGGCGGGCACTCCGGCGACCACATGGAAAGGCTCCACGTTCCTGGAAGCTACGCCCATGGAGCCTACCAGTCCGTGTTCGCCCACCTTCACTCCGCTCAAGACCACTGCGTGATACGTCACTCGCGCCTTCGGTCCAATCTCGGTCTTCTGATTGGTCACGATCATTCCGTCATTCAGGTCGTGGGCGTGCGAGTAAACGTTCGCGTAATCAGAAATTGAAGTCCCTTCGTGCACGATGATTTCGCCGCGATCGTCGAGCAGCACATACTTATGAATCGTGCAGTTATCCTCTACCGTCAAGTTGTAACCATAGGAGACCTCAACGCCATGGAAGATCTTCACGTTGTTTCCAATGTGCTTGAAGATGTGCTTGGCCAGCATGTAGCGCATGCGGTATCCCAGCCAGTGGTTGAGCCCGACGGGGGAGCGGTCGTACATCATCCAGAACCAGATCAGCGGCTTGCGCTCGCCGTATTTCGCGGCGTCCACATCTCCATAGTCTTCGGGTTCCAGGGTCGCGTTGCGGGGATCAAAGGAGTGGACCAGGGCCTGCTCGGTCAGGGAGGCAGCGGGATCAGGGGGCGCATACGGCCGCCCCAGGTATAATTCGTGCAGCGCATTGCGCACGACTATGCTCCGGTGAGCAACGTCGCGGTTTGCGAATTCCTTGTCCAATTGGTCAATCCAGGCGAGAAACAACTTCTCCGCCTCTGGAGTCGGTTTCACACCACGGTAGTCGTATCGAGGCATACGGGATCAGGCCATCCTGAAAAACTTTAACCATAGCATACCGGGTTGCGCAGCTTTGCGTTGCGGCCCGGTGGCCATGCTTTATAATTCGCGCCACATCCATGAGGCCCAGGAAACTCGCTACGCCGCATCCGCAGCCGGTGGATGCGCTGATTTATCCGCGCTTTTCCGGCATTCCGACCTTCATGAGGCTGCCGCATATCAGCGACCCAAAAGAGCTCGATATTGCGCTCATCGGCGTTCCCTTCGATAGCGGCACCACCTACCGGCCCGGGCCGCGCTTTGGCCCCCGAAACATCCGTGTGCAGTCGGCGATGATCCGGCCCTGGAATCCCGTACTCAAGATCAATCCTTTTGAAAAATGGCGCATCGCGGATTTTGGGGACCTCTCGATCAACCCCCTGTCCATCGAGGACACCTACGGGCGTATCACGAAACAGCTTGGGGATGTGCTCGACGCGGGCGCGCGTCCAGTGTGCGTTGGCGGCGATCATTCAATTCTGCTCCCTATCCTTCGCGCCATTCATAAGCAGTTTGGCCCGGTCGCGTTCATTCAGTTCGACGCCCATGGCGATACCTGGGGAGGCTATTTTGGCAGCCCGCATTCCCACGGCACACCGGTGAAATATGCGGTGGAAGAAGGCCTGATCACCGAGGGCGCAGCGATCCAGGTCGGCCTGCGAGGGCAGGTCTACTCCGAATCTGATTTTGATTTCGCGCACAAGCATCGGATCACGATCATCACGGCGGAAGAGTTCCATCGCGGAGGATTGGCCCTTGTGAAGCGGCACCTGAAAAAACTCGGTGGCCGTCCAACTTACGTCACTCTCGACATTGATGTAGTAGATCCGGCATTCGCGCCGGGTACCGGGACGCCCCAGGTGGGCGGCTTCTCCAGTTTCCAGATTCTGGAACTGGTTCGGGCCCTGAAGGGTCTATCGCTGGTGGGCTGCGACCTGGTCGAGGTTTCCCCACCCTATGATACGGGCGAGATCACTTCGCTGTTGGCCGCCAATCTGCTTTATGAATTGGTTTGCCTCTTCTGACTATGACCACCCTGGCCCGCCAACTCCGCACGGTTGACTACTTCACCCTGGGCTGGGGAACCATGGTAGGGGTTGGATGGCTTGTGGTCATGGAGGACTGGCTGCTGCGCGGGGGCGTCCTCGGAGCGATACTCGGTTTCGCCATCGGCGGTCTCTTGCTATTACCCATCGGCTACGTGTACGGCAAGCTGGTCATGGCTATGCCTGATGCCGCGGGAGAGGTCGCGTATACGGCCAGGGTGTTTCCCTCAACCATCAGCTTCGCCACCGGTTGGATTATGGTGCTCGCGTACTTCATCGTTTGCCCATGGGAGGCGGTGGCCATCGGCCGCATTGCGGGTTACATCTTCCCCCCACTGGATTCGATGGAACTTTATCGCATCGCGGGCCGGCCAGTTTACCTGCCTCACCTGCTGATCGGCCTGGCTCTGACCGGGCTGCTCACCCTGCTTAATTACCGCGGCATCCGCCTTAGCGCCACTTTTCAGAACTGGACTGCGTTCGGCACGCTGGCATTGTTTGCGATCTTTGTAGTCATCGGCCTCACGCGGGGCAAGAGCGGGAATTTTCCACCCTTGTTCACGCACGGCAGATTCGTCTCCGTTTTGCTGGTTCTGCAGATCGTTCCCTACTTCATGACCGGATATGAATCTGTGGCCAAAGCCGCGGAAGAGGCCAGCCCTGAATTCCGCGCGCAAGGATTTTACAAGGCGATCTGGATGGCGATTGTGGTCGGCATGCTTTTTTATATGGTCGTGATCGCGGCGGTCGGGTATGTCGCCCCGTGGCGCCAACTCACCAATCAGAAGTTCATGACCGCGGTTGCCTTCCAGCAGGCGATGGGCTCACGCTGGATTGTCAGCATTATTCTGGCCTCTGCGCTGCTCTCGTTGTTGAAGGTCTTCAATGGTAATTTCGTGGCGTCGAGCCGCTTGCTGTTTGCCATGGCTCGCCGGGGCCTAGTGGACAGCCGTATTTCGAGGGTCCACCCTCGCAACCAGACGCCATCGGTCGCGGTTCTCTGCATCGGTATCGCAACTGCCGCGTGCATGTTCCTGGGAGACGCGATCCTGGTACCGGTCTCGGAAGTAGGCTCGGTTGCGTCAGCCACGGGATGGCTTGCCGCTTGCGCCTCGTACTTCGCCATGGGCCCGGCGCTGCGGGAAAAAGTTGTTGCCGCAGCCGGAGTTGGGGTGACGCTGGTGATGATCCTGATGAAGGTTGTGCCCGGCGTTCCCGGACATTTTAGCGCGTACGAATGGCTCGCTCTGGTTCTCTGGACCTTACTCGGCGTAGCGCTGGGATGGCGCGAAAGAAAGGTTTTGGCTGCATCGGCATTGAGCTAAGCATCGCAGCAAATTCAAATTCACGGGGCCCAAACGATGAAACTCCGAACTGTCTTACTCGAAGTCCTCCTGCTTTGCTTTGTTTCTACGCTCCTGCTCGCGCAGGAACCATTCGAGACGGTAATCACGCACGGGCACATTATCGACGGGAGCGGGTCCCCGTGGTACTCGGGAGATATCGGGATTCGCGAGGGCAGGATCGCCGCCATCGGAAATTTATCGCAAGCCAGGCGAGGCAGGACTATCGATGCGCACGGTGATGTCGTAGCTCCAGGCTTCATCGACATGCTCGGGCAATCGGAGCTGACGATCCTGGTTGATCCTCGCCTGCCCTCGAAGATTTTCCAGGGCATCACTACCGAAATCACCGGAGAAGGTGGATCGGTCGCTCCAGTCAACGATACCCTGCTTCGGGCCGACCAGGACGAGTACAAGCACCTGCACATTACGGCAGACTGGCGCACCTTGCGGGAATATTTTGCCCGGCTGGAAAAGCAGGGCATCGGCATCAACCTGGCTTCGTATATCGGCGCCACTCAAGTAAGGCGAATGGTCCTGGGCGACGCCGACATACAACCGAACCCGCAGCAGCTCGAGCAGATGAAAGAGCTTGTCCGCCAGGGAATGAAAGACGGAGCCGTGGGGGTTTCGACGTCGCTTGAATATGCCCCGGCGCCCTACGCGAAAACTGAAGAGTTGATTGCTCTGGCCAGCGAAGCCTCGAAGTTTGGAGGCATCTACGCCTCCCACATGCGAAGCGAGGGCGATTCTGTTTTTGAATCGCTGGACGAAGTCTTCCGCATCGGCAAGGAGGCCGACATCCCGGTCGAGATCTGGCACATCAAGGTCGCCGGGAAAAACAATTGGGGCAAGATGCCGGAGGTGATTGCCAGGATCAACGCTGCCCGCCAGCAGGGAATTGACGTCAGCGCCGACACTTATGCTTACACAGCTTGGTTCAACAGTCTTTCCGCGTTCATTCCACCATGGGCGCACGACGGCGGCGACGCCAAACTGATAGAGCGGCTCAAGGACCCTGCGACGCGCGCCCGCATGCGCAAAGATATGCTGACCCCGTCAAAAGCCTGGGACAACGAATGGGATGAAATTCCCGGCCCCGAAGCTGTGCTGATCGGCGTGGTGCAAAATCCAAAGCTGGTCCCGCTGCAGGGAAAGCGCCTCTCGGAAATCGCTAAGATGTGGAACAAGGATCCTATGGACGCACTTTTCGACCTCTTGATCGAAGACAACGCGTTTACGGGAGCTGCGGTGTTCGGCATGTCGGAACCCGATGTCGCTTTGGCCTTGCAGCAGCCCTGGGTTGCAGTGGATAACGATTCATCCGGCACTGCTCCGGAAGGGATACTCGGCGCAGAGCATCCCCATCCGCGTGCCTATGGGACGTTCCCGCGCGTGCTTCGCAAATATGTAAGAGAGGAGCATAAGCTCACACTGGAAGACGCGGTCCGCAAGTTTTCCGCCTTGCCGGCACAGCGGATGCGTCTCACCGATCGCGGAGTCCTTAAGCAAGGCATGTGGGCCGATATCGTGATTTTCGACCCTGCGGCCATCCGCGATCTTGCCGACTTTGAGAATCCTAACCAGTTGTCACAAGGAATGGATTATGTTCTGGTCAACGGTCAGGCGGTGATTGAGCAAGGAAAAATGACGGGCGCCCGGCCGGGCAAAGTCCTGCGCGGAGCGGGATTTCAACCATAACTATTTCTGGGTCACGACCAGCTTGTGCAAGCCCACTTTCGCTATGTCAATGCGATCTGGCAGCGTGAACGTGGAATCCAGTCCCACCTCGGGATATTTGGGCTGCACATACTTTTCAAGGAACGCTTGCAGCACGAATCGTGGTATCTCGACTTCGTCGAGAGCGACCTTGTCCACGTTCACGTATCCTTTGCCGCCGGCGCCATAAGCGTGCGCGACGACCACCACATCGTGTATGCCGGAGAACATTCCCAGGAGTGGGTTCGAGGAATCGTTCCCCGCCTTCAGCTTGTCAAAGTCCACTCGGGTGTTTGCCGTGACCACATCGGGCTCTCCCTGGAAATTGACTGATTGAATCCCAGCCGGCAATTGAACCGCATTGGATGCGACGTAGCTGTTAATTTCCGCTTCGCTAAACTCGGTCGGAGTCTGGTCGGGATGGGTTGACGCCGCGTTTCTCTCAACTCGCTGCAGCTTCTGCTCGAAGCCGGCGGCGGCTCCGTTGACGAAATTCTGTGCGGGAAGAATCGAGGCCACAAGTAAGACACAGAGGAGGGAACAAGTCACGCTCATGGTTTTAAAGAGGCTCGCGTCTCGCCTGGCACTGCGGGAGCCACTTTCGGTTCCGGCAAAGTGCCAGTGATCGTATAACCCTGATTTCCTTCATGCAGCAATTTGACATTCAGGGCTTGAGCGAGAGATGCGGTGCCACTCAACTGAAAGATGCGACCTGGAGTTTCAAGTTTGCCTTCCTCAATCACAATCATGGCATCTTCCAGACGCAACCGCGCCGCGAGGTGGTGAATGTGTAGGGGTCCATTGCCGTTCGCGAGTTCGATGTGCGGCAATGCGCCGTCATTGACTTCAATCCGCATCTTGCCTGACGCGGAGGTTGCGAGATCGGACCAATCCAAACCGGCACTGGTGAGCTCGTAACCGGCGTTCGCCGTCCCGGTGATCCAGCCGTCGTGCATCGCCTGCGCGAGTTGTTCCATGGATACGCCGTCCAGCGTTCCAGTGCCGCGGTAGGTTGGCGGTTGCGCAGTGAAATCGGCAATCCACTGGCCGGCGTGGCTTCCCCCGAATACATTGCCGCGCAAGTCGGTGAGTTTCAGCCTTCCATTTTCGAGCGCGAGCATGGTTGAAACGCGAGTCGCGGCCACGTTGTGGAAGTCCACACGGTTTGCCGTCAATCTGCCTGATGCATGCAGCGAGGCCAGGTACGGCTTTGCCGGGGCGGATCCCGACAAAAACCGATACCAGGGCCGTTTGCCTTTGCGGGGATCGAGCAACCGCGCGAGTTCTGTGCTGGCGACAGTATCGGTGTGCAGATCAAATTGAACCAGGCAGGACTCGGCGGCAGTACAGCCGCGCGGCATCTGTACCGAACCCTTCCATGTGCTGTTTCCAAGCGAGGCTGTTAGGCTCTGGACGCGAATCTGATCCGGAAGGAACGCCAGCTTTGCCGAGACGATCTGTAGAGGCGCGTTGACTCCACGTATCTCCGCCCGAACCGAGCGCAATTGCGCCTCTCCGGTGGCGATGGGTGCCGAGAAGCCCGACCACTCACCGGCTACCTGCAGATCAACTTTCGCCTGGCCATCTGCAGTCGGGTGCAGCACGGGAATTCCTGCGAAACGGGCGGCCTGGAGCAAACGCTGGATCTCTGCATCTCCGCTCAAACTAAGGTTGTATCCCGCACGGGAAACCCAACCCCGTGCCGAAAGCGTGCGCTCGCTTCCCAGCAGTAGATCGAACTTCCCAAAATTCAGACGGGGAGATCCCTCCGGCGGTTTGCGACGTTTGATACCGGCTGCGTCGACTGACACAAAAAATGGGATCGTACTCACAGAGACTTGGGAATTGTCCGATGCGGATGTAAGCCTGATTCCGGTGGCCTCTCCCTCGCCCGACCACTCCGTTCCATCGCGCCCCCGCTGTACCGAAAATTTCCCCCGCAGCTTGCCGGCACCGCTCAATTCATCGGGAATGTTCTTTTTAGCGCGGCGGACCAGCGCTAGCACAGAGGATGCCGGGACATCCTTCAATTCCAGTGACAAGTCGTAGGTTGCAGAACTGAACAGGTGCGCGCCCGCCCCATGAGCGGTGACGAAACCGTCGCCGACCGGGGCCGCGCAATCCAGTCCCGAAACGCTTCGATCTACCGTGCTGTAAAGTCCTGTGCATCGCGCGTTGAGACGCATCGCGTTTCCACTGGGCAGGTCATATCGTCGAAAATCATGGATCGAGGCCGCTGTCTGGAACTGCAGCGATGCCGGAGTGCCGCTCAGCGTGGCGTCGAGCGTCAAAGCGCCGCGCCAGCCTTTATCCGCTCCCGTGATGAGCTTGCTCAATTGGCCGAGTTGTCCCTGGTCCCATTCCAGCGTGAATTGCAGGGGCGTCTGGCGGAGAGTCGTCGCGCGCTGCCAGGTGCCGTCGGCCCGCAAAATCCCGGTATCGGTAATATTGAAATCGGTCCGGACTGGGCGCGCTTTCAGGCGCAGACCCCAGGAATTTTCGGAATCTTGCCAGACTGAAAAATCCGCCGACATCAAGGCGTAGGGTTTTTTCTCCGGCCCGATCTTGAAGTTGATCCTGCCGTTGTCGGCTTCGATGTAGGGAAACCCAGGGCGCGATTCCGACTTTCCTTTGCGGGTGGGAGCAATCGGTGTTTGCGCGGCGCGCTCCAGAATGGTCTCGACGTTCCAGTGACCCTCTGCATTTCGAACCAGATTGAAGCTTGGCTCGGTAAGTTCCAGTCGGGAGATCTCCAGTCTTCCACGCAGGAGCGAAGTCACTCTCAGACTTGCAATGACCTCGTCGGAGCGCAGCATGGGCTCTGCGCTGAAAGCGGGATCGTCACGAATGGCGAAATGATCGAGTTCAAATCCCGGTGGCAGAAAACGCAGGTGAACATATCCAACTTGAACCTGGCGTCCCACGGCGGCAGAAATCGACCGCACAATCCGCCACCGCAGGCGGTCTGCTCCGGGACGAACCAGGAACAACCCCACCAGCAAAAGCACTGCTGCGAACAGCCATCCGCGCTTGGAACGCGAAAGCCTCACCGCACCACCTTGAACGTGCGCCTCCACCTGGTCTCGTCGAAGAAATGCAGAATTACATTTCCAATGAACTTCAAACGATCACTGACTTCAGTTTTCTGGTACTGGTCGGCTGGAGTCTGGAATGACCAGTAAATGAACATGGGACGCCCGATGACATTTTCTTTGGGAATGAATCCCCAAAAGCGGCTGTCATAACTTACGTCGCGATTGTCGCCCATAGCGAAGTAACTCTTCGTGGGAACGACCACGTCGTCGCCCTGAATGTACTGCTTCAGCACCAGTTGCCAATCTGGAAAAAGATTGTTGTATTCGGTCGGCGCGACCGCGGGGAAGTTATCGCGATAAGGGTTATAGCTGTCCGGACTGCTGTGAACGACGTAAGGCTCGTCAAGCTTTTCTCCGTTGCGATAGACCACGCCATCGCGCAAATGGATGCGATCCCCAGGCACTCCGATGATGCGCTTCACCACGTACAACCCCGGCTCAGCAGGCGACAAGAAAACCACGATGTCGCCTCGCCGGACGTCGCGATAGGGCAGCAGGGGGCCCATCCACTTTGTGGCCGGCGCAAACTGTTCACGATTTACAAACACGTGGTCGCCGATCAGCAGCGTGTTCTCCATCGAACTGGATGGAATCTCAAAGGCCTGAACGATAAAGGTGATGATAAAGAGACCGGTCACGAGGACAGCGGCGAGAGACGCTAAAAACTCAACCGTAGTCTCCCGCGGTTTCTCTGTCGGCTTGGTCTCTTTTTTTGACACCAGAACGTGCTCTGTATTCAAGGCGATCGCGCCCTTTCAATGGACTAGTCGAAACGTGCGGTCCCACCGGGTAATCTGGAACAAGTGCGTGATGGCATAGGTGAAGTGCAGAAGCTTATCACTTGAATTCGGAACCCCTATCATATCGTTATCAATGTCGCGAACGGACCAGTAGATGATAAGCGGCCTTCCGATTACGTTCTCGCGCGGTACAAAACCCCAGTAACGGCTGTCGAGACTCTCGTCGCGATTATCCCCCATCACGAAGTAGTGGCCTTCGGGCACGATCAGTTGGCTATTTTCCACTAGGCGATGCATTTGCTGCCACCACTCCCCTTCCAGCCCGGGGACCGACATGTTGAGGCGAGGGAAGTCGTCGCGAAATACATCATGCACTCGCGAGGTGTAGCGCACGTACGGTTCGTGAATAGGATTGCCGTTTACGAATACTTCCTTGTTGACCAGGCGAATGCGATCGCCGGGGACCCCGACCACGCGTTTCACAAAGTGCTGTGTCGGATTCACAGGATACTTGAATACGACAATGTCTCCACGGCTGATGTTTTTGTAAGGAAGAAAATGATTCCAAAAGCTGCTGCCGCCGTAGCAGAACTTGTCTACCAAAAGGTAATCCCCGATCAGCAGCGTGTTCTCCATGGATTCCGAGGGGATCTGAAATGCCTGCACGACAAAGGTGATTACGAAGACGGCGATGACTACCGTGCCCAGCAAGGACTGCAGCGACAGGAGCCATTCCGAAGAGGGTGCCGCTTTTTCGGCTGCGTCCATCTTCGGTTCAGGCGCGTCCTTTACGCTCGGCAATTCCAGCGCTGGCGAGGTATTCCAGGACTTGTCGGGCAGCGTCTTGTTCAGCATTCTTCTTGGTTGATCCTTCCGCTTGTCCTACGAACTCTGATTCCGCATTGCCGTTGACGCCGCGCAGGCGGGCCTCCACGGTGAACGTCTTGTTGTGTTCCGGGCCCTGCTCCTTCACCAGCACGTAAGTAGGCTGGGCGCGGCCAACCGCCTGCAGCTTTTCCTGCAATGCCGATTTGTAATCGGTGACCGGCAGTCCAGTTCCGATGGCTGCGATCCGGAGCAGTTCGGGTTCGACAATGGCTTCCAGCACAAACGCCCGTGCCGGTTCCAGCCCCCCATCCAGATAGATGGCCGCGATTACAGCCTCGAGAGCGTCCACAAGCAAAGCGGTCTTGGAACGGCCCCCGCTCTTTTCTTCGCCACGGCCCAGGTTCAGGTACGCTCCCAGATCCAATTGCCGGGCCACCTGAATCAGATGCCGCTCGCTTACCAGGTGCGCTCGCATTTTCGAGAGTTCGCCTTCTCGATAGCTGGGGAAACGTTGGAACAGCGTCTCCGTGGTTACCAACGAGAGCACGGCATCGCCCAGGAACTCTAATTGCTCGTTGTCGCCAAATCGCGCCTCGGGAAACTGTTGCGCCTCTTGTTCCCGCGCCTGGGAGCTATGGGTGAGGGCTTGATGCAGCAATTCGGGACGTGTGAACTGATACTTCAAAACCGCTGCGAGCGTCGCGATGTCACGTGCCTTCATTGGCTCATGCGTGCTGGCGTCGGACGAACGCCAGGCGCGTATTCTCACCCTATTGTTTTGGCGCGGGATTCTGTGGTGTGTCCGACGTCTTGGCGTTGCCTCCGCCGGTCAACTTCTCCAGGCGGTCTTTCTCCTGGCGCGCCAGTCTTCCCGACGGCGTATTGTCTTGCGTGAGTTCGACCGCGTGGTTGGCTTCTTTCAGGGCATCGGGATATTTCCCCTGCTTATCGAGCGCGAGCGCCAAGCGCAATACGGCAAGCGGGTCCGGTTGCTGGGGCAACGCTGCAATCGCCTTCCTCAGGTAATCCTCGGCCTGAGGATATTTGTCGGAGTTCAATGCCAGCGTTCCCAGGATCCCGTAAGCGCTGGAGCGCAGAAATCCCTTATAGGCATCAACTTTTTCTTGCGGCGTTCCGGGTGGGACGTTGACGTCGGTTTCAATCGTATCCAGGGCATGCTGTGCTAATTTGGCGGCCTCTGCGAGGCGCTGATCCTTGTCCAGATCGGTGTCCCGGGTCCGTTCGGTCAGGATCTCCGCAACTCCCACCAGGGCTTCGGGATCATCCGGGTCAATGGCCAGCACCTTTCGTCCCATCTCCTGCATTTTGTCGGCATTGTTGCCGCTCTGATAATCGCGCATGGCTTGCTTATAAAGCGGGACCCGCAACTCGCTGTCCGGGAACTTGGCCGCAAATTCGTCGGCGGCTTTGTCCCGGGCAGCCGGATCCTGAATCGCGTTCGCGGCTTTATAGGCTTCGAACTCGGGCTGGGTCTTGGCCTGCAGCGGATGCTTGGCTGGCGGGGTCGCCGTGCCGCCCTGTGTTGCGCCGCCTGGTGTTGACCCCGATTGCGTTCCTCCAGGCGTGCCCGTCTGCTGTTGCGCCAGCACGGAAGTGCCCAGCGCCAACATCACTATGAACATCGCTGCTCGCTTCATTCGTCCTCCTTAAGTCCGAAGATGATGTCTTTTTCCCGCGAACTCTGTCACTGTTTTGGATCTCTGGGCGGCTCGTAAGGCTGCTGAAGGCCCTTTTCCGCGGCGGCTTTCGCTTCTGGGAGAGAAGCGGCCGCGTTTAACGCGGCACGATAATGGTCAAGCGCCGCATCGCGTTCCTCCTGCAGATCGAAGATCCTGCCCAGATAGATGTGCGACCAGGCGACCACCTTGGGTTCGCTGGTGGCCGTGAGCGCGCGCTGAAAATAGGTTCGCGCTCCTTCGATGTCCCTGTTCGTGGTCGCCACCTGTGCCAGGATGAACAAGGCCCGACCTTGATCTCCAGTTTTTTCGTCGAGTGCCTGCTGAGCAAGCTTCTGCGCGCTTGCCGGATCTCCCGCGCTCAGCTTCTGCTCCGCGTTGATCAGCAATTTTCCCTCGGCGGCGCGGGCAAGGTGCAACAATTCCGGATCCGCCTTGGCTGCGAAATCAACCTGCCCGGCACGCTTCTCCTCCTTGCCGACGTCAATGCCCGCTAGCATTTGGCCATATACATTGCGAAAGCCTGCGGGATCTTTTTCGAACTGCGCCAGGGAATCATAGAAGAACCGTGTGAGCACGAACCCTTGCTTCACCGCAGCCTGCACCGCGGCCTGGCGATTCTCTTCCGCCTGCGCGCCGCTGGCTTCCATGCGAATCTCGATCGCACGAATCAGGCACTCCGTATAAAGCAGTGAAACGTCGGTTTTGAACCCCTCATCCATGGGGGCCGTCTTCACCGACTCCAGCAATGGTTCAAGCTTCTTGTTCACTTCGGGGTATTTCAACGACATCGGGTCCAGCAAGTAATGCAAATAGGTATGCCTGATCTGCTGCATCTTCAAGCTGGTATTGGGGCCCGGCGTGAGCACCACAAAGTAATCCGGCCCATAATTCCTGGCGTTCGTCTGGGCCGGCGCTCCCAGCAGGTCCAGGTACACCGTGAATTGGTGGCCGAGATAGCCCGCCGAAGGCAACTTGAGATAGAGCTCAGTGTCGAACAGCATCTTCGATAACGGCTCGTGATAGCGCTGAGTGAGAGCCTCGTAAGCGGCGCGATGTTCGCTCCAGATCGAATGCAGATGCGCCACTTCATAAAACTTCGCCAAGGCCGGAAGAAAGCTGACCAGCGCCGCCGCGTCTGGTGGAAGGTCCTTTTCCTTGACCTTGACCGTAAAAGCAGGCGGAGGATTCAAGAAGAGCGCGAGAGAAACGTACTGGGAGAGATTCTTCGGACCATCCGGCTGCTGGTGATCGTTGTAGATCTGGCACATTCCCTGTAAGACGTCGCGAGCCCCGACGGACTCGTTCACCGCCTTCGTAATTTCCTTGCGGATCTGCAGGCGAAGGGGGTCGGAGGCATTCAGGTCCTGGTCATAACCACAGGCGTTGATCCCGGCCAGAACTGCGAACAGAGTCTCGCTGGTATCGAGGGTGACTTCCGGGGTTTGAGGTTTGAGAGGCACGCCGGGCGCAGCATTCGCAGCCGGGGCAGCGGGGGGCTGGGGCTGACTGCGCTCCGCCGAAGCCTGGCCCAGGACCAGGGGCGTCAACAATCCTATCAGTGCCGCATAAAGCGAGCATCGCAGCCAACGGCTCAGGGGAAACCTCCTACCAGGCAGGGAGATGTGCGGTTTACGCAACCAGTGTAAGGGGTTCTCAATTGAGGGTCAACGGAACCTTGGCGGACTTCGAAGTCTCGGCCCAGCACTCTACCCGTGAACGTTGATCTTTGAAAAAGACAGTACTGCGCGCCCAGAGGTCGGCCTCCCCATCGCGGTTGCCGGACGGAACGTAGTGAAGATCAACATATTCTTCACTTGCGGAAGCAAATCGCTCGACGTTTTTGAGTCCGACAGGATGCGATAATCCTGGATCCGCCCATTCGAGTCCACGTAGGCTTCGATGACGAGTGAATCGTCGTTGATGGATTCCAAGGTGGTGCCAAAAGCGGCCTGTTGCAGTTGCGGAGCGGTATACAACATCAGGGGGACGTCATTGTCCGCAGCCTGCAGTGGCATGGTGGTCAATCCCATGACCAGGCCGAAGATGGCAACTGCGGCAATCAACCCTGCAGTCGCTGGGACCATGAAGGCCTGGAAAAGATTTTCGAGCCGCAACATCGCGCCCTGCAAATAAGGGGCGCGCTTGTGGGCCACTTCGCGTGAGATCGCCAGGCGTAACCTCAGTTCCAGATCGGCGGGCGCCTTCCTGCGGCCCGCCCGCGCCAATAACTGCTGGCTTTGCTGCAACAGAGAATAATCGCTATGGCAGTCGTCGCAGCTTTCCAGATGCTGGCTCAGCGCACGCATCTGCGTGCCGGTGACGGCTCCATCCAGATACGGCGAAAACAGCGATTTTGCCTGGGCGCACTTCATGACGCCACCTCGACTTCCCCGCCACTCGAACAAATCCGGGAGCGCGGTCGTGGTTTCCCGCTGCGCTCCTCTGGAGCGTGCAAACCAAGTTGCGGACCAACTTCCTTTATGTATGCGGTCAAGCGCAGCTTCAATGCCTCCCGGCCTCGAGTTAATCTCGACTTCACTGTACCCAACGAGACTTCCGTTATTTCGGCGATTTCCTCGTACGACATTTCTTCCAAATCGCGCAGGATCACCGTGGTGCGATACGGTTCCGGAACCTTTCGCAACTCCTCTTCAACCCGAGCCCGAATTTCTTCATGCACCACGTTGTCGAATGGGGACTCGCCCTTGTCCACCAACAGGTCTTTCAGCCCAATTGCATTTTCCTGTTCGGCATCGGTCAGAACCGGTTCCATCGAACTTTCCCGCGCTTTGTGCCGGAACCACCAGCGCCGCCGGTTGGAGGCTTCATGGACCGCAATCCGATAAATCCAGGTCTTCAGACTGGACTGCCCGTTGAAGTGCTTCATTCCGCGAAACACTTTCAGGAACACTTCCTGGGTGGTATCTGCGGCATCGGCAGGGTCCGAAGCCATCCGGTAGATCAAGCTGTAGATTGGCTGATGGAATTCGCCGATCAGCCAGGCGTACGCCTCCTCTGACCCCGCCTTCAGTTCGGCGACAATTGCCGACTCTTCGAGGCGAACTCCTATGGCACTCGCTAAATCACCCAATGTGGCCGCTCCCGCCATGATTCTCACGGCGTTCCCACCATTATAGGTTCAATTCGGACCGATGACGCGGTCCAAAAGTGCCTTGTGTTCCGATCTCCAGCCAAATCCGTGGATGAACACTCCTCACATACATAGACCCCGTTCGAGTGTTTGTAGTTCCCAAAGATAAGGGTAGTAAATTCAGCTACTTAGGGGGATCAGTCGATGCCCCGGGAACGAAACTATTGCGGAGGAGTCTGGGTCCCGGTGCTGTTGGCGCTGGGCTTGGCGGATTTAGATGGGGATTTCTTCTTCGTGGTCTTCTTGGGTTCGGTGTCATCCACCACGACTTTCTTGGGAGGGGCGCTCGCCGCAGCCGCCTGCGCAGCCTTGATTTGGTTCCGAAGTTGGGCCAGTTCATTTTCCTTTGAAGCCGATAATGTATCCAGACGGTCGGCAAACGATCTGCGCGTGTGCTCCAACGTGCTCAGATCGTTGGCCAGAGACTGAAATTCATCTTTCGAGCCGAATGCCCCGGCCGATTCCACGACCGAGCTGAGAACGTCATAGAGAGCGTCCAGATTGCGATAAAGCTTGAAAGTCGCGTTCAGATTTTCGGGGGAAGCCTGCAATTGATTGATGATTTCTGGCATCGCCGATTGCAGATTGCGCTGGATAGATTCCATGTTGGCCTGGGTTTGGCGCTTGGTGTTGGAATCGGTCTTCCACTTTTCGACGCGCGTCTTGCCGAGATCGGCCTGGGTGGTCTGTGAAATCTGCTGCAGTTGCGACAAGAGCAGGTTCAGTTCGCTCACCGACGAATACGCAACCGGCGGCTGAGGATTAGAAGGGACTTGGGCAACGGCCATGATCGGAAGAAGCGCGAGCAGGCAAGTCCATTGCGAGGTGGATCGAAGTTTCAGGTTCATTCTGTTTCCGTAATGTCCCTCAGGATACCCATGTTCTGCGAGTTTCGCAAAACAGGAGAAGAAGGATGAGAGGGTCGGAGTACCGCCGGCATAATGCGCGGCCAGGGAAAAGACACTACCGATTTTTGCGCTCCGGGCCACAGATTCGGCCCAGGGCGTCTGCCTGGCCATGAGATGGGATGAAATCGCACCACAAGATCCGCCAAGGGTTTGACTAAGCCCCTTCACTAGGCGAGAATGAAAACGTAGTTCCAGTCATAGTGGGCCTGTGGCGCAGCTGGGAGCGCGCTTCCATGGCATGGAAGAGGTCGTCGGTTCGATCCCGACCAGGTCCACCAATCTATCCCAATTGTTTCAAGCACTTTCTTTGTTGCAATCAGGTTAAGCCCACGCTTTCGCGAGAGAATCATCGACAAAACACGGCGATCATCACGCATCGCCGCAAAGTACCTCCTCCGATGAGAAAATTCTATGGGAGCGAGAACCAGGCCAACACGTCCCCTTTTCAAGTGAAGCTAGGACTGCTTTATTGCCCATAACTTGTTACAACTCTTTACAAATCCGTAACTTCCTGTTGATGACTCTGAAGGAACTTGGACGTCTAATCATACGTATCATGATCTGTGAGAGTGAGGCGGCTATGTTTACGGTACAGCTCGACAACAGCGGCGAAGTAGCGATCCTGCAGTGCGCGGGACGTTTTGTGCGCGGCAATGCAATCAAAGACTTGCGCGAAAAGGTCACATCTTTGGAGGGCGCGCGCGTGATCGTCCTCGACCTGTCAAATCTGGAAACGCTCGACGGAGGCGGCCTGGGCGCTCTGGTATTTCTCCATCGCTGGACGAACGAGAATGGCATCCAGTTGAAACTGGTGAACCCCTCGCAGTTCGTTCGTGAAGTGCTTGAGACCACACACCTGATCGATGTGCTGAACGTTTCCTCAGTCTTCGACGCGGTCCGGATTCTCGGGTGTCCGGACCTCGCCGTTGCACGTTACGCGGCGGCGGTCTAAGCCGCTTTTTGCCCTGCGGGCGAGAGTTTTTCTCCTTCTCCCTTGGCTTCAGGATGCCCGCGTTCCGCTGCCGCATGCTCGATCTCGGCGTTGATCTCTCCTCCTACCAGGAACGCGAATCCGGTGACGTAAAACCAAACCAGAAGAATCATCACCGCACCCAGCGAACCGTACGTCTTCGAGTAGCTATTAAAGAAGTGCAGATAGGCACGGAATGCAAACGACGCCGTCATCCAGAGCAGTACACCGGTCACCGAACCGGGGGTGATCCAATACCAGTGCTGCTCTTTTACATTCGGACCGAAGTAATAAATCAATGAAAACGCGAACGTGATGAAGAAGAGCGCGGCAATCCACTGCAGAACTTTCCACCCCATCACGGCGATGATTCCAAGATGAAGCAACGCGCCCAGGGTGCTGGCGATCCATCCGCCTACCAGCACCAGAATCATTGCCGTAAGGACCAAAGCCGCAAGAGCCACTGTGAGCGCGATCGAAATTGCCCTTACCTTGATCCAGGAGCGGGTGTCGCGCACTCCGTAAGCGCCGTTCAGGCCGGAGATCATGGCGTTCATTCCACCCGAGGCGGTGAACAACGCCAGTAGAATTCCAAATGTGATCTTTCCCGTCCCGGTGTTTTGCGATACCTCGTGGATGGTCTTGGTGACGACCTGGTAAGCCGCAGGCGGCAGCACCTGCTGGAGATAGAAAAGCAGGTTACCCGTCAGCTGTGTTCCGCGAGCTGCGAACAATCCGAACAATGAGAGTAGAAACAGCAACAAGGGAAAAATCGCGAGCAGGTAGCTGTACGCGAGTTGCGATGCAAGCCCCAATACATCGTCGTCGTTAATGCCGTTCCAGACTCGTTTCGCGAGTTCTTTCCGGCGCAATCCGCCGAGGGACCAAATGGACTCCAGCTGTTCCGTCGTCGTGAGTTGCGACTCGGCCATGGGATCGGTGCCCAAACGGCAAGATTAGATTGCAGAGACTTCGGGGTCGTTGCTCCCGATAGGTGGAGGACATCAAAAAGCCTGAGTTGTTGCACCGGACGTCAAGAAACGCGACCGGCAATGTATGCCCGAGAACTTTAGTGCTAGGCTGAATACATAGTGTCTTTGCTTCCTTTCTCTCGTAAGTTCCTGTCTGCATTGGGGGCGATCTTTTTCACAGCAGGGTTCGTGTCAGCCGTGCAGGCGTCCAACGGAAGTTGGTCTGTCACGACGCAACCGGCGCGCCCAGTGAACGGGTCTCCGCTGTTGGTACGGGTGCGGCCGCCGCAGCCGGCTGAGACACTGTCGGGCAAATGGCTCGGTCACGATGTCGCCTTCAGTTTTGATCCCACCACGAGAGCCTGGTACGGACTAGCCGGCGTGAGCCTTGAGACCAAGCCTGGCGGTTATACGCTTCAAATGCAGGGCCGCACCAAATACGGCGAGCAACTCAGCTTTGAGCGTCGCATTGTCACTGGAAAAGCCAAGTACCACCGCATCTCCGTAAATGTGGCAAAAAAATTCACCGAGCCCAGCGCCGAGCAACTCAAGATCATCTCCGACGACAAGCAACTTAAGCAGTCGGTGCTTAACCAGGTCACGCCAAACCGAGAGTGGTCCGGAAGTTTTCGCGCGCCCGTGAACGCCCCGGTTTCAGATGTATTCGGCACCGAGCGCGTCTTCAACGACAAGGTACAGAGCTACCACCAGGGGCTCGATTACGGTGTCCCCAGCGGAACCCCGGTTGCCGCCTTGAATGCGGGGACCGTGTTGCTGGCCCGAAATCTCTACTTTGAAGGCAATTGCGTTGTGATCGATCACGGCCAGGGATTGCTCTCGCTTTATCTCCATCTCTCGGAGTTGGCGGTCAAGGAAGGGCAACCAGTGAGAGGCGGCGAAGTGATCGGGTTGAGCGGAGGCACCGGCCGCGCCACCGGTCCGCATTTGCACGTTGCGGTGCGTTGGCAGGGAGTTTACCTGAATCCAGCTACACTGATGAAGTTAAGGATGCCGTCGATTGTGCCGCGCTAGACCCTGTTGCCGATGCTGCGTCCGCTGCGCGTGGTCGCCGAAGACCGAACGTGGTCCTTCAAGTCGAGATTTCGAATTAAGCGATGCAGGTAATTGGGATGCACCCCCAGCAGGCGAGCTGCCTCGGTGTAACTGCCGTTGGCTTGCTCTAGGGCATCAAGGATCAACTTCTTTTTCAGGCTGATTACCGAGGCGTGATACTGTCCCGGGCCGCCTTCCGCGGCCGCGCCTTTCTCGAGCACGCTTTCGGGCAGGTCTTCCGGACGAATCTCATCGGTTAGGCTCAGTACCAGCGATCTTTCAATCGCATTCTCAAGCTCGCGCACATTCCCCGGCCAGTCGTAGTTTAGAAGACAAGCCATCGCCTGAGGAGAGATCCGCCTCGGCTTGACTTTGCATTTCTTGCTGCACTTCAACACAAAGTATTCCGCGAGCATGGGAATGTCTTCGCGGCGCTCGCGCAGGGGGGGCAATGTCAACGAGACCACGTTTAGGCGGTAGTAGAGATCCTGACGAAACCCGCCGGTACGAACCGTTTCCTTCAGATCCCGATTGGTGGCGGCGATGACGCGCACGTCCACCGGTATGGGGCGATTTCCGCCCACCCGTTCAAACTCACGCTCCTGCAATACGCGGAGCAATTTCACCTGCAATGCCGGAGCCATGTCGCCGATCTCATCGAGGAATACCGTACCGCCCTCGGCCACTTCCAGCCGGCCCTTTTTCTGCGCGACCGCTCCGGTGAACGATCCTTTCTCGTGGCCAAACAGTTCGCTTTCCAGCAAGCCTTCGGGAATGGCTGCGCAATTGATGGTCACGAATGGCTTCGCCGAGCGGTGACTATTGCGATGAATGGCGCGCGCCGCCAGTTCCTTGCCAGTGCCGCTCTCGCCTTCAATCAGCACCGTGGAATCCGCGGGGGCAACCCGAGACAAGAACTGGTAGATCTCCTTCATGCGCTGGCTTTCGCCCACCATGTTGTGGTCGAGATTGATTTCGGTAGTGAGCCGCAGATTTTCCTGTTCCAGCCATTGCAGACGGCGGGCATTGTCGAGTGCGATCGCCGAAATAGCGGCGATCCCGGCGACCAACTGCAGGTTCTCTTCGTCAAAGCGGTTCGAGAGACTGGTGGTATCGAGATAGATGCAACCGATTACCCGCTCGAAAGCCGGCAAAGGTACGCAAAGAAGCGAGCGAACGTTTAAGCTTACGATACTGTCTACCCCGCGCAAGTCGCCGCTGGAGGCGACATCAGCACCCAGGATTGCTACCCCCTGTTCCACAACCTGCCGCGAGATCGTCCTGCTGACACGAACCGGCAGGGTAATTCCGGGCTGGCGATGCCGCGCAAACACCGACCCGAACTGCCCACCGCCCTTGCCGTCGAGCAGAATTGCCCCGCGCTCAGCTGGAACTACCTCGAAAATCGAGTTCAGAATCTGTTCCTGCAATTCCTCCAGGTTGTGGAGCGCATGCACCATGCGGCTGATCTTCAGCAATGCGGCCAGGTTCCTGCCCAGGCGGGATGCTGCCGGTAATTCGCTCAGGATCAGGTCGGGCTGGAGATACAGAACGTCCTGGGGACGAAGTTGCGCGGTGGCGTGTGTGACGCTGTCTTCAAATTCGACGCGTCCGCTGGAAGGGTGATCGCCTTCCTCCTCGAGAAGGAACATCAGAACCGAGTCGCCGACCGAAATCTGGTCTCCATGCTTCAGCACAGTTTCTTTCACGACCAGCCCGTTCACGAACGTGCCGTTGCGGCTGTCGAGGTCGCGAATGGCATAGCTGCCTGCGTGCGGGACGAGAACGCAGTGACGGCGGGATAGGGAGGGATCGCTGATCGAGACCAGATTTGACGGGTCCCGTCCAATCGGCACTTCGCGGTCGGGAAGCGCCAGCGTCGACTCTTTCATGGGCCCGGCGACTACAACCAATCTTGGATTCACAGGTCCTCGTTCAGAATTGTCTAACACAAACGAAGGTGTGCAAACAGAGTGCAATCCGCTTCGTTCCAATATCCGAACAGATAGACGGCTATCCGATCGGATAGTGCAAAATCTTTCTCAAAGTTTAATTTCGGGAAGCGATCCCTGAGGAGAGGCCCAGGATTCAGCAGCTTAGCGCATTTTCTCCGAACCGGGAAGGTCCACCGCGATTGGTGCCCCTTTTGCATACGAATAAAGTACAGCTGGCCTGGCAAAAGCGATGGGGGAAGCGCTTTCGAGAGGTTTCGCTAGGCAGTGCTCATCGGGAACCTGAAGGGACCCCCTCATCAGGTTCCCGAATGATTTTAGCGGTACTTTTCTGGCAAGAACTCGGGACAGGAACTCAGTTTCCCGTTGCCGCCCACGTCTCAGTCTCTGCCTGCTCCCGAGCGACTGCCACACCATCGCGGAAAGTCACAGTGCGCCCGGAGATTGCGGGCACGCGTTCACCCGGCACCACGATACCGACCAGGTTCAGCGGATCGGCGGCCGAAATTGAAATCGTCTCGCCGGAGACTTGCAGCTTCCTGGCTGCGCGCACAGACTCGACAGCAACCGGCAATGCGAACTGCTCTCCTAAGAAGCCATCCACAAAACGTCCGCCGCGAATCTCGCCGCGATCCTCAAGACGCCGAAAGCCGATCTGCAGTTCGCGCCACTTCGGAAGATTGCTTTCCCGGGCCAGCAGGTCGCGGAAGACAATGCCATAACGTTTCAATAACATCCAGCAGGTGGCTTCAACGGCGCGACTACGATCATCAGTCGCGTCCGCATAAAGCAGGGCCCATCGCCCTCCCCGGTTGCGTGGCCGTGACAGGCGAGGCCCGATGCGGCGCCGGGGATCAATCAACGAACGCAGGTTGTCGAAGTCATCGGCGGTGACGATGCCGGCAGCCACGAGTTCCCAGAGCGCGGTCTCGACCTCAGACTTCAAAAGCCTGGTTGAGCGCACGATGTCGGCAAAGAAGGAGGCCCCTCGTTGGCGCAACAGATCGAGGACCTGCTGCGCGGCCGGACTTAGTCCGCGCACTTCGCTTGACTCAGAGGCAGGATGCCTGGGCAGCATCCAGTCCGACTCCTCCCGCACGAAAAAGGTGATGGGGGCTACGCTGGTGGGGACGACCCGCCGTTTTCCCGGAACTGCGCCTTCAAGCGTCGCCGGGTGCGGCGACAGTCGTCCCCATCCCACTGCGCCAGTCAGACATAACTGATCGATCCACTCGGGATCATAGTTGGCGATGCGCTGTCGCAGAATCTGGCTCTCCCACGCATTGGCCGGAATCTCGAACCCCTGGAGCTGGCGCAGAATGTCGAGTGTGGCACGCTCCCCTTGCACCTGGCTTGACGGAGCGACATGCTGCCATTGCAGCAGCCAGCGCATGAATTGCGCAGCGCTAACCGGCTCAATCTGCTTGCGCAAGGTTGAAACTGTCAGGCGATGAATGCGGGCCAGCAAGCGCCGCTCACACCACTCGAGCCGTGATGCGTTCGTCGCCAGGAGCTGTCCCTCGGAGGGCAACTCGGCCGGGCCGCTGGTAAAGCGCCCGCGCAAGATGCTCCCGGTGGCCTCCATCCGAAGCAGCGCCTTGTCAATCTCATGGGATGGAATGTCGAGCTTGGAGCTCAACTGGTGGGCCGCCACCGGCCCGCTGTGCGTCATCCAACCTGACACCAGGCTCAGAACAGCTTCATCATACGAGGGAACCGGGATATCCAGCACCGGCAGAGCTTCCTCGAATTGCGCTTCAGGGAAGAGCACCGAAAAGAGCCTTCCGCGCTCCACCGCAACCCAGTAACAAGACTCCCCGACGCGGGCCCGTCGCGCGCGATTCTCAAACTCCAACTCCGCAAAGAAGCGTTTCCACAGATCGCCGCTCGCCTCCTTCTCGGGCAATGCAATCAACGTGTGCAGCACGTCGTGCAATTCATCGGCATCGCGAACATCGGGCCATGCTTCGGCCCTGACCTGCGCAATCGCTGCCTCGTCAAGCTTGCCAACTTCTTCCAGCACGGATTCGGGTAACACGCGGCGCATCTCGACCGCGCGGGCCCGTCGCTCTTCGAGAGGAGCATCGTCAAGATATGCATACGGGTTGGCGTTCAAAATCTCGTGCGAGAACTGTGAGGGGACCGGGGTGTCCACCGCGATACAGCGAATTTTTCCTTGCTCGATCCGACGCAGCACATCCTTCAGTCCGTCCACGTCCATGGCTTCGGTCAATACGTCCTTCATGACTTCATTGACCAGCGGGTGATCGGGAATCTTGATGTCACCCTCGATGTTCTCCTGGCAGGCCGCCACGTCCGGAAAGACCGAAGCCAACAGGTCATCCGACCGCATGCGTTGAATCTGCGCTGGGACTTTCTTGCCGCCCTGGAATCGCAACAGGGCCAGAGAGCGATTTGCATCCCAGCGCCAGCGCGTTCCGAATATGGGAGAGGCGAGCGCGGCCTGCTCCAGTACGGCCTGAACAGTCTCAGGGCTGAGATAGTTGAAGACATCGGCCAGCGGAAAACTATGTTGCTCGGCTAATGCGATGTTGATGCCGTTGTCGGTAGCTGCGGCTTGCAATTCGAAATTGAAACTTCGACAGAATCGCTTGCGCAGAGCCAGTCCCCATGCCTTATTGATCCTGCCGCCAAACGGAGCGTGGATCACCAACTGCATTCCTCCGCCTTCGTCGAAGAAGCGCTCGGCAATGATGGTATCGCGGGTAGGAACGGCGCCCAGCACGGCTCGGCCCTGCAGCACGTATTCGATCGCCTGTTCCGCTCCGGAATCATCCAGCCCGTATTCGTCTTTTAACCAGCTTGCAGTCTGGGCAATGAGTGGATGACTTCGCCAATCCCCAACCGGGGAAATTCCCGGCAGCATCTCGCTGATCTTTCTTCTGATGTCTCCAACGCTGTCGGATAGTTCTTCGGTGCGCGCCGGAGCTTCACCCCTCCAGAAAGGGACAGTGGGGGGCGCCCCGTGAGCATCTTCGACCAGCACGCGTCCCGATTTGCCTTCAACCCGGCGAATGCGCCACGAGGTATTCCCGAGAAGCATGATGTCGCCGGCGCTGCTCTCGACGGCGAAATCTTCGTCGAGAGTTCCCACAATTCCACCTTCGGGCTCGGCTACCACGGTGAACAGCGCGGTTTCCGGGATGGCGCCGCCGCTGGTGATGGCCGCCAGCCGGCTTCCGCGCCGCGCGCGCAACTTCCTGTTGACCTGGTCGCGATGGATGTATGCCCCGTAGCGGCCGCGACGGGCGGCAATGCCTTCCGACAGCATTTCGAGGACGCGCTCATAGGTTGCCCGGGTCAGACCACGGTAGGGGTAGGCTCGCTGCAGCAGGGAAAACATGCGGTCCTCATCCCACTCCTCGACCGCGCAAGAGGCGACAATCTGTTGTGCCAGGATGTCGAGAGGGGAATCGGGAATCATCAGCCGATCCAACTCGCCTTGCCGGATTGCCCGGACCAGCGCCGCGCACTCCAGCAATTCATCGCGAGTGGTGACGAAGAAGCGACCCTTCGGAATTGCCCCGCGCCAGTGACCTGACCTGCCGACGCGCTGCAGCGACACCGCGATCGATCGCGGTGAGCCAATCTGGATCACCAGGTCGACGGTGCCGACATCGATTCCCAGTTCCAGTGACGCGGTCGCCACTAGCGCTTTGATCTTGCCGGTCTTGAGCTTTTCCTCGGCATTCAGGCGGAGCTTCCGCGACAAGCTTCCATGATGGGCTGCAACATGGTCTTCGCCCAGCCGTTCGGCTAAACGATGGCAAATGCGCTCTGCCATGCGGCGCGTATTCACGAATACAAGCGTCGAG
Organism: Terriglobales bacterium; assembly: GCA_035652095.1. GTDB lineage: Bacteria > Acidobacteriota > Terriglobia > Terriglobales > Acidobacteriaceae > DASREM01. The sequence goes on along the minus strand of DASREM010000024.1, from coordinate 36,491 downwards.
CGGTTCTGCTCCACCAACTCCACAATGCGGTTGTAGATTTCCTCCCACATCTCATTGGAGGCGACAGGGCCCAGTTGCGAGCCCGGAACTTCAACCGCGAGGTCCAACTTTCTGCGGTGGCCCACGTTGACCACCACCGGAGCCGGCCGGTTGTTGCCAGTAAGGAAGTGTGCGACCAGTTCAATTGGCTTCTGCGTTGCCGATAGCCCGATTCTGGCCGGGCGGGAATGCGTCAGTTCCTCCAGACGCTCCAGCGAGATCGCCAGGTGAGCGCCGCGCTTGTCATCGGCGACGGCGTGAATTTCGTCGATAATGACCGTCTGTACATCGCGCAGGATCACCCGGCTGCTTTCGGCAGTCAGCAAAATGTAGAGCGACTCCGGCGTCGTGACCAGGATATGCGGAGGTCGCTTGAGCATGGCACGCCGCTCATGCATGAGTGTGTCACCGGTACGGACGGCGGTGCGGATTCCCGGCATCAATAGGCCGCGTTCGCCAGCCATCTGGAGAATCTCGCCGAGCGGCACTTCGAGGTTCTTCTGAATGTCGTTTCCAAGCGCTCTTAAGGGAGAAACGTACAGGACCTCAGTCCGGTCCTGAAGGTCTCCTGCCAGGGCTTTCCTCACCAGCTTGTCAATACAAGCGAGAAACGCAGCCAAGGTTTTGCCGGAACCCGTGGGGGCAGAGATTAACGTGGTATGTCCAGCAAGAATATGCGGCCAGCCCTGCTCCTGCGGTTCGGTCGGCGTGCCGAAGCGGCGCACAAACCAATCCTGAACCAGGGGGTGCGCCCATTGCTGAAATGTAGCGGGGTGAGACACTCGCGACATTTTATCGGTAATTTTATCTTTCGCAAAACTTTCGCCTTTGTATTCCGGACGCACGCGGCAGTACCCGTTTGCGCACTCCGCGGGAGGTCACGTCATAACAGTAGGCAGGTGCAATGAAGGTTATTGACCGCCAAGGGCTTGCTGGATACGATCATCCAGCCTTTCTCTCACTCGGAGTTGCTTATGGATGCGAGTCATGTTCGCAAGGTTCTATGCTGGTTACTGCTCATCGCTTTTCCCGTTTCCCTGATGGCGGCTGATGTCACCCCTGCCATGCTGTATGCAAAGGGAGCGGCGTGGATCAATGGAGCCAGCGTCCCCGACTCGTCCGCAGTTTTTCCGGGCGATCTGGTTCAGACCACGCCTGAATCTACGGTGAACATCAATGCCACTGGTTCCAGAATACTGGTCCTGTCAGACTCATTGGTGAAGTTCGAGGGAGAGGCAGTCGGGTTGGAACATGGCACTGTAAGGGTGGTGACTTCGAAGGGAATGAGGACCCAGGCTGGCGATGTCAAGGTGACTCCGCTTTCAAGCGATTGGACCGAGTTTGACGTCGCAGATACGGATGGAACCGTGCAAATCATTGCAAGAAAAGGTGATTTGAGGGTTGACGACGGTAAACAGACGAGTACTCTGGCACAAGGCCAGCAGACTACGCGAGATGAGTCGCAGGACCCGAATAAGAAGAAGAAAAGAAGGGGAGGAGCCGCGGTTGCCGCGACCGGAAGCATTATGAACTCGACTGGCGCAATTCTGGTCGGAGCCGGTGCGATCACCGGAGTGGCGGTTTGGGTTTATACGCGAGGGGATGACCCGATCAGCCCTACCCGCTAACACTTGCGGTTTTGTTACCCGGGAGAGGACCTGCCTAGTTCCGAAGCGGTATGTGTTCCGCACAAAGATGTTCTTCCAGCAGTTTTTCCCATGCCTAGTTGCATTAAAATCTTAGTCACTTTGAGTTCCGGAATGAGAAATTTTCCTCGCCTCCTTGTAACACTTCCGCTGGTCGCATTGCTCGCATTGGCAGGTTGCGGTGGGGGTTCGAACTCTCCCGCGCCAAGGGCCTCAGCGGTGCAGATCGCCATCAATTCGCCAACCCAGGTGAATGTTCCGGCAGGGAGCAGCCATTTCTTTACCGCCATCGTGACCGGCACCACGAATGGAGCCGTGACTTGGCAGGCTGGCGGCGTCACTGGAGGAAACGCCACGGTGGGCACGATCGTTTCTGGCGACTACGTTGCACCAGACACGATTCCATCGCCCGCGACGGTTACCATTACGGCCATCGCGCAGGCGGACACCACCAAGATGGCAACCGCGACCGCGACCATCACCATTGGAGTGGCGGTTTCGCCAAGCTCTGCGTCGCTCAATATTGGCGGGCAACAGGCCAACTTCAATGCCACTGTCACGGGCACAAGCAATACCGGCGTTGATTGGAGCGTGAGCGGAGTTCCGGGCGGGAATACCCAACTGGGAACCATTGTGGGTGCTGGAGGGAACTCGGCGGTCTACACATCCCCGGCTGCGATTCCGAGTGATCCGAACATTTCCATTACTGCCACCTCGCAAGCCGACCCGACTCAATCGGGAAGCGCAAGTTGCATCCTCACGGCCGGTGGTCCCAGCGTGAACCAGGCGATGCAGAATGCTCCCATCAAGCTCGGGACTTCAGGAGGGAATTCAAGGGATACGAGCGGCAACTTCTGCTGCTCGGGAACCCTGGGAGCGCTGGTCAAGCGCGGTAGCTCCTTTTTCGTTCTCAGCAACAATCACGTGCTCGCCAAAAGTGACAAGGGCACGATCGGCGACCCGGTCACGCAACCCGGCCTGGTTGACACCAATTGCAATCCCGGGCAGACGGTCGCCAACCTGACGCAATTCGCGAAACTTGAATCGAACTTGATTAGCGGCGGGAATCCGCCTCTTTACAGCGCGCTGGCCGATACCGCCATTGCCCAGATCGTCAGCAACCAGGTGGATACGACAGGGGCGATACTGCAGCTGGGGGCTGTCAGCAACGGCCTGGCACAACCGGCCGCACCGGCGAGTACGCCGGGAACACCGACTGTCGGAATGGCGGTCGCAAAAAGCGGAAGGACGACGGGACTCACGTGCGGTTCGATCGGGGCTTTTCAGATGCTGGTTGACGTAGACTATGACGCTTCCTGCGGGTCCAGCGCAGTCGCCTTCACCGTGCAGTATTCCAACCAGATCGATATTCTCAGCTCGACTTTCAGCGCAGCAGGAGACTCGGGGTCGCTGATCGTGGATGCTCAGACCGCGCAAGCTGTCGGATTGCTCTACGCGGGTTCTTCCAGCGACACAGTCGCCAACCCCATTCAGGATGTGCTGACTGCTCTTGCAGATTCCAAGGGAGTGCAGCCCACGATTGTAGGCGGTGCTACACACGCTGTGTCTGCCTGTACAGGTACTGCGGCTCTGCAAGCAGCCAGCATATTTCATCCGTCGGATCCAGAGATGCTGCGCGCGATTGCGGCGAAAGAAAACCATGCGTCTGAATTAATGAAAGACCACACCGTGATTGGAGTAGGGGTTGGAGCGAGCGACGTTCCTGGACAGGCTGCGGTGGTCATACTGGTGGAGAAGGGAAAACCAATGCCGCCGATTCCTGCCATGCTGGATGGGGTTCCGACGAAAGTGAGGTTTACCGATCGAATCCGCGCTTTCGGGTCCTGCCCTAAGGGCGCACCGCCCGCTTCTAGTGCGTTACCATTTCAGTGATCGGGTCTGTTCTTGACCGTCTCCGCGATCTGCCAAACTGCGGGTCCATGGCGGCGATCGCGCACAGCACGTAGAAGAGTGTGGCATTGGCGGGTATTTGAAGATTGAAGTCCACCAGGCTGTGCACGAGTAATCCAGTAACTGCAATTATCGCCGCCAAGGCTACGGCGCCGTTCGTGTCTGAGGGCCAATTCGCCAGTTTTCGAACCGCACCGCGATAGGTTGCCATCAGCAGCCAGATCATTGTCCCAAACCCGAGGATTCCGGTTTCCGTCAATAGCTGCAAATAGTCGTTGTGCGCGGCATTTACGTAAAAATCGGTATAGAAGGTACGGAACTGCGGGAAGACTTCCGGGAATGTGGCCAGGCCCCAACCGAGAATCGGCTTGCGAGCAAACATCCGGATCCCGTCGCGGTCTATGTTCATACGAGTTCCGCCGGAGATCTCTGCCCTGGCATCGGAGTGAATAGTGCTCATTCGCCTGGTCAAGTCGCCCCCGCCAATCCAGGCCAGGACTCCAACCATCACCACCGCGAAGAGAGCGATTGCGAGCGCTGTGTTCCTGGCCTTTGCCTTTCGCCGAATCAGAATCGTAGTCAGCAAAGCCATCTGCACTGCCAACGCCGCCATGCCTCCGCGGGAACCCGAGAGAAAGATTGAGGCCGCCATAACAGCGGCCGCAAAAGCGGCCACAGCTTTCGTTCTGCCGTGAACAAAATGGGTCAGCGACAACACCAGCGGAATCGGGACCAGCAACTCCATTAACCCGGCATAGTGATTGTGATTGACGTATGGGCCGTATGGCCAGCCTCCGTGGGGTTCGCGGTACCAGTAAATCTTTCCCGTCGAACTGAGACTCTGCAAAATGGCGAAGCAGGCTAATGAAAACCCGTAAGCTGAAAAGATAATCGCGAGGCGGTTTGCCTGGGGTGTTCTGTGTAAGGTCTGGACTGCAAGAAAGCAAAGCAATCCTTGCGCACAAAGCAGCAACATCGCCGTGCTGGTGGCGTAACGATATGCCGTCAGGTGTGCGAGATACTGAAACGCGATCAGTATCGCGAACGCGCACATCGGCGCAAACACGGGATTGGGAGTGATCCGCAACTCTTGCTGCTGAATTTGTTGCAAGACCCAGACCAGGAGCAGCGCAGCCGATCCGGATTCGATCAGGAATATCGCCCATGGATCCACTGCACCGAATGCCAGTGGTCCAAACAGCAGCAGTGCGAACGTGCCGTAGAACACAATCGGTTGTAGCTTCGATCGCGGACTATTGCGAATACCTCTGGCTTCAAGGGGTGCGGCCAACGCCGAGTTCAGAACGGCATTCATTCAGACGCCGGCCTCAGACTCAGATTGTCGATCCAGAGTTCTCCCCGGATCGGACTGCCCGCGGGCAGTCTTTGCACGCGTAACACCAGAAGTTTGCTCTGCGGTCCAGTCGAGAAATTGCCGCTGATCTGCTTCCAATCCTCGGTGTCCTTCATGGGTTCGCTCGCAAAACAGAGAGTTTCGTTATAGCCGTCCTGCAAAACGATCCGCGGGCCGCCGGCGCCTTCGATGTCCGTGGCTTTGAAATATCCGGAAAAGATGTAGCTGGTGTTTGCCTTTACGGGGATGAGTTGGCGAATGCCGGCATCGTCGAGAGAGCGGCTGTCAAACTTGATCTTCAGAGAGCGTCGTCCCAGGAAGACCTCGATCGGGTCCAGCGCAAGGCTTACATCCTTCGATTTGTTGTAAAGCCAGTCAAATCCGCCGTTCAGCACATCGAGATTGAAATCTCCGTTGACGATCAGGTTTTGCTGACTAGGCTGATACGCGGCAAGGCCGGACAGGCTTCCGGCTTGCCGCCACACTGCAGCGGCCTGATCTACTTGCGACTGGGAGATCAAGTATCGGATGTAGTCGAAAACCGTTTGCCGCTCGATTGGTTGTTGAAGGCTAGCCAGGGCGTTCCATGTCTTCTGGGCGGCAATGCTCTCCTTTCTGACCATCAAGAGGTCCAGGAATTCGCAGTAGGTTCTTGCATCCGCAGGTATGACTTGCTTGAGGTCCCGGTCGATGTCAGGACTAAGGCGCCACGCAAGGGCAAGTGCAGCCGGAGCAAGCTGAGGAACACCCTCAAGAACGGTACGGAGTTGTTCCAGAGATCGCAGGGAATCGGTGCCTGCAAACAAGTTCGCCGCCTGCCATGCTACCTCGGGATTGTGCGGATCGGCGGCCAGAGCATGTTCCAAGGCAACCCGCTGATGGGGCGTGTCGCTGATCTCCTGGTATAGGTCGGCGAGATGAAGCCAGTAACGTGACTTGTATGGATTCAGAGCAACTGCGGTCTGATAGGCGGCGATGGCTTGTCCCGGAGAAAATTCAATCAGCGTGTAGTGCCGCCCAAGCCGGTCGAAGTATTCGGCATTGTCCGGTCGCAGCCGAACGGCGCGCTCCAGATTCTCACGGCCGGGCCGATTGAAGCACCAATCAGCGAGGAGTTCGGTCGTAGCAAGGCCAACCATCGCCATGGCGGCCAGCAGGGAAGCTGCCAGGAAACATCTCTTCCTCCCCGGAGACTGAAGTGAGATTTGCATCTTGCTCAGCTGGGGTCCTCCGTGAAACCTAGTCGCCCGTCGCTGTAGATACCGGATCGGTCAGTTCGTCTTCCTGGTAATAGCGAGATCCGTATTTGCCTTGGTATTCGTAATAGTAGTAATAGTCGGGAGATGTGAGATCGACCGCATTCAGCAACACCCCCGATACGCGCGCATTCACCTGCATCAGCAGATCGCGAGCACGCCGTAGCGCCTGCTTGGTAGTTTGTCCCGAGCGAATGACCAGCACCACTGCATCGGCGCGGGTGGACATGACAACGGCATCAGTGACTGACAGCGTTGGGGGCGTGTCCACCACGATGTGATCATACTGCTCGCGGAGTTCGGCGAGTACGTCTTTCATCTGCGACGAGGCCAACAACTCCGCCGGATTTGGCGGTGGAGTACCTGCGGGCAGCACAAACAGGCTTGGGAGGATCGAGGACCGCACCGTCGCCTGCTGCAAAGTCGCATTTCCGGTCAGCACGTTGCTCAGGCCGGTCCGGGGCCCCATACCCAGGGTCTTGTGTATGCTGGGCCGGCGAAGGTCCGCGTCGATCAGCAGAACCCGGGTCCCTTTTTGTGCCAGCACGATTGCCGTATTGATGCTGGTCGTGGTCTTGCCCTCCTGGGGAAGAGCGCTGGTCACCAGAATGGTTTTTGGCGGTGCTCCTAACGACGTCAGCAGCAGGGAAGTACGCAAGGCCCGATACGACTCCGCCATCTGGGACTGGGGCCGCGATTGCGTAACCAACTCGACTGCTTCCTTGGAGGATGCCAGGACCAGTTTCTTGCCCGCTGCTGCTTCAGCGGATGACTTGGATCCCAGGGGAATCATACCCAGGGAAGGCAACGCTGAAATGGCTTGCGCCTGTTCCGGGGTGCGCACGGTGTTGTCGATGCCTTCCAATAGGAAAGCCAAGCCGATTCCGGTGGTAAGTCCCAAGGCGAGCGCGAAGGACAGATTTCTGGGTACGTTGGGCTCGGCAGGTTGCATCGGAACGCGGGCTACATCCACGATGCGGAAGTTATTCGAGCGCAGACCGGCGGTGACTCCCGCTTCCTTGAGCTTCTCCAGGAGACCTTCGTAAAGGGTCCGGTCGGTTTCCAGGTCCCGCTTCAAAATGCTGTATTGAATTGCGCTTTCGTTGAGCTTATTCGCCTCTTGCTTCTGCCTATCCATGGCCGCTCGCAACATGTTTTCACGCTGAGAAGCAGCCATGTACTCGCCGCGGATCCGGGCAGCCACCTTCTTCCGTTCCAACTGGATCTGCGCATCGATCTCTTTGAGTTGATTGGTGAGTTGGCTGACCTTGGGATAGGCAGGACCGAACTGAGTGCTGAGCTGCGCGACCTGGATTCTCAGGTCGGCTTGCTGTTCACGGAGTTTCTCCAGCAGCGAGCTGGAGGATGGACTTCCCCCGATGTTCTCGGCGCCAATGGCGGCAGCCGCGGCTGCGTCGGAATCTGCGGACTGCACCAGCGAATAAATCGACTCCTTCTCCATCCGCTCCGATTCGGCCGCAGTCAACTCCTTGTTCAGTTCATCGAGCTTTGCCGTGGTGATGTTCTGCTTTTCGTCGATTCCCAGGATCTCATGTTCTTTTTGATAATTAACCAACTTCTCCTGCGCTGTTTCCACTTTCATCTGCAGATCCACCAACTGCTTCGAGAGCCAGTCCGAGGCCTGCATCGTGGACTCAAATCTCGTCTTGAAGTTCTGCTCGATATAGGTGTTCATCAGCGCGTTCACCACCCGAGCAGAGAGTTCCTTGTCCGCGCTGCGGTAGTGAATGTCGATGATTCTGGTGTTCGGTCGTAGCGCAATGCGCTCGTTGCCCTTGAACGCGCCGAGTACCGCCGAGGCCGCAGCGGAATCGGGTTGCAGTTCGTTCGTTGTCAATTCCAGCGACGAGGTGGGAGCTTCACCATGCCCGCCAAACTCCGGACGTTTGTCGAGGTTGAGCTGCTTGATGACCTGTAGGGCAAGCAGGTCGCTGCGCAGAATGCTGACTTCGGTGTCCAGGTCCGCGGGGTCGTAGAAATCGGCAGCGCCGTTGCCATCGCTCTTGAAATTCACGATCGTCGGGTCGGCCTTGTTGATGGCAATGCTGCCGGAAGCTTCATAAATTCGCGTACTGCGAAGAGTCGCGATCGCGACTAACGAGAAAATCAAGACCAAGCTGAACGCTACCACCCACTTGCGCTTGATCAGAACCCGCAGATACTCGCGAAGAATCGAGTCGTGGGTCGAAGGAGCAGGGTAGAGGCCTTGTCCAGCCTGGCGGCTAAAATCGAGCTGTATCTCGCGTAATGGCTGACCATTTGCCGGAATCAGTGGTCCTGAATCCATTAGTGCTCCTAGACTCGCAAGAATCGAACCCTGCCCTCGCCTCAGCGCGAGAGGCATCGTGCGAACACACAAATGTCCTTAAGATTGCGCACATCTTAGCATCGGGATCCACTGCCTGGACTTGATTGCCGTGGTTCAGCGGGCGTTTTGTGCAAAACCAAGCGGAGCATTAGGAAAGAACTTCGTTATACTGCGCCGTAAGTCCACCGAAGTGATTCGTCCGAGGGGTTCGAACCGCCCGTGCGGTTCGTGTGGCGAAAAATTCCGGGTTCAGAGGCATGCGGAATGAACTGGTCCGAGCAGGTTGTGCTGGTTACAGGCGGTACTGGGTCCTTCGGCAGGAAGTTCGTGGACATCATGTTGCGCGAGTATCGTCCACAGAAGCTCATTATCTTCAGCCGCGACGAATTGAAACAGCACGATATGCGGACCGCGGGCTTCGATCATCCCAGCCTGCGTTACTTTATCGGGGATGTACGCGACCCTCAGCGCCTGCAGCGCGCCTTCTCGGGGGTTACTGTTGTGGTTCATGCGGCCGCGCTCAAGCAGGTTCCCGCTTGCGAGTACAACCCGTTCGAGGCCATTCAGACCAACATCATGGGCGGACGGAACGTAATTGACGCCGCCATCGACAAGGGCGTGCAGCGCGTCCTGGCGCTCAGCACCGACAAGGCAGTCAATCCGGTGAACCTCTATGGCGCAACCAAGCTTTGCGCCGAGAAGATGTTCGTCCAGGCCAACTCTTATGCTGGTGGCCAAGATACGCGCTTCAGTTGCGCGCGCTATGGAAACGTGGTGGGGAGCCGCGGAAGCGTGATCCCTGTGTTCCAGGAGCAACGCAAGCGAGGCAAGATCACAGTTACGGATCCGCGCATGACCCGCTTCTGGCTGACCCTCGAGCAAGGGGTTGAGTTTGTGGTCCGTTGCATTGAAGGAATGCACGGAGGAGAGATTTTCGTCCCGAAAATTCCAAGCATGAAATTGGTAGAGATGGCGGAGGCGATCGCACCCGATTGCCAGGTTGAATATGTGGGCATCCGGCCAGGCGAAAAGTTGCACGAGGTGCTGGTTTCAGAAGATGAAGCACGGCATGCAGTCGAGCTACCGGACATGTACGTGATTCAACCCAATCATTCCTGGTGGCGCAAGGAGAACTGGAAGACTGCCGTTCCCCTGCGCGATGGCTTCCGATACACCAGCGATTGCAACCCGCGCTGGCTAACCTCCGAAGAGTTGCACGAGTTGATTGACACCGGATCGTCGAGGTCGGCGAAATTTCGGCTGGTCGAGCGCGCCGGGGCCTGAGCATGAGTTCGATCTCCCTCAGCCGGGAATTACTCGCCTTGCACGGGGGAACTCCCGTCCGCAGAACATACTTGCCTTATGGCCACCAGTCTATTGAAGCAAGCGATGTCCAAGCTGTCGTGGATACCCTGCAATCCGATTGGTTGACGACCGGTCCCAAGGTGGAGGAATTTGAGAACGCCTTCGCGGGGTTTGTTGGCGCAAAACACGCAATCAGCTTCAGTTCGGGCACGGCCTCGCTTCACGCCGCGGCATTCGCGGCTGGTCTTCAGCCTGGCGATGAAGCCATTACGACTCCGCTGACGTTTGCCGCCACCGCGAATTGTGTGCTGTATCAGGGGGCAAGGCCGGTGTTCGCCGATGTCCGCGCCGACACTTTGAATCTCGACCCCGAACAAGTGAAATCGCGGATCTCGCCAAGCACGCGGGCGATCCTCCCGGTGGACTATGCCGGGCATCCCGCGGAACTTGACCTTTTCCTGGACATGGCCGAGAAGCGAGGACTGGTTGTCATCGAGGATGCCTGTCACGCTCTGGGAGCGGAACATCGGGGCCGGAAGGTTGGAAGCCTCTGTCATATGACCGTCTTCAGCTTCCATCCCGTCAAGCACCTCACTACGGGCGAAGGCGGCATGGTTGCGACCGAGAATCCTCGATACGCTGACGCCCTTCGCCGTTTTCGAAATCATGGCATCAGCAGCGACGCGCGCCAGCGAGAGTCTCAAGGCAAGTGGTCCTACGACATGGTGGTTCTCGGCTTCAACTACCGATTGCCTGATATTGCCTGCGCGCTGGGCCTGGCACAAATCGGAAGATTGGAGTCAAACCTGGCGAGAAGACGCGAAATTGCCGCGCATTACACTTCTGCTTTTCGACATTGTACGGGGTTGACCTTGCCTGTAGTGCGGGATGACGCGAGTCCGGCGTGGCACTTATATCCGATCCGTGTGCAAACGGAGCACCTCCGCGCCGGACGGGACGATATTCTTCGCGCATTGCGCGCCGAGAACATCGGGGCGAATGTTCACTACCCGCCTGTCCATTTGCATTCCTACTACCGAACCAAGTTTGGCTATCGTGGCGGCGAGTTTCCGATCGCAGAGCTTGCGTCTGGACAGGTGATCAGCTTGCCCATGTTTCATAGCATGACGGATAGAGATGTCGACGACGTCGTGGAAGCGGTACAGAAGGTCATTCACTGCTTTGCCATCTAGCGGACCAAAGCAGCGCGGAGAGCCGTCAAATGCCGAATGCGCTACAAACTCCTCAGGTCAGCCAGTGGGCCGGACAGTTCGGCCTGGAGTACACCGAGCGTAATAACTTTACGCCTGAACAAGTGGACGAGCTCTGGGCCAGGAACTATGGCCAAAGCAGAACCGAACTGAACCGTGTTTTCTTTTCGGTGGTGCCTGCTGAGGCGCGCATTCTGGAGGTCGGCTGCAATATTGGAAACCAGTTGCGTCTATTACAACGACTCGGATATCAAAATCTGTACGGGATCGACGTCCAGGAGCGAGCGCTGGAGGTTGCCAAATCACGCGCGCAGAATATCAATTTTCTCCGCGCAAGCGCGTTTGCCTTGCCTTTCCAAGACGGGTACTTCGACCTCGTCTATACCTCCGGAGTGCTGATCCATATTTCCCCGCAGGACCTCCCTATCGCGTTAGGAGAAATCTACCGCTGCTCGCGGAGGTTCATTCTTGGATCGGAGTACTACGCGGCGCAAGCTACCGAAGTTGACTACCGCGGGCACAGTGCCTTGCTTTGGAAGATGGATTACGCGCGGGAATATCTGGGGCGGTTCCCGGATTTGCAACTTCTGATGGAACAACGCTTGCCGTACGTCAATAGCGAGAATGTGGATTCCATGTTCCTGCTTGAAAAGAAATAAAGCCATGAATGTCATTGCGATCGTCCAGGCGCGGATGGGCAGCACACGACTTCCGGGGAAGGTCCTGATGGACATGGGAGGCCGGCCGGTGCTGGAACGAGTAGTCCGGCGCCTGCAGCGGTCCTCGACGCTGTCAAAAATCATAGTTGCCGCTACCGATTCGGCAAGGGACGAGCCCATCCTAAGAGCGTGCGAACAGATCGAAGTCGCGTGTTTTTGCGGTTCCGAATACGACGTTCTGGATCGCTATTACCAATGCGCTCTGGCCGAGAGCGCGGAGGTCGTGGTCCGCATCACCTCCGACTGCCCCTTAATTGATCCGGACGTTGTAGATGCCGTTGTCGAGAAGTTTCACGCAGGCCGCGCGGAATATGTTAGCAACTGCTCTCCTCGCACTTTTCCTCGAGGTCTCGATACCGAGGTCTTCACCTTCGACGCGCTAGCCCGAGCCTGGAGCGAGGCTCAAAGTCCGCATCAGCGCGAGCATGTGACGCCATATTTCTACGAACACCCACGAAAATTTCGGCTAGCGTTTCTGACAGGCGCGGATGACTATTCACGGCTGCGATGGACTCTCGACACCCTGGAGGACCTAGTGCTACTGAAGGCCATCTACTCCTATTTCAACAACAGGGATGATTTCACCTGGCGTGAGGCGGTCCGGGTCATGGAGCAGCATCCGGAACTGGCAGAATTGAATGCCCACATTCAGCAGAAGCCGATGGTTGCGTCGTGATGCCGAAGACTTTGATCATTCGTGCGGATGCTGGGGTGGCGATTGGAACCGGCCATGTCATGAGATGCCTGGCGCTGGCTCAGGCCTGGCAGGATGCTGGAGGTCGTTGCACGTTTGCGATGGCGGAATCGGATCCCGCATTACGCGGGCGGCTCTCACGCGAGGGGTGCGAGATTCATCAGATTCAGTCTGAGGTTGGAAGCCAGGACGATGCCGCAGAAGTAGCGCGACTGGCGCGCTCCCTCCGGGCAGAGTGGGTCGTGGTGGACGGTTACCGATTTGGCGGCGCCTACCAGGAGTGGATCAAGGCCGCGAATCTCGAACTGCTCTTTGTGGACGATAACGGACACGCCGGCCGCTATTCGGCGGACCTCGTGCTCAATCAAAATGTGCATGCAACCAGCGATTTGTACCAGCAACGCGCGCCCCGGACGGAACTGCTGTTGGGCTTGCGTTACGCGATGTTGCGCCGCGAGTTTGCCGGTTGGAGGGACTGGAAGCGTGCAATCCCGGAAATCGCAAGCAAGATCCTGGTCACCATGGGGGGGAGTGACCCCCAGAACGTCACCGAGACTGCGATTCACGCCTTGAATAATCTTCCAGCCGACATGACAGTCAGAGTTGTCATTGGGGGCAGCAATCCGCACTATGAATCGTTGAGGCAAGTCTTATCTGGTTACGGTGGGCGATTTGAACTGTTGCATCGGGTCCATGATCTTCCAGGATTGATGGCGTGGGCAGACCTGGCGGTTTCCGCTGCAGGTTCGACTTGCTGGGAAATGTGCTTTCTGGCATTGCCGGCTGTCATCATTCCAGTCGCTGAGAACCAGCGCGCCGCCGCCGCTTGCCTGGATCGTTTAGGCGCTGCCACACAGGTATCGCTCCTTACCATAGAGGACCTCGCAGAACCAATCTCGGGCCTGCTCCTCTGTTCTGAAAAGAGAAGGAATATGAGCAGCATCGCCCGGTCTTTGGTGGACGGTGATGGCGCCACGCGGGTGGTGGATTGTCTGCTCAAACCAGTGGCGCACGCGGTGGGGCAACGCTAGTGTTCGGATTGCGCGACTTGCGAACGGAGGACAAGGACCTGGTAAGGGCCTGGAGGAATCATCCCGAGATCGCGAAATACATGTATACCGATCACGAGATCACGGAAATGGAGCACGAACGCTGGTTTGCACGCATCTTGAATGATGCCACGTCGCGCTTCTGGATCATCACCGGCGATGGAGAAGCCATCGGCCTGCTGAGCATTTCGCAGATCGACAGCCACAACCGCCGGTGTTACTGGGCGTACTACCTCGATCCCTATACGCGCGGGAAAGGGGCTGGAAGTTTTGCGGAATATTCTGTGCTGCAACATGTGTTCACGGAGCTCAACCTGAACAAATTGTGCGGAGAGGTTCTGGGATTCAATCGCTCCGTAATCAAGATGCACAAGCGATTTGGTTTTGTCGAGGAAGGCGTTCTGCGTAAACATATCTTGAAGCAGGGGCAATGGCACGACGTGGTGTGTGTTGGAATCTTGCGCGAGGAGTGGGAAAAGACGCGCCCTGAAATCGAAACTCGGCTCCGGGCTGACGGCATCATCGATTGAATCTGCGACATGACTGAAAATCTGGAAATCACCATCGGCGAAAGGAAGATTGGACAAAGTCATCCGGTTTACATCGTCGCCGAACTTTCCGCCAATCATCACCAGGATTTCGATCAGGCCGTGCAGCTCGTCCAGGCTGCAAAGGATGCTGGCGCGGACGCAGTCAAGCTCCAGACCTACACCGCGGACACAATCACGATTGCAAGCGACCGCGAGCAATTTCGTATTAAGGGCGGCACCGTCTGGGACGGAACCACCCTGCACGCCTTGTATCAACGTGCTTACACGCCATGGGATTGGCAACCTAAGCTAAAGCAAGTTGCAAACGATATGGGCATGGATTTGTTTTCCACCCCCTTTGATGTTTCCGCAATCGAGTTTCTGGAACAGATGGATGTGCCTGCGCATAAGGTCGCTTCTTTCGAACTGGTGGACATTCCCCTGATCCGCGCCCTGGCACGAACCGGAAAACCGCTGCTCATCTCCACCGGCATGGCTTCGGTCGAGGAGATCGAAGAGGCTTTGAGTGCTGCCCGTTCTGAAGGTGCTCTCGAAATCGTGCTGCTGAAGTGCACGAGCGCTTACCCATCCACTCCCGGCGAAATGAACTTAAGAACGATTCCCGCGATGCAGAACAGGTTTGCGGTCCCGGTTGGGCTTTCCGATCATACGATGGGCATTGTGGTCCCTGTAGCAGGGGTGACCCTGGGTGCATCGGTGATCGAGAAACACTTGACGCTTTCGCGGTCCATGGAGGGCCCGGACAGCGCCTTCTCCCTCGAGCCGGCGGAATTCAAAGAGATGGTGAAGGCCGTTCGCACAGCAGAATGCGCCTTGGGCGTGGTGCAGTTTGGCCCGTGCGAGCGGGAACTGTCCAGCCGCACCTTTCGGCGCTCGCTGTTCGTAGTTCGAGACATCAAGCGAGGCGAGCCGTTCACTTCGGAAAATGTGCGGTCCATTCGTCCCGGGTACGGGCTTCACACACGACATTTGCCAGAGGTCCTGGCAGGTTGTGCTGCGCGCGACATTGAACGTGGAACCCCGGTCTCCTGGGATTTGGTGAGCAAGCGATGCGGGTGATCAGTCCGTTGCTGAGACGCGTAATCTACCCGACGCTGGCTCACAGTGGGTGCCTGAGATTTCCCGTCCGCAAGGGGCCTGTGGTGGTTACCTATCACGGAGTGACCCCTCCAGGTTACAAGTCGCTCGATACCGATCTCGATGGAAGTTTGGTGACGATCGATTCCTTCCGCGGGCAACTTGCTTTTCTGCGGCGGTATTGCAACGTCATCTCACCGGAGCAGTTTCTTGACTGGCGGCTCGGTAACTCGGAACTGCCACCCAATCCTGTCCTCCTGACTTGTGACGATGGCTTGCAGAATGTGATTCACATGCTGCCGATCTTTCACGAGTCTGCTGTACAGTGCCTGTTCTTTATCACGGGGGCTGCTCATCTGCAAGAACCTTCCATGCTTTGGCATGAGGAGCTTTACCTGCTGCTTCGCCAAATCCGAACGGAGCACCGCATCCGGCTGGCGAGTGGTGAAGTAGTGGAGTTCAATCCCCGATCTCGCAGAAGAAACTGGTGGAAGCTGGTTGAGATCCTGTCTGGCGTGGAAGACCACGCTCGACGCACCTTCTTCGAAGAACTGCAGGAGCAAACTGGAGTCGAAGCCGGTTGGCAGTTCAAGTTACTGAACTCACCAGGCGGTAGGGAACGTTTCGCGGTTCTGGATTGCGGCACTCTGCATCGGTTGACCGCTGCCGGACACACGGTAGGAGCGCACTCCATCTCACACCCGCTGCTGGCGCGCGCTTCTGATGAGATGGCGTGGTTGGAGATCGTGAAGAGCCGTGAAGATTTGGCACGCGCGATCGGTCGAAGAGTCTGGGCATTCGCCTATCCCTTTGGGCACCGCGGTTCGATCTCCCCCCGGGAACTCCTCCTGGTGGAACGGGCGGGCTATGAGTGCGCGTTTCTGAACACGGAAGATGGACAAATGTCCGATTGGTTCGCGCTTCCTCGCGTGCACGTGACCCAGAACATGGGGATTGCCGAGTTCGAGGCCCACGTTTGCGGATTTCACAATAAGCTGCGGCGCAGCCTCCGAGAAGCGGTGGGTGCCTGAATGGCTGCCGCGAGCGCTCTCAATCAGGGGATTTACAACGCGCCCGATGTCGCTCTGCACTATGCCAGCTTGTCGTATCTCACAGCCTCCGAAAAATACTTGTTTCAAGCTTACATTCAGCCTGGGATGGCCATACTCGACATCGGGGTAGGTGGCGGTCGTACAACCCCACTCCTCTCCAGCCTGGCTTCGCGGTACGTAGGCATCGACTATGCCAACGAGATGATCCGCACCTGCCGGGAGAAGTTTCCGACGCTTGATTTTCGCACACTCGATGCCTCTGACCTGGGGTGCTTCACGAACGCTTCCTTCGATGCCGTCGTCATGGCCTTCAACTCCATCGACTATGTACTGCCGGAGTCGCAGCGCCGCAGGTGCTTGCAGGAATGCCATCGAATATTGAAGAACGGCGGGTTGCTCATCTTTTCCTCGCATAACCCGCGAGCCATATTTGTGAAGCCTGCGTGGAACAGGGAACGAATGGCCAAAATCGCGAATGACATCGGTGGGGGCGGGCTCAGGGCGCAATGTACGGCATCGCTGTTGGCATCGATGATGACGGGATATGCCTTGGCGCGCTGTGCGGTTCGAACTGTGGTCAAGGCGCTGCGGAAAATCAAGACGTGCGCGTTCTGG
Organism: Terriglobales bacterium; assembly: GCA_035652095.1. Taxonomy (GTDB): domain Bacteria; phylum Acidobacteriota; class Terriglobia; order Terriglobales; family Acidobacteriaceae; genus DASREM01. The sequence continues at coordinate 19,683 of DASREM010000024.1, read as the reverse complement.
ACGGGATCTGGCCTCTGGCTCGATCCTTCCCACGGCGGATTGGTCACGCACACCTGGACGCCGAACCGTTGCATCGAAGAAGTGGAAGCGGTGGGGTTCCAAATAACGAAATACCTGGGAGACGATTTCCCGCAAACCAGCGGTGAATTTGTGACAGACTGGTACTACTACGTATTCAGGAAATTTTAGTCGCAATCAGGTGAGGGAAATTGCACGTCGTCGTGCACAAGGGAATTCCCGACAGCAAGGATCTGCAGTCAGCGTGGCAGACGCTTGTGCAGACAGTGGACCGTCCGCAGATTTTCTATACCTACGAGTGGGCCCGCTCAGTGGCTCGCGCTTATGAGGGAAGCCTCGACCCGCTGTTGATCACAGCTTTCGATGAAGGAGAACTGGTCGGAGTGGCGGCCCTGGCTGCGAACTATTCTGACCGCCAAGCTTCGTTTCTGGCGGGTACTACCGCAGATTACTGTGATTTCATCTGCATCGAGCATTATCGCAAGCAATTCGTAGACCAGGTGCTGGAAAAGATCGAGGACTTGGGCGTGGAAACGCTGGTCCTCGCCAATTTGCCTGCTGACTCGCCCACGGCGTGGATACTTCGCGAAATTGGGCGCAGGCGCGGTTTTTCGATTCTGTCTCGGCCGGCATATCACTGCGCTCAAGTGATCTTTCGCTCCGGTGGCGAGCGCGCCGCGGTGAAAAATGCGGCGAGTCAAAAACAGGTAGTGCGGCGTCACCTCAAAGCCCTGGGGAAACTAGGTCAGGTTCGGATCGAGCATCTCACCGGCGAAGCAGAAGTTACACAGGCATTGCCGGAATTCGCCAGGATGCATGTCTCCCGCTTCCTCTCAACCGGAAAGCTCAGCAGTCTTGCAAGTAATGAACGGCGGGAGTTCTTGCGCGAATTGACACGGGAATTCTCCGGGACAGGCCAAGTTGTGCTTAGCCGGTTAACTTTTCAGGGATATCCCATCGCGTATCATTTTGGATTCCGTTTCGGTGATGCCTGGTTCTGGTATCAACCTACGTTCGATACCGAGTTCCAGCAATACTCTCCAGGCTTATGCCTTTTAGCCAAGATCATTGAAGCTGCAGCGGAAGATCCCGCGCTCCAAATGGTCGACCTAGGGCTGGGAGCGGAGGATTACAAGGGACGCTGGTCCAGCCAAGGACGGGACACTCTCCATGTCATTGCCTCCAGATCATCACTGACGTACTGCCGCGAGGCGGTGCGATACCACGTGGGGCGAACAATCCAGCGGAACCCGCGTCTGCTTCGAGCCGTTCGACGCGGGTTCGCTGCAACGCTTGCGATGAAGCGACGAAATCAAAGTCCCTGGGAAATAGCGATTTCTCTCGGGGAAAAAATTTCAGATCGGGTCATGAACGGACCCGAAATCATCTTTTTTGAGAAGCCGGAATCCGATGCGGTAGTCTCAGAAATGAGGATTCTGCCCGCAACCATGAATCTTTTTGCTAGCGCTGCGATGCACTATGCCGAAGATAGCGAAACTTTGAATTACCTGGTACGCGCGAGTGCGAGGGTCGGATGTTCCTCATATCGAGGTCTTGTTTTGGTTGACGACAATGAATTGCCGGTACATTTCTGTTGGGTGACCCCGTTCGAAAAGTTTTACCTTTCGGAACTGAAACGAGAGGTTTCCGCTCCGGAGCCGAATTCGACTCTCATTTTTGACTGTTGGACTCCGGGATCGAAGCGGGGCAAGGGACATTATGCGTCCACGATTTCTCAAATCGCAGCGGACATCCACCGTTCAGGCTCCCGCGCTTGGATTTTTGCAGCCGCTACCCGCCTCTCTTCATTGCGGGGAATCAGGAAGGCCGGTTTCGTGGAAAGATTTTCTGTCGTATTGCGGCGCTCCGGTCTTAGAAGGACGGCCATTTACTCCGATATTTCACCGACGCTGGGCGCCATGACACAGGCCTCCTCGGCAGCATAGTCGGCATTATGAGAGTTTTGATCCTCCATCCCGCGGACCGCATCCCCTCGGATTCGAAATGGGATCTCGTAGTTGATACGGCGCGCGCTCCCCATGCCACCTTTGAGGCGTGGAGCGAATTGACCGGCGGACGAGTCCTGAGTGTCTACAACTACGCGGAGGAGATTGCAGACCTCTATCGTACCAAGAACCTTCTTGAGATGGGACTGGGCCGGATGTTGGACGACCAGGGAGTCGATTGGTGGGATGTCTGCTCTTTGATGATCTCGCCGGAACTGCAGCAATTGATGCTGGCAAAACGTGTTGCTGCGGAGTTCGATGCAAGCAGCGAGGTGCACGCCACACGTGATAGTTGGTTCGTGCGTGGTCTGCAGGCGGTGACCACCAACCGGGTGATGATCCATCGCCGTTCTTCGGTTTTGGATCGAATGCGCTCCGCAGCGGAGGCAATCTGCAAGCTCGATGGGAATGAGCTGTTACAGGTTCTCCAAGATAAATTCGACAATCGGCATCTGCTTCGCGGCTGCATCACAGGACGGCCGCCGGAAACAGGGAGTCCCGTTGTCCTGTGCCCCTCGGCCTATGTCAACGTGAGCCACGCGGTCGGGAGTCATGCAGCGTTGTGGCCGGAAAAACAGTTTTACCTGGTTGTCGCACGCCGAAGCGCTCGCATCAATCGGCTCCCTGCCAATGTTCGTATGGCACCTCTCGACGGCTATTTTTGCCGCCTGAATAACGATGAGTTTCGTTCGCTGTTGAGCGCGTACGAAGGCCTGCGAGGGTGGTTGAAATCGAGCTCCGCGGAATTCCTTATGGCTGATGCTGCCGGAGTTCTCGATCGTATGCCCTCACTATTGCGCTGGGGGCTTGCAGTGCGTGACGCGTGGAACGAAATCTTTGAGAGCGAAAACGTAGTCGAATGCTTCTGTGCCGATGATAGCAATCCCTACACTCGCATACCTTTAATTCTGGCAAAGAAACGAAGGTTGCCAACCCTTGCCTGTCACCATGGTGCTCTCGATAGCCGCTTGGCCTTCAAGCGCTCTTACGCCGACGTGCATCTGGTGAAAAGCGAAATGGAACGCGATTACACGGTGCGGGTTTGCAAAGTGGCGGAGTCGCAGGTTGTGCTTCAGAGTCCTGCGGCCCCGCTAAACCTGCAAAGGCCCGGCTACAAACGCCAGGATTGCCTCATCTTTTTTACCGAGGCTTACCACTCGGCGGGTTTTCGCGAAGAGGAGGTCTATCGGGACCTGCTGCCGAGCTTGCTGGACGCGGCGCAGGCGCTAGGCTTGGTCGTGGTAATCAAACTTCATCCTTTCGACAGCTTGAGGAAGATGAAACGTTATGTCAGCGCCATGCTGTCGTCGTCAGATCGAGCGCGGGTGCGGATCTGGGATGGAGTGATGACAGAGGAAAGATGGCAACAGGCGAGAGTCGCCATCACCGGTCAATCCTCGGTAGCGCTCGAAAGCCAGGCCAGAGAAATTCCGACATTCCTGTGCGGATGGTTGAGCGATTCGCTTTCTGGTTATCAAAAACAATTCGTTCGCTATGGAGTCGGGACCTTCCTGGATTCAGCGTTCGATCTGGCTCGAATTCCCGAGTTGCTGAGTGTTCGGGATACTTCGGTGTCCCAATCACCTGTAAGGATTTTGCCGTTGTCAAAGAAAAACGGCCGATTAGAGGACGCAGAGCCTGTGCGCGCAACCCACGCCTGATCAATCGAGGAATGATGTCCACTGTTGAACTAATTTCCGAGCCGCTGACAGAGACTACGAACGTCAGCAGTTTTCGCACCCAGATCGGGCACATTTCGCGTCAGTCCGCAGTGTTCTTCGCAGGCACCATCTTCACCGCCGGCGCAGGATACGCCTTTAAGGTTTACCTTGCCCGGGTGCTGGGGGCTGAAGCCCTAGGTATCTACGCTCTAGGCATGACCATTGTTGGTTTCCTGGGAATCTTCAATGCCCTGGGACTTCCTCAGTCGGCGGTGCGATTCGTGGCCGCATATTCGGCCACAAGCCAGTTCGCGCAACTTCGCGGTTTTCTGGGGCGAGGGCTGGCCTGGCTCACGATTTCGAACGTCGCCCTGGGGTGCGTGGTGCTCGTTGCGGGTCCCTGGATTGGCCTGCATCTGTACCACACTCCCGCGCTGAAAACGTATATTGGCCTGTTTGCCGGGATCATGCTCTTTGGCGCGTTGAACACGTTCCTGGGACAGGTGTTGGCCGGGTACAAGGATGTCGGCCGCCGAACCGTAATCATGAATTTCATCGGCAGCCCGCTCACCATGTTGTTGACCGTGATTCTGGTGGGCGCAGGATTGGGGTTGTGGGGCTACATATTTGCGCAAGTGGCAAGTGCAGTGGCAGTGATGGTCCTCTTGTTGGCAACCGTGTGGAAGCTCACCCCATCGCCGGCGCGGTCGGATGCACTGGGATTTCCGAGGCTCGAGAAACAGGTAGTGTCATTCTCGCAGATTGCGTTTGCGGTCGCTTTTCTCGAATTCGTGATGGCGCAGGCTGACAAGATCGTCATCGGCTTCTACCTGAATCCCAGCGAAGTAGGGATTTATGCGCTCGCAGCGGCGCTGGTGGCATTCATTCCGATTGTGCTTCAGTCGGTAAATCAGATTTTTTCGCCGACCATCGCGGAGCTGCACGCCCGTAATCAACAGGCGATGTTGCAGAGCATCTATCAGACCCTGACCAAATGGATTCTTGGCCTCACGATTCCTTTGGCCGCAGCCATCATTGTGTTTGCACCACCCTTGATGAAGTTGTTTGGAAAGGACTTTGCGAGTGCATGGCCGGTACTTGTCACAGGGGCTGTGGGTCAGCTGGTCAACTGCTCGGTGGGATCGGTCGGATATCTGTTACTGATGTCGGGTCACCAGCGCAAGCTTTTACGAATCCAGGTCCTGGCCGGAATCGGGATGGTCGTGCTGACCCTGCTCCTGGTACCGCGCTGGGGAATTATGGGTGCGGCGATCGGAGCGGCGGCAACGAATGCCTTGACTAACCTACTCTGTCTCGCGCAGGTCAGAAGGACCCTGAAAATGTTTCCGTATGGAAGGAGCTATCTTCGGCTGCTTCCCGCAGCGTCGGCTTGCATTGCCGTGTTACTTCTCGTGAGGGCTGGAGCGGACGGCAGAGTGGGGGACTGGCTCGCGATCACCGTCGCACTCTTCTTCGGCTATTCCACGTTCATCGGCGTCTCACTGCTGTTCGGATTGGACGATCACGATCGCCTGATCACTGACGCGATCCGGGTCAAGTGGGAAAGACTGTTTCCACGCAATACTGAGGAGTTGGGGTGACGCAGTTACGTCAATTACGAATACCTGAAAACCTTTGCCAGGCGCTTGAGCGTCGCTTCCATTCTCAATTCAGCAGCGTGGATGAATTGGCAGAGTTCGTTCTGCGCGAGTTATTGCAAGATGAGACCAAGGCTCTGGACGAATCAGAACAGCAGATGATTCGCGATCGCCTGAAGGATCTTGGCTACCTCTGACCAACATGCGGCAACACACGCGAATGTGGAATCTCGGAAAGCGGCTCTGGAAGGGTGGCGGCCGCGAATCGAGGCATGCTTTTTTTACATTCGATCGCCCGCTGGTGATCCTCCAGAGTGACGATTGGGGCCGAGTTGGAGTCCGGGACCGTGAAGGATACGAGAGCCTCCGCCAGCAGGGAATCCAGCTTGGGCAGCATCCCTACGACTTTTATACGCTTGAGACCGCCTGTGACGTGACGGCGCTGATGGCGCTCCTGAGGCGGCACAGGGATTCCGTTCATCGTCCCCCCTCCATGGTGATGAACTTCTTGCTGGCGAACCTGGATTTCCCACGTATGACTGCATGCGATTTCCAAGAGATCTCGTTGCTGTTTCTATCCCACGGGCTGCCAGGCCACTGGCGACGTCCCAAGCTCTTCGATAGCTACCGCGAAGGAATCGCTCAAGGAGTCTTCTATCCTGCGCTTCACGGGTTGACTCATTTCTGCCGTGCGGCGGCCGAAGCAGCGCTGCTGAACCATGGCAAAAGGGGTGAACTATTGCGAAGCCTGTGGCAGGCAGAAACCCCATTTATCTACTGGCGGATGCCCTGGATCGGATACGAGTATCACAATCCAGACAAGCCGAACCCCGGTTTCCTGTCGGCAGAAACGCAGCAACTCCTGATCCGCCGTGCGGCAGAGGAATTCCGGAAATTCTTCTCCTGCCCGCCGAGGTCGGCGTGTGCTCCAGGCTATCGGGCTAACGAAATGACTCATCAAGCCTGGTGCGAATGCGGCGTGCGAGTTGCACAAAACGGAAGCGGAGCTCCGCGCCACCCACACTTTGACGATTGCGGAGTTCTGAACCTGTATCGCACGATTGATATTGAGCCTTCGTCTCGCGAATTGTCCATTGAGAAGTATGTTCAGCTCGCAGCCGGCAATTTTGCGCGCGGCATTCCCGCAGTTGTGTCGATGCATTCCATCAACTTCCATTCCAGTTTGAAAGACTTTCGGACGCCGTCGATCCGGGTGCTTGATGAATTCCTGTCTGCCCTTGAAGCCCTACATCCGGACCTGCTGTATGTGAACGACGAAGATGTGTATCGCATTGTGACGGAAGGGAAGTTTGAGGCTGCTGGTGAAACCGTGAGTATACGTTGCCAGCAACATGATGCCGATGCAGCAACAGCGCGAACCCGATGAAGCCGCACTTCAACTCGAACCGGAAGTCTCTAATATTGGTGACCGTGGACTGCCTGCGCGCGGACCACGTCGGCTTCATGGGCTATGCAAGGCCTACAACGCCGTTTCTCGACTCCCTGGCGAAGGAAAGTTGCGTATTCCGCAGCGCGACGACAGCGGGAGCCCCCACTTATTTTTCCTTGCCTGCGATCCTCGGCGCCCGCTATCCGCTAAGCCTGGGGCGCGAGGTGGTCGGCATTGCCCTGGGCGAATCGACGTTGGCAAGCGTGTTGCGCGCCCAAGGATACGCCACCGCGTGCTTCAACGCCGCGAACCCTTACATCTCCGAGTTGTTCGGTTACCACCAGGGCTTCGACGTATTCGAGGATTTCGCCGCAGACCCCGCGGCGATCCCTCACAGCTCAGCGCCTGGCCTCAGCTGGAAGGCCAAGCTGAATCGCAATCTTGCGCAAGCGAGTCAGCAACTCGGACCGTTGAGCGCAATTTACGAAGAGCTCTATTTCCAGTATTGCCAGAGACTGGCAGGTCCGTCGCCAACTTCGATGGATGAAGTGCGGCGCTTTCCGACCGCCGACGTCCTGGTAAGTCGCGCATGCGATTGGCTCGACTCCATCGGCAATCAGCCATTCTTTCTCTGGTTACATCTGATGGACCCACATGCTCCATACTATCCGGCTGATCAGGCAATGGCTTGGTCAAAGACAGCTATCTCGCCATCCGAAGCAGTCTATCTCAACTCGTACTGGAACCGCGGAGACTTGAGCGGCTCTCGACTGCACGCCAAGAAAAACCCAATCGTGGAGCTCTACGACGCCGCTGTGTACTGGGTGGATGAGCAGCTCATGCGCCTGGCACAAAGGTTAATGAACCGGCAGAGGTGGCACGATTGCGCAATGGCGGTCACCGCAGATCACGGAGAAGAGTTCCTCGACCACGGAGGCCGGTATCATGCGCCTCATCGCTTGCACGAAGAACTCATTCACGTTCCGCTGCTGCTGCGGGTTCCCGGACTGACGCGCCGCGCCGTTGAGCAGCCGTTCAGCTTGTTGCATCTTGCTCCGACACTGCTCGACGCAATCGAGGTCAAGCGGCCGCAGACCTTCTCCGGCGCCAGCCATTGGCCGCACCTCGCGGGTCTTGGGGAGTGGCACGAGCCATGTATTGCCGAGGCCATCAGCGGATGCACGAATCCAACCGTCCGCGCAAACCGGCTTCATCCTCGAACCATGGCCGTTCGTGAAGGGCGCTACAAGTTGCATCTGCAATTCGAGACGGGGTGCGCAGAACTGTTCGATTTGGAGGCGGACCCGAAGGAACTCCGTCCAATCGCGGAGAATGTAGAGTTCACAACGCGTCGAAGGCTGCTGGAGGTCGCTCTCGATCACCTGGAACGATCTGTGAACCAACGAGATACCCTCTCCGGGTTGCGCTCGAAACTACGCCAACTTCAACTACAATGGCCGCATTCGCTCGCGAAATCTGCATACACGTGACCGTAGACGAGGATGACTCGACGTCCGGCCAAAATTACAGTGTTCACTCCATCGTTCGCAGATGAGAGTGATTCCAACGCGCAAAACCTGACCGTGAAAGAAGTGGTATGCCGGCTCTCTCCAGAACGTTTCCGCATTGTCATGCTGCATGAAGGAGATACGGACCAGCGAATCTCTAGATTGGAAAATGTGGAACTGCTTCGCTGGCGGCGACACGGGAATAGCGTTCGGTGCATCACGCGCTTGTTATGCGCGCCGCCGGATATCTACTTCTTTCCACGGGAAGGGCCGCTCGATGCGGCCTTCCTTAAACTTCGGCGGCTGCTTCGATTGCAAACGAAAGTGGTCACCTACGTGGTGTCAGGAGGGTTGTATAACGGCCCGCCACGCCGCACCCTGGATCGCAATGTTCGCGAAGCCGACGCTGTTTACGGAAATTGCGCTTACCTGTCGGAATTGGTTCGCCAGCATTGGAATGTCACGACCGGGACCGTGTACGACGGCATCGATGTTCGATACTTCTTTCCGAATTCCGAGCGCGATTTCAATGCTAATAAGAAACTGGTGGTCCTGTTTGCCGGTTCTTTGCGGCCCTATAAAAGGCCAGATCTCTTTGTCAGAAGTGCCGCGCGCTGGCCCCAGGTCCAGTTTCGAATCGCCGGTGTCGGAGAGCAAGAGTCGAATTGCCGGAAACTGGCGAATGAACTGGATTGTCGCAATCTGACTTTTCTCGGCCACCTGACTTCTACGGCGCTCGGTGAGCAGATGAGGCAGGCCGACGTATTCTTGTTCCCAAGCATGATTGAGGGTCATCCGCAGGTGCTGGGACAGGCTGCTGCATGCGGCTTACCGGCGGTTGCCATGAATGTTTACCGTCCGGAATTTGTGGTACACGGCCGGACGGGTTTTCTGGCGAATTCTGAGGAGGATCTTGGTCGCAACCTTGACCTGCTGCTCAACCATGCAGATCTTCGACAAAGGTTCTCAGCCGCCGCCGTCGAGCATTCCCGGCGCTTCGAGTGGACGCAAGTGACTCGCTGCTGGGAGCAGGCTTTTGAGCATGTGATGGCAACTGGCAACATCTCGTATTCCGGGCAGCCTGTGTTCACGCAGGTTGAACCACGATGACCTGGTCAGCAGTACTCCCGGCAGTGCTAGGCACAAGGGGGCAGAGTTCGCCTCACGTTTTAACGCTGGCGCCGTTCTATCCATCCGAAGGAAATCCGGCCTCAGGGTGTTTCATCGCCGAACCCGTGCGGTCCCTTCAGAATTGTGGCGTGAAGGCCAGCGTCTTCGTGGCACAACCGTTCTACCGAAGTGCCGAACTTGGCATCGCAGAGTTTCCGGCAGACCGGGTTCGCTTCTTTTCGTTGCCCCGAGGATTAGGATTGCCAAGTGCCGGTAAGCTTCTGTTTTACTCGTTGCGGGAGAAACTTTCTGCGCTCCATGCCAGGCATCCAGTGGATTTGATCCACGCCCATTCCGCCCTGCCGTGCGGACATGCTGCGTGGTTACTGGGCAAGGAATTGCGCATCCCATTCGTTGTGACAGTGCACGGTCTGGACGCGTCATCGCGAAGACAGGTGGGGGGAGCGGCGGGTTGGTTGTGCGAAGGAATTTCGAGACAGATTTACTCGGCGGCTCAGCGAGTAATCTGCGTCAGCAAGAAGGTCGAGCGTGCTGTGTTGCAGGTCGAGGCACGTACGCGTACACAGGTGATCTATAACGGGGTGGATTGTGAACAGTTCACTCCGGCCGCCTCGCTCAGCGGATCACCAATCCTTCTCGCGGTCGGAAACTTGATTCCGACAAAGGGGCACAAGGTTTTACTGCAAGCGTTCGCGAGGCTGCGCCGTGAATTTCCGGGCGTGCGTTGTCAAATCATCGGCGAAGGTCCCGAAGAGACTCGCCTCAAAAGCCTGGCGGAAAAATGGGAGATTTCTGATTCAGTCGAATGGCTTGGGCGTCGGAATCGATCCCAGGTAGCGCGGGCACTGCGCAATTGCACCGTGTTTGTCCTGCCGAGTGAATACGAGGGGCTCGGTTGCGTCTACCTGGAGGCCATGGCAAGCGGGAAGCCGGTGGTCGCATGTCGCGGACAGGGCATAGATGAAGTGATCCGCCATGGGCTAAACGGCTGGCTTGTTGATCCCAACGATGAGATCGCTCTCGCAGAAATACTCTTAGGTGTCTTCGCAGATCCCGAACGGCAACATGAGATCGAAATTCATGCGAGGCGCACGATTCTGAACGGCTTCACCTTGCAACAGCAGGCAGATCAGTTGGCCGAGGTTTACCGGGAATGTTTGCTATGAAAACCCGGCTGGTGGTGATTACCGAGATCATTGCGCCATATCGTATTCCCGTCTTCAATGCGCTAGCCCAGGAGCCTGGAATCGACTTGCACGTGATTTTTCTTTCCGAGACTGATCCTGGCCTGCGTGATTGGCATATTTACCTGGATGAGATCGCTTTCTCCTATGAGGTTCTTCCGTCATGGCGGAGGCGGCTCGGTGCGCACAACGTGCTGTTGAACCAAGGCCTGAGAGCTGCTTTAAATCATGCTTCTCCCGACGTGGTGGTGTGCGGCGGGTACAACTACCTGGCTTCGTGGCAGGCCATGGCCTGGGCACGGCGCAGTCACACTCCTTTCCTGCTGTGGATTGAAAGCACTTTGCAAGACCAGCGCAGCGGGAAGATCCCGGTGGAGTTCTTGAAAAAGAAGTTCGTGGAAGGCTGCGACGGATTTATCGTGCCCGGAACGTCGTCTCGAGAATATGTGCGAGGTTTTGGTGTTCCGGATGAGAATATCTCGACGGCTCCGAATGCGGTGGCCAATGAAGTTTTCAGCGCTCGGGCAAGCGCCGCGGTTGCGCAGCCCTGGCTGTACCGGAAAGTTCATGGGCTTCCATCGCGATTTCTGCTGTTCGTCGGCAGGCTGGTGCCGGAAAAAGGCGTTCGTGACCTGGTGCAGGCCTATGAAGCTCTTTGTGAACCACTCCGAGCCCAGTTGAGCCTCGTCATCGTGGGAGACGGCCCCCTGCGACAGGAAATCGAGACTCGGGCCGCGCGACTGGTGACCGGGCGGATAAACGTCGCAGGTTTCGTTCAGCGCGACGACCTGGCTGCCTATTACGGCTTAGCGGAGATGTTTGTGTTTCCAACTCGCACCGATCCCTGGGGGCTAGTGGTCAATGAGGCCATGGCCTGCGGGCTTCCAGTCATCGCCAGTTCGGCTGCAGGATGTGTGTCCGATCTGGTTCGAAATGAGTGGAATGGTTGCGTGGTATGTCCTGGCGATGTCGGGGAACTAGGAGCTGCGATCACGCGCTTGGCGCACGATCCTGAGTTGCGGCGAGCTATGGGTAACAGGAGCCTGGAACTGATCTCTCGACATTCACCCATGAATTGTGCTGCGGGTATTGCCGCGGCGACCCTGAATTGCGCCGTTGCAACAGCATGACGCGCGCAGAATTCGGTCTTTTCACATGCGAATTCTTCTGAACACGGTTGCAGCTACCGCCGGCGGCGGATTGACCTATCTAAAGCACGCCGTGCCCAGCCTGGCTTCCGTCCCGGGCATAAGACTGAGCGTCCTGGTGCCACCGGGGCTCCAAGAAATACCAGAGATGAGCGATGTGATCTGGGTGAAGTTTCCGGCGAATAGAGGAAGCGCGGCGCGATTCTGGCGGGAACAGAGAGCGATCCCTCAAATTATCAGCCGTCTGGGCATCGATGTCTTGATCTCGGCGGGAAATTTTGCGCTGAAGAATTCCCCTGTCCCGCAGATCCTGCTTTCACGAAATGCGCTTTACACTTCAGGCGATTTTTGCCGTGACCTTTTACGGCGGCAGCATTACGCGATCTGGTTGGACACCAAGGTCAAAGGTGCGCTGGCGAAGCGCTCGATTCGATGGGCGGACGTTACGGTAGCTCCGAGCGCAGCCTTTGCAAGCGATTTGCGGGCCCAGACCGGCCGCGATGTCATTGCCATTCACCACGGTTTCGATCTCGATCAGTTCACCTCTCGCACAAAACCGCTGTCCGCTTCCGTTCAGAAGGAGTTGGATGCTGCTCAAGATTGCGTTCGTCTCCTTCTGGTGAGCCACTACAATTACTATCGCAATTTTGAGACCCTTCTGCGCGGGCTGGCGCTCTTGAAACGGCAAGCGCCGGAGAAGAAATTCAAGCTATTTCTTACCTGCAAGTTCTGTTCCTCAGAAAATCCCGGAGCATACCGTGCCGAGGGAGCGGCGACCCTGGTGCGAAGCCTGGGCGTCCGGGAAGAAGTTGTGGAACTGGGGATGATACCGCGCGAGCAACTGCCTGACTTGTACCGGTCTTGTCATCTGTATGTAACGGCGGCGTATGCAGAATCGTTTGCCCACCCTTTGGTCGAAGCGATGGCAAGTGGGTTGCCCATTGTGGCATCAGACATTGGTGTGCATAGGGAAATTTGCGCTGAGTCGGCAGTGTTCTTCAATCGTTTTTCTGCTGAGGAACTGGCCGTGGGGGTCTTGAAGGTGATGCAGGAGCGGGGCCGATACGAAGAGCTGTCTACCCGTGCTCGCGCCCGATCTCGCGAGTTCAGCTGGGCCAAACACGCTCGCGAGGTCGTGTACCTGGCACAATGCCTGCTCGAAGGTCAGAACTGTAGAGCGCATTGCGCTTAGCTCCTAGGCGCGGATTTTGCCATTCCCTCCGTGACGTGGTATGAAAGCCTGACTTCTTTCTTGGTTCGATCAAGCATCAGGAATCTGTGAAGTGGCATCTTCCACCACTCCAAAGTCGGGCAACGCGAGTGTTTCTACCGATCCAACGGCGATACCGGAACTCTCCATTGTGATGCCGTGCCTCAACGAGGCGGAGACACTCGAGTCCTGCATCCTCAAGGCGCAGCGTGCAGTGCAAGCCGCGCAAATCCGGGCGGAAATCATCGTGGCCGATAATGCCAGCACCGACAATTCAGCGCACCTCGCCCGCCGCCTAGGCGCAAAAGTCGTGAATGTCGAGTCGCGCGGATACGGCAGCGCTTTAATGGGAGGAATTGAAGCTGCCTCTGGACAGTATGTGGTGATAGGCGATGCGGATGACAGCTACGATTTTGCTCATGTCCCGCAGTTTCTAGAGCGTTTGCGTTCCGGGGCCGATCTGGTCATCGGGAACCGGTTTGCCGGAGGCATACGGCGCGGCGCTATGCCTTTCCTGCACCGTTATGTCGGGAACCCCGTTCTGACGCGGCTGGGCCGGTTGTTTTTCGGAGGCTCTTGCGGCGACTTCTGCAGCGGGATGCGTGGATTCAGCAAAGACGCATACCAGCGCATGGATCTGCGCACGACCGGGATGGAATTTGCCACCGAGATGATCGTGAAGGCCAATCTGCTCGGTATGAAGGTCGCGGAGGTGCCGATCACGCTCTCTCCGGATGGACGCACGCGCCCGCCGCACCTGCGCACCTGGCGCGATGGCTGGCGGACACTGCGTTTCTTCCTGCTGTATAGTCCACGCTGGTTGTTCCTCTATCCCGGACTCGCTCTCATGGTGGTTGGGCTCGGGGCCGGGATATGGCTCTTGCCCGGCCCGCGCCGGGTTGGGCAAGTCACCTTTGATGTCAACACGCTGCTCTACTGTGCCATCGCTATTCTTCTCGGTTTTCAATCCATCGCGTTCGCCATATTCTCCAAAAGTTTTGCCATTTCCGAGGGTTTGCATCCTCCGGTACCCTGGCTGACCCGCATCTTTCACTATATCAACCTTGAGGCCGGGTTAATGGTGGGCTCAATTCTGTCAATCGTGGGACTCGCGCTTTCGGTCTATGCTGTGAATGTTTGGAAAGTCCACGGTTTTGGTCCTCTCGATTACTCGCGAACGCTTCATACGGTGATTCCGGCGGTGCTGTGTCTTACGCTGGGTGCACAAACAGTTTTTGCCAGCTTCTTTCTGAGCGTGCTCGGAATGCACCGAAAATGAACTCGCAATTTGATCGTCATGCGCGCACATATGACGAAGACCTGAAGCAGGCGCTCTCAATCACGGGAGAAAGCAGGCACTTCTTCGCACAGCGCAGAGTCACCTTCCTGGCCCAATGCCTACAGAAACTCGGAGAGAAGCCGCGCTTCGGGGTCGACTACGGTTGTGGCACCGGAGACACGACCGAGTTACTCCGCCAGGTGCTCCGCCTCGATTCGGTGACCGGACTTGATGTTTCCCGCAAGTCGCTGGAGATTGCTCGATCGTCTCACAAAAGTCCGCACTGCCATTTTCTTGATCCTGGAGAGTATGGCCCGCCGGACACGAATGACCTTGCCTACTGCAATGGTGTGTTTCATCACATTTTGAAGGCGGAGAGGCCGGCTGCTCTTTCTTACATCCGCGACTGTTTGCGCCCGGGCGGAGTCCTCGCCTTGTGGGAGAACAACCCGCTCAATCCAGGAACACGATATGTCATGTCTCGCTGTGAATTCGACCGCGATGCAATCCCGGTCGCATCGAGAGAAGCGAGAAAGTTGCTCCTCGAGAGTGGTTTTCAGATCCTGTCGGTAAACTTCTTATTCCTGTTTCCTCGGTTTTTGCGGAAGTTGCGCGTCATTGAGCCGTATGTTTCAGCACTGCCATTCGGGGCCCAGTACCAGGTTCTCGGTCGTAAGCGTTAGAGGTTCAACGGCTAATGTGTGGAATCTTCGGCATTGCAAGCAATAAAGCCAGCGTCCCTCCAGAACTGTTGGAGCGCGCGACGCGGTCGCTTGCGCATCGCGGGCCGGACGATTCCGGCACCATCCTGATCCGGGAGAACGCGCCACAACCGCTTGAAGTCGGCTTCGCTCATCGCCGTCTCGCGATTCTCGACCTCTCCCCGCTTGGTCATCAACCCATGCAGGACCCAGAGACGGGCAACTGGATTGTCTTCAATGGCGAAATCTACAACTATAGGACCCTGCGAGAACTGCTTTGCCGCCAAGGAGCGCAGTTTCGCACCAATTGCGACACAGAAGTTCTTTTGAAAGCTTATGCCGTGTGGGGCGAATCTTGCCTCGAGCGATTTCGCGGGATGTTCAGCTTCGCTATCTGGGACGCCGGAGCCCATCGGCTGTTCATGGCTCGAGATCCGATGGGCATCAAGCCATTTTATTTCGCGACCCGAGGAGAGTATTTCCTGTTCGCCTCCGAGATCCGGACATTGCTGGAAACCGGATTGCTTGATCGGAAACTCGACCCGGCGGGGCTAATCAACTACCTGCAGTTCGGGTCGGTGTACGACCCGAACACGATGGTCCAGGGAATCTCTGCCTTACAGCCAGGCTCCTTCTTGACATGGACGGCGGACACCCTACGGCACCAGGTGTATTGGGATTTCCCACAAGCTGATCAAATTCCCAAAGGTTCGCGAATGTGGCTGGAAGCAGAGGTGCAGCAAGATCTGCACTTGTCTGTGGGCATGCAAACCGTGAGCGATGTTTCCCTGGGAGTCTTTTTGTCGGGAGGAATTGACTCCAGCAGCCTGGTCACCGTGCTTCGCCATGGAGGCTCAAGCGTTAGCACCTTCGCGATCGTATTCCGCGAGGCCGACTACAGCGAGGCTGCGTATTCGCGACTGGTGGCCGACAGACTCAAAACCGACCATCACGAGATTCTACTTTCCCAAAAAGAGGCTCTGCAGAACATTCCTGAATTTCTGGGCGCGATGGATCAGCCAACCATTGATGGGCTGAATACCTATGTGATCTCGCGCGCCGCACGCGCCGCCGGTATCAAGGTCGCTCTGAATGGTATCGGGGGCGACGAGCTGTTTGCGGGTTATTCCACCTTCCACAGCGTTCCGAAAATGGAGCGCTTCGTTTCTTCATGGAAACACTTGCCGCAGGGGCTGAGAAGACCCTGTGCCGATTTCTTTGAGTGCATTTCTCCAGCTAAGGACCAGAACCGCAAATTGGCAGAATTAGCACGCGAGAACGGGCGCTTGCTTCATCCCTACTTCTTGTCGCGTTCAGTATTCACCCATCGCCAGCGAGATCGATTGCTGCTGTCGAAGCATGAAGAGAGCAGGGCAAGCGCTCCCCTGCTGGCCGCGCTGAATCATGTTACCGGCGCCGACCCGATTAACCGCGTGTCGTTCCTTGAGTCGCGGTGCTACATGCTCAACACCCTGCTCAGGGATGCCGATGTGATGAGCATGGCCCACGGATTGGAAGTGCGTGTTCCGCTGATTGATCACCGGCTCGCGGAGAGCGTCTTCGCATTGCCGGGGACGTGGAAAATCAGCGCCAGCACGCCAAAACCAGTGCTTCTCAAAGCACTCAACCATGAGTTGCCTCCTGAAATCGTGCATCGCCGTAAGCGTGGATTTACGCTGCCATTCGAACACTGGTTACGGGATGAGCTGCGGTCAGAGGTGCAAGGCGGCTTAGACCGCCTCTGCCGAGGGCCGCTTGCCTCCATCCTGGACATCAACGCGGTGCGGCAAGTCTGGTCAGATTTCTGCGCGAGACGCACTTCCTGGTCCCGCCCCTGGTCGCTTTATGTTCTTCAACGGTGGTGCGAACTGCAGTCCATCACTCCGTAGCAGGGGGACATACCAAAAAGTGCAACACCTGGCGCCTTTACCGCTCGGAGTGCCGGACTCTTCCATGTAAGATGTTTTCCATTACCCCGAATGCATGCGCTGGATGAGGTCCTTCACTTAGAGCGATCGAAAATGCTCGCCGCGAAGTTGCCGGTGAGCGTCATCGTGCCTGCCCGCAACGAGGCCCGCAACTTACCCCGCTGTCTGGAATCGCTGCGCGACGCAGGTGAAATCTACGTGATTGATTCGAACAGCAGTGACCAGACCCGGGAGATTGCGCGGGCCTATGGGGCGACGGTCGTGCGCTTCCATTATCAGGGAGGTTGGCCCAAGAAACGTCAGTGGGCGATGGATACTCTGCCCCTGGCCTTCGATTGGGTGTTGTTGCTGGATGCGGACGAAGCCCTTACCCCCGAACTGGCCGCAGAGATTTCCCGCGCGATCCGAACCTCCAAGTTTGACGGCTACTATCTCGAATTGCAGATGCACTTCCTGGGGCAACAACTGCGTCACTGTGGGGCGAATTTCTACAAACTCTCCCTTTTCCGGCGGGGACGAGGCCGTTACGAGTGTCGGCTGCCTGATCAGGATAGCTCCATGTGCGATATGGAAGTGCATGAGCACGTCGTGGTAGATGGACGCACTTCGAAGTTGAAGAATCCCATCATTCACCACAACGTCGAATCTCTTTCCCGCTACATTCAAAAGCATGACGAGTATTCAAACTGGGAGTCCAGAGTTTGGTCCGAAGCCGCGAACTCTGTCGTGGATCTGCCGCCATCGCTCCTGGGTACTCAGGCGCAACGACGTCGCTGGTTGAAAAAAACCTTTTTGCGTGTTCCTGGGGCTTCGCTTTTCTTGTTCTTCTATAGATACGTCCTTTGTCTCGGATTTCTCGATGGCGTTCCGGGACTGATCTATTGCGTGTTCCAGGGACTCCAGGTCTTCCACACAAAAGCAAAAATCTACGAGCTAAGAAAAGGGCGGGTGTGATCGATGTGCGGGATTAGCGGGTTGGTGAATTGCGGAAACAAGCAGACCTTGGAGCGAATGACAAAGCTCCAGGCGCATCGCGGGCCCGACGATTCAGGCACATGGGACATGCACTTTCCCGATGGATCATACCTCGGGCTTGGCAGTCGCAGACTCGCCATCCTCGACCTTTCAGCCAGCGGTCACATGCCAATGTGCAATGAGGATGGCTCTCTATGGATCACCTACAACGGCGAGATCTATAACTTTGCATCCTTGCGCGCTGAACTGCAGAGCAAAGGGCATCGGTTCGTATCGAACACCGACACCGAGGTTGTGCTTCACCTTTACGAGGAAGAAGGACCGCATTCAGTCCGCCGTTTGAATGGCATGTTCGCATTTGCGATTTGCGATCTGCGCGGAAATTCGCCGGCCTTGTTTCTCGCCCGAGATCATTTCGGTGTAAAGCCACTCTACTATGCGCAGCATGGCCCCGGTTTAGCCTTTGCATCGGAAGTGAAGGCGCTGTTGCAGGTGCCCGGCATTCAGGCAGAGATGGATTGGCAAGCACTTCACCAATACCTCACCTTTCTGTGGGTGCCCGATCCAGGAACCATATTTCGCGGAATCTTCACGCTCCCCGCTGGACACCACGCACTCTGGAAAAGAGGCGAGTTAGAGATCACCCGCTATTGGGATCTGGAGTTCCCTCCTGAGAATGCAGGCTACGCGAAGTCGGAGCCTGAGCTGGTGGAGGAAGTGCGGGAGCGCTTGTACCGGTCAGTGAAGGCGCAGATGGTCAGCGATGTACCTGTGGGCGCATTTCTTAGTGCGGGGCTGGATTCCTCGAGCATCGTGGCTGCCATGGTGGCGCAGACGAACCATCCAGTATGCACCTACACGATTACGTTTCCAGCGAAGTATCGCGTTGGCGAGAGCACGCTCGATGATCCGGAGGTGGCCTCCCGCCTTGCCCGCCGTCTCGGTTGCGAAAACCACCGCATCATAGTCGAGCCCGATGTTGCCGGACTCTTACCCTCGTTGATGTGGCACATGGATGAGCCTGTTGCCGATCCCGCAATCATCACAGCCTATTTGGTGTGTCGCGAAGCTAAGAAAGAATCCACCGTGTTGCTCTCCGGCGTCGGAGGCGATGAGCTGTTTGCCGGATATCGCAAGCATGTCGCACAACGCTGGGCCAGCGTCTATCGCAGAGTGCCTTCTGCGGTCCGCGGAGGGGTTGAATCGTCGATTGACCGGATTCCCACAATGCGAGGGACCTTTCTCAAAGGCCCAATCAAGCTGCTCAAAAAGATGCGCAAAAGCGCATCGCTACCCTCCATCGAGCGCTTCATCATGAACTGCACATACATGGATGATGCACAGAAAGCGATGCTTTATCAACCGGACGTCGCGCAAGAAATCGGCAGCTTCAACGCCGCTGCTTGCCATCACAAGAGCTTCGAAAAAGTGCGCCACGCCGATTTCCTGAACCAAATGCTGTACCTCGATACCAAGATCTTCATGGCCAGCTTGAACCTTACCTACAACGACAAGATGAGCATGGCGTCATCGGTCGAAGTGCGCGTGCCATTTCTGGATCGCGAGCTTGCGGAGTTCGCCGCTCGAAATATTCCTCCGCGCATGAAGCTGAAGGGATTCCTGCGCCCGACCACGAAGCACATTCTGCGCGCAGCCATGAAGAGAACTTTGCCGGAAGAAATCCTGCGACAGCCCAAAGCAGGCTTTGCTGCTCCTGTTGACTACTGGCTCGCCAACGAACTCAGGGAAATGGTGGACGACCTGCTCTCCGAAACCCGCATTCGTACACGGGCGCTATTTAAGCCCTGATCGGTCCCCTTATTCTGTAACACTCCCAGAGTTAGTTTCCGACGGTTTTGAGCCTGGCAAATCGCCCTTGCAAGCGATTTGGCAGGCGAACTCACTCGGCGTTCGTTCTCCCAGAGATCGGTGAGGACGACTGTCAT
>DASREM010000023.1:0-9048 GCA_035652095.1 Terriglobales bacterium | reverse complement strand
ATGACAGTCGTCCTCACCGATCTCTGGGAGAACGAACGCCGAGTGAGTTCGCCTGCCAAATCGCTTGCAAGGGCGATTTGCCAGGCTCAAAACCGTCGGAAACTAACTCTGGGAGTGTTACAGAATAAGGGGACCGATCAGTGGAATCACCACCAACGTGACTACCATGACGCCAGCCAGGGTCAGGGCTAGCACACGGCGGCGACCATTCACGGTCAGAACCATCCACGCGAATGCTGAAAACAAAACGGCGTATAGCAAATAGTGCATTTCATTGCCTCCTGACTCCAACCGAACTCGACTAACTCTCTGTCGCGCTCTGATCATCCCTTCAGGCCCATCACGCTTGTGCCTCGGCTGCCTGTCTTTCTTTCCGCTCGCTGGCTGTTGCCGCCACTGCTCCCGACAATTCTTCCGGCAGTGGAGTTACGTCCGCGAGTCCTTGCGGAAACCGCTGGGCGATATCCTGATAGCATTCGAGCAACGGACGGCTGACAAATTTGTTTAGAAACCAGGCGCGGTATTTCCTTTCGCGCGGAAACGTAGTACAGATCCAATAAGAGAGCGGCGTTGGCACGATGCGTATGGTCTGCGTCGTCTCCGCTTTCTCCCCGAGGACCAGCAACACGTCAGCACTTCGGCCTTTTCGGGGTGCGCCAAACTCCTTGACTTGGCCCACTGCCACTGGATTCAGGGAGAGGTGGTTCACGAGCGCGCTGACGTCGCCCGGCTGCTGACCGATGATCTTCGTACTTGCATTCTTGAGGATGCCTGGTCCGTGCGGGCGGGGCTGGGACTCGGTCCCAACAAAATCTTCTACAGTCTGACTGATACCCCAGACGCTCGAGTTCCGCTTGCGGGCCGTCCGGAAGAGTTGTACTACTTCAGGCGCCAATGCTGGGGAATCCAACAAAAACCAGCACTCATCCAGCACGGTGATGCTCGGTCGCCCCATCTTGCCAGTGGCTCGCGAGGCCATCGCGGCCGCGACGAGCATGCTCATTGCTGTTTCAAGCCTCGGATCGGAGCCGAGACCTTCGACGTTGAAGAACAGCCAGTCGCTATCCAGTTGCATCGTGGTGGGTCTGTCGAAGAGGTTCGCGTAGATGCCACTCTCTCCCGTCCACGAGCGCAACTTGATCGCGGCAAGACGCGCTTCGTCCATCGTGCGCTGCATCTTCTCGGCGTCCCGCCAGTTCGCGAGTTCCTCGCGCAAGTCGTTGAAGGTTGGTATTGGGTTTGAGTAACGGATTGCACAACGCCTGTAAACCCGCGGAATGGCATCAGTTAGGACGTTGTCAAGGAGCGCCGTGTCGGCCCCTGGGCTCTCGCCGATCATGTGCCGTGTAAGGTTTTTTAGAAAGGCGGTCTTTTCGTTGCTTGGTGCGGTTTCTCCTGCCGGCAGGTCCCATGGATTCAGCGTCTCCCTGCCATCGAGGTCCACGTTGATGACACGCCCGCCCATGAGTTCGACCAGCGGTTCGTACGAATCACCCCTCTCCAGGATGGAAATCAGGGGCTTGGCGCGGGCCATCATCAGCAGAAAACCCTGCGTCATAAAGGTCTTCCCGCCGCCGCTCTTGGCCATAATGAGCTGATTGGCGTCACCCAGGGCTGGATCAAAGGGCGAGAACGGGATGAGCTGCCGATAAGGGGTCTCGAACAGCATCAAGGGAGAATTCGGGGTGCCGCTCCATGGCATTTCGACTGGCAGGAGATCTGCCGCGTGGAGAGTAAGCACGTCCAGTTCGCGCTTGTTGGCTTCCGCCTGACCCGGCAAACCTGAGAACAAGAACCGCTTTTGAGCAAGTGTCTCCGCGATGCCGCGCGCGCCGTTCATCCGCGTGATGGCGTGCAAAACCCTTTGCCGGCGGTCGGCCAGCATGCGTTCCGCTTGTTCGGCTTCCATCCGGTTGCGCGCCGGACGCGAGGTCCGGACGGCGATGGTCAGGCTCATCTCGCAGGACTTCAGCGAGCTCGAAATCAGGTCTTGCAGAACCTTGACCAGCTGATGTTCTGCAACCTGCGCATCGACATTCAACCGGAAGCCGCCATGCATATCTTTCTGCGCCGCGGTCATTTTCCGCAGCCGGCTCTTGTATTGCTTGACCGACTTGGTTTGGTCCGGAAGGACAATCTCAGCGTTGATCACGATGGGAAAGTCCGTGACCACCAGTTGGCGCAAAACTCCGGGAAAGGTCGCGTCGGGCAGATCTTTCAGGCTCACGAAGGAATACAACAGGCCCCCGATCTTTATGTACTCGTCGAGTTCGTCCTCGATGTTGACGTTCGCGATCTGACTGCGTGCGCTCTCGTAGAAGATCGACGCTTCCGGGCGCCGGTAGGGAACAACATCGTTTCCACGAGGATGAAGGGCTCTCTTGATTTCGAGAAAGAGATCGTCGCCGGACATCCGCGTGAGCTTCATGCCGGTCGATTGCAGGGTCGCCTCCACGCCCGCCATCAAGCTGCGAAACTCCGCCACGAGATCTTCGTGCTCGCGGCGGCTGCGTTCGATGCATTTCGTTTGCGACATGCTGAGACTGCCGCCGCGCATCTTCTTCTTCCACTCAAGATCCGGGGATTGATGATGGACTCTCGGGTCCCAAATGAAGTACATGTGGAGGAAATGCCGGAGGTAGAAGCCGTCGGCATCCTTTTTCAGCCAGGCGTCCGACTGTTCCCGGTCCAGAGCCTGCAACACCGGGCTGGGATTCCGCTGCTCCCGGTGGTAGCGCCCTATCAGGTCCCCTGTCCCTTCCGCGATTTCAAATCGAGCCTGCAACCGCATGGAGCGTTCCGGGAGAGACCGAACCAAGGCTTCGAGCGACAGCTTCGTGCGGTTCCGTTCCTCGTCGCTCGCGTAGTAGGAGTTAATCCCGCTGACGTTGTAGCCGGCCACGAAGGAGCCATTCACCTGGATGAGCAGGTCATCGACGATGTCCCGCACCTTCAACTGCTCGCACAATGGCGGTTGCGCCAGGCTTCTGTCGTGCTGTTGAACCGTCAGCGGCATCTTTGTTTTCCTCAGTCTCCCACGTACTCCCGCGTCAGTTCACGGTCCCGCTCAAGCGCCGAATAGACATGCGGCTTGGTGTGAAACATCACCCAATCCAAGAGGTAGCCGCGCTGCTTGCCGTACTTGAACAGCATCAGCGCCGGGACACTCAGGATGGGAACGATGTACTGCAGCACCATGTTCATGGGCAGGCCAAACATCTCCCGATTCAGAAATCTCCCAACGATGTTCATCACCACGGCTACGGCCAGGATGGCGAACAAGTCTTCTGCTTCGAGACCTGCAAACGTTACCCGCGTGCGGAGGTTGCGGTACACCGGCGTTACTTCGAGAGCCATCGATTCTTCTCCTTTAGGTCACCCCGGCAGTGCCGTGTGTCACGAAGAATTCGGCCAAGCGGAGCAACCCCGACACCATCAGGCATAGGCCGGCCGCGAGGAAATGACGCATCCAGCTACTTGTGGGGTGGATGTACGAGAACATGCCGATTCGCAATGCCCCGATTGCGACCTGGGCCGCCGCGTACACGGGCAGGATCACGTTGCCGACCCAGTTGATCATGGTCACCAGGGCCATCCAGTAGACGTCCGGGTTATTCCACGCCGCCTGGGATGCGAACTTTTCGAGAGCGCGTGTGAGACCCGAGACCATCAAACACGCCAAGGCTCCATACATGCTGTGGGAGAATTCCTGTCCCTTTGAAAACTCGAGGATCGCCATGATGATGAACACAGCCGCAATCGTCGGCATGATGACGTTTCCGACCCAGTTCGCGAGATGCAAGATCCCGTTGTCGAACGACATTTGAGAGAAGTTCATCTTCTTTTCCTACGACACCATCGCCACGACCAGCTTCCAGATTCCCGAAACACACAGCAAGGCCAGCGCGACCGCAACCAAACGCATGAACGGTTTGCGCGTCGCAAAGTTCAAGATCGCACCCACCAGAGCCAGGACGGCTGCGATCGGCATGATCGTTCCAGCCAAGTGATTCCATAGGCTATCCAGTACGTCCGCTGTCGCGAACTTATTCTGGGTGTTGTAGCTCTGGATCAGGTTGAAACTTGTCTGCGTTCCCAGCAAGAACATCGCAGCAATAATCGACGGCAGCGGGTGTTCACCCGACGCGGTGTCAAGAATCGCGCGCAGCACGAAGAATGCCGCGAGCGTTGGCACGATCCGCCCTACGACGAAGTTGGCGACAAACGACGCCACGTCCGACTGAATGCTGGCTAGCCATGGCGTGCTAATTCCGCCGCCTGGCAGGGGCATATTGATTCCGAACGAAGAAAACCAGGTGAGCAGCGGCTGCAACGTGAGAAACACCACCGCCCAGAACATCCACTTCGTGAATCCGCCACCGATGGCGAATACCGTCCCTCCCTCGCGTCGCAGGGTCACCCCGGCCAGCACCAGTGAAACTAGGGCCGCGGACGGCGCTAACAAGAGCAAGAGCGAGATGACGTCGTTCAGTAGTTGCGGTGTCGGCATATGCTTACGCCTTGAGCGTGCGATTTCGGTTGAATTTTGCAGGCAGCCGTCGCCCGCTTGATCCGGTCTGGCGGGCTGCCTGCGCATCAAACTTGCGGGTTGGTTGTGCTTGGTTATGTCACTCCACCTGTTCCATTCGTGATCCAGAACTCGATGAGGCGCGTGACACCGGAGATTGCCAGCAGAGCTGCGGCCGCGAATAGCCAGCGACCGAAGCCACGTCCGGTCAGCCAGGAAACCACGGCGCCTAAGACCGCGCCACCGGCTCCGACTGGAGCGATTACGTTACCCACCCAATTGATGAAGTTCAGGAACGCACCTTCTGGTTGCGCGCCCGTTTGCCCTTGAACTGCCACGTTTGAGGCCGGAGCAGAACCCAGGTTCTGCGCCCACATAAACTGTCCAATTGTGATGAGCGCAAGAGCGAGCAACGCAACGTGCGTCCTTCCCCTCGCATTGGCTTGGAGTTTCATCGACTATGCCCTCCTTTCTGCTCGCCGTTCCTGACCGCTGGAAAACCGATTTGAGGAACGATCGATGCGCGGGAAAGTAGAGCCAAAAGAAAGTTCTGTCAAACGACTGCCAACAAATCCTCGGGAGACACACGAATTCAGGAAAAGAAGAGTGGAATGAAGAAGCTGTGATCAAAGGAGCGCGGGCTCAACAGACAAGGGATGCTTCGGTGTAGATTACGTTCCGAAAACTGGAATCTGCTCGGCAGGTGATGAAGCGATCAACTCGCTCTTGCGCGAGTTGATCTGGTGTATCTGGGTTTGCTCCGGGGGCGAGTAGTAGTAGCGGCAGGGATCTCCGTTTGTCTTGACTTCGAGAAACAAATCCAGACCAACGAGATTACCCATGAGGCGCTTACAAACAGGAGGATGGCCGTTAGAATCCGATCACCACTTTCACCAGCGGCGACCCAGACTGCCTTCAGGGTGATTATTCGCCACACTACCAGCGTCAACAACGTCGAGATGGTAGTCTTGCCGAGTTTTCCGAGTGGCGAGGACCCGGCCGACAATTGTCGATTGGGAGTTTCGAAATCACTGTGATTTGAGATGTAGGCTACAAAATCTCGCAGGCGTCCTTGCACGAACCGAAACAACCCTCTAATCACGGAGACACAAACCCTGAACCACAGGCCGAGGATTCTGCCGACGATCCCAGCGCCTATGCAGTCCCACTTCAACCAGTCTAGCCAATCCAACCAGGGCCGCATAAACGTAGCCATCCCTATAATGGCCTACTTTAGCCCATTTTCGTGCCGGATGCCAGATCCGCTCAGCTACTGATCAGGTAAAACGAGTGGGGAGGGTCAGTGGATCGTCACTTCGTCTGGTTCGACTTGAATCGTCAGCAAGGAGACCCCCTGTTGGCGCAGGGCTTCCCGCTTTTGTGCCATGAAACTTTCGTCGTAGGACGTCTCCAGAGTCGCTCGCAAGCCTTTCAAACACCCCTCCAACTTCGAAATCTCATGGTCGAAGTCCGCCAGGAGGTAGCATCCGCGCTTCCCGGCAACGAAGCAGTTCCCATCATCATCCAGGTTCAGATAACTGCGACTGATTCCGTGCTTGTAGAGATTGATACCATTCACGCGGCCCATAAACATGAACCCCACGCACCGCGCAGCGCCCAGCCTATTCTCCAAGGGTTTCCAATTGGGTTCCATAGCTGTTCGCCCGCTCATTGCTGCGCCGTTGCCTGCTGCGAACTCGTCTGCAAGTACATCTGGTTTAACTCATTCTTGAGCTGCATCAGTTCTCGTAGTTCTTCTAGGCTCGGGACCTTACCCCCGGCAAGGCCTACGTTGTTGGCCTCAGCCGGGCGCACTCCTGCCTTTCCAGCTTGTTGATCTGAACTCCCTTTTTCCACCACGATATAAAAGCGAGTGTTGCCCGGCACGGTGACCACAATACTTTGGTTCGCTGCCAGCGTGTTTATCTGATCTTGCCCAGCCATGCCTATGTTGTCCGCCAGGCGCTCCCGCAGCAACGAATTCTCTGAAATCGGGCCATTGAATCCGGTTGTCCCTTGCCCCCCGACCATGTATGCGGCCACGGTCCCGATGCCGGTCACCGAGCGAACCAGGAAATTCTTCCCTCTGTTTCTTCCAGAAACGTCGCCCTTCAGCGGCCCGAACTTGAGATCCATGGCGGTAGCATCGATCTTCTCCACCATCCCATCGGGCGTTTCGACTCGATCAAACTGGAAACCTACAATTCCAGACGGGGTGACGTGGGAGAGTTTGCCAAACACCCGTGCACCCGCTGGCAACACGATCTCACCATTGTGCTCATAGTTGTACTCGACCACGGCTATCACGGGTGCGGGTACTGCCGAGCTAACCGGGGCTTCGAGACGCGCCACCAGTCTCGTGCCGGCTGGAAGGAGCTCTGCCAGCGTATTGACTTCACTGCGGGGACCTTGAAGGGCAGGCGTTGCGCTTTGCGCAGCGCGCACAAACACAATCGAAGGCTTCTTCAGGTCCGAATCTGGCTCGGTGGAGTGCGGTGCAAGTGGATTGGGGATCGCGGATGCCTGTGTAACTTCGGGGTCGGAGAAGTCCACGTTCTTAAGCGCATATTCTCCGGAACCTCTTGCCTTGCCCGGTGAGGGCTTTTCCAGCGAAGCGCCGTTTCCACTTGGCAATCTTCGTGTTCCGTTATAACGAGGCGAGGTTCCACCCACGTCCTCCGCCGTGACTTGTGATCCGGAGCCGACATCCCCCCGATTCACGTCTGCACTGAGCAGGGGTGTCACTGTCTTCGCAGGGTCACTCTGCTCCTGACCCGGAGCGACCTTGCGTCCGAGGCTAGGACCGCCCCGCGCGGTCTCACCCGGCAATGGGCCGCGATTCTTGGGGCTCGAGAACACGCCAAAAAAAAGCAGGAGCAAGGCAACACTTGCTCCCACAAGCACGAACAGCGACTTGCTCTTGTCGCGGCCAAGCTCACGGCGGCTGGCGACGGGGGATTGGCTCCGCCGAGCGCTGTCCAGGAGAGCACGAACCTTCTGCAACGGATTAGGTGTTACGGGTTCTTGGTGGTCTGGTTCCGCAGGCGATGCTTGCCCTTGGTCCCCGCTGGCGGCGATGGGCTCTTGGATCTGTCTAGTTTGCGGTTCTTGGCGTTCCATGGTCTCCCTCCTGCCGAAGTGAACTGACTCCAAAGCCGATTGGGGCAAGGGCCGGGCGATCGACTGCACCAGATTCGGCCATCTGCAGGAACAACGTCTCGTTTGACTGTTTGTATGGCGGACGTTCGAACACCACTACTCCGTCCACCCGCTCTCCGGTTCCCACACGGCGGCGGCTCAGCCGGAAGTCGGCAACAGCTAACTGCTCTGCTGTGGACCAGCGATCATGGTTAACAATCTTTCCCGTCTTGTTTTTGCCGCCTAACTGAACCTGTGGCGGCATGAGTAATATCGCGTGCTTGCTCGTGTTTACGACTGAGAACAGCACAATCACCTCCTGGCCGCCGTCGATCACTTCGCTAATGCCTGCCCGTAGACGATCCCCTTTGACGTTCTCTCCTTCCATTCGTTCCCCATACAGAACAGGGAGAGGGGCCTCTTGCTGGCGCCGTAGCAGACCATCCAGCGATTTCGGCGAAGATTGGCTCGTTACCGGTTCTGACAGTGAGTTCGGTGCATTCGAGGTGCTCATCGCGAACGCAGTTGGCGTCAATGAGGGCTGTCCGTCTGCACCGTTCCCCGGTGCGCCACTCGCTATAGGCTGCGCTTTCACGAGCGGAGCGGTCTGCCCAACCAATGGGAACGGAACGACGTCTCGCTCAACCAGAAAACTGCCGGCTGCCTTGTATTGCACAAGGAAATCCACCTTGGCGGGAACAGTCCCAATCCCCCGGCTAACAAGAAGCAAACTGAACTGTCGTCCGTGTACACCTGAGATAAGCAGGTTGGTTTCGGCGCTTCGTTCGGTGAGAGCTTTCACTAGCACCAGTTCGGGTTCGCGCTCTGAATGCTCGACCTGAAACCGCGCAGGATCACCGACAGCAACCGCATTTACCGCCTCCGGCAGCCGGATCGCTGTCACAAAATGCGCCGCTATTTCTACGACAGTGACCTTCCCGTCCGCCGTGGCCCTTGTGCGCACCTGCGGATTCACGTTTGTCATCTGCGCGTTGGACACTACCGTCACCGACAACAACCAGCAAAACACCAATGCCGCTCTAGGGATGTTCATTTTCCACCTCTTGCGCACTTCGCTCCACCAACTCGAACTTTGCCTTCCGTTTTCGCCGGGCCCGGTACCTCTTCGCCACGCGGTTCACATATCCCTGCACATCGGCGGAAGAATATTCCAGCCTTCTCAGAAGGATTGGATTTTCGCCGACGTAGTAGGCGGCTGTAACCAGTCTGAGATCCCCCTGGAACTCACGGTTCAGCCAAGCCAGGTAAGCCACGCCGCCACGGATGTTTTCGTCCAGCCGAAAACGATTTCGAACGCCAAAACGCACGGCGGTCTGTGGCATAAGCTGCATCAGGCCCACGGCGCCCTTCTTGGAGACCGC
>DASREM010000022.1:0-13733 GCA_035652095.1 Terriglobales bacterium | reverse complement strand
AGTTCGGCTTGCTTTAACACTCCTACGATCTGCTCCACAGAAAAGCGCTTCCTCTTCACGGCAAATCCCCCTTCCTTCGTTGGTTGATTTTGCCGGAAACTAACCTTCAATGTGTCTCAGAAAATGGGGAGCCGATCAATGGATATAAGGCAATTCGCAGTTCAGCATGACCTCAAAATCACTCGAGGACCCGATGAAGGTACTGAAATCATCCCGGGCCGGATCGGACAATCTCACATCTTCGCCTACGACGATGAACGTTTGGGAGTCGTGATCATGCCCGATAGCGGCTCTTCCAATTATTGGACAGCAGCCCGCAAAGCCTTCGAGAAAGCCGGGATGATGATCACTCAGAATGGCGATGAAGAAGGTGTCGCAGTATTCGATCCAAAAAGCCGGGAGCAGGTAAAGCTCGCACTCAGGTACGCAGGCGTCCGGAAACCCAAGAGCCTCTCCCCGAAGCGGGCAGCTGCTTTGGAGAAAGCTCGAGCGGTGGCAACTCGCAATAGAGCGCTGAAAAGCTCTGTACAGAGGGCACAGATCGAGCCTAGAAACGACCAGGTTGCCGCCGGTGACACTCAGGGCCATCCGGATGAAACGGACTCAAAAAGTCGCGAAAAGTTGAGCTGTACTGTCGAAGAAGCCCTCGTCCATTCGCTGGAAACAGCTGTGGGAGCAAATCGCCTTGAGGCGTGACTTCGCTACAAACCTAAACAGGTGCCAACTACTACGGAGCATGAGCAACAGCCGCAACGACCGGCCAGAGCCTTAAGGCATGTCGAAATGCACAAGAGAGAGAGAGAGAGAGAGAGAGAACGACCACGAACAGTAACGAAAGCAACAACGCTTCATCAGTTTCGAAGACAACGGTAACGATCAGAAGAAATCGGCCTCACAGCAAGCGTGTATCGAGGGTCGATCCCGTTAGGCAAATCGCAAGGCGAATCTTGGATTTTTTGGATACGGCTGGTGGGAAGCTTACCCTCCGGGAACTAAGACGACAGATGAATGCCTACAGGTATTCCAACATCTGGAATCAGGCGTTCGCGCTGGCCAAGCAGGTCAAAGCGGTTCACGTCTCCATTGAAGGGCGGGTTCGGGTGGTAACGCTGATCGGGTGGCCCGCCAGCCTGCAAGCCCGCCCAAAGCCCAAAAAGCGCAAAAAACGGAATCGCGGCCAGAGCGAGTGGTTTAGGGAGCACCTGCTCGAATTCCAAGAACGTGATCGCGGCTCTGATTCGCTCGACATGCGTCCCGAGGTAAGGGAATGGATGCTGAAGGAGGGGCTGATTCGCTAATGGGAAGTGGCATCAATTGCTTGACTACGTGTACCGCGTGTCCGCGGCCCAGGGGTAGGGCAAACAAGTTCTTCCCGAAGAACTGACGCCGTTTGTGCTCGTCCTCGTATTCAGTCTTGAGCGTTTCAAAAACCCTTGTCGTTGACGATTCGCAACCTGTTGAATTCAGTACTCGCTACATAGGTGTTTTGAGCATTTCAGAAACATTAGTTTTTGAAATGAAGCTGGAAATCGACCGGGAAATGACCTCGGAATAGAACTGGAACTGAGGTTGGAAATGAACCGAGAAATGGGATGGCTAATGATCAGTATTCGCGCAGGTAATACGAGAACTCACAGACAGGGTTGCCGCAGAACTGGTAGCGGCAGTGCAACAGCAACTGAGCTGCTGCTGGAGCACGGCTCCCAGGCCGACTGGGGAGAGTAGCGGGGCGACACTTGGAAATGACCAGCGTAGTCGGGTTGAGTAACCCGTGTCCAGAGAATGGACGGCGGCTCTGGGCTGCAATGGCACCTGGCAGCTCCGCAAATCGAGGTTCGTGAGAGCGGTGAGCCCAAGCAAGCCAATTACGGACTTCGAAATCCAACAGTTGGACGTTCGATAAAAGAGTGGGACTCCGGTTGGCGATTTTGGAGGGTAGTAACATTAATTTTCAATCTTCCCCCACCCCGCCTAACCCCCTCGCTGCTTTCCTGAACACCCTAGATCGCTTGGTGGACGGGGTGGTCGCGGTCCAACGGTTGGACACGCTTTATTTTTGATTTTCGATGCTGAGTCGCCAGACGCAGCAATTGATCCGATGACGCTCCGGCTTTCAGCCGGGCCTCTGAGGAAAGGGTAGAAATTCCCGCTTTGTCAGTCTGTCCCGCACAAAGCCAACGCAGCTGCAAGAGCCTAGTGCTCCCCGAAGGCACGCCATCACTGAGGCGCGAAGGGGCGGCGGATTCACTTCATTTTTTCTAACGAGATTTCACAATGAATGTTGTTTCTTTTGAGGGCGACTCTGTCGTTCTCCCGATGACCATGGCTGTCGACCCGAGCAGTGACTCAGGGACGTGGCCACCGTCCGTCAGAAGCGCGCAGTCGAGGCAAATCCGTCCAGCCGGCGGGTATAAACCACAGGCTCGGAGCGGACCTGCCGCTCGCCTATTGACTGTTCGCGAGACGGCCTCCATCTTGGGCGTATCTGAGACTTGGGTTCGTCGTCACGTTCAAAAGCTTCCCTCTCTCAGAGTTGGACGCGGTCTCCGGTTCGTTGAATCGTTGCTGCTCCGTCAGTTCTCTGGCAGAATTCCATCTGGGAAACCGCTGAAGCAAGCCTCCGTAAAGGAGAAGACAAGAATGCTTCAGCGTAATCAGAAAGGCTACGTATACAAGAGAGGGTCGGGGAAAGTGTGGTACGGCAGATATCGTGAAGACGCACTGACTCCAGATGGAAAGGTCATTCGCCGCGCTCGGAATGTACGTCTTGGAACCATTAAAGAATTGCCAAGCAGGGCTGCCGCTGTCGTCGATTTACAAGGAAAAATGGCGGTCCAAAAACTGAGAACGGTGCTGACCTTTTCAGACTTGTTCGAGCGATGGAAGCTTGCAGAGTTGGCAACGATGAAGCCTAGCACTGCAAGGTACTATCAAAAACTTCTTCGCGCTCACGTTCTTCCAATCTTCGGAAATATGGAGATTTCAAATATCAATCGTGAAGACGTGCAGGTTTTTCTCGCGGAGCAGGCACCGAAGTACAGCAAGAATACCCTTCGTGGAATGCGGGTTTCTTTAGGCAAGGTCTTGAGCTGGGCCGTTGACTGCGGTTGGCTCGAAAAGAATCCCTGCTCGAAGATCAAGCTGCCCGACGCGGGGAAAGAGAAGACGATTCACAAACCTTTGAAATCTTCAGAGGTGATTGCCATTGCCGAGAAGCTGGAGGAGCCGTATTCAACGCTCGTCTTATTTTTGGCAATAACGGGTCTCCGAATCGGAGAGGCTATCGGAATCAAGTGGTCTGATTTCGATGGGGAAGTGCTTCACATCTCGCGCACGATCTACGAAGGGAAGTTGCAGTCGCCAAAAACTAAGAAATCGGTCAGAAGTTTGCCGATTCCTGCAAGCCTGCTTGCGCGGATGAGGAACTTGGGGGCGGGCGACTTTGTCTTTCGCTCGCATACAGGAACACCCGTCAATCCCGGAAATGCTCTTAAGCGATACGTCCGACCTGTCGCTGAGGGGCTTGGGATTGAACTCGGTGGGTGGCACGATTTCCGACGCACTGCGGCGACCAGAATGCTTCGTCGGGGTGAATCTGCAAAGTTGGTATCGAATATGTTGGGCAATTCAGTGGAAGTTTTGCTGAAGGATTATGACCTTCCTGAAGTGGAGAACTTCCGCATGCCACTGGCTCAAGCAGCAGAACTTTTGTTACCAACTGTTACCAAACCGGCTCCCGCTCGCTAGGTATGCGTTGAGAGAAAAGGGGTTGGAGCCGACGACCAGACTTGAACTGGTGACCTGCCGATTACGAATCGGCTGCTCTACCAACTGAGCTACGTCGGCTTGAGTTCGATTCTAAATGCCATTGCGCGAGGGCGTAAAGCTTTCGAAGGGATCGGCGTGGGACGACATTCTCCCGCCCACAGAGCTCAACCGTCGTGCACTCGAGATCCCTCGCTGCGCTTCGGGATGACTTCTATCAGGGTGAATCACGGTTTCGGAAACCCAACTGAGCCGCCACCAAGAGATCGAACGCTGTGAAGCCATATGTCCGAAAAAATTCGACAGAAATTCCCTCAGTGGTCGAAGGTTTTGAGCTCAAACGAAAAGGCCACCCGGCAATAGGTGGCCTCTTCTTCAAGGGAGAATAGTTCCAACGGAGGCAAAGACCGTCAAAACTTTTCTGGCGAAATCTTATGGTTCGTAAAAGGGGGGTGTCAAGGAATTTTTAGGAAATAATCCCTTTATTATCAATTATTTACAAAATAGGTTAACAACCGTCGAAAGTGGCTCAATGTGAGACAAATCGCGGAACTTCCCTCCCTAACAGGCTTCTATTGAAGAGCTTACCCTCGTCCTGAGGCCGTCGGCTCTCCCCCGGGGCCTCCTTCCGACAGGTGCAGCGAGATGAATTCCACCTGTTCCGGACGGTCGAAAACCCGTTCCGGCAGGATCCGCTGAAACAGTACTCGCAGGCCTCCAAACGCAATTCCGGCCACCAGCGCGAACCCGCAAATGATTCCGCACAGGATGATGATGTTGACCAGCAGGTTCGCCAGATTATCTTTCTTGCTGAACGATGTGTTCTCGTTCCAGGTAACGTCGGCATCGTAGTTGACCGAGGCGAGAAGCGATCGCGCTTCGCTTTGCGATAGCGGTCCCGCTGCCACCACCACGATCGGACCGGTGCGCCGGTCGAAAAACGGCCCCACATCCACCAGCGTAGGACTTCCCGCCTGCTGCGTGGTATTGGCCTGATGCGCCGCATCGAGTCGCTTCAACTGCTCGGCCGCGATCTGCGGGGTTGGATATCCGATCAGCATCAGGGTCGCTTCACCACCGGAACTGTTGTAAGTGCCCTGGATTACCTCTGCACCGGCATTGAAGTTGATCAGCGTCTCCGGAATCGGCGCGTGAATCGCTCGCAAGGCGATTGGCCCCAGCACGTACTTTGTGCTGTTCGCCACGAACGACTGCCTGGGCAGATAACTTAGCAGGTTGGGCAGCGCGCGCGCGTTCCCCGGAGGAAGCGGGAGTGCGTTCGCCAGTTCTCTTAACTCCGCCGCCGACATCGCGCTCAGCCGGCTGAAAACCGCATCCACCAGCACGTTGCCGCGATAAAAGAGGATCCGCTCATTCGCCGAGGCGCCCTTGTCCCCGATCTCCTCCTTATTCATTTGCGGCTCGCGGTAGAACGTGAATGCTCCATAGGCTCCGCTTGCGTCGTTAAAGCGCGCCGCCTTGACCGTCAGCTTGCGTCCGTCGTCCCGCACATAGGTAGCCGACTCCAGGTCCTGGAATCCGTATTCCTTCAGCAGTGCCGCGTTGATCCCATCCGCCGCAGCCGGATCGCCGCCTCTTTTCGCGTTGCCGGACATCTGCCAGGCAGAAAACGACTTCGGCAAAATGGATGGCTCTGGCGCCGCGGACGCGCAGACGCTCAGCATGAAGAATGCAAAAACCAGGTAAAAAGGCTTCATCAGAGAGGGAACCGCTAGAGCTCCTACATGATTAGACTACAGGCCGGGCGGGAAAGTTTCCATAAAGCGGGCGCCAGGATATAGGTACTTCGTGAACCTTGGTGGACTTGGTGGTTGAAGATTTGAGAACGGCTTTTACCACGGAGGGACGTTGAGGTGAACGGAGTTTGAGAACTCAGTCAACCACAAAGGACACGAAGTTTCACGAAGGAAAAACTATTGCCCTTCGCTCTTCTCAATCTTGCTGGCGACTTTTACCCCGCTCAATCCATTCACGTACTTGGCAATCCCCCGGTACAGCGACT
This sequence comes from Terriglobales bacterium, assembly GCA_035652095.1. Taxonomy (GTDB): domain Bacteria; phylum Acidobacteriota; class Terriglobia; order Terriglobales; family Acidobacteriaceae; genus DASREM01. The sequence continues at coordinate 7,945 of DASREM010000022.1, read as the reverse complement.
CGGCGATGCGCTGCCGGTATTCGGCGGTTTGCAACCGGCGTTCGTCTCCCGGATTGCTCACAAAAGAAATCTCCGCCAGGATCGAGGGCATGTTTGCCCCGATCAGCACAATGAATGGCGCCTTCTTTACCCCGCGATCGCGGATGCCGGGACTCTTCGCCGCCAGTCCGCTGTGCAGCGAGGCCTGCACGTCCGCCGCGAACTCGTGGGATTCCTCAATCTTCTCCTTCAACGCGATCTTCTTCACCAGGTCCTGCAATTCGTGGATCGAATTCTCCGACACGGCATTCTCGCGCGCTGCCACCTCCAGCGCGTCGCGCGACGAGGTGAAGTTCAGGTAATAGGTCTCGACTCCCCGGGCGTCCGGATCGCTGCTCGAGTTGGCGTGAATCGAAATGAACAGGTCCGCCTGCTCCTGGTTCGCAATCGCCGTTCGCGTCTCGAGCGGAATGAACGTATCGTCAGAACGGGTGTAAACCACTTGGGCGCCAAGTCTTTCCAGTTGCTTGCCCAGCCGCCTGGCCACATCGAGGACCAGATCTTTCTCCAACAATCCGTTCGGTCCAATGGTCCCGGTGTCATGCCCGCCATGCCCGGCATCAATTACGATCTTGCCAATCTTCAATCCCAGCGCGCGAATCAGCGAGCGGTCTCCGCTTGCTGTAGGTTGCGCTTCTCGAATGTCGAATTCGGGCGCTGTTTCTTTCCGGGCGCGCGGCTTACGTTTTGCAGGTGCGGCTACAATTGCGGTTTCTTTGACTTCAGGCTTGCTCTCGGGCGCTCTTGCGCTGGCTTCGGTTTCGTTCTCGCTGTTGCTGTCATCCGGTTCGACAATCCGCGTCGGCACGCCATTCTTTACCACGACGCGATCCACCGCCTTTTCAGTCTTGCGGTCCTCGCTGGCCCGAGATGGGCCGTCGGCTGACTTCTCCTCGGCGGATGCAGCTTCGGTTCGCAGTTCGCGCCCAGTCCTCTTTTCTTTCGAAGCTTTCGCCGTCTCCTTGCCGTGAACGTCAATGATCAGCCGCGAGGGATTCGATAACAGGAACGCGTTGTAATCCGAAAGCTCGTCCACTTCCAACACAATCCTGGTCTTGCCGGGCTTGAACTGCGCAACCCGGATCTTCCTCAGAAACCCGTCATCCACGTCGAACGTTTTTCCTACCAGAGTGGACGCCAGCCGGGTGTCGGAAAGATCGAAAAAGATGCGAGTGGGATTGCCGATGCGTTGTGAATCGAACTTCACATCCTGCTCGATATCAATCGCCACCCGCGTGTAGTCGGGCGTGGACCAGTGCCGAATGCTGGTCACGCGCGCCACCTTGGCGGTTCGCGTTTCGGCAGCGGGCGCATCGGCATCCGGCGCTGCCGCCGCCTGGTCCGTGTCCTCTGAGTCTTCCTGCGTCGGAGCCTTGGCTTTTTCCCTGTCCCTCGCCTTCTTCGATTTCACGCTCGCCTGCTGCACGGCTTCCGCCAGCGCTGCCCTGGCATCATCCGCCAGGTGGCTATGCGGATAGCGGCTCAGAAATTCTTCGAAGGTGTCCTGGGCTTTGGCGCGGTCGTTGAGATCGTCTTTATAGATTTCCCCGATGGTGAACAATGCATCCACGCGGTACTTGCTGCCGGGATACTCCCGGCGCAGAAACTGGTACTGCTGGATGGCAGAGCGGAGGATGGCGTCGTCATCGAACCGCCGTCCCATTTCCACCTGCAGTTCGGCCACGGCAACCACGCTGGGATCCGCCTTCGATGACGTCGGAGTGGCAAAATAAATCCGCCGGTAAGCGTTGATGACGCGCTGGTACTGCTGCCGCGTGCGCTCCGGCGCAGGACGTCCGTTCAGCGCTTCGCGCATCCGCTCGGCGTTCTCGAATTGGCTGCGCGCCCACGCATCCGAACGGCGAACCCGTCCCTGGGCTGGTACTACGGGTAACAGCGTCACCAGAACGGCAGCCGCAACCCGCCACAAGCGGTGGCTTAATTCAGAATTGTTCAATGTACCGCCGTAATCGCCTTGCGTTTGTACCGCGCCCTTAAACAGATGCCGGCTACCCTAGTCGGTGTTGCTGATGTACAGCACACCTCGGGCATCTCGTTGCACCCGCACGGGTTCGTGCACCGGATTTCCCAGGATGCGGATCCCGGAGTCTCCCCCGTAGTACAGTTGCGTGATTTTTTTCACGTAATTCCGGGTTTCAGCGTAGTGCGGGACCCCGGAACTGCGCGCCACCGCTCCTGCGCCTGCGTTATATGCAGCGAGCGTCAGCTTTACGTCGCCACCATAGTTTTCCATCAGTTTCTTCAGGTGGCGTACGCCGGCATCCACGTTCTGCTCCGGATCGAACGGGTTCGAAACGTTCAGCGATCGCGCCGTGGACGGCATCAACTGCATCAGTCCCATCGCCCCCTTGCGGGAGACCGCGTTGGGATTGAAGTTGGATTCCACCTTGATCACCGCTCGTACCAGGTTCGGATCCACGTTGTGCCGGGCTGCCGCTTTCTCAATGGCAGCATCCACGTCCTGCTGCGAGAACGGACGCCCATTGCTCACCGTTGGCATGGGGGCCGCTTCGGTTGAACCCAGGAATTCGCCCACTTCCGCCGCAGCCGATCGTGCCGCTCGAACATTCGCGGTCGGAACCGGTTTCCAGCGATGGTCGGTCACGCTCCAATACGCGAGCGAACTGCGCCGACTCGCCAGGGCCGCCGTCCGGGACCCGCTCTGCGGAGTCCAGTCGTTGGTGTAAACCGTCCGTCCGCTATCGTCGGTGGTCGCATTGATCCGACTATTGCCGGCTTGTGCCTGCACTTGTGGCATCGTGAGGGAAAGGAAGGTCGCGATTACGGTCATTGCCATCAGGGCGGGTTGCAGGTGCTTTCGCATAGCCGGGTATTGTCGTCACGAAGACACAAAACAGCCCTCGTGTTACCCACCCGGAACCTGACGGAGAATCCTTACCAGAGTGTCCCCGATTATAGGCTGGTTGGAGGAGGGGAACAATCTGCCCAAAGGGAGTAGAACCATCGGAGTAATCTGTGTAAATCACACAATGTAAAGCACTTTTCGTTTTGGGAATGGGTCCTCCCTGCCGCGCACTGCTGCCTTGTGGATTCCGAGTTCCTGTTCTATGCTCGCTCTCAATTGAGGGGGGACGCCCCGGCCGATCACCCCATCTGCCGAGGTGATCGGGGAGGAGTCTCCATGAAGAAGTTCGCCACTTCTATCTGCTTAGTGCTGTTACTGTCTGGCAACATTGCCGCCGCCCAGGACAAGCCCGCTCAACTTTCCGGCTTCGATCGCGATCGCGCCCGCTCCATGCTGCAGATGATCGCCGATGATGTACGCAAACATTACTACGATCCCAAATTCCACGGCTTGGATTGGAATGCCCGGGTCGCCGAGGCCAGGAACAAAATCGACAGCTCGCCTTCTTTTAATATGGCGCTCTCGCACATCGCGGGCGCGCTCGATGCGCTCAATGATTCGCATACTTTCTTTCTTCCGCCATCGCGACCCTACCGCCACGACTTCGGGTATCAGACCGCAATGATTGGCGATCGTTGCTTTGTCCTTCGGGTCCGCCCCGGGAGCGATGCCGAGGGAAAGGGCTTAAAGCCGGGCGATGAGGTGCTCACCATTAACGGCTTCGCTCCCTCCCGCGACAACTTATGGAAGATGCAGTACGTCTTTGAGAGCTTGCGCCCCCAGGCCTCGCTTCATCTTCAACTTCGCAGCCCGTCGGGCGCCGACCGTCCACTCGAAGTCTTGGCAAAGATGCAGCCTATGTTGCAGGTCAAGGACCTGAGTAATGGCAATGACATCTCCGAAATCATCCGCGATTACGAAGATGAAGACCGGCGCATGAGAACCCGCTGGCAGGAACTTGGCGATTTATACGTGCTGAAGATCAGCCGCTTTCTCTTTAGCGACTCCGAAGCCGACGACATGATAGGCCGCGCCCGCAAGCACAAAGCCATGATCGTGGACCTTCGCGGGAACGGAGGCGGAGCCGTCGACAGCCTGCAGTCCCTGCTCGGGCGTTTGTTCGAGAACGAGGTCAAGATCGCGGACCGGGTCAGGCGTAATGACACCAAACCGTTCGTGGCGAAGTCTCATCGCAATCCTTACAACGGGAAAGTCGTGGTACTGGTAGACAGCCGGTCGGCATCCGCCTCGGAATTGTTTGCTCGGGTTGTGCAGGTTGAGAAGCGCGGCGTGGTAATGGGCGATACCAGTTCCGGCAGCGTAATGGAGTCCATGCATTACCGGTATCAGACCGGCACTCAGACGATTGCTTTCTTTGGCGCGTCCATTACCGACGCTGACCTGATCATGAAGGATGGCGTGAGCCTGGAACACCATGGCGTGGTCCCGGATGAAACGGTGCTTCCCACCGCCGCCGATCTCGCCGCCAATCGCGATCCTGTGCTCGCGCACGCCGCCGAAACATTGGGTTACAAAATGACTGCCGACGAGGCCGGCAAGCTGTTCCCGTATCAATGGAGCAAGCAGTAGCAGGAAATCTGGGCCACGGCCTCCCCGCGTGCAAGCCCGCAGAGGCTGCCTTCACCGGAAAACAAAAGGTCGGGGTTTGTTCCCCGACTTTTCTTACGTGGTCATGGCCGCGGTAGCGCCGGTAGGTTCGACTCGGGCCTTGCGCCGGAGGATGGCAGCGGAGATAAGCGTGATGATCAAGCCGACGGGCAGCGGCTCCATGAAGGTGTAGGCCATGTTGACCAACGGGTTCTGATAGAGCTGCTGTGAGTGCTGTATGGCGGCGACCTGCGCCGCGGTGGCGGCGGGGTCGAGCCCGGCGGACTGCACCTTCTGGATCTGCGCGGCGAAGTAGCCGTCCATGAAGTGGGGCATGAACTTGAAGTAGAGGACCTCCCACATGGCGACGTAGCAGATAGTGGTAATAAGGGTGATCAGGATGCCGCAGGCGAAGGCGCGTCCAAACGAGATCTGACCGCCAAGGGTATTGTCGCGGTAGCTGCGGATGCCGAAGTAGATGAGCAGGAACGACGCCACCATGATGGTGTAGCCGAGGGCCATGCTGTGGCCGGAGCCGATCTTGTCGGCAAGCAGAAGCGAGCCGCCCATCAGGACGGAGATGATGACGCCGGCGATGAGGCCGAAGGTGAGGACTGTTTTCTTCATGTGAGCTCCTGGTGCGACTGAGGATGCAGTCACGATACGGCGGAAGGGGGCAGGTTGTCGTCATCCTTTCGGATGATTTTGCGCGCAACCAGCGGAAATCATGCTTTCGGGTGACGCGGTCAAGGCAGCAGGCCCAGTTCTTTACCGCGCTGGACGGCCTGCGTGCGGCGGGCGGCTCCCAGCTTGTCGAAGGCGCGCGCACAATGTGTCTTGACCGTGTTTTCGGAAACGAAAAGCTGCGTGGCGATCTCGCGATTGCTGAACCCCCGGGCGATCAGGGTGAGGATTTCTAGCTCGCGGGCCGTGATCCCGAGGCTCTGCTGCTGGGCCACATTGGGCGCAAAGGCCTCGGCGGCGACAGGTACTTCCCTGATCACGACCGTTTCGCGGATAGTCTCGCGACCACGCGTGATACGCAGGCCGAGCCAGATACCGAAGCTCGCGAACAGGATGGCAACCAGCGCGCCGTAGAGCTCGACGGAGTGCTCGATGACGACGAAACGGTATTCTGTGTATTGCAGGGTGGCGATCAGCAGCCCGCCGACCAGACCGAAGATGAGCGCGTGGCGCTTCATGATGGGTTGTGAAGAAGTATATCGTCGTTTTATTTGAGACTTCGACAGCGCTCCGGCAGCCGCTTTTTCCAGGTTTTGTCGAAAATACTGTCGTAGTAACCCCAATCGGCTGGATGATCGTATTCAAGGACTAGGGAGCACGGACGATCGCCACTCCAAGCTCCATTCTCCGCGTAAGACTCCTGGTGTTTGATGTCGAGGATCCTCTCGCAGGCGTTTTGCTCGTGCTTGTTCCCCCAACTCTGTTTGTGGTTTGAGCATTCGCCGGTTTGCTTCTGGCGTTCTAGCGGCTTCGGAAAGCTGCTGCACGGCAGAGCACCAAGAGATTGTGAGCGTAATCGCGATTTTTCACCAACTATCTCGGTCTTTTCGATTGTGCTTCTCTGGCCGTCACTCGCTCGAAGAACCCTCGGGGAAATAGGGGAAGACACAATCAAGAGGTCAGTAACTCACTGCACGGGCCGAACGTTCTAGCATCCTGAATGCCAAGTCCGATGGCGACGTGACCATGACTTGGCATCATAATCCCCCCGGTATAGGGGGCTGGCCCAGCCTTTCCGAACTTCATCATAAACCGGGGTTGCCCCACCCCTTCGGCTCGCGATGCTCGCTCAGGGCAAGCTTTTCGCGGTTTTCGAAAGGTGGGCACGATGCTCTCGACAAGTTACGATTTGGCCATCTTCGTCGCCCGACCGCTCAGCTTTAACTTTGCCGGCAATTGCTCATTCACCAGCACCGGTCCGCGTTCGCCGTACGCATAGGCGCGGTAGCTGCTCCATTTCCACTGCTCCGGTTTTTGCACCAATCCCCGCTTCACTGGGTTGCGGTGTATGTATCGCAACTTCTCAATTCGCTTGCGTTCGGTCCACACTACGAAATCGTAAAAACGCCGCTGCCATACGGCGGGCGGTTCTTCCTTCCACGACGTGCCCTGCGCCGGATGTGCTCTTCGTATGCCTCGCCGCAGCCGCCGGCTGAAGCGTTGTTTCAGCACCTGAATCAAAACCGACGGGTTGGAGCGTTCCGGTTCACCGAGCAGCAAATGCACGTGCTCCGGCATGACCACATAGCCGACGATCACGAACTTATAACTCCGGCGCACCTGCTCCAGGATTTCGAGAAAGAGATCGCGCCGTCGTGCAGTCCCTAAGATCGGTCGCCGCTGATAGCAACTGAAAGTGATGAAGTGCAGATACCCGGCACCGTAATATCGCTTGAGACCTGTCGGCACGCCAAAATGCTAAGATGACCCCCTTTATCGCGCTGTGACGGCTGACCATGCCCACCTTTCGAAAAACCGCGAAAAGCTTGCCCTGAGCGAGCATCGCGAGCCGAAGGGGTGGGGCAACCCTGGTTTAGGATGGGAGTTCAGAAAGGGTGGGCCAGCCCCCTTACGAAAATCAGATATGCGGAGTGAAACGGAACGGGAGAAGCTGTGACGTCGACCCAGAATGAACTTTTCGAATTATTGGACCGGGCTAAGTATCTCTTTCTCCGTGAAATCTCAGAACCCGATGAGAACTGGCTACGCCTAGTGGTCGAGGAGGGAGCTGCGGATCGAAGTCAAACCATACGGAGGCAAGACCCCACAGGTTCATTAGCTGAAATCCTCAGGGGGGCCGCCCCAGTTACGAAATTTGAAGGGTCCAAAACCTTCGAACTGCGATGGAGCGGCTATGTCGGTTATCTCGTCACCGACGAAGTGGCGGGATCCAGTGGAAGCCATGAGGGAGAGGTTTACTCGGGGAGGCTGTTTCGGGTGTACACCAAGTCTCATTTTCTTGATCATCTAGCTCGTGACACGGGCAACCACGTCTTACCAGTGAGGCATTTCAAGCTAGTCTGTCAAAATCATCTCATTGACGTCGGTTCCTACAACTTGCCAGAGATCAGGTTACTGAAAAGCGAACCGATCGATCAGTGATTACTCCATCGGCGCTGAAAGCCCCACTCCATCGTGCTCTGAGCGAACAGACCTGGCCTTATGACTACGGAGACGATCCATCATTCTTTTGCAGTGACCTGATCCCCTCTTTCGGAACGAAGCTGAGTATGATTTCAGACGAAGTGATCGGTCCCCTTATTCTGTAACACTCCCAGAGTTAGTTTCCGACGGTTTGTGAGCCTGGCAAATCGCCCTTGCAAGCGATTTGGCAGGCGAACTCACTCGGCGTTCGTTCTCCCAGAGATCGGTGAGGACGACTGTCAT
>DASREM010000021.1:0-176111 GCA_035652095.1 Terriglobales bacterium | reverse complement strand
AACATCATGGGAGCGCAGCGGCTGACAGCAATCCTCGTAACTTAATCTCATCGCACCGTCTGAGTGCATCTCCACTAATACCTATAACTAGCCGCGACCATAGATAGTGCCACTTATGCGGGCGCGTTTCGTAACAGTCTGATACGAGGAATCGTTTGCGGTGCAACGACTCATCGTGTCACAGATTAAGCAGACGAACAACGTATCGAGCAATGATCCCTATTCAGGAAATGTGGACTACAACAACACACCGTGGTTTGATTGGGGTCCTTATCTTTGGGCAAGTGCCGATACGCGGAGAAGCGATGGCCTTGTGTGGTGCAACGCACAGGGCGTTGCACCCTGCTTTGGGAGACGAGACCTTCGTTTTGGGGACCTGGGCCAACCCGATATGTTCTGGGGCGATTTCACTCATCCCAGTGCCGAAGGTGAAGAAAGGGTGGCGGGCCAACTTGTTAAATTTATCCAAGGGCAGCTACCCCCTCCGCAGACGCAAAACTTCCAATGGGTCTCGTCATGGGTTGGTAGGTAAGTGCAACCTGATTCTCGTGGTCGGTAAGTGCTCGAAAACTGGTGTATCGCTAAAAGTCAAAAACGGTCGACGAGATTGGGCTGGTTACAAATCCGTGGTAGCTGTCGTGATCGAAAGTGTATTCACCAACAATTTGGCCACTGGCGTTGATTCCGAGTGCATAGGTTCCCGCAGCAGAAGGGACGCTAAACGAAATGTACTTACCCCGGTAAAAAGCGAATGCAAAGTCAGTAGATGAGCTGGGATTGTACCATCCAACGACAATGCCACTGTCATTGATGCCCTCGGCTTCGGTCATCGCTGCACCGGGGAAATCGATTGTCTGGCACTGATTTCCGCGGCACTGGAAACCGTCGTAGTCGGTCCAGCCGACAATCTGACCCAGGTTATTGATTCCCGTGGCGTAGGCATACACGTTCTGCCCTGGTGTCATCAGGTCTTTGAAGGTGCCGCTACGCAGCTTGAATGCCGTGGTGCTGCCGACTGTTCCTGCTCCCCCAACAATGTCTTCCGCGTTATTGATCCCGAAACTGAAGGTTGCGCTGTCATTCCCTTTTCGTATCGGCGTAAAGGTGGCACCATCGAACAGAAAGCCAACCACGCGAAGATTCCCAGCAGAGCCGACAATCAGCCCAGAATCGTTTATCCCGGTGGGAAATGTGCGATTCTGACCTGGATAGTCGAAGTAGATAAATGTGCCGTTCCGATACAGAAACCCGTGAGATCCTGAATTCGTGTTCCAGCCGTAGTTGCCGACCATATCACCAAACGAATTGATCCCGTAGATTCCGGTAAATGCCGCGCCGGGAACGTCGATGGTTGTGAACGTCAACTGTACTGGCGTGACACTCGACTGACCAAACGCCCCCGAGAAACTTACCAGAGCGACAAACAGCAGCAAGCCTGACCCACGTCGGCTCATCGGTACCCCCAGAACTTACCACGGATTGTGCTATGGTTCTGCGCCTTCGTCAATGCAAAAGGGCACGACAATTCGCTTTTGCTAATCGACTCGATGGCGAATCAACTCGTGTGCAGATTTTTACATTTTAAGCATAGCCGGCCGAGACGCCTATCTCGCCATCAATCGACAGGGCTCCTCGGCACCGGTGCGCTCAATTCCGCATGCATCATTCCCGGCAATTCATCCCCGCGGAAGTATTGTTCTTTGGGGCCGCACATCTAGAGGGGTCGCGCGACGACTTGGGCAGGATACAGAGACAGATTTTAACCTCCTACGTGCGGGAGAAGCATAACTGTCGTGATCAGGCCTTTACACTCACAATGCTGTCCTGGAGTCTTGCACTCCGTCTGAAGTTAGCTCTCTCTTACAAGCGCCGGTGCGCTCTCCGGTTACATCCATGGTTGCAACTGCCGTCGATACTCGGCAGCGTCGAAGTGGCCTTGCGAGGAGGCAATCAGGCCGTGGTCGTCCATGCGCCAAACTTCGAAACCGCTGATCCTCACCTTGTGACCAGTTCCTCCCGGCCCCGTATTCGTGCCGGTGAGAGTCCAGTGGTACTCGAACACATCCGTCCGTATTAGCAGGTCATCCATAGTCACCGAGAGGTCTGGGAATGCGGTCATGAACGACTCCGCGACCTGGGCAATCGCGTTTCGCCCGAGCGCAGGAGGGTCGTCGTTGACGCGCAGGGATCCGTCAGGAGCGAAGAACGAGGCCACCAGAGCGGGATTCTGGCTGCACCACGCCGCGGTATAGCTCTTTGCGAAATCCCGGAGCTTAGGTAAGTCAGGCAGCATAGGGATTCATCGTATCAAGCGGGTCGCGAGTAATGTCGAGGGTTTGTTCATGAGCGTGAACCTGACTTTGGCATCTTAAAAGCCTCAACTGGCGGCTGCCTGCTTTTCTACGTCGACTTGCTGCGCAGGCATCGTCTCGCGCGCGGCGCGCACCGATCCGAGAATCAAAAGCACGTTGGTGGCGAGGATGGCTGTGAACGCCATCGCCGGCAGGTAGATAAATTCGGCCTCGCTGGTCTGCACCACCTGCACCGCGAGGACGGCGGTGATCAGCCCGCGGGGCATCATGAGAAAGACCAGTTCCCGTTCCGCGCGGGAAAGTTCGCTCAGCGCGATGCGGCTGATCTGCACCGCCAGGAAGCGCGAGAGCAGTAGCGCCGCCACCATGGCAAAGATCGGCAGCACGTATTGGCGGCCTACGAACTCGACGACTACTCCCAGCAGGACGAAGAAAAACGAGCGCACCAGGAAACTGAGTTCGGAATGGAAGGCGAGGAACTGCACTTCCTCGCGCTTGATCTCCACCCGGCCCGGCAGGTTTCCCAGCACCAGGCCGAAGGCAAGAACCGCGAGCAGTCCGGTGCCGCCGATCGCGTGCGTGGCCGAATAGATTCCCAGCACCACGCCGAAGGCTACGGTGTTGCTGAATTTTTGCGAAGCCACTTTCGGCCACAGCCACCACCAGAGCAGTCCTGATCCCAAGCCCATCGCAATGGCGATGGAGCCCTGGCGGGCGAAGCCCGACATGAATCCGGAGATTTGGGTGCCGGTCGCGGGACCGTGCAGCAGGCTGCTGACGGCCAGCACGCCGATCACGTCGCCCAGCGCGGACTCCAACAGCAGAACCACCCGCAACGGTTCCCGAACATTCAGTTGCTGGAGAACGGGCATGACAATCGTGCTGCTGGTGCAACCGAAGACGGCCCCGAGAAGAAGCGCCGGCCTCCAGGCAAGCGCCATGCTCCAATGCGCGGTCGCGGCGACGGCGCCGAACGCCAACACGTAGCCGACAAACGCCAGCAGCACTCCCCCGGGGAAATGGCGCAGGCCTTCGCGCAGGTTCAACTCCATGCCGCCCTCAAACAGAATGAGAATCAGCGCGAGCGAGCCCAGAAGTTGAGTGAAAGTACGAAATTGATCGGGGTCAATCCACTTGAGTACGGGGCCGAGCACCAGGCCGGTGACCAGAAGCACCACGAGGTCGGGAATGCGGGTAATCCGGAAGAGGCGGTTGGCGACGAAGGCCAGCACCAGGAGTCCGCTGATCAGCCCGAAGATTTGGATCTCGTTCAAGCCGCGTCTCCTCGAAGTTTGGCTATGCTACCACTGCCGGGATGGAGAGGCGGGTCGGAAGTGCATCGGGCTCCCGGGTGAGACTTCGTGTCCTTTGTGGTTGCAGACTGCCATTCGCGAATCCTTTTCGCCTGTCGTAGAATCACCTATTTGGGCGTAAGCATTGATCGCAATCAGGAGAGCACGACTTTGCCAGAAACCATTTATGACGTGGCGATTGTGGGCAGCGGGCCGGCCGGTTACACCGCTGCCATTCGCGCCGGGCAACTCGGTTTGAAAACGGCCTTGATCGAAAAAGATAACGTGCTGGGCGGAACATGTTTGCACGTGGGCTGCATCCCCACCAAGGCGTTGCTATTCAACGCCGAGATATGGGATCACCTGAAAGATGCGAAAGAGTACGGCATCGAGGGCGTGGACTCGCGCAAGCTGAACTGGGCGGCAGTGCAGGACCGCAAGCAGAAGATCGTGGCCAAGCACGCCAAGGGCCTGGAATTCCTGATGAAGAAGAATAAGGTCGAAACCATTCGCGGGTACGGCAAGCTGACCGGTCACGCTCGGGGCGGAGTTCACACGGTGAACGTCAGCGCCAGTGATGGCACGGCGAAACAAATCAAAGCGAAAAACGTGATTCTCTCGACCGGATCGGAAGCGCGCATGCTTCCGGGACTGCAACCGGATGACACTGTCCTGACCAACATTGAAATTCTCAGCCTCAAGCAGGTTCCGAAGTCACTGATCATTGTGGGCGCCGGTGCCGTTGGGGTGGAGTTCGCCTCGATCTACAAATCGTTCGATTGCGACGTGACCATTATCGAAATGCTGCCGCGGCTGGTGCCGATTGAAGATGAGGAGATTTCGAAAGAACTGGCCCGCGTATATCGCAAACGCGGCATCAACTTCCATACCGGCGCGAAGGTGGAGAAGGTCGAGAAGACCGGCAGCGGCGTTTCCGTCACCATCACCGTGGACGGCAAGCAGCAGAAGATTGATGCGCAGAAGATCCTGATCGCGGTTGGACGCAAGCCGCGCACGGAAAACCTTGGGCTGGAAGAAACTCACATCAAGCCGGAGCGCGGATTTATCAAGGTGGACAGCTTCATGCACACCGACGAGCCTGGCGTGTATGCGATCGGCGACATCGTGCTGGGAACGCCGCAGCTGGCGCACGTCGGGGCGATGGAAGGCATCGTCGCGGTCACAAAGATCGCAGGCAAGCATGCCAAGCCGGTGAACCTGGAGAGAATTCCGAATGCCACCTACTGCCATCCCGAGATCGGGAGCGTGGGGCTCACCCAGGCGCGGGCCGAAGAACTTGGCTACACGGTCAAGGTCGGAAAGTTCCCGTTCACGGCGAATTCCCGGGCGTCAATCGTGGGCTCGCACGAAGGATTTGTGAAGATCGTCTCGGATGCAGAATACGGTGAAGTGCTGGGCGTGCACATCATTGGTCCGCAGGCTACAGAGTTGATTGCCGAGTCGGTCGCCGCGATGGAGTTGGAAGTGACCGTGGAAGATCTGGTCTGGACAATCCACGCGCATCCGACCTTGGCCGAGGCGATGCTGGATGCATCCAACAGCGTGTACGGCATGGCGATCAACGCGTAGGAGCATGGCGCCCTCAATTACAGGCTCTCAAGTTGACGGCTGGCAATTGAAAATCGGTTACGTGTGATTTCGGTTCTCCAACTCGATCGGCTCGATTACGCGACCGGGCTGCGTCTGCAGCAGCGGATGGTTGAGTTGCGTAAAGCGGGGCAGATTGGAGATGTTCTATTGCTGCTGGAGCATCCACCCGTCATTACGCTGGGACGCAATGCGAAAGCAGCGAACGTGGTTGCTTCTACGCAAGAGCTCTCCCGCCGCGGGGTTGAGGTGTTCGAGTGTGATCGCGGCGGGGACGTAACGTTCCATGGACCGGGACAGATCGTGGGCTACCCGATCTTTGATTTGCGCAGGTTCCCGTCATCCGAGGTGAAACGAAAGACGCTCGGCGTGGTGGAATACGTTCGTAGGCTCGAGGAAGTGCTGATTCGAACGTGCGCGGACTTTGGCATTGCCACCCGACGAATCGAGGGGTTAACGGGGGTTTGGACTGTCGGCGGTGAGACGCAATCGACTGCGCCGGACCGCCCGGCGATGGATTCGTCTCCGATTGAGATATCAAAAAATACGGAGGCCAAGATCGCCGCGCTCGGCATCCACATTTCGCGCGGAGTAACTTCCCATGGCTTCGCTCTGAATGTGAATGCCGAGCTCAGCTATTTCGATCTCATCATTCCTTGCGGGATCACCTCAAAGCCCGTGACTTCCATGCAGAAAGAACTTGGGCGGGAAGTATCGTTGCAAGACGTTTCGAATTCAATCTCTCGCAACTTCGGGACGGTGTTTGCGAGCCAGATCTTGTGGTTGGAGAGTCTGGATGCGTTGCTCGGCGAAACCGTGGGGGTCCCGATGAAGCCGCCGGAAGAACTCAGAAAACTACACAAAGAAGAAGATCAGTTCTGGGCCTAGCTTCTGACGATCTACGGTTTGGGTATGAGCATTCGGATGACGACCCACCGCACCTCAGCCTTCTCTGCATCGACCTCAATCATGCTTGCATCTGAGGTGTAGGTTTGCCCAGGATGCAATGCTTGTCGCACGCCCTCGAAGTCGGCGTTTAGATCGGTGAGCGCCACCAGTAACAGATGATCCTTTCCCTTGGCAGAAAAGTAGGAACTGCTCAGGCTGCCGCCGCGGTCCAGTCGGTGCTGATAGCCAGTGATGAATCCGTTGGTGAAGAGAGTAGTCGTGGTTCCGATTTCTGCATCGCCCATTCTAATGGGACGGGCGCAGTTGCCAGGGTCCAGGCATGTGCGTACTTCCGCATCCCAATGATGCTTCAGTTCCCCCAGGATCAGCTGCGAGGACGCGTTGCGGGCGTTGGCAATTTCGGGTGCTGCACCGCGGGGCAGGAAGCGGACGTCCCCGAACTTCAGCGTCTCAGGGATGCTTGCCTTCCGGGAGGCGAGCGTTAAACCCTCGCCCAGCGCGATCAGGACACAGTCGTGATCGTGTTGCTCGATTGCTGCCGTGGCACCCTGTCCAAACTCCAGTCGAGAAACCCGAAAATAACTGTTATCTTCCACTAGCTGAACGTTCGGCCGTATGGTGACTTGCTCTGCCGGTTTGGCGCTCTCGATAATGCCGCTGGCTTGGGACAGCGCTGGTGTTGGCGTAAAGGACAAACTCAGCAGGGCGACAAATAAAATAACCTTCAAGCTCGTACACCTTTCCCGAAGCCGCAAGTATACCCTCGCGTGTTGCGCCATAGTCGCGATACCTAGCCCAAATGCCGTGGTCGCGTTAGCATAGTAGTTTGCATGTCAGAAAAGAAGATGAAGACGTCCACTTCGGGGTCGAATTCGAACAGTCGCTCTGCTGCGAGTTCTGAGCGCAGTTATCAAATCACCGATTATCGCCTCGAGAAACCACGTTTCGAGCTGAAGCAGGTTTGTCTGGATGACGGAGTCTGCTACCAGATTGAAGGCGACTTGGACGCTCCGGTACCTCCCATCCGCGATTCGAAGTACCTCTCCCAGCAGCAGTGCATCGAGATCTATCGCTGGATGCTGCTCAATCGCAAAATGGAGACCGCGCTCGAGAATCTTTACAAGCAGGGCAAAGTTGTCGGCGGCGTGTACTTCGGATTAGGGCAGGAAGCGTGCTCGTGCGCATCCGCCTATGCGCTGAAACCGGACGAGTGGCTGGGGCCGATGATCCGCAACCAGGGATCGTTGCTGGTGCGCGGATTTTCCGCGCGCGACATCATGATGCAGTACATGGCGAAGGCCGGGTCTCCGACCAAGGGTCGCGATGCCTCGTCGCACTTCGGGGACATTCAGCAACGCAACGTGGTCGCACCAATCTCTACCTTGGGCGATCTCATCCCGGTGCTTGCGGGAGTGGCTCTGGGCGCGCGTTTGCAGGGACGAAACATCGCGGTGATGACCTACATCGGCGATGGGGGGCAATCCACGGGCGTCACCTACGAGGGAATAAATTTTGCCGCAGTACAGGATCTTGGACTCGTACTGTTCGTGGAGAATAATCTGTGGGGATATTCGACACCCGCTGACATGCAATTTCGAGTGAAGGATCTGGCAGAGCGCGCCATCGCCTATGGAATTCCTGGCGTGATCGTGGATGGAACCGACCCCTGCCAGGTGTACGACGCGGCCCATGAAGCCTGCGAGCGCGCGCGCCGCGGAGAGGGTCCGACGCTGATCGAAGCGAAGATGATGCGCATGAAGGGGCACGCCATCCACGATGCGGCCGAATACGTGCCGAAGCCCTTGTCTGAGTACTGGAAGAAGCGGGATCCTATGGCGCGTTTCGAAGACTACCTGGTGAATACCAAGAAATGGCTTACGCGCGAAGAAAACCAAAAGCTGATCGCCGACGTTGATCGCGAACTGGATGCGGATCGGGAGTTCGCGGTAAATTCTCCAATGCCGGTACCCGAGAGCGCGGCGGGCGGAACGTACTGCGAAAACGGCTGCCACGAGGTCAAAGCGAAGTACCAAGTCCCGATCGTGTCCACCAGGAAATCAGTGAAGCTGAAGCAGGGCGACGCGGCTGTGCACTTGAAATAATGGATAGTGCCTCCACCGGCTGCAGTCCATAACGCAGCCAATCAACGTCGTCTCCCGCATCTGGTACGATTATTCAACGTATGCCGCAACTCACCTATCTGGAAGCAATCCGTCAAGGCATCTGGGAGGAGATGGAGCGCGACCCGACGGTCTTCTGCATCGGAGAAGACATCGGAATCTACGGCGGCGCATTCAAAGTCACCGATGGCTTCATCGACCGCTTCGGTCCCGAACGCGTAATTGACACTCCCATCGCGGAGTCTGCGATTGTTGGGGCTGCATTCGGAGCGTCGCTTACAGGCATGCGTCCGGTGGCTGAGTTCCAGTTCATGGATTTCATCGGATGCGCTTTCAACCAGATCGTGAACATGGTGGCGAAAGCGCACTATCGCTGGGGAGCGCCCGCGCCCATGGTGATTCGCGGGCCAAGCGGCGGCAACGTGCATGGCGGCCCATTCCATTCGCAGAATCCGGAGATGTGGTTCGTTCACGCGCCCGGGTTGAAGGTAGTCTGTCCGGCGAGCGCTTACGACGCGAAAGGCTTGATCAAGTCGGCGATTCGCGACAATAATCCTGTCCTCTTCTTCGAACACAAATATCTCTATCGCCGGATCAAAGAAGAAGTTCCCGCGGAGGATTACGTTGTCCCTCTCGGGAGGGCCCGCGTAGCCCGGGAAGGCCTTGATCTCAGCATCATTACTTATGCGGCCATGGTGCATACCGCGCTTGAAGCCGCCGCCATTCTCGCAAAGGAAGGTATCGAGATCGAGATCATTGATCTGCGGACGCTTTCGCCACTCGACCGCGAGGCCATCGCGCAGACGGTTCGCAAGACCAATAAAGTCATTCTGCTGCACGAAGACGTGCGCACCGGCGGTATCGCCGGGGAACTCGCCGCCATTATTAATGAAGAAGCCTTCGACGACCTCGACGGGCCGATCGTGCGCATTACCGCGCAGGATTCCCCGGTTCCGTTCTCGCCGCCGCAGGAAGAATATTTTCTTCCCAAAGTCAGCGATATCGTCCGCGAAGCGCGGCGCCTGAAGGCTTACTGAGCAGTCCTCGAAGTTCCGGCACGCGGTTGAAATTCAAGGAGGGCCGATGCGCAATTTCATTCTGGGGGTGATTGTCACACTGGCCATCATCGTGGTCGGTGGTCTCGTGTATGTTCAACTCGGCTTCATGCCCACCAATGCCGACGCGGCCCCATCCGGTCTGGAGCGTCGCCTGATGCTCAGCGCCCTGGACGCTTCCATGGAGCGCAGGGCGCAGCACGCGAGCAATCCCGTGCCGCCTACCGACGAAAACATCGTGGAGGGTATGAAGATCTACACCATGAATTGCGCGGCATGTCATGGCGCACTCGATCTCAAACCAAGCCCGCTTGCGAAGTCGTTCTATCCTGCTCCCCCGCAAATTGTGTTGCATCCTATGGACGATCCCGAGTGGCATATCCATTACGCGATCCGTACCGGGGTTCGTTACACCGGAATGCCTGCATGGAACGTGGTGCTAAGCGACCAGGACATATGGAAAGTCACGGCATTTTTGACCCGCATCGAAAAATTGTCCCCGGCCGTGCAGGACTACTGGAAGAAATCCTTTGGCGTGAACCCTCCCAGCGAGAGCGGGTCTCACGATAGCGGCGATCAGCACGATATGGGCGGTAAGGAAGACAAGGACTAGGCGTCCTGCCACCCTGCAAAAGCCAATATATAATGATGGGTTGCGCTTGGCCCCATATCGGTCATTGTGGCTGCGCGAAAGGGAATTATGCCGACTGATATCGTCATGCCCCAGATGGGCGAATCGATCGTAGAAGGAACCATTACCAAGTGGCTCAAGAAGGCTGGAGACAAGGTTCAGCGCGACGAGCCCCTGTTCGAGATCTCTACCGACAAGGTGGATGCCGAGATTCCTTCTCCCGCCACGGGTGTGCTGCAGGAGATAAAGATCGCCGAAGGCACGACCGTCAGCGTGAATACGGTGGTGGGAACTATCTCGTCGGACGGGGAAGGCGCTGCTACTCCAGCCAAGCAGTCTGCCGCCAAGGCTGAAGCTGCTCCTCCGCCATCTCAGGAAGAAGCTGCTGCACCGCCAAAGCCAACACCTGCCTCCTCGCCAGCGCCCGCAGCACCTCAAGGAGAAGAAGAGGGAGAGCACGCGCGTTCGTCGCCGCTAGTTCGAAAAATCGCCCGCGATAATAACGTTGACCTGGCTCAAGTCACCGGAACCGGGCTCGGGGGAAGAATCACCAAGCAGGACATCCTGGCATTTCTGGAGCGGCCACAAGCTGCGGCGCCGGCGGCTGCAGGCCCCGCCGCTCCTTCAACTCCCAGACCCGCGCCGGCTCCGGCCGCCATTCCCGGCGACCTGGTTCCACTCACCCAGATGCGGCGAATCATCGCGCAGCGCATGATCGAGTCGCGCCGCACCAGCGCTCACGTGCATTGCATGTTTGAGGTGGATCTGACCCGCATCGTCAGCATGCGGAACAAAATGAAAGCGGGGTTTGAACAGCGTCATGGCGTGCGGCTCACCTTTATGCCGTTTTTTGTGCGCGCCGCGATCATTGCCCTGCAGCAGTTCCCGATCGTGAACGCATCCCTGGAAGGTGAAAGTATTCGGTACCACCGGCACGTGAATGTTGGAATCGCCGTCGCCCTGGATTGGGGACTCATCGTGCCAGTGCTGAAAAATGCGGATGATCTGAACTTCCTCGGCCTGCAGCGTGGCATCACCGATCTCGGCGAACGTTCCCGCAGCAAGAAACTGATGCCGCAGGAAGTGGAAGGTTCCACGTTCACCGTCACCAATCCCGGCCAGTTTGGCGCGGTGTTCGGCTTGCCCATCATCAATCAACCCAACTCAGCGATCATGGGGGTGGGAGGAATCACGAAACAGCCGATGGTAGTTACCGATCGCGATGGCAACGACTCCATAGCCATTCGCTCGGTCGTTCACTTGACGCTTGGCTATGATCATCGCCTGATCGATGGCGCAGTCGCGGACCAGTTCATGGCGTACGTGAAAAAGACTCTGGAAAACTGGGGCGAGGATCTGGGCTAAATAGGGGCCGGTCGTCAGTCCAGGGCTGGCGGCCGGCTCGCCATTACTTCGCTGATTTGGCCCACAGGGAAGCGTTTAGGCACTCCACGGTGCCGTCAATCACTTTCCCCAGCCCGTCTTTGAACTTCGATTCATCTACAATTTGGCGGTTGGCCAGCGCGTCGGTCATGCTCAGTGCCGCTTGCACGAACGACAATGCTGCGTTTTTCTTGTCATCTCCAGAGCGCCCGCCAAATAGACCTTCGATTCCATTCACCACGGCAGGCACGAAGGCAATCCCCTGCAGCAGCTTGGACAAAAAGTTCATGCTGTACTCCTTTTATCATTTAGTTTTCGAACATAGAAAAATATGGGGAAGGCAACACCGCTTACTTCAGCCCCAGGTGGTCGTGCAAGGCGATCGCCGCACTGATAACAATTGTGATCATTGCATTGACGATTCGCTCGTGCACGCTGCGGCGAATCTCGCTTCGTTCCAGCGCCGCCAGTTTTTCTTCTGCTAGACGCATTCGCCCGGGCTGCACGGAGCCGACAAGCATCTCCATCTGCGCTTCCAGGATCCCGAGCTTCTCCAGCACCTCGCGTTGGAAGTCGATGTCGGTAACCCGCACCACGAGCGGTTGTCTGCCAATGTGAGCACGTTCTTCGGAGTCGCTCATAATGGATAATCCAGGTGAAGCGCCGCGGAATAGCGCGAATACCTTGCCGGGGAGGACGAGTCGTACTGGCGCAAGTAGTAGTCCTGTACGCGCGAGAGGCGCGGCAGCGTGAATGTCCGCGTGGTGAAGCGCCCGATCAGGTTGCGATCGTTCTCCTTGCTCCAACCCATATCGCTGCGGCGCACTTCGATTCCATAACCGGCCGCTGGAGTGAAGCCAACATCCACGGTCACGGTCGTTGACGATGTTGCGGTAATTTCAGCCGCCGTTAGGTCCCCCAGGAATTCCGCGCCTACCGAGTTCACCGTCATCACAGTTAGATTCGATAGATCCGCTAGCCGCCCTGGGGCGAGTTCGAAACTCGTCAACTCCGCGGCATCGTTGGCGAACTGAATGGTGTATTCCGAATGCTCGCCCTCCAGATCTCGGACATTTATCTCCACTTCCCGGACCGTGCTGGAAAAATCCGCGCCGCGGGATGGCGCGCGCACGGTCATCCCGTCTCCGGGAAAAATATCCGCTCCTGCAGGGAGCAAGTCGCTCCAGGTCTTATAAACGCCCGACCACGCAACCTGAGTTGTATCTTCCAGCAGCGCCAGCGCGGCGTTCTCACAGTCCGTTGCAGTACGGGCGGCGGGATTCTTCAGGTCCAGCACTGCCCCGCGCGTGCCGTCATCGGAGCCGTAAGCAATTGCGGCCATGCTGGTGGGATCGGTCACCCGCGCCCGGGCACGTCCCGATCCCCGGTATTTCACCGTAATCGTCTCTCCGGCGGCCGGAACATACGATGGAAAAAATTGTAGCGCGGGATCGCTGGTTAACAGGCATTCGGCGCCCTCGCTCAGCGAGCCTACCAGTCGCGTTGTGTAATTCTGCTGCGGCAACGCACTTCTCACTTCCGCATCCACTGTTTTCAACAGCCGGGTAAAAGCAATGACAGCCTTGATGCTGGCGGCATTTAACAATGCATAGGTGCAGAAAGCCGGCGTCGAAACGATGATCCCGTCGTACAGGACCATCGCTGGGGCAACCAGGGTTGCAGGATCGTTGGGATCAATGTCGTGCAGTTCCAGAATCACGCGCGCGTCCGCAGCGATATCGTCTCCGCCATGTCCCTGTCCCGCAGGGCTGACCGACGAGTGAAACGTTTCTCGTCTTCGAAAGATTTCCGTCGAGTAGAAGCGTGTCGTCAGGGCGTACTGATGTCCCGCCGTCGTGTTTATGATTTGCCCGCTCGCGATGCCGTTGATCCAGGCCTGTATGCGTGACTGGTTTCCACTCGGCGTCACGCGGAACCCGGCAAGACATCTGGCTCTGGTAATCTCAGCGGAATAAAGCCCGCCGATAATGCCGTCGGAGGCGCCGCTAAAGACCACGTTCCCGTGCTGCATCACGCAGGCTCCGCCCAGTTCGACTTTTTCCGCGAAACTCATGGCGGTCTTGCCGTCCACGCCGGTTCCTCCGTTGATTTGTAATTTCCCGCCGCTTACCGAAATCACGTGTCCTGGATCACTTACCATCCAGCGCGTGGGGTCGAGAGATGTCCCCTTGTACTCCTCGTCCACAATCGTTCTTCCGCCCCGCAGAAAAGGCACTTGCGACAGGTAATAGCGCAAACTCAGCCCGTCCCCACAAAAATAATCTTTAACGTAAGCGTTGGGTTCTACCTGCCCCACGATGGTGACATCGTTGATCAGTTTGTCGGTGGAGGTCAGGCTCAGCCCATCGGGACAGAAATTCCGGTCGCTCTCGTAAAAAACGTGGATGGTCGATCCCATCGCCTGCAAGCTCACTCCATCACTGATCGCCCGGTAACAGGCTCGCGTTCGCAGGGCGATTTCGGCCGCTTGCTGCGACCATGTCTTCGCCGGATTCGGTGTGTAGGTCGTCATCACCTCAACCGCGTCGATCTTGCTGACGTCAACCCCGGGTCGCGCGTCATTCACCAGAAGTCGGAGCGCGTCGCCGGCGCTCCGGTCAACGAAAGGGGATCGGTCAGGCAGGCGCTCGCGATTCATGGCGGCGTCATCGCTTTCTGCTACCAGGTTGTACCGGAAAATAGGTCCGCGCTCCCCGTAACCCAGGTACTCAAAAACGGGTGCCTTAGTCAGGTAGCCGGTGAACACGTCATTTCCGTTGGTCTTGCCGAGAGTGACCCTGGCTCTGCGCACCGGAACCACGAAGTCGGGGCCATCTGAAATCAGGCTAAACCGCAGCTCTGATGCGTTGTTAAGTTTGCGCACAATCGTCAGCGCTTTTACGCTGTCAATGGCTCTGCTGTAGTCACGCGGACCGTGACCATCCAAATTGTCGATTTTCAGGTTCATGGAGTGACGCTTTGATCAAGAATCGCCGCTTTTTGCCGTGGCGCAACGTTGTGCTGGATTTTGTTCCGATCGCAGAATAGAGCGCGCCGGGTAGACCTCAGTACACAGCGGCTGCGGGCGCCGGAAAATAGCTTCGGTACGCGAGCACGGGTTGGCCGTCGTTCTCGTCCACATAAGGCAAGGCGGTAAAAGCGGCGTGCAAGGCCAGCGCGTGCACTCCCTCATGAACTGGGATTGCCGTCTCTCTTTGCACTCCCGCCACTGCGCTCTGGACCGGGCTGAGCCGAGGGTAGTAGAAGCACGCCCGTCCCCCACAATCCTGCTCCGCGATAAATAAACCCGACCACTCCTGCAGAAACGAGCCCCCCTCCCGGTCCACGAATGCGATGACCTTCTGCACGCCTGCTCCCGATCCTGGCGTTCCCCCCGGCAAAGGCTCCGCCAACACGAGGGAGGAGGCAGTCCTGGCGATCACCCGTCCGACATTAAAGGTCACCCGCCGAACGTAGTCTCGATCGCGCTGCACATCGGCGGCGTCTTCGATATAAGCCGCCGCGATGCCCGTCCCTACATACCCGGTCTGCTGCTGGTAATCCACGTCTACCGCCACCATGCATCCTTCCGGGAAAAAATCCACGCTGCCGGCGCCGACTACGAGCTCGCTGGAACTCGAGCCGGGCAGCAGTCCGATCGCTGCTACTGCAGTCCCACCCGAGGGCTGCGCGTCCGCATTTGCCACAGTCGCCAGCGCGTTCATATGTTCCGACCCGCACGCCAGCGCCAGCTGCAACTTTCCCCATTCCCGGAAATCAAATTCGATTTGTGCATCCATCGCACCTCGAAATTGCGAGATCGTTGTTCCGCGAGCGCCTCCGCGCACCGCTTCAACTGGCATCCGCGCCACCCGCTGGAAGTTTTCGATCCATCCCAGGCTCAGCCACGGCGAAGCAGGGATGTCCGATGCGAAGCTCCCGTGCTTGGCCGGATCGAAAACCACCGGCATTCCGGCTTCGCGGTTCACGGGCGCGAAGTAAGCCCTCACCCGGCGCGAATACGGGACCATCGCCGCCCGCAACGATGCATTGCTCATAAAATGTCCACCTCGGGAAAGAAGAACAGGCTCAGGCTGGCTCGCCGCTCCAGTCGCGCCCGCTGCGTGCCCCGCGGCAAGCCTTGCGGAAGCGATCCCTGGCTGCCTGAAATCTCTCCCAACTGCGGCGTGTTCCAGAAGATGTTGGTGCCCAGATCGACAGTGGGCGTTTGCGTGTAATCTCGTTTGGGCGTCTGCCGCGGGATGCACATCCACATCAGCTCCGAATCCAACTGCCCGAGCATCCGTCCCCGGTCCACTCCGCTTTCGACCGTTCCAAAAGTGTGATATGAAATCACGCAGTCCATCTGCATCAGTTCCCGGCTCCCGCCTTGCTTCTCGACGGGTCGTGCTGCGCCCCATTCGATATAAAATGCGTCAGCTAGCGGCTGTATCGGTATCACCAGTTCGTTCTCCGCGGTGATCACCGCCGGTCGCATGCTGCCCTGCAGGGTCACCGTGCGCGCCGGATTCAGGGCGGCCAGCCTCTGCCGAAGCGTCATGTAAAAACTGTCTTTCGCAAATTGCATGGAATCGTCCTCACTGCGCCCGCTTACCGGTTCAATTCACAAAAAAGCGCCTGCCGCCTTTCAGTCCACAATCACCAGCCGGTACAAGTACGCGCTGCCTGCGAAGTACTCGGTTGCGTACCCCTCGATGTGAAACATTTCCCCATCGTGAGTCACGCCCAGGGCGCCATCGAACAGACCGCCGGCGGACGCGATATTCCTGGCCACAAGTTCTTCCTGGATTGCGGATGCGGGAAGCAATACTTCCAGCCGGCGTCGTGGGCCGTTGTTCGCTGTTGCGAGCGTCCGAATCACGACTGGGGCAAAACTGATCAGTTCCACCCCGGGATCCACCAGCCCCAGTTCTCCGCTCGGGTCCGGAGGCATCCCCATGGCCGGCATGACCAATTGCACCTCGTCCCCGCCCATGCAGCGCAGCATCGCGTCTGCGGCCCTCGCCACCGCTGCTCCGGAAATGCTTCCGAAATACGCTCCCGTATTCGTCATGGTCATCCCACCTTCTGTGTTACATATGGCGCCAGCAGAGCGCGCACGTTGCTGTCCACCAGGCTGTCGGAAAAATATTCCAGATGCATGCGGTCAAGATTCCCCGCGCGCACGTTTAGCGCCGGTGTCGATTGCGCGTTGCGTACCACCTGCGCGCATGCCACCTTCACCGCGTCCGGAAGAAATTCCAACCCTGCCGTGTAAATGATTTCCAACTCGCTGAATCCCAGCCCCACCGCATTGATGGGCAGCGTCAGCTCGCCGGTGTCGGCATACACTCCAATGGTGGAAGCGTCGATGTCCGTCCAGGTTCCTGGCAGGCCAAACATCGTCGCGACCTCGCAACTCAGCTCGTCAAGCGGCCACTCCCCGCGCCTTGGAAGCGCGTATCGCCCGCGCGCCGACACGATCGGAGTCGTGGCGGGAGGAATGGTTGCCAGGGGCGTGTAGCTGACCCGAATTGTGTTTCGGTCCCTGGTAATTCGGATATGTTCTTCGTATTGCGCCACTCCCAGCGTCGCGCGCCGGCAATGCGCATCAATGATCGCCGAGGCTCCTGTCACCAGTGCTGCCGGTGTCGTGGCTTCCAGTCCGTAGCTCTCGTATTCTGTCGCCTGTAAGTAATTCATAGAAGTCTCGCTGGTCCTCAGTTCTCGGCTTGCCCTCCTTGCTATCCGCGAATCGCGCGCAAGAATTGACAGCCGAGAACTGAGCACTGGTTTCTAGCGGTTCACCTTGACTTCGTAGTGTGCGTAGGAAGCGCCCTTTACCACGATCGCTCCGAACTTCACCACCACCATTTGCGACGCCAGCGATCCCGTCAGTCCCAGTTGGAACACGCGCGGATTGGCATCGGTCAGCCAGTGGTACTCGATCAGGTCTTCGGTCACGATGTAGCACGGAAGCACCGCGGTTCCGCTGCCCGGCGTCCCGGTATAGCCAAGAGACCAGTCCGGAATCAGCGGCAACTCGCCTGCTTGCGTGGACAGTGTCTTCACTCGCAACCCGGCAATCGCTTCCGTGGTCGAGAGCACGGTATTGAACTCTGCCTTCATCTCGCGATCGATCAGGTCGAGGAGCACCGGGTTGGCATAGATTGCGGTCGGGCGCACTTCATACGACGTGCTCGCCACCATCTGCGCCACCAGGCCCTTCAATTCGTCCACGATGCTGTCGGCAACGTGGATCGTGTAGCTGTTGCCTCCGCCCGCGATCTGCCCAGCCGCCCCGAAGTATTGCGTCGTGGTCGGCGCGCTCAGCGATGTATCGTTCCCGTTCCACAGCGCCACGTCGTGGGTCCGCATCAGCCCTTCCACGGCGTCGGAGAGGTCCTTCGCCTGCAAAAATGCGAATTGACTTTGTTGCGAGCCTACCTCCAGGTCGAAAAGGTTGTAATTGATCTGCGAAACCAGCGCCTTCAGCGGAACGCTGCGCTCCGACCGCGCCGGAGTTCCAACCCTGGCCACGATGTTGCGCGGATCCACAAACGCATCTACGGCCGCCAACGCCGGGATCGCCGTTTGCTCGAAAAACCGCGAAGGATGTCCAGTCGCCGGTACCTGGCGGATCCTCTGCCCGAACACGCCTCGCCGCCGCACGATGTCCGTAATTTCACTCTGATAACGATTGATCTCCACCGCGCCCGGTCCCATGAAGTCCGCTGCTGCGTGCAGATCCATAAATTGTGCTTTCATGTTTTCTCCTGAAATTAAGATTTCCTGCCTGCTCAAACAAAGCCACGTAGAAGCGGCTCCAAAAACAAACGGCGCGACCGAAGTCGCGCCGCCACCAAAATATCCAAACTGCAAAAAGACCAAACTCCCAGCTCTAGTCGATCATCCCAGCCCGCGCCATCTCGGCCTTCACCGCGATGCGCTGGTCCACCGTCAATGCCTGAAGGCTCTTGTCCAGTGCGGCGGCATCCAGGCGCTCGTCGCTCTCAACCCCATTCTTCCCCAGCAATGCCGAAACCAGCGGAGAAAGCGTCTTTCTCGTCATCCGCGCTGCCTGGGCTCGCAGATCTTCGTTCGTCTTCTCGAGTTCCGCCAATTTCTGCTTCCGTGCGCTCTCTTGATGGATCTCCTCGCCACTGCCCTCGTCCCGTTCTTCCACCGCGGCCACGATGCGGTCGATCTTCGCATCCAGTGCTTGCTGTTGCGCATCCAGTTTGTCCAGAACCTTGTCCAGAACAATGGCGGCATTCGCCAACCGCTCCGCTGCCTCCACCATCTGCTTTGTCATTTCTTCATTCATGTTTTCTCCTTCAAAATGATTTGTCGCGGCCCACCTTCACTGCGGATCCGCTTCTCCCAGTTCGATCCAGGTCTTCTGATACGCTGCCTTCTCCCGCCGCAGCACTGCCGCGCCTGTGAACGTCACTTTTGTGAGCATCCATACGTCAGCCCGAGCATCCGCTACCTGGACCTCCGCTACCTCGTACGACATTCCCAGTGCGCTGGCTGCCGATCGTTCCGTACTCGCGTTTTCGATCTCCCGCACCAGTTCCGGAAAGTCTTTCGCAAACAGGTAACCGCCGAGTTCCAGGTTCTGCCCCACGATTTCCGCTCGCGTGATTACCCCAACTTTCATGCGTGCGTCATGCCGGTCAAGCGCCGGCGTGTAGTCCAGTGCCATTCCCATCAAGGATGGAAGCGCCTCTTCCGCGGCTCGCCGGGTCAGCACCACTCGATGTCCACGCGATCCGGATGGCGCCCGGTCCGACATCACATCCACCAGCGTCAGTACGCCGCGGAATGCTTCTCGGTTCGGATGTCCTTCCACCTCGGGCATCGCAATCGCCATCGAATCCAATTCCATGTTGATCGTTGTCATCCTCGCCTCGCGCCTCCCCGCCTTCGCTGTGCACTCTCACTGTGCCTGTACGGAACTCGGCAGCGGGCCCAGTCCGCGCATCCGCCGCACTTCCTCGATACTCACCACGCCGTTGCGCAACAGGATTTCCTGGATCTGCGCCTCTTCCATTTCGTTCACTGAATCCACGTCAGTGAACGCAAATTCAAGGTCGTGCCAGCCCAGCTTCTTGCGGATCGCGCCCCGTGTCAGCGAATCCGCCAGCAATCGCGCGGTGGGCACGATGGCCGACCGGAACGCCTGTTCATTCATCTCGTTCGCTGTCGACCGGTTTACGTCCCGTTCGATTCCAAGGAACTGCGGCGGCAGATCAAACGCATTTGCGATCACTCGCAGCAGGAATTCCTGCCATTGCAGTCGCAGGTCCGCGTCGGTGCCTCCTCCGAACCGCAACACCTCGGGCTTGTTCTCCACCGATAGAATCGGAACTCGCCCGGTCCCCTCGATTTCGTCTTGCCACCACCGAATCACCCGCTCGTGATGCTCCGCCGTCAGTCCTTGCAGCCATAGCGCGTACTCAACCACCGAGTTCGACGCCAGCCTCGACGCATAACGGTGCGCGCCCAGGAACGAATTGATCGTGTCAAACGCAACTTCCAGCCTCCCTAGCCCGAACGGGGTATGCGTCCGCGGATTCAATCGCACGTAAATCAACTCGTCATCGTTCAATGAGATGTCCGCATCACTCCCAAACCTGCCCGTCACCTGTACGTATCGCGGCGATCCCTGCAGCCCGTCCCAGTCCGATTTCATTCGGATCGTCGCGCCATCTACCGGCCACAGCACCAGCGGTCTCTCCGCTGTCCCGGTGCTTTGCACTTCGATCGCCCCGAATCCGCCAACGATCACGTCTTCCAGCACCTGCTCGGCAAACGACCGGAATGAATCGTCGGGGTTTGGCGTCTCGAAGTTCTCGGTCAGCACCCGTGATCGCCGCAACCCGTTTTCGAGCTCTTCGATGGACCTCCCACGCCTCGCCTGGATTCGCCACCGCATTCCGGCAATTCTGTCTTTGATCGTGTTGATGACCTTCCGCGCTACCGGCAGTTCGCTGAATCGGCGCAGGTTTGCCGCCGTTGGTTTCGGAATTGCATTCGAGAAGGACGCTCCCGCCCGCGTCCAACCGTAGCTGTTTAATATCGACGGAACTCCAACCGTCCGCCTCTTGTCTTCGGCCGTCACCGTCGCCGAGGACACTCCTGCAACCCGGCGCATTGCGCCGCGCAACTTCTCTTTGATGGTCATGATGTTTTCTTGGGGAACAACTCAGACAGGTAACACTATCTTGCTTTCACGCCCGCTGCGACCCTTCTGCTTAGACACCGAGCTCCACCCGGGCCTGCTCCGCAATTGCCGGCATCTCCGCAACTGATCTCACCCGGATATTCTTGGCCGTCAGAGTAGCTACTGCGAAATCAATCTCCGGAGCACTGTGATTCAGTTCCTCCTCGATCACCGCAGTCAATGATGCCAGCCGGCCCTCCTTCTCTAATATGCCTTCGGCTAATAGAGGATACCGATCGGCTAGGCTGGAAGCTGAATCCGGGTTGGTTTTCAAGGACACAGCGTGAAACAGTTTCATTTCCTGCGCTCCCAATCGATATCCAAAGTCGATTTTCAGGCGAGATCCAGGTCTGGTGTACGCATCAGCCGAAATGTCGCGCATCAAGAAATCAGCGACTCCGGCTTGTTCGAACGCACGTCGCATTTGCTGCAATATCAGCTGTCTCCCTGACCGTACCGCCGGTCGGCTTACATGCGGGCCTTCAAAGTACATCCGCGCCAGCGTCTCAATCTCTTCTGCCGGATTCTCTGTCATGCACCCGCTCATTGACGCCAGCTCCACCGTTCCTGAGAACGATTCCTTCATC
This sequence comes from Terriglobales bacterium, assembly GCA_035652095.1. Lineage (GTDB taxonomy): Bacteria > Acidobacteriota > Terriglobia > Terriglobales > Acidobacteriaceae > DASREM01. The sequence goes on along the minus strand of DASREM010000021.1, from coordinate 154,985 downwards.
ATCTTCATGAGCGCCGCTCGATCCGACACATCTCTGATTCGCAATCTCAAGTTGCGCTCCAACGCCTGCAGGATCTCCAGATCCGCATCCGGATCGATGCACTGCACCTTCCGCCAGTCCTGCGTAAAACGCACCTCGGCAAATCCCGTCTCCGCCCCCGGTTCAACCATAAGCAGCCCGATATTCACGCCTTCGCCCTTGACCGCGTCAGGCACATACCGCAGCAGCATTACTTCAACTTGTTTCTTCTCTCCCATCAGCTTTCTGTCATCCGCAGCCAGAGATCAAAGCTTCTCATCCCGGTCCACAGTGTCTTAAGCCTCTTCGCCCCAATTCGGAAACGGTCGTCGTGGCGAATTCCGAAATGCCGAGATCAACTCCCGCACCCGTCCTCTTCGCTCAACTAATTCCTGCACCAACTTCTCCAGTGCATCCCACTCGTTCCCGTACCATTCAGGAGGTATCTCCCCAGCCGCTCTCCAGATTCTGTCTTCGCCCATCTTCTCGATCCGCGTCAGCCATGGCTCGAACGACTCCCAGCCTCGAACTCCGCAATAAACCTCATTCCGTGCATAAACTCCCCGCAAAGGATAATCCGGAAACGTCCACTCCCCAGCATTGAAGCAATACCCCTGATCGATAAACGCTACCGTGTACTTCCTGTCTCGCAACTTGCGCCAGAATGCTGCCTGCCTTCCGTTCGCGTTCCCGGTCCATTTATCGATTGCCAGCATGCCCGCAAACGTCTCCAGGTTTCGCACCCGGTCCAGATACTCCAGCGGGAGATAGTCGAATACCTGGCCCTCCAGCGGGTTCACCACGTACCGCGAGCCAAACTGTAATCCGGGCTGGCACGGAATCGTGCTGTTCGCCAGTTGGATATTCAGGTCCGGTGTGTGCTCCACCAACCAGCCGTTCACCTCGACTACGTCGGTCGCCGGAACCGGCAATCCGACACCCTCCGCCAACCGCGTCGCCAGCAACTCGTTCGCCAGCACCCTCAAGTGCTGAGGGTTGTTTCGGAACTTCACCACGTAAAATTGTCCGTCCGAGCAGCGCATCATGTGCCCCTGCGCCCCTCCCCGCATCCGTTTTACGTGTTGGACCGCGTAGATCGCCAATGCCGTTCGGGCTGACCGCGCCCTCTCTTTCAAATCCTGTCACATTCATCGCCCTTCCTCTGTGACGTCTGAACATTGCGCGTTCCCCCCGGGCTCGCCTTCCCCTTCCAGTCAACGCGCCCGCAGGCTGCCCAGGTGCAGGTCCGATCTTGATTGCATGTCTCCCGAAACTCTTTTCCGCGCTCCCAGCGCGATCGCGATCGCCATCACGCAGTCGTCGTGCGCTCCCGGTGCCGCCGACGTGCTCCCATCCGTATGCCGGACGAACGTTCTGCACTCGTTCAACAGCCTCGGACTATGCAGCAGCATCGGTTTCGTCACGATGATTTCCGCCAGGTTCTCGATCATCGCCGGGCGACTCACCGCGGACGTCAACCAGCCCGCTTGCTTTCCCTCAGCAAAAACGTTCGGATAGTCTTCCAGGCACGTCAGCACCGCGTGTCCGTGGTTGTTTCTCTCCACCACGATCAGAGCATCGTTATATCTTCTGCCCAGTTCTTTGATCCTTCCCGCCAGTTCCCGCGGCGTGAAATGCCCATGCAGTTCCGCACACTGCATCGCGGAAGCCCGGTCCACCACCTGCGCGCACGCGTAATCTCCCTCCGAGCCTCCCCCTGCCGGATCTACTCCGATGATGTACTGCTTCGCCGCCTGTGGCGGCATCCACGTCATCAGGCGGTGGTTGTCCTGCAGTTCGATGGGCTCCCCGCTTGACTCCAGCGCCCGCGAAACCGCTTCCAGGTCGAACACGCACTCCGCGGAGGCCTTGAAACACGACACCGCATCTTCGGCATATTCCTGTGCGGCGAAATCGCGCAACTGCGAGCGCATGTTCCGCCGCCATCCAATCTGCCGCTCGCTCAGCCCCGCCCTCGTGATCAATTCCTGTTCCTCTTCCGTGAAGGGTAGAACCTCCCCTTTCAGCTCAATGGCGTAATCTTCGTCATACCACCAGGGGAAAAAATGTCTCGTGTATCCCGTTTCCTGCGCCTTCTGCCACTCTTCGTAAAAAATTCCTGACGCTCCATTGGGAGTCGATTCCAGTACGATTTCCCCCTTCTTTGGGACTGCCGCTCGCAACGATGCCAGCGTCTCAGCCCCGTCCCGCGGCCACCTCGCTACCTCCGAACAATGCAAATGATGAATCGTCATCCCTCGCCCTGCATTCGGATCTGCCGCCGTCGCCACCCGGTATTCGCTGTCCAGCAGCGGAAAAACGATCTCCCGCACGTTGGCATGTGACGTTATCAACGCTCCTGTTTTGATCGACGCCGGAAGATGCTCCCAGAATCGGTGCACGATCTTGAAAATCTCTTCGGCTGCTTCCTGGTTGTGCGCTACCTGCACCGTTGTCGTTCCCGGCCGCGTGATCGTCTCCAGGAAAAACCGTGCCGCTACGTAGGTTGTAATTCCCAGTTGGCGCGCCTTCAGCACGATATTCCGTCTTGTACAAGTTCGCGAATACTCCCGCTGCGCCCGGTTCAGCTTCAACCAGCCCAGCCCTCTCTTCTTCCCTTTCACCACAAGGAATCGCTCGATCAGAAAGTCCCGTAACGTCATCGGGACCATCAAATCGTTGCTGCTTGTCCCTGCATTGCCAAATCTCGAAGCGCGAAAATCCAGGTGCGCTCCGAACATCTTCAAAGATTTCAGCTCTTCACCTTCCCGCACAAACGTCCTTTTTATTCAGTTCCAACACTCGGCTCCCTTAAGCTTCTCAGTCGCTATATGGTCCGCTGCCGCATGCGCTGTCGCAGACATATCTCGTCCGTGTCTGCGCGTTGTCAATACCGTCAATGTCCGCTCCCATGCTGGTCCCATCGCTGGCTGCTCCTGGATGGCCCGCCGCATAGTAGCTGTCCGTCCGCAGTGTGAACTTGTGATAATCGAAGTTGATCCAGTCAGCCGGCGGGTATGCGGCCCCGTTCATGAATCCGGTGAATCCGATGCATGTCGCGTCCGGGGTCGCTCCCGCGCACGACATCGCCGTCGGAAAATACAGGGTGACGGGCGGGCTCGCGCCATCGTTTGTCCCGCCATACTCGGTGTATCGCGACGCCACTCCTGCTCCCCTGACGAACACGTTGTGATGCAGCTTCAACGACGTCGTGTCCCAACAGGCTTCCGATGGCGTCCCTTCTGTCTTGCCCGTGCAGTACCATCCATAGGTCGAATCCGACAGCTTGCTTCCCGCCGAACCGGCAATGTTGTCCGTGTAATCGGTGTCCCTCGGGAAGTTGTCGGCCCCGATCGTTTCCTGCGCGAACCGGATCGCATCCTTCGCCGCTACTGTCCAGTGTCTCCAAGTCGTGTAACGCGGCCAGCCTTGCCGGTTCGACAGCGTGCATCCTGTAACTCCGCTTCCTGCGTTTCCCGTCCCGGCATTCGCATACGTCACGCTGATTGCGCTTGCCCCCACTCCTTCCACTATTGCCGTTGCTGCAGGCCCCAGCGTCGTCGGGTCCGTATTGAAGCTCGTATCTGAGCAGCTCTTCACATAAACCGGGTCTCCCACCACCATTCCCGTCATCCCGTTGAACCCGCCCCCGTTGGTCAGCCCAGTGCACGAGATTGTGGAGGCCGATCCCGACGCATTTCGGCTCATCGTGCATGGCCCGAACCAGTTTCCGCCTGCGCTAATCGCTACCGCCATGTCATGCGCTGATCCTGCCTGGCCCCACTTGGAATAATCCACGATGTCGTACGCCAGGTTGTTGTTGTAGTATTCCCGCTGTTTTGGCATTCCGACGCTCAGCCCGGCGCTGTTTCCTGACGATCTCCCGTCTCCTTGCTGTAACTCGGCTCCGTGCCGGCTGATGTTGTTCGTCCAGGTCACGTCTTCCACCGTCACGTGCTCATTCCCCGTGCAATTAGTTCCACTCGAGCAAGCCCGTACATTGATCACTTGCAGCGATCCCACCTGCGCATCCTTCCAGCTGTATTCCAGGATCAGCCCGTCAAACAGGATCCTCTTCACTCCCTTCACTTCAATCCGGTTTGCCAGGTTCCACGGATGCGGACATCCCGTTGGCGCACATCCAACCGTTCCACCGGCCGACTTGTTGATGTCATTCGGGTCCAGCGTCACTCTTACCCTGCGCACCTCGTAATCCGCCGGCATAATCGCCAATCCGCTCGCATCCTGGATCGCCGCCGTCGAGCCGCCCCAGAACAATCCTTCTGATCCCCCTTCTGACCATCCATTCGCGATCTTTCCTGGTCCGGGCGTGTTGAAAATGCCGATCACCTGGCTCTGCACTCCATCGGAATGGATACCTTCGGTATAAAAATTCGTGACCCAGCAGTTCTTGCACTGCATCCCGATGGCTCGCGTGATGTTGTTCGAATCCGTGCCGTGAATGTAGACCCGGTCCAACCCGATCGTATCCGGTACCAGCGCCAGCGTATTCTGGCTGGAGGTTCCCGAACCCATCTGGATCAGCGGTGAGATCGCTGTCGTATTTGAAGCCGATGGCCGGATCTCCGCGTCCCGAATCACCACATGGTGCGATCCTGGAACGAACGCAATCGCCGCCGTCGAACCGGCTCCCGTATCTTCCAGCGTCCACATCTTGCCGATGTCGTTGCTGCATCCGGGATTCCGCGGTGAAGTTCCATCCGCGTTGTCACGGAACGCGTGGCTGCACGGAATCTGTCCCGCCGTCAGCGGCGTCGATGATTCCACGACCGCGCACTTAGTAGTTGTCGTAGCCTTCGCCGGAATGCTGAACATCGTGCTACCCGAAATTACCGTGCCGGCCGTCACTTTCAGGCGCCACCACTGGTCCGGCGCCGCCGCCCAGTCATTGATGAAGTTGTTCAGTCCTGCATAACTTGCTGCGTAGTCCCCCGGCATCGTCTTTTCACGGTCGTAGACGCCGCCCGGCGGATCGCATTTGTGACTATCCACCCAAACTTGCGGAAGTTGAGCCGCCCCTGCTGTATTCGAAAGTTGGATTGTTCCCCAATCGTCGTCTTTATCAAGCAACTGCAGAGGATAGGCCGCCGGAATGCTGGCGGGATATGCCGGGACCGCCGCTTGGATTCCTGCCTGGCTCGTCGAAAAGGGCACAAAGCCTATCTGCGAATAGCCGCTGCTGTTCTTGAAGCTGTAATCGTCCCCGGCCCCTCCCTCATACATCGGCATGGTGAACATCGGGTCTTGAATCACCGAATGCACATCTTCCCCAAGATGCTCCCACCCGGCCATGTCCATCCATGTCGGCACGAAGTTCGAGCTTCCGTCGGTGGTAAAGAAACCATGCGCATTCTGGTCCAGCCCATTCGCCGGGTCCGCATTGAAGTACAGGTTGTAATCGAAGTCGAAATAGTTCGGGCAGCTTCCTCCTTGGCAGAACCACTGGCTTCGCGACCCCTCGTACTGAACTCCTCCATGACCGTTCCCCATCGCGTAATAGAAGATGTTGTGCCGCATCGAGAACGCCTGGTAGGGCTCGTCATAGTTCTTACGCACCAGGCCCTTTCGCCCGTGCGCAAAAATGTTGTTCGTGATCGAGTTGTTCCTCGCCCCAACCGGGTTATTCACGAAAAACGTGGAATCCGAAACCCGGTACACCAGGTTGTTGCTGATCGTCCAATTGCTTGATCCCTGGTCCAGGTAGATTCCGTGTCCGCCGTAACCCGTCGGATTTTCTGTGACGTCATGGCAGACATTATTCAAAAATTGATTTCCTGGCTGGTTCGATGTCGCCGTGTGCAGGCATCCTTGATCGCTTGTGACTCCCTGCCCGATGTCGTAAATCTGGTTAAACGAGATTACATTGTCGTGCGCCAGCCCTGACGGAGGGCCATAATTCAATTGCGCTCCCACTCCGATTCCACCCGAGTACCAGTCGTTGATGGTGTTATTCGACACCGTGTTGTGGTGCGAATTTCCAATCCACACCCCCAGCCCGATCCCGCCCGCCAGCTGCCGCTGCCCGCCTCGTATCAGGTTGTTCTGTACCAGGTTCCACTGCGCCACGTTCGCGTCTGTGTCGGCGCCATTCGGACAGCCCGTGCCCGAACCGGTGCAGGGAACTTGCCCTAACCTTACCGCTCCCGTCCCTAGGTCGAAGAACGCATTGTTCGCGACTTGATTGTTGGTGGCGCTGGCCGCTGCTGGTGAGCCTACGAATTCCAGCGCCCAATTCCCGGTGTGTGCGAACGTGTTCGAGTCGAACTTCACCGAACTGCAGTTCACGCAACTGACCGCCGCCGGAATGTTTGAGGCGTGGCTCACCGCCCCCTGTCCTGCATCCGGCACGACGTAATTGTCGTGCGAGAACGCCAGCCCGCTGAACGTGACGTGGTGCAGCCCGGTTGCATAAATCAGCTGCCCGATCTGCGGAACATATACCGCTGCCGTGTTCGGATTCTCTCCGCTCTTCGCCAAATACGTCAGCCGCCACGTCGTCTGCGGCCCATTCGTGCAATCGGTTCGGCACCGGTCTAGGTACCATTGTCCCGGCTGGTTCAGCGACTCCTTCACGTTTTCGATCAGGTATCGGTGACCGCTCATCGGCCCAAAGACTCCGGCCGTTGACGAGGTTGTCTTTCCCGTAAAACATGCCAGCGTGCTGCTGGTCGTACACGCGTTGCTATCGCTATTCGACGGCGCCATGCGCAGTTTGCTCATGGTCCAGTTCTCGAAAATATTCATCTCCACGTCGTGGATGCCCACGCCCGCATTCGACATCCCGTGATACGTGGTCAGTGTGTCCCCGCCCGCCCGGTTCACGCGATCGAAACATTGGTACTGGCCTGATGCGCAGTTGCCTTGCATGTTGCAGTTCGCCGAACTCGTTGCGACGCATACCGGAGTGCCTTGTGTAAGGTAGCTTTGCGTGCCCGCGGTCGTGTACGGCCGGTAACGACGCTCTCCATTGAAGAACAAGGCTTCAAAATTGTTGAAGTGTCCCTGGTGTGCCGGGTTTGCATCCAGGTCGATGTAGTACGCCGTGCAACTTCCCCCGCATGTAATCGATCCGTCAATCGTCCATGTCCCCGTGATCTTCACCCCGCCGCTGATCACCGGACTCTCACTCCCATAATTTTGATAGACGATGTTCGTGGTTGCCGTGCCGCTGTCCGCGCTGCCAAGCGTCCATGTCGAGGTCAGCAGGTAGTCCCCTCCGCGAAACATCACTACGTGCGCCCCACCCGGCATGCCCTGCACCATGGCCGTCGCATGCTGCGGGGTAAGGCATGGTTGCGCGAGCGTGCAGGGATTGCTGTCGCTTCCGCCCTGCGCAGCGGGAGCGACGTAAACGTTCATGTCTGCGCTCCCGCTGCTCGCGCTCCACGTGGCCGAACCCGTTCCCGTCCATGTTCCCGTATAGACGGACTGCCCCCAGGCAGCCGCAGCCGCCAAGACCACAACCCAAATTGTTTTTTTCATGGGATTACTTCGGACGTAACCTTAATGTGACTTTCTGTCCCTGCTGGTTATCTACTTTTTCTGGCTCATTCTGGCCGTCGTTCGCGGTTCAAGATTCTGATCTCACTGCACCATCACCACAAATGGCCCCGACCCTGGCACCAGCGTGAACGCCCCCATCTCCCAACCCGATCCCATCCAACTCTGGTCCACTCCCATCAGGTCGTAGCGGAACCCGCTCCCCAGGTCTGCACCCGTGTTCACCGTCGGAGAGACCGCAGTCGGACGAAAGTCCGCTTCCGTCCCTGTAGCGGATGTCACATACGTCGTCGTCCCCGCCACCGGCGCTTGCCCTGTCAACCAACTCACCAGCTGTGTATTCGTCATGATGGTGGCGCCATGGTGGATCAATCCATCCAGCAGGTTTCCCACTTCCGCAATGGAAAGATCATCTTTGTGCCAGAACACCCCATACGGCACGCCCCATACCGAACTCTTGAACACCAACGCTGCCATCATGGCGTCCATCTCTTGCGTGCTCTTGCCTTGCAGCCAGGGATTCACTCCGAAGCTTGTGATGTTCTGCACATTCACGCCCCGTCCATATACATCCTTGTTTCCAAGGTCCAGTTTGAACGCGCCTCGCGCTCCCGCATATCCCGCCGCTACCGACCATCCCTGCGTCTGGCTGTCCTCCCATCCTCCCGGATATACATACACACGCGTGCTTGGAAGCACGGTCAGGTTCGCGCTCATCCACGCTTTTGAACTCGCCATCTCGTCGGGGATCAACCGGTCTTTCTGCAATAACGTGGAATAGTCGGTCTTGATATTGACGGCGCTCACGTCCGCCAGCGCGATGGAATGAACTGCGCCCTGGCAGGTTGGGTCCAACGCGGCCGAGTACCCGCCTCGTCCATTGATCGTCGCCACCAATTCCGACATTGTGTCGTACGACGCGTTCCCCAGGTTCAGGCTCAGGTTTTCTCCTCCCGGCCCCCCCGTCACCGCGGTGCTCAAAACGTTTCCGGAGATCGACATCGTTGCTGCCGATCCTGCCCCCGTGTACCTGATCGTGAAACCATTCAGGTTCGAGAAGTATTGGTGCGACCATGAATGCGAAGTCACATCCCACCCCGCATTGATCCACGACTGGAATTTCGGAATCAGTGCCGTCGACCCCGCGTATCCAGTCACGATTGCAATCCCCAGTTGTGCCCCTCTCGCATCAAACGCCGGTAGAATGCTATCCACATACGTGTCCCCTCCGTCTGCCAGACCCGGATCGTCCACGGTGATCGTGATCCGCGCCGGGTAGCGCGCGAAGCCCTGCACCTGCGGCGCGCTGTATCCCGCGACATTGTTGCCGTCGTCCCTGGCTCCCGCCGTGTCGCTCGAGGTCACGACCCCGAGCCCGTTTCCGTAAAAATGGCAGTACGAGAATTTCGACACGCCGGTGTTGTCCTGGATCCCTGCATCGCGGTTGGCATACGCCCTGCAATTCTTTACCGTGATGGCGGTCGCACTCCCATCGAAACGAAACCCGTCGTAGTTCCGGTGCGCGTCCACGTTATAGAAGTTGATGTCCGTAGGACTCGGACTTGCGTTCACATAAAATCCGTGTGGAGTCGTTCCCGCTGGGATGATTCCCTCCGAAGCAACATTCGCCACGGTGATGTGGTCCGAGGCCCCGCCAATCCGTAGTCCGTAGGCGTCGAAATAGCTCAGCTTGAAGTGTTGGATCTCCAGCCATGACTTGCCATTCACATACAACAACTGGCCGTTCGTCATCAGCATCGCCGCCACCGATCCGTAGTAGCTCACCGGCGGTCCCACCGAATACACGTACAGCACGTTCGAAGCGAAATAGAAGTCGTATGGCGCCACGCACGCCGATTTCCCGTTCGTGTGCTTTAATCCCCAGATGCTTCCCCCAAACAAGATGTAGTTAAACGATGCGGACGTAATAGACGCCTTCCAGATGTTTCCTGAGTCCAGCGTCCAACTCGCCAGCGGCAAGTCCTGGTATCCGGTGATCGTCGGCGGATCACCCGTCCCGTAAGCATCGAACTTGATTGGGTTTCCCGCCGCCCCGCTCGACGGCGGCACCAGGCTCTCTCTCCAGACATCTCCGCGCTTGAATAGAATCTGGTCCCCGGCCAGGAACGTTGACCCGTTGACCTTGGCAATCGTCTTCCAGGCGGCGGCAGCGGTTTGTCCATCGCGACTGTCGTCGCCGTCGCTTGTGCTCACGTAGTACGTGCTCGCGCTTGCCACTCCCGCCAGCAGGCAAGCCAGGGCACACGTCCGCACCCCCGCACAAATCCGCGGTATCTTCATGCCGAATGCCTCAATTGTTATGGTTTATAAATCGATGAATCCCAGGCCGACGCCTCGTCTACCTCGGCGCAGTTGGGACTGAATGACGTTTCCTTCGTGACCCTTGCTGGTGAATTCCACCATTGGCGCCGTTAGTCCACCGTGTACTTCACCACCACATTCATCCGGTGCAGTCCCGCTCCAGCCGCCACGGTCACATGATTGATCTTCTGCCCCACCGCCAACGCGTCTTTGCCCGATGCAAAGCTTGTTGAAGTCGCTCCCGAGGTCGAGCATGCCAGGTCGGCACTCAGAACGTTGCTCCCCGAACTTTGCAGGTTGATGGTCGCGCTCCCTGCGTCAATCTCGCAGTACACCTCTACCATGTGGATCGCCGTTGCCCGGTTCACATAAATCGACGGCACTTGCAACGACATGGTCAGCGGATTGTTCGGATCGAAAAACGTGTAGGTAAACTCTTGCGGTTTCTTCTTCGCTACCTCGGTCACCGCGCCCGCGTTCTCCGACACCGACAATTTTCCGCTGGCATCGAACCCGACCTTCGACTTACTCGCCGCCGCCGGCGTCATCGCGCCGTACGATCCTTCCACGCTCCACGCCCCCGTCCCGGTAGACTGGAAAGAATTTGCAATGAGCTTCCCCGTAAGCGTCAAATCTCCGGTAAACGTCTGCGGCCCGGTGTTCCCCAGCTTGGATGCCAGGTCGGCGGTCAATCCCGTAATTTGCGCTTCGGTGTAGTCTCCAGCCTGCGCCGTCACCGCGCCCGTTCTGCCGAACACCGAACTGACTCCCCCCGAACCGCTCGAGGCAATCGTGATGCCTCCCACGCCGTCGTCACTCAACGTGACATTCGTGCCCGATTTCAGGTTCAGAATCGATTGCGATCCATTGTTCGTTCCATTCGTCCGCAACGTGATGGTGCCCCCGCCTCCGCAGCCCGTGCATGTCCCGGTCACCGTCAAGTTCCCGTTGATGGTCACGTTCGTCTTGAACGTCTTTCCCGCAGCCGTCAATCGCTCCAGCCAGTTCGTTCCGTCTCCGACATTCCCGATGTAACTCGATAACGACTTCGGTGCTCCTAGGCTGATGCCTACGTTCGCCGGGTTCCCATCGCCCTGGTCGTATCCCAGAAACGCGTCATTCCCATCGTTTGCCGGCCGGCTGTTCGCCGTCGCAATGGTCTTCTGGAAATTTGCATCTGAGAACGTGATGATGTGCCCCGGTCCTGTTCCCAGGGTCGAGAAGTTCAACCGGCCTTTCAGGTTCGTCTTGCTCCCGCCGTCCCCGTTGGGTTTCACCGCCATAATGGTCGCGCTCTGCTCATAGAGAGTGGCGGGCGGATATGAATTTCCCACGCAGGTCGTCCAAATCGGAGTCCACATTCCCAGGGCTCCGCAGTTTGTTCCACTCACCGCCGGCGCCAGCGCGCCCTGCAGTGCAACCGTGCCTGCTTCAATGGTGTCAACCATCCCGGTCGCCGCCGTCAAAACGCTGTTCGAGTCGGCGGACGATCCCAGCACCAGGTTTCCTGGCCAGTAGTCCAGCAGCGGAAAGTAGGTCGGAGACGCCACCGTATAGCTGCTCAGCGCTGCCTGCGTGTCCGTGAACGTGCATACTCCGTTCGAGCATGCCGTTGCCCGCGACACATTCGTTGCTACAGCGAAGTTGCCTGTTCCGTAAGGAGCTGCTTCTCGCGCCGACCCGCTCGGCCCTGCCACCCGCAGCAGGTCGAAGCTCGTTGCTCCTGCCACGTCGGGCGCCGTGACCGTGATACTTCCCGTCCCATTCGTGAGCGCCTTGCCCGCATACAGCGGATTCGCCGGCCCATAGCTTGCATGCCGAGCCACAACGTAGTACCGGTAGTCGGTTGTGCCGGTATTGGCGAACTGCGGAATCGTTCCCGTTGGCCCTTCTCCCCCGGTGACCTTCACCGTGCTTCCTTGCGCAATCACTCCCGCCTGCCCGATCGCTCCCGCCGGGTTCGCGCAGCTTCCTACCTCTTCGTACACGTTGTCGAGTTCCGATCCGCCATAGCCGCCGCGCTTGGTCCCCGTCCTCACTCCATACTGCGCATAGCCCTGGATCACGCTATCTTCAATGCGCAGCGTGTTGCCGCTTTGCCAGTCGACTCCGTTGCCCCCGCATTGCAGGCTGATCTGCATGTTCTTCAGCCACCCTACCGCGGAGTACGTATTAAACGGCCCCGGCGCGTATACGGCGGGATTGCAAACCGTCGCGTCGCACCGCAGCCCTCCACCCAGCGTTGTATCCAATCCGTCAAGCAGGAACGCCTGATCGTCGTCCACCTGGACCAGCGTTGAGAAATACGCGCCGCTGGCGCCCACCCTCGTACTCAAATTGAAAATTCGTGTCTTGTTGCTGTTGTCCTCGATGAACGGTTTCTGTCCGCCCACCAGCATCGGACGCCCCCGCGGGTTCACCAGCGTAATGTCGGTAAACGTGTTCGCACTCGCCGGATCTCCCACGAAAATGCACGTATCGTTCATGTAGCATTCAATGATGGACCCCGAAAAATCCACCGTGATGTTTGAGGCTCGAATGGATATCCGTGCGTACGCCCGGAATTCTCCCGGAGGCACAATGACCTTGCCGGCTTGCGATGTCCCCGTAGGATTGGTTGGGACAATTCGCGCGGCGACCAGCGCTTCCTGCAGCCCGCTCGATGCGCTTCCCAGCGTGTAGCCCGCCGTATGGGCATTGACCGTCGTAAACTGCAGCGTACCCGCCAACCCGTCGCCGTTGCACGTACCCCCGGTTACCCTCGTCGCTTCTGCCGTGCCGGTGCCCGCGATGTAAACGAAATACTGTGACTCCGACCCCTTGACCCCCGCCGGACAACTCGTCAGGTTTACCGTTTTCGCTCCCGGTGTGGTCAGGTCGCTGGACGGGCTCTGCGTCCACGCGAAGTCCGACGCATACTTCAAAGCTTGCATTCCCGCCGAGAGCCCTCCCCCGGCCTTCGGCTTGTACTTCCCGCTCGCCGCCTCATAGGTGATCACCTGGCTGTCGGCTGGCGCCGTCGTGTCCACCGGTATGTTTTGGATCGAAACCGCATTGCCGGTTCCTCCTGGTTTCGGCTTGTATGAGCCGCTCGCAGACTCGTATGTGATCACCTGGCCGTCGCTCGGCGCTGCCGCGTCCACCGGCACGTTCTGAATCGAGATAGCATTGCTGCTGCTCCCGCATGGCCCCCAACTTGAATCTCCCCTCAGGCATTTCGTTCCGTCGCTGCTTCCGGTTCCCAGTTCATTGCTCGGCACCACGCCTCCCACCAGGGTCGCCTTCGTTGATACTGTCGTGTCAACGTAGTGCTTCGTGCTGGCATGGTTCGGCGCTGTCGGATCGCTGTTCAACATGAGCGGGCCCGTCATAGTGTCTCCGCCCTTCGCCACGTACGAGCCCGCTCCCACGTTGGCCACCGCGTTGTCCACGTATTCCTTGTTTGCCGCTTCACTCGCCTGCACCGGCGCCGGCACCATGATCGGCGCTGCAAACTGCTTCACTCCCGCAATCGTCTCCGACCCGCTCAGATGCACCACGCTCGTATCATTCGCCTTCGGCGAGACCAGCGTGTCCACGTACTGCCGGGACGCCATCTGTGATGCGCTCCCACCCCCTCCCAGCGTCGTTCGTATTGCCGCCACCGTCACGGGAGACGTCGTCGGCACCATCCAGAACTCCGTTTTCACTCCGTCGTCCAGTTGGAACACTACGGTGTAGACCGTGTTCGCCGGTGTCGCTCCAGCATTCGGAACCAGGTCGATCGCCAACGCTCCTTGCGCTCCCAGTGTCACGCTGGTCGATCCTGCTCCCACCGCCTGTCCATCCGCAGTGCTGAATGCCGGCCAGGAGATCAGTAGCACTCCTGTCGCCGGGGTCCCGTTCGCGCGATAGATGGTGTCTGCAACTCGGGTTGTCGTCGGAGCTGCCATCGCAGACCCTACCAACGCTGCTATGACCATGCAGAAAAGCCGCCCCGCGGGACGGCGCCAGCAGTCGAACATGTCTCCTCCTAACCTGTATCCTGATCACTTCCGCGGGCGCACACACCTCCGCCCCCATTCCCTCGATGGGAATTAAACCCGGTTCAATTCACGATGTCGTTCTGGAAAGTCCCGCCGGCTAAGGTTCGAAGCCGCGCCCGATCAAAGTTTGAGAGAAGGAAGCCGCCGCGGCCCTGACAAGAACGCCAGTCCGGACTGGGCTCCCCAAAATGCTCTCAACCGATTCAACAATCAGAAACGAAGAATCAACCCTATTTCTTAACTGCTCTCTGCTCCAAGAACCTCTCCACGCTGTCTACGTACACTTCCGCGAAGTCCACTACGGGACGCTTTCCCTCGATCAACCGGATCGCATCCTCCAAACTCCAACTAAGCGAGCACAACACCGCCAGCGTCATCATCGGCGCGCGATGCACCCCGGCCGCGCAATGGACGAATAACTTTGTGTCGGGTTGGTCTAGCGCTTTGAATGCAAACTCTACTCCGCGCTGAAACAGTTCTGGAGGCTTGGGCCGAAAATCGTCGTCCGTAGCATTCCACAGTACCTGGATCCCGTGCTTGCCGGCCAGCGGCGTGTCGTCAAACTCGATCTGCATGTCAATGATGTGCGTGACGCCTGCCCGCGCCACCTCCGCCATGTTCTCCGGCGACCAGATTCCTCCGCCTACTGCGATCCGCCCCGTCACCCAGGTCATGTCCATGCGTCTGCTGGTCTCCTGCCCAGCCCTGGCATTTATTTTACGGTATGGCTGCGCACCCCGCGCCGGCCCCCAACTCGTTCGTAACCTCTGGTTCCGGCCCAATCGGTATCCCCAGGCGCTGGCAGAGCGTCTCCGCCGTCATGCCCGCCTCCGGATCGGACGCGTTTCCCTCCGTCCCCAGGTGCAGCCCAACCATCTCGAACAGGAACTTCATCGCCGAGTAATGCCCTTTCTTCACCTCTTCGATGGTGGACTCCACCATTTCGATTGCCGCCCCGCACACCAGATTCCGGATCTCCTCCTGGATTGCCGCCACATCTGCCTTTCCCTTTGCCCGGCCCGGCGTCCGCTTCGCCGCCTTTTTCGGCCGCTTGCCGTGGCCCTGTGCTCGCTTCATCCCCGTCCCCCGCGCCAAAAAAATAGGCGCGCCTTAGCGCGCCTTATTGGTTCTTATTAGAGCCGTTTACTTGCGACTGCCCGGTCGCTTTCTTTTTCTCACTATCTAAAACCAGTATAGCATATTGCATAGGGGTACTATGCCAACTATTCAAGAAATATTTCCTCCTTTCGCGCAACGGCTTGCGGTGATTTCTCCGCTTCTCGCCGCTTGACAGGAATTTTCCGGTTCCACTCCCAGCGGTGTCAGGATCTCTCCCGAAAGAAAAATCCGGCTAAGGTGATCGAGCGCCTCGGCATAATTCCGGGCCACGGTCCGCAGCGTTGAGTGCATCATCCGCGCCGTCTCTCCCTGTGTGTGCTCTTGCAACACGATTTTGGCGATCAACTCCTGCTCGTGGGCATCGAGTTTCTCCAGGCTTCGCTCTACATCGTGAACAAAAATCACAGCATCTTCGAAGGTTGCCGCTTGCCAGTGCGATACCTTCGCCCGGAAGAACTCTCGTCCCAGCAGCGACGGAAGCCTTCCCGTCTCCATCGACGTTCTTAGAAAACGCCGCAGTATTGCCACCGTTTGACCGCGGTACAGGCACAGATATGGGTCGCCTCCGTCGCGGGCATCGTCCGGGAATTCGCTGAAGTCGGCGCACCCCGCCGCTTCCTCCCGCCTCTCCTCCAGGATTTCATAGCCTCGTCGCCTGCTGCCGAACCCGGGCGGCAGCGCCCCCGGACCTGCCAGCATCGTAGAGATCGTTGTCGCTGTCATGCCTGCTCCCCCTTGCCGCACAGGGCCAGGATGGCTTCCAGCAACCCCGGTAGCTTTTCCTCGTTGATGGGCGTGAGTACTCCCACCCGGGTCGGCCGCGGCCCGTCACTGACCGCTACTTCGGCCATCTTCGGGTCGCAACTCCCGCAGTACACTCCCACTTTGCCCTTTTCCCGGAACCATAACCCGCCGCAGCGCTCGCAATACTTCAATTCCACTTCGAATATCTCCACATCATGACTTCGCATAATTGCCTCCAGCTATATAAGTTCCCAAAAACCAAAAGCCCTGCCGCCGTTGCTTCGGCGACAGGGCTCGTTTTTCTTACGATGACCTGTATTGCTATTTAATTATGAATGCGTCCTGCGATTACAAGCCACCGGCTAGTTGTTGCCGGAAGTATCCTTCCTCGTAGCCGGACTTCAGTACGTGGCCATTCTGCACCACTACGCTCACCCGGCCAGTAAAATGCAGCGACTCTAACAGTCGCTCCATCGCGGCTGAGAGCACTTCCGCGGAGCGCACCTTGCGGCGGAACTCCGTGAAACTTCTCTCTTCTACCTCTTCTCCTCGGTCGTTGTGTTCCATACCCTGGCACTCCACACGCTACTATGAAGAGGGGAGTGCCTTGATGGTATAGCTAAAAAGTTTTGACAGTCAAGATCACGATTATGCATTTGACGCATCAAGAGGGATTCGATAATGTCGGGGAGCCGTGACAGGGTCAAGAATCGGGCCGGAAAGAAGTCCCGGCCCAAGATGCCTACAGATGCTCAAGTTCTCGCACAACTTGCTGAAGCCTGTCAGCTAGTTCGTCAACAGAATAAGCTGATTCTCGAACAGTTGAAGCAGCAGCAATGCGTGCTTCTGGCCCTAGTGAAACGTCAGACGATTCAATGAAACGCATATCGTTCTGGCACAATGCACCATTGATGTGCTGTTGCTCTAGAAGCAGAGCGGTGACTTGGAGTAGGATGCGTTTAGTCTCAACATCCATGGACGGGCAACCTCCTTGGAGCGGAATTGCGGAGGCTGGGTGAGTCGAACACCATTCCTGCGACGGAATTGCGGTTTTTAAGACCGCGTCTGGCACCGACCAGTCAGCCTCCGTATCCGCGCACCGTAGCACAGGGAAGTGAACACTAAGTTTGCACTCGCTTGTGAATTGACTGTGGGAAGTTTTCCAATGCGCCCGGAATGAGCAACATGGCAAAGCAGAAGAAAAAACTCGTGGTAGATCGAAAGCAGTTCGAGGGAATCGTGAAAAACTTAATTCACGGAACCCCGATGAAGCGCGACGAAATCAAGCCTGCCAAGAAGAAACCTGCGAAGTTAATCCCGCCACAAAAGTGATGCTACACTTACGTCCCGCCACGTTTGGCGCGGAAAGGCACGCCCATGAAACGCAACCGCTTGATAGTTCTGTGTTTGATTGTTTTAGCTTCCGCTTCTGCGTTCGCCCAATCGCCTGTCATTGTGGCTCAAGTGACGCTGCTGAATCAGTTCGGCAAAATTGCCCCTGCCACGCTGCTTAACCCGACGACCAATGGAGTCTACCGAATCACCGGATATATGACGGTGCTGCCGACAGACAAAAAACCTTTGGGTAAATGGGATCCTTCTATTGTATGGGACGATGAGACAAACATTTTCCAAACATTTTCATGGGAAGTAAACCCAACGCAGCGGACCGGCCAAGGGGTGATAGTTGTTCGCACCCTTGCTGGGCGGCCAATCGTGTACTACGTTAACGGGGGGTCGGCCACGAACTTTAACTATGATCTTTTCATCACGGTTGAACAGCTTGAGACTGACTAGCCATGCTAATCCAGGGACATGCGGAGTAGACGCTCAGCAATCAAGTGTTCCGCCAATGCGAGCGGCGTGCATTGCGTTCCGCTGCGCTCAAACACTGGCTTGTTGTTCTGGAGGTCAGCCTTAATCGGATAATGGATTTCGCTGCCGCTTCGATGCACGAGCTTGGCGCGAACTTGTTTCTTTGTTCGATCCAGTCTGATTTCCAATTTAGGTATGAACTGGTGGAACTGATCATCAGCAAGTTGACGCGGGGCAGTCACCCAGATGACTTCACTTTCATCGGCAAGTTTGGGCGTGAGGTCGATCTGCCATCCGAGTTGGATTTTCTCGCACGTCGCCTGAACGGCCTTCCATAAATACTCCCACATCTCATCAATATTGCTGGTGACCAGCAATTCGCTTGCGAGTTTCGCATCTAGTTTGCTTTCTTCTTGCACGCGCTTGCCCCCGTTCTAGTTTGGCCGAATGAATGGCGTGAATGCGTTTTCTTCGGTCAGTTTCTCGTACGTGATTCCGCTCGACTTCGCCATCCGCGCCACTGTCATGCCGAACAGATTCGCTGCCTTCCGATTATTGAACCGGAACGAAAATTCATCCAAGTAGCGTTGCAGATGCTTTAAGGATACGTTGTGGAAGGAACCGACGATGCCGCGCTTGAATAGAGAAAATGCGGACTCGACGGTGTTGGTGTGCACATTGCCTTGCACGTAGATTTTGTCCCTGTGACGGATGCGGCTGTGCGGCACTTTGTGGAACTGGGTTAACTTGAAATTGTAGATCGGGCTCTCGTCGGTCATGATGTGTTCCGCATCCTTCGCGACGTTCTTTGCAATCACGGCATAAACCGTGTCTGCCTTGTTGTCTACAGTCTGCTGGAATCGAACTTCTCCGCCGCGCTCACGTACGCCGATGACAACATCCTTGTTCTTGCGCTTGTTCTTGTGTCCCCGCTGTTTTCCGCCGATATAGGTTTCGTCAATCTCTACGATGCCCTTGAGCTTCGGCGCATTCGGCTCCGTCATCGCTTTGCGAATGCGGTGCGCCAGATACCAAGCGGTGCGATACTGCACACCGAGTGCACGCTTCAATTGATTAGCGGAGATGCCCTTCTTGGATTCCGTAATCAGGGCGATGGCGAGGAACCACTTGGTCAGAGGCAGGTGCGTGTCATGGTAGACAGTGCCCGTGGTAGCGGTGAACTGGAAGCGGCATTCGTTGCACTGGAACAGTTCGCGATCCGGCCCAACCTTGCCCGTCTTCTTGTTGGTTTTGCCTTTGCTGGTGACGCGGTGCAGGTTCGCGGATTCGCATGCAAGGCACTTCACGCCTTCCGGCCAGCGCATATTTTCAAGGAATCTAAGGCACTTTTCTTCGGTGTTAAGCTCTTTGTAAATGTCTAAGAGATTCATGGCTGCCAGCCTCCCCAACGGAAACCATCATCTCAGCAAAGGGCATGATGTGTCAAGTGCATAATCGTGGTCAAGATATTTATTTCCTTATAGATGTTGTACTTGAATGTACAATAGCGAATGGCTATAGAGCGGTGCTATACTCTCGCTCATGAAATTCAAAGCCCTGCAGGAAAACCTCCGTCGGACGCTTTGGGGTCGCATTGAGGAAGGCGACCTTACCGGACTCCGCCTGGCTGAGCAGACCGGCTTTAAGCAGGCTCACATTTCCAACTTCCTCAATCGCAAACGCGGTCTCAGCCTCGAGGGCATGGACAAAGTTTTGAACGTTCAGCACCTCTCTGTCCTTGACCTCCTCGACCCTACCGAGGTCAACAAGCGTGCCAGCATTCTCCCCCCAGCCGAGGACGACTTCGAGAATGTTCTCCTCGTCGAAGGCAAAGTCGCCGCCTCCCAGCCCCTCATTATCAGCATGAACGTGAAGGACATCCTGAAGTTCAAGAAGAGTTTCCTCCGCAAGTTGCGCGCCGAACCCGAGGGCGATCGTGACCAGTGGGAACGCTTCGTTATGATCCGTGCCGATGCTCGCGAGGGGATGAGCATGTATCCTCGCCTCCTCCCCGGCGCCAGCGTCCTCATCGACCGTCATTACAATTCTCTCAAGCCCTATCGCAAGGGCGAATCCAATATGTACGCGGTCAACAAAGACGGACATTGCACCGTCAAATACGTGGAACTTGCCGGACGTCACCTGGTCCTTCGCCCTCATAACCAGGCCTACCCCGTCGAAATTATGCCCATGGAAGACGATAAGAAAGTGGCCGACTACCTGGTAGGCCGAATCTGCTACGTAGGCATGGAAACTTAGACGAAGGATTCACCCGCCCGGGGTTGGCAGTCGGTCTAGACCAGCTTGGTCGACTGGACACGGGCGTGTCCCGCAAGCCACGCCCGTCAAGCCGCAGGGCAGGTTACCAGATCACTTTCAGCGCAAACTGAAGCTGCCGCGGATCATACGCCGACGTGGGTTCTCCCGCGTTGGTATAGATCTGGTTCACATCGGCTACATTGAAGCGGTTGGCGATGTTAAACATGTCGACGATCGCGTCCAGGCTCACCCGCTCACCCAAAGGGATGCGTCGCGCTACTCGCAGGTCATTGAACACCGTGTAAGGTTTAAGCCCGGCATTCCGTCCCAGGTTGCCATCGAGCGCCGGCGAGGTCAAAGAAATGGGCGCCGCCGTAAGCGCAACGCTCTGGAAGCACGGCTCCTGGAAGAATCCGCTGGGCGAAAATCGCGACGCCACGGTTTTACTGCCGCACGCAGAGGTCGGCGTTCCCGCGGGCACAATGATCGGCCTGCCCGTGTCCGGTGAGAATTGGAAATTGTCGGCGTTGCCAGTGATGATGTTGAACGGCCTGCCCGAAGAGACTTCAATGATGGGGGCGATCGTCCAGTCACTCAGTAGCTTGCTCTTCCATCCACTGCTGCCTACTTTGCCGCTCTGATACACGCCGCTGAATACAAATCGGTGCCGCTGGTCAAACAACGAATTTGATCGCTCCGCCGACGGGAAGTAACTATTCTGGGGTGCAAGCGGCGATTGCAAATCGGTAGAGTCGTCAATCGCATGCGACCAGGTGTAGGAGGTCAGAAACTCGTAGTGGTTCCCAAAGCGCTTGCGCAGGTTCGCCGTCAGCCCGTGATACACGGAACTGCCGTTCGAGAAGTTCGCGTCCATGTCGCTGAACGGAATGCAACCCGCAAGCGTCGGCGAGGTTGGATCGCAGCTGGTGTTGAAGCCGAACGGCTTCAGGGTTTGTAGTATTCCTTGCGCCAGTCCCACGCAGGCCGCGGCCGGGCTGTTCAGCAGCGCTACCGCGATCGCCGGGTTCAGTCCCGAGGGACGGAAGAAGTTCATCAATGCCGAAGACACCCAGGGGGCCCCCGTCGTCGGGCTGAAACCGCACGGGGCTGCGCCTGTGCCCACCGCGAGCGGCCCGGACGTGGCGTTGGACGTCGGGTCCGTCAATGCCGTTCGCCAGTTCTCCAGCAGGAAGTCGCCGCGCGTGGTGTTGGCATTGATCGGCCGGTTCAAGTGGCGGCCGCCGTTGTAGTTGTAAGCCACGCTCATCGAGAACCCATTCCCCAGATCGTGCTCGAAGGTAAAGTTCGCCTGCTGCGAGTAGGCATACACGAAATTCTTCGCCTGCGGATATCCGAACGGCTGGAACGCGAGCGGAAAGAAGGTCGAGGGGTTCAGATAATTCTGGTTGTTGAACACCGAGTTGGGAAAGAACGGATCAAAACGCTGCGGGTTCCGCGTCCCATCCGCGGACGTCAACTGGTAGCCGGTGATGGCCTGAATTCCAGGCAGGCAGCCGGAGGTCGCCAGGATTCCCTGGAAGATATTGGTCGCGTTCAGATTGCCGGGACTGCCCACCGCGGATCCGTCGCAGGGCGCCCCTCCCGCGAACAGTAACTGGCCGCTCTTCGATCCATCCGAAGCATCTCCCAGGAAGTAGAGACCCAGCAGCGGATGATCGTAGAAAATTCCATACGACGCGCGGAACACCGACTTTCCGTCTCCCTTCGGGTCCCATGCCACGCCGATGCGCGGCTGAATGTTGTTGGTGTCGGTCTGAATCCCTTTTTGCAATCCGAGTTGGTTGTACGCGGCCGCAGCCAGTCCCGTCGGAGGCGGGAGCGAAGGTGGAAACTCTACGTCGTAGCGCACCCCAAGGTTCAGCGTCAGGTTCGGGCGTACTCGCCATGAATCCTGCAGGTACACACCGAGCGGCTTGTTCTTGAATGAATCCGTTGGATTACCGATGCCTTGCACCAGCGTGCTGGGAATTCCCAGCCCGTAAGTCTGGACCGGAGAAAATCCCGGGACCGTAATCGGTCCCACGGAACTGGGGAATCCAAGCGCGGTGGGGTCCAGCGCGCCGAAGCTGTACACTCCCCCGTAGTTCACGGTGAAGGTGGCGTCGAGCGGCAGATAGTTGAAGTCGGCGCCAAATTTCAGGTCGTGGTGTCCGACTCCCAGCGAGAAGTTATCCGTGAATTGGTACCGCTGCTCAGTCCTGCGGATGTAGGAGTAAGGCTCGCGCCCGAAGTAGGCGAACCCTGGGATGTTGACCGCAATATCGCCTCCCCCGGCGGCATCGGAGAAGAAATACGACAGCCCACGACGCGCGTACTGGAACCGGAATTCGTTGATCTTGTTGTTGCCAAATGTCCACGTGTCCTGGAAAACCCCGGTGGCGTCGCGATACGTTTGCTGCGATGTTCGCGAGAAGGCGTTTTGCCCGAAGGTCTGGTTCTGGCCGTTGACTTCAATCCCGGTCACCGTACTCGGGCTGACGTTGCCCCGCAGGGTGATGCGATTGCTGTTGCTCAGGTTATGGTCGATGCGCAGGGAATACAGGCTGGTCCCTTCGAAGACGGGGAAGTTTCCTTTTTGTGAAGACAGGGTGGCGAACGACGAAGGCAATCCGTTGCAAGTCGTGTTGAACGGATTGCACGAAGTGAAGAATTGCGAAAGCGGGCTGCTTCCGTTGCTGGGCGTGGGCAGCACTCCAAGCGCCACCAGCCCTGCGAATTGCGCCGGGTACGCGCCATTCACTGCGATTCCTGACGCCGTTCCCGCTGCCACCGCATACTGCTGCTGCAGCGGCAGTATGGCCAGGTTCGGTTGCAGGAACGCCGCTTGATCGGGCGTCACCTGGATGGGAAAGGTTCCCGCCGGAGCGCCGAATAAAGCCGAAGCGTCATACGGCACCAGCCCGAAGCTCCCGTTGGGGGCGCCGATCGATGAGAATCCCGTCTCATGCCGGCGCGTGATCTCGTACGAGAAGTAGTAATAGGTCTTGTCCTTCTTGATGGGACCGCCGAACGCCGCGCCCGCCTGCACCCGCGTGTACGCCGGGTCGGGCGTGGTCGAGAACGGGTTCACCGCCTGGAAACTGCGATTGCGCAGGTAGCCGAACACGTCGCCGTGGAACTCGTTCGACCCTGAGCGCGTAATGATGTTCACCACGCCGCCTGAGGCGCGGCCGTATTCCGCGGCGTAATTGTTCGTGATGATCTGGAATTCCTGCACCGCTTCCTGCGAGACCGTCGAGCGGATGCCATTGGTCGAGTTGTCGACCGCGTCGGCTCCATCCACGTTCACCAGGTTGGCGCGCGCCCGCTGTCCGCTGAAGTTCAGGCCGGAGGTCGGCGCCGCGCCGATCGAGGGCGCATTGTCGCGCGTGAGCTGCGAGTCGGTCAGCGTGAAGTTGATGTAGTTGCGCCCGTTGATGGGCAGATTGTCAATGCGCCGCTGGTCGATGGTGTCAGTGGTCGAGGTTCGCGAAGTTTCCACGATCTCGGCTTCGGAGCTGACGGTCACAACTTCCTGGGCGGTGGCCACCGTCAGCGTGATCGGCAGGTCCTTCATCTGGCCGACCGTCACGCTCTGGTCGTGCGCTTCCACCTTGGCAAAACCCGGGGCCTGCACCGTGACTGTGTAAACGCCCGGCGGCAGTGAGACCAGACGATACTCCCCATTGGAGTTCTGGGTCGTGCTTCGCTCCAGGCCTTTGGCCTGCTCGCGGGCGGTCACCGTCGCGTTGGTGACCAGTTCACCTTTCTGATCTCGGACGGTGATATGCAGGTCGCCGCTGGCAGCGCCTTGCCCGAAGGCGATGGAAGCGAAAATGAGAGGCAGCAACACGAGTGAAACGAGCTTGCGAGTCGTCATAGGTCTCCCAATTGCCTGATCGCCATTGCATGCGAGCAGGGACATGCCACCGGTCCAGATCCCAATGGCCGGTCTTCCGCAGAAACGCGATTTGCCTAGTTTATGTTTTGTCGGTTTTTACATCAGGACGATGAGGAAAGCAAGCTGGAACGCTGGTCGGGATAGGGTTAGTCACGCGCCAGTGCCGGGATGGGAGAACGGTCCAGCCGCCGTGCTGCGCGGTTTCGAAGGGCCCGCCCCCGCTCGCAATAACCCCGGTCACATTGAAGCCCTGAACTCGCAGAGGTTCGATTCTAAGTCGCACGCTTGATCCAGGCTCTAAGTTACGGCCTGCTTACTTGATCTTGTCGGCATTCAACGCCAATTGGCTTTGCGGGTTCAGACGGAGGGCCTCCTGCAAAGCCTTGTCCGCGGCGGCGGTGTCGCCTTTTTTCCGGTACGCGACGGAGAGCCAGACAAAATTCTCGTCCGACTTGGGATCCAGTTCGGTCGCCTGTTTGAGCTGGGCAATAGCCTTGTCAACGTCGCCGCCAAACATGCGGGGCGCGTGCAAGTATTGCCGTCCCAGGCTGGCATGGACCCGGGGATTCTGCGGATCGATGGCGAGGGCTTTCTTGTTTTCAGAATCTGACTTCGGACCAAACTTGGCTCCAGCCATGAAGCCGCCGCCAATCGAAGTCTTGCGGCCGTAGAGGTCTGCCAGCAGGCTGTGCGCGTCGGCGGACTTATCATTGATGCTGATGGCACGCTGCACGCTGGCGATCGCATCATCCAGCGCTCGCTCGGCATCCTTCTTCTTATTGTGCTGGACGAACGCCTCCACTTGATACGCCTGCACCCGCGCAAGCGCATACCAGTCCGCGAAATTGTTGGAGTCCTTCTCGGCGAGGTCGGCGAAATATGCCCGGGCGGCGGCCAGTTTGCCCTCGTCCAGCGAGGTTCGTCCCTGTTCCAGCAGGTCCACGCCTTTCGCGAGCGCAGGCTCGGGAGCCTGGGCGCCAGCGATACTCGTGACCAGGACCACAAAGAGAACAAATCGCCTCATGTGGGGTTGGATTCTACCGGAGCAGCCAGGGATGTGCGAGGGCAGAGCACATTCCTCGGGTCGCCGTACGCTCCCACTCGGTCGGAACAGTAGTGAGAGGAGATGTCAGCTAAGGCTTCTTTTCCGAATGTGGAGGAAATATCTTTTCCAGGGCGGTGATCGCCTTCTGAAGGCTATGAAGATCTTTGGGGGGTATGGTTCGCAGTTCGCGCGCGAGGGATTCCACCCGGTGACGTTGCCCGGCCAAAAGGAGTTGTTTCCCTTTCGCCGTAGCCGCAATCAAAACGCGCCGCCCGTCCCCTGCGTCGCCGACCCTCTCGACCAGGCCGCTCTTCTCCAGGCCTGCCGCGATGCGCGTCATGGTGGGAGGCTTGACCTGCTCGGCTGCGGCCAGCTTTCCCAACGGCATGGGGCCCGCGAAAACTAAGACCGACAATGCGGACAGCCGGGCCGGCCCTTCTCCGGTCGCACTATCGGCCTTTCGCACATGCCGCAGCAAATGGATGGCTGCCGAATGCAGCCGGCTTGCAAGTTCTTCCACCGGCGCCGGACTTTTGCGCTTCCTCATAACTCCCCACCAAAGTATCAAATTCTTAGCGAGAAATGCCGTTGACACAGGATGGGGAGTCTGATAATTAGTTAGCTATGCTAACGAAATCGGGAGATCGTGATGACTATCCAGGATGAGATCGTCGCCGCCGCCCAGTCCGGGGACACTGCCAAACTTCGCGACCTGCTCGCCCGGGATGCCAGCCTCGCCGCGGCCCGTGATGCGCAAGGAGTTTCCGCCATTATGCATGCTCTCTATCGCCGGCAAAACGAGGCGCTCCGCCTGTTGCTCGAGAAAAATCCGCCGCTGGACATTTTTGAAGCTGCGAGCACCGGCCACGCTGACCGGTTGAACGAACTTTTGGCGCAGGATCCATCGCTGGTCCATCAGTTTTCTCCCGATGGTTTCACCGCCCTCCATTTCGCGTGTTACTTTTCGTCCGACCAGACCGCGAGGTTGCTGATAGAGAAAGGCGCCGAGGTGTCCGCTGTCTCTCGCAATCCCATGCGCCTGATGCCGCTGCACAGCGCGGCATCGGCGCGCAACGCGGGTGCGGTGCAGGCTTTGCTGGAGCATGGCGCCGGCGCCAACGCCCGCCAGGAAAAAGGATGGACGCCGCTTCATGCCGCCGCCCAAAACAAGGATGAGGCGACTGCAGACATTTTATTGCGCCACGGCGCCGATCCGAACCTCGCCAACGACGACGGCGTAACTCCGCTGGACCTGGCCCGGAAGTCCGGAATGACTCTCAGCCGATGACGGAGAATACCGCGGATCATTTTGTCCGCGAGTAGTTGCGCACGTATTCCGGCACCGCCGTCGCGGGGTCCAACTGCGGATCGTAGACGGGCGCGTCCACGCTGGTCTTCAGCGGCAGAACTCCGGCCCAGGTTGGAAATGACATGTCTTCGGCATCGTCGATGGGCGGCCCCTTGCGAACCTTGGCAGAAAACTCCTCGATCGGCAGCTTCATGACCAGGGTTGCCTTCAACTCTTTTTCATTGGGCTGGCGAGATTCGGCCCAGCGTCCCGGAATGATGTGCTCCGACAGCAAGCGCAACGCCTCCAATTTCTCCGCAGGATCTTCAACCGCATTCGCGGTCCCCAGCACCACCACCGATCGGTAGTTCATCGAGTGGTTGAAGATCGATCGCGCCAGCACCAGGCCGTCAAGCAATGTGACGGTTACGCAAACCTGCACGCCCTGGTCGAGGCGGCGCAACATCCGGCTCGCCGCGGAACCATGAATGTAAAGATTGTCTCCCGCCCGTCCGTAGCCGGTGGGAATCACGAAGGGGTGCCCGTCGGCTACGAATCCAATGTGGCAGATGAACCCTTCATCGAGAATCTTGTAAGCCTCCGCGCGGTCGTAAACAGCACGCTGGGGTTCGCGCACCAGGCGGGTGCGCGGGGTAGGAGATTGGGGTTGCGACATGATCTGGAAGAAGCTCCCGGCAATCGCGAAGAATTGATGGCCAGTGTAGCAGACGCACAGCGCATGAGGCAGACGAGGAAACGCTCAGCCATCCGTATTTAATTCGGGAGCGGGGATCTGGGCAGGACCCCCCAAGCCCAGATCCCCACTCCGGGGCAGCCGGGATCAGCTGCCTCGGGCCTCCAGTTCGATTCCAGGTTCGAACCGGTTCCCGATCTCTTGCTGCTCGAGCACATCGTTGAGTTCGCCGACCAGCTTCATCAGCTGTTCGGGGTCTCGCTCGTTCAGCACTGCTTCACATAACTGCTTCCAGCGTTCGGATCCATTCATAGCTGTAATCCTCCACGCACACACACAGGTGTGCGCTCCGCGAAAATTGTGTGATTGTCAGGAAGGATTCGAAGCGGAAGGGAAACTCAGCACTGACGAACGCAGAACAAGGCCAGCAATTCCGGCGCGGAACCCCGACTATTGGCGAAGAGAGCAGGAAGGCCGCCGAGAACGAGCGGCGGAGCCATTAGGCCGCTGATCAGCGCAACTACCGCGATCAGTATTTGCGCCGCGTGGCGCCTTTGCGCAGCCGTTGGCCCATCCACACTGGGATGAACGAAGATCGCCACCACTGCCACTAGCAGTGCCAATCCCACCAGGATGCGCAGAGCTCGGATCACAGTGAAGATAGTCTGCACTGAGAGAGCTATCTTTGCAAGTCCCTCTTCCCGGGAATTATTCCGGGATTAACAGTAGCTTTCCTGTGGTCTTGCGGCCTTCCAGTTCGCGATGAGCCTGTGCCGCGTCTCGCACCGGATAGATGTGCTCAATGCGCAGCTTGAGTTTCCCGGCTGCGATCATGCCCAGCACCGCATTCGCGCGTTGCCCAAGCTCCTGCCGGGCCGCGATATAGTGCACCAGCGTCGGCCGGGTCACATAGAGCGAACCCTTCTGCGAGAGCTGGATGAGATCGAAGGGAGGCACGGCGCCACTGGACCCGCCAAACAACACCATCATGCCGCGCGGGCGCAGAACGTTCAGGCCTTTTTCGAAAGTCGTTTTCCCTACCGAGTCATAGACCACGTCCACGCCGCGGCCGTTGGTCAGACGCTTGGTCTCAGCCTCGAAGTCCTGCTGGGTGTAGAGAATGATTTCGTCCGCTCCGGCCTCGCGCGCCAGCTTGGCTTTCTCCTCGGTCGAAACCGTGCCAATCACCCGCGCCCCGATCTGGTGCGCCATCTGCACCAGCAGTAACCCCACCCCTCCGGCGGCTGCATGGACCAGCGCGGTATCGCCCTTCTTCAGAGGAAAGGTATCGTGCGATAAGTAGTGCGCTGTCATTCCTTGCAACATGGCCGCCGCAGCTTCTCGCTCGCCCAGTCCTTCGGGAATCTTCACCAACCGGTCCGCGGGAACGGCAGCATACTCGGCGTACGAACCCAGGACCGCGGTGTAGGCCACGCGGTCGCCGGGCCTCACATCGCGCACCTCGCTGCCCACCTCAATGACGGTGCCCGCGGCCTCCTGCCCGGGAATGAAGGGCAGCTTGGCCGGGTACCTGCCCTCGCGAAAATAGACGTCAATGAAGTTCACTCCTGACGCGCTGATTTTCACCAGCGCTTCATTGGGCTTGGGTTGCGGAGTGGGAACCTCGGTATATTCCAGAACTTCAGGACCGCCGGTCCGCGAAACGACAATGGCTTTCATGGCTTCTTCGATGTTCGACCCACGATATTAGTCGCACATGACCTGCGAATCAGCGCTCCAGGCTCGACATGCCGGCGATGATTTTCCAATCCTTGCCGCTTTTCCGCCAGGTGTGCGTGATGCGGTACTTGCTGGATAGCTTCGAGCCATCCTTGTGCACGGTGAAGATCTCGAGAACATAAAACGTGGCGGCAACGTCTCCCAGCACGTTCACGCGCTTAAGCGCGGAGTTGCAAGTCTGTTTTTCGCCTGCCTTGATCTCGTTCGCAACTTCCTGCCGGATGTCGCTCTTGGTCACCGGAGCGGCATCGTGCTGCGGCCAGCCTGCGAACTGCTCATCCCACAGGCTCATGTAGCCTTCCAGATCGTTGTTCTGCATGTGCCGGCAGTAAGCTTGCTCCCGCTCCCAAACCGCTTGCTGTTCAGGTGTGAGTTCCTGCGCATGAGCGATAGGAAGACAACCGAGAAACATTGACAGCCCGAGTAAGGCAAATATGATGCGCATAATCTTTTCCTGATATTGCCGCCGAATTGAAACTACTTCTTAGCCAGCGCGTTGGTCCAGTTCACCACCAGGGTCATGGGGGCCTGCGATCCCGGTGGCGGCATCATCAACAGAAATTTCTTGCCGTCGGGACTGACATCGAACGGATTGCCAAGAGGAAAAATTCTGCGAGCCGGGAACAGGGAACGGGACTCGCCCACTTCCAGATTTACTCCTACAGCGTTGATCTCGACAGCCTCGATCGTGCTGTTGCCGCCGTAATAGTAGAGTTCCTTGCCGTCCCCGCGCCAGATGGGGCATGTTCCGCCGTTGCGGGAAATCTGCCAGCGTCCGCTTCCGCTGGGAAACCTGGTCATGTAAATTTCTTCCCGCCCGGAATCGGTGGAACTGTACGCTAACCATTTTCCATCCGGCGAGAGCCGGTGATGCACCACGCTGGCTTGCCGCGCTTCCGGCTTGACCACCGTGAACGGCTTGCGATCGCCTTTCAGGTCCACCGCCTGCGTGGTGGCGCCCACCGGACCCTCCTGCTGGTGATAGACCATGTACCGGCCATCGGAGGACCATTGTGGAGCGATCACTCCACCGGTCGGTGTCGGCGGCGAAATCAGCAACTCATCCTCGCCCCCACCGTTGGCATCTTTCACGTGAATAGATGCCCCAAAGGTTCCGGCTTGCGTCGAATAGGCGAGCTTCTGGCCATCCGGAGACCATGCGGCGGTCAAGTGCGTTGCGGGATCGAAGGTAACGCGGGTGCGCAGATTGCGTTGCAGATCGAGGACCCAGATGTCCGCTTTCGGGTCCCCGACCGATACAGCAAGCTTCTTCCCATCGGGCGACAGAACTGCTGCCTTGTAGGAATCCGGCTCACTGACCTGGCCGACCACTTTTCCGGTGCGGTCCATCCAGGTCAGGCCGATGGTGACGTTCGACGCCTTGTTGGGATCGGGTTCGTACACCAGGACGCCGTTTTCACTAACGCTGAAGCTGGTACGCCAGGTTCCAGTGTCGTATTGCACATCTTCGGCGATGGTGACCGGATCTCCCGACAGCGTGCTGGATCCGGGATCGAACGCCTGGGCCATCAGCACACTCTGGTTGTGGAAGATCAGGTTCCCCGCCGCGTATTGCGCATCCGAGTCCGACGCCATCACCAGCTTGCTTTCTTTGGAATCCAGCGAGCCGAGGTAAACGCCATTCTGCTCGCGGGCGCCGCCGGAGTGGTGGGTTGCGAAATACAGGAAGTGCTTGCCGTCGGGAAGGAACGCGGGCCAGCGATGGGTGGTATGTTTCGCCGGGTCGACGGTGGTGACCGGGGACGCGGTCCCGCCGCTTCCTGAGACCTTCCAGATGCCGCTACGGTAATCGGGCGCAAACAGGATCAGGTTGTTCGAATTCCAGGTTCCACCGCGCGCGTTGGGGGCATCCGCCAGCGTGGCTGCCGGCCCTCCGGATGCCGCGATTTTCTTGAGCTTGCCGTCACTGGAGAAGAACCCAATCGCACGGCTGTCGGGTGACCAGAAAGGAGAGTACCCGCCTTCTGTTCCCGATAATTTCTCTGCAACTCCAGTTTCGAGACTGCGTATCCACAACGCAGTAGCTTCCTTTTCACGGCGCGCCCCAAAAATGACATGAGTGCCGTCAGGAGAAAGCGCGGGTGGGGAAGCGAAGTCTCCCACGAAATCGAAGGTGGCATTCTCAGGCGGGAGAATGGAGGCGCGCACGGCGCGCGCGGCCGGACGATTCAGGTATCCGTATGTGAGCCATGCGAGCGCTACGACCATCACAGCGGCAAGGGCGATGGCAATCGCGCGCTGCTTCTTGTCTCCGGAAGCTGGAACCGCCGCGGTCCTGGCAGGCGCGTTCGTGATCCAGCGTAGCTGACGTCCCACATCGCCTGCGCTCTGCCACCGCGCATCAGGGTCCTTCGCCAGGCAGGTTTCCACGACGCGTTCGAGTTCGGGCGGCGTCATCGGCTGTGCTGCACGGATCGGCTCCGGTTCGCGGTCGAGGATTGCCGCCAACACGCTAAGCTGGCTCTTTCCTTCAAATGCGCGCCGGCCGGTGATCATCTCGTACAGGACGCAACCCAGGCTGAAGATATCGCTGCGCGCGTCCGCCGGCTGACCCTGCAACGACTCGGGCGCCATGTATTGAAACGTTCCCACGATCATTCCCCGCTGCGTGAGTGGTCCGGCAGGGGAAGAAAGCATGGACATGTTCATGGTCGGAGTCGAAGGCGTCAAATGCGATTCCGCACTGCCCATTCCCGCGATGGACAACGATTTCGCCAGGCCGAAATCCATCAGCTTCGCGCCCGCCTTAGTCAGCATGATGTTGCCCGGCTTCAAGTCGCGATGCACAATGCCTTGCCGGTGTGCCTTCTCCAGCGCGTCGCAGACCTCCACCGCGATTCTCACCGTCTGCTCCAAGGCAAGCGGACCGCGTTTCAGCCTGTCGGCCAGCGTCTCGCCTTCCAGGTACTCCATCACCAGGTAATCGATTCCGTCCTGGTGGCCTACATCGTGCAGGGTGCAGATATGCGGATGTTGCAGCGCAGAAATGGTGCGCGCCTCGCGCTCGAACCGCTGTTTCAAATCCGAATCTGCGGAAACCTGGCTGGAGAGGACCTTGATCGCTACCGAGCGCTCCAGACGCGTATCGCGCGCGCGGTACACCTCGCCCATGCCGCCTGCGCCCAGCGGAGACACGATTTCATATGGACCGAGTTTGGTGCCGGTGTTCAACATGCAAGAGTCCGGGCGGTATATACGCGAAGAACTTGCCGACGAAAGGCGCGCAGCCCGGCGCAGGCATTATAGGAGGTTGGCAGTTATCCGCAAGCCGCTAGTCTGGCCTGGGCTTGCGCGACGAGGTCAAAGCCGAAGGGACCTTGGGACGCCGAACGGCATGTTGATGGTGCAAATGTTCGAGGAACTGCTCTCGGACCGCCTTCTCGCTGTCTTTGTCATTGGCGCGCCAGGGGCGGATGAACACCATGGCGCACTCCGAACAGAAACCGCCAAAATGACACTCTTGCTCAATCCTGCGCAGGGTCGGCTTCGCCATCGAATTTCCCAGAGTGATCGCTTCCAGATTCATAGTGTGAAAAAAAGGGCGCCGCTGCGGGGCGCCCTTTCAGTCCTGCCCCTCTATGGTTGTTTCACGCTCAATGCCCAATGGAAGAGCAACTTCGATGCCAACAGGCAGGGAGATTTCCCGGACGACGCGGAGTTGGTAAGTAATTGAAAACCGTGCTCCCATCGTGAGCCAGAACAGTGACCCGGGGAGGAAGCTCCGCTCTCACTAACCGAAGTGTTAACAAAACAGGAGCCGAATGGTTAGCCCGGAGTCGCCCGACTCTCACTGATCCGTCCATGCCCATGGGATTGAAACGGGCCGCTAAGGGCGGAACGCTCTTAAGCGGACTCTACGGCCGCGCTGCCCGGCTTCACTGCGCCTTTTAAATTGAGATTGCGGATCAGGCGCAGCAGCGAATTGGGATGCAGGCCGAGGATTTTCGCGGCTTCAATGTAATTGCCGTTCGCCCGCTGCAAGGCCTGGACAATTAGCTGGCGCTTGCTGTCCTTGACCGCGCCCAGGAATCCGGAGGCTGGAACCTGCGCGGGCGTAGCCGCTTCCAGAATGTCTTCCGGCAAGTCCTCCAACAGGATTGACTCGGCCGTGCCCAACACCAGGGCGCGCTCAATGGCGTTTTCCAACTCGCGGACGTTTCCGGGCCAGTCGTAGCCGACCAGGCAGGCGCGCGCTTCCGGGGAAAGCGACTTGAGCGGGATTTTGAATTTACGGCTGATCTTGGTGATGAAGTGGTCCACCAGCGCGGGCAGGTCTTCGCGCCGCTCGCGCAGCGCCGGCATGGTGAGCGATACCACATTGAGCCGGTAGTAGAGGTCGCCGCGAAAGGCTCCGTTGTTCACCAGTTGCTGCAGGTTCTTGTTGGTCGCCGCAACCACGCGCACGTTGGCCTTGATCGGCCGCGTCCCCCCGACGCGCTCGAACTCGAGCTCCTGGAGCACGCGCAGCAGCTTTGCTTGAAGCGCGGGGGCAAGCTCGCCAATCTCGTCGAGGAACAGGGTCCCGCCCTCGGCAACTTCGATCTTGCCCTGCTTGCGCGCCACCGCACCGGTGAAGGCGCCCTTCTCGTGCCCGAACATTTCGCTTTCGAGCAGGGTTTCGGTAATAGCGGCGCAGTTCAACGCGACAAAGGGTCGGGACGCGCGCGGGCTGTTGCGGTGAATCGCATTGGCGACGAGTTCTTTTCCGGTGCCGCTTTCGCCCTGGATCAGTACCGTGGAATCGGTTGGAGCCACGCGCCGGATCACTTCGTAGATCTGGCGCATGCGCGGGCTTTCGCCGACCATGTTGTGCTGGACGCTGATCTCGGCGCGCAGCAGGCGGTTTTCTTCCTCGAGGCGCTGCCAGTGCCGCGCGTTTTCCAGGGCCAGGCTGGTGATGCAGGCAACGGCCGTCATCACCTGGAGGTGGTTTTCGTCGAATACCGCGGAACTGCTGCGGCTGTCGAGGTAAATCGCGCCCGACACACGGTTCTGCATCATCAACGGCACGCAGAGCAGGGAATGCACCTGCAAGGTGGCCAAAGTTTGTACGGCGGACAGGCTGCTGTCGCTGGCGATGTCTTTCACCAGCAGTCCGGCCTTTTCGTCGCACACCTTGCGTAGCACCGAGCGGCTGACTTTGAAGATTTCTCCCGGACCGCTGAGACGGTCCCAGGCGACCGTGCTTTCGGCTTGCCCGGTTTTGGAATCGAGTTGCAGAATGGCGGCGCGCTCGGCAGGGACCACGTCGAAGACCATCCCCAGGAGTTGCCACTGCAACGACTCCGGGTCGCGGATGTTCCCGATGTCTTTGGCAACCTTAAGCAGCCAGTTCAGATCGCGGGTGGCGCGAGTGTTGTGCGGTCCGGGAGCCACGGTCTCGGGATGCAGGTAGATGGCATCTTTTTCCTGCAGCAGCACCGGGACGTTGCCTAGTTCACCGGTTTCGGTGAATTCCACTTCGGCCCGGGGCCGCACCTCCTCATGACCTAGGACAAAGACAAAGACCGAATCTCCTACCCCGATCTGGTCCTGCGACTGCAATTCGTGCTGCTCAATCTTGACCCCATTCACGTGGGTGCCGTTGTAGCTGCCGAGGTCCCGCAACCAGACAGAACCGTTGTCGAGGGTGAGGGCGCAATGCTTGCGGGAGAGCGCCGGGTCCGACGCCCAGATGTGATTGGAGGGATCGCGCCCGATGAGCGTTTCCCGCTCACTGAGCTCAAAGGTTTTACCCTTCATCGTTCCGACGATGGCAACGAGCCGAGGATTCATATCGGGGGAGTCACATCTAAACGTTTGCTGGAACAGGACCGAGTGCAAGGATTATACGCGGGATTCTAGTAGGCGGAGAACGCAGGAGAGCGCGCGAGATTGACCAGCAAGCCGAAACCTCCAGACTTGAAACCTTGAAACTGGATTGCTCCCCGAGTAACCTCCCGCCCATACCTTCGGTAACCCGGGCTAACCCTGTTCTGAATTGACCCATCCAACTCGGGAGGGGTACCATCCTCCTATCTATACCCTGGGAAGGGAGCCGGCGCGGTCGTTTGTAAGTACTAGATACTTATGGAGATCAAGAGGGTTTACCGTCTCATTGCGCCACTCTGTGCCGGCCTGATGAGCGTCGCCTGCCAAAGCAACCAGCATCCGGCGCCGCTTTTGCCGGCGCGGCAGGCCGCGGCTCCCGCAATGACGGTGGCGGCGGTCCCCAAAGTCGCCGTGGGATCTCCAAAGCCAGTACCCTCCGCGCAACCGGAACCCAAACCCGATCCCGTGGCGGAACTCATCGCGCGAGTGGAGTCGGAATATTCCCTGGGACAGCAGAACTACAAAGCCGGGCATCTGGAAGCGGCCAAGCAGAGTTTCGATAAAGCTTTCGACCTGCTGCTGGGCAGCCCGCTGGAAATCCGCTCCGATGATCGTCTGCAGAAGGAATTTGACCGCGTACTGGATGGCGTAAACGGCCTCGAGTTGCAGGCTCTGCAGGAAGGCGACGGGTTCAGCGAGCAGAAATCGGAACCGGCGCCGATTGACGAGGCCAACGAAGTGACCTACCCGGTGGATCAGAACATCAAGGCGACGGCCGAGGCCGAGGTCAAGAGTACGCACTCGGACCTGCCGCTGATGATGACAGACCAGGTCGCCGGCTATATCAATTACTTCTCGACTCGCGGACGAGGCACCCTGGAACGCGCCCTGGCACGGCAGGGACGCTACCGCGAGATGATCGAGCGGATCCTGAAGGAAGAGGGCGTTCCGCAGGATTTGATTTACCTGGCGCAAGCCGAGTCCGGGTTCCATCCTCTGGCCGTCTCGCGCGCGGGCGCGCGAGGCATGTGGCAGTTCATGTCGAGCCGGGCCAAGGGATACGGCCTGGAACGGAGTTGGTGGGTAGACGACCGCCAGGATCCGGAGAAAGCAACGCGGGCGGCTGCCCGTCACCTGAAAGACCTCTACAACCAGTTTGGCGATTGGTATCTCGCGATGGCCGCCTACAATTCGGGCCCGGGCACGGTGCAGCAGGCGGTGAAGCGGACCGGCTACGCGGATTTCTGGGAACTCTACCGCCGGGATGTGCTCCCGCGGGAGACTCGCAACTACGTTCCTATCATTATCGCCGTGACCATCATGGCGAAGAACCCTGCCCAGTACGGGCTGGAGAACATCGTCACCGAAAAGCCGTTACCGTACGACACGGTAAAGATCAACTATCCTGTGGACCTTCGCCTGGTCGCCGAGTGTGTGGAAGCATCCGCCAGCGACCTGCAAGACCTGAACCCCAGCCTGCTGCGGCTTACCACTCCGAAGAATGATGAGTTTGAACTGCACCTGCCGCTGGGAACCAAGGATCGTTATCTAAGCGCCATCAACTCCATTCCGCCGGACATGCGGGTGTGGTGGCGGTATCACAAGGTGGCTCCGGGAGACACGCTGGCGTCTATTGCGCGAGCCTATCGCACTACCCCGCAAGCCATTGCGCAGGCCAACAATCTCGAAGATCAGGAAATTCAGGCTGACAGCAAGCTCATTATCCCGGTTGCTCCCGGCAAGCATCCTGCGACCGAACAGGCGAGCTATTCGCGGGTCGCGACCCGGTACAAGGTTCGGAAGGGCGATACGGTGCAGCGCGTAGCTGACAATTTCGGCGTACCGTCGGCCATGGTCCGCCGCTGGAACCACCTGAAGGGCGACAGCGTACAGGGACGCAAGGTTTTGTATGTGCACCTGCCGGTGACTCCCAATGCCAGCGAGATGAGAGTAGTGGCGGCTTCCAAATCGCGCTCAGGAAAGAAGTTGCAGACGGCCAGCGGCAAAATCCCGTCGCGCCACAAAGTGCAGCCGGGGGAAACTTTGACCTCCATTGCGAGCACGCATCACACCACCGTGGCCGCCCTGCGCCGCGATAACGGCAACCTGGCGACCCTTCGGCCAGGGATGGTCCTGGTCATCCGGGACGTAAAGTAAGCCTCCGCTCAGTTTGAGATTCATTCCGGAACGGGGCCAGGCCTTCCTCTTGCAAGCCACTTTCCCGATGTTCGTGTTTGCATCTGAGCGATAAAGCGGTACAGTTTGTGCGCGGGGAAAAAAGCCGATGCGCACATCTGCAAGTTACTGCATCGCGAATTTTCCCTATGCTATAATCGCGCGCCGTTCAACGAAGACGAGGATTTAGTTGTCTTTTTATTTCCGTAGCGCATTCGTTGCGCAGCGTCCCGGCGCCCAGCGCAGCCGGAATTCTGGAGGAGAAATGACCTTTGAAGAGACCCTCTTTTTACGTGATGACGACATGGACGAGTACGGCGACAGCAGCTCTTATGGAGACTCGCTAGAAGAAGACTACGAGGAAGAAGAAGAGGAAGAAGAAGCCGAGATGCCCGCCGGCGACTCCGAGCCGGAACCGGTCGAATCAGAATCCGAACCAGCCCCGATGGGGGGAGGGGGCAGCGGAGGCGGGTCAAAACCTGCGCGCAAGGCAGCCAAGAAGGCTCCGGCCAAGAAAGCTCCGGCCAAAAAAGCTCCGGCGAAGAAAGCCGCCAAAAAGGCAAAGAAAGCACCGGCAAAGAAAGCCGCGAAGAAGAAGTCCGCAAGCCGCAAGGCTGCTGGCGGTCGCGGCAAGAAGGCGTCCAAGAAGAAAAGCTCTTCCAAGAAGAAGGGCGGACGTCGCCGCTAAGGCTGGTTAGCCAAAATCCAGGCCCCACTCTCTCGCTCGGCGCGGGGAGTGGGGTTTATTGATTAGGGCGCGCCCTCGCGGGCAAACCAGTCGGAGCGTGTCCTCGAAACCGCGTCGAAGATCTGCGGAACCGCTAGGACTTGGCGCCGCGCACCGCGCCCAGGCACCGGCCATACAGTTCGAGTAAATGGTTGGCGTAGTCTTCTGGCTTGGCGGCGGCGCCTGTGCCCTGGAAGCCCACTCCCGAAGATGTTGTGCGTCCGTAGCCGGTGGTCATCGCGACAAACTTCATCAGATCCAAAGCGATGTCTTCGTTCCGGCGCGAACCGGCGGTGAGCGAGGGAATTTCGTCCATGAGTGCCTCCATGCAAAGGAATTACGGATCATGTCGCGCCGTTCGAAACGGCGCTGACCGTCAAGAATACTAGAACTGAAGCCAACCGGCTTTGCTCAAGAATGGGAAGCGGCGCTCGCGCGCGAGGCCAACAGGCGCTTGCGCCGGCCCATCACCGCGCCGTGAATCCAGAAGAATGGTCCGGTGGCGGCGTACATCCACCCCGCCCAGGCGGGACTCCAGAAAGCAACGAAAAAAGAGCCGACGCCGATCAGCATGAGCGCGAGATTTTCCTGGAGCGAGATGAGGGTTTCGTAGACTTCGACGGCATTCAATTGCAGCGCGCCTCGCAAGCGGTAGGCGTGGAGATACATCAGCACGAAAAGAGCGAACACCGAAGCGAAGCCGGCGGCGTAAATGCGCATCAGCACCGACGCAGCCAGTGCGGGCACCGGCTCGAGTTCCGCAATATGCGTAACGCCGGCAAAAAGCATGGTGAACAGGAATTTCAGCGGATACACGTAGAACAAGACCACGAACAACAGCACCACGTTGAGCACAACACTATAAGTATCTTGCAGCCCATAGCGGCGAGAGAGCCGGTAATGCGTAAACCAGATCAGGACCAGTTGCGCGAAGCAGACCGCGAAGGGAAGGAATCCCCGCATCGCTGTCATGAGCTCCGAGTAGCTGCGGGGAACTTCGAGGGAAACGACGAGCAACGTGATCGCGAACCCGAAGACGACGTCGCAGAAGGCTTCCAGGCGAGTGATCTCCCCGGCCCGCCAGCGGAAATCCTTTTCAGGCGCAAGCAAGGTATGAGTCATAGGACGGAATGGGACAAGGTGCCTGCCCCAAGCTGCGAATTATATCGCCTGGCTCAGAAGAACTCGCCCATGTCGTTGGCCCCCGCGGCTTGTCCCGGGCACGACGAAATACCCAAGGTGCTGCAAACCAGCGCAAGCGCGTCCTGGTGCTGGTGGAACGTAGTGGATTGAACGCCGGGTTTGACTTTCGGGCCCACCAACACTGTTACGACGTGTCCGCCGCCATGGGCTGCATCGGCGGAGTCTCCTTCGTCGAAGGTAATGATGAGCAACCCGCTCTGCTGAAAGGTGGGATTCGAAAGCAGCGGGTCAATATTGGTTTGCAGCCAGGTGTCGGCCTGGGTCAGGGTGCCGTCATGGGCATCGTTCAGAAGATCGGGGACTACCAGAGAGTAGTCCGGAAGCTGATCATTGGCGAGATCGGTTGCGAATTGCGTGAACGGCACCAGGTTGCTGACTTGCGTGTTGTCGTTTACCACGTCGCAAAAATATGAGAGCGGGAAGTGCGCGCGCTTGTAGGGATAGACATCGCCGCCGGTATACCCGGTCGAGGGCAGGCTCTCGGCGTAACCTTTCCAGGTTTTCTTGGCGGCGAGCAGTTGCCGGACAATGTTGTCGGCAGTCACGGCAGCGCTGTACGAATCGTCGCCGGTTATGGTCTGCCCGGCGGTAAGCTCGAAATAATTTCCGATGGAAGGATGGGTATTGGCGAAATACTGAGTGGCCAGTCCATATTTGGAAGCGAGGCTGTTGAGATAGGGCATGGCCGAGGTGCCAATCACTTCGTTGTAGCTGTGATTTTCCTCGACCACCATGACCACATGCGAGACCTGCGCAGCCGGGGTTGGATTGGGGGGCGGTGTGGGATTGGGTGCGGGAGCAGACGTGCCGCCTCCACCGCATCCGGAAGCAAGAAAAATGCCAAGACAAACGGCCATGCAGGCCCAATATTTATTGGTGCGCGTAAGCACCTCCGGCTAAGTCCAGCGTGCACCCCGCTGGGAGACGCCCCAATTGCAACCGGAATTGGATGCGAAGGACGGGTGTGAGGTTTTCAGGCACTCAGTTGTGTGTAGACCTTATCTACGATGCTTAGCGCTCCACGCCGCAGTTTTCCTGCCGGACCGTCTTGAATGCCCACGCCATGCGCGGAGTGTTGTGCGATATGCCGAAGCGCCCGCGGGCGTCGAGGAGGATGATTCCGCCGTGTCCGTTCAAGCGCGATTTCAGATACTCGATGGCTTCCGCGGCGGCCCACTCGGGGGCGTTGCCCGAGGCCACACGGTCGGTCGTCCACTTGGCGAGCACCAGTTTCATGATCGGCTCGCCCCATCCGGTAGTCGAGGCGGCCGCGGTGTGATTGTCGGCATAGCAGCCACATCCGATCAGTGAAGAATCGCCAAGACGGCCGGGAGCCTTGTTGAGCGTGCCTCCTGTGGAGGTCGCGGCGGCAAGATTGCCACCCTGGTCGAGGGCCACCGCCCCGACAGTATCGTGGGAAATTTCCGGGGCGAACATGTGATTGGAATGCTCGGCGTCGCTGTTCTGGAATTCTCGCAAGCGCTCGATCTCGCGCGGGATGATCAGGTCTTCGTTGTTGCAGAGGGGTATGCCGTGCTCGGCTGCGAAACGCTCGGCGCCTTCGGCGACAAAATAAACATGCTGGCTTTCACTCAAGATCTTTCGCGCGGCGCGAATGGGATTGGCAATGCGCTCGACCCCGCCAACCCCGCCGGCGCGGAGGGTTGCCCCCTCCATGATCAGCGCATCGAGTTGCACCTTGCCGTCGCGATTCAGAAAGCTGCCGCGCCCGGCATCGAAGGTGTCGTCGTTTTCCATGATGACGACCGCTTCTTCGCAGGCATCTACCGCGGAGCCACCACGCGAAAGCACGTTCCAGCCGGCGGCTATCGCATTGCGTACTCCGCTCAGATGGGCTTCCACCATGTGATCGGGCATGGCCCACGCGCCGCCATGCACTACCAGGACCGGATCGGTTTTCAATTTCTTCCTCACCCAGGAGAAATGGACTGGATAGTCTAGCAGGGTCGTTGGCGGTTGCGAGGGCGGCCGGTTTTCGATTGGTTGCCTGCGCTGGCAAGTTTTCTTCTCGGCCTGTGTGTCCTGAAGGGCGAAACTTCCGCAATATTGCAGGGTTTGCATCTCTCAATGAGTGGCCCGTGTATCGGAGTGGCCGGTATCGGGAGGTCAAACATGAGTGGAAGCTTAATGCGCCGGTTGATGTTGCTGTTGCTGCTGGGAGTGGGATTGGGTTCGGTGGCTTGGGGCCAGTCCGTTAGCGAAAGCAACCGCGACGTCAATTTCCGCGTAAGTCGGGCGCGCCTGGTGCGCACCGACTGGCGTTGGGACCCGGACGATGATCGCAATTATCGAACCGACCGTTGGTACCGTGAGCATGGGTATTACAACAACGGTTGGTACAATCCGTATTACGGAAACAACGGCTGGTACCACGGCTATCGCGGGGATGGCGATCACGATCGCGACGACCGCGGATGGTGGCGACGTCATCACCGAGATCGCGACGACCGCTGGCGACGGAACGACCACGACTGGGACGATCGCTGGCGGCGTAACGATCATGATCGCGACGACCGTTGGCGGCGAAATCATCATGACTGGGACGACCGGCATCGTCATCACGACCGCGATCGCGACTAGTTAAGAAAACGACAGAGGCTGGAAATGCGAGGCTTTCGAGAGGCCTCGCCTTTCTTTTGGGTCAATTACAAAGGACACGAAGTATCACGAAGTTGGAACTGCGCTCTATGCAGCTTGTCCAGGAGAGGCGGGGACGGGCACACCTTCCGTACGAGTCCACGTGTAGCGGATGCGGTGAATCACGGTGATCGTCGAGAGCACGGCGATCAGCCACAGCACCGGCGCCATGCGGTTAAACAGAGCTCCGATGATGATGAGCACCAGGCGCTCGGGACGCTCCATGAACCCGACTTTGCAGGAACCGATCAGAGACTCGGCGCGGGCGCGGCTGTAGCTGACCATGATGGCGCTGACCATCACGAACGCGCTCAGCACGACATAGAAGAAGCGATCGCCGCGGGCATAGAAAACAAGCAGTCCGAAAAATTGCGAAGCGTCGCTGTAGCGGTCAATGACCGAATCAAAAAATCCGCCAAATCTTGTGACCTGACCGGAGGCGCGCGCCACGCGGCCATCGACCAGATCGAAGAAGCCGGAGCCAATGATCACCAACCCGGCATAAAAGAACATGCGGGCCTGATTGTTTCCGTTGGCGTAACCGAAGAGCAGGGCGGCAACGGTATTGACAACTAATCCCAGAAATGTGAGGACGTTGGGATTGATGCGGGCCAGCGCAAGCCAGCGCACGATGGCATCGAGCAAAACTCCGCAGGCACGCCCAAACGCGCTGGTCCAGGTGTGGCTCATTCCGCGGCGGCCTGATCGTGAATCGTGGTGAGCTTCAGGACTTCCATCTCCCGCTTTCCATTGGGCGTGACGACGATAGCGGTGTCGCCGACTTTCTTATTCAGTAGAGCGCGGCCGATCGGAGAAGTGGTGGAAATTTTTCCAGCAGCCACATCGGACTCTTCGCTGGTCACCAGCTGGTATTCCATCTCTTCTTCTTTGAAATTGTCATAGACCTTGACCGTGGAACCCAGTCCGACCTTGTCCTTGGGAATGTTGTTCATGTTGATGAGGGACAAGTCGGCGAGGCGGCGGCCGAGCTGGCGCAGGCGGGCTTTGACGAATTCCTGGCGCTGCTTGGCCATGTGATATTCGGCGTTTTCGCTGAGGTCCCCGAGGGCCACAGCCTTCTTTAATTCCGCCGGCAACTCGTGCGCGAGTTCATGCTCCAGCGAGTTGATCTCTTCTTGCAATTTCTTCTTGATTTGATCCGTCATGCTTTCACAGATTATAAACCTTCAGCGGCGCAGAGGCTTTCCGCTCTAGCATTTAGGCCCAAGGCGAGTTGCTGACATAGCGGTCCGAATTGCCTAATTATGCAGCTTTGGCTAAAATAGCAGAGTGTTGTTCCTTTCTTGTCCTGCACTACTGGGTGTCTCTTCATGATCAGCAGCGACGGAAATTTCCACATCGGGGACAAAGTTGTCTACCCCAACCACGGGGTCGGCGTCATTGAGCAAATCAGCAGCCGGACCATCGGAGCCAGCGTCGAAAAATTTTACCTTCTCAAAATCAAGTCCAGCAGCCTGAAGGTGATGATCCCGTTTCACAACGTGAACATGGTGGGATTGCGGCGAGTGGTGAAGAATGGAGAAATCCAGAAAATTATCGGATTTCTGAGCGACGGCGTGAACGGCGACAGCAGCACGGACTGGAAAGACCGTTTCAAGGAAAACTCCGATCGCATGCGGACCGGGTCTTTACTGGAAGTCGCAGTCGTGCTCAAAAGCCTGCTGCAATTGAACCAGGGCAAGCCGCTGTCGTTCCGCGAGAAGAAAATGCTGGAGCGCGCGCGCTACTTGCTGGTCAGTGAACTGGCGATGGCGAA
Organism: Terriglobales bacterium; assembly: GCA_035652095.1. Classification (GTDB taxonomy): domain Bacteria; phylum Acidobacteriota; class Terriglobia; order Terriglobales; family Acidobacteriaceae; genus DASREM01. The sequence continues at coordinate 112,122 of DASREM010000021.1, read as the reverse complement.
GGGCTGCGAAGAGAAAGAGATCGAAGACGTGCTCACCAAGGCGCTGGCGAAACAGAACCTGCGTTTCCCCGAAGCTTCTGAGTTCCAGGCGTAGCAGTTTCGAGTTTCAGTCCCGCCATACTGTGGCTGTGCTGTGGCCATCCTCCAAGAGAGCAGGATCTTCGTTCGGAACCACAATCTTGCTTTCAATTGACTGACACGGCGGTACGACTTACTCTCCCAGCCAGGCTCCATAAGGCTTGAGCGATTCCACGTGATCGAACACGATCTTCGTAGCTGCGGTGATAGGAATCGCAAGCACCAGGCCGATGCCTCCCCAGAGCCATCCCCAGAACAATAGTCCGATGGTCACCGCCAGTGGATTCAGTTGCAGGCGGTTGCCGAGAAATTTGGGATAGAGCACATTCAACGAAATCAGGTGCAGGCCGAGAACGGTAACCATGATGTAGATGGCCTCTTCGGAACTGATCCGCCCGATGCCGACGAACAGCGGCGGAAGCATCGCGAGCAGCACGCCCATGTAGGGGATCAGGCTCAGGAAGCCGCTGATAAATCCCACGAAGTAGAAGAAGGGAAGGCCGAGGATGCCGAACACAATGGTCCCAGCCACTCCCATGAAGACACCGATCAGCAGGTTGCCGACCATGAAGCTGCGGATCATCTGCGAAATCAGTCCAAGCGTGACGTAGGCGGTGTGGCGGCTTGCAAGCGGAAACAGCATGACTGTCGCCGAGCGCACGTGCTGCTGCCAGGTCAGCATGAAATAGACCAGGAAGGGCACGAAGGAGCCGGCGAGAAAGATCGCGCTGACCGAGCCAAAGCCGCGGGTAAGGATTTCGGAGAACGTTGAAGTGGGGTGGACATTCAGAATGCCTTTGTCTGGGGTGGGACTGAGCACGTCGAGGTTTTCTGCCTTCTTGAGAATTTTGGAGATGTGGTCGCGAATCTGAGCGGTGTATTTGGGCAGGTCCTCGATGAGCGAACTAGCCTGATTGTAGGAGTAATAGACGACCCCGGCGAGTATCGCGAACAGCAGGACGACGGCGATGGCGGCTGCGACGCCGCGGGGCAGACGCAAGCGCATGAACATCTCGACTACTGGCGCAAGAATGAAGGCCAGCAGGACCGAGACCATGAGGACGGCAAATACCACCTCGGCCCAATAGCACAGCCCGAGAATGGCGCCGATGCCGAGCACGGTGAGCGCCCAATGCCATTGGTCTTTATTCGGTTGGTGCCTGCCTGTTTCAGGGTAACGCGGCGCGTGGACCTGAGCCTCGTCGGGCATAGCGATTATCGTAAGCCAATTTCCCACGCTGCCGCGGACATATAATCCGTGGGTGCCTTCCTTCCCAACAGAAAACCAGGATGCAGCGCGGCCGGGGCGCATCCTGGCGCTCGATGTGGGGTCACGAACCATCGGCCTGGCGGTGACCGATCCCCTGGGCATTACCGCACAAGGGCTGGATACGATTCGCAGAAAAAACAAGCGCACGGACTTCGCGGCCCTGGAGCAGGTCATTCAACAGTATCAAGTGGCCGAACTGGTGGTGGGGCTTCCTTTGCGGATGAGCGGTCAGGAGGGAACCCAGGCCGAGAAGATGCAGGCCTTCGCGCAAGACCTGCGCAAGCGCTTTGAACTCCCGGTACATCTCTGGGATGAGCGGCTGACCTCGGCGGAGGCGAATCGCCTGTTACGGGAAACGGAACTCTCAATCAAGAAGCGAGGTGCGGTGGTCGACAGACTCGCGGCGATGCTGATCCTGCAGAGCTACCTGCTGGGCAGAAACATCCGGTGAGTTACTTACTTCTCCGGCTTTTTTCGAAAAACTTCCACGCCGCCCTTAGACCTTTGCGTCCCAATACCTTGAACTGCTTTCCCCGTAATTGGTTGTAGATCACGAGGAACCTTCTTTCCACTCTTGACCGTATTCTGACAATTCGTGCTTAGATTCTGACAAAGCTTTCACATCCGCCTGACATATCTCCAACCGGTGACACCTAGGCTGAGAACACAGCAATCCACCAGGTGAAAGATGAAAAAAATCTGTGTAACCCTCTCCATCGCCATGCTTGCCTTCGTGAGCATGGCAGGACTGAAGTCGGTACGCGCCGGGTCTCCAGCGGACCTGCCGGCCCAGAGCGCTTCCCTCAAAGGCGTCGTCAAATTTGAAGGTGTTGCGCCAAAACCGCAGCACATCAGCATGAATGCGGATCCGAGCTGCGCCAGGCTGCACCCCACCGGGGTGAATTCTGACGACGTGGTGACCGATAAGAATGGAGGACTTGAAAACGTCGTGGTTTTTGTCTCGGAAGGCCTTCCCGACCGAGCTTACGATGCCCCCAGCCAGCCGGTGGTGATGGAACAGAAGGGCTGCATGTACGAGCCGCACGTAGTCGCCATGCAAGCGCACCAGAAGCTGGAGGTAAAGAATGACGATCCCACGATGCACAACATCCATCCTCAGCCGGTCAACAACCGCGAGTGGAACAAGGCGCAGACGCCGGGGGCTCCGGTGGAGGAGACGTTTGCCCGCGAGGAGATTGCGATTCCGGTGAAGTGCAATGTGCATCCCTGGATGCACAGCTACATCGCGGTATTCAAGCATCCCTATTACGCGTTGACCGGCAAGGGTGGCAGCTTCGACCTGAACAGCCTGCCGCCCGGGACCTACACACTGGAGGCCTGGCACGAGAAGCTGGGCACGGCAACGCAAAAAGTCACGGTGGGCGCCAATGAGACCAAGGAGGTGGATTTCGTTTTTAAGGGGAAACCTGGGTCGTAAGGCGACATTTCCATCGTGAACCTGCGGGGCCAACCCCACATTGGCCCCGCAAGTATCTGAACCGGCAACTTTGTTTGACCGCGGCTCATCGTATGCGCTGCGGACAGAGCGCCCTGAAGCCTGTCCACGCCCCGGAGGCGCCGCGGATGGTGGAGCAGAGCAAGAAGCGCAAGAGCAGCCGCAGTTTTTTCCACCAGCACTCTCTGAGCATTGTTTCCCTCAGCATCCTGCTGCTCTGGATCGTCCTCTATATCCGCTCCAATCCTGACACGCATTGGGGAGCGTTCTTCGGCAACGCGATTGCCGACTGGACGGGGCTGGTAGTCACCGTAGTTGCCACGAAATTCATGTACGAGAAGGGCTCGGCCGAAAGCCGCAAGCCGCCTCGCGACCTTCTGGGCCGGGCGCACCATGTGCTGCGCGACCACTCCCTCACAATTTTTCTGGCCATCACCGGAATTTGCTGGGTGGTTCTGTTCGCGCGCATGGAAACACAGAGCCGGTGGGGAGAGGTGGTGGGGAACATTGTTTCGGAGTGGACCCAGATCGTCGGCATCGTACTGCTGACCAAGAAGCTGATCGAATTGCACTCCAAGGAAAGCAAGTAGCAAAAAAACTCCCGGGAGCCCTTGCTCCCGGGCAATGAAGTCTCATCGGAGATCAGGCTTCTGCAGTCCCAGCGGAAACGAGCCAGCGTTGCCGGGCCGGGGTCCTGGGAAGGATGTCGAGGTAAAGCACCGCGTAGCGGAATGCCAGCACCGCGGCGGTTAAAGTGGCGAGCGTGCAGGCAAACTCGGTCCACTTCGGAATGTAGTACACGCCTGAACTGGCCTGCAGGCCGGTGATGCTGACATTGAGGCGGTTGGCCATGAATCCCATCACTACCACGGCGCAACTCCAATACAGCATTTGAGGATTGTTGCGGATTTTCTCCTGGCTGAGAAGGACGATGGGCGCCACCACGAACAGCGCAATCTCAAGCCAGAACGAGAGCGACTCTTCGTTCCAGCGAAACATATAAGGGGCCGCGTCATGGGTGATGAGGTCGACGAAACGGAACAGACCCCACAGTCCCACCAGCGGCCCGATAACGCGGCTGACATCGCTCAGGATGGTGAAGTCAATGTTTGCGTTGAGAGACCGTTTGCTGAGATAAAGCGCGATGATGGTGACTGCCAGCCCGGCGGGAATCGCCGAAAGATAGAACTCCGTCGTAAGATACGGGCTGTACCACAAAGGCGAGAGCTTGCCCTTGGTGATGAGGTACAGGCCGCCGAGGAAAGACTGGTGCATCGAAGAGAGCAGGGTCCCGACCAGCACCAGGGCGATCAAAATCTTGTGCTGGAAATGGAGGTAAAAGTCGCGAAACGCTTTCCAGGGAATTTTTTCGACCAGCGCGGGCGAAAATTCCAGCGCCAGCACAGTCGAGTAGAGCATGACACACCACGACACTTCGAACAGAACCGAGTGACGGTTCCACATCACAATCGGGTGCCAGATGCGCCAGGGAAGCCCAAGCTCATAGATCATGCCGATCATGACGGAGAGATATCCCAGAAACGAGATCAGCACAGCGGCGCGCAGCACCGGACGATAGCGTTCGAAGCCCAGCAGGTAGACGGTGGCGGCAATGGCGAAGCCCCCGGCCGAGAGCCCGACTCCGCAAAGCGTTCCCAGGCCCACCCACAAGCCCCAGGGTTGCGGATCGGTGAGGTTGGTGGAGCGCGCAAAACCGAAGGCGAAGCGCGCGAACGTGGCGTACAGTCCTGCCGCAAATATGATTCCCACGATGACTCGCCATAGGGTGATCTTCTGCAGAAATTTGCTGATCATGGCTTAGCCTCTTTCCTTGTCAGTAACTTTCAGTTGAGCTTCAGCGGCTGCAACTTCCGCCCGGCGTTGCGTGATCCAGTACAGTCCCGAGAGCAGGGCGCCGCCCATCAGAATGACAGTGGGCGTGTCGCCGAGGGCGTTGGCCGTCAGCACCGGCATGGGCTGATCGGGAAGATTGGCGAATCCGAGCTTCTCGAACGGAACATCGGAGATGAAGAAGACCGAAGTTCCCCCGACCTCCTGGCTGCCGTAAATGTGCTTTACGTACCTGGAATCCGACAGGATGAGGCGGGTGGCTTCCTCGAGCATCTGGTCGCGTGTGCCGACGGTCGAAGCGCCCGTGGGACACGCTTCGACGCAGGCGGGCGGCTGGCCGCTGAGCTGCCGCTCGGCGCACATATCGCACTTTTTGACGTAGGGGGCCAGCTTGGTCCACTCGTAGCGCGGCACGTTGAACGGACAAGCGACGATGCAATAACGGCATCCGATGCACTTTGTGGCATCGTAGGTGACAGGACCGGCCGTGCTCTTTTTTAATGCGCCGACCAGGCAAGCCGAAGCGCACGCGGGATCCTGGCAATGCATGCACATGCGGCGCACGAAGCGCTCGCCCTGCTCCTGAACCACGGTGAGTGCGGTCGCTGACAGCTTGGCTTCAGTTTCCATCGGAAAACCGTGCGCGCTTTTGCATGCCTGCTCACAGCTTCGGCACCCGATGCACTTGGTGATGTCTACCAGGATGGATCTTGTGTTAGCCATGTTCTTCTCCGTGCCCTGTGCGGGTGAATTCGCTATGACAGGAACAACTCCTTTACGATGTTCTGGCGCAAATCCGCCGGAAGCTGTTGCAACAGTCCACGCACCGGCACGCCGCCATCCTGCGCGTAAGCGGGAGCCAGTTGCGTGAGCATGGCATTGAGCCGGGTCACGCTGTTCTGCATCCAGGGCGCAATCATCGGGCCCTGCACCAGATTTTTCTGGTTAAGCGCCAGATCGGGCGACTTCACCATGGCGATCCAGCCGGCGTTGTAGGGATCGCGCGCAAGCAGCGTCGGATCCTGCACCACCTCGCTGTTCACGGCGGTGACCACACCTTCGACCGGTGACAGCATGTCAATGGAGGTCCCCGCACCATGAATGGTGGCGAACTTCTGACCCTGGCGAATCCAGCGGTTGGGTGCAATGGTCTCGATGCGATCGATTCCGCCCACCAGGCCGCTGACGAAGGTGTCCAGGCCGATGCGAGCGTTCTCGGGTGATTCTTTCGAAACCCAGGTGTGTCCAGGATGGAAGCAGTAGCCCTGGGGAATCTCGAAACCAAGCTCGCGCTCAATGCGTGGAAACTTGGGCCGCGCCGGCAACTCCGCCTTTTGTACTTCCTGGGGGCGGCGCAAATAACTGATGCTCATGATGAGCAGAAACATGAGCAGGACAAATAGGATCGACATGAAGCCTCCCCGGCGTGCAACCCGGGCGGTTGCCGCGCCTGCGCCTTGCATAAGTGCACGCGGAGGGCAAAAGCGTGGAACGCGAGGGCAGCATGAGGGCCAAGGACTTAGGCCAGAGATAAGTTACTTAGGGAACAAACCTGGGCTGCGTCCTGCAGCGGCTCACTGCGTTTTGCAGCAGTCGGACTGGTTCAAGTTTCTTAACGCTGTGCTCGTTGGTAATAGCGGCGTGCCTTATTCCGGTTCCCGCAGGTCTTCATGTCGCACCAGCGACGGCGATGGTTCTTGGTGGTGTCGAGAAAGAGCCAACCGCACGTTTCGGCGGCGCACGTGCGCACCAGTTCCAGGGGGCCCTCGGTAAGCAGTTCGGCGGCATCGCGCGCAATCGGCCATAGCGGGCTGGCCAAGTTGGCTTCGGGAGCAATCCATTCCCACGAGAAGCTGCGATTCACGGAAACGATCCGGGCATGCTCGCCGGCCTGCTGCACCTCCGCATTGAGCAGGGACAGGGACGAGCCGGGAACTATGCGCCGTTCCGCGATGGCTGAGAAAATTGTATACATAGATTCGCGCAACTGGAGCGCTCGACGCAGTGCCGCTCGCGCCTGCACGGGATTCTTCTCAGCGAGTCCCAAGAGGCGCTCGGCATCGGATCGAGAGAGGGTTCTGGCGGCAACTCCCCAGGCGAGCAAGTCCGCGTAATTTGCGAGGAGATCGATCTCGTTCTCGGCACCGCGGTTATCCAGCGTGTTGGTGAAATCCAGAGAGAGGTTTCCCGCGGTAAATTGAAATTGCGAGTTGGAGCGGAGCTCCGGCATTGTCCTTGAATCGAGCGCGACTCTTTAACCACTAAAATATGCTTGACAGGTTATAGAAGCAAGTCTACCATATCCTAACCGTCAAAATGAAGCTTTGATGGTGAGAGCGAGGCGGTGGTGAAAACGTCGAATGCAGTCGCGATCCGGACAGCGCTTCGTAACGGCGAGGTGCTGGAAATCGGCAGAGTTCCGCGGGCTCAGGCAAAGCACTCCCCCTTCCAGATCGCGCTGGGGTTTGCTGCCATTTACCTGATCTGGGGATCGACGTATCTCGGAATCCGGTATGCGGTTGAAACCATTCCCCCGCTGCTGATGATGGGGCTCCGGCATACCACAGCCGGCATCCTGGTGTATGGCTGGGCGCGCTCCCGCGGCGCGGCTGCGCCCCAGTTCAGGCAATGGGGCTACGCCGCAATCGCGGGATCGTTTCTTTTTCTCGCGGGACACGGCGTGCTGGCCTGGGCGGAACAGAAAATTCCTTCGGGACTGGCGGCTCTCTTGTGCGCCACCCTTCCCCTTTGGACGGTGCTGGTGGCGCGCCTGAAGGGCGCCGAGCAAAAGCTGTCGGCGCGGGCGTGGTTCGGATTGGTGCTGGGATTTGCGGGAGTCGCAGTCCTGATCGGACCGGGAGCACTTCGGGGGAATGGCGGCTTGAATATATTGGGAATCGCGGCGGCGATTGCCAGCTCGCTGGCCTGGGCGGTGGGGACTATCTACAGCAAGAACGTTCAGACATCCTCGTCGTCCATCCTGACCGCAGCCATGCAGATGATTGCGGGTGGCGGACTCCTGCTGCTGGCAGGGTTCGCGACTGGAGAAGGCTTGCATCTGGCAGCTTTCAGCCTGCGGTCCCTGCTGGCGCTCGCCTATCTGATTGTTTTCGGCTCGATCATTGCCTTCACGGTCTTCACCTGGCTGCTGACGGTGGCGTCTCCGTCGCGGGTGTCAACCTACGCGTATGTGAACCCGGTTGTCGCCGTCTTGTTGGGATGGGCGCTGGCGAGTGAAGCTGTGGGATGGAACACATGGGTGGCAACGGTCATCATCATGGCCGGAGTGGCATTGGTAAGTACCCGATCGCGCCAGGATTCCCATTAAGCAAAATATTTTTACCAAAAATCTAGACTCGGCTGTCATTTTGATGACACACATCGGCAGTTAAAAACAATCTGTCTCCTGCGGGGTCATGAATCCAATCCTGAGGCGCGTCTGCCCCTGATATCTCCCAAGCCTTTGGCCAACATGATGGATCTTCCGGGAGTAAGCACATTGCGATGGCAGATATTGGCGCATGGCAACTTTCATGCCTCGCCGTAGACTCGATGAGTGGGGAAGCGGCCTGAAGCATGACATAGCGATGCAGGTTCATGCTCGAGGCTCGCGGAAGTAACCGGGCCCGCAATACTTAATTCTGCAAAGGAATGAGACCATGAAGACCTCCCGCAACGGAACGTCTGTTCGCACCGACAACAAGAAAAACGCCCGCGGCAAAAACTCGCAGACCAAAGGAAATCAAAAGAATGGCCATGAAACGCCCGAGATGTTATTCAGCCTGCCTTCGATGTTTCGCGGAATTTATGACCGCGTAGCACGCAAGGTAGGTTGCGATCCGTCGTACGTGAGCCGAGTGGCTCGCGGCGAGCGGAACTCGGACGCGGTACGCAGTGTTCTGGAAGCCGAAATCTCCAAGGCATGGGCCTTGATTGGACGGCAACAGCAAATGATGGGCCGCCCCGGCACACGGTCCCGGGCCGCGTAGTTCCCGGCGACTCCGGGTAAGTGGCAGGAAACGAGGCTCTGCTCTGATATGCTGCTGCGGCGATGGCGCAAATTTCTCCGGCGACAATCAGCGACGCCAGATTAGCAGCCGCGTACACGATCTTTTTCGCCAGTTACCTGGTGTTCGCGCTGGGCAAACTTCCCGGCCTGAAGATCGATCGGCCGGGCGCTGCCATCATCGGGGCGGTGGCGATGTTCGCATTCGGCATCGTTCACCCCGACGACAGCCTGCGCTTTATTGATTTTGCGACCCTGGTGTTGTTGTTCTCGATGATGTTGATCGTGGGCAACCTGCACCTGGTCGGCTTTTTCGAGTGGAACGCGGAATTCGTTCTGCGCCGGCTGAAACCCTCCTACCTGTTGCCGGCGGTGATTTTTACTTCCGGGCTGCTCTCCGGGTTCTTCGTCAACGACATTGTCTGCCTGGTGATGGTGCCCTTCGTGTTGAACATCACCCGGCGCATGCGCCTCCCGCCGTTGCCCTACCTGCTGGCGGTCGCGACCGCTTCGAACATTGGCAGCGTCGCCACCATCACCGGGAATCCCCAGAACATGCTGGTGGGGTCCTATTCGGGCATTGCATATCGCGACTTCGCGTTTCACCTTGGGCCGGTCGCAGTGGCCGGGTTATTCCTGGACTGGCTTGGCCTGTATTGGCTGCACGGAAGAAATGCAAAGCCAGGCGGCGGGCCGGAGAAGGAGATCCCGCTGCCTGACCTGGAAATTTCAAAATTGAGGAAGCCGCTGGTCGTGGTGACCCTGGTCGTGGCGGGATTTTTCGCCGGAGTTCCGCCGGCGATGATGGCCGCACTGGGCGCCGCCGCACTGTTGATCAGCCGCACCCTGGAGCCCGAAAAGCTGTACCGCGAGATCGATTGGGGGCTGCTGGTATTTTTTGTTGGGCTGTTCCTGATCGTTGGCGGAGCCGAGAATGCCGGGATTGTGCGCCAGGCCTTGAATGTGGCGCAGCACTGGAACCTGCAACGACTGAGTGTATTCACCGTTGCGGTGGCCCTGTTGAGCAACCTGGTAAGCAATGTTCCGGCGGTGATGCTGATCAAGTCGCTGGTGCCCGGCTTCGGCAATCCGCACGCGGCGTGGCTTGGACTGGCGATGGCTTCCACCCTGGCAGGAAACCTGACGATCACCGGAAGCGTGGCCAACATAATCGTGGTCGAAAGCGCGAAGCCGGAGGTGGAGATCCGCTTTGGGGACTATTTCAGGGTTGGCTTGCCGATCACGTTGGCGACGCTGGTCGTAGGCTGGGCGTGGCTTGCGTGGACCGCATAAGCGATGGCGCAGGTCTGACGTAGATTTCTGGCCGACTTGATTTGTATCTGTGATTCATGGAGGTGGGCATGAGCCGAAAAGCCGGTGTTCTGCTGGTGCTGGGAGCGTTATCAGTAAGTGCCCAGGCACAATCGAATGTGGTCCGCTACCGTGCGACATCGCAGACCGTGAAGTACGTCTATGCCACGAGCGAGCCGGTGCTGCGGCTGAAATCCGGCGACACGCTCGAGACCAACACGCTCGACGCCTTCGGCAATGTGCTGCGCAAGCCGGGCGATACCCTCAGCATGGTCAAGGGCGACAATCCATTGAGCGGACCCTTTTACGTGGAGGGAGCGGAGCCGGGCGACACCTTGGCGGTCAAGATCCTCGATCTGCAGGTGGACGGCGCCCAGGGGGTGGGAGCATTCGGACCCGGATTCGGCGCGCTGAATTCGACCAATTACACGCCGATGTTGGGCAAGCCGCTGCCGGAAAGGATCTGGTTCTATCCCATCGATCACGCGACCAACACGGCCACGTTTCACGCGCTGGACTCCAACTTTTCGGTGCAGATCCCACTGCATCCGTTTTTAGGGTGCATTGGAGTAGCGCCGGCGAACAGCGAGGCGCGAAGCTCCATCGTGCCCGCGGAGTTTGGCGGGAACATGGATTCGCCTGAGGCCAGCGTGGGCAACACCGTGTACTTGCCGGTCAGTGTGCCGGGCGCGCTGCTGTTTATGGGGGACGGGCATGCCGCGATGGGCGATGGAGAGGTGGCGGGATCCGCGATCGAAGTCGCACTCAAGGTGCGGGTCCAGGTGGACGTGGTCAAGCACCGGAAGATCGCCTGGCCGCGTTTTGAGAATGATCAGGTGATCATGACGGTGGGCGCATACCGGCCGCTGGACGATTGTTTGCGCATCGCGTTTACCGAGCTGATTGGATGGATGCAGCAGGACTATGGACTGTCGGAGATGGATGCGTACGAGTTGCTCTCGAAGGTGGCGAAGATCCATTTGAACGAGATGGTGGACCCGAATTACGTGGTGGTGGCGTCGGTGGAGAAGAAGTACCTGCCGAAGCGTTGACACCTGCGGGCAGGTGAGCGAAACTCCAGCCAATACCTTCTGCGCCATGAAGATGAATTCCATGCTCGAGAGCAAACCCTCCGAGCCGATGGCCAAAGCTGCCGACCCCGGCGGGGCATCCGGGTTGTTGCGCTTTCCGGCAGAGGATGACAGCCGTTCTCTGACGCACATGGCGCAACGCGACCTTGATGCAGCCTTGCAGTTGCTTGCACAAAGAGCGCAGTACATTACGGCCGCCTCGGGAGCGGCGGTGGCCCTGCGCGCAGAAGAGGAAATGATTTGCCGGGCCAGCGCGGGAACTTCGGCGCCAGGACTGGGCTCGCGTGTGCAGGTGGACTCCGGTTTGTCGGGCGAAAGCGTGCGGACGCGGCAGATCTTGCGCTGCGATAATGCGGATACCGACCCGCGGGTAAACCGCGAGACTTGCCAGGCGCTTGGGATTGCCTCAGTCATTGTGATGCCGCTGGTCCAGAACGAGGAAGTGATCGGCGTATTCGAACTGTTCTCGGAGAGGACGTCTGCGTTCGAGGAGCGAGACGTCGTTGCGCTGCAGAGGATCGCCGAGATGATCATGACGGCGGTTGAGCACGCGAATGCAGCCACGCGCACAGACTTGGAACTCCGGACTCCTCCGGCAACTGAGCCCGAGGCAGTAGCGAAGGCGGCTGAGGTCCACAGCGACCCCCCGAAGCAAGTGGCAGAACCGACGGCAAGTGTGCCGCCGCAGGCCAGCGAATCGAAAACTGCAATAGTCCCCGAATCCCAGCCGTTGAAACCTCAGACCACGCACATCGCGAACCCGCAGATGGCGTTTTCGCACGCGGAGATTGACGAAGAGGACGAACCGTTATTCGCGGCAGGTTCCATTCAGACCGGCAAGATCGGAAAATGTTCGTCCTGCGGCTTTCCTGTTTCCGAAGGAAGGGTCTTATGCCTGGATTGCGAAACGGCAAAGAGCCATGCGGCCGCAGGCGGCGATAACGCAGATTTTCTGGCGAACTTCGGAAAGGCCGATCAAGGGTGGTTTGCCTCTCACAAATACATCATCGTCGCCCTGGTTCTCGCCGTAGTCCTGCTGATCTCAGTTGTTCTCAGGTTCCGGTAGCCTGGTTTATTGGGGGGCCGTGCCTTTCAACACCAGCGCCATCGGCAATTCGTCTCCGTTTGACAGCTTCAACCCCACGGAAAAAACCCAGTGGTCCTCGTCATCTCTGACGAATGCTGCGGCCACAACGTGGTCGGACTGAACCAGGCTAAGGGGCGCGGGGTGATGCGTGCCCGCGGCCGTTCGGCTCAGGCTCACCAGTTCTTCGAACTTGTAGATCTTCGCAGGATCGGGATCGGAGTTTGCGGGCACTAACAGCAGAAAGTCGCGATTGGGCGCGACGCCCAGATGATTGCCATCGTTTGGCAGCAGGGCGTAGCGCAAGGCATAGGTTCCGGCCTTGATGGATTGGCCGCGGTAGTCGGCGGCCGCTTGAGGGAAGGAGATCACGCCGATGAAGGCGGAATCGGGGATCTGGGTGTAAAGGGCTCCTGGAACATCGTGCTTGGGCTGGGCCGGAATGGTTTTCCGCAGCCACAGATCGCAAACCACGGTGCCGTCATCGAGTGAAAGCCGGTAACCCTTGGGATCGAGAGCATTCTTCATCTCTGGAGAAGGATTGCTATCAGCGAAGCCTGCGAGAGGTTCGACTTTTCCGGTTTGCGCGCCGGCGAGGGTCGCGAAAAGAACAATCGTGGCAAGACAAAAGCGCTTCGGGGAAGGCATTTGCAATCTCCGATCTGAGAATAGCAAACGCGGGGTCACGCGGTTCAGAGCCACGAATGAAGGCCACCGGAATTCTGCTTCGGTGTACTGAGGAACGGCCGAGGGCGGTCGTTCCCACAGGAACGAGCTTACGGCTCAGTGGGCGAAGGTGCCAACGAAGGCGCTGCGCTTGCCGTGGGATTCCCAGTCCACGCCGAGTCCCGGGCCGTGATACGAATCCGTCAATGCCACCGCGGGCATGGCATGACTCAGGTCGGTCAGCGGCGGGTAGAAGGTAACTTCATTGCCGCAAAGATGGTCCTGCGATCCGATGGAGCGAGTCTGCACCGTGGCAAAGCGTCCGGCCCGGAGCATGGCAGCTCCGTGCTGCTCGTGATTGACAACCAATTCCATGGGGACCGGAAGCACGTGTTTCACGTTGTGTAGCAACTCGCCGCCCATGTGCTGCGCAAATGCAACCAGCGCGGCCTGCTGCTTCGAGCCAGCCTGATCGTCCACCAGGATCACGGCCTGCGCGGGGTAAGGGTTCTCATAGGGGTCACCCAGGGTGCCGTTTGCCTTGACGGCAGCCGCGACTGTTAGACCAGCCAGAGAAACGCCATTCCATGCGCCATCGGAGACGCGCCACGCGAGGATCGCTTCATTGCCCACCAGGTTGACCTCGCCATTGGCGAAGCACTGGCCGGTGTAGACGTCGGCGCTCCGGGTTTCAATGTAATCGCCGCGAATCACCGTGGAGTGATTCTGCGCAAAAAGACAGGTCGAGAACGTAAGCAGTACGAGCCATGCAAGATGCTTCATTGGAAACCTCACCCGCAATAGCACCATTCTCTACCAAGCGAGGGCAGGAGTAAAACGGGCATCACACATCATGAGTGTTTTGTTAGAGCACCGCGATGGAACCCTCGCTGGAGGCTCGACGTATGTAATGAGAGAGGTTTCCTCGGCTTGCTGGAGGCTGAATTGACGAACGCGGGAGCGCAGCCTACCATCAATGATTCCCAGGAGTTTCCCTCAGGCATGATCGGCGAGAGCATTTCGCATTACCACATCCTGCGCCAGTTGGGTGGTGGTGGGATGGGAGTGGTGTACGAGGCGGAGGACGTGAACCTCGGCCGTCACGTCGCGTTGAAATTTCTTCCCGCTGAACTGGAGCGCGATCCGGCAACCCTCGAGCGGTTTCAACGCGAGGCGCGCGCGGCCTCGGCGCTGAATCACTCCAACATCTGCACCATTTACGAAATTGGGCAACAGGATGGCCGGCACTTCATCGCAATGGAGTTGCTGGAAGGGGAGACTCTCAAGCAGAAGATCGGAACCCGGCCGCTGGAGTTGAGCTTGCTGCTCGATCTCGGGATCCAGATCTCCGATGCGCTGGACGCAGCCCACTCCAAGGGAATCATCCACCGCGATATCAAGCCGGCAAATATTTTCGTCACCAACCGGAACCAGGCCAAGGTCCTGGACTTCGGACTCGCCAAGCAGACATTCAAGTCGGAGTCAGTACTCGGCGGCCCGACGCTGGGATCAGCAGTAACGATTGACGAGAACATGCTGACCAGCCCGGGTTCAACGGTGGGGACGGTCGCGTACATGTCTCCGGAGCAAGCGCGGGGCAAGGACCTCGACGCCCGCACCGACCTGTTTTCGTTCGGAGCCGTTCTCTATGAGATGGCAACGGGGGCCCTGCCCTTCCGCGGTGAAACTTCGGCGGTAATGTTTGAGGCGATCCTGAACCGGGCGCCGGTGGCGCCGGTGCGGTTGAACCCGGAGATTCCGCCGCAACTGGAAGAGATCATCAACAAGCTGCTGGAAAAAGACCGCGAGATGCGCTGCCAGAGCGCGGCCGAGGTGCGCGCGGAACTCAAGCGCCTGAAGCGGGACAGCGATTCCGGGGTGATCACGGCAGCGCGGGGTTCTTCAGACAAGCTTCCGGCGGCCAAGACGGCGGTGCACGCGACCCGTGCGCGCTGGTTGTGGCCGTTGATTGCGGTCCTGGTGCTGGCTGCGGCTGGCGGAGCTTACTCCTTCCTGAGCCACCGTTCTCGTTCGGTGATGGGCGCGAAAGACGCAATCCTGGTCACCGACTTCGTGAACACCACGGCTGATCCCGTGTTTGACGGGACTCTGAAGAAAGCCGTCGCCGTGGACCTGGAGCAGTCGCCGTACCTCAACGTGTTTCCCGAGCAGAAAGTACGGCAGACCTTGCAGTTCATGGGACGCTCCCCGGACGACCGGGTCACTCTGGAAACCGGCAAAGAGATTTGCCTGCGGGACGGCATCAAGGCGATGTTGACGGGATCCATCTCCAACGTAGGAAGCCAGTACGTGCTGTCGCTCGAGGCGATCAATGCGTCGACGGGCGAGTCGCTGGCGCGGGAGGAGATGCAGGCGAGCAGCAAGGAAGATGTGCTGAACGCGGTGCATAAGTCCGGCTCGCGATTGCGGCAGAAGCTGGGCGAGTCGCTGGCTTCGGTGCAAAAGTACGACAAGCCGTTGTCGGAGGCGACGACGTCTTCGCTGGAAGCGCTGAAGGCGCTGAGCCTGGGCGACGCCAAGCACGAAGGCGGCAATGAATTCGAGGCGCTGCCCCTGTACCAGCGCGCGGTGGAACTGGACCCCAATTTTGCGATGGCTTATGCGCGGCTGGGGTCGGTGTACAGCAACATGGGCCAGGCCCAGCTTTCGGAGGAGAACCGGCAGAAGGCGTTTGAGCTTCGCGATCGCGCCAGCGAACACGAGAAGCTCTACATCATGTCGCATTACTACGCGGACTCAGGGCAACTGGATAAAGGGATCACCGCTTACGAACTTTATAAGCAGACTTATCCGCGCGATTCGATTCCCTACACCAACCTGGGAGCCATCTACAACCAGCTGGGACAGTTTGAAAACGCATTGGAGAATGCGAAGAAGGCAGTCGAACTCGATCCCGATGGAATCAGCGGCTACTCGAATCTTGCCCAGGCGTACGCGGGCCTGGGGCGCGTGGAAGAAGCGAAGGCGACCATCAATCGCGC
Organism: Terriglobales bacterium; assembly: GCA_035652095.1. Lineage (GTDB taxonomy): Bacteria > Acidobacteriota > Terriglobia > Terriglobales > Acidobacteriaceae > DASREM01. The sequence goes on along the minus strand of DASREM010000021.1, from coordinate 96,307 downwards.
CCTGCAGCGCAATGTTGGAGTCGCGAGCGATCACCTGATCCTGGCGAACCTGGCGTGGGTGCAGAACGATACCGAGACAATGGAGAAGGAATTCCAGCTGGCCGCGGTCCGGCCTGATGGCGAATTGAACGTCATGGCGAATCGAGCGTTTCTCGCGGCCTCGCTGGGGCAAGCCGGAAAATCACGGGAATGGGGAAAGAAGGCGCGTGACGCGGCCATGCGGCTGAAGCTGGTGGAAGTAGCGGCGAATTTGTATGTGAACGAGGCAGGCAACGAATACTTTTTTGGAGAAAAACAGAAGCTGCTGGCAGACGCGCACGAAGGTCTCAAATTATCCAAATCTCCCAATGTGATTTTGTCTGCCGCTTCGATGCTGGTGCTGGGAGGCGAGGACCAGGGGCTCAAGATGGCCGAGGACGTGGCCAAGGCGCGTCCCTATGACACCATCGTGCAGTTCGTGCAGACGCCGCTGGTGCGGGCAATTTATGACCTCATGCACAATAATCCTTCCAAGGCGATCGACGAGACCGACGGAGTCCTGGTTTATTCCAGGGCCAATCCCGCCGTGTTTTACGTGCGCGGGATTGCCTATTTGAAGATGGGCCGTGGCAGCGACGCGGCACAAGCGTTTCAGAAGATTCTGGACCTGCGTCCGGTGGCGGCCTTTGACATGACAGGATCGATGGCGCATTTGGGATTGGCCCGCGCCTACGCGTTGCAGGCAGACAATGTGCACAGCCGCCTGGCGTACCAGGATTTCTTCGCGTTATGGAAGGATGCCGATCCTGAGGTTCCGATCTTGAAGACAGCCAAGGCGGAGTACGCCAAAGTGCAGTAGTTGGCGGGAGGTCCGGATGGCCAGAGAGCTACTGCAACAGCATCACTAGAATTCTTCCGTCGGAGTGGTAGCCGCCGCCGGTGGCGTTGCGGGCATCCTGCACTGGATTGGGCGGCAAGTAGTAGTACATGGCCTTGACCTTCCCGCTTTTCTGAAGGCTCTCCCCGATGTTCTCGCGTTCGCCGTCGACCGCCGGGTCGATTTTGTGCGTGACTTTCCCATTGCGCTGATCTTTTTCGAAGCCGATATCGTGAGTGCCGGCGCCCACCCAGACGGTTTGCCCATTCCAGGTGAAGGGAGCTTTCCAAAGGCGAAAGTGGTGGCGGCTGGCGACCACGGAGTAGGCTTGCGCCTGTTCGTAGCCGAAGTCCTGTACGCGCCCGAACAGGCGCAACTGGCTCATCGGCATCGCGAGGTAGTCTTTTTTCTGATAAGTCTCGAGCACCGCTTTCACCGCGGCTTCGGTGTTGTTGGTGTCCGCGACATGCCAGTCCGCCGCGCTGAGAGCGCCTTGCACCTGGTCGAGCGAACCGACCAAGACGAAATTGACCATATCGCCGAGATTGTTGAACTCGTCGTTTACACGGCGGGGAAGGGCATCGATCTCCTTTGTCAAAGCCGGATCAAGCGGGGATTTCGAGATTGCCAGAGGAGTGGAGGTGGCGGCGGCTGCACTGCTGGCTACGCCGGACCCGGGCACCGCGGAAGAGGAAGCGGCGGAATCTGGAGCTGCGGCTCCATTACCGAACTGTCCCTGCATCCAGACCTGGGCTGCGGTCGAAAGCTTCTGCTTGATGCTGGGCTTTTCCGCGGGCGCGTTTTGGGCGAGTGCTGATTCCGCAGGCGCCAGCGTAACGCTCACGACGAATGCTCCCTTGCATACGGGAGGTCCGGATGAATTGGCTCCAAGAAAGAGCTTTCCGGGGGCCTCAACCTTGAGTTGCTTGCTGAGCGCAATCAGGAACGGAGCGCCGCCGGGCTGCAGTTTTCCGATGAGGGCGCCGGCGGGAGCCGATGTCAGCGGCAGGTTCTGGGCCTGCGCATCGCTCGATCCAGCGGGATCGCAAGTGGAGTTGCTCTGGCCGTCGCGCACGAAGCCGGACTTTGCGGGCGGGCTGCTGGTGATCATCAAGACGTCGCCCGGGTGCAGTTCCATACCGGTGTCCGTCCAGGCCTGCGCCGTGTCAACCCTGAAGTTGTGATCTTTTGCCAAGGCGGCGACCGGGGGAGCCCCGGGCGCGGATTGGGACTCGAGGGACAGCGTCGCAACCAGAAGTAAAGCACCGAGCAGGAAGACGCGAGACGGGAAACTCATGGCCCAAACCCCACGTTTTTATCTTAACCGCATTTTCCTGTGCCGTGGCAAGGCCGTCCCGTGGAGCGGCATTTTCCCGGCTCCGCCAAGTCACCGTCTGGACCGATGCAGGTTTGAGTGTGGAGGCACCAGAACAGGCCGTCATTGGAGCGCGGCACCGTGGGGTCGTGTTCCGCCAGGATGAAGAGTCCCTTCCAGCGCAGGCTGGGGCACAGATCAGGGTGATTGGTGTTGAAGCGATCGGATTCGGAAATCATGCGGTACCTCCGGCGGCCTTGAGCAGCGCGCGCTTGACGGCAACTTCCGCGAGCCAGATTTTATGACTGTTGTGCTTGAGCGCCTTGGACCCTTCAATGGACTTTTGCGCCGCGACCCAGACCGTGTCTTCCTTAATTTCTTTGCCGGCCAGAAAATTTGCAGCGTCGGCGGGAACCCAGGGCACGGGAGCCACAGCGCCCATCACAATGCGAGCGCTCTTCACGGTGTTCCCATCCATGTCGAGGGCCACGGCGGCGAGGGCGAGCGGCCAGTCGAAGGCCTTCTTCTGGCGCACTTCGTAATAGCCGAACCTCATCGTACTGGCGGGTTTTGGCAGGATGACCTCGGTGACAATCTCGTTGGGCCTGAGGTCGTGCTCGCGCTCACTCTCGTTTTTCGGGATGACGAAAAACTTCTCCAGGGGAATCTGCCGGGGCGAGCCCGGCCCGGAAATGCGGACCTGCGCGCCGTAAGCGATGAGAGCCGGGGCGATGGTGGAAGGGCTCACGAACTTTGCCGGGCCGTCATTGCCGAGAACCGCGTGATAGCGGTTATCGCCATCCTCGACCATGTCGGCGCCATCTTCATATTTTGGAATCAGGCCGAACCCGCCGCGGAAGTACCAGCATCGCGGCCGCTGGCAAAGGTTTCCCCCGAGGGTTGCCAGGTTGCGAATCTGCGGGCTGGCCGCTTCATTCACCGACTCGGCCAGCGCAGAGTAATTCTGCATGATGGCGGCATTGTCGGCGATCTCTGCGAGCGTGGTCAGCGCACCGATGCGAATTTCACTCGGACCCGCATTGATGCCGCGGAGTTCCTTGATCTCCTTGATGTTGACCAGGCGCTTGGGCCTTACCACATCGTCCTTCATCAGGGCGAGCAGATCGGTGCCGCCGGCAAGAATCTCGCTGTCGCCCCAGGTCTTGTTCAGCAGCAGCGAGGCCTGACTGAGGTCGCGGGGACTTGCGTATTCAAAGGGTCTCATTACTCGTCCGCCTTCTGTTCGAGCGTGGCCAGCACGCGCTCGGGAGTCATGGGGATGTGGGAGATGCGGATTCCGATGGCGTTGGTCACCGCGTTGGCAAGCGCCGCGCCCGGAGAGATGACGGGGGGTTCGCCCAGTCCGATCACGCCACGCTCGTCGTAGCCTTTGCCGGTCATCATGTGGACCACGAGTTCGGGAATGTCGGCGAGACCAGCGAGGCGGTAGAACTCCATGTTCGGGTTCAGCATGCGCCCGCTGATCGGGTCCATGATCTTTTCTTCGAACAGGGAGTAGCTGATGCCCATGATTAACGCGCCCAGGCATTGGCTCTCGGCTGTCTTGAGGTCGATGATGAGGCCACAGTCCTGGACCGCGACCATCTTCTTGACAGTGACGATGCCGGTCTCGGTATCAACTTCAACTTCCGCCATCTGCACACCGCCGACGCCGCTGTTGGTGAGATCGGGGGGCTTGCTGCGGTCGGGGTTCTTGCCGTGCGCGGTAATCGGCATGGCCCCGATCCTGGAACAGGCCTGCTCCCAACTCAGGGAACGACTGGCATCGCCCTTCACACGCACCGTGCCGTTCGCGCATTCCAGGTCTGCGGGTTGGGCGTTCAGCGCGGGAGCAACTTTGGCGAAGAGCGCATCGCGCGCGTCCACCGCGGCGCGACGCGTGGACGAACTCACGCCGCCGATGGTGGTGGAGCCTCCGGAGCCGCCCGAGGGAGGATACAGAGTGTCGCCGATTTGAAGGTTGATCGCGTCCACCGGAATGCCGAGGGTATCTGCGGCGACAATCAGGATGCAGGTGCGGGTCCCTGTGCCCAAATCCTGCGAACCCATCTTGAGGTTGACCGAGCCGTCGGGGTGGATGGCAAGATCGCACTCACTGGCGTGGCCACGGCCGCCCCAGGTGTGAATGGAAAGGCCGAGGCCGCGAGCGATGCTGCCTTCGCGGTTCTCACCGCGCGGGCGCCACTTCTGTTTCCATCCCATCAACTCGGAGGCGATGCCGAGTTCTTCACGATAGACGTCTTTGCGCGCACCGGTCAGGTCGAGGTTCTTGAGGAAGAAATCAAGCGGATCCATCTGCAGCTTGGCGGCGGCGTCTTCCATCGCGCCCATGGTGATGACGGCGGCCTGGGGATGGTTGGGAGCGCGCCAGGCACGGGCGGGCCCGATGTTGGTGCGGATTGAAGTGTGCTGCTTGCGCTGATTGGGAATGTTGAAGACGTAGGGGAGCGGCGGCATGCCACCGCCCCCGGGGCCGCCGGTGCCCCAGGATTCTGATTCCCAGCCAACCACGGTCCCGTCTTTTTTCGTCCCGAGCTTCACGCGGGCGAAGGCTGACGGCCGCGCTCCGGCAACTTCGAGTTCCGAATCGCGCTCCAGCATGATGCGAACCGGCTTGCCCACAGCTTTCTGCGAAATTTGCGCCGTGGCAATTCCCCAGCGGTCCGGAGAGAACTTGCTGCCGAAGCCTCCACCGATATGGTCTTGATGAACGCGAATATTGGCGGCCGGCATCTTCAAAGGTTCTGCCATCTGCCCGGGGATTCCTGAAACGTTCTGGGTGGACATGTGAACCAACAGATGCGAGTTGTCGGTCCATTCGGAAATCGAACCGTGGCTCTCGAGGCAGCAGTGCGTGATCACGGAGGCCCCGTACTCGCCTTCGGAGCGCACTTCGGCATCCTTGAAAGCCTGGTCCGGATCTCCCTGCACCACGGCGGCGGTCTTCTGGTAATTTCCCTTTGGCTTTTTGGCGGAGTCGGGATGGACCGTGGCCTGGCGGACCGCGTTGAGGATGTCATCGTTGGCGCCGTTGGCCTTGAGTTCCTTCAGCGTATCTCCATCGGCCTTGGCGGTCATGCCGTACTGCTGCACCTGGCTGGCAATCTGCGCGTTCGGTACCTGGTTATCGAGCATGTCGAACAGATCGTCAGCGCTGAGGGGGCCCTGCTGTTCGACGGCATCGGCCGGGGGATGTTGCGAGTCGTTGACGAAATGCGGGAGCGGCTCGTACTTCACTTTGATCGCGCGCACTGCGTCGTCGGCAACGTTCTCGTCAACGGCGGCAATGGCGACAATCTCGTCTCCGGCCCAGTGAATAGTCGAGCCGGGGCCTTGAATGATGTGAACGGCCTTGACGCCGGGAATCTTTTCCGCAGCGGTCGTATCGAGGCTCACGATTTTGGCGTGCGCATAAGGAGATCGCAGAATTTTTCCGAAAAGCATGCCCGGACGCTTGACGTCATAGGTGTATTTCGCCAGGCCGGAAACCTTGGCTGGAGCATCCACCCGGGTAATGCGTTTGCCAATCAGTGCGCGTTGATCCGCTGCGGGCCAACTGTATTCGGGCATGTCAGGCTCCCTTCTGGGTAAGCTGGGCGACGGCTTTCTTGATCCCGTCGTAGGTTCCGCAGCGGCAGAGATTGCCGCTCAGGCCGCGACGGACGTCTTCGGCAGTTGCGCCCGGATGGCGGTCAAGAAACGCCTTGGTAGCGACCACAAAACCGGGGGTGCAGAACCCGCACTGGGAGGCATCGTTTTCCACGAAGGCCTGCTGGACGGGATGCAGCTTGCCGTCCTGCATGAACGACTCCACCGTGGTAATGGACTTTCCTTGCGCCTCAATGGCCAGCACCGAGCAAGCGTAGACGGTCTTGTTGTCGAGCAACACGGTGCAGGCGCCGCACTCGCCGCGATCGCAAACGCGCTTGGCTCCCGTGATATCAAGCTGATCGCGCAGCGCATCCAGCAGAGTGACACGCGGCTCAACCTGGAGGCTGCGGGGCTTGCCATTGACGGTGAGAGTGACGGGGACTTTGCCGGGGCCATAGACCTTGACCTCCTGGCCTGTCGCGTCCACCACGCCGGTTCCGGCGACCAGGGGAACGGCGACGGTGATACTTCCGATTTTCAGGAAATCGCGGCGCGAAACTCCGGAGTTGGATGGGTTGGAATTTTTCGCGTCATCGCTATCGGGCATTGGCATGGCCTCCTGAAGGGTGCAGTAGAACCGGACTTGCCCGGACAGTTGGACAAGCCGGGAGGATTCCGGTTAGCAATACGGTTCGGATGTGGCGATAAGACTTTTTTGAACCAGCAGTATACAACCGGGACAGATCATGCAGCGGTGATGAGGGTGGAAAAGTTCGCGTCGAACGCCAGGCCGGAGAGCAGCTAAGGGCCGGCGGGATCGCGGCGGTACCGTCGTGATCCCTGCCAGTCATCTGTAAGGCACTACTTCTTCAGGGTGCGAACGTGTTGCACCAGGGACTCGATCTGTTCCTTGGTGAGCTTGCCATCGTATTTCGGCATCTTGCCTTTGCCGTTGGTGATGATAGCGGTGAGATCGGCGTCGGATTGTTTCTGCACGTCAGCCGAGCCCAGATCGCGGAGGTTCATTGCCTTGCCCATGCCGGTATCGCCCGCCCCGGTTGCGCCGTGGCAGACAGCGCATTTTGCCTTGAACAGGTCGGCGCCGGATTCAGCCAGCGAGAAAGTCGAAAACACCAGTGCCACAGCCAAACCGGCCAACACAGCATTCACAACAGTTTTCATGTTCTTCTCCTAGGATGTGGCGAGGTTGTGCCTCCGCCTAATACCGAAGATGCACGTGCTTCGCCGTTGCGATCAGCACTCCGCAGCGTTCCGCTAAAAATTCGCCGGAGTAGCTTGTTCAATTACTTAGGGCCGAAAGAGTGCACAACCTTAGCGCGTTTTCCACCGTGAGACAAGGACATCCAAGAAGGGTATGAGTGATTTCGCGCTGCCCGGTGAGCTATACCGCACCAGACCTCCTCCCGTTCCTCAGGCGGAAGGGGTGCATGCGACAGGGCTGCCGGTGAGAGAGACGTCCGTAAGTGACAGAAAATTAAAAGGTACAAACATTTTTTTCCAACGGGGAAAGGAGGGAGGGCATCTTAGTCACCCACCATGACGGACGCAGCGAGAGACGGGCAGGACAGTTTGGTAATCGGGGATGCTGTCGGGGCAAGAGCCGGCTGCTCCCTAAGGGAAAACCTGTAGCCTTTTGAAGACGTATCGCTTGATTTCGGAGAGAGCATTGCAGACGCGCATTCTCATCGTTGATGACAGCCCGCTGGTGCGGCAAAGATTGCGCGACCTGCTCCAGAAACATGTGGACTGGATTGTCTGCGGGGAAGCTGCCAACGGAGTGGATGCGCTGAAGAAGGTCCAGGAGCTGCATCCAGGGCTGATCGTCATGGATTTCCTGATGCCTGGGATGAATGGAGTGCAGGCCGCCAGGGAGATCAGCAAGCTGGTTCCGGACATTCCCATCTTCATGCTGACCATGCATATGTCCCATCAGCTCGAGGAAGAGGCTCGGCGAGCAGGAATCCAGGGAGCGCTGGCCAAGACGCAAGTGAGCCGGGTGGTAGAGGGGCTGGAAGCGGTGCTCCGGCATGAGTCGTACTTCCCCAACGAAAAGCCCTGAACCGGGCGCGGCAAAAGACGCGGCTCCGCGTGATATGCCGCAACCCGAGCGCTGACGGGTGACGAAGTTCCGGCAGCTGACTCCTGTGCTAAACAGCAAACAAAGAACTTAGCGGCAGATGCCGGTACTCCGGCCTTTGGCACCACGGGTGCGATTACCCGGTGTGGGGGTAGTCGTGGAACCAGCTTTGATGGTGATCGGCCTGAACTTCCGGACGGCGCCCGTAGCAGTGCGGGAGCGGTTCTGGATCAGCGAGCCGAGGCGCTATGAAGCGCTGGCGCGATTGTCGCGCGCCGAAGGCATCGAGGAAGTTGTGGTTCTGGCTACCTGCAACCGGACTGAGTTCCTGGTCTGGACGAGCGAGGCAACGCTGGCCGCGAATTCGGTCCAGAGATTTCTCTCCGCCGAGTACGGCCTGAAGCTCTGCGAATGGTCGCAGTTCTACCGCCTGCTCGACGAGGCAGCCCTCCTGCACATCTTCAACGTGACATCGAGCCTGGATTCGATGGTGGTGGGCGAGCCGCAAATTGTCTGCCAAGTGAAGAATGCGTGGTTGCAGGCGCAGAAGGTTGGCACGACCGGGCGCTTTCTTGACGCAGTGATCCAGAAAGCGCTCACCGTCTCAAAGCGGGTTCGCAATGAGACGGCGATTGGAAATTCGGCTGTCTCCGTTCCCTATGCCGCTGTGCAACTGGCCCGGCAGATCCTGGGCACGCTGGAGCACAAGCGGGTGTTGCTGCTGGGCGCGGGCAAGATGAGCGAACTCTCGGCGCGTTACCTGATGAATTCAGGCGCCCACGAAGTGGTTGTGGTCAACCGGACCTACGAGCACGCCGTGGAACTGGCCCATCGATTGGGGGGCACGGCGGTTCCCTTCGAGAATCGCTGGCGGCACCTGGTGGAAGCCGACATCGTGATCAGCTCGACTTCGTGTCCGCACACGGTCCTAAGCAGGCAGGAAGCGGAAGTTATCCTCCGAGAGCGTGACGAACGCCCATGGGTGCTGGTGGACATCGCGCTGCCCCGCGACATCGATCCCGAGGTAAGAACAGTTCCGGGAGTGTTCCTCTACGACATGGACGACCTGGAAAAAGTGGTTCGACACAACGCGGGCGAACGAGAGGCAGCCGCAGAAGAGGCGCACAAGGTGGTGATTGCGGAAGCGAATGGCTTCCGCCGCCGGTTGCAGTCGGAGCGCGTGGTACCCACCATCATCGCCTTGCGCCGCAGGTTAGACGAGATTTGCCGGCAAGAACTGGAGTGTTTCAAGAGCGAGACCGGGCCTTATCCCAAAGACCAGGACCAGATTCTGGACGCAATCGCGTCCCGGATCACGCAGCGGATCGCAGGATCTTTGGCCCGCGAACTCCGGGGACTTCCAGAGAGGATGGAACAGCAACAATTGACCTCAGCGGTCGAAAAACTGTTCCACCTGGAAACGCCTGACGCGGCGTTTGCCGGCACCAGATTGTGAAGGAGATGAGTATGGCTAACAAAGCTGTCGCAGTTCCGATTCGAAAAGAGGCGCAGCCGACCTGGACTGCGACCCAGGCTTATGTGCTGGCGGTGTTCTGCCTGCTGCTCGGCGTTACCCTGGGCTATCTATTCCGAGGGTCCGCGTCTCCGGCCGTGGACACCAACACGGCAGCGCAGCAGAATTTCAATGTTCCGCAGGGAATGGGGACGCAACCCAGCCCGGAACAGCAGAAAGCGATGTTTGAAAAGGCCGCCGGTCCGCTGCAGGACCTGGTCAACAAAGAGCCGAATAATTTCGACGCGCTGGTGAAGCTGGGAAATCTTTATTACGACTCGCGCCAGTATCAGGAAGCGATCGCGCTCTACCAGCGCGCGTTGAAAATCCATCCCGATACCGCGGACGTTCGCACGGACCTGGGTACGGCCTACTGGTACACGGGCGATGCCGACTCGGCGCTGGCGGAATTTCAGAAATCGTTGAAGGTGAATCCGAACCATCCCGGAACCCTGTTCAACATGGGCATCGTGAAATGGCAGGGGAAGATGGATCCATCCGGCGCAGTGCAGTCCTGGGAAGAGCTGTTGAAGCGGAACCCGAATTATCCGCAGAAGCAGCAGATCGAGGAGTTGATCGCGAAGGCAAAGCAGCATTCTAAGGGATAAAAGGCGCCGTTCATAAACCTCATCTCCCATAAAGGCGCCAGGGACGGGCGGAAGCCCGTCCCTTTCTTTTATGAAACCCTGAAACTTGCTTTCAACCTTGCGGAGATTAGAATGCCGCATGATGCGGCAGGAGCGTGACATCGGAATTAGCGGTCGCTTTCCGGCGACGCGCTGGTCGCTGATCGAGTCGGCCCGCAGCCCGGAGGCGCAGCAGCGCCAACGGGCCCTCGATGTACTGATTGCGGCGTATTGGAAGCCAATCTACAAGCACATCCGCATGAAGTGGCAGAAAGACATCGAAGACGCCAAGGACCTGACACAGGAATTTTTTTCGCGGGCGGTGGAGCGGGATTTCTTCGCGAGCTTCGACCCGGGTAGGGCAAGGCTGCGGACGTTCCTTCGGACCTGTGTGGACCGATTTGTTGCGAATGAAAACCAGGCGGCGCAACGGGTCAAGCGTGGAGGCGAGTTTCAATTCGTCGCCCTGGATTTTGAAAATGCCGAAGGGGAGTTGCGAACTCGCGAGTTGCCCGCCTCGGAGACTCCAGACGATTTCTTCGCGCGGGAGTGGGTCCGAAGCCTGTTTGAGATGGCAGTCGAGCAGCTACGGCGGGAATGTGAGAGCGCCGGGAAAGCCATCCATTTCGAGCTCTTCAAGAGCTATGACATCGAGGAAGGCGGAAGAGAACTGACCTACGAGCAAGCCGCCAGGCAATACGGGATCAAAGCGAGCGATGTGACGAATTACCTTGCCCATGCGCGCCGCGAATTCCGCCGCATCGTTCTTGAGCAGGTGCGGCTCAGCACTGCGAGCGAGGAGGAGTTTCGCAATGAAGCTCGGGCGCTGCTGGGGTTTGAGGTGAAGGGATGAGCGGGTGCGCTGTTATGCACGCGAGCGAAACACGCGATGCGAGTAGAGTGTCCCTTTGACGATGCGCATTTCTGACACTGCGATTGAACGGCTGCGAGCTGCGGCGGAATTTCCGGACTTGAGCGGCACGCGCTATCGCCTGATGGACAAACTGGGGCAGGGCGGCATGGGCGCCGTGTACCGCGTCGAAGACAGCGTTCTGGAGCGGCAGATTGCGCTCAAGGTCATCAATATCCTGGACGATCAGAACCAGTTGGCTGCCCGCCTTTTGCAGGAGGCACGGGTCATTGCGCGGCTGGAGCATCCCGGGATTGTGCCGGTGCATGACGTCGGCACACTTCCGGATGGCCGCGTGTTCTACACCATGAAGCTGGTGCAGGGAAGGCGGCTCGATGACCCGGAGACGGCGCTGGGCGGAGAATCCGAGTGCCTGCGCTCATTCCTGAAAATCTGCGAAGCAGTGGCGTTCGCACATGCCCATGACATCGTTCACCGCGATTTGAAGCCGTCCAACATCATGATCGGCCCCTTCGGCGAGGTGCTGGTGATGGATTGGGGCCTGGCGAAGGTGCTGGGGTCTTCCCATCACCGTGACAATGCCGGGCCGGATGACGCGGTAGTAGGCACGCCCGGGTTCATGGCGCCGGAGCAGGAGCGAGGAGACAGCCACGTCGGCCCTCTGGCGGACGTGTATTCGCTGGGAACGATTCTCAAGTTCTTACTCAAGCAACGCGCGGCGGAGCCGGTTTCGCGCCGCCTGACCGCCATCGTTCGCAAAGCCACTGAAGCTGCCTCGGCGGCGCGCTACGCGTCGGTGCAGGAGTTGGCGTCCGACATCACGCAATACTTGCAGGGCGGAGCAGTGGCAGCGTTTCCCGAGGGCCCCGGGGCAAGGGCCTGGAGATGGATCGTGAAGAATCGGGCGTGGATCCTGCTGATTCTTGCCTATCTTGTGACGCGAACGCTGTTCATTCTGTGGCGAAGATTTTCCTGAGAAATACTTAAAGGATTTTGGGATTGTGCGGAATAGAAGAGTAGCGGGCATCCAGCCTGCGGAGACAAGCTCATGAACAAAGTTTGGTTGGGGTTGGCGCTGGGTGGGATTCTGGGGATTTTCGACGGGCTTACGGCATGGTTCACGCCCGCAGCGAGGGCCCAGTTGTTAGGCATCGTAATCGGCTCGACGGTGAAGGGACTGATCGCGGGAGTGTTGATCGGATATTTTGCGCGCAAGGTAAATTCGCTGCCTTTGGGGATCCTGTTCGGCTTGTCGGTCGGATTGATCCTGGCCTTTGCAGTGGCCGCGATGCCCAATCCCGAGGGAAAGCACTATTACTTCGAGATCATGCTTCCGGGCGGAATTGTGGGAACTATCGTGGGCTACGCGACCCAGCGCTTCGGTGCAGGAACGGACCTGGCTACACGCTAATTTTACGGGCAGGGCTTCTTGGCCGGACCCTCGATGCCGAGCTTGAGTTCAACGCAGTGTTGCCAGTGCACGCACTCGCGGCAGCTGGGACGGCAGGCCCTGCGCACCAGGCCAATGCTGAACAGAGCGTAAATGAGGCCCAGGGTGGAAGCTGCAAGGATCGCGAAATTCGTCATGACCACTCTCCTCAACCCGGCGTCCATGATCATATTTATGAATACGCCGGTCTGTGACGGTCGTCACATCCGCATGTGAGTTGAGAACCGCGGCAGCGCCGGGCGCAGGTCAGGCGGAGCGGGTCTGGTATTTGCGGAAAATGGCCTCGGTGGCATCTTCGATTTGCGAAAGAACGCCGCTGGATCGCGCCTGTTTTCGCCGGTTCTGGGGCGGCGGGGGAGAGGGATCCTTGCGAACCAGCGTCTTAGTCGCTGTGGGGGCACTTGCCATGTTGTGGTCCTCGGCTGTGAGTTAGGCCTGTTACAAAAAGCGTCGCCCATTATCCACAGGGGACCGGGGGTGGAGAATTGCCGGCCTTGGTTCCCCCTATAGAGACGCCTGGCGCTCGGCAAGATAGCGCTCGACCGCGTTCTGCCAATCCGGCATTGTGATTCCGTATTGGTCGAGGCTTCTCGGGGAAAGCACAGAGTATGCCGGGCGCGGCGCAGGGCGAGGGAATTTGTCGGTCGTGGTGGGCCGGATTTCGGTGGAAAGACCGGCGGTGGACACGACTTGCCGGGCGAGTTCATACCAGGTGCAGTCGCCGCGGTTGGTCACGTGCACGGTGCCGCGGGCGCCGGCATGACAGAGTTCGATGAGGGCGCGGGCCAGGTCCACCGAGTATGTCGGACATCCGCGCTGATCGTTCACCACGTCAAGGGCGGGACGGGTTGCCGCAAGTTTCAGGATGGTGTCAGGGAAGCACTTTCCTCCGTTGCCAAAAAGCCACGAAGTGCGCGCGATGCAGCAGCCGGCGACAAGCTCGGAGAGCTTCGCCTCAGCCTGCGCCTTCGATTCCCCATACACGCTCCTGGGATTGCGCCGGTCGGTGGTCTGGTAAGGCTGGTTGCTGGTCCCTTCGAAGACGTAGTCGGTACTGACGAAGAGAAGCCGGGTGCCAAGTTTCTTCGCGGCTTCCGCAACGTTGACCGCACCTTGCGTGTTTACCGCGAAGGCGAGATCACGGTTGGTTTCGCAACCATCTACGTCGGTATACGCGGCAGCGAGAATGATCCAGTGCGGGGAGGTCTGCTTGACTACTCTTTCCACCTGCGCAACGTCGCGGATGTCGGCATCCTTGGAGCCGAGCGCCGTCAATTCATCATTCCGGCATTCGCGGACCAGGGCCTTCCCCAGCAGGCCGGTGCCGCCGAATAGCGTGATTCTCATTCAGCGTAAACTTCCGCCTGCTTGAAAGGCACGCCCTGCCTGTCCTTGGCGGAGATGATGGGCTCTTCGCGAAGCTGCCAGTCAATGTTAAGGTCGGGATCGTTCCAGGCGATGGTCTTTTCGAAATTCGGGAAGTAGAAGTCGGTGGTCTTGTAAAGAACGTTCGCCCCATCGGAGAGCACGCGAAAACCGTGCGCGAAGCCCGCCGGCACCCAGATCATCTTGCGGTTTTCTTCGGAGAGGCGAACCGCTTGCCACCGGCCAAAGGTCGAGGAACTGCGGCGGAGATCGACCACGACATCCAGAATCTCTCCGGTGACGGCGCGCACCAGTTTGCCCTGCGCCCGCTGCACCTGGTAGTGCAGGCCGCGCAGCACGTTGCGACGGGAGAACGAATGGTTGTCCTGCACGAACTCTTCCTCGATGCCGATCTCGCGCATCACCTTCTTATTGAAGCCTTCGAGGAAAAAACCGCGCTCATCGCTGAAGACGCGAGGCTCGAGCACCATGATCCCCGCCAGAGACCCGCGAGTTACTTTCATCACCGTACCGCCCGCCTGACCGGCTGCCATCTTAAAACACCTTCTCCCGCAGCAATTGCAGCAAATATGCGCCGTAGCCGTTGTTCTTCATGGAGTGGCCAATTTTTTCAAGCTCACCAGCGCTGATGTAACCATAACGGTAGGCAATTTCTTCCGGACACGCAACCATGAGCCCCTGGCGACGTTCGATGGTCTGGATAAAGAGCGAGGCTTCCATCATGGCTTCATGGGTGCCGGTGTCGAGCCATGCCATGCCGCGTCCCATAACGCAGACATCAAGCTGGCCGCGCTCGAGGTAAGCTTTGTTCACGTCCGTAATTTCGAGTTCTCCGCGGGCCGAGGGCTTCAGAGATTTGGCGATGCTCACGACCTGCTGATCGTAGAAGTAAAGCCCGGTGACCGCGTATCGAGATTTGGGCTTGGCGGGCTTTTCTTCCAGGCTGAGGGCGCGCCCGTTGTCGTCGAATTCCACCACGCCGTAGCGTTCGGGATCGTTGACCGCATAGGCAAAGATGCGCGCGCCCGTGATTTTGTCCGCCGCCTCGCGCACATCTTTCACCATATCGTGGCCATAGAAAATGTTGTCGCCGAGAATCAGGGCGCAGCAACTGGAGCCGATAAACTTCTCTCCCACCAGGAAGGCCTGCGCGATCCCTTCGGGCTTGTGCTGGACGATGTATTCAAAGCTCACGCCAAAGCGCGACCCGTCACCGAGCAGATGCTCGAAGCGAGGAGTATCTTCCGGGGTGGAGATGATCAGGATGTCGCGAATTCCGGCGAGCATCAGCGTCGAGAGCGGGTAATAGATGAGCGGCTTGTCGTAGATTGGGAGCAGGCTCTTGCCCACGGCATGGGTTGCGGGATAGAGGCGCGTTCCCGAACCGCCTGCGAGGATGATGCCTTTGTAAGCGCTGCGCGTGTTTGCTGCCGCCATCGGGCTCCTAGGAATATTGGGTTGCAATCCACTGGCGATAGCCACCGCCGGTGACTTCTTTCACCCATTGCTCGTGCTGCAGGTACCACTGAATGGTTTTGCGGATTCCAGTTTCGAAAGTCTCGCGCGGACTCCATCCCAGTTCGCGTTGAATTTTGGCGATGTCCATTGCGTAGCGGCGATCGTGTCCGGGACGATCGGTGACAAAGGTGATGAGTTTCTTGTGAGGCAGCACCGGATCACCGGGCCGCAGTTCGTCAAGAATCTGGCAAACGGCGTTCACGATCGCCAGGTTCGGCTGTTCGCTCTTGCCGCCAATGTTGTAACAGTCCCCCACGCGTCCTTTCGCAAGCACGGTGCGAATCGCAGCGCAGTGATCTTCCACGTAGAGCCAGTCGCGGACGTTCTGCCCGTCGCCGTAGACCGGTAGCGGCTTTCCACTCAGCGCGTTCAGGATCATCAGCGGGATCAGTTTTTCGGGGAATTGATAGGGCCCGTAATTGTTCGAACAGTTCGTCGTCAGCGTGGGCAGGCCGTAGGTGTGGTGATAGGCGCGCACCAGGTGATCGGCGGCGGCCTTTGACGCGGAATACGGACTGTTGGGAGCGTAGGGCGTGGTTTCCGTGAAAGCAGGGTCCTTGGGGCCGAGCGATCCGTACACTTCGTCGGTTGAGACGTGGAGAAATCGGAACCGCCCGCGCTCTGATTCGCTCAAACCATTCCAGTAGGCGCGTGCTTCTTCGAGAAGGGAAAACGTGCCGTTCACGTTAGTGATGATGAAATCATCCGGCCCGCGAATGGAGCGGTCGACGTGACTTTCAGCGGCGAAGTGGACGATGGCGCGAGGGCGGTGCTTCTCCAGCACGCTGCGAACCAGGGAACGATCGCAGATGTCGCCGTGAATGAAGGTGTATCGCGGGTTATCGCTGACACTCTCGAGATTGCGCAAATTGCCGGCGTAGGTAAGCTTGTCGAGATTCACCAGCGGGGAATGTTCTTCCTTCATCCATTGCAGGACGAAATTAGACCCGATAAATCCGGCACCGCCGGTGACCAGGATGGATGCTTCCATGTAGTTTGATTGTAAATAAAAAAGGCGGGAAGTTAACTCCCGCCCTGGGAAAGTAGAAGAAAGGACTCAGGCAGTTACTGCCTGGATGGAGGCGACCCTCTCGGCATCCAGAACCGCAGCGAGTCCATGCATGACCGATGCGATGCGCACAGCAGCAAGCACGGTTTCTTCCGTCATGCCTTTTTCGCGGACCACTCTCTCGTGGGAATCCACGCAGGCGCCACAGGCGTTGATGGCAGATACCGCGACGCACCACAGTTCGAAGTCGGCCTGATCTACTCCATGCGAGCGGATGATCTGCATGCGCAGCCGCGCTGGAATGGTGGAGTAGGTTTCGTTCCCGGTCAGATGCAGAAAGCGGTAATAGACATTATTCATGCCCATGATCGCGGCTGCGCCTTTGGCGGCTTCCAGGGCCTGCGGCGAGAGATGATTGGAGGCCTCAGCCAATGCGGCATGAGTCAGCGCTTCGTTGCGGGAAGCGATCGCGCTGGCTGCAACTGTGCCCCAGGTCTGCTGCTCGGTCAGTTCTGCCTGCTTGATCAGGTTGCTGAAATTTAGTTTCAGGTCCCGCGCGTAGGATGGGACGGTTTCCAACAGTTCGTTCAAAGTCATTTGCTTTTCACCTTTGGTTCGTTCGTGTGGAGAGCGCTTCGTTGGTGCACGCGAGATCCTTCGCCTGCGGCTCAGGATGACGTCATCGGGAAAAATCTATGCCTCGCCTGCGGCTCGGTACGGCGTCATGCGACGCAAGGGGTGCGTCCGGGAGTTGCTGACGCAACTCCCGTGTCCTCGTGATCAGGCGACCATCAGCGTCTCTTCGCCCTTCTTCCAGTTGCAGGGACAGAGTTCATCGGTTTGCAAAGCATCGAGCACGCGCAAGACCTCTTCGGGGTTGCGGCCTACGGAAAGATCGGTCACGTAAACGAAGCGAATGACCCCGTCGGGATCCACCAGGAAGGCAGCGCGCTGCGCGACGCCTTCTTTGGGATCGAGGATGCCCAGCTCTCCGGCCAGATCGCGCTTGATGTCGGCGAGCATCGGAAAGGGCAGATTCTTCAAATCGGCGTGGTGGTTGCGCCATGCGTGGTGCACCCACTCGGAGTCGATGCTGGCGCCAAGAATCTGCGTGTCACGCTCCTGGAATTCCTTATTCAGTTTTGCGAAGCCCACGATTTCGGTGGGACAGACAAAGGTGAAGTCCTTGGGCCAGAAGAAATACAGCTTCCATTTGCCGGCGTAGTCGAGATCTGAGATGGTCTTGAAGGCCCGTTTGGGGTCCTTTTCGGTGCTGACAGTTGCTGTCAGTGAAAATGAAGGGAATTTTTCTCCGATACCTAACATGGCTTGTCTCCTATTAATCTGAGTTCAAACTAAAAAATTTCTGGGGTTTGGCAGAGCACTTCGGACGGATGGCGACGCATATCAATCCGAAAACCGTGCAGAATGATAATGATTATTATCCAACAAAAAATTCGATTCAGAAACACGCCTGGAGGATGCATGTTTTTTGGCGTTGCGAACAATCGCCTGCAACGTTGCCCCATTGGCTAAGCCGCTGCGGGAGAACGATGTACGAGTTTGACAGTGTAAGGGTAGCCTGTCCTGCAGGGAACACAACAGGAGGCTACCGGGAGATGCGGGATCCTGTCCAAATTCGGGAAGCCCCGTTACTCTGAAGTCTGGTTCCAGTTCGGGACAACGTGGGCCGTGCCTACGCCGCGGGCTTGGTCTGCGGAATTTCTGGTGATTCTTCCGTCACCGGCGAGGCGGCTGGAGTCCAACCCAAGAGCGACCTGTACTCCGACTCGACCTGGCTTGCGATCACAGGCCAGCGGTAGTGTCGAGCAACGCGTTCCTGTGCGGCCTGAGCTGCCCTGGCCCGGGCGGCGGGATCGGCCGCCAGGATGCGCAGCATGCGCTCGAGGTCCTCGATGTCGCCGCGTTTGAAGGTGAAGCCTGCGCCGCTCACCAGTTCCATGTTCTCGGGAATGTCGCTTGCGAGCACGCAGACTCCTGCTCCCATGGCGTCAAGAAGCGCGAGCGACAGTCCTTCCAGGTCGGAGGGAAGGACGAAGAGCATGGCGTTGGTGAGAAGTTCCTGCAGAGCGTCTCCGGAAACATAGTTGAGCAGGCGCACGCGATCGCTGGAGTGCTTGCGGAGCGTTTCCACGTAGCGATCGGAATAGCTTGTGCCTCCGGCAAGAACCAGCTTGGCCGAAATCCCGGACCGTTCGTAAGCCTCAATCAGCAAGTGGCAGTTCTTCTCCGGCGAAAATCGTCCGAGAAAGAGGATGTAGTTGCCAGGTTCGAGATTCCAAGTTAAGAGCATGCCGGTGTCACGACGCGGGCGAAGTTCGGCGCCATTGGGAATGTAACGGGTGCTTCCCGCGAAGTGCTGCTGCAACACTCTCGAAACTACGATAGTGCGATTGGGAAATCGAAGCGCAGCCCTCTCGCCGAGACGAAGAACCGAGCGAGCCATGCGTCCCCACTTTGCGCGTTGCCAGTCCAGACCCTGCACCGTGACCAGCGTCTTCTTTCCTGCAAGGCGCGGGATCCAGGAAAAAAGCGCAGGGCCGAGCGCGTGGTAGTGCACGATGTCGGCACGCGTGAACAGCACGTGCAGGCTGCTGAGGAAGGTGTGAATGAGGGTATCAAGATGTTTGCTGCGGAGCGTGGGCAGCCGAACCAATCGCATGCCCTGGTGCGTGCCGAGATCGGGTGTGAAGTAGGTGCGGCAATACGCCGTGACTTCGTGGCCCCTGCCGGCCAGTCGTTGGCCGACTTCTTCGTAATAGGCCTCGATGCCGCTGTACTTCGAGATCACCCCGCGGCCGCCGATCAAAGCAACCCGGATGGCTCTCGGCTTGGCCACCGCTTTGATAGCGCGCGTGCGTACCAGTCCGTTATAAAGCCTGATCAAATTGCGGTAATGCTGTTCGGGCGAATGATGTGCGCGCACCAGTTCGTACCCGGCCTTTCCCATAGCGCGGAACAGTTCGGGGCGGTCGTATAGAAAGTTAACCGCGTCCGCCAGTTGCGCCACGTCGCCGGGACGGAAGAGCAAACCGGTGGAGCCTTCCTTTACCAGTTCGCGGCGGGAGCCCAGGTCCGACGCGATGACCGCGCGCTGCTGCGCGTAGGACTCCAAAATGGTTTTGCCCAGGGTTTCGTAGGCGCGAGTGGGTAGAACCGTGAAAGCGGAGCGTGCGATCAGGCGAGGCAGGTCTTCGGCTCTTACTTGTCCCAGGAACTCCACGTTGTGCAAAGACCTCTGCTGGACCAGTTGATCCAACTCGTTGCGCTGGGGACCTTCACCGGCGATTTGAAAGCGAATGTGCGGCAGACGCCCCATGGCCAGAATCAATTCGGGAAGGCCTTTCTCGGCGGACAGTCGACCGAAATACAAGACCGGGCCATCACTCGGAGATTCACTCATGGGAGTGTTGGGCAGAGCCTGAAAATGGGGAAGCACTTCAATGCTGGCGTGGTTCCAGCCATTGTCCACGAGTTTCTGCTTCACAAACTGGCTGGGAGCAAGGAAGGTGGACACGCAATGCTGGTAACTGTGCAGCCATTTATGCAGGTATGCCTCGGCAGTAAGCACGGCTGCATCGGCGCGCTCGGGATAGCAGCCCTCCGTGACGCACTTCCAGAACCGCCCCCCGCGACATTTCTCGCACACGTGGCCATGGGAAACCATGTTGTAGGTGGGGCACAGCAATTTGAAATCGTTCAGGTGATAAACGACAGGCACGCCCTGCTTCTTCAGTTCCCAAAGAATGGATGGAGAGAGATGGTGATAAATATTTCTGACGTGGGCGATGTCGGGCTGGAACTCCGCAATTAGCCGCCGCAAGCGTTCACGGGCGCCGCGAGAATAAATCGCATGCACCGCCAGGCGGCCGCGGTGCAGCATGCCGTGGGCGTTCCTGAATTCGATGTGAGGAACGAAGTAGCGATCGTATGCGGTAGGCTCCCCGCGTGGGTCCGCCATCGAGAACAAGGCGGTCTCGTGCCCATGATCACGCAGCAACTGCATCAGCGAAAACAAGTAGGATTCAGTGCCGCTGAACGGGAAGTTGTACTTATTGCAGAACAGAATGCGCATGAAGGTGAGTCTCCGGGGCAAGGTGTACTCGGGAAAGGAAAATTTTTCTGAACTGGCGGAGGTTCTGCTCACGATTGAAATGCTCGGAGACATGGCGCCGGGCCTCGCGGCGAACGGGTTCAAGCGTGGGAACCGATTCCAGAATGGCCTCGAGCTTGGACACGAAATCGTCAAGCGAGCCGGCGCGGTAGAGAAAACCGGTCTGGCCGTCGATCACCAGCTCAGGGATGCCAGTAATAGCGGGCGCCAGCACCACCTTGCCCTGGGACATCGCTTCCATCAGCACCAAGGGGATGCCTTCGCTGCGGCTGGTCAGAACGACGAGGTCGGCCATCGCGAAATACCGGTCGAGGTCGGCGTGCGGCACATGGCCGAGAAGCCGGACGCGCTCCTGGAGCCCGAGCCTTCCGATCTGTTCTTGCAGCGCGTGCCGCTCCGGACCCTCTCCCGCAATGAGACACAGGAACTGGTTGCCGCGATCAAGGAATTCGCGACAGGCGCGGAGGAGGAAGGCGTGGTCCTTGACCCGATGCAGGCGGCCGGCCGTGAAAATCAGGAACGGGTTCTTGCCGGGGAGCGGCAAGGCATCCAGGTGAGATGTCAGGCTGACGCCCAGCCTTTGCACCACGACTTTGTGCAGGTTCACGGACGGATAGGCGTGGCGAATGTACTGCCGGTTGAACTCCGAGATGGTGAAACAAAACTGGCACGCCTTCAGCTTGGTGTCGAGGTAAGCGCCACTCAGTAACAAGTCCGAACCGTGAAGCGTGACGCTGAACCCGATGCCGAGCAGCCGCGCCGCCACCATACCGATCCAGGAAGAAAAGTACCCGTGATGAACGTGGATGTGCCGCACGTCGCGATCTCGGAGGAGGGCCGCGTAGTAGATCCCGAGCAGGGTGTGAATGAGGGCGCGCAGACGTATCGAAACCGTTTCATCGCCCTGGCAAACAACGCGGCAGAGGAGGTCGCGCAGGCGAGGAGCGCAATGGCAGGCAAGCCACACGGCGTGAAACAAGGCTTTCCATTGCAAAGACTGGAGTGACAGAACCTCGCCGCCGTCCCAGAGTTGTTGTACCTCCTCGCGGCTGACCTTGCGGGCGCTGCAGGCGACAACCGCCAGGCCGTTGCGGCGCAGTTCCTGGATTTCTTCAACAACGTAAGGCTCGACGGGGCTGGGGAACTTATTGGCCAGGTATGCGACGTGGGCCATCAGGAGATCTCCCAGAACCGGTTCCAGGCGGGCGCGAGCAGGGGAGCGAATAGAAGTCCCGTGAATACCGCCAGCAGCGGAACCAGCTTTCGATAGGAAACCCTGGTCTGCTCGGATGGGCTCTGCTGCATCAGCAGGTAAGCGCAGCACGCCAGCAATTCGGCCCAACCATAGCCTGAAATACCGAACCGCGGAACGAGGACAACGGTCCCGATCACCAGCAGCATGACGTGCGCGGCGTAGACGCGAAACACCCGCCACTGGTGACCGACAACGAACAGCGCCGATGCTTGCAGGTTATAGACGGAGTTGACCAGCACTCCGGCGGCAATGAAGGGGTAAACGGTCAGGCTCGGCATCCAGCGCATGCCGAGCAGGTGAGGCGCGAACAGCGGTCCCAGGATTGCCACCGCGCACAGCAACGGACCAAGCGTGACTAGTTGCAACTGCAGCGAGCGTTCCAGGAGACGGCGGAAATCCTTGGTGCAATCCTGCAGGCGGGAGAGCGACGCCAAGGTCACGCGTCCGGCGGCGAGGCGGACGGAACCGAGCGATTCCGCTATCCTGATGGCAACCGCGACGAAGGCGACGGCTTCAGGACCAGCAAAGCGGCCGACCAGCAGGGGATTTACCAGGGTACGAAGCTGCCAGGTACGCATGGAGGCGGTAAGGCCGGCGCCGTAGCGGACCATCTGCATTGCCTCTGCCCTGTCTAAACACAAGCCGGGAGTAATCTGCGAATAGATGAAAGCAGCCGCCAAGGACGACCATTGCCACGCCAGTTGACCGGCCACCGGAGCCCAAACGCCAGCGCCGCGCCACGCCAATGTCGCTGAGACCAGAAGGCCCACGATTTGACCGCAGAGCTCAATGGCAGCCACGGCTGGGAAATTAAGCGCGCGTTCCAGCTTGGCGGTAGGAATTCCGGACAGGCCGGCGGCAGGAATGCAGCACAACAACACCAGGTAGGGAAGCAGAATTTCTCGGCTTCGCAACCAGAACGCCAGTAGGGGCGAGATCACAAATCCGGCGAGCACAAGCAGCAGCGAGACTGCGAGAGTCAGGGTAGCGGCGACTTGGAAAGTCCGTGCCGGCAAAGCAGCCTGGCAGCGAACCAGGTAGGTATCAACCCCCAGGCGCGACAGGCTGGCGAGGAACGCGGCTATTCCCACCGCGGTTGCGAAGGTCCCGTACGCATGAGGGCCGATCCACCAGGTCAGGACCAGCATGTTGCCGAAGCTCACACATGTTCCCAAGCCATAACGCAGGGCGAGGAATCCGCCATTGCGCAGCGTCTGGTCCGCCGGACTAGTGGACACGCAGCGCTCCTTGCTCAACCCGATTCTGTGCGGCCAGCAGGCCGGCAACGGTGAAAAGCAGAACATTCACGAACTGGTAGTTCATGCCCACGAAGCTGGCGTTGACGAAATAGACGACCAGCATCAGCGGCCAAATCGCGCGGAAAGATAGGTCGGGAAAGCCCGCCCAGGGCAGCCGCAAGCGCGTTCGTGCAAGACTGAAGAGGTCGATTGCCATCCACGCGTACAAGAACAACCCCAGCAGTCCACGCTCGACCATCACCTCCAGATAGGTGTTGTGAAAATAGAAGTCTTCCTGATGAAAGTCGCTGATGCGTCGCGCCAGTTCATTGCGCATGCGGTCCGATCCCCAACCCAGGAGAGGCTTCTCGCCGAACATACGCAGGCCGGCTTCATACACTGCAACGCGGAACTCGACCGGACTGCGGTCCTGGATGCGGTCCGCGATGGACTGCTGGGGAAACACGAAGAGCGCGCCCACACAGATCAGGGTTGCAATCAAAAATCCTGCACACACTCGCCTCAGGGGTAGGTATCGCGAAAATCCCAGGAGCACCGCCGTTCCCGCAAACGAGAGCCAAACTGCGCGGGTCATGGTGGCAACAATGGCGATGGGAACCGCGGCCAGCAGTGGCAGGGCAAGAGCCATGCGGAGTCGCCGGTTCACCAGCGCGTTGAGGGCTATCAGGAAGAGGAGATTCAGGGCCATGCCGTTCGCGACGGCCTGCAAGAAGGGGCCGCGGGCGCGATCCGCATGAATGCCGAAACCCGGGTCCAGGATGTAGGAGGGAAAAATTGCCCATCCAGCCCCGACCAGGAAAGCTATGGAGATCAGGCTCAAATACGCCAGGACCATCAAGGTGAAAATTTCGAATGCCCGGCGTGACCTTGCACTCGGGAAAATGCGCGCTGCAAGTTGATACACCGTAAACGGGATCAGCCATCTCGTGGCAAACATGCTCCAGCTCTCGGCGCTGTCGCACGGGTGGAGCAGGTTGCAGGAGGAGAGAAGCAGAAGTCCCGCCATAGGCAGCGTAACCGGCCGCAGAAAACTGAAAGGTTGGCCGGTGGTCGTGATGTGCAGCGCGGCTGCGATGCATACCAGGACAAAGGCAATACGATCGCAGGGAAAGAAGTTTGATCCCGGAGGACGGAAGAGCATAAATGACAACATGGCGAGAAACAGCAGCCAACGCGCTTGAATGAAGGCCTGGATGACACGCGCGGGCAGTACCGCGGCATGACAGGCGAGTTCGGCAAACACTTGCTCCGGCCTGCGAGCGCTCAAATCCATTTAGTGCGGCTCCGGCAGGCCCGCGGCCCTCAACAGGGCGGCGTGAATTCTGCGGATGATTGCCTCCTGAATGCGGCGGATCAATGCGAAGTAGCGGCGGTTTTTGAGCATCATCAACCTCCTAGGCGCCTGTGCCGTGTATGACAACGGAGAGTGTCTTGCAGAGAATCCGCAGATCGAGCCACAGGTTCCACTGCTCGATGTACTGAAGATCGAGCGCCATATTGCGCTGGAACGATGGATCCTGGCGTGCCGTCACTTGCCAGAGCCCGGTAATGCCGGGTGTCACATCGAGACGGCGAAAGTCTTCCAGGCGATAACGTCGAAAATCGTCGAGCGGGTGGGGGCGCGGCCCTACCAGGCTCATTTCGCCGATGAAAACGTTCCAGAGCTGAGGCAACTCATCGAGGCTATAAGGGCGGAGAACGCGTCCGATGCGAGTCAGGCGCGGGTCCGACTTCATTTTGAAGAACGGCCCCTCACGCTGGTTGTTGGCGCGCAGGTCCTCCTTGATGCGCTCAGCGTCGGCTGCCATGGTGCGGAACTTGTAGCAGACGAACTCCCTGCCCTTTTTGCCGATGCGGGGAGCGCAATAAAGGGCGGGCCCGCGGGAATCCAACTTGATGGCTGCAGCGAGGACGAGCATCAGGGGCGAGCACAACAGGAGCGCGATTCCGGCGACCACAAAGTCGAGGGCACGCTTCAGAAACAAATTGAAGGCGGGGGCCGGTTCGGAGTGGAGCGTGACCACAGGGGCCACTCCGAAGCTTTCCAGAGTATCGTTCTGCGGCGCGAATCCCAGGAGGTCGGGCACGAGCAGGATGTCGAGATGGTTCTTGCGGGCATCGAGGATGACTTGCCGTGACAGCTCGCGTTGCTGCGGAATGGCGAGAATCACTTCGTCCACAAACTCTGCCCGCGCGATCTGGCTGAGATCAGCGATCCTGCCGCGGATGTCTTCGCTGGAGCGCGAGGCGTCATCGAGGAAGCCGCGAAAGCAGCGCCCGCCAGGATGGTGACGCTCGATGTAGCGGGCGACCTGCCTTCCAAGCTGTCCTGCGCCGACCACAAGCACGTTGCGGGTGGTGCGGGCGGGAACGTGGCCATGAAGGCGGAGTCCGCGTCTCCAGGCGAGCATGCCGAAATAATTCAGCGATGCACCGGCCAGCAGTAACTCCATAGGAATCGTTCGCCACTGGGTGAGGCGGATCACGATCCCGAACAAGACCGTGGCCCACGCCACCGTCTTTCCCAGGGTCACGGTTTCAAATTCCTCGCCTTGGTAGCGGCTTCGGTAAAGACCTTCGGAATGAGCGAGCAAGGTGAGCAGCGAGCCGTAGACCAGAAACATCCCGAGAGCTGATGGCGGAAAAGTTCTTTGGGCGAAGAGGCTAAGCACTACGAGCGTGATGGTGAGCAGACCGAGGTCGGCACATATCCACAACACGACTTGAAAGCGTTCACTGTCAGCTGCGGGATGCGGCAGGAAGCTGCCAGCAAGAAGGCTGACTACACCGGGCTTGGGTTCTGCGTCCTTAGGCTCCTGACCCGGGTCCGCCCAGTAACGGCTGTCCAGGGTGACTGAGTTGGGCTTTTTCCGCGGAGGATTTGGAACCGACTGCCTGCCCGGAATCAGGCGGCTTGCCGGAGGAACGCGCAAATTGTATTGTTCGTGCTCGAGTACCCCAAACGACGGCATCAACTCACCCATTCACCTTACGGTTGGTTTGCGCGATCCAAACTCAAAGTTTTCGATAAAGCCGTTCGGGAATGGGGAAAATCCTCTCGCAAAGGATCGTACCGAGCAGCCTGGCATTCGCCTGACGGAGGATGGTTTTGCTCATGTGCGCTGCGATGCGGTGGGTGCGGTTGGCGGTGATGGTCAGAATCACGCCATCGGTCAACGATCCCAGCAATGCCGCTTCGCTGGAGCGATTAACCGGAGGGGCGTTGATCAACACATAGTCGAACTCCATCCGCAATTCGCTGAGCCTTCCGCGCAACCACGAGGCCGACAGAGCTTCTTCCTCACCAACAAAGGTTTTGCAGGGAACGAGCCACAGGTTTGACCACAATTGGCGGGAGGACCCCCGAAACACAAAAGGCTGCTGATCAGGACCGGTCTGTCCCGGAGTCCCCCCAGAATTCCTGAATTGAATGATTGAGCCTGGGCAGCTTTCAATGACGGCGACGTTGCCGGGGATTTCGGCTGCCATCGCCTTACCAATGTCGAGCGCAGTGGAAGCGGTGTCGGCGCGCTCGTCGATCGTGCTCAACACGACCTGGCGTGCGGGTCGTGGCCATCCCGGGAAGAAAACGTGGCGCACCAGGTTTCGGAGTTGCTCTCGCTGAAAGCCTTCCGCAGTGGATGGTTCGGCGCTTTGCGGACGAAGTCGAGTCTCAGTCTCGACAAATTCGGGCACCGCCAGCAGGTTGTCGAGAACATCGAGGTGGGTGCTCATGGCTGCACCCCAGAACGTGCGGGAAGAGACGCCAGCACGGGGACATCCAGGTAAGCGATGATCTCGTCTGGAGTGCGAAATGCCGGGCTCGTGTAGTCCACTGCAAATGCGATGGCAGTGCTGGATGCCCCGGCTGCGATCAACCCGATGCACAGGAAAAACGCCAGCGAGTGCGTGGGCAGCGCCGGAACATTCGGGGGCTGCGCGATGATCACGTTCAGGATCCCGCCGGAATCCATCGCGTCGCCGATGCGCGACTCTTCCCTTTTGTGCGCGTAGAGCAGGTAGGTCTGCTCGGCGCTTCGCAGATTCCGCAACAGCGAATCCTGCGTGATGGAGCGGTCTCCGAGGCGCTGAGCCGATTGCTGATACTGCGCCAGCACAGAAGCGGTGGCGGCCGCGCGTGCCTGAAGGGCGCTGAGATCCACCTGAGCTTTCACCAGTTCGGCGCGAGTCCACTCATACGCGGGGTCCTGGTCGGTGGTCTCATCGCGAACCGGCGTGAGCTGTTCGGCAGTGATCGCCTGTTGCGTCTCGGTAATCTGCTGGTCCACTTCCTGGACCAGGCGATACGAAGGCAGAAACTTGGTGAGCAGTTCGGTCCGTTTCAAGTGCAATTCCAGCAGGCGCGACTTGAGCTTCTCGAGCAGTTGAGGATTGTCCGCCACGCGTACCTGGGTGGTGAGACGGCGGGGGAGCGTGTGGAGCTTCGCCTGCAAATCCTGCACGCGCTGGGCAGTTTCGCGGATCTGAATGGCGGTTTGGCCGGACGCCGCCTGCAGTTCTGCCAGCTTCTGTAAAGCCGTGTCACGTTCGAAGGCGGCTGCCACCACCGCGTTGCGGTGTGCGAAGTCCATCAGTGCGAGTTCGGACTGCTCCAGGGCGATACGGGCTTGGTCCGCTTGTTGGCCGAAAAAGTTGGACTCTCCCGACGGCCGCTGCACCTGCTGATGGCGTTCGATAAAGGCATTGCAGAGAGCGCGCAGAATCCCGGCCGCCTGCGCCGAATTCGAGGAAGTGTACTGAACCGTGATGAGATTGGTCTTGCGCAGGCCGGTGACTTTCAGATTCCCGGCAAGCCGCCGGACAGCCCGCTCTTCGCGCTCTGCCCGGCTGCCGAATTTCCACGGCGATGAGGTTGCCGGCGCGAGATTCGTAGCCTGCACCACAGCCCGGAGAAGAGTGTTATCGCGCAGCAATTCCACTTCAGAGTTCAGCTCTTCTTCGCTGATGTCGCGGTGCTCGAAAGCCAGGTTGACGGGAGCCGGGCTGGCTAGCGGATCAATGCGGCGGCGATGCACCAGGACCTTCATCTCGGCGGTGTAGGAGGGCGCGAACAGGCCATAGAGCAGGACGAGAAAAAAGACTGCCGCAAAAGAAATCAGAAACAGGTTACGTTGCCGGAACAGGATGGCAACCAGGTCACGAAGCGTGGGGGAAGCCGCCGCCTGCGACCGAGGCACGAGACTGATTTCTTCCGACATCTGCGCCCACCGGACACACCGCTATCGCGGCAGCAGGAATTGCGCCTGCCGCGTGCACCACATGGATGGCTAGAATTGCGTCGGGTTCAGATACAGGCTGAGACTCGAACCCGGCAGAAATTTGCGCCATTTGGAAATCGCATTCTGGGGAACAAACACCAGGTCGCCCGGCTTGAGGTGAATGTCTTCGTTCAGGCTTCGCACGCTCATCATCCGCTTAACGTCAACCACACGCGTCTCTACCTTTTGGTCGGACATTCGCCGAAACAGGACGACCTGGGAATGCTTGGCCTGAAGGTTGAAGCCTCCCGCCATAGCAACCGCTTCAGTCACGGTTGTGTCACCGCGCAAGTCGTACTTGCCGGGCCGCGTCACTTCTCCGGCAGCAATGAAGTACGGCTTATCAAACTGCTTGAGAACAAGCGTCACCTGAGGATCGTTCAACAGGGACGAATACGCGATTCGAATCAAGTCACGCAAATGGGGGAGGTTTGCTCCTTCTGCGTACAGCGCCCCAACGTCTCGGAGAACGATAAAGCCGTCCGGCTGCACCGTGACGGTCTGGTTATATTCGGGGGAAAAGGTGAAAGTCAGTTCCAGAATGTCGCTGGTGGTCACCCGGTAGAGCGGGCGGCGTTCCCCCGTCAGGGCTGGACTCCATACGCCGCCCGCTGTTCCGGATTCCGTGGTTTCCATCGTCCCAGCGTTCCCTATGGCTACCCTTGGCCGTTCTGTCTGGGCGACGGTCACCACCCACGCCTGTTGCAGCGCGCAACAGGCAAGAGCGAGGATCGTGAATGAAACTCCGCGTTTCATCGGACCTGCAATTCGGTGCGGCCGCTTCGGGACCACATCTGAATTTCGCGATCTTGCTGCGGAAACAGGTGCAAACCTAAAGCAACGCGCCGCACCCGGCAAGACATACAAAGTGCTACCTACAAAAGTGGACGGCATCTCCGGCAACGAGCCGGAATGCGGCGATTGCAAAAGCGCCAGAACCCGCGCCAGTCGCGGCAACGCGGCCGGTGCGCCACAGACTTTCTGGGGAGTTCACTGAGAAAGTACGCCCAACTTCTGTCCTGTCTACTTTCGTGGGCTTGCGCAAGGATTTCCACAAGCGCTGTGCGAGCATCACTTTTTTGAGTGATGGCTGGCATTTTGAAATTTCCTCTTGCTGCATAGGATCAAACCCAGCTCACCTCCCCCTGAGGGCTCCATGGGAGTGTCTAGTTGCGCGCCATCTCAGACTATCGGTGTCCTGGTCGCTGACTCGAACCGGATGGAGATGCAGTTGCTGGTCAGCGCTTTGCGCCGTCATCCCGAGTATCGCGTGTTTTCCTGCCCCATGCAGGTGGATGCGGTGCTGGAACATGCAGAGAGCGGCGAACTTCACGTCGCACTGCTTGCCAGTCCCGACGTGCGGGAAAACGGCATTGACATGGGCATCATCCGCCGGCTTCACCTCAGCCACCCGGAGATCGCCAAAGTGGTGCTGACCGACGCCGAAGATCAGCAGGCGGTGACCAACGCGTTTCGTTCCGGGGCGCGGGGCATTTTTTCTTTTTCGGAAAGTCATTTCCGGACCTTGTGCAAGTGCATCAATTGTGTTCACCGCGGCCAAACCTGGGCAAACTCGACCCAGCTGCAATACCTGCTGGACATGGTGACCCAAGTGCCCGCCTTGCGAGTGCTGGGCGCAGGAGGTCGCCGGTTGCTGACCGCGCGCGAGGAGCAGGTGGTCGCGTTGGTGGCCGACGGATTGAGCAATCGGGAAATCGCCGGTGAACTCAATCTCAGCGAACACACGATCAAGAAATACATCTTTCGCATTTTCGATAAACTTGGACTTTCAAACCGGGTCGAGCTTGTGCTCTATGCCATGAATAACAGCGGTCACCGCGATGCCGAGTGGATGGCGGGAGTGCATCCGAGTCAGAGGGTTTAGAGTTCAAGGTCGCAGCAGTGACGGCCAACATTGTCTGGAAAAAGTTTCGGCCGCGATCCTCATTTCTGGAATCGCGGCCGCAATTCTTTTCTTTCTCCGGCGAGCCCGGCATTGGGTTACCTACGACAGGAAGAATTCTTTAGCCAACGCGGCCCAATCCTGGTCTGGCATGTGGGCGGTGAGATCGTCCATGGCCACGCCGCCATCCTGCGCCAGTGCGCCTAACATCATGGGCATCTTCTTCTGTAAACGGCCGGCAGACTCCTCGGTCCACCAGCGAGCCAGCGCTCCGCCCAACAGGTTGCGGAAGTTCGTTTTTGCATCCGGGGACTGCACGGTCAGCAACCAACCTTCGCCGTAGGGGTCCTTATGCGCGAGCTCGGGGTTGCGGACCAGAGCATCGTTGATGTCGGCGACGCTGCCTTCGATGGGGGAAACCATGTCAACCGCGGTTCCGTCGCGATGGATGGTGCAGACCTTCTGACCTTGGCGGATCCACTGGCCGCGTTGCGGCAGAGTAATGTTCTCCAGCTTGCCAATGAGCTTGGAGGCAAAATCGTCCATGCCGATGCGGACCAGGCTGGGGCTTTCGCTGAGCGCCCAGGTGTGTCCCGGGTGATAGCGGAGGTTTTCGGGGACATGAAATCCACCGACCAGGCTGGGCGCCAGCTTCGCCGGAGCGTCGTGCTTTGCCACTTGCATCGCAGGCTGCAAAACTCGGTTTCTGCTGTAGAAATGATCGATCAACAAGAACGTGATGAAAGTCAGAAGAACCAGGATTACCGTCATAAGGCACCTCGCCGGAGGCCTTTTTTTTCGGGCCACTCGGCTGTAGTAAAGGCAATCCTGGTGCCGTAGCGTCGCAAGACTGCGGATTTCCTGATCGGCGTGGGAATGTGGTTGGAAAGGAAGGAGATGAAGCACCGGTAAAGTTCTTAGCGGCGAGTCTCAGCGAAGATCTGCAACGCTTGATGGAGGAAGATCGCAACACTGCGCTGTGCGCGTTTTCAATGGTTTGCGGCTTGAGTGGACACGATCTCTTTCAGTAGCAAGCAGTTAACGCTGCCGCCGCCCTAAGATGCAAGACGCAACAGTGAATGAGATGATTCGCAACGCTCGACGGCGGCCGAATCAGCGGATTTCTCGCAAACTTCGTAGTTTGAAATCTCCAGCTCTCGACCATGCTTCTCACTCATGCACTGCAACTTCGCTAGGGATACGATGTGGGTAGTCTCTACCGACCATACCTTACAAATTCTTGACAAATCGCACTCACCCTCATAGAGTTCGATCAATTGCCCCAATCCCAAACAGGTTCTGATAGGTGCCACGTATGAAGAATGTGTACGAGGTTCTTCGGCAAAAGGAACTCGAACTGGCTCGTCTGGAAAAAGAGGTGGAAGCGCTGCGAGTAGCCGCTCCTCTCCTATCGGATGACAAGGAAGCGGTTGCCGAGTCGGCAAGTAACAAACCAACCCTGACTGCAAGTTCGGGATCGCAGCAGCCAATCCGGATTCCACAACCTGCAATCACGACCCCTCCCCAGACCGCGCGGGCCGCGGGATGGGAAGACACCGCGAAGCGCTGGCCGTAGTCTCTCGCGCCCTCCCCCGAGAGATCCTGAATCTGTGCCCCTTGGCCGTCCTGCCAGGTGCCGCCATCGGTACCTTTTCTGGTAGTGGATTTCTCCGGAACGGTGCTATACTCCGCTCAATTCACCTCACATGCGCCATATTCGCCCGGTCTAAGAATTGAGGCCGCAGGGATTGTGTCTCTATAAACAGGAACTTAGTGGATGAGCGCAGCAGTGGGTACTTCTGCTTCCAACCGCCGTACCCGGCGCAATCACCGGTATAGCCTAGCTGTGCCGATCGACGTCACGGTACTGCGATCGGGGGTGCCTGACAGCATCCCCGGACGCGCAGTCAACGTGTGTGAAAGTGGGTTGGGCGCCGTGGTAGCTGGCGAACTCCACTCCGGCGACTCGGTTGGCGTTGAGTTCCGATTGCCTTCGACGGCTTCGCCGTTTCAGGCAAAGGCGATCGTGCGCTATGAGGCGCGGCTGCAGTGCGGCCTGGAATTCCAGGGCCTGAGTGCGCAACAACGGGACGCCATCCGTTATTGGGCGCTGCGCACCGATGATCAGGCTCACGGCGAGCACACTCTTCCGGAGCATTCCGCATCCGCACCAGCGAAAGTTTCCCGGCGCAAAATGGCAAGCCCGTCGCGGCGGGTGCTTTGGATGGCTTTGGCGGCGTTCAGCCTGGTCTGCGGCCTGGGATTGTGGCAGTGGTACAGCGCCTGGAATGACCTGGAGGCCGCGGTTCCCGGGAAACAATATCTTGCAGGAAAAGAAATTCCGAAAGTTCCCGCCTCCCAAATGGAGCAACTCGTCACCCACAGAGTGGACCCGGTTTACCCTGATGCCGCGCGGCAATCGAAATTGCAGGGGGTGGTATTGATTGACATGCTGGTCGGCCCCGATGGAACGGTGCTAGACCTGCATCCGGTGAGCGGGCCAGCGGAACTGACGGCGGCGGCTGCAGACGCGGTGCGATGGTGGAGGTTCCAACCCTACCGGGTGAATGGGCAGGCCGTCGCGGTCGAGACTACGGTGGCCGTAGATTTCCATCCCTGAAATTCTCGAGGCCTCTCCGCTGAACAGTCATGTTCTTTGAGCGGGCCACAGTCATCCAGATTGTTGGCGCAATTTGTACCTCTGCAACTTCCCGGTCGCCGTTTTGGGCAAGTCGTCGAAGAATTCCACCCAGCGCGGGCGCTTGTACACGGGCAGGCGGCTGACTACGAATTCCTGCAACTCGCGTGCGAGTTCCGGTGTCCCGGCTTGCCCGTTCTTCAGAACCACGCAGGCCAGCGGCTTGAGCAACTGGTCCTGATCTTCGCGTCCGACGACCGCGGCCTCCTGCACTGCGGGATGTTCGATGAGCAGGCTTTCAATCTCCACCGGGCTGACCCAGACGCCGCTGCACTTGAGCATGTCGTCGGAGCGCCCGGCATACCAGAAGTACCCGTCTTCATCCGTGAAGTATTTGTCGCCGGTGCGGATCCACTGCCCCACGATGGTGTCTTTGGATTTTTCGTGCTGGTTCCAGTAATGCGAGCAAGTGGAGTCGGCCTTCACCAACAGGTTGCCGATCTCTCCGGTGGCGACTTGTTCCTCGTGTTCGTTAACAATCTTCGCTTCGTAGCCAGGGATGATCTGTCCGCTGGATCCCGGCCGCGCGGCCCCTGGACGATTGGCAATGAACATGTGCAGCACTTCCGTGGAGCCAATGGCGTCCAGAATTTCCACTCCAAAGCGCTGCTTGAAACGCTGGAAAATTGCCGCCGGCAACGATTCGCCCGCCGATATCGCGTGCCGCACTGAGGCTAAGTCGAAATCCGCTCCTTCGCGGCGATAACTGAGAAGAGACGCATAGTTCGATGGCACGGAGAAGAAAAGAGTCGGCCGATGCCGCTCGACGGTGGCAAAAACATCTCGCGGGTGAGGTTTGCCGGGCAGGAGAATGCTGGTCGCTCCTACCGCGAGCGGGAAATACAAGCCGTTTCCGAGACCATAGGCAAAGAACAGCTTGGCGACGCTGAAACAGCGATCCTGCTCGGTCATGCCGAGAATGCCCTTTGCGTATCGCTCGGCGGCGACAACCATGTCGTGCTGCAGGTGAACACAGGCCTTCGGGGATCCGGTAGAGCCCGACGAAAACAACCAGAACGCCGCATCATCTTTACTGGTGGGTTCGGGATCGAGTTCGGGTGAACTTTCGCTCATGAGTAGATCGAAGGGCAATGTTCCGTGGACTGGCTCTCCAACCACGATCACATGTTCCAGGTAGCGGAGGCGGGTTCGGGAAATCTCCGCAATCAGCGGATACAGAGGCCCGCTCACGACGGCGACGCGAGCGCGCGCCGTGTTGAGCATGAATTCATAGTCGGAGGATTTGAGCAGGGTATTGACCGGGACCGCGACGGCTCCAATCTTGATCGCGCCAAAGAAACTGATGGCGAACTCCGGGGTATCGAGCAAGAGCAGCAGGACGCGTTCCTCCACCCGCAGGCCAAGCCTGCGCAATGCGTTGCCGAAGCGATTCACAGCCGCGTGCAGGTCGCCGTAGGTGAGAGATTGGTCACCCCATTCGATTGCAACCTTTTCTGCGCGAGAGAGTTCGAGATGGCGATCAATAAAATGAGCCGCGGCATTGAATGAATCCGGCAAGATGATGGGAGAGCCTGGGTTTTCCCGGCTCGCGACGGTACCACTACCCGGGCTCATTTTGCGGAGATGCGTTGCTTGCGAACCGCATGAAGAATAATGGCGCCGCTTACCCCGAATACGCCGACTGCGGCCAAAGCCAGGATCTGGGCCAACTCCGATTGCAAGTGCAGCATGTCGGCAAAGGCCGCGCCCAGAGCCAGGATAATTCCTGCAATGCTGAGCCAGGTAGGAGGATGGATGCCGTCAGAGGAGCGGTCGCGAACCCGCAGTTGCAGCAGCACTGCTGCCAGTCCGATCGCAGCCACCACAACCAGGGCGAGCGGGCTGAAAAATGCCACGCGGTTGGTATAGATCACGACCAGGGCAAGAGCGCAGCACAACAGGCCAGAGCCAATCACTGTCCAGCGGCGGGAGAATGGCGAGGAGTCTGTCATCGAGTTAGTACAGAGGCCAAATCTTACCTTTTTTCCGCGATTCCGCAAATATCAAGGGCCACGACCTGTTCAGGCGGCGCGGCTAGGCCGGGGGAGTGGAGGGCAGGGAACGATTGGACCCGGAGGAGAGAAGTTGATCGATAATCTGCAGCAACTCGGTGGGTTCGATCTCCGCCTTTACGAGCCAGACGTCTGCTTTTCCAAGGGCCTCATCCGGCAAAGGGCGAAACGCGGAAAAGATAATCACCGGAATCGAGGGATGCAGGCGTTTCATCTCAGAGGCGACTGCTGTTCCTTTGAGATCGCCCATCCAGTAATCAATGATGACGGCATCCACGGTTTCTGACCGGAACACCCGCAGACCTTCTTTCCCGGAGTGAGCGGTGAGCACGCGGTGACCCGCGGTTTCGAGCAGCATCTTGCGCAGCATGAGCTGCTCTTTCTCATCGTCAATGATCAGGACAGTCGCGGTACGATCCATTTTGGTATTATTCTAGCCCCGAGTTCGACTTTCCGTGGAACCACCACATCGCACTCACGATGTCCCGCTCCGACGGTTCTTGCCTTTTACGGGCGGCGCAGTGATTGTAACTCAGATAGGAATTTCTGGAATTCCGGGGTAGCACGCAGACTTTGCAAGTTGCGATCGCTTTCGAAGACCTCGCGATTGTTGAGGCCGAGTTTCACGGTTTGACGCAGGCGGGAGATGGCCTGCTTGCGATTGCCTCGCGCAGCGCTGGTTTCGGCCAGCAACAGCACTGGCCAGATGTCATCCGGTGAGACATCGGAAACGATCTGAAAATAGAATTCCGCGAGATCGAAATACTTCATCTCGAACTGCGCCTGGCCGCCTTCAATGCAACTGGCCCGGACGGAGTGGAAGGCGCGCAGCAATGGCAGCTTTTTCTCGCTGGAGTTCTCGTGAGCGCCGTTCGTCTTGAGTTGGAGCATTTTATGGATAATTTCTTGCCGCAGCCGGATCCGGTCCTCGAGCGAAGCGGACTCCAGTTCACCCAACATGGTCAGCAGGTCCGACGACAAGGCCTGCTGCGCGGCAATGGCCTCGTCCTCTTTCTTGCGCGCCTGCTTCAGCGCCGGCGACGCTTGCAGCTTTTCCAGGCGTGCGCGGTAGGCGGCTATGTCCTTCAGGCCGTCGAAGTCGGAGACCAGGGACCGCAAAGCGCTCAATTCAGACAGATCGTCTCGGCGCATTACCGCATCCTCTGCGTCGGCGTGCACCTTCCCAAATTGTGCGGCGATGAATGACGGGTTTGGAGCCATGGCCCCGGACTGCATCGATTTCAGCTGGATCCAGGCCACTGCATCTTCGACAACGGCGATGGGCGCCCATTGATGCGGCCCAGGAAACACCACGCTGCGGTAGGCCAGGCCCAGGCTTTCTCTCTCACGCCGGACCTCCATCACCTCGGCCCAGTTGAAGTCCTCCTCTCCCACCGCGAGAAAGTAGAGAGGCGAGGTTTTCTGGGACGGCTTCTCCCCAAGCGGGTAGCCGGCGCCTTGCGCGATTACGCCGGCAATCCGGCATGGGCCGCAGCGTAGAGCGATCATTCCCGCCATGCGAGCTCCGCCTGAAAATCCCATGGTGTAAGTCCGTTGCGGATCGAGCGCGAGGCGCAAGTGAGTGTCGTCCCAGATGGCGGATGCAGACTTGGATGATTCCTGCAATGAAAAATTTCTGGAGTTGTTCGATCCCGCGAGGATGAATCCGTATTTCTCAGCAGCGTCTTTGTATAGTCGAAGCGGAACTACGCCGCGCGCTAAAGGGTCGAAGGCGTAGATGATCGGCCAGGTACGGGCAGGGGTATAGCCAGCCGGAAGGTACAACGCATAACTCTGATTCGCATCCTGGATAGTGGAGACACTCTCGATGATCTGCCCCCTGGCCAGGGAAGGGCTGGTCTGCCCAGAACTTCCGACCGCAAGCAGGCAGAAAAGGATAGGCAGAATGCGGACCATGCTGAGACTGCATGATACGCGGCGGTTGGCCCTAGGTCTCAGCGGGGGTCCGTAATGGCCTTGGGCGGGGACGAATCAACCGATGAGAGAGACAGAACGATAGCGCCCTGATTTAGCTGTGGACATTCACGGCAGGGCGGTGGGTGCAGCGCGATCACTTGCTGGATTTGTGTTCCACAATCTTCGACTTCATTTCTTTTCCATCCAGGGTGCGGATCAAAAGCTTATTTCCGGAAATGCGCGCCGGGATGATATCGCCGGAGTTGAAGTCGGAGATCTTGAGATGATTGTTGACTGGGAAAATTGCGCTGTACTGCTCGCGGTCCAATTCCACCGTCAGATAGCAGCGGTAAGCGATGGCGGGAACATCGGTGGAAGGCGGTCCGCTGGGGCTGGTGCTGTAGACGGTGGCGGCTCCCACCTGGGTGGCATCGCGGAGTTCCACAACCTTGGCGTCTTTGTAATCCGCTGCCCAGGCGACAGTAGATAGAACACAAACCAGAACCAGTCTTCTCACAGGGAAAATATAACGAGAAACTTTCTCCGCGTGCACTGGTTTTTTACGAAAACTTTACAGCCAGGCACTGCTGACAAAAAGTGGCATGATGATGCCAACTAGCCCAACAAGTTCCCACTCGTGCATTGAAGTGCATTTTTTTTCTCTCTGCCCGGCAGGTAAATGCTTGCGCTGGAATCCCGAAGTTGGCGCGGGAAGTGCAGTGCAAAGATGTTCACCTTGCTCTCCGGCGAAGGTTACGGAAGTAATCCTCTGCTGCAAGTTCCCCCGCGTAGAGTGCAACTCGCCTGGACAAGGTGCAAAGGGAAAAGAGGAGTCTCTGGGGGCGCGTATGGGATGCAGACGTCAGAACCGCATAGCATCAACGTTGAACGTGAGTTTGTGTGGAACCGATGCCAATGGGCGTGCGTTCATTGAACGGGTTCGCACGGCCAATATCTCGCGGGACGGCGCCTTTGTCGAAGGCGTCAAGAGCGAGTTGAAGCCGGGCGACATCGTGGTTCTGCGCTGCGAGGACAACACGGGAAGGTTCCGCGTGGTCTGGAACCAACCTGCGGGCAAGGATGGGAAGAGAATAGGCCTGTCACGAATGGTGACTGCCACCTACCACGATGACTCGGCCGGCGTCCTCGAAGAGCCCGACACCTTCAAGCGGCCTCGCGTGCGGGCCCGGCGCAAGACCCAGCGATACGACTGCGAAGTTGCCGCTGAATTGCACATCAAGAACGTGAAGATTCCGATGTGGGTCACCACCATGAACCTGGGGGAAGGCGGGTGCGGAGTGCAGACCGTGGTTTCGGTACCCGAGAACACCGAAGTGAACGCGGCGTTCTGGTTGGACGAGAACAAGATCTGGGTCCAGGGTGTGGTGGTCAGCAGTTTGTACGGTCTTGGAACCGGGATCCGCTTCACGGGATTGTCGCGCGCCGCAAGAGAGCAGTTGCAGGAGTTTCTCAAGCTTAGAGGGAGTGTGCCCGCGGACCGCCGCCAGGCCATCGAAACATCAGCTGAGCAGAGCTACAAGGGGGAAGATGACGATATCCTGGAACTGATCCTGCCGGGCAGTCCGTTGTATCGTTAGACGATAGGATCAGCAACAACCGCGTTTGAACTTCAGACATAACACCGTCCTGTGAAAAAAGCGCGTAATCGAAAGATTACGCGCAATCCTGTATTGCCTCTCCCGCTCCAGTGTGTTTGAATAGCTGCCCATTGGGGCGTCCCTGAAATCCCGCAACCCGCGCGGCTTTTGGGCGATTCCATTCTGCCCTGCAACCGTTTACTCGAATCGTGCCGTCACGCTGCATGCCTGACTGGCTGCGTGCGCCGCGATGTTACCCGCAAATACAGGAGACCCATGTCCGGTTCGATTTTCGCTCGCGTCAGAATGATTGCATTCCTCGGATTCTTACTCAGCCCACTTGCTCTAACCAGTGCATCCCAAGCCAAGGCCGCCGCCACCAATCCCATCACCTCCAACAAGCTTCAGCAGATGAGAGATTCGGCGCTGCCACTTCCCAACCCGCGGCTCGCCCCGAAGTTCGGCAAGGTGGCAGTGGATACAGGAAACTCCCAATCCCCAGCGCCCACCTTCAGGACCCAACCGCTCGCCAACCCAACCACCGTACTCAATTACCGCGGTTTCACCGCCGCGCCATATGTGAGCGCTTCTCCCAGCGGAGATCCCAGCCAGGTCTTTACCTCGGTCTCAGCCGATTTCGACAGGAAGAATGGCCCGGATGTCGCAACCGTCGAATTCAATGGCACGCTGAATATTCTTTTTAATAACGGAAAGGGAAACCCCACTTCCAGCTACTCCAATCACTCGGCAGGAACCTTGCAGCCCGGCATTGCATACATCCGCCAGGCAGACCTTAACGGGGACGGCTACGCCGATGTGGTCGCCATGGACGCAACCAACAGCGCGTTCCTGGTTTTCCTGAACAAGAAGGACGGCACTTTCAGCGACGCCGTGAGTACCGCCGTCACGCCATCGAGCGGCGCGCTATTCCAGAATGGCGGAGGGATGATCGTCGGCGACGTGAACGGCGACGGCAAGATGGACGTGATCACCGTCGCCAATCTGCAGACCGGCACGTTCCCAACATATTCCACGGTGTTTTCGCAGCAGACGTTCCTGGGAAATGGGGATGGGACCTTTCAGGCGCCCACTACCGTTGACACCACCCTGCAGGGCTTCCTCTACGTGCAGTTCGGAGATGGATTGGCGCTGGCGGACCTGAACGGCGATTCCAAACTTGACCTGGTGCTTGAGGTGGCGCAACTGGATCGCATCATTTCCACCACCATCGAGGAGCAGATTGGCGATGGCAAGGGCGGCTTCCAGTCCGTCAAGAAGACCGGGGCCTCGGTGGCGGTGGACGGCCCCCCGCAATCCACGTTACAGGTCCTCGACCTGAACGGGGACGGATTTCAGGACGCGGTCTTTGTCACTCGCGATGGCAGCATCTATGTGGCGTTGGGTAAAGGCGATGGTTCACTGCTGAATCCGGCCGCGCCGGTGCTGGCGAACCTGCTGGGAGCGAGCCTGCTAGGCTTGGCCGATTTTGACAAGGATGGCAAGCAGGATCTGCTCGTGTTTGGATATGGCCAGGTCGGCATCTTTGCCGGAAAAGGCGACGGCACATTTTCTCCCACCGCATTGGGCCAGTATTCGGGAAGCCTGGGAGGCGATCAGCAACCAGCGCCCGCCGACTACAACGGCGATGGCAACCTGGATTTCGTCTGGGTTGAATCCGTCTACAACAAGGCCTCCTTCTATTTCAATCGCGGGGATGGAACTTTCGCGGGCAGCAATGCGATCCGTCCCGCCAACGCTTCGTCGCAAATCCCGAACTCGACGGAATGGGCCACCAACAGCCTCGTCGCCGAGGTTGGCGATTTCAATGGGGACGGCAAGACCGACGTCCTCTCTTACGACTTCACAAATGCTGCAGCCAGCGGCTTCGCCGACATTGATTTTGGCATCAGCGATGGTCAGGGCAACTTCAACTTCACGGTGGCAATGCCGGGCACGCAGGTGGGAACCAACCAGATCGTTTCGATCGTAACCCCGTCGGTTGATTTCAATGGCGACGGCCTGTCCGACGTGATTTTCGTGACCCAGAACGGGCTCATTACCGCGCTGGCCAACTCGGACGGAACACTACAGACTCCGGTTCCCATTACCTTTCCCGTGCCTGTGGGGTGCGCTCCCATCAATTACCTCGACGCTGCCGACGTCAACAATGATGGCCACGTAGACATGGTCGCCGGGTACGCGCAGAATCCGAATTGCCAGGGGAGCGCGAACACTCCGACAGGCATCTTCGTTTTCCTCGGAGACGGAACCGGCCACTTCAACGTGACCTTCACGCAGTTCGGCGGGGCGCTTTATTTCTCAAAACTCGTGGATTTCAACGGGGATGGGAAACTCGATGTTGCGATCGCCGACCTGAATGGTGTCGGAGGGCAATATAACTTCTACGTGATTCCCGGCAACGGCGATGGCACGTTCAATACGGCCTCCGCCAAAACCGTAGTCACGCAGGAGATTGTGAGCGGCATCGTTAACGGCGATTTCAATAACGATGGCAAGC
Source organism: Terriglobales bacterium (assembly GCA_035652095.1). Taxonomy (GTDB): domain Bacteria; phylum Acidobacteriota; class Terriglobia; order Terriglobales; family Acidobacteriaceae; genus DASREM01. Next base: position 55,479 of record DASREM010000021.1, on the reverse strand, counting down.
AGGACCTGACGCTGCTGTCTGCAGGGCATTTTGATTCGAACGGCAATCCGATTCCCGGGACCCAGGGTGCGTTGCTGCTGCCGGGCAATGGCGATTTCACCTTCGGAAATTCAACTCTGGTGGCGAAGGGAATCTACGCGCTTACCGGCGCTTATGGAGATTTCAATGGCGATGGCAACCTCGACTTGGCCATCAGCCAATACGCTTCGTACCAAAACCCGGTGACAAACTTCGGGCTGATCATTTTGCCGGGGCAGGGCCAAGGCAAGTTTGGCGCCGCCTCGAATTACCTGCTGCCGCAATTCTCCGGCGTGGGCAATGCTTCGACCTTCCTCGGTGATTTCAATGCCGACGGAATTCCAGACCTGGTAGTCGGAGGCGGAGGAGCAAGCGCGCTGTTCCTGAACCGCGCCGGACACTAAGACTACTTGAGGCGGCCTTGGTGTGGAGACGGGCGTCCTCGCCCGTCTCCGAAGCCGCCGCCAGGCTGCCGTACATGCGGCGAGAGGTCGAGGTTCGCTCGGCTGTACATGCCAGGACGGCGGTCTACATGTTTTTCTTCTCAATAACTTAACCTTGTGACCGCCGTCACATTTCCGTGTGCTAAGGGTCACGGCTGGAATCACCCCACGGGCCGACACTGGCTGCAGAGGAAATGCAGGAGGTGCGGTCATGATGCTAGCCTACCGGCTCGTGCGCCTGATTGAGACTCACTCCGAGGCCCTGGCCGCGGGACTGCTTCATCGGGTGCAGGATTCCGAGTTCACCCGCGCCTACCAGAACGTTCCTCCGGATGAATTGAAGCAACGGGTTTCCGAGGTCTACCGCCACCTGGGGGATTGGCTGCTGGGAAAGAGCGCATTCGACATCGAGGCCCGTTACGTGGAAATCGGCGCCCGGCGCGCGCGCCAGCATGTGCCCTCCAGCCAGGTCACGATGACCATCCTGCTGACCAAGGAAAACCTTTGGGAATATCTGAAGCAGGAATCCGTGCTCGAACGTCCCGCCGAAGTGTTCGGGGAACTGGAACTCCTGCAACTGCTGGAGCAGTTTTTTGATCGCGCGATCTATTACGCGGCAGTCGGGTACGAGCGTGCAACCGCGGAGGCCCCGGTTGCACCCGCCGTCGCAGCAAGCCATAAGTCGAAAGGGTAAGCAGATGTCGTGGGAAACGGAATACAAGAAGAAACTCAGAACACCGGAAGAAGCGCTGCGCTGTGTGCAGTCAGGAATGCGGGTTTACATCCAGCCGGGCTGTGCGGAACCAGAAACCCTGGTCGAGGCGCTGATGAAGCGGGCCCCCTTCGTGCGCGACGTCGAGATCGTCCACATGATGACAATGGGTGCGGCCCCCTACGTCGCCCCCGAGATGGCGGAACATTTCCGGCACAATGCGGTTTTCATCGGCGCCAACGTTCGCGATGCCATCAATGACGGCCGCGCCGATTACACCCCGGTGTATCTCAGTGAGATTGAAGAGCTGTTTGAAAGCGCGATGCCGCTGGACGTTGCCTTGATCGAAGTTTCCCCTCCCGATGCGCACGGATTCTGCAGTTTCGGGGTCGGAGTAGATACCACCCTGACCGCCGCCCGTCTCTCGCATTTTGTAGTTGCACAGGTCAACGACCAGATGCCGCGCACTTACGGCGACAGCTTCATTCATGTGTCCGATATTGATGCGGTCGTGGAATCTTCCCGGCCGCTGTGCGCTTTGAAGAAGCCGGAGATTACCGACCTTCACGTCGCGATCGCCCGCAACGTGGCCGGCCTGATCGAAGACGGCGCAGTATTGCAGACCGGGATTGGCGGAATTCCGGATGCGGTGCTGCCCTTCCTGTCGGACCGCAAGGACCTGGGAGTTCACAGCGAACTCGTTTCCGACGGCGTGATTCCCCTGATCGAAGCGGGAGTGATCACCGGGGCGCGCAAGAACTTCAAACCCCGCAAAGTGATCCTGGGATTCGCGCTCGGGACCAAGCGCCTGTTCGATTTCGTGGACGATAATCCGATTTTCGAGTTTCATCCCACTTCCTACACCAACGATCCAGCGCTGATTGCGCGTAATGACAACATGGTGGCGATCAACTCCGCACTTCAGATTGACCTGACCGGGCAGGTGTGTTCGGACTCGATCGGCAACCAGTTCTACAGCGGCATCGGCGGGCAGGTGGATTTCCTGCGCGGCGCTTCGCGCTCCAAGGGAGGCAAGCCGATCATCGCCATTTCATCCACCGCCAAAGACGGGGCCATCCCCCGCATCGTCCCCATGCTGAGTCCAGGCGCCGGGGTGGTGACGTCACGAGGCCTGATCCGCTACGTAGTGACCGAATACGGGGTGGCCTACCTGCACGGCAAGTCGATTCGCGAGCGGGCCAAGGCGCTGATTGATATTTCGCACCCCAAGTTCCGCGATCAGCTTTACGAGTATTGCGAAAAAACCAAGTGGCTGCAGCGTCCGGTAGGTACACAAGCTCACGCAGCGAGGTGATTATGACGGGGCAAGCGCGCGGTAAGGTGACCATCGATCAAAACGAATGCAAGGGGTGCGGGCTTTGCGTCGAGTCTTGTCCGCCCCGGTGCCTGGAGTTATTGCCGGGATTGAATTCATACGGCGTGCATCCGGCGCACTATGTGGGGCATGACTGCACCGGGTGCGGCATCTGCTTCTACTGCTGTCCGGAGCCGGGCGCCATCACCGTGTACCGGGCAAAACGCGCGCTCAAGCTGGTGGACAGGAAATCAGAAGGAGAGCAACATGCGCCAGCTCTGTAAAGGAAACGTGGCCGTGGTGAAGGGCGCCATCGTCGCCGGGTGCGTCGCCTACTACGGATATCCGATTACTCCCGCCAGCGAGATCGCCGAATCTGCGGCCCTGTACCTTCCGCAGGTGGGCGGCACTTTCTTGCAGGCGGAAAGCGAAGTCGCCGCCATCAACATGGTGTACGGCGCAGCTGCGGCCGGGGCCCGCGTCATGACCGCTTCCTCTGGCCCCGGCCTCAGCTTAATGCAGGAGGGTATGTCGTACCTGGCGGGCTCGGAGTTGCCCTGCGTCATTGTTGACGTGGTGCGCGGCGGCCCCGGATTGGGCAACATTGCCCCGGAGCAGAGCGACTACTTTGCCATCGTGAAAGGCGGAGGACATGGCAACTATCGCAATCTCGTCCTCGCGCCCGCCTCGGTGCAGGAGATGGCGGACCTCACCATCCTGGCTTTCGAACTGGCGGACAAGTACCGCAATCCCGCGGTGGTGATGGCCGACGGCTTCATCGGGCAGATGATGGAGCCGCTCGATCTGGAGTACCGCGAGGTGGCCGCTCCAGAGAAGCTTTGGGCGGTGAAGGGAACGCCTGAGACTCGCGCCAACCTGATCAGCTCGATTTACCTGGAGCCGGACCAGTTGGAAGAGCACCAGCGCCGCCTGGAAGCGAAATACATCCGCGCGCAGGTGGAAGCGCGCCATGAAACCTACCACACTGATGACGCGGAGATTCTGCTGGTCGGCTACGGCATCGTATCGCGAGTGCTGCGATCCACCGTGCAGACGCTGCGCAAGGCAGGCTGCAAGGCGGGATTATTCCGCCCCATCACGCTTTGGCCCTTTCCTTCGCAAGAGCTGGCGAAAGCGGCAAGGGGAGCGCAAAAGGTGCTGGTAGTCGAGCTGAGCAACGGGCAGATGGTCGAGGATGTGCGCCTGGCGCTGAACGGCAAGGTGCCGGTGGAGTTCTATGGCCGCGTGGGAGGGAACGTTCCTTCCGTCGAAGAACTTCAGCAACAGGTCTCGGAACGCATGTTGGCGTTGGTCTAATAACAGGTGCCGGGTTGACCCGGCCGGACAGCCGCACGCGGCTGTCTCCATACAGGCAAGGCAGGGACAGACTATGGCAGACGAGAGCAAAGCCGCAGTACAGGACCCGGAAGTGAAAACCGAAACTGGCGATGGCTACGACGTTCTTCACTCCAAGTCGGAGCTGTTTTATGACTTGTACGACCGCAAGTCGGAACTGAAGCACCAGACGCATTACTGTCCCGGCTGCGGCCATGGCGTGGCCCACAAGTTGATCGCCGACGCCCTGCAGGAAATGGGGGTGCAGGATAAGACCATCTTTGTAAGCCCGGTCGGCTGTTCTGTCTTCGCCTATTACTATTTCGACGTCGGCAATGTGCAGGTCCCCCACGGAAGAGCGCCGGCCTCGGCTACCGCGATCAAGCGCGCGTGTCCGGACAAGATGGTCATCTCGTACCAGGGCGATGGAGATCTGGCGGCGATCGGCACCGCGGAAATTGTTCACGCGGCAAACCGCGGCGAGAAAATCAGCGTCTTCTTCGTCAATAACGCAATTTACGGCATGACTGGCGGGCAGATGGCGCCCACCACGCTGGTCGGAGAAAAGAGTACGACCTCTCCCTGGGGCAGACGTCCCGCGAACGAAGGATTCCCGTTACACATGTCGGAGATGCTTGCCACCTTGGAAGCTCCGGTCTACATCGAGCGGGTTGCCCTGTGCGACAACAAGAACATCATGAAGGCACGCCGCGCCGTAAAAAAGGCGCTCGAGTTGCAACGCGATGGCGCAGGCTTCACCTTCGTCGAGATACTTTCTCCGTGTCCCACGATCTGGGGCAAGGATCCGGTCGAGGCGCGGCGATGGGTCTATGAAAAAATGGTGCCGGCATTTCCCCTGAATGTGTTTCGCGATCGCAAGCTGGAAGTGCCCGCGGGCGCCGCGCCGCCGCAGCGCTCCGTAGCCGACGTCCTCGAGATCAATCCCGAAGTTGCCGGAACCCGCACCACCGTAAAGCATGCGCACCGGTTCAAGAATTTCAGCGTAAAGATCGCGGGGTTCGGCGGTCAGGGCGTCTTGTTGTTGGGGCAACTGCTGACCGAGATGGGCATGCGGGAAGGCCTGGAAGTGAGCTGGTTGCCTTCCTATGGACCGGAGATGCGCTCGGGCAGCGCGCATTGTCATGTCTGCCTGTCGAAGGAGCGGATTGGATCGCCGCTTATCTCGCATCCGGACGCCCTGGTTGCCATGAATGAAATCTCCCTGCGAAAGTTTGCGCCGCAGGTGAAGAGCGGCGGACTCGTGCTTTATAACCAGGAGTCGCTGCCGGAGGGCTTCCAAGTGCCGGCCGGGGTACGGACGATCTGCATTCCGGCCTCGCAGATGGCCGACACACTGGGATCTACCAAGGTCACCAACATCATCATGATGGGCGCGCTGCTGGAAGAGAGCGAATGCCTGGCGCCCGGGACCGCGATGGGTGTAATTGAAGACAAGGTAAAGAAAGTGGCCCTGCTGGAGACCAATCGTAAAGCGCTGGCTGCAGGCCGTCATTTCATTGACGAGCATGCACACGAAGAGGCCCTCAGTCAGCCGGACGGCTTTGCGGAATAATTCCGCAGCCCGACTCCGGCTTCATCATCGCCAGTAAGGCGGGCGAGCACGCCCGCTTCCACCTCAGCTGCCGTCTGCAGTTCGACTTCGCCTCAGAAATGTCATCGCATCGACACACCAACCCTGAATCGGCATTCAGCTACTCTGCAGCGGGTTCGCTTTCGAACACCTGCCATCCCAAGTCGTGTCCGAATTCGGACAGCAGGATATGTTTCTTTCTTGTGCTGGAATTGTGAATTCAATTTTACAAAAACAATTCTTACTTTTCACTTTTCGCCGCGTCTAATCCAACATAGTTCCTGTGTGGATCCCAAAAGGCAGGATGGCAGGATGGCAGGGTCCGGATTCTGCGGAACTGCACACAGGCTTCTTACGTACCAGTCAGAAGGCCAAGGTGTGAAGTGGCAACGAGGGAGCAGTTGGCCTCGGAGGAGTTATGGAAAACGGCAAGAGCGGCAGTAACGGAGTGGCGGGAAAAACATCTTCCAATGACCCGCATGTCCAGCAGGTGATCCGCGCAGCTCACGATGAACTCCGGCAGTTAATGCGGCAGCGCGCCGAAATCATGAAGCGGATCGGCACGGTCAAGCAGACTATCGTGGGGCTCGCCAACCTGTTTGGCGACGAGATTCTGGATGAAGAATTACTGGAGATGGTGGATCGCAAAAATACCGGGCGTCAGCCGGGATTCACCAAGGCGTGCCGCATGGTGTTGATGGAAGCCGAGCAACCTTTGGGAGCGCGCGAGGTTTGTGAGCAGATCCAGCGACGGCTGCCCCCGGTCCTGCTGCGCCACAAAGATCCGCTGGCTTCAGTGACGACAGTATTGAATCGCCTGGTGGACTATGGCGAGGCCAGGACGGTGATTCGCGAAAATGGCCGGCGTGCGTGGCAGTGGGTGGCGGACCCGGCTGCGGTCCAGCCCCATCGCAATCACGTGCTGAACGAGATGAGCTCAGAGCTCTAGCAGTTCCTTCCACAAGGCTCCCGGACCGGCCCAAAGTTATCAGGTTCGGGAGCCCCTTCCTTTACGCGTTGGCGGGCAGCAGCATTCCTTTTTCCAGGTGACGGGTCACGTGCGCGTAAGAAGCCGCGTGCGGATCGTGCGTCACCATCACCACGGTTTTGTGGAAGTCTTCATTCAGCCGCTTGAGTATTTCCAGGATCTCGGTGGCGGAATGGCTGTCGAGATCTCCGGTAGGCTCGTCAGCAAGGATGAGAGTTGGATCGCTGACGATGGCGCGCGCAATCGCGACACGCTGCTCCTGTCCCCCGGAAAGCTGCTTCGGCAGATGGCTGACGCGTTCTTCAAGGCCGACAAGTTTCAAGGCGGTCATCACGTGATCGCGGCGCTGCTGCGCGTTGAGCTTGGTCAACAGCAGCGGAAGTTCGACGTTCTCGAACGCAGTCAGCACCGGGATGAGGTTAAACGTCTGAAACACGTAGCCGATATGCTCGTTGCGCCAGCGCGCGGATTGGCCGTCGCTGAAGCGGAAGATGTTCTCGCCCAGCACCAGCAACTCGCCGGACGTAGGCCGGTCAATGGCGGCAATCATGTTCAGCAGGGTGGTCTTGCCCGATCCCGATGGGCCCATAAGGGCGAGAAACTCTCCTGCCGCGATCTCGATGGACACCTCTTCCAGCGCCTTCACCTCGAAAGCGTCCCGCTTGAAAACTTTGCTGACATTACGAACCTGCACGACCTTGGCTTGGGTAGCTGTATTTGCAGTAGCAGTGCTCATGACTGTCCTTTGATCTTGATCTTGTCGCCGTCTTTCAAATTCTGTGGGCCCGAGGTGATGACGTCCTCCCCGCCATTGAGACCGGAAACCAGTAAGCCCCCGCTGCGCTGGGACAGGACCTGCACTTCACGCGTGAGGACCTTTCCGTTGAAGGCCAGCAGCACGATTTTCTTTCCCTCGCGGTCGCGCACCGCGGTGGTTGGAACGAACACGCCCTTGGGCTGCGAATCGCCAGCCTTGTTCTCGTTCGCGAGAAATTTGACGGTCGCGTTCATGTCGGGGCGGAGGTACGAGTCCGGATTCAGGATCTGCACCTTCACCTGCACGGTGGCCTTCTGGCGGTCCGCTTCCGGCGAAATCTCCGCGATCTGGCCTTCGTACTTGCGGTCCGGGAAGGCGTCGGTAGTCATCACGCCCTTCTGGTGCGCGCCAAGCTTGCTGAAGTCGTCCTGGGCAATGTCGAGTTCGACCTGGAGATCATCCAGATCGGCCAACGCCACCACTTGCCCCTGCGGTCCGCCGGCAGCGCCGCTGGCAAACTGGGCAGTGACGAGTTCGCCTTTCTCCGCGGTCCGTTCCAGGATCGTTCCCGTGACCGGGGCGCGAATGATAGTGGCATCGAGCAACGATTTCGCGTAGGCCTCCTGGCCCTGGGCTTGCAGCAACGTGCCCTTGGCACGGGCGATCTCCTCGGCGCGCGGCCCGATCTTCGCCAGTTGAAACGATTGGCTCAGCGACTGTACCCGCTGCTGGTCGGCTTCGAACCGGGCGGTGGCATCGTCGAGCGCCTGCTTGGACAGCACCCCCTGGGCGGTCAGTTCTCGAGTGCGATCCAGCATGAGTTTGTCGTTGGCCAGCGTCGCCCGGGCTTCATCGAGGTTGTGTTGCGCCTGCTGAATTTCTTCCGGGCGCGAGCCGTTCTGAAGCTGCAGAAGGTAGGCTTGGGCATTCTCGGTGGCGCCCCGCGCCTGATCGTACTGTGCGCGAAACTCGTCGTCTTCCAGACGAACCAGCACCTGCCCTTCCTTCACCTTGTCGCCCTTCTCCACGCCAATCCACTTGACGCGGCCGGTCACCTTCGAGTTCACGTTGATCTTGTGATGGGCGACGATATAGCCGCTCGCCGAAAGCACCACCCCGCCTACTTCGCTGCTGGGAGCGGCGGCACGAACCGTTTCCACCTCTGGCGCATCGGAAGAGAGCAGCCGGTAGGCCAGCGCGGCGATGCCAAGCACAACGATCACCGCGATTCCGCCCAGGATATAACGGCGCGCCCACAGGGGGGCTTCTCCCTCCCCGCGCTGCCCGCGATCAATGCGAAGGTTCTGAAGATCGTGATGTTTGGTGTCGATCGGCATGCTTGACCTGTTCTACCCTCTCAACGCTCCCAGTATGTCCTGCCGCGACGCATGCCATGCCGGAGCGAAACCGCCCAGCAGACCCATCACCACGGCGAACACGACCGCAGTCATCAACACGCCGGTTGTCAATTGCAGGCTGAACACAACCTCGCTGAACGTGACCTGGTTCGAGGTGCCGGTCGTCATGCCATTGAAGGGAAGCATCAGCACAATTCCGATCAGCGCGCCCAGCAGCGACAGCATCAGCGATTCCAGCACAAACGATGTCAAAATGCTTGGACGGGAGAATCCCAGTACGCGAAGGGTCGCGATCTCGCGGCCCCGGTAAGAGACTGCGGCATACATCGTGTTCATTGCGGCAAAGCAGGAGCCGATCGCCATGATGACGGCCACGATAAATCCCACAAACTTGATAGGTGCGCCCGATTTCGTCTGCGACTCGTAGTACTCGGGCTCGATCAGCCCCGCCAGCTTCAGCCGCTGGTCGTCGGAAACGCGGTTTTTCAACGCAGCCGCGGCCACGGGGTCGGTGGCGCGCATCAGCACCGACGAGTACACCGTGCGTTCGAAATCCGTAGTGAGCTGGTTGATGTCCCCCCAGATCTCGGAATCATGTGCGGTGCCGGACCCGTCAAAAATTCCAACCACGTTCCAGAAGCCGCTCCCGATTTGCATCGTGTCGCCAATGTTGGTCTTCGCAAATCGCTTGTTGATGGACTGGCTGACCACGACTTCATGCTGTCCAGGGTTGAACCAGCGTCCTGACACCAGCTTGATCTTGGGACGCATTTCGATCCCCAGCGGCGTCAGGAAGCGCGTGGTCACGTTCACTTCGCCGGTGCCGTCTCGTCGCGGAAGCACAATCACGAGGATGTCCTCGCCCGACGCCAGGGTCTCGCCTTTCGCGTTCTTGGCGACGCCGGGGAGTTCCTTCAACGTCTGCATGGCGTCGCGCTCGACGCCGCCCGCCGCCAATTCTGAAGTCGAGCCCTTGCGCAGCACCAGGACGTTCAGCGGATCGCCGGTGCTGCCAAACGCGCGATTTAAGCCTGCCAGCAGCGCCATGATGAAGATGGCCGTCGCCACCGTGAGCGCGATACCCAGCGCAGTCATGATGGTGAGACCTTTCCGCAACTTCAAATTGCGAACGTTGTAACTGACGGGTATGGCCATCGCTTCACTCTCTCCGCTATCCGATATGACGCAGACCTTCCACGATATCTACCTGCGATGCATGGTAGGAAGGAACCAGGGCGCTCAGGAACCCAACCAGCGCGGCTACCACCAGCGATACCAGGATCGTGACTGGCGTGACCGCCAACCCGGTCATGAACCCGCCCTGTTTCTGCAGTCCCGCGACCACTCCGAACGCAACCAACGATCCCAGCAAGCCGCCCATGACCGATAGCGAGACCGCTTCGCCCACGAACAATCCCAGAATGCTGCGCCGAGTGAATCCCAGCGTCTTCAGCACCGCCACTTCACGGGTACGCTCACGAATGGACATCGCCATCGTGTTTGCCGAAACCAGCAGGATCGCGAACACAACCGCGAGGCTGATGCTCAACAGGAAGGCTTTCACGTTACCCAGCATTTGCACGAAATCGAGTTGAAACGCCTTCTCCGTCTCAGCCTTGGTGGGCCGTGTGGAATTCCGGAATTCCTCGTCAATCGCCTTGGCCACACGCGGTACATTGTCCGGCGTATCCACCAGGACCGCGAAGATGCCTTCGGCGCCTTTGGCGGGGGCGTACCCCTCATCCAGGTACGTCTTGTTGAAGTACATCGCCTGCGTATTTTGAGGTGCGGTAAACAGTCCGCGAATGGTGAGTTCCAGGTTCAGGGGGAAGATCGTGCCCTTGATGTTCAGACGATCGCCGATCTTCCATCCGTGCTTCTTCGCCAGTTCGGAATCGACAATCGCCCCGGCGCGGTCCTTCTTCCACGCCTCCAGTTGATCGGCGGGCATCTGGTACTCGCGGTACACCTTGAACAGTTCCTCGGGATCGGTCCCGAATTGCGCAAAGAAATTCTCCGGCTTGTCATCCTTGTAAATTCCGCCGAACCATTGCTGGTTCACGACCTGGGTCACCCCCGGAATGGCGCGGATCTTTTCCCGGTAGAAACTCGGCAGATTGAACACCAGTGAAACTTTGTGCCGCACAATCAGCCGTTGTGCCGACAATACGCTGCCCTGGTCGATGTAGAACGATTTCCAGATGGTCATCATCAGGGTGAGCAGCAGCAGGGAAAAGCCGATGCTGAGCACGGTCAGCACACTTCGGCGCCGGTTGCGAAATGCGTTCTTGGTGACGAAACGGGTCAAGGTCATAGCGAAATCAGCCGATGTGCCTCAGTCCATCCACGATGTTGGTCTGTGACGCGTGCCAGGCGGGGATGAAGGCGCTGACAAATCCTACCGTGCAAGCCACCAGGAGCGCCATGGCCATGGTAAAGGGCGATACGCTCATCCCGTTGAGAAACAGTCCGCCCTGCGGCGAGTGCGCCATCATGGTGATCAATCCCGAGGCCGCCAGGATGCCCAGCAAGCCGCCGGCGAGCGAGAGCGCCACCGCCTCGCTTACGAACAGGCCCAGAACTCCGTTGCGAGAGAATCCGAGCGTCTTCAGGACGGCGACCTCCCGGGTCCGTTCGCGGATTGACATGGCCATGGTATTTGCGGAAACCAGCAAAGTGGCGAAAACGACGGCGGCGCAGATGCTGAGGATGAACGCCTTCACGTTGCCCAGAGTAGCGATCCAGCTCAACTGAAATGCCCGTTCGCTCTCAGATTTGGTTGGACGCGTCGCATTGCGAAAGGTTTCATCAATTTGCTGTGCCACCTTGGTCACGCTCTGGGGCGAATCCGCCATCACCCCAAAGAATCCTACATGTCCCTTCACCCCCGGATATCCTTCATCCAGGTAAGTGTTGTTGAAGTAAATCGAAGCGGTCGGCGACGGGGCGGTGAAGATCCCGCGGATGGTGAGTTCCGGGTTCACCGGGAAAATGGTTCCCTTGATATTCAACTTGTCGCCGATTTTCCAGTTGTGCCGCTTTGCCAGGTCGCTGTCTACAATGCACCCCGCGCGGTCCTTCTGCCACGCCGCGAGTTGATCGGCAGGCATCTGGAACTCTGGATACACATCCATCAACTCCCCGGGATCGGTGCCGAACTGCGCAAAGAAGTTCTCGGGTTTATCGTCCTTGTAGATCCCGCCAAACCACGTCTGGTTGACCACATGGGTCACGCCCGGCATGCTGCGGATTTTGTCGCGATAAAAAGCCGGGAGAAAGAACACCAGCGAAACTTTGTGGCGCACGATAAGCCGCTGCGCCGACTGCGGACTCCCCTGGTCGGCGTAGAACGCTTGCCAGATCGTCATCATCAGCGTGAGCAGCAGCAGGGAGAAGCCGATGCTCAGGATGGTGAGCAGGCTGCGGCGCTTGTTGCGTAGAGCATTCTTGCTGACGAATCGAGTCAGGGTCACAAAGGTACTCCTGAAAGCCGAGAGGGGCCGCATACGGGACGAGTACGCGGGCGTGCGCTATCAGAATAGACGATGGTGCTGCTCACGACAACCGAGCCGGCTTTACGTCCAAGCTTTTCCCTTTCCCTCTTGTCCTGCCGGCCGGAGGAGGAATCCGCTGCTGCAAGGTAAGCAGGTTCCCGCTCGGCACGGTTTTGGACATCGCACTCCACAGCGGCCATTTCCATCCTGCCCCTGCCGACCATGGAGCGCCAGTGGGCATCGTCATCCCGGCGCAATGACAATTGTCATCATCGCTAAGACATCCATCAGGTATAACGGTAGAATCGGTCGCAAGGTTACGGTGTCCCATTTCGTTCCAGCAGGAGGAGCCTTGGTCCCCACTGCCGCGCATCTCACCCACAAAGCCCTGACCGGCATCGACATCGCAATCATCGCGGTCTACTTCGTCATCATCTTCGCCATTGGATTTTATTTCGCGCGCAAGGAACGCACCTCGACCGACTACTTTCTTGCCAGCCGCGATGTGGGATGGTTCGCCATTGGGGCCTCGTTGTTCGTTTCGAACATCTCCACCGAGCACTTCATTGGGCTGGCGGGTTCGGGCGCGACTTCCGGACTGGCGGTCGGACATTTCGAATGGCTCGCTTGCATGATCCTGCTGATCCTGGGTTGGGTGTTCGTTCCGTTTTACTTGCGTTCCAATGTCTTTACGATGCCGGAGTTCCTGGAACGCCGCTTCAGCCGCTCCTGCGCGGTCTACCTGGCGAGTATTTCGATTCTTGCCTACGTGTTCACAAAAATTTCAGTTCACTTGTATGCGGCGGCCGTAGTACTGGAGCGAGTCGTGGGCTGGAGTCCCCTCACTGCCGCCGTGATCCTGGTGATTGCGACGGGAATCTACACCATCGCCGGGGGGCTGGCCGCCGTGATATACACCGACCTGGTGCAGACGCTCATCCTTATTGTGGGCGCGGTGATTTTGACCGCCATCGGCCTGCACCGCGTCGGAGGATTTGAGGGACTGCGCGCCGCCGTCCCCGCAAATTACTTCCACATGATCAAGCCTGCCTCCGATCCGGAGTTCCCCTGGACCGGAATATTCTTCGGAGCGCCTATCCTCGGAATCTGGTATTGGTGCACCGACCAGGTCATCGTGCAGCGCGTGCTGTCCGCAAAAGACGAAGGGCACGCCAAGGCCGCGACCATCTTCGCCGGGTTTCTCAAGATCCTTCCCGTTTTCATGTTGGTTCTTCCGGGCCTGATCGCCTTCGCGCTCTATCGCGACATGTTCCATGTCACCACCGGCGGGCAGGTCTTGAACGGCGACATCGCCTATCCCACGCTCATCATTAATTTGCTCCCGACCGGGCTTGTCGGGTTGATGATCGCTGCCTTGCTCGCCGCGCTCATGGGTGCAATGAGCTCCGTATTCAATTCCGCGTCCACCCTGGTGACTCTCGATTTTTATAAGAAGATCAAGCCCGGCGCCTCCGAGCGGCAGCTAGTCACCTTCGGCAGAATCATGACTGGCGTCATGGTGGTTCTCGGACTGGCCTGGGTGCCCTTTATTCATCTCATCAGCAGCCAGCTCTACATTTATCTCCAAAGCGTGCAGGCCTACATCAGCCCGCCCATCGCCGCCTGCTTCATACTCGGAATCTTGTGGCCGCGGCTGAATGCGCAAGGTGCGATCAGTTCGCTGCTGACCGGGTTTGTACTGGGCTCGTTGCGCTTCATCCTGGAAATCATGGATCGCGCCGCCGGCGGGCATCGTTTCGATAACCCAGGCGCTCGCTGGCTGATCGACATCAATTTCCTTCACTATGCGATTTTGATGTTCGTTGTCTGCTCAGCCGTGCTGGTTGTGGTCAGCCTGATGGGGCCGGCGCCGGAACGCAGGAAACTCGCTGGTCTGACCTTCGCCACCGTAGACGAGAAGATGGATGTGGTTGCGGTTCAACCTGTCTCGCACAAACCGGCAGCCGAAACCGCCGCCGAGCACAGGATCAATGTGGTTTTCAGCCTTGCCCTGGCGCTCACCGTCGTGAGTTTGTGGATCTACTTCCGGTAGCATTCTATGCCCAGCATCCGGAGCCTGCGGGCAAACGTGACTCGCGAAGAAGCCATGGAGCAGTTCGCATCCCACGGGATCGGCACCGCTCTGAAGAACACTGTTTACGGTCCGCTGCAATCGGTTGCGGACTTCTACATCCCTTTTCTGCTGTTTCAAGTCGAGATTCAGAACCGCGGCAAGACCGAGTCTCGCATTTACGGTCTCGACGCGATTAATGGTTCCCTCGATCCGTATCAGTTCGAGGACTTGCCCGGGACCTTCGATATTGTCTATCTCGAAACTCGAAATTGCGCCAAGCCCATGCTCGACGAGGCGGGAGCGAAAGCGCTTCTAATCTCCAAGGTTCGCAGGCTGCTGTTCTCCACCGGTTTTTTCCGTATGTCGAATCTGCAGATCACGGCCGAGGTAGTGCCCGGCGAAATCCACATCCCGTACTGGGTGGGGTTTCGCGGTCGCGGTCCGCGCGCCCAGTTCACAGTCATGGATGCCATGCGGCGCACCATCGAAGGGGCAAAAGTGCGCCACCTGCTTCGCGACTGGCTGACCTCAATTGCCGTTAACTCCTGAGCTGACAATCAGCTGCACGGACTTTCTCTGGGTACTTTCGTAATGCGCGAGGGAGCGCCCATGCAGTCTATGCTAAGTCGTACCTTCCCCGATACGAGCCAGAATTGTCCTTCCCGTTCGGGGAGGACGGGCAGTGTTGTCGTCTGTAATTGAGGGTCAGGCCGAAATGTCGAACACAATTGGACGATTTGAAATCCTCAGTGAGATTGCCACTTCACCCAATGGATCCGTCTACAAAGCGACCGACGGAGAGAGCAATCAAACCGTCGCGCTCAAGACGCTGAAACTGGAAGTGCTCGGCGTGCAGGCCGAGGCCGTGGTGCAAAGCGTTCTGGAGGAATCGGAACTCAGCAAATCACTGAACAGCCCTAACATCGCGTTACTCTATGGCGCCGGCGAAATTGATTCCATGCTGTGCGCGGCCATGGAATATGTACAGGGCAACAGCATCGCCACCATGCTGGCCCGAAAAGAAGGTTTCTCCATCTGGGACCTGATGGATATTGCACGGCAGACTTGCCAGGGGCTTGACCATGCGCTGGTGCACAAGGTCGTGCACTACAGCCTCGAGCCCGCAAAAATCATGGTGCAGTGGGACGGCACGGTAAAGATCCTCAGCTTTGGCACTTCCATGATGGGCGCCCATGCCGCGCAGGCCCAGGGCTGCGCCCCCGAAGTTTTGCATTACATGTCGCCGGAACAATTACGCGGAGATCCGCTTGACTCCCGCTCTAATTTCTTCAGCCTCGCCGCAATCCTTTATGAAATGGTCACCGAGCGCAAGGCGTTTCAGGGAGAGGATGCCGATCAAGTCCGGCAATCAATCCTGGAGATGACGCCGGTAGCCCCCGACCACGTGAATCGCAAGATTCATCCCGCTCTCAGCGAAGTGATCATGAAGGCGCTCTCCAAAAATCCCGAGGAGCGCTATCAATCGGGCCAGGACCTGGTGAACGACCTGGAGCGCTGCAAGGAAAGTGCGACCAAGACCAGCGCCAAAAAGGCAGCCCCGGCGTCCCCCACGGCTACCGCTCCACAGAAAGCCGCAACTGCCGCGCCGATGAAGGCAAAGGAAGTTGCGAACCCTGCGCCACCGAAGCCGGCTGCGGATAAAGGCCCGGAATTCACTCCGAAGCCGGCTGTGAAAACGGCCGCTCCAGTTCGTCAACCGGCGGCTCCATCGGCTTACGAGGCGGCGCCACCGTCGTCCGAGCCGGCCAAGCCAAGTTTCGAGCGCAAGGCTGCCGCCGCGGCAGCAGGATGGGGAGCCATGGGCGTTACCGACACCAGCACTCCCACGCAGGACCCAACCCCCAAGTTTGGCTCAACCCTTGACGGCTACGCGAAAGGAGAATTCAGCATGTCCGCCGCGGTCGTGGAACCGGAGACGGAAGCGCCCACGATCAACGTGGATCCTACGATGGTTGAGAACAAGAAAGCCCCCGCCGTCAGCGGGCCCAGCTTTTCCGAGATCGACGAATTACCGCCATTGAAAGAGATTTATGTAGCGCCCCCGCCTCCTTCGCCGGCTTCCGAGCCGGTGCAGGAAGTGGAGCAGCCGGTGTTCAAAGCGCCGGTACCCGACAAGCCCAAGGTGCAGCCGCGAGAGGTAGCGAAGAAAGCCGTCACTGAAATAAAGAAGACGCCGCCAAAGCTGTTCATGTATTCGGGGGCTGCGGCAATTGCAGTGGTGTTGCTGGTCGTCCTGGGAATTGCGTTCCATATTCACAACGAGAATTCGGATGAGGAAGCCGCGCCGGCGCAGACTGCGCAAGCCCCGGCTCCCGTCAATCCCGCTCCCGCGCAACCCGTGCCCGCCCCGGCCGGCACACCTGCGGCAGTAGTGGCCACTCCGGTAGAGGCGATTCCGGCGGAACCATCCAGCGTTTCGGTCACTCCAAAACATACCAACCCGAAGCAGAAGAAGAACGCCAAGCCTGCTGCGGCGCCCGCTCCCGCACTCATTCCCGGACAACTTACCGTGAACTCGACCCCGGAAGGAGCGCAGATCGCGGTTGACGGACACAACGAAAGCGGATGGGTGACTCCATTTAATCTGACTGGCCTGACGCCGGGGCAGCACACCATCACGGTCAGCCGGCCCGGCTTCGGCGCCGAAACCCGCACGATCGAAGTCGGCTCCGGCAGCAAATCGTTCCTGGTGGTGCAGCTGGCGCAATTGAGCGCAGGGGTTTCGATCACCAGCGATCCAGTGGGCGCAGAAATTTATCTCGACGGCAAAAATACCGGGCACATCACCCCGACCCAGCTCTCGGTAGAGAAGACCGGCAACCACACGATCCTGCTAAAGAAGCCGGGATACCTCGACGAGACCACGACAGCGAACCTCCAGCCCGGCCAGACGTTCCATTACGCCGCTACGCTTCGCCCGCTCGGTTCAACCGATGAGATCAAGACGGTCAGCAAATTCAAGAAAGTGTTCGGCGGCGGCGACACGGCAGGAATGGGTACCGTCAGCATCAAGACCAATCCCAAGGGCGCGCAGATCGCGGTCAACCGTCGCGTGCTCGACAAGTCGTCCCCAGTGGACTTCTACCTCAATCCGGGAACCTATGTGATTGACATCAGCATGTCCGGCTTTGCGCCCATCCAGAAAGTAGTGAACGTGGATAAGGGTGGCAAAGTCGCAATCGACGAGGTTCTGCAAAGGCAGTAATCATGCCAGCTCACGGAGACGGACGCCACACCCGTCCAGCGGAGCGCAGCTGCGCAGCCCGTTAAGGTACCCGTCTTGCCCGCAGTGGCGCGAAATTCCGGCCTCCGCACTCGGCGAAACCCGTCACTCACCTCAGTGATTCTGGTCACATAAGGCCGGTTTCTCATGCGATAAAAGAAAACCTGGAAGTAGCCGATGTTCCAGAATCCGTGCCTGAACCAGCGCTCCCCTGACCTGTGGGAGGAATTGCGAGCGCTCAAGATTACGCGCAAGTACCCTGCCGGAGCTGCGCCTTTTCAGTTCGGCCAGCCGGTGGCCGGAATTTACCTGGTTGAATCCGGGCAGGTAGGATTGTCCTTGCCGCGACCGTCCGGCCAGACCCTGTTTGAGGTCGCGGGTCCCGGATGTGTCCTGGGATTGAGCGAAGCCTTGAGCGGGGAGCCTTACAAACTAAACGCCGAGGCCATGGTGGAGTGTGAACTGGCGTTTGTGGACCGCGATCAGTTACTCCACTATCTGCGCGAGCATCCCGAATTCTGCATGAATATCGTTCGCCAGCTGAGCGAAGATCTGCACGGCTTGTACTATCGCTACGTGTGCAGCACCGAGCGCGCCTCGAAATCGCGTAGGAGCAGCGCTCCCAGCCGCGTGAACTGAGCCAAAAAAACACGAGAGCCGCCGGGATGACCCGACGGCCCCTGTTTACGAGGTAACAACGCTTCAGTAGCGTCCGTATCCCCGTCCCCAACCGGCCTCATACCCCTGGCGATAGCCGTTGCGATATTCAGACTTGTATTCGTCCTTACTTCCATACTGCGAGCTGTAGCCGCGATCGGAATGATTATCGCCGCGCGGGCTGGAGTTGAATTGCTTCCCGCGTTGCTGGTCCGAACGCGCTACGGTGACGCCATCCTGGTAACCGTAGTTGTAGGCCGGGCTGCGTCCCCAACTTCCGCCGCGGCTCCAGGGCCAATTGCTGGGACGGTACACGCGGTCGTCGCGGTCATGGTCTCCATCGCCCCACCAGCCCCCGCCGCGGTTGCCCTGATAGAACGCTTCCCGGTAACCGCGTTCGTAGCCGTCGCGATAACCATCGCGGTAGCGGTCTTTCGGTCCCATCCAACCCTGGTATCCATTGGTGGCGCGGTCATATTCGCGAGTGCGGAAGTCTGTCGGATCGTTCTCGCGTGCTTCCTCGCGTCCGTGGCGCAGGCCATCGCGGTAGCCGTTGTTGTATCCGTACTGGTGCGCTTGCGAGGCGTTGCCACGATTGCCGCGATAATAGTCGTCATCATCATCGTCGTCGTGGGCGAGCGCCAATCCGCTCAGCATCAGCGTGAGCGCTATCAGGTAAGCTGCCATCTTCATTTCTCGTCTCATGGTTCCTCCCACCGCGCTCTTTCCGGTTTCGGAGGGCTTTACCGCTTTCTGCATCGCCCTCCGTTCCGGTGAGTGGCCTCGGTATCTACACAAATCCGATGCGAGCGCCCTGGTATTTTGCTGCCCCTCCGCGCGCAAATTCTTTACTTTGTTAACCTTAAGCGAACCTTAACGGCTTTTCCCGCAGCAACTTTTCCGGCCGTTACGGGTTAAGTCCGCGCTCGCGCAAGTGTTAGACTTGCCAGTTTCTCTTGGAACGAAGGAGCACTTATGAGCGACGTAGGTCGCGTCGGGGTGATTGGCGCGGGAACCATGGGCAACGGCATTGCGCATATTTTTGCGCGCGCTGGATTTCAGGTGGTCTTGTGCGATGTCGAACAGAAATTCCTGGATCGCGGTCTTGCTGCCATCGGCAAAAATCTTGAGCGCGAGGTGGCCAAGAATAAAATCACTGCCGATGACCGCACTTCGGCCTTGAAGCGCATCGAGACGGTACTCGATCGCAGCCAGTTGGCGGCTTGCGATTTCGTGGTCGAGGCGGCTACCGAGAAGTTTGAAATCAAAGCTGAAATCTTTCGCGACCTCGACCGCATCTGCCGCGCGGAAGTGGTCCTCGCCTCCAATACTTCTTCGATTTCAATAACGAAGATTGGCGCCCTGACCAAGCGCCCCGATAAGGTCATCGGCATGCACTTTTTCAATCCGGTGCCGGTGATGAAATTGGTGGAAGTAATCCGCGGCCTGGCCACCTCGAACGAGACCTTCCAGACGGTCCGTGAGCTGGCGGTGAAACTCGACAAGACGCCGGTGGAAGTCAACGACGCGCCGGGGTTCGTTTCCAACCGCGTACTCATGCCGCTGCTCAATGAAGCCATGTACGTCGTGATGGAAGGAGTGGCCACTGCCGAAGCCGTGGACGAAGTGTTCAAACTCGGCATGGCCCATCCCATGGGGCCTTTGACCCTCGCGGATTTCATCGGCCTCGATGTCTGCCTCGACATCATGCGCGTCCTGCAGGATGGACTCGGCGATCCCAAATACCGGCCCTGCCCCCTGCTGATCAAAATGGTGGACGCAGGATGGCTGGGAAGGAAGAGCGGAAGGGGGTTCTATCAATACTGACTGCAGATTTTCCGACGCCGATTGAAAGATCTTGAGTTTGGTTTTGCTTCGACAAACATCATTATTCAAGAATCAGCACTTTGGAAGTCGGCAATAGAACCGCCAACCCTCCATGAAAGACGCTCCCATCTACGCGTTGGCTGTTGTCCTGGGCGTCTCCGCTGGCCTGCTCGATGTGAGACTCGGCGACCTGCTGCTGACCGCGCTTTTCGTGCTCATCTCGACTATGGTTCTGGGAATCCTGCGTCCGGAACGGCCTTGGCGCTGGATCGTGCTGGTCGCTATCTTTGTTCCGGTGTTGCAAGCGCTCGCTTACGTGTTCCTCACCGAGAAACCCTATCGCGCCCAAATTTATGAAGCCTTCCTGGGATTTCTCACCGGAACCGCCGGCGCCTATGCCGGATCGGCAGGCAGACGAGCGGCGCAGGCGCTGAAAAAGTAGTCAGGGCTGAGCTTTTCGAATTCAATCCACCGCTTGTTCAAGCTGCGGTCAATCTGATGGTGACGACATCCTGAGGAGCGAAGCTTCGAAGGATCTTGCGTGCAGCAGCGGTGCCCGGGAACCCCATCCCCCTCCTTCCCCCAAAAGTTACTCCCGCTTCCACAGCGATTGAAGGTATCCTCCTCCCATGGGAGTCTCTGTCTCGGTGCTGGCCAGCGGCAGTCGCGGCAACACCGCCATGGTGTGCAGTGCGAGCACCCGCATCCTGGTGGACGCCGGCATTTCCTGCCGCGAGACTTTCAGGCGCATGAAGGCCGCAGGCGAAGATCCCAACGCGCTTTCCGCAATCGTGATTACGCACGAGCATTGCGATCACGTTTACGGGCTGGCCACGCTGGCCAAGAAGCTCAGCATCCCGGTTTTCATGACCGGCGCCACCCACCAGGCGTGGGCGCGTTCGATCCGCAACTCCACCGGAGAGGCGCCCAAGCTTTCGAAGCTCGAAATATTTCCCGCCGGCCGGCGCTTCCTCATCGGCGATATCGAGGTCATGCCCTTCACCATTCCGCATGACGCCGCCGACCCGGTCGGGTTCACCTTCCATTCCGAAGGCGTCAAGATCGGCTTTGCCACCGATCTCGGGTACGTTCCAGTCAGCGTCCGCGATCATCTAAGAGGATGTGACGTGCTGCTGATCGAATCCAATCATGATTTGGAGATGTTGCGCATCGGCCCTTACCCCTGGTCGGTTAAACAGCGTGTAATGAGTCGTGTAGGCCACCTCTCCAACGATGCGCTCGCGGAATTCTTCTACAGCGACTATGATGGAGGAGCAACTTACGTCGTGCTGGCGCATCTATCCGAGCAGAACAATCATCCAGAATTGGCTCGGAGAGCAGCGGAGAAGGCGTTAGGCCCTCGCGCGAATTTACTGCACAACCGTGTGTTGCTGGCGGGGCAGTCGGAGCCAATGGAATCGATCCGGCTGTAGTACAGCATGAGTCAGTGCGTTGATCCTATCGTAGGTAAGATCCTGGCGGGCTGGCGGTACGATATCTCCGGCCTGGCGCCGGAGATGCGCGGCGACTACGAAGACCACTTTACCGCCTGCGAGCATTGCCGCTCGCGTCAGCATTTGCATCGGACCATTGACGTCGGCTTGATTGCGCTGGCCTCGGTTTCAGCCGCCATCTTTCTGCTTGCCTTCGGGGTCATTCGCCATTTCGGCCCGCGACACGCTTTCTGGCTCGAGATTGCTGCCCTCGCGGGCTTCGCGCTTTCCGCTTTGATCTGGCTGATCGTCGCGGTTGCTACTCCGGCGCCGATGGCGGTGGTGGATGCCGCCAAGATCGGCGCCCGCCATGTGCACGATCGCCTGCCCGCGGAAATTCGCGAGCGCCTGCCGGAAGAACTCCGGGTGAAGCTGACCGGATCGTAGAATTGTGCGAAACCAATTGTTTCTTTTCGCATCCTAACTCTTGACCATGAGTTTGTTCGGCAAAATCCTGATTCTGTTTTCGCTGATTGCGACCCTGATCGCTGCCGCGGCGGCACAGGTTTCCTTTCCTGCCGGGACTACGCGTCAGCAGCATGCCGGATGTCATCAGCCCGCGCCCCCAACGCCGGCCCCCGTGAGTTACAGCTGCTGCCAGGCCGGGCACGATTCTTTGCTGCTGCTGCACTCTGACCGCGGAGACTCTTCGGCGTACATCGTGATTGACCTTCCGACAGA
Source organism: Terriglobales bacterium (assembly GCA_035652095.1). Classification (GTDB taxonomy): domain Bacteria; phylum Acidobacteriota; class Terriglobia; order Terriglobales; family Acidobacteriaceae; genus DASREM01. The sequence continues at coordinate 33,492 of DASREM010000021.1, read as the reverse complement.
AATTTTCATGCCCGTAGATCGGCAGGCTGCAGCGAGGTTACAGTACTCCGCGTCGCCCCCGGGCGAACCCTCTGCCTCCGTGCCTCTTCGCGTCTAATCCTCACCGCAAATTCCTGGTGCGTGTGTTACTCCAAGAACTGTTGCTTCGCGAGAGTGTCTTTCGCGTCCGACTTGCGTGAGGTGAGATTTGCGAGTTTTCTTCTTCTACATTGTTCTTGCGCCCGTCATTGTTGTTTCCGCCTTGGCCCAGCAGGACAGGCATTCCATGCACGACATGTCAGGCACGCACATGGACATGAGCGCGCTTACTTTCATGCCTTCCCCGCACGCGGGATCCGGTACGGGCTGGCAGCCTGCGTCAGTGCCGGCGCGGATCTGGATGAAGAAGTGGGGAAACTGGGACCTGATGGCCCACGGCGCGTTATTCCTAACTTACAACCAGCAAGGCGGCCCGCGCGGGGCCGGCAAAGCCGAGTCGGTGAACTATCTGATGTTCATGCAGCAGCATTCGTTGGGCAAGGGTAGGATTCTGTTCCGCGAAATGTTTTCTGCGGAATCACTCACCTCGCCGCACCCCGGATTTCCTCTTCTGTTTCAAACCGGCGAAACCTACCACGGGCAGGCATTGGTGGATCATCAGCATCCGCACAACGTATTTGGCGAGCTGGCCTTGCTCTACACCCGGCCTTTATCGGAAAAAATTTCATGGCAGTTCTACGGCGGACCCGTCGGAGAACCGGCGCTCGGTCCGGTCACTTACATTCATCGCGAGTCGGCCTCGGAAAATCCGGCAGCGCCGCTCAGCCATCATTTACAGGATTCGACGCACACCAGCTTCGGTGTGGTCACGACGGGAATCGTCGTCGATCGCTTTCGCCTGGAAGCGTCCGCGTTCAACGGCCGCGAACCGGGAGAGAAGCGTTATGAGATCATGCTGGACGCCCTTGATTCCTGGTCGGCGCGTTTGAGCGTGGCTCCCGCGAAGAATTGGACAGCGCAGTACAGTTTCGGGCGCCTCGAGCATCCCGAAGCGCTCGAACCGGGCAGCGAACATCGCCAGACCGCCTCCGTCGAATACAACCGGCCGCTCGCGGAAGGGAACTGGGCAACCTCCGTGATCTGGGGACGCAAGCGCAAGCTGGCCGACAACAGCATTCAGAACAGCTATCTGCTCGAATCCACGCTCAACTTCCGGCAGAAGAACTACGCTTACACGCGCCTGGAGCTGGTGGATAAAGACGAGTTATTTCCCGAAGCGCCCACCCATCCCTCGTATCGCATCGGAGCCTACACCTTCGGCGGCGTGCGCGACTTTCTCCATACTTCCAACTGGCAAGTGGGATTGGGCGCGGATGTGACCTTTTACTCCAAGCCCGCAGCGCTCGATCCCATTTATGGAGACAATCCGGTATCGTTCCACGTGTTTCTGCGGGTGCGTCCAGGGAGCGGTGCCCATCATCACTAACCGTTGTGAGCGTGAGCAAATGGCTCTGCCTACGCTGTATATTGCGGGACAAGCGTCAGCGCGGGATAAATGAATGCGCCTGCAAAAAAGTGCGATGCCCTCGCGCTTTCGGTCGAAAGCCTTTTCAGGGCCTCCGCCGGGCGCAAGGGCATCGCGTTCCTGCAGTGTCACGGCTCGGCTTCAGGGGCGAGCTTCGTACACGATATTGAAAGGTGTTTCCGCAGCCCTGCGAAAGCGGCTGAACCCCGCCGAGGCTGTGACCTCGCGGATGCGGGCTTCTCCCGATTGCGCGCCGAGGCATAGTCCTACTTCCTGCGACCGCGAACAGGGCGTGCACAGCAAGGTAGAGAACGAGTAATAAACTCGCCCCACCGGATTCAGGTTGTCTTTCAACTCGTCATTCGCGAATGGTTCCACGATCATCCATGTGCCATCCTTGTGCAACGAGCGCCGCACGTGCGCGGCGGTGCCAACCGGATCGCCCATGTCGTGCAAGCAATCGAACACCGCGACGAAGTCGTAGTCCTTTCCCGGGAATTCCTTGGCTTTCGCTACCTCGAAGGTGACCCGATCCCCCACTCCTTCACGCTTTGCGGTTTCACGCGCGGCTTCGATGGACTTGTCGTGGTAGTCGAACCCGAAGAAGTGGGATTTCGGATAAGCCTTCGCCAGCAGTATGGTGGACGCGCCCTTCCCGCAACCCACGTCGGCAACTCGCGCGCCCGCTTCCAGCTTTTGGTTCACGTCGTGCAGCGCGGGGATCCAGGAACTCACCAGGTTCGCCGCGTAGCCAGGCCGGAAGAACTTTTCGCACCCGTGAAATACCGCGTCGTCATGCTCGTGCCAGCCCATTCCCGCCCCATTGCGAAACGAATCGGCAATGCGGGGAACCGCTGCCAGTGATCCCAACGCCAATTGGAAGGCCCCGGGCAGATACGCCGGGCTGTCTTCCTTGGCCAGTGCGAAAGCCTGTTCTTCACTCAGGCTGAACTGGTTGGTCTTCTCGTGGTAGGTGACGTAACCGCCAGCTGCCTGTGAGGCCAGCCATTCCCGCACGTATCGTTCATCGGTCTGGGTCTTCTCCGCAAGTTCCGCCGAGGTCATGGGATGGGAGGCGAGCGCCTTGTATAGTCCGAGTCTTTCGCCGATCACCACCATCCCGGTGTGTACGGCTGCGCCAAGATCTACGACGAATTGTCCAATAAAAGTGTTGAGCTTATTCATATCAACTGCCATAGGTGGAACCCCCTCTTCTAAACTTTGTTTTGAGATTTTTACTTCCTGAGCCCTGAAATCCACGGCTCTTCATTTCCTGGCGGCCAGGCTTGGTCGCTTGAAATGGAGAACATAGTGGCAAGGCAGAATTGGCTGGATGCCAGATTTTGACGTGCTTCATTCGCGTCGATTGCCTGCCCGTGCTCAGAATGGTTTTTGAAACGCTTCTTACAATGGCAAGTCATCTGCCAATGAGCCCACCCTCGCCGACTTCGCGAGGATTTCTCCAAATGCTTGTTTCGCTGATACTTGAGCAGGCCGTCGAAAACGGGAGTACAACTAGACATCGGTCCTACAAACGGTAGCGATAACCGGAAGGTTCATGGCACCAGCCCAGCGGTTAGCGGATGATCTCTGGAGCCCCGCGAAGCCGGTGATGCTACCATCATGCCCTCAAGACAGTTGCTCGGGAGACTCCAAATGAAATGGCGCCTGCTCTGTGGAACGCTGATCCTGCTACCGCTTTTGGCGATGGCGCAAAGCTACGATGTCGTCATCGAGGGCGGACGGGTGCTCGATCCCGAAACCGGTCTGGATGCGGTCCGCAACGTCGGCATTACTCAGGGCAAAGTCGCAAAGATCTCCAGTGACGCGCTCGCCGGCAAGCGCGTGATTGCTGCACGCGGCCTGATCGTGGTCCCGGGTTTCATCGATCTTCACCAGCACGGCCAGGATCCTGAAAGCCAGCGTGTGAAGGCGCTCGACGGCGTCACCACGGCCTTGGAAATGGAAATCGGAAAGCCCGACGTGACGGCATTTCTGAAAGCGCATGAAGGCCACGCGCTTATCCATTACGGAACCGCGGCCAGTCATGTGGCTGCGCGCTCCGCCGCGTTTGGCACCCCCATGCCGGAATCCGGGCTACTCCCGAAATCAGGCGCCGCTACCGACAAGCCGGCTTCGCCCCAACAACTGGAACTGATGACCACCCGCCTGCGCCATGAGCTTGACGCCGGCGCCCTTGGCATCGGCATGGGCATTCAGTACACGCCCGGCGCCACGCGCTGGGAGGTCATCCAGATCTTTCGCCTCGCCGCCGAGCGTGGCGCGCCTGTGTACACGCACGTCCGCAGCAGCGGCAATGGCGAACCTGGGTCCAGCATTGAGTCCATCAGCGAAGTCATCGCCGCTTCCGCCGTCTCCGGCGCTCCACTCCACATCGTGCACCTCAACAGCAGTTGCCGTGCGGTCGTGCTCGACTGCTTGACGCTGGTTGCAGGGGCAAGAGCGCGCGGACTGGACGTGACCACCGAAGCCTATCCCTACGAAGCTGGCATGACTTACATCAACTCCGCTTTGTTCAATCCCGGATGGCAGGAGAAATTTGGCATCACCTATCACGACCTGATGCTGCCTGAAACCGGAGAGCGTCTTACGAAGGAGCGCTTCGAGGAACTGCACAACTCCGCCGAGCCGCACCTCACTGTCATGTTCGGCAACAGCATGGAGAATGTGGATGCCGCGATTCGCAATCCGCTGGTCATGATCGCCAGCGACGGTGATAAAGGCCATCCCCGAAACGCCGGAACCTACTCCCGTGTGCTGGCCCGTTACGTCCGGAGCCAGGGGTCGCTCACTCTGATGGATGCTGTGCGAAAGATGTCGCTGATGCCGGCGCAGTTCCTGGAACGCTCCACTTCGGCGGCACGCGCCAAGGGGCGCCTGCAGGAAGGTGCCGACGCCGATATTGTGGTCTTGGATCTCCAGACCGTCACGGATCGCTCCACCTATCAACAGCCCATGGAGCCGAGTGTGGGCGTGCAATTTCTGGTGGTGGGCGGGGTCCCAGTCGTGGATAAGGGCAAGATCGTGGAGGGAGTTTTCCCAGGCAAGGCGTTGGTGGGAGCCGGAACCCGGCCCTAGCCTGGAACCCTCCGTACCGGCCCGGTTACTCCCGATTTCTCCCCAGGTTATGCACAATTTCTCCATGGACGCAGCACTCAAGCAGTTGCGCATCATGCAGTTCGCCATGCTGGGCGCGGTTGTCTTGTACGTTGTGATCGGAGAAGTAGTGCCGCACACAGTTCATCCCGTGAACCCCATCGTCTTCCAGGCACTCGCGCTGGCCGCCGCCGGCACCGTCTTCGTCCTGTTCTTCCTCAGACGAATGACGCTTCGGCGCACCCAGCCCGCACAGGGCGCTCCCACGCTGGACAATTCGGCTGTCGCCCGCTGGCGCACGGGAATGATCCTGACCCTGGTGCTCTCCGAGGCCATCGCGCTTTACGGTCTCGTGCTGCGGATGATCGGCTTCTCGCTTTCAGAAGCTGCCCCGTTCTACGTCGCCGGATTCACTCTCATGCTATTTCTCGGCCCGCGAAAGCCCTCCAATGAGATAGGCTAATAGTCTGCATTGGAGGATCTGTGTCGATCACTGGGCCGGAGGAATTGAAGGCGATGCGCGAAGCGGGGCGCATCGTACGCGCCGTCATTGATGCCATGAAGGCGCAAGTGCGGCCCGGCATCACCACCCGGCAGCTCGATGAAGTGGGCGCGGAAGTCATGCGCCAGAACGGGGCGCAGTCCGCGCCCACGCTCGTCTATAACTTTCCGGGGGCCAACTGCATCAGCCTGAACGAAGAAGCCGTCCATGGCATCCCCGGCGATCGCCAGATCCAGAACGGAGACGTGCTCAAGCTCGACGTCACCATCGAGAAGGACGGCTTCATGGCCGACGCTGCCGTCACCGTTCCAGTAGGAGAGATATCTGAAGAAAGCCGGCGCCTCATTGATACCGCCGAGCGCGCGTTTCAGAAAGCCATGCTGGTGGCCCGCGCCGGTTTTCGCGTTTCGGAGATCGGGCGCATGGTGGAGCGCGAAGTCCGCCGCGCCGGGTTCTCCGTGATCCGTGATCTCGGAGGCCATGGCATCGGCCGCACTATCCACGAAGAGCCGCGCGTCCCAAACTTTGCTGATCCCGAGGCCAGCCAGATTCTGACCGAGGGCCTGGTGATCACTGTCGAACCTATCATTGCCGCCGGATCAGGCCGTACCATTCTCGGCAAAGACGGCTGGACGGTCCGCACCGCAGACCGCCGTCCCGCGGCGCATTACGAACATACTCTGGTCATCACGAAAGGGGAGCCGATTCTGCTGACTGCGGCTTAGCGCGAAGGAAAGTCATCCATCCAGCTTTGATCGGCAGCACCTCGAACTCGGCTCCCACTTCGGGAATCTGCCTGGCGGTTTCGCGTTTGTTTTCTCAACGCGTGTGCATTTTGCAGGAAGAGAATGAAGCCGTGCTTCTCAGGAGGAACGCATGTTCCGATACACCCCCGTCGCAGTCCTGTTCTACTTCCTTATCGGAAGTTTGGCGGCTACCGCTGCAGGATTCAAGCCGCCGGTGAATTACGGTGTGGGCACCTATCCCGACAGCATCGCCGCCGGCGACTTTAACGGGGACGGCAAACGCGATCTCGTGGTCGCCAACTACTCCGACATCTTTCTGAGCGTGCTGCTGGGTAACGGCGACGGTACTTTCCAACCGGAGGTGGACTATGCCGTCGACTATGGCGCCGGTTCGGTAGCGGTGGGCGACTTCAACAACGACAACAAACTCGATTTGGTGGTGGCCACGTCCAGTGGCACATTTGGCAGCGCCGTCGGCGTGCTCATCGGTAACGGAGATGGCACCTTCCAGCCTTACGTCGACTACCCGACTGCCTATGGTCCGTACTCGGTGGCTGTCGCGGACTTCAATGCAGACGGGAACGCCGATCTCGCCACTGCGTATTACGCTATGCCCGGATACAGCGTAAGCGTGCTGCTGGGTAACGGCGATGGCAGTTTTCAGCCACATGTGGATTACGGGAGCGGCGGTTCTCGCTCCATCGTCGCGTCAGATTTCAATGCTGACGGCAAGCCCGACCTCGCAGGGGCAGACACTTTCGGTAATACCGTGAGCGTCTACCTGGGGAATGGCGACGGCACATTCCAGCCGCCCGTAGCGTACGCCGCCGGAAGCCAGCCCGATAGCGTGGCGCTTGGCGACTTCAACCGGGATGGTAAGCCTGACCTGGCGACCGCCAATGAAGTCTCCACCTTCTCCATACTGTTGGGCAATGGAGACGGGAGCTTCCAACCGCCGGTTGAATATCCGACCTCCTATGGCCAGTCGTTAGCAGTAGGAGACTTCAACGGCGACAGTAAAGACGATCTGGCTCTCGCACATTTTCAGTTCCCCTGGACGGCAGGCGTGCTTTTGGGCAATGGCGACGGGACGTTTCAGACCGAACTGCAATATTCGACGGGAGCATATCCCAACGCGGTGGCGGTGTCCGATCTCGATCCAGGTGGCGCAGACGACCTGATGACCGCGAATGGGTACCTCTTTTCACGGCAGAACAGCGTTGACGTAATAAGCATCTTGCTGAACACCGGTGGCACGTTGCTCAAGACAACGAGCTCTGCGAATCCTTCCACCCTGGGACAACCAGTAACATTCACCACGACCGTGAGATCAAGCTTGAAAGGAGTGGGCACGCCAACAGGCAAGGTGATTTTCATGGATGGCGCGCTGCCCCTCGGGAGTGGGACCCTGGCCAATGGCCAGGCCAGCGTCACTACCTCGCGACTGAACCTCGGCATTCACAAGATTCGAGCCAAGTATTCCGGCGACGGCACGTTCAATCCGCACGAGGCGCAGCCAATTGCGCAGAAGGTGGGGCGCTAGCCCTGCATAGGATCTTCGGCTTTACATCGGTGCTCAAGGAATTGCCGGCTCAGGCTTGCCTGCGCATCCGCGAGCCGCTTCAACGACGCGACCGGGGTTTTGAACTCCTGATTGCAGGCAGTGCAGATGGCGACCGCCGGAAGCACTCCGATCCAGTTCACGACCCTCAGGTTTCGTTTTAACGCCATCCTCGCCAGCCCGAAAAATTACAGGTTCTCCAGGAGGAACCTCGCGCGATTTTATTCTGGCTCGCAAGCGGGCCCGCCGCAGAAGAGCTGATCGCTTAAAGCATCTTCTCATCAGGGCGTGATTTTGAAGACAACCCCGCTTCCGGTGCCGCCGAGTTCAGCCGTGCCGAGCACGTTGCCGCTGCCATCTGCGGTCAAACCTCCGGTCGGAAGCCATCCGTCAGCCGCGCCGGTAAACCGGTAGAGGACAGAATACTGCCCGCCGTCATTCACTCGATACACAACTCCACAGCCGAACGAGCAAGTTGAATTGATGATTCCGCCGTAGAAAGTGGCGCCGTAGAAGCTGCCCGCTACATCCAGCAGGCCGCCAGACGGTTCCTCTCCATCCCCCGCCTGCTTGCCAAACGTGTGCAGGACTTTTTCCTTCCCGGTAGCGTCGAGACTAAACACCGCGCCGCAGCCAATCGATCCCAGGGCGCAGGAAGTATTGCCGCCGAACTGAGTCACGCCGTGGATGAGACCAGTTGCCGCGCGCACCAGGCGCCAACGCGGAGAACTCCCGGAAGCGCCGCCTGGAAAGGTATACAGGGTTGTCAGGTTCCCGGCAGTATCCATGCGGAAGACAGTTCCGGCGTTCCCCGCCATGTAACTGCCGCCAGTTGCGCCGTATAGATTGCCCGACTGGTCGCGAATCAGGTCTTGGGGAAATCCTCCGTCCGCCTGTGCGGTGAACCGATATAGCACCGATTCCGTGAGAGCCGGGGTGATTTTGAAGATCACTCCGCAGCCCAGGCTGCCATCGCAGCCAAGCGTGCCGCCAAAGCTTGCCGCTCCATAAAAGTCGCCATGGATCAGCACCAATCCCAGCTCTGGCTGTCCCGGGTTTTGCGCGCCGTCCATGCCTCCGGTGAAACTATGCAGTACGGTGAGCTTGCCGGTCGAGTCGAGTTTGAACACCGTGCCGCAACTGCACGTGGGATCTCCGCCAGCAGAGGTGATTCCGTAGAAGTTTCCCCCGCCGCCGACTAACCTTCCAATCGGAATTCCTCCGTCGCTCCCGCCCGTGAAGCTGTACAGCACGGTCTCTTTGCCGCTGGAATCCAGCTTGAACACGACGCCTTGATTCGAGGCGCCTCCGAATTGAGTCGTCCCGTAGAAGTTGCCCGCTGCGTCGCGGAACAAATCTCCATTGGGAAAGCTGCCATCCGGCCCGCTGAAGGTGTGAACCACTTGAAAATTCTGGGAAGCAGCAGCGCCGGTGAACAGTAAGAGGATTGCAAGTAGGGTTGTTGTAAGCCTCATCGAACGTCTCCCTGTGCCGCGCCCTTATGGATCCCGGCCGCGGCCGTGATTGGCGCTATTCAGGATGGGGCAAAAAGTTATTCCACGCAACGTCCCGCAGAAAATTCGTGTGCACAATTGGTCGTGTAGGACAGCTGCCCTCGGCCTTTTGTCATGTAGGGGCAGCTGCCCTCGGCTGTCCTGGCCAGCGAAGCTGGACAGCGCCGCTGGAATGACAACGTCCGTTCGTCATCCAGTACATAGAGGGCTGCCTTTAGCGATGATGAGTGCAATCGCGATATTTCAATAGCTATCTCCAAATGACGTTTACCCACGGGAATCACGGCACTCGACTGGGGACCGTACCTGTGGGCGGACGGGATCAAGCAGCGCAACTTTGACTTACTCAACTGGTGCAACGGCCAGAACGATCCTCGATGTGATAGCGGGAATCAAAAGGACGTCCGCTTCGGCGATCAAAACGATCAAACGACTTACTGGGGCGATTTCACCCATCCAAGCGCAGCGGGTGCCAAGAAGGCAGCCAAGCAAATGGTCACGTTCTTCACCTCGCAGAGTGGTTCGCAGTTCGTACAGCACTGGAGAGTATTCTGAGCGGAAATTAAATTGCGCTGGCAGGCGACTTATCACCATGGCCGCCTGCCAACAAATCCGACAGGCGGCGACCGGCTCTATCCGCCCTTCATTGCCCCGGTTATGTTCATTGCAGTTCTGGGAAAACGGGGTCAGTGACAAAGCCGTGTAGGCTGTTGTCATTAAGCAAATATACACCGACGACCTTTCCAGAGTTATTTATGCCTGTAGCGAAGGTGCCCATCGCGCCGGGGTAGGCGAAGGAGTAGTACGTTCCATTGATTAAGACAAAAGCACAGTCCAGAACGGTACACGGCCCGGACCGAGTGTACCAGCCAGCAATTGCGCTGCCATCATTGATCCCCAAGGCAGCTGTTCGCATGGCACCAGGGATTTCGACGTGACGAAATTTTCCGTTCTTAATCGCATACCCACAATCATCTCCATAGCCCACGATTTCCCCGAAGTTGTTGATCGCCTCGGCCTGTGCGTAAACATAGTTACCCGGAAACTTGATGGTTCTATAGTGACCGTTCCGCATCATGAAGGCCCGGGTCGTGTAGATGGTTCCAGCGCCGCCCACAATGATCCCCGCGTTATTGATTCCGCTGGCAAAAGTCGCGCTATCGGCACCGTCCTGGAGCGTCGTAAACCCTATGCCGTCGTACAAAAAGCTAACGACCGGGGATTGCCCTGCGTGACCAACAATCACACCCGAGTCGTTGATTCCTAAGGGTATAGTAAATACCGATCCAGGGTAGCTGAAGAAGGTGAATACTCCATTTGTGTAAAGGAAGCCTGTGGAGTCGGAAGCGGAGTTCCGGCCGTAGCTCCCAACAATATCTCCAACGGTGTCGATGGCCATTGCCTCGGTATACGCTGCTCCCGGCACGTCGATCGTTGTGAACGTGGGGTTAATAGTCTTGATCGGCGCAGCCTCTCCTTGCTCTTGCGAGTACGCCAGCGGCACGCAGAGAACGAGTAAGCAGACGGCAAGCGCCTGCTTGTGGAGAAGAATTAGTGCAAAGCTTCGAGAGGGTCTCACCGCGTACCTCCGATATAGGGTCGTCACGGGCTGGGGCTGGGGACGACCGGAACCGCCCGGGAAAGTGTGTGCTCGTCCCTTGTCGGCGTCAAGCGGAAGTAAAACACCGTTTCAAAAGACTTGACGCGCTCGTGAACCTGATTGATGCATGAAAATGGGAGGTAGCGGCGAGCCAACTGTTCAAACCAGGCCTTAACACAAGCCATCCGCCTCCCGGCTTTCACGCTCTGCAAGGGCCTCAGCCTTCCACCGTCGAACCTTAGCGATCGCCAGTAATACCTTATCGTTTGCCAGGAGCCCTTGCCTTCGTCTAGCCGAGTAATCTCGCCGACCATGGGCAAGGGCTCCTACCAGGCGCTCCTAAGTGACTGAATCCCCTCTGTCAACGTCTTGTTAAAAGCTTGTCCGGGTGCCGGATTCCATTGACCCCGGCCCGCTTTCCCGATACATTCCTTACAACGGCGTTTCTCCTGGCCGAGGTTCTGTGACTTCCAGCCAACCACGATTCAGATTCTGGCTCCTCCTTGTTCTTCTGGCGACGGTGTTGGTCCTCGTCCCGGGAGCGCTGGCGGCTGCCCCGGCCTTCGCTCCGCAAGCCAGGCTGGGATTCACCATCGGAGACCAGTGGGAGCCATCGATCGCCGCCGACGGCTACGGGCACGTCTACATCCTTTATCCGCAATATGGAACCATGCCCGGCTGCGCGAATTGCGCCATCCCCACCCTGACCTTGGTGGTCAGCAACGACAACGGATCCACCTTCCAGGCTCCTCGCGCCATCACCCCGCCCGGTTCGGGGCAGTTCGATCCGCAGATCGTGATCGATCCCAATGATCGCCGCACCGTTTACGCCGCGTGGCTGCAGGACAACAAGACTGACGTAGCCGTGGCCAAGTCGTCCGACTTTGGGCAAAGCTGGTCGGTCGTGCTCGCCGTCAAACTCAATGACATCGACAAGCCAACGCTCGCGGTTCGCGGCGAAGACGTTTACGTCGCCTTCAACCACGATCGTCGCATGTGGGTGGCTTCATCGCACGATGGCGGGCTTACCTTCGCTTCTTCGATTGTGCCTTCCGCCGAACGGCTGACCTGGGCCCTGCCCGGTGGCGGGACCGTGGACAACGCCGGGACCGTCTACTTCGCCTGGTCGGGTTATACCCGCAGGGGAGCGCGCGCCGTCAACCTCTACATCAGCCGCTCCAATGATTTGGGGCAAAGCTGGATTAACACGCGCCTCGACACGTCGGGCACGCCGCCCGACTGCTCCGCTTCCAAGTGCGGATGGAATTATCTGGGCGCGCAGATCACCATGACCTCCGACAACGCCGGCACCCTCTTCGCGTTGTGGAACTCGGGGGCGGCCGATCGCAACCCGGAACGGATCTACTTCTCCTCCTCCACGACCGGCGGTTCGACCTGGTCTCCCCGGCTCGATGTCTCCACCGCAAACGGATTTGTCGAGCACGCGTTTCCCGCGATCGCGTCGGGCCCCGCGGGCGACGTTCGCATCGCATGGATGGATACCCGCAACTCTGCGCGCTGGAATACCTACTATCGAAGCTCCACCAACGGTGGTGCGACCTGGTCCCCCGAGGTTCGGCTTTCCACCTACGTGCCGGGCTACAACTACATCAAGCCCGAAGGTTTCGCATTTCCCTTTGGAGATTATTTCGGAATCGCCATTGACAGCCGCGGACAGACCCAGGCGGTCTGGGGCGAGGGCCTGAATTTCAAGTCACCAGGTTCCATCTGGTACACCAGCGGGCGTTAGTTTTTCCTTTTCCTGGCCCGGCGTTCAGCTTACGATAGCGGCCTCGCCGAGATTCTTATGCGGAGGCCTGCTCCATGAGTTTCATGGATGTAAACCTGTGGTCTGTACTCGTGGCCGCCATCGCGACCATGGTCCTCGGATTTCTCTGGTACTCTCCGCTGCTGTTTGCGCGCCCTTGGATGGCGCTCATGGGATACGACCCCAACGACCACGCCAAGCTGGAAGAAATGCGCAAGAGCGCCGGCAAGACCTACGCGATATCTTTTCTCGCCAGCCTGGCGTCAGCGTTTGTACTGGCAAAGATCATTGATGTGGCCTCGGTGAATTCCGTGCTGTACGGAATGAAATACGGGTTCGCAATCTGGCTTGGCTTCGTCACCACGGTGCAACTGACGGGCGCGCTCTTCGGCCGGCAGCCGTTCAAGCTCTATCTCATCAACACTGGATACCAGTTGGTCTGCTACCTCGCGATGGGCGCGATATTGGCACGCTGGCCGCGCTGAAATTGAGAATTGTCATTCCGACCAACGGGAGGAATCTGCTCTCGCTTGCGGTGAGGTGATGCCGGGGCAAGCAGATTCCTCGCCTGCGGCTCGGAATGACAATGTAAAACGGTTCGCGCTGAAATTGAGAATTGTCATTCCGACCAACGGGAGGAATCTGCTCTCGCTTGCGGTGAGGTATTGCCGGGGCAGCAGATTCCTCGCCTGCGGCTCGGAATGACAAGGGGGAAAGCGAGCGCGCGACTCACTCCATCACCAATCCACCCGTCAGGCTCGCCACCCGATCTACGCCGTGCTCACTGCACCAGGTTTCGAGCTCTGCCACAATCTTCTCCGTCGCCACCGGGTCCCAATAACTCGCAGTCCCGATCTGGATTGCCGTGGCGCCTGCCAACATGAACTCAACAATGTCGGCAGCCGTCGAGATGCCGCCCATGCCAATGATCGGAATTTTCACCGCCTTCGCCGCGTCGTACACCATGCGCAAGGCAATCGGTTTGATCGCGGGCCCGGACAAGCCTGCGGTCACGTTCGCAATCCGCGGCTTGCGCGTCTCGGGATCGATTGCCATCGCAATAAACGTATTCACCAGCGAGATCGCGTCCGCTCCGGCTTCTTCGGCTACGTGCGCCATTTGCGCGATGCTGGTCACGTTGGGTGACAGCTTCACGATCAGCGGCCGTTGCGAAATCCTTCGCGCCAGCGTTACCACCTCATCAAGAGACCGCGGATCGCTGCCAAACTGAATCCCGCCGTGCGCGGTATTCGGGCACGATACATTCAATTCGTACGCGGCAATGCCTTCCCCCTCATTCAGAATCTGTAACGTGCGCTCGTAATCCTCGCGCGTGTAGCCAAACACGTTGGCGAACACCACAATGTTTTTGATCTCCCGCAACTGGGGCAGCTTTTCGTCCACAAACGCGCGCGCGCCAATGTTCTGCAATCCAATCGCGTTCAGCATTCCCGCCGCTGTCTCGTACAAACGCGGCGGAGGATTGCCGGTCATCGGCTCGCGCGAAAGCCCCTTCACCACAAATCCGCCGAGCCGGTCCAGATGGACGACATCTTCGAATTCCACTCCATAGCCGAAAGTTCCGCTGGCCGCAATCACAGGGTTCTTCAACTGAATGCCGGCAACGCTGACGGAGAGGTCAGTCAATCGCTGTGGGGTTGGCGTCATCGGACATCCCCATTCACTATGTATGAAGCCGGTTTGATGTCCTCTGCACGGTTGCGTTTTGTGGGTTTCACGCGCTCGGGAGAAGAGGAATTGTCGGCATGATGGGCCAGCGCCTCGGTCAGAACTCGCCCGCTTGCGTGGGTGGGAGCGTTGATGCCCAGCACCGACGCCAGGGTCACGGCCAGGTCCACCGGTTCCGCGTGTGCATGATAGGTCCCCGCCTGGAAGGGCAATCCATAGAGCGCAAGCGGCACATGCGTATCGTAGCTGTAAGGCGAGGCGTGATCGGTGCCCGAGGCGGTTCCGACCGTAAAAGGGGCAGGAACGCCCATGACGTACCACCCGCCAAGGGGGGAATAGCTGTGCGCGTATCTTTCGCCTTCCTCGGTGGCGGGAGTTTTGAATTCGGCGAGTTGTGACTTGGTGTAGTACGCGCGAATTCCCACCTGCTTCATCGCGTCACCAACCGCGCGCTCGGCGTCGTCTTCTTTCACTCGGGCGGCGGTGAATGCTCCGTCATTGAGCCAGGCAAGCGGATAGTCGAACGTCTGCACATACTCGGCCTGCTTGCCGAACCGGCTCGAAAGGGCAGTATTCATCTGCTTGCGCAACGTGCTGGCAGCCAGGTTGGCGGCGGGAATTCTCCACTTTGCGGCGGTTGCAGGCAGCGGCGCGGTGCCATGATCGGCCGAGAGCGCAATCCATACGTTGGCCATGCCCAGCTGATGACCAAGGAAGGTGAAAAAATCGGCAAGCTGCCGGTCCGTGGCCAGGACCATGGCCTCCATCTCCGGAGAGTCCGGTCCCACCTGATGTCCAAGAATGTCATTCGCCGAAAGGCTGATCGTGAGCAGATCGGTCGCCGGTCCAGCCCCCAGGCGCTCATAGGTGATCAACTCGCGCGCAAACTCAAATTCGTAATCATTGGCGAACGGCGTCGAACCGACTACTTCGTAGAACCCGCGCGCCCCCGCCGTAGTCGAACGCAGCACGTTGCCGCTCGCGTCCTTCCACTCGCGATTGAAGTATTTTTCCGCGCGCTGGCTACTGTTGAATTCCTGCGCCCACTTCGGCAGGTCGTTTCGATAATAGGTCGAAGTGATCCATGCGCCAGTCTTGTAATCAATCCAGTACGCCCCGTCTGCCGAAAAGCCGTTGGTAAGAATCGCGGCGCGGTCCTTGAGCGCGATCCCGAATACACGCGCCTTGCCCTGCGTCGCCAGCTTCAACTCGTCGCCCAGCGTGTCAGCCTGCAGGTTGTGCGGAGAGGATCCGGGACCACTGGTGTCCCCGCCGACGATCTTCGTCGCATCGTCCTGCACCGAGGTCACCGTCTTCTTTTTCTGGGGGTCCCACCATTCGTTGGCGATAATTCCGTGCCCGTTGGTGTAAGCGCCGCTGCCTAACGTGGCATGTCCAGGGGCAGTGCGCGTGTTTGCATAATCGTAATTGCAATCGGGGAAGTATGCGCCGTGGTCCAGCAGCAGGCGGAAGCCGCCCTCGCCGAACTGGTCGCGATACCGTTCCAGGTAGTCCCCGCGAAACTGGTCAATGGCTACGATGACAATCAGCTTGGGGCGCGCGTTATAAGCCGATCCGAAAGAAGTGGTAAGCAGGCCGACAGTAATCAGGCTGACGACCAGCACCCGCCAGGGGAATCTCATCGCGATGTAGTGTACAGCGTGCGATCAGCCACGCCAATGGTTCCACTCATCCGTGACGCCATCCTGAGCCGCAGGCGACGAATCCTGCGTGCACTAGAATGATCCGACGGTGAACCGCAGCCGAACAACCTGGGCGCTCGCCACCTACGCGCTGATAGTCTTCGCATTTCGCGTCGGTATCACTCGCACGGTCGTTGCCGCCAGCCTTGGTGCGCGCTTGCCGTACGCCCTGGCGAGCTTCGTCCTTCTCCTCGCACCGCTGTGGTTTTTCGGATTCGGCGCCGGCGATTGGCTGCGCGAGCGAGTCAAGTCCCGTGCGGCGAGGATTCTCCTGCCCTCTGCACTGGGCCTTCCAGCGCTGCTGTTCAACCTTTTCGAGCCTGTTCATCACTGGCTCCCTGTCATCTGGATGTTCATGCTGCCAGTGATTCTCGCGATCTTGCTTGAGACTTCATCCCATGCGCCCAAGATCACCTGGCAGGATGCGGTTGTTCTGGCAAGCCTGGTTGCAATCTATATGACTCACCTGTTGCAGCCCGCGTGGCAAGAGGATGGACTGGCGGCCCTGCCAAAGCTCTACGTGGCCGACCTGGTCCTTTACCTGTATGGAGTGGTTCGAAGCCTGGAAGGAATGGGCTATTCATTCATTCCGACACGCAGAGCAGTATGGATCGGACTTCGCGAGTGGCTGTTCTATGCTCCGATCGGAATCGGGCTTGGATTGGCCCTGCACTTCATCCACTTTCACCGCGGCGTTCCAACCGCAATCGCAGCCCTGGCCGCTATCTTCGGCACATTTCTTTTGGTCGCGATCCCGGAAGAGATGTTCTTCCGAGGTATTCTCCAGAACCTGCTCGAAACGCGCTTCGGACGCTATGGCGGGTTGCTCATCGCGGCCACCCTCTTCGGACTCTCGCACTTCAACAAGCGCGCCGTCTTCAACTGGAGATACGTCATTCTGGCCACGCTTGCCGGAATCTTCTATGGCCGAGCCTGGCGCGCCAACCGTCAGATCCTGGCCTCCGTGATTACCCACACTGCCGTGGACGTGGTCTGGTCGCTGTGGTTCCGGTAATCTGTGCAGCGACAGCCGCCCCCGGCTGGCCAGTCGAGCGAAGGTCCGACGACGAGTCCGCTCTCGCCCGGGGTTCCTCTCATGGCTTGACGGGGACGCTGTAGTGCGAGGCAATCACCTGCCATTTGCTACCCACTTTCATCCACACATCGGTGAGCCGGTCGTGATACTCGTAGGGCTTGCCGTTGGACCTCCCTTTTTCGTGATACGCGCCCGTGACCACCGCGGTGTTGCCATGCAGTCGCAGCTTGAGGTCTGCAAGTTCCGCCACCTCCACCTGCACCGACGCATCGGCGGTGTGGGTGATATAGCCTTCTTTCCCGTAGGTGCTGCCGTCCTCGACCGTGATGATGAAACCGTCGGCGAGCAATGTGGACAACAAAGAAATTTCACGATGCTTGTAAGCCTCGGTCCATTTCTTTTCCAGCGCCAGCACATCGCCAGACCCCGCCGCGCCCTGCTGCGAAGCCGCTATGGTCGGGAGACAACACAGCAAAACAACCATCGCGAGCCGTTTCCGCGTCATGGTTTTTTCTTGCATACTCTGCCTTTCGCGCCAAGTCTCTCGTGAGGAACCCGCGCGGAAAGGCGCAACCATCGGCCCATTTTCGTGTAGGGACAGCCGCCCCCGGCTGTCCCCCACACGGTTCGAAACCGCCGCCATAGCACTCCTCCTCTCTTTCCGGTACATTAAATAGCTTCCATGCTTGAGCTTGGTTTTGTCCGCAACAACCTGTCCCTGGTCGAGGAAAAGCTGCGCCAGCGCGGTATGGATCCGGCTGACGTCCTCAAGGATTTCCGCGACGTTGACACGCAGCGCTCGCAGGCCATCACCCAGGCCGAAGCTCTGAAAGCTCGCCGCAACCAGGCCTCGGAGGAAATTGCCAGGCTGAAAAAATCCGGCCAGGACGGCACCGCGCAAATGGCGGAGACCAAGGCCTTGCGCGAGCAGATACAGGAAAAGGAAAAAGCGGCGACCGATCTCGAAACCCGCTTGCGCGACATCCTCGCTGGCATCCCGAATATCCCCAGCGACAAAGTTCCCGTTGGCAAGTCGGCCGACGACAACGTCGAAGTCCGCCGCTGGGGTGCACCGCCGCAATTCGATTTCACTCCCAAGGCGCACTGGGACCTTGGGGAAAAGCTCGGGGTCCTCGATCTGGAGCGGGCCGCAAAACTTTCCGGCGCCCGTTTCGCAGTCTATTGGGATCTCGGCGCCCGCCTCGAGCGCGCCCTTGCCAACTTCATGCTCGACCTCCACACTCGCGAGCATGGATATACCGAAGTCCTTCCGCCCTACCTGGTGAACTCTGATTCCATGTACGGCACCGGCCAGCTTCCCAAGTTCGCCTCCGACTCGTTCAAGGTGTCGCACGGCGACAAAGACCTCTGGCTGATTCCGACCGCCGAGGTTCCGGTCACGAACCTCTATCGCGACGAGACGCTCGACGCATCACGCCTGCCTCTATCGCTTACGGCCTACACCCCCTGTTTTCGCAGTGAAGCCGGCTCCTACGGTAAAGATGTTCGCGGCATCATCCGCCAGCACCAGTTTCAAAAAGTCGAATTGGTCAAATTTGCAAGACCGGAACAGTCTTACGACGAACTGGAAAAGCTGACCAGGAATGCCGAAGAAGTCCTGCAAAGACTGGCCCTGCATTATCGAGTGGTGGCGCTTTGCACCGGCGACATGGGCTTTTCCTCCGCAAAGACGTACGATATCGAAGTCTGGCTTCCGGGCCAGCAGTTGTTCCGCGAAATTTCGTCGTGCTCGAACTTTGAAAGTTTTCAGGCGCGACGCGCGAACATCCGCTACCGTCCGGAAGGGAAGAACAAAAACGACTTCGTGCACACGCTGAACGGCAGTGCTCTGGCAGTCGGGCGCACCTGGGTTGCGATTGTCGAGAATTATCAGCAGGCCGATGGCAGCGTCATCATTCCGGAAGCCCTTCGGCCTTACCTGGGCGCCGATCGCATTGTGCCGAAAAAGTTCTGAAGCAACTCGGCAGTCTGCTCGACATCTACGTTGCGTAGCAAAGGAGTAGAAACTAGACTTGGACAGGGCAGAGGTCAGCACCAGTGTTCAGGGCGCGCCCACGGTGCCGATGAACGCCATTTGGCGCACAATTCGCGGCTACATCCTCTGGTCATACGAGCGCGGGACCATTCAGTACGACATCATGGTCACGCTGATCCTGATTTTCGTCTTCTTTTCACCCTACTGGATCAATTTCAAAGACAAACCAGTGGAGCACATCCCGCATCGTACCGAAGTAGTGGTCGCACCCGACGGGCACGGCGGCTTCGTTTATGACATTGAAGGCGCAGCCGTTTCAGGCCACGACGACGCGCAGGTTCGGGCGGAACTGCTCAGGATCATCGAGCCGATCTCGGGCGAAGTCAGTATCTCGAAAGTGGACACTGTCCGCGATCGCGCGGGCCGCATTTTGCAGTACAAAGTCTGGGTGCAAAGGGAGTAGTTGCGGTAACGACGAACTAACGATGAAACCGTTTCTGCAATCTCTGCTCGCTCTGTTTGTGCTCGCCGTCGGCGGCCTGGCTTCGGCACAATCAAACTCCGACCTCGAAAAAGTTCTCAATCAGATGGATGTCGCGGCCAGGAACTTCCGCACCACCGAGGCGGAATTCGTCTGGAACCAGTATCAGAAAGTTGTGGACGAGACCGATACGCAGAAAGGGAAAGTGTATTTTCGGCGCACCGGGAACGAGGTCCACATGGCTGCCGACATCACCGAACCGGACCGCAAATACATTCTCTTTACCGACAGCAAGGTCCAGATTTATCAGCCCAAGATCGAACAGGTCACTTCCTACAATGCCGGCAAGGACCGGGCAGCATTCGAAAGCTACCTGGTGCTCGGCTTCGGAGGCGGCGGCCACGACATGTTGAAGTCGTTCGACGTGAAGCACCTGGGCACGGAAAAAATCGAAGGACAGGATACGGCCAAGCTCGACCTGGTTCCCAAGACGTCCAAAGTGCGCAACGTGTTCTCGCACATCATTCTCTGGATCGATCCTGCGCGCGGCGTCTCGGTGCAGCAGCAACTGTTCGAACCTTCCGGAGACTACCGCCTGGCCAAGTACTCGAACATCCAGATCAATCAGAAGATTCCCGATTCAGTGTTCAAATTGAAAACCACCGGCAAGACCAAGTTCTTGTCTCCACAGGGGTAATCAGCTGGTTTCCTGCTCCGGATTGCGATGAAATCGGTCCAAAGATAAGGGCTGAAAATCGTCACGTGAGCCGCTATACTACCCCTGCGCAACTTTCGGCCACGACCGGAAGACTCCACCGCGCAAAAGAATGTGGGTTTCATGGCCAAAGTTTTCACCATTCCTGTAGTTCCCCCGGTAGGACGGAAACGCCGCGAACGCACCTCGGACCCTCGCTACGTGGATGGTCAGCGATTGCTGGTTGAGGCCATGAGGTATTTGACCCAGGCAGACCCCGTCACCAACCGCGCCGCGATCGAGTTGCTGAGCGAACATGTGCGCACCCGTTTTCGCATGAGCGACTCTCCTTTGGCGTAAGCAGGTTGGGCAAATCAGGAACAAAACCATGATTGGGCTGCCGTCTCCCACTGTCAGTTGAGTGATGACTTTGGGTCATCCCGCAGGCAGTCACATTTCTCTTGACTTAAATACCACGCACACTAAACTTCTCGCCTAACCGCACGTTTACTCTCGTTTCAAAGCAGCGCAAGAGGGGGAATGATGCTCCAGGCAAGGCACTTACGTCTCTCGGTTGTTCTGTTGACAGGGATTCTCTGCATTGGCCTCACAGCCGTCGCGCAGCAGATCACAGGCGATATCACCGGAGTTGTGACCGACAGTACAGGCGCGGTGCTGCCCAATATCTCCGTGACGGCCGTGAACAACGACACCGGCCTGTCCCGCGAGGCCACCACCAGCGACTCTGGCAACTTTCGTTTTCCCCAACTGCCAATCGGTTCCTACAAGGTCACGGCCAGCGCCCAGGGATTCAAGACGGTAATCCAGACGGCGCAGGTTGTGGCGGGCGGCATCATTCGCGCCGACTTTAAGCTTGCCGTGGGCCAGCGTAACGAAACCATCGAAGTCGAAGGCCAGGCCCCGCTCGTCGATTTATCGCCCAACGAGAATAACTATGTAGATCGCGAGAAGATCGAAAACGTGCCCTTGAACGGACGCGATTTCAACTCACTGCTGGCCATCACACCCGGCGTGCAACGCGATCCCGGCGGCGGCTTCCTTGCGGTGAGCATCAACGGCTCTCGCACCACCTCGAACAACTACTTCATTGACGGCCTGTACAACAATGATCGCTACTACGGCGACTCGGCCATTAATCAGACCGGCATTCTCGGAATTCCCGCCGTCACCTTTCCGCCGGACGCGATTGAAGAATTGAGCGTGCAGGAAACGCCGTCGTCCGAGTTTGGCGTAAAAGGCGGCGCGCCCATTCTCATCAATATGAAGAGTGGTACCAATTCCTGGCACGGCGGCGCGACCTGGGTCAACCATAGCGGCATTGGAGACGCAGACAACTATTTCGCCAACCACAACACCGACAACTGCGCGAGTCCTGGCGAATGCCGTCCGACTCCGATTCACAACAATCAGTTTCACGCCAATATCGGCGGGCCCATCATCAAGGACAAGGCTTTCTTTTTCCTGTTCTACGAAGGGCAGCGGAACAAGACCGAAGCGGTAAAGTCTCGTCAGGTTCCGACTCAGGCTGCGGTCAATGCCGCGATCGCCGATATTGCCGCCGCCGGGCTGAACATCGATCCGGTGGGACAGGCGTTACTGAATTTCTTTCCCATCGACACCAATCCCACCAACCAGGGCGCAGCCAACGGTGTGGGGACTTTCACGCAACACACGCCGAGCACCGCCAGCAATAACGAATTTGGCGTGAAGTTCGATTACAAGCTCAACAACAGCAACTCCCTCGCTGTCCGCTACATCTTCGGAGACAGCTTGCAGAACGGACCGCCGTTCGCCGGTCTACCGCCAACTCCAACGCTTCCACAAAACCTTTTCAATTCCATCGCGCCCTCGCGGGCTCAACTGGCGGGAGTGAGTTGGACCTGGAATATTTCCAATAACAAGATCCTGGAAAGCCGCCTGGGCTATACGCGGTTTTCCCAATTGATTGATGTCAACAATAAGGTCGATCCCAAGAGCCTGGGAATCGATACCGGTCCGCTGGGCGCCGAGGATTTCGGAGTTCCCTACGTCTACATGTACCACCTTGGATACGGCGGCTACATCGGCGGGGTGCAGGGCTATCCGCTGATCACGCGTCCCGATGCGACATGGGATTGGTCGGAGCACCTGTCCTGGGTGAAGGGCAATCACACGATCAAGCTGGGGGGAAATTTCCAGCGCGCCTATACCAACAGCACGCGCAATGAAGCCCGAACCGGCCTGGCCGTGGGATACTTCAGCTACTACAACTCAATCGTTCCCGGTGCCTACGGCTACTTGAACGTGCAAAACGACATCGAGCAATTGTTGCTGGGAAAGGCTGATCTCGCCGACCGCAGCTTCGGCGATACTCACCGCCACATCACCCAGAACACAGTGGGCTTTTATGCGCAGGACGATTGGAAGATCAAGCCTCGACTAACGATCAACTACGGGCTGCGTTACGAGGTCAACGGAACCGTACGTGATAGCAACAATCTCGAGTCCATCTTCGATCCCACGACGGGTTTCCAAAAGGTGGGCTCCGGGATTGACGGAATTCACAACGTGGACTTCCACGATTTCGGCCCGCACGCCGGTTTCTCCTGGGATGTTTTTGGCAATGGCAAGCTGGCCGTTCGCGCCGGCTACTCGCTAAGTTTCGACGTGGCGAATTTCGGGGCCCTTGCCTCGCCGTACTCGTTTGCGCATGCCCGGACTGGAGTCTTTACTCAGGCCAATCTGGGGTTCTTCAATGTCTCGAACTTGTCGGATGTGGGCGGCGGCGGCGGTTCGGGTGCACTGCCCACCGATCCCACCGCAAGTTGCTATGACCCCGTCACTCGCACCGGTGATTACATTTGCTTTGACTCGGCGACCAATGGGCCGCTTTTCGGTGCATCGCCATCGGGAATTGCCCCCTTCAACGCTTTCAACGTCGTCAAGAACTTCAAGACACCGCGGTATCACAACTTCAATTTCAGCGTCCAAAACGAGGTGTTCAGGAACAACGTCCTGACGCTCACATATTCGGGTCAACGTGGACGTGATCTGCTCATCTACTACGACGCGAACGCATCGCCGCTCGGCAGCCCTTGCACGTCGGAGTCCTCCTGCGACCCGCTTCGGCCCTTGTCGAGCAAGTTCGTTGATCCGGGGAGTGGCGGTCCACTGATCCGCCATCTCATCACTGCCACCAATGAAGGCGAATCGACCTACGACAGCCTGCAGTTGTCCTATAACCAGCGGGCGTGGCACGGCCTGGATACTCAGTACAACTTCACCTGGAGCAAGTGCTTCGACTTCAATTCCGTCAATCGCGGCGGGCAGGGAAACTATCCTCAAATTAACAATGACAATCCTGTGGGCAGCACCGCCCTGGCCCATCCCAATTTCAAAGAGAGCCGCGGGCTTTGCGACCAGGATGTTCGCTTCAACTTCAATGTGGGCGGGGTGTATAACCTTCCCGCAATTCCCCATCTCGGGCGTATCGCCGGACAGGGTTGGGCGCTTAGCACGATTTTCACCGCGTTGAGCGGCCACCCCTTCAGCCTGTTCAAGAACGGATCCAGCGATCCTTCGGGACAGGGTCTGACTGGTTCAGCGATCCGCGCAGATTGGGACGGCGGCCCGATCACCATCAACTCACGCAACCCCGACGCCTACATCGTAGGTAACTTCAGCGTGCCCGGGGCGGGAACGGTCGGCAACACGCGCCGCAACACTCTGATTGGTCCCGGCCTCAGCCAGTGGGATATGTCGCTGATCAAGAACACCAAGATCAACGAAAGACTCACGGTCGAGTTGCGCTGGGAGGTCTACAACATTCTGAACCGCGCGAATTTCTCGCGGTTCAGCCTGGACAACGGAATTCAAAGCAGCACCTTCGGCACTCTGTCTGAAACCCCCGATGTGGCTGCCGGCAATCCCGTAATCGCGCAAGGCGGTCCAAGGAATATGAACCTGGCGCTGAAGTTCAGGTTCTAGGCCATCGAGTAATGGACGTCATCCCGGGCCCGGCTTAAATGCGCAGGCTTCGGGATGACGTCAGTTTTTTGGGGATAAAGATGTTCTCTCTTGCGCGTCCCTTGTCGTTGATGCCGTCCTGACCCGAAGAAGGAAGGATCTTGCGTGCACAACTGTGACGCCGCGCTGTGGTAGACTCCCTTTTTCTTCTCTATGCGGTTTCTTCGGCCTGTGGTTCCGGTCCTCTTCCTGCTTTGTTCAGCGGTTGCGACGACACCAGCGAGCAAGCGCGCCGCCGCGGCTTCCACCCGTCCCAATATCATCCTGATCACGCTGGATACCACCCGTGCCGATCGCATGGGTTTTCTCGGTTCTAAGAAAGGTCTCACCCCGAACCTCGACGGAGTAGCGAAGAACGGCATCACGTTTTCGCACGCGTTCTCGCATGTGCCGCTCACCACGGCTTCACACACAACCATCCTTACCGGCACTTATCCGCAATTCAATCATGTGAATGACTTCGGCATTCCGCTATCGCCGAAGCTGCCGTACCTGCCCGACATCCTGCACCAGAATGGCTATCACACCGGCGCTTTTGTGGGATCGCTGATCCTCGATCCTCTCGATGGAACAGCTCCTGGCTTCGATCGCGGCTTCGATGTCTACGACGCGAACTACCATCTCAAGCGTCATGGCGGCGACCGCTACAAGACCGTCGAACGCCGCGCAGGCGCGGTGGTGGATCACGCCTTAGCGTGGCTCAGCCAGGTTCCGAACGGCCCCTTCTTCCTCTGGGTGCACTTGTACGATGCGCACGATCCCTACGATCCTCCATCGCCATTCAAGGAGAAGTTCGCAGCCGACCTGTATGACGGAGAGATCGCATATGCCGATGCGTCGCTGGGCAAGCTCTTCGCAGAACTGAAGAAGCATGGCCTCTACGACGAGACCATGATCGCGATCATGGCGGACCACGGAGAGTCCCTTGGCGCGCACGGCGAGAATACCCACGGAGTGTTTCTGTACGACGAGACATTGCATGTGCCGCTGCTCGTCAAGCTTCCGCTGAACCGGCTTGCCGGAAAGCAGGTCGAAACCCGGGTCAGCATGGTGGACGTCGCACCTACTTTGCTGGACGAGGCTGGCATCGCAGTGCCCAAAGAAATGCAGGGGGAATCGCTGGCGAAGATCATCAAGCCTGCCGCCAATGCGGGCGAGGCGGAAGACCGTCCAGCGTACGCGGAGACTGACTATCCTCATCGCGCCTTCGGTTGGAGCGCATTGCGGTCCATGCGGACGGGGAAGTATTTGTTCATCCAGGCGCCCGACCGCGAACTGTACAACCAAAGCGCAGACCCGGATGCCGCGCACAACCTAGCCGCGAATTCCAAAGCGGTTGCCGACACGCTGGCATCGCAACTGGATTCATTCCGTACGAAGACGAGTCAGAGCCTGGTGAACCTGGCCAAGCCGGACCCCGAGCAGATGCAGAAGCTGCAAGCGCTCGGATACGTCGCCTCGAATGAGAGCGCCAAAGAAGAGAAGTACCTGGCCGGGGCTGATCCCAAGAGCAAGATCGAGATCTCGAATCTCCTGCACGACGCCATGTTCGACGTGGAGAATGGGTTATACGAGAAAGCCATCCCGCTGCTTGAGCGCACCCTGAAAGAGCAACCCGACATGCCCGTCGCCAACATGCAGTATGGCATGGCGCAGGCACGTCTGAAGCGTTACGACAAGGCCGTCGAGCCACTAAAAAAGGCGGTCGCGCTTCAGCCTGACAACGGCATGGGCCACTATGAACTTGGGCTTGCGCTTTTTGAGACGGGCGACTGGAAAGGCGCCGCCCCGCAGTTCGAGGCCGCCGTCGAGCGCGCGCCGCGCTGGGCTGACGCTCACTTCTCGCTGGGTTCCGTCTACGCCCGTATTGACCGCGTTCCCGATGCGATGACTGAGCTCACTACGGCCCTCACGCTCAATCCCGATCACTACCGTGCCAACCTCCTGCGCGGGCGCATTCTGTTCTTGCAGGGCAATGCTCTCGGAGCTCTCGACAACCTGCGCAAAGCCGTCGAGGTGCAGCCCGATTCGCGCGAAGGGCATGAATTCCTGGCACAAGCCTATGCCAAGCTAGGGCGCACCTTCGACGCGCAGGTTGAGCACGGCAAGGCGCTTCAGCTGGAAGTGCCGCAACCCTGATCTCGCTTCCTCGCCAGCAGCGCCGCCGCGAACACAATGATCACCGGATAGCATTCCAGCGTGTAGCGCGGCTCGGGATTCTCCAGCGTTGATAGGAACGCTGTCCGGACCAGGACGAACAGCAGCAACATCCCTGAAGGCGGCTGCAATTCTCCCCGGAATATTCCCCCGATCCCGGCGCTGACATAGAGGAGCCCAATCACGCCGAGCGACACGGCCAGGACCGACCATCGCAAATCGTCGTCGAACTCCCACCAGCGCGTATCGGAGGGAAGCATCTCGGTCCGCGGGCGCAGCCACATATCGGCAACCCGGGCCAGCGGAAGCCAAAGGTGATAGCGAAACGTCGCATCATGAATGCGCTTCTCGGCGAGCTGCTCAAATCGCGCGTCAAGCGCCGGGGTAACGTGAAGCGCATGATTGTAGTCGTCGATCAGACTCTCCGTCTCGTCCTGCTGCTGTTCAGAGTCGAAGGCGCGCGATGGAAGCTTCTCCGCGTCTATCGCGCTTCCCGGCACCGGCCAGTACAGTTCCTCAACCGAGGCATAATCAATGATCCAGGTCTTGACCCAATGGTTGAATCCCGCGGGCACGAATTCATTCTCTTCGTTCGCATATCGCGGCGCGAGCGGCTGGAAGCGGTGCATGGTGTGCAGGTTCCGGATGGTCCAGGGGACGAGGGGCGCAAGTGAGGTCCCCGCCACAATCAGGCCGGCGAAGATGAGACGCGAGTACGCTTGTCGGCGCGAGACTCGCTTCAGCACCGACCATGCGAGGTAAAGGCCGGTCGCCACAAGCAGCAATCCCCCGTCGGGACGCAGCAGGATAGCGGCAGCGATGGCAAGGCCACAGCCAAGCCATGGCATCCAGGTACCCGTATCTGATTCCTGAAGACCCACAATGGCGAGGTCGAGCGCCAGCGCGGTAAAGAAGATTTCCCATGTCTCGGTGAGCGCGGCTGCGGTGTAGTTGGCGAAGAAAGGACACAGCGCGGCGAGTAAGAATGCAATGCGTGCCGCTCTCGGTGAGACGACACGCCTCGCGATGTCCGCAATGAGCAGGCAGGTGCACAGGTCCACCAATACTTGCATGAACAGCACAGCGCGATAATGCTCCATGCCGAAGATTGCGAACATGGCGGCGAGAAATGCTGGATATCCGGGAAGGCGAATGTAAGTGGGAACCAGCGTTGTCCCGTCCGTGACCGCGTAGACCCTATGCTGCAGCCAGTTTTTGGCGATGTCGCCGTAGATGAACGAATCGGTGGTGATGGCCGGGAAGCGAAAGATGAAGATCAGGCGAAGGGCAATCCCGGCCAGGGTAGCGATCAGGAAGAATCGCGAATGTTTGCGCAGCAATTCACGCACGCAGTGAATATACCGTGTTTTGGAAAATCCAGTCCTTCGACTGACGTCATTCGCGAGCCCGAAGCATTCCGCGTGCACAATCTGGGTTCGCTGCCCGCCAATCGCCATGATGGATCAGGTTTGACCACCATTTCGCACCAGCTTAGGATTGAACTGACCAATCTTCATGGCCAAGCAGGTTTTTTACGATCCCGAGCAGGTCCGGTGGCGTCGCCTCCGACCGCTGCTTGACGTAGTTGCAGTGACCCTTTCCTTGCTTGTGGTGTTTTCCGTGTACGCGGCGCTGCGCAGCGAGCCTCTGCCCGAGGTTTTGTGGCCGACGCTGAAACGGCCCTACCATGCCTTGAAGGAAAAGGAGAAAGAGCGCGCGAAAGAGAAGCGCCGCCTCGCCGCGAAACATGGACATCGCAAATCGAAAGGCGCTCCTTCTCAGGTCAAGCTGAACGATCAGGAAGGCATCCGCGCCGCGTTTTATGTCTCCTGGGATGCAGCCAGCTTCTCGTCCCTCCGCGAGTACGCCCACCAGATCGATTTGCTCTATCCCGAATGGCTGCACGTGCTCACCCCGGACGGCCAACTCCAGGGGGTGGATGAGCAGACCAATAAATTCTTCGACGTGATTCAGGACGGCTCGGTGCACTCGGTGGACGACCGCGTCATGCCCTTTCTCAAAAGCGAAGACGCCAACATGGAGGTCTTCCCGCTGGTAAACAACTTCGACGGGAATGACTGGGTGGATATTGCCGATTTCCTGAACAACGCCGAGGCGAGAAATCGTTTCCGGCAGCAGGCCGACAGTTTTCTCGCCAGCGATCGCTATCGCGGGCTGATGGTGGATTTCGAGGCGTTTCCCACCAGGGGCCAGCCCGGCTACATGGCATTGCTGCAGGAGTTGTCAGGCGACCTGCACGGCAAAGGAATGAAGCTGTATGTCAGCGTGCAGGTGCGCAACGAGGATTTCAATTACCGCGCCGTCGCCAACCTGGTAGATGGCGTCGTCCTCATGAACTACGACGAGCACTACCCCTATCCGGGAACCGCGGGTCCGGTTGCATCGCAGGACTGGTTCACCGCCAATATCGTGTCTGCGGAAAAAAGCGTTCCTCGTGAAAAACTGATCTGCGCCATCGCGAATTACGGCTACGACTGGGTGCGTCTGCCGAAAAAGGGCAAGCTTCCCGACGGCGTAAAACCCACCACCAACGTCTCCGTGCAGGAGGCCTGGCTCAACGCGCGCGACTCGGAAGAAGACATTGATTTCGATTCCGATAGCCTGAACCCGCACTTCAGCTATATGGACGAGCGCAACCTGCCGCATGATGTCTGGTTCCTCGATGCAGTGACCGCCCTCAACCAGATGCGGGCGGCCCAGGGCCTGGGCATTCAGACGTTCGCGTTGTGGCGGCTGGGCGCAGAAGATCGTTCGCTGTGGCGGGTGTGGGACATGCCGGGAGATCCCGGCGCGCCCGAGAAGCTGAAAGATGTTCCTCCCGGCCAGGACGTGGACATGGAAGGCCAGGGCGAAGTGCTCCGCATCGAAGCCAAGCCTTCGAATGGCCAGCGCGAGATCACCGTGGACCAGGACGCGCAGCAGATCACCGATGAGACCTTTGATCCGCTGCCCGAGCCTTACCGCGTGGCCCGCTATGGTTCCAGCCCGAACCAGGTTGCGATCACATTTGACGATGGCCCCGATCCGGAATGGACGCCCAAGATCCTGGACGTGTTGAAACGGGAGAACGCCCCGGCG
This sequence comes from Terriglobales bacterium, assembly GCA_035652095.1. Lineage (GTDB taxonomy): Bacteria > Acidobacteriota > Terriglobia > Terriglobales > Acidobacteriaceae > DASREM01. Next base: position 4,299 of record DASREM010000021.1, on the reverse strand, counting down.
ACATTTTTTCTGATTGGGATCCAGGCCGACAAATTTTCCGATATCACCGCGAGGGTTTATCGCGAGGGGCACGAGATCGGGAACCACACCTTCACCCATCCCGACATCAGCAACATTTCGACGTCGTTCATCCGGGCAGAGCTGAACATCACCGAGCGCCTGTTCGCGAGCCGCCTGGGCATGCGAACCATTCTGTTCCGGCCGCCGTACTCGATCGATCAGGACCCCGACACGGCCGACCAGGTGCGCCCGCTCGAGCAAACCCAGGACATGGGGTATGTCACGGTGGGCGACAAGATCGATCCCAACGACTGGAAGGACAATCCCCGCCGCACGGCCGAGCAGATTTCCGCCGACGTGATGGCCCACCTGCCTCCGTGCGCGCCCAATGATCAGCGCTGCGGCAACGTAATCCTGCTGCATGACGGCGGCGGTGATCGCCGCGAAACCGTGCGTGCGCTGCCCATGATCATTGAAGGTATTCGCGCGCGCGGCTACCAGGTGGTTCCGCTCTACCAGTTGCTGCACAAGACTAAAGCCGATGTGATGCCGCCGATCCCCCCGAATGAGCGCTGGGCCGCGCGTGTGAGCTTTGTAGCCTTCTGGCTGTTTGACGTAAGCATCAAGGGCATCACCCTGGTCTTTTTCCTGGGGGACTTGTTGATGACCGGACGCCTGCTTTTCATCGGGGCCTTCGCCATCTATGACCGTGTGCGCCAGCATCGTTACGGAACTCCGCAAGAGGAGCAGAGATACTTGCCCAACGTAGTTGTGTTGGTGCCGGCTTACAACGAAGAAAAGGTGATTGAGCGGACGATTCGCTCCGTGCTGGATTCGACCTATCCGCATTTGCGGGTGATCGTCGTGGATGACGGCTCCAAGGATCGCACCCTCGAAGTAGCGCGTGCAGCCTTCAGGTCTGAGCAAGCTGTGGGGCGAGTCACCGTTCTCACCAAGAGAAACTCGGGCAAGGCAGAGGCGCTGAACTTTGGGCTGGATCGGATCCGGGACGATGAAGAGATCTTCGTGGGCATTGATGCCGATACCGTCATCGCACCGGACGCCATCGCCAGGCTGGTGCCGCACTTCTTGAACTCGAAGGTGGGTGCGGTTGCCGGGAACGCCAAGGTTGGAAATCGCGTCAATCTCTGGACACGATGGCAGGCCCTCGAATACATCACCAGCCAGAACTTTGAGCGGCGCGCGCTGAACACCCTTGCCGCGGTGAGCGTGGTGCCCGGAGCGATCGGGGCATGGCGGGTGCAGGCTGTGCGAGAGGCCGGAGGCTATCACACCGACACCGTCGCAGAAGATGCCGACCTGACCATGGCGCTGCTGCGCCGCGGGTATCGGGTCGAGTACGAAGACCTTGCCCTGGCTTTCACCGAGGCCCCCACCAGTGCAAATGGGCTGATGCGGCAACGCTTCCGCTGGTCGTTCGGAATTCTGCAAGCGGTGTGGAAGCATCGCGGCGTGTTCGCGCGCAAAGGCGTGCTGGGCTGGGTGGCATTGCCGAACATCGTGATCTTCCAGATTCTGCTGCCGCTGGTGTCTCCCTTCATTGACCTTATGTTTGTTTTCGGAGCGGCGTGGTATGGAATCCAGAAGTGGTATCACCCGGAATCCACCGATCCTGCCAGCTTCCAGCGTTTGCTGATTTTCTTTGCTGCGTTCCTGATGATCGACTTCATCACTTCGGCCATCGCCTTCGCTCTGGAGCGGCGTCAGCCTGAGGCCCGCGAAGATCCCTGGCTGCTCAGCCAGGTCTGGCTGCAGCGCTTCGCCTATCGCCAGCTTTTCTCCCTGGTGTTGCTCAAGACGCTGAAGCGCGCGATTGAGGGGGAGCGCTTTGCCTGGGACAAGCTGGAGCGCACCGCAGCGGTCAGCTACCGGCCGTCAGAGCGGCGAGACTCCGTGCATATCCCATGAACCGCGAATATCCCGATAGGCCGCTGATCGGCGTTGGCGCCGTCATCATTGATGCCGGCCGGGTAGTGCTGGTCAAACGCGGACATGCTCCTCTGAAAGGCGAGTGGTCCATCCCCGGCGGCGTGCTCGAAGTGGGAGAGACCTTGCGCGAGGCTGCCGTGCGCGAAGCCAAAGAAGAGACCGGGCTCACGGTAGAGCCCGCAGATTTGCTCGGCGTCTACGAACGCGTGCTGAAAGACGACATCGGGCGCACGCTCTATCATTACGTGCTGATCGACTTTCTATGTAAAAGGGTCGCAGGTGAACCGCTGGGCGCAGGCGATGCAGACGAAGCTCGGTGGTTTACGGCAGAAGCCTTGCAGAAATTGCCTCTGCCGGAGGACACCGTCGAGGTGATTCGCAAGGGTTTTGAGAAATTCGGCGGGTGGGCCCGATCTGCGCGGTAGTATAGCGGCTTCTTCCGTATCCGTTGGCACAACCAGAAAAGTGGGATTTCCCACGTCTGGAGCAGTTGCCACAGTTATCTGATGGGAGAGACAGGATGGGTGCGAATCAATCAGTGGCATGTGCTCAGAATGAAAGTCCGGACGCCTGCGGGATAAATCAAAATCCCGTCGTGCAATGTGTGTTGGTGCCCACGTCTGGAACACCGCCAGACGTGGGGCAACCCACTTCGTGATTGTGCGAACGGAAACCGGAAAACGCTATAACATCGGCAGATCGGGGCCACCCGTGCAAACAAGAAAGGCTGAACTGCCCACCGCGATCCTATGGCGAGGGTGCCGCACGCTCCCACACAAGCCTTCTTTGGTGATCTTCACCCATCTCGTGAGCATTCGCTACAAGTATGAGGCGATTGCCCTCGAGCGAGAAATGGCGCTCTCCACTCTCGCGGCGCTCACCCGGATACAGCGACTGCTGGATGTGATGTGTAATCGTTGACTTTGAAGTATCCACTGTCCACGTTCCGTAGTACGCGTAGTACCCATTGATGGCGATGACCTTTTCGTTCACTGGAGCTGCAAGGAAGGACTCACGCGAGCTCTCGTGAGGCACCATAGGTTTGGGATCGGAAACGATTTGCACGCTCATCCATCCGCTACGATCGTAGACCAGCAAGCCCTCCGGGTGTTTCCCGTAAAAGGGGTAGATTACGTCGCCATTAGCGCGTACGGTCTCAATACTGAGTAGGTGCCACGCCCCGACAAATCGGTCAGCGATGGGAACAGCCTGAGAGGGAGAAGACCACAATGCAGGGTTCGGTCCACCCCACATCAACACCAGGAGGCAGAACAGAGCACGGTGCCAGGTTTGCGGCAACATGGCTCGGAACTGTAGCAGTCATCGGCGTGATCGTAAATACCTCCTGTTTTAGACTACAACGCCTACCCGGGGTCCTGATCGTCCCATTCCCCGCCACAGGCGTGGCACTTCCAGGTTTCATGCTGGAGTGGAATCGGTAGCCCTAGCCACGCGCTCCCGTAGGCGATCGGTTTGTTCAAGGACTGGTAGCCCACATCGAGCGACTGGCATTGCGGGCAGCGCGGCTGCTCGTACAGCCCGACGCCCTCGACGTACAAACCTTCCAGGATCGGCTCATCCAGAATTCCACGCGCGGCTTCTTCGTCCTGGGGCCGGACCTTCAACTTGATTCCGCCAATGAAGTTAGAGATGAACCAGTCCAGCCGGACCAGGTTCTCGTCGGCAAGGAAGCATTCGATGCACGCCGACTCCAGCGCCCCCTTGGCAAGCAAAGCCTCTGGGAGATCGCGGAACTGACGCAGCGTAACCAGCTTCTGGATTTCTAGTTCCTCGCGCGGCGAGGGTGGCGCGTCGGGAAGCTCCTCGAGGCCGCGCCGCTCCATCTCTTCGTCGAGGACTTCCCAGGCAAGCTCTGTGAGACGGTCGGCATGCTGGGCAAGCCGCTGGAGCTCGGGATCGCTCATCTCGCGGTAGGAGAGCTCGAGCTGGCGGCGTTCTTCATGGGGATCCTGGTACGGCACGATCGTAAGAATACTTGAGTTCGGGCGCGCAGCAAACCGCTGCCGCTTCTGGGTGGCGATAGCTTCCACCACACTGACGAAGGATCTTGCCTGAGCGGAGGGTGAATTCGTGCGCGCGAGGTCCTTCACCTCCGCTTCGCTGCGGTTCAGGAGGACGCCAGATGTGCAGGAGGGCGCCAACTGCGGGAGAGTCGTCGGCCTACAAATAAAACGGCCCGCATCTTGCGATGCGGGCCGCCGGTGGTACTGTTTGGGATTGACCAAGAGGTGGTCACTCTACGTGGCCTCTTACGGCAACTCCGGGTCCCGGCACGACCTTGCCGGGCGGATCGAATCCAAACTCACCGATAGTGTGCGGGCTGTAGCT
>DASREM010000020.1:0-43267 GCA_035652095.1 Terriglobales bacterium | reverse complement strand
GGCCGAAGCGCTGGCGGACGGCATGCGCAACTTCATTGCCGTACAGAGCTTCGCCTGGGGCTCGGGCAATCAGGACCCGCGCGCGGAAGCGGAGTACGAGGTGCAGGTGATCGACGGATCGCAGCGCTTTCGGGAATACCCGGATGGAAAGAAGGAATTGGAGCAGCCGCCATATCCTCATCTGAGCGGGTGGGTTCTTCCGTCGGACCAATGGTCGACGCTGCCGAAAATGGTGGGGACGGAGTATCGCTTGAAGATTCGGCAAGCGGCGGACGCGGTCGTCCGCAACAAGCGATTCAAGGTTTTTCAATATTACGCAAGCGCCGAAGACAACCTGTGTCCTTTCGCGCCGGTGGAAGATTTTGGGTTCTTTTCGGTCACCAAGACGGTGGCAGTCGCGTGTTACGGGGAGGTCTGGACCGACGAGGGCACGAACATTGTGCGGATCTCGGAGAACCTGGACCTCTCGGAGAAACGGAAAGATTACCGGGGATGGGAGAGCTATCAGATCGTGCTTACCTACGGCTGGGTCCAGCGGACGAAGGAGAATTCCTGGCTCGTTCCTCTGACGATCTTCACCGAAGCGCGCGAGAAGAAACACGTCTACTGGTGCCGCGGTCAGTTCACCGGATATCAGATGTTTGACGCTCGCGCCAGGCTCCTTTCGAATTAGGCAGCTCGAAGGGGGAAGGAGCGGGATCGGCGTGTCGCAGAGTTTTGCACGAAGGCTCTCTGGAGAAAGAGTGGCCGGGACGGTTCGCGCCTGAGAACCAGGGCGAAGCCGCGCGTGCCGCCTGACTCTTGGAAGAGGGATCAGCGCATGCGCATTCGACGTCGAGAAATCAAGGTGCAACCGAGCCGTTTCACACCCTTGATCGGTTCCCTGCTTTGCTTCGCGGTTTCGGTGGCACTCACGTTCATCATTTTCCTGAATGCGTGAGAAGGGGATAAAACTCCGCGGAGCTTTTCAATCCTGTGGGACATTGTCCATGCTGGAACTCGTAAAATCGAAGGGTCCGCGTTTGTCGAGCCGCCATCCCCATAGCATCGCAGTCATACCACTCCCTGAGCAATAGTATTTGCTTGACAGGTAACTAATCGCCGATGTAGAAGATGCGCTCCCAAGTGAGGGGCGGCCCAAAATCTCCTCGCCTCTTGAGAGGGAAGCCGGGATGATGACCCCAAGGGCCGCCCTTCCTCATGATGAGGATGCATGTTCTATGCGGCTTCGACAACGTCTGGTTCCAGCCCCACCGAGGAGGTCGTTTCTCCTGTTAGGGTCTTTGTTGTGTCTGGCTGTTTCGCTGGTATTGCTTCTGTTGATTGTTAGTCCAGTTCTCGTCTGAGGAGGAGTGATTGAGCAGAGGCCGCAACGCCTCGGCCCGTGGCCGGAGGCAGAGTTCCGGCCAGATATATCGAGCGGTGACTATCCCCACGCGATGAAGCTGAATGTGATGCTCTAGAAAAACCAGATCATCTGTTATGGGACGATAAATCTCCTTTTTAGAATTCCATCCATTGACATAGCCATGCCGGAGTCACTGCTGCGCTGCTGGGCCCATCAACGCCCTCAGCGGCATCAAAGGTCCGACGGGAATGTACTCGTGATCCATCAGATTTTCCGCGGAGAGCGGCAATTCATCCATCAGGGCGTGCGCTTCGGCCACATCCTTGCAGTCGAGGATCAAGACAACGCCCTTGCCGTCGCTGCGTGAGAACCATTGCCGGATCATGCCGTCCAGGTAGAGCCGCACGGTCGCGCGGATTTCCGTGGGCATGATCTTCATGACCTGTTCGCGCGTCACTCCCGGCTTTGCTTTCAGGAGGACCAGAACCCCGGTCGTCTTAGGCTCATGACTTGGGGACTGCGAATTTGCTGCGTTCGGTTGTTCCATATCTTCCTCTCTTTCCTGTATGTGTATTCTTTTGAGTTGCCAGACAAATTCTGTTGAGTGTTTAGGCTGCTGCGTTAGCCGTGGTGTTGTGGGCGCTCCCAGCGGGCTTTTCGGATTGCGGCTGAGGCATTTTTGAAAGTCCTCCCTCGAACTTTGCGATCAAGGCCGCCAGTGCTTCCGGCTGCTCATTCGTGGTGAGATGACCGCCGGGCAAACGCTCGATCCGAACTCCGAATTTTCCGAGTCGTTGCTCCGCAAGATCGACCTGCCGATGTTCAAAGGGATCTTCGTTGCTGCCGCCGACCAGGAACGGGAACTGATCTCGATACGCTTTGAAGAGGCGGCCGAAATCGAGCCGATCGCCTTGCGCTTGATGATCAACCACGAAGCCTGCAGCCGCGGCGAGATAGAACAGGCCATCGTGGCGGTCCAGGGCGCTATGGAGCTCACGCAACTCGGCGTCTGTTACGTGATAGCCTTTGGACCACATCTTCCTTATTCCCGGCATCCTCTTGAATAGCGCGAACGGTTGGCCCATGCGCTGGCGGGCGCGGTTGGGGAGGAGGCGCAACACCGGCGTCGTGTACCACGGGTGAGAGTGTCCGTCCGTGAAGAGCCCGCCATTGAAGAGGAACACGCCGCGTATGTCCGGTCCGCCCGTCGGTTCGCCCCGCTCAGCGCGCTCCAGCCGGCGTTGCAGATGCTCCAAGACGACGAGCGAGGAAAAGTCAAAGGCGACCAGCGTTGTGGAACGGACAGACAGATCCCGCCAGATCGCCTCGACGAGATCGGTGCGTTCGGCGGTGGAATAGGCATAGTCCTTGGGTTTGTCGCTATCGCCCATGCCGACGTAGTCGAGGAAGAGTTTCGGCATCTCCGACCCGCTCGGTAAATGCCGCTGAACCTTCGCCCACCCAAACGAGCCATCGGGAAATCCCGGCAGGAAGGAGACGGCATGCGCAGGTTCTCCCTCCCGCCGCAAGAAAATTTTCAGGGGCGCATCCTGCGCCGCAACGATGGCGCGGGGTCTGGGGTCGTAGCCAGCGCGCTGACCACCTGCGAACCAACCTTGGGCAGACGGCGTCGCGCCCGCGTGGATGGCCGTTGGCTTTGTCGTGAATTTCATCGAGTCATCCTCCTTTAGGAAAACGTCCCGTCAATCCTTATGACCGGTCGCCACATTGGATGATATATATCATCTTATCGTCACAAAAAATTTTTGCTAAAAACTCTGGAGCAGATGATCCCGGGCTATGTTCAGAATCTTCTGCCGGACAGTGGCATCTGGCATCGTGCGTGCAATGGCAATGGCCCCAACCATTGATGAAAAAATGGCAAGGAAGTTGACGGCCTTCTCTTCGGGATTACGCCCGGGCATGAATGGCATTAACTCTTCACGGAACTCTAGTATGGCCGCACTGATTCGTTGCTTCAGCGCTGGCCGAGTACGGGCCATGTCCGGGGCCAGCGCGGCGAGGGGACAGCCCTCATCCGGACGATCGCAGAGTTCGAGAGAGAGATAGCTCCTAACCATGGCTTTCCAACCTTCACCGGGTTCTGCCTGCTTCGCCGCAGCAAGGAGTCTGTCGCGAAGCTCCTGAAGGCTCTCCTCAATCGCCTCAACCACAAGCTCGTCACGGCTGCCAAAGTGCCTGTAGAAGCCGCCATGCGTCAAACCCGAAGCCTTCATCAAGGTAGTCACGGCGGGACCGTTCAGACCTTTGGCTCGCAACTGACGCGAGGCGTTTCGGACAATTCTCCGATGTGTCCTCACTTTGTGATCAGGTTCGTAACGCATCTCAGCATTAGATTACAGCTGTCATCTTATCGGAGTCAAGAGATGGCGTCAGAGATGGGGGTTTGCGAGGGACTGCATGCGGACCACAGACACGTGCTCCCGAGGCGCGCGCAAGAAAACTCGACTAGGTGGCGCTGACGACGCTCGATGGCGATGTTGCGGTATCACCGAAACTCAAGAAAGAAGAATCGACTGTGCGGAAGCGGCTGCGGGAGGCCGGTTTCGAAGAGGAGTTCGTAGGGGAGGATCGCCCACCGGCGGCGCACTACCACTTTGGAAAGGCAGGCGCGTTCTACGCGGAGTTCCTCGCGCCCCTGACGGGAAGCGAGCACGACCGGAACTTAGCGGAAGCGCCGTAAGCGGCTTGTGGAAGTTGGTGCACGTTTTGGCGCACGCCTGCCCCAAAAATCGTCTGTTCTGGCCCTTGTGCGATAGCTTTGCCGTGTGACAGGCTAAATCCGCTTCCGCCGTGGCTCTAAGCAAAGTGCGTTCTTGCTCAGGCGTGAGCGCCTTCGCAACGTCATGCCGTTCGCGCAACATCCGGACCTTGCCTGTTAGAAAGAAACACCAGCAAGTCCTCGAGCAGTGGATAGGCGAACTACGGAGTGACCAAAAGTGACGATTGTTTTGGCGTTTTGGCCGCATAGTTGAATTTGACCGAAAGCGCGCGCAAGGGAGGAATTGGCCTATTCACCGGCGTTTCGGTCGGCCCGGCCAATGGTCCTAGCAACATTCGAGGAATCACCTGACTCGTTTTTCGAGTCTTACTTCGATTGTCGCCGTGTCCGAGCAATGCGAATTCTATCGGTAGCGGACAAATCAGAGAGCGATCTGTACGGCTGCAGCATCAACAGTGCAGGCCCAGAATCCCCCCGTCAGCAAACAAGGACGGATCTCGGTGGCCTTCGTCCGCAAACTCGACGGAAGAATGGAAAAGCGCCTCTCCATCGCTATTGTTGTCCGCTTGACGCGATCGGGGGACCTGTCGCCCCGGTCGCCCGGCGCGATTGAGCTGACCTATACGGATAATGTCAGCGCGCACGGCGCGTGCGTGATTTCCAGGCGCCCCTGGAGACTCGGCGAGATAGTGGAGGTGACCGCCTTAGAGGACGAGGTCCCTTTGCGCGGAAAGGTTGTCCACTGCCACAAGCACACCGACGATCATTATCTAGTGGGCTTGGCTTTCAACCGTAACCAAGTCACTTGGTCGAGGTACCACAGGTATGCGCGTACCTGACTTGAGTCCGAGAAGACTTCGCTTTTCTGCACTTTTAATGCAACTGTCATTTTGACTCAGGTCTTTACCTGAGGGGCGATACGGGGCTTTACTTGCTTGATGCTGCGCCCCTCGAATGATATTGCCTATCCAGGATTTCCCTGCATTCAGGCGACGCAATATTCCGGAGCCGCACCCGGCACGGCGAGGAGACTACATTCATGGCGAAACGTGAGACCAATACTGCAACCCCCGAGCCCAAGCGAAATGAAGAGCCCTCGGAGCTGCTTCGAGAGCTTGTTGCGCACCTTCGGCAGAACCGAACCCAGCTGCGTGAGGAATGGGTAGCACGTATTTCCGAAACACGGCTGTTGACGGCCATGACCAAGGACGAGATTTTCGCCGAAGCGACCTCCGTGTACGACAGCTATGTCGAGGCGCTGGAAACCGAGACATTCGAAGCCTTGCAGGCCTACGCGCGGAATCTGTCCGAACGCATCATCCCGCGAGGCGTCGAGACTCACGAAGTCGTCGGCATCGTTCTCTTGCTTCGCGACGTACTGGCACGGTCACTCTTTGCCAAGTACCAAAACGACTTCAAGAAACTGAATCGCATCCTGGATGCCTATGAGCCGGCCGCGAACCGTATCGCGAATACGGTGGCCGTGGGCTTTGTGCAGGAGCGCGAGCGTGTCATTCGCCAGCAGCAGGAAGCGATCCGAGAACTGTCGACTCCGGTGCTACAGGTCCGCGAGCGGTTGCTCATTCTGCCGATCATCGGCGTCATTGATCCCCAGCGGGCACGGCAGTTGACCGAACAGCTCCTTCGCGGCATCCGCACAAACCGCGCAAAAGTTGTGGTCATTGATATCACCGGTGTGGCGGCTATGGACGCGACGGTAGCGAACCACTTGGTGCAGACGGTCGAAGCGTCACGACTGCTCGGCGCAAACGTGATCGTGACCGGGCTGTCACCGGAAATCGCCCAAACCCTCGTCACTATCGGAATTGACCTGGGCAAGATGAACACGGTTGGTGACCTGCAAGGCGGAATCGAGCAGGCCGAACGATTGTTGGGGTATAAAGTGATGAGCTTGTCGGAGGCGGAGCCCAGCTGAGCTGTCGAGGAACGCAAAGTGGAAGTTCCTATTCTAAAACAAGGCAACGTGCTTATCGCCACGTTTCAGGCCGCGCTTTCCGATGCGGACCTCAGCCAACTGCGCAGCGGACTGGTGCAACAGGTCGTGAGATTTCGCTCGCGCGGGGTCATCGTCGATGTTACGGCGATGGACGTCATGGACTCGTTTGCATCACGTACTCTTCGAGAGATCGCTCATATGATCCGCTTGCGTGGCGCCGAAACGGTTATCGTGGGTATTCAGCCGGAAGTGGCCTTTGCGATGGTGCAGCTTGGGTTGACGTTGGAGGGCGTTGCCACGGCGTTGGATCTCGAAGAGGGGCTGGCCTATTTGAACCAGAAGTTCAAGAAGATGAAATAAGAGAGAGCAGAAGTGTCCGATGGAGAAATCCGGGTGACGATCAACTCGGACCAAGATATCGTCCTCGCCCGGCAGAAAGGACGGGCTCTTGCAACGGAGTTCGGATTTGCCGCTGGCGATGCCACCCTCATCGCCACGGCAATATCGGAGCTGGCGCGCAATATCGTATCGTACGCCCGCAAGGGCCAAATCACGTTGAAGATAGTTAACGGCCCGGACCGTCAAGGCCTTTCGATCGTCGCTTCCGATAACGGCCCCGGAATTCCGGATGTTCGGCTGGCGATGCGAGACGGTTTTTCGACTTCCGGTAGTCTAGGAATGGGATTGCCAGGTGTTCGGCGGCTCATGGACGAGTTCCAAATCACCTCCCAACCCGGCCGGGGGACAACCGTGGCGGTGAAGAAGTGGAAACAATAAAAGTACCCATGGTCGAGTACGGCGTGGCAAAGTTCGCGCTACCGGGGCAGGGTGAGTCTGGTGATCGACATGTGGTCCTCTGCAATCGGGGCGGAGTACTAATCGCCGCAATCGATGGCATCGGTCACGGCGAGGAAGCGGCCAACGCGGCGAACGCGGCAGCATCCATTCTAAAGACATGTGCCGACGAGCCGATCATTTCTCTCGTCGAGCAGTGTCATGAAAAGCTTCGCGCGACGCGCGGCGTCGTTTTGAGCTTGGCTTCCATCGATATTTCCCACGGCCTGATGACATGGCTGGGCGTCGGAAACGTCCAAGGTGTGCTGATGCGGGCCGACATCAAAAAAGGAAATGCGCTCGAGGCGCTCCTCCTGCGCGGAGGCGTCGTGGGCTGCCAGCTGCCACCGTTGCAGGCCACGGTTCTCCAGATAACTCGAGGAGACACGGTGTATTTTGCCACGGATGGCGTGCGGGGCGATTTCGAGCTGAGCCTCACGGCGCTGGAGAATCCACAGAGAGCCGCAGACAGGATTTTGGAGCAGTTTCGGAACGGAAATGACGACGCGCTTGTATTGGTCGTGCGATTGACTGGAATACGCGCATGAGAACCGCTACCCGATGCAAGACAGCGGCGCCTGCGAGTTTTGCACAGGAGTACGCCTCCGTGCTGCGTGAATACGCCTCAGGCGCAGGTGAAACTGCTCTGGGCCGGGCGTATGAACTCGGCCGCCGAGCTATCGCGGAGCAAAAGAGCCTGGTGGAGATCGCTTCCATCCATCATCAAGTTCTGCAGGGACTCCTGGACGATGAAAAGAATGCCCAACGTCGAGAGAGTCTGCTCCGGGTCGGCGCTGATTTCTTGGGCGAATGTCTGTCTCCCTATGAGATGGCGCACCGCGGATTTCAGGACGCAGTGAAGGCGTTGCGACAACTCAATGAAACGCTCGAACAAGAAATCAAGCGCATTGCTTATGCCATCCATGACGAGGCGGGACAACTTCTCGTGGCCGTTCACCTTGCCTTGGACAAGATGGCGCGAGAATTGCCCAAGCGCCAGCAAGAACAAGTAAGTCAAATTGAAGGACTATTGAATGAAGTGGAAAGACAACTCCGACGGTATTCGCATGAGCTCCGGCCAACGATCCTGGATGATCTCGGTTGGATTCCAGCCATTCGCTCTCTGGCTGAGGCAGTCTCGAAACGGGCTTCCGTGCCCATCCATGTCGAAACGATGGTCTCAGGGCGCCTGCCCGGCGCTATCGAGACCGCGCTCTACCGAATTGTCCAGGAAGGGGTCAACAATGCCATTAAGCATGCAAAGGCAAAGAATATCTGGATCCGGGTCTGGCAGGCAAAGAAGGTTCTATTCTGTTCCGTGCGTGATGATGGGGCGGGCTTCGATGTACGCAATTTGCAGAGGATATCGGATCGCAAGGGGCTGGGACTCGTCGCAATGCAGGAAAGGGCCAGCGCAATAGGGGGGACGGTGCGCATCGAAGCGGCTCGCGGACGGGGAACTGAACTCACCTTGCAGCTTCCGTTGGAGGACAACCATGGCAATTCGCGTTGTGCTCGCGGATGATCACGTTCTTGTGCGACAAGGACTGCGGTCACTGCTCGAGCGGGAGAAATTCCAAGTCGTTGCCGAAGCATCCGATGGGCAGGAAGTAATTCGACTGACAGAGGAACTCCACCCCGATATTGCAGTAATAGACATCAGTATGCCCACGTTGAATGGAATCGATGCAGCCCGGGAGCTGGCGCGGTCGTGTCCCAAGACCAAAGCCATTCTGCTCACGCAGCATGAAGAGGAGCAATACATCCACGAAGCCTTGCAAGCAGGGGTCAGAGGATATGTCCTGAAGAGCCAAGTCGCAAGCGACCTGGTTCACGCCATTCGACAGGTCTCGCGAGGGGGATTCTATCTCAGCCCAGGCGTATCACAGGCCGTGGTGGAGGCGTATCGCTCCAGGTCGGAAAGGCCTGCGGATCCACTGAGCAGCCGCGAGCGTCAAGTGTTGCAACTGATCGCCGAAGGGAAGTCAACAAAGGACGTCGCCTCTCTTTTGGGGATCAGCGTAAAAACGGCGGAGTCCCATCGATCTAGACTTATGCAAAAACTTGATATCCACGAAACTGCCAGCCTTGTGCGATATGCAGTCCGGCGCGGGCTGGTGCAGCCCTGAAACACACATTTAGCGCTTTTCCTGCCCATTGCTTCGCTAAATCCTAGCTGTGCAACTACAGGTTATACCCGGTTGGACTTTAGGGACTTTCCTTGCTTGTTCGCCTTCTGTCCGGGCGCTATGTTGCGTTCCAGAAAAATCCTGGGCGCAGCCCATAGCGCAGCCAACATGGGAATTGCCAGGAACGGTGGAGAGGAAACCTTGTGGCAAACTGTACTCTATTCTCGAAGGGTCACTCCGCGCGTTGATGCAGACGACGCCGTTTATGCTTTTTGGTATTGCAACGGTCAAGGCGAACTGTCGCGCGTTCGGAACCTCAATTTGGGCGGCATCTTTATCGAAACGTCCGTTCAGAAAGACTTGGGCGCCCCTGTCGAGCTTCACTTTCTTGTGAGTGAGGGGCAGATTCGCGCAAAAGCGTTGGTGCGGCACGCAGAACCTAGCCACGGCCTCGGGCTAAAATTCACCTCCCTCAATGATCCGGACCGTCTGCGCTTCGGAGCCTTAATGAGACGTCTGTACTCGGCCCACTGCGGTGTAGGGACTGCAGATTCCGGGAGCGAGGATAAGTCCGGGCGCTCATTTGGAAGGAACGACAGGCTATCTCATTACCTGGGATTGCGACCTTCTTAGCCTGCTCACGACACGATGTCCACTCGAGTCTTGCTCGCCGACGATCATGCCCTGGTCCGCCAAGGGCTTAAGGCATTTCTGGAAAGACAAGGATTCCAAGTGGTAGGAGAGGCCTCAAACGGAGAAGAAGCGTTGAGAATGGCGGTCAAGACCCAGCCTAATATCGTCATTATGGACATCAGCATGCCCGTTTTGAATGGACTTGATGCAGCTCGCGAACTGCAAAAATCATTCCCGAAAACAAAAGTGACGCTTCTCACGAAGCATGACGTGGACCAGTACGTTGCGGAGGCATTCCGCGTTGGAGTAAGAGGATATGTTTTGAAAAGCCAGGTAGCCGACGACCTTGTCCACGCGATACAAGAAGTGTCCCGGGGATCGCTTTATCTCAGCCCGGGCATATCGCGCGCAGTTGTCGGCGCAGATCTATCCAGAAGGTGCGTTTTGGCCGATCCCCTCTCCTCCCGTGAGCGCCAAGTCCTTCAACTAGTTGGTCAAGGGAAGTCCACAAAGGAGATCGCTTCTCATTTGGGCATCAGCGTGAAGACTGCCGAATCCCACCGGACCCGGCTCATGCGGAAACTTGACATTCATGAAACGGCGAGCTTGGTTCGCTACGCTATTCGCTGCGACTGATCCAGGCTTAGCGATGGGGCGCAAGGTCGGAGTGGTACTGCCTTCAGTCATTCCACCTAACAAAAATGCGCGATTCACCCGATTGTCACCTATCGGCAACAAGCTATCCTGCAAAGAGAAAGGAGAGAGGGCCGCCTCCGCGAACAGGACCTACCTCAAACACCCCGACATTCGTCAAACCTGACACGGAGGCGGCCAACCTTACCTGTCCGATTCAGTTGGTGAACGACGCAACAAAATCACAGGCTGAACCGAGCAAGCTCATGGGTTTTATGCAAAAGCCGCCGGAAATCCTGAACTCCGCGAACAAACGTTCGGACGCTTCGATCCTGAGCATCGCGGTTGACCCTGAGGCTCTGCCTCACTGTGGTGCCCTGCGTTTGCAACATCGTAGAGAAGAAGCACCTAGCGACGGGACGTTTCAAGCTTTGCTGGCAGAAGCCAATCAAGAGCTCGCCAGTCTGTTGCGAGATGTCGCCAGCCGGCAACAGGGCGCACGCTCCGGTGGCACCCGGAATCAACCGCTCAGTGAACTCCTCATGCGCGCAGTTCGCTGCGCAAAGAAGCAATACATGCTGCAAGCGGAACTTGGCAATCTGGCGCTTAAGGATGACTTGACCGGCTTTTATAATCGCCGCGGCTTTCAGGTTCTTGCGGAACGTCAACTGAAACTCGGACGCCGGTTCGGCCGTGGAATGCTCCTGTTTTTCATCGACGTCGACGGACTGAAGCAGATTAACGATTCCTTTGGTCATGCCGCAGGCGACCAAGCACTGAAGCGCACAGCGGAAATCCTAAAGAACACCTTTCGAGACTCCGATATCATCGCACGCTTGGGCGGAGATGAATTCGCAGTTCTAGCAATCGAGGCTTCTGGTCACAGCGAGACGGCAATTCAGGCAAGGCTGCGAAGGTATTTGCGGGCAGCAAACGCGGGGGAAGCAGGCCGCAATGTTTCTGTGAGTGTGGGTGTGGCGCGATTTGATCATAGAAACGTAGCTTCGATTGCGGAGTTAATGGCCCACGCGGACCACGCCATGTACCAGCAGAAACGGTCCCGAATGAATTCCAGGCCCATCCCGGTTGCGCCAAGCTTTCCACGCTGCGAGACGGGCCGTTCTTCGGAAAAGGAACGAAGGTCGGCGAAAATTTGTCCGCCGCCCCAGACAGCACAGGAGGACCAAGCCTAGCCGAAAAGGTCATTAGTCACATGCCCATGCGGTCCGGAAGACTTGAGAAACGAATTCGGCTGGCAGTTCCCCTGCATGTTTCCAGTCTAGGGGATCCCTCCAAGACCGAACGCGTTACTACCGAAAATGTATGTTCACGAGGGGTACGCGTCCTGACGCAACGGCCTCGGGAGCCTCAAGAGCGACTGATGATTCGCTCTGCTGTAGGGGATCTGCGAACTCTGGCCCGAGTTGTTTATTGCCAGAGGCTGACCGACGGGTGCTTTGGCGTAGGATTGCAACTCCAGGAACCAGGTGTCAAATGGACGGAAGAATAGTCACCCGTGGACCGGCAAGAGGTCCGGCTGGCTCGTTTTCGACTTAGCACAATCCCCTCGGCAGTTCCATGCGCAGCACGGTTGGTCGGGGCTGGAAAGAGGAAGGTTTGAAGCCTATTGCTCGAAAATCAAGACCGCAGGATTTGCGTCGCTCAATGAGAGTACAACAAATTTTGATGGAGACACTACATACATAACGCCGCTGCCTGCAATGTTCCCTGCGATGGTTCCCCTTCCGTTTGTTGGCAAAGACGAAATGGAAAATGTGGCATTGGCTGTGACGCCTAAACTCGCTCCGCTCGGAGCGCCAATGTCCTCGGTGCCTGTAAGGTTGCCGGTTGGGCTGGCGCCGTCCCCGGTGAACTCGCCGGAAAAGATCGTGACCCCTAGTGCCGCCGTCGCTGTGACCGAACCCGCATACCTACCTGTAATCGCGCTGTTGGTGAACGGCCCAGCCTCTTGCGCGTCGCCGAACCCAAACAAGACGGAGCTGTCCGGAACAATGAAGAACGCCTGATTCGGGCTGACCAGGTAAGCTGCCATGTAAGCCCCTCCAAGTTGGAATGCCGTACGGCCGTTGGCCGCAACACTGTACGTTCCCGAAAGACCGGTCACGGAGCTGGAGCCGCCGCAGTTCTGGTCATAAGTCAGGTTGGAAATGCCCGCACCATCAGTTGAGAGCAAGCCGGCGATCACGTTCGGCCGAGCGTTGGCTCCTCCAGGGCAGATCGCGCGTCCGGTAAGGTACATCACCGTATTTCCATTCAGCTCGGTGCTTGAGAATCCACCCACTGGAGTCTGTTGCTGCAACACCATGCCGTTCAGAGCGGGAGTCAACGGCGAGACAGCATCCGTCTCCATAGCAAAGAACTTCCCGGCATTAACGACATAAAAGACGAAGTTAAGGTTTTGCAGAGCCCCTCCGGCCAGCGGAGGGAGATTGATGACGCCGCGTCCGGTTGTGGTGTCGGTCACCATGTAGGTCCCGACGAACGTGTTCAGGGTCGTGAATGTCCCTGACTGGTTGACGTCCGCGGCTCCATTGCTGAGCATTCCCGAGCCATTTGCGGTAAAACGCCCCGCCATGGCCGTGCGATTGTTCGACGGATCCAAACCGGCAGCGCCAAACACATAATCACCGGTGATTCTGGCGGTGTTGAACGCCGTGGGGTCTACCTTTTCCATGCTGCCTGAACCGACGGTTCCGCGTCCCCCAGAAGCGTCAACCTCGACGAACTTCGCATTGCCGTTGGCCATCATGGCGAACGCCAGTGTCCCACCGCCGGGAACCTTCAAGTTCATCACTCCTCGATGGTCTGCGCCAATGGAGTAGGTCCCAGTGAAAGGTTGCGCCACCGCCTTCTCCCCGAGACCAAAGGCGAGACCAAAGCCGTTGGCATCTAACTCGCCATTCGTTAGATTTCCGGCCCCATCCGCCGTGAACCTCCCCACCGCGGTGAAAGGAGTCGAGGCACCGCTACCCCCCGTGGTCATGCCGCTGAAGGTAAATGCATAGTCCCCTTTCAGTTCCGTGTTGTTCACTCCTTGTGCTCGAGTAGTCGAGCCAGGAAGCAACGCGAAAATTACGATAGGCAGAACTTTCACCATCTTCATTTTTCTTCCCCCTTTGCTAAGGGCAGTTCCACGCCGTGAGTTTGCTTCTGTTCCCACCGCCAGTGGTCCCGCGGGTTCGACTGCCTCGCTGCCTCTCATCGAAGTACCCTAGCGAAGAACCTGTCTTCGATGTTTGGTCGTTGGAGCTCGAAAACGTAATGGTCGTGCCTGTGCTTTAGTAGCAAAAGGACGGTTTACGGAAAGTCCGGTGAAGATTGGAAATTATGCCGGGGAAAAACCTACAAGATAGATGGAAGAAGCAACCTACGCGGCATGGTGAATCAACTCCGTGAGAATTGCGGGGATTTTTTCGAATTCCGTGGATTTATCGAGAAAGAAATCAGCTCCGGCGGTCAAACACTCTTGGCGATATTGCGGATATGGGTAGTTCGTGCAAATCAATACTTGAAGGTGCGGGTAATCTGTTCGAATCGCCCGAAGAACATCAAGTCCACTGCCTCCGGGCATTTGTAAATCAAGAATAAGGGCGTCCGGCTTCATTTTTCGAATGCCGAGCACCGTTTCCGGCACGTCCCCAGCTTGCCCCACGAGCTCCGCGCCGGGCACCTCTTGCAGCAGGTCCGCCAAGCGCTCCACAACAACTCTGGAGTCATCCGCGATAAAGACTCTCATCATGTTCCTTTTCGAGGAGCGTTCATCCCTGTAAAGAGAATGACAAATTCGCCTGAAAAAACATCAGGTGGAAACAGGAATTCTGCGTAGGACGAAGTGAAGTAAAAGTGACCGTACTAGTCCCACAGAGACACGGTTCGAGCGGCACAACAGAAAATCATTCGGCCGCGAAGGCGGATCCTCTCTAATCCACGAGCCCAGCCTGAACCGCGTAGCGAATCAGCTCTGCTGTCGTTTTCATTCCGGTCTTTACCAGGATGCGTGCTCGGTAAGTGCTGATGGTCTTTACACTAAGAGAAATCTGATCCGCGATCTGCTTGACAGTCTTGCCTGAAGCGAGCATCCGAAGCACTTGAAACTCACGATCGGAGAGAAGTTCATGGGCAGGGATGTCCGCGTCTTTTCGCAGATCGAACGCTAACTTTTCCGCCAAAGCTGCGCTGACGTAGCGTCCACCCGCCTGCACCCGCCGAACCGCCTCCTTGAGTTCCTCCGGTACGCTTTCCTTGGTCAAGTAACCGGCTGCGCCGGCCTTGAGGGCACGCCGTGCAAATTGCCCTTCGGGATGCATACTCAGTAGAAGGATCGGCAGCTTTGGGCGCAAACGATGCAGGTCGTCCAGGATGTCGAGTCCACTTTTTCCAGGCATGCTGATATCGAGAATGACCACATCCCAGTTTTGCCGCGCAACGCTTTCAAGGGTTTCCTGCGCCGTCTTTGCTTCTCCAAATGTGGCCCGGGAATAGGCTTCCGCCAGGGTCTCTCGAAGCCCCCTGCGAACGACTGCATGGTCATCAGCGATAAGAATTTTCATTGCTCATATTTGTCTGGGAGTTTTCCAGGTGAAAGAGGAATTCGCAACTTCACGGTGGTTCCGTAGCCAGGCGCTGCTTCAATTGTAAGCTCGCCATTGAGCAAGAGTGCGCGCTCCTGCATTCCCGCGAGGCCCAAGGACTTGCGCGCCCTCGTTTGCGCGATATCGAATCCAACTCCATCGTCCCGAACCAGAAATATGACCTGATCTTGCTGCTTTTCCAATCGTGCCTCGACGCGAGTGGCCTGGGAATGTCGCGCCACATTGGTCAGCGATTCTTGAAAAATACGGAAAATTGCCGTTGAGCGCTCGGGGTCAAGGGTGAGCTGCTCCCCCGGCAAAACAAGAGCGCAGCGAATCCCGGTGCGGCTTTCAAACTCCTGCGCCTGCCATTCCAGCGCGGCTGTCAAACCCAAGTCGTCCAAGGTTCTTGGCCGAAGCTCGGAGGCGATTCTTCGAACGGTAAAGATCATTTCATCCACCAATTGGGTGGCGGAATCGACCTTGGCCAGAAGCTGGGTTTGCTTTTTGGTCGCTTTGCGGCCGATGGACGCGAGATCCATCTTGATGGCCGTGCAGGCCTGTCCAAGCTCATCGTGCATTTCCCGCGCCACCAGTGCTCGTTCCTCTTCTCGAACAGATTGCAAGCGAGCGGCCAGCGCGCGCAGTTGATCGAGCGACTTCCTGAGCTCTCCTTCGGCGCGTTCGCGCTCCGTGATTTCCTGGCGAAGTTCGAGGTTCATTTGCACCAGGGCGGCAGCTCGCTGCTGAACACGAAGCTCCAACTGTTCCTTGGCCTCCCTCAGGACCTCTTCTCTCGTCCGACGCTCGGTCATATCCCTTGTGATTTTGAGGAAACCCCGTAGCTTCCCGTCAGGGTCTCGCAGCGCGGTAATGAGGACGCTGGCCCAGAAACGGGAACCGTCTTTTCGGATTCGCCAGCCTTCCTCTTTACACTCACCTTTATCAGCCGCTACGGCCAGGTTGTGTTCCGGCCTGCCGCCCTGCACATCTTCCGGGTCGTAGAACAGGGAAAAGTGCCTTCCGAGGATTTCATTTGCGGGGTAACCCTTCATGCGTTCCGCTCCGGCATTCCAGCTAACGATGTGGCCTAGCGGATCCAGTTGGATGATCGCGTACTCGCGCACGCCTTGGATTAGCAAACGAAGACATTCCTCGACTTCGAGGGATGCGTGTTCTATGTGTCCTTTGTCGCTCAAGTTTCCAAAGGTCGTCCCAATGGATTGGCACTGGCTCCAATCCTCAGGCGCCAAGAGAGATGCAGGGCTGGAGAGCACTTCTTTCCCCGAACTTCTCGGATTGCTCACTTTGATCGCCAGTGCTTGCACTCAGGGACAAAAGTAACCTGCACTTCTGTAAGACGAAAGGAGACGTTAGCCCGGCAGAAGCTCTGACCGGAGAATCATTTCCCTGCTGATATTGCCCCAAACGCAGCCGGGTTACTGTCCGGAGTGCAGGCGGAGTTTAGAAGGTCCAATGGAAATGTCGCAGATCCCGCCGGGCTGAAGCGAGCAAAAGCATTCAGCAGGCGGAGACCACTGTAGACTGGTCGCTCCCAAACCCAACCCAAGCGATCCCGCACCGCCAAATACGCAAGTACCGAATCGGGAGGATTGGCATGGGTATGGGTCATTTCAGCTGGGGCAGAAGAGACAGCACCGCAGCAAAGTCTTTGAGAAAAGTTGGAACGCTGCTATTAGGCCTCAGCGTTTTTATAGCTTGCTCTGCGAAAGCTCGAGTCCAGCAAACGATCTGGCCAAGCACAACCGTGCCGGCGACAGTGGATAGCGGATCCAGCGGGGCGGTGGAGCTGGGAGTTTCCTTTAAGTCGGACACCAGCGGCACAATCAGCGGCATTCGCTTTTACAAGAGCAAGGCCAACACGGGTACGCATATCGGCCACCTGTGGAGCAGCAGCGGAGCGCTGCTGGCTTCGGTGACGTTCACAGACGAGACCGCCTCCGGTTGGCAGCAGGCTAACTTTTCGGCTCCGGTGCCGATCACCGCGAACACCGTGTATGTGGCGTCCTACCGATGCCCGGTTGGGCACTGGAGCGTGAACTGGAGTTATTTCGCGAGTTCCGGGATGAACAATCTACCATTGCATGCCCTACAAAATGGCGCCGGTGCACCAGACGGTGTGTGGGGCATTGCGGGGACCTTCCCCAACCATACAAACTCGTCAAA
The DNA here is from genome assembly GCA_035652095.1 of Terriglobales bacterium. Taxonomy (GTDB): domain Bacteria; phylum Acidobacteriota; class Terriglobia; order Terriglobales; family Acidobacteriaceae; genus DASREM01. Next base: position 26,211 of record DASREM010000020.1, on the reverse strand, counting down.
CTACTGGGTAGATGTGGTTTTCAACAGTACAGCGACTGCGCCGTTGATTACGACTCAACCCGTAAGCCAAACGGTTGATGACGGTCAGTCTGCGACTTTCTCCGTCGCAGCCACTGGCACAGCTCCACTCAGTTACCAATGGCGACAGAACGGAACGGCGATTAGCGGCGCGACCGCGGCTAGTTACACAACCCCCCCTACAACAAGCGCAGATACTGGAAAACAGTTTACAGTTGTCGTTAGCAACTCCACCGGGAGTGTCGCTAGCACGGCCGCCACTCTTACCGTGAACGCCGGTACTTATCTGCTCAGTGCTAGTCCAACGAGTTTGAGCTTTGGAAGCGTAAATACAGGCTCTTTAAGTACGCTCTCTGTGACGCTCACCAACTCCGGCAATTCTCCTGTGACGATTTCGAGTGTCAGCGTTTCCGGCGCGGGCTTCAACGACAGCGGCGTGCCTGGTGGAACGGTTCTAAACGCGGGCCAAAGTGCGACTTTGAACGTAAGCTTTGCTCCGTCCATCGCGGGCAGCGTAACGGGGAGCGTGTCGGTGGCAAGCAATGCCACAAACTCGCCGACGACGGTTGCTTTAAGTGGGATTGGAGTCATACCTGCAAGCGCACCATTCCCGGTGTGGGTACAATCCGGCCTCGTGCGCGTGGGGCCAACGGACGCCCCAGGCACAACTTCTTCGATCGCCCTCTTCAGCGCGCGCGGCGAAACGGTAGACACGCAGGTCGTGGTGCAGGCGCCTGCCGGCGGCTTGACCAACGTGAATCTGAGCGCTTCGGCACTCACCGGCCCGGGCGGGGCCACTATTCAGGCATTGAACCTCACTCTCTACCGCGAGTACTACATCACCTTAACGGGCACCGCCAGTTACGGCGGAGGCAGCAATCCACCGCTGGGATCAGGCACGTACCCGGAACCGCTGATTCCTTTCAATGATCCGGAAACGAATGCGCCGCTGTGCGGAAGCGCGGCTACGCTGAAGGCCTGCAATGCCAGCGTCAGCGCGGGGCAGAATCAACCATACTGGATCGACATCTCCGTGCCCCAGGGAGCCACCAAGGCGCCGCCAGGAAGCTATACGGGAAGCATCTCGGTCACTTCCGACCAAGGCAACGCCACCATTCCGGTCATGCTGACCGTGTGGAACTTTGGGCTGCCCACGCAGCCATCGGAACTCTCGCTGTGGACGCTGTGGCCACCCGCCAGTGGCAACACCACCACGACTTTGGCACGAGCCTTGATGCGTAACAAAGTCATGGGCTGGTACGACGTGGCTGGCAATTCCGCTTCCGACATTACCAATTACGGGCTCAATCGTTCGGGGCTCGACAGCTATTATTACATTGGGATCCAGTGCAACGGGTCCTACAGCAGCCTGCCCACGAGCAGCCAGATCAGCGCGGCGGCAGCGAATTTTCCCGCGGGCCTCCGCTTGGATTTTTATGTGGCCGATGAATTGAATGGCTGCACCAGCGATTACACGCCGCTGAAGACCATGGGCATGAATGCGCACGGTGCCACGCCGAGCGCGAAGACCATGATGACACTGAACTCGCCGGATCCGAACCTGCTCGACGAGGGAGACGGACGCAGCGCCATTGACCATTGGGTGCTGCTGGACTCGATGCAACAATGGCCTACTCTGCCCTTTAGCGGTGGCGGAAGCGACCTGTGGAGCTATACCAGTTGCAATACCGGGTACGGCAACACACCGGAATGGATGGTGGACTATCCTCCGATCAACGAGCGCATCCAGGCAGGGTTTTTGAATTGGACGCAGGGTGCAACGGGCATTCTCTACTATCGCGCGGACGGATGGACGGCTGGCAATGCCATCGGCAGTTGGAACAATGTGGACACGACGGCTTGCGGAGGCGGCTTGGGCCGGCCGGGAGACGGAATCTTCTTGTATCCGCCTGGGCCAATCGCCTCGACGGAATCCGCACCGGGGATTCGTCTGAAGGCGATTCGCGACGGGATTCAGGATTACGAATACGCGCAAATTCTGAAGAACCTGGGACAGCTGAGCTTTGCAAATCCCATCATCTTGCCGATTGCCACGAATTGGACCAACTGGACGCACAGTACAACGGCCTTGGAAAATGTGAGACAACAACTGGGTCAACAACTCCACCTGCTTGCACCACCGGGATTCTAAGCGCGTTAGCTGGGTGCAACACTGCCTGTCTGGGCAGCGCGTTCGGCCCAGTCCGACGTGTAATGTCAGGCTACCTGGTGCGGGACACAGCAAGAGCCGGTGCCGCCGTAGTGAGAATCGCGTCACAACCTCCGGGGACACGCAGCTTATTCCGGAATTCGGCGGCGAGCTGTCCCATGGTCAAGCATCTTACGTCTCCCTTGCGCACAGAACTGCCGAGTTCTTCCAGAAAACGTGCGACCACGTTTTCTAGCCGCGGCCATTCCGCATAAAGATTTTCCGGGTGGAACCAAACGTGGAAAACACCTCCGTTTCGCTGGACTTTCTCAAGCCCCTTTCTGAGGCGGCGCAAGCGACTCGCATCAGGTATATATTTGCGCCAACCGGCTTCGTAGCGGATCATCAGCGATCCTGGGATCGAAACGATTCCCTCTTTGAACGAAGGTTCTACCAGGCGCGGGCATAATCCGATGAAGTCTGCCCAGATCATTCCGACCGAAGTGAGCGTGCGGTTCGCAAAGCGAAAGGGCAGCTCATCGGTATCCCGGAAGCAAACAAAACCTGCGTCTCGAAGTTCGCGAAGATAAGCAACTGAATTGCGAGGGAAGACAAAGCTCGTTGTTGATATTCCCACTTCTCGGGCGACTTCGGCACAATAGCGGTACTCGGCAATTGCGCGCTCGCGCGTCATGCCCGGCAACCCAAAAGGGACATGGGAAAACGAGTGAAATCCAATTTCCTGTTCCGGTCGTGCGTTCCTGATCTTTTCTAAGAGCTGCGCACCAAACCACTCCGGATGCGTTGCTTCGTCGCACTGCTTCGGAACATAGCTGAACCAAGGCTTGGGAAAGTGCGAATACTGAACTTCAGGCAACCCGGAAATGTCTGGAAGCGACCGGCACATCATCGCGCCAACCGCCGCCCAAGTTGCAGACAGGCCGTTGCCTGTCAGGTGATTCAACAGACGAGGAGCGCCCACGTCGTGAGTCCAACGCGCCATCTTCTTCACATCGTCATCACACGAAAGATCGAAGCTGCCCCAGCTCAGCTCCAGATCCAGGCTGATAACTACCGTAGGCGGCGTCATTTTACGTTCTTATTGAGTGTTGTGGCTGGAGTGGCAGTAATGGGAATAAATGAAATCCGTGTCGCTGGACGTAAATCAACCAGCTGGATGGGCCCTTCAACTTTTCTGCCTCTCTGCTCTCAGTGGGACACCTCCGCGCAGAGCCTTGTATCCGTTGTAGAGATGTTTGTAGACAAAGAGAGGAAGGTCCAATAGTCCCGGCAGCGGATCATCGGAAGCCATGAGAGCAAACTGGGTAGGGCCGCGAAGCGAGCGCAAATATGCTCCCAAGCTTAAGCGTCCGCGAAGCATTTCATGAACAGCTGCCGGAACGTCTGTGCTCATCCGCATCCAGCGAACACCCACAAGCCCTGTCCGCTTGCGCACCCGTTTGCCTACCATGATCCGCCAGAGGAGATACGGAAAATCGATTCCCGCCGGGGAACCTAATGTTGACCAGGTCCAAAGCCTGGGATTGATGTCGAGAAGTTTGTAGCGCCCATTGCGGGCATCCAGCTTGTATTCCACCTCCACAAGTCCTGTGTAACGCATAGCAGACAGCAAACGCCGTGAGGGGGCGACGATTTCAGGCACATCGAGCGTTTCGACAAAGGAACTGGAATAACCAAAGTCGATGGGGTATTGCCGCGTGCGGCGCGCGGTGAGAAAAGCAATGGGTTCTCCATCGCGGCAAAGCGCAGCGTAGGAGAATTGCGATTCGCCTCCACCAGGGATGCGCTCCTGGATGAGAATCTGGTCAGGAGGGACCAATTCCCGGGCTTCACGGTAACGTGCGAGAAGCTCTTCGCGATTTGCCGCGGGCCAGGCCTTGTCCGCGGTGAATCGGTTCATGACCGCGTGCGTCGCAGGTTTAAGAATGGCCGGAAAGTCGAGCATGACGGACGTGACGTCGGCTTCGGTTGCAGGATGAAAGGTGGAAGGGTAAGGCACGTGTTGTTCGGCTGCGAGCCGATAGGTCAGCCGTTTGTCGTAAGCCCAGCGAAGGACATCCCACGTTGGCGTCGAAACTCGGAAGCGGTGTGAGAGCACGGTGTGGAACTTGGAAAGCAAGGCGGCGGATTCATCGCTGGTAGGAAATAATACCCATTGATTCAGCTGGTGCCGCTCGGCAAACTCAAGCAAATACGCGGCTTGAGATTTTTCATCTCCCTCCGGCCAAGGCAGGGTTCGCAGCGCATAGCGAGAAAAGCTCGCCAGCCTTATATTCGGCGGAGTTGCCACCCACACAAGCACTCCCTGTCGCCCCAAACTTCTTGCGATCGAGAGGCCGTTGAGGTTTGCGCCGATTATCAGTGCGCCTGAACGTTCCGTCATGTGGGGAAGCCTCGCACAACCAGATGTCGGATCTCTCCCATGTTGTCCATTCATCCGGAAGAGCAATTATCCGACCTCAGCAACGAGTTGTTCTTGTTCGGCGACCCGAATCTGATTCCCGGCAGCTTTTCCTGCGATGCAGCGAAGCAAAGCGCTGGAAGTGTAGTGCGTCCCCACGACGAACTGCATTAAGGGGCCAAAGCTCCAGATGGCCGGCGCGCCAAGAATGTGCAAGCCCGGCACGGAAGATTCAAACCCTTCTCGGAGACGCGGGTATCCCTGGAAGGTGCTGATCGACTGCGCTATTTGGGCAGAAAAGAAATCATACTTAGCTACATTCACGCGGTATCCGGTTCCAAAGAAAATATGGGCGACGGTACGGTGAGAACCGTCATCGAGCTTTACCCTAACACGCTCGCCAGCAGGAACAGCGGAAACAACCGAATGGCCGAGCTTCATGGGAACGTTCTGCAGCCTGGCCATCAGCCAGCGCGCTCCGGCCGAGCGAATCGATCGCTTCCGCAACCAGTCTTGGACCGGACGAGGAAAGCGCCGAACCAAATCAGGCCGCGCCACAATCTGGCTAATACCCGCAGGGCCCACGTCGGTCGGTGCATAAAGAAGCTTGGCAAGCTTGGGGCCTAGACCAGCATGAATCGTTCTGGAGACCAGTCCTCCCAGCCAACGGATCTGCTGGGCGCGGGCGACGATTTCGACTTCCACTCCGGCCTCGTGCAGCAAAGCCGCCGTTTCCAATGCGCTCTGGCCAGCACCGATCACCAGCACTTGCTTTCCGCTGAACTCTTGGAATTCCCGATGTTCGGAGGTGTGAGAAGCGAGCGAAGTTGGAAGGCCCGAGAACTCCGGCGGGCGCCAAGCGAATGAGCTAATTCCCGCAGCCACCACCACACGGCGAGCGAGAATCGTCTCGCCGTCTTCGGGGATGAGCCCAAAGCCCTTGGCGTGCGACTCAATGCGAAGAATCTTCCTGCGATCAAGGTGGGGGACCGCCTGGCGTTGATACCACAGGCCATAGTCGATGAAGCGGTTTATGGGAACCGGACTCGAAAAATGATTGTAGGTTGCTTCTTTGAATGCATCCAGAGTCAGCGACTCATTCGGGCTCGCAATGTGCGATGCGGCCCAGCCGGAACGAAGCAGCATTCCAACGGGCATCTTTTGCTGCCAAAACGACATAGGTTCACCGAACGAATGCACGTCCAGACCTTTGACGGTGCGCAAGTGCGCGGCCGCGGATAATCCGTAAGGACCGGCACCAAGAATTGCTACATCACATCGATTCATTGTTCGCTCCTGTTTGAGTTATGACTTTCATGATTCAAGTTGAAAATCCGCTCTTTGAGGCCAGGGCACTCATTCCGCCACAAAATGTTTCGTCGACAAGGTCACGCGAAGAAACGCACTGACGTTGCGCCACGAAGGATTTCTCTAGGGAGTAGAGAGATGGTCAAGGAGTTGCCCCAGTTGCTGGCGAGCCTTCTCTAGCGCGTTTGGATCCTGACTCCAATTCGTCCAGCTCGTGGCGATCGGAACGATAACGGAATTTAGAAACGTGCTTTGCCCGAGTTTGTTAAGGAGGTGCGCGTATTCGTAATCTTGAACGCCGTCACGAATCGCCTTGAGGCGGATTCCCGGAGCCGGTTCTGTTGAAGCGACGGGCCCTGGAGGATACAGAAAGATCCCGTCGCCTGGTCGCCCGAGGCCCTTGCCGCAGGCGGTCGTATTCACGTTGTTCCAACTGTTCAAAGTGTTTCCGGAGGTCCAACCGTCGGAGCGATAGTAGAGAATGCCTGTGGCGCCTTGCGTCCAGTTGAGGAATCCCGCCTGGATGCGCTCGTTGATGGGGGGATAGTCCACCAGCCATTCCGGCGTGTTGCCATACCCGGTATTACAACTGGTATAGCTCCACAGGTCTCCGCCACCGGTAAACGGCAAACGCGGCCATTTCTCAAGAGAGGCAAGCAGGACCCAATGGTCGATGGCGCTGCGCCCGTCCCTTTGGTCAAAAAGATTGGGATCGGGCGTGTCCGTGGTCATCAGAGTCTTGACGCCGAAATTGCTGGCATGGACGCTTCCGCCAATGGTCTTCAGCACCGAATACGCGTTGGCGCAGGCTTCGAGTTCGTCAGCGACATAGAAATCCAAGTTCAGGCCCGGAGGAAAATTGGCAGCCACGGCATTGATCTGACTCGTCGAAGGAAGATTCTTGTAAGAACCGTTGCATTGAATGCCGGTGGGATGCGTGTTGTTCAGCCCGGAACGATTGAGGCCAAATTTGGTGATGTCCGAGGCGGCGTTAGCGGCGACAACTTCCCAGCCCATAACTTTGTTCCGCATCAGTGCTTGATCGAGAGTCGTGAGCGTGTTGCCGGGGGCCGGAGACCATAGCGTCCAGAGGGATAGCTCCGAAGGCTGCAGGGGAAGCTCAAAATTCCACACGGTCAAGGTGACAGGAACGGTAGTATCACCCTGATTTGAGGTGATGGTGATCGTGCCTGTGTAGGTGCCCGGAGGACTGGCGCTTGCCCCTCGGGGCACGGAAATGTCGATCCAGTATGGTTGATTCTGCCCCGCGCTGACGCTGGCATTGCACGCCTTTAAGGCTGCAGACGCTCCGCACAGTGGAAAATCTGTTTCCGGATCGTTAAACGGAATCAGCGGCTCGGGATAGGTGCCCGAGCCCAGCGGTGGATTGCTGCCTCCGCCGTAACTGGCGGTGCCCGTTACGGTGATGTAGTACTCGCGGTAGAGAGTGAGGTTCAATGCCTGAATAGTGGCCCCGCCCGGGCCGGTGAGTTCCGAAGCGCTCAAGTTCACGTTGGCCAGGCCACCAGCGGGCGCCTGCACGATCACTTGTATGTCCACCGTCTCGCCGCGTGCACTCGAAAGGTTAATCGAAGAAGTTCTGCCTGGGGGATCGGTCTTACCCACGCGCACGAGGCCGGATTGCACCCACACGGAAAATGGTGGGGGCATGACCGCATACGCAGATTCTCTCCGGACACGCATGAGCGGGGTAATGAAGATCCTTAGCGTTGCCAGAAGGATGAGCACAGCTGCTGTAATGAATAAGTTTCTAAGGGGCCGAAAGGTTCCGCGAACATGCTGCCAGCGACTGCGAAAGCTGAATTTGGCGAAGATATGCATGAGCCTTCCCCAAAACCAGTTGGTTTTTGGACTTGCAGGTGCGCATCAAACAGGGCTTGGTTCGAGTGGGCCAGAGCAAAGGGATTCATTGCAGCGAGCTTCGGATGCCTTCTTTCTCTGCCATAGTTGCAACGCAAAGCTAGTCGGTTGATCTCGCAACCAACTCTCGAGGTTCAAAACTGCTGGGGAAAAAGGGCAAGGGTCCTTTTTTCTGCAGGACTTCGAGGTAGGCTCGGCAGAGGGAATCCCAAATTTGCTGCTGCTGAAAGTCGCGATTCACCTGCTCCTGACCCTCAACTTCAAGCTTTCGAGCTAGATCTTTGTCCGTGGTCAATCTTGCAAGCGCCCGAGTAAGCGCGGCCACATCCCCCACAGGGAAGAGAAGGCCTGTCTTGCCATCGGCCACCAAGTCCACAATTCCAGTTGCCTGCGCAGCGACCACCGGTCTTCCCGCAGCCTGTGCTTCCAGGACGACGGTAGGCAAGCCTTCGCGGTGGCTTGGAAGAACCACGATGTCAGCCGCGGCATAAAAGGTTGGTGTGTCTTGCACCGGGCCAGCGAAGATGATGTGCGGGTGCCTGGCTATCTGCCTTCGAGTGTCCACCGGCAAGGGATCTTCTTTTTCGAAACATCCTGCGAGCAATAACCTGACGTCTGGAAATTGCTTATCGAGCTGCAAGAAGGCTTCCGTCAGTTCTGGAATGCCTTTGTCTCGAGTGAGGCGGCCTACGAACAGAATGACCGCGGCTCTCTCCGGAATTCCGAAGTGCCGTCGCAGCGCCGCGGCCCGCTGGGTCAGTTTCGGATTGGGCGCGAAACGGGAAGCATCCACGCCATTGCAACTTCCTGAACCCAAAACGAGGGTTCGCTCTCGACTTGCGAGTCCGAAAGCTATCGCCTTTTTACGGACGGTGTGGCTGACGCACACCACGCGATGAGCAAACCGGCAAGCGAGCCGCTCCGCGTAAATGAGGATCCTGCGCTTCAGCCCGGTAGCCGTTTCGAATCGCAAACCGTGGAGTGTATAGAAGCGGCAAGGGACACGATTCAGCCACGCCGCAATTCCGCCCAGCAATCCTGCTTTCGGGGTTCCTACGTTCGTCACCGCTGGGCGCAGCGCGCGCATGGCGCGGCAAAGCTGCCAGAGTGATACAAGATCGCGCAGCGGGGCTATGTTTCGTTCCATGGGCACTTCGACGGTGGCAATGCCTTCAGGTTCCGGCACGCTCCATTCACCGTCGCGCCGCTCCGGACGGAGAAGGGTCACGTCAAAGCCACGCTTCTGAAAATACTCAAGCTGGCCTTCCAGAAAACCTACAGCGATCGCAGAATTCAAGACCACAACCAAGCCGGGGCGCGTTGGATTAGCGCTTGTCATGGAAGCGTCAAGAAATCCGTTGCTGACGTGACAAAGGTCTTGCCTTTTGCCGAGAGTTTTGGGCATAGCGCCCTTTTGCTGGAATTGAATACGTTATGGACGTTCGTGAGGTACATTGCGACAAGCGGGAAACAGGTATTGCTTGTGGCGTGCCTGCAGCCGCTCTGTATAAATTGCCTGATAGCGTTCCACAATCGCCGGCAACGCGAAATTCTCCTGCACGCGCTTCCTAGCAGTCATGCCCAGACCACGCCGCGCTTCGGGTCCGGCTTCGATGAGTTTCCACCATCCTTGCGCTAACGCGTCTGGGTTCTCAGGCGGCACGACAATTCCAGTCCGTTCGACGATCATCGCGGAGTCTCCCACGTCGGTCACCACACAAGGAGTTCCGCAGGCCATGGCTTCGCCAATGACAACGGGAAAGGCTTCGCTGCGGGAAGCGGTTGTCGCAATGTCGATACCCGCCAAAAGACGGGGCATATCCTCCCGCGGCCCCAGGAGATGGCAGTTTGCGCTCAGGCCAGCCGCATCAATCCATGCCGCCAACTGGGAGTTTTCCGGTGTGACGTTCAGGCCACAAAGAACAAAATGAATTCCCGGCATTTGTTTGGTTATCTTGCCGGCAGCTTGAATGAAATTGCGATGGTCCTTGTGTGGATGGAAGCGAGCTGCCATTCCAATGACAAGCGCGTTTGCCGGAATCCCAAGTTCCTCACGCAGCGACGCTCGTGCTGAGGCGTCTGGTTTGACTTGTTCCAGATCGAAACCGTTGGGGATCACCTGCAGCTTGTGAGGTGCATAGCCAAGTTTCTTGTGGAGATCGAGCGACGCTTCGGAACAAAACACAATCCGGGCAGGAAACTTCCACGATAGAAGGGCACAAGCGCGATTGACGAGCAGGGTGCGGCGTTTGTCCACGCGCGGATCCATCGAGTTATGGTGGATGGCCCAGACCACGGGTACATCGCCAGCCAGGCGCGCGGCCAATGCGCCGACCAGGTTTGCATGGTACATCCAGGTGTGAATCACGTCCGGCCTTGACGCGCGAATCCATCGCGCAAGCCTCATCACGAGCAGAGGATTAGGTACGCTCTTTTTCATTCGCAGCGACCGTACCTGCACGCCTGCGCCCTTCATTTTCTCTGCCAGATCCAGGATGCCAGTGAGCGAAACAATTTCATTCTCGAACCGTGACGTGTCCATACTCGAAGCCATTCGGCACAGCATGGTTTCAGCACCGGCTGGGCCGAGCGTCGTGATGACATGCATGATCTTGATCATATTGGGCTTCACACTTCTCGTAGGGACATGCTTAGCCCGCAAAGCGCACTTCCTGCTTTGAAGCCGCGCGAATGATCCATCAAGTCTTCGTACAACCGCTCGTACGACTGAACCATTCTCGACACGTCAAAGTTTTCTTTTGTGCGCCGCGCTGCCGCCGCTCCCATCGATTGCCTGGCTTCCGCGCTGTTCAAAAGGAACGCCATTGACTTGGCGAGCCCCTGTACGTCTCCTGGGGGCTGAAGAAAACCTTCCTTGCCGTTCGCCAAAAGATCCGGGACCCCGCCTACCGCCGTGCTTACGACTGGCAGGCCGGAAGCCATCGCCTCCATCACCGAGAGTGGGTTGCCTTCCCAATCCGAGCTCAACACGAAGATATCCATCGCATTTAAGACGTCCGGGATATCCGACCGCAGCCCGAGGAAGTGGACCTTGCCTAGCAACCCGAGATCCTTAGCTTGTTCCTCCAACTGTTCCCGCAAATCACCTTCCCCAACCAGAACCAGATGGGCATTTGGATCGGAGGCAGGGCCTTGCGCGAAAGCTTTAAGCAACAGCGCATGATTTTTCTGCGCAGCAAAACGCGCGACACAGACAAAAAGAATCTGGTCGTCCCGGAAGCCCTCCTTTGCGCGCCACTCGCTCCTCGTGATTTGCGAGCGAGAATATTCATCCGTTGGAATGCCGTTCGGAATAACACGGCACTGTTGTATCCCATAGAGCTGCTTCAGGCTGCGCGCCACTTCTTCCGAAACGGCTACAGGAACTATTCCGTGGCTGAGCGCGTAGCGCTGAATGCACCGTGCTCGAGGTTCGATCTCGCGTTCTGCCAGATTGTGGACCGTGTGCAGCGAGGACACATGCTTGAGAAGCAGCAGGGATGGCAAGGCGTAGCGAAGTACGTGGAGATGAGTATGGACAATATCAGGGCGATATTCTCGCAAGACGCGATGCAATCTATGGTACGTCCGGCCATCAAACCCCCATCCCTTTCCCAGGTACTCAACTCGCACGTTGCAGTTGTCCAGCACCTGTTCCAGCTCGCAGCCAATTCGCCGCCAAATCGAGATCAGCGCCAGCTCGAAGCGCTGACGGTTCAATCCGCTGACGAGATCGACAGCGACGCGCTCCGCACCACCAGGGCCAAGCATCGGAACGATGTGCACTATTTTGATTTTCTTCATGGTTTTGGTTTGCCGAATTGCCGAATCCAAAGTAACGGCGAGTTGGAGGAATGGCTCTTAGGACCAGGACATATGCGGAATCGTTGTTTTATGCCCGGCAAGAGCGGCTGCCGGTCGAAACCGCGGCGCATAGCCCTTCCAGACCACGCTGTCCTGCGCGATCAACAAGCCGAAAAAGAACCAGGTCGGTTTCCGCATTTCCCAGGTTAGGCTTGACACACCAACCAGCCACACTGCCAGAATGACGATCCACAGTTTTTGCGTCAGTGGAGGCATTGTCCTGAGGGAGAGACACATAACGACAAGCAGCGCGCTAAAGATTGCAAACCCAATCATCCCTTGTTCGACAAGAACTGACAAAAACGTGTTGTGTGCCGGGGGCGCCGGCGAGTCTGGATCATCCAGCCGAATAGGTTCTTCCAAAACGCGGCTCACCACGACTCGGAAGGCATTCGACCCTATGCCAAGATAGGGATGCTGGCGAAAAATCTCCCAACCGGCTTTCCAGATGACCGTACGCCCCGTGAGCGTGCTGTGTTCCAGCGCGTTGGGCGTCGTGGATAGCCGCTCCCAGGATGTTGACGGGACTAAGGCGAGAACGCTGCTAACCAGCAATAAGCCTGTCAGGATAATGGCAACTCTCTGCCGCCCTGTGAGGCGCGCCTGAGAGAGGGGCACAATTGCCAGAGCGACAGCGCTAGCCAACGTAGCCCCTCTGGACGCGGTCAGCAAAACCGTGGTCCCTGCCAAGATAAGCTGTAATCTGTAGATCCAGACAACCGGGCCCTTGCTGTGAATGAGCAGGTAGTAGGAAACAGGCATGCTCAAGGCAATCATCAAGCCCAAGTCGTTGGCATTTAGCCCCGCGCCGGCGTATCGCTGATAGTCCGATTCGACGTGTTGAAAATAGTTGTATACCGTGTCTATTCCGGAAACGAAGGTTCCCAAGACGTATGCTTGCAGTAGCTGTATCTGTTCCTGGGCTCGAGGGGAAAGCTCCCAAATCAGCCAGACCATCACAAGAAGCTGAATGTAGGTAAGAGTCTCCGCCCAGGTTCCCTCTGGATAGAGACTCCAGAGGTAACTTCCTGCCGCCGAAATCACGAACAGTGTCATCATAATGTGCCCTGGCGCGGGCCGTTTGATCGTCCCTTTTTCAATGATTGCCAAAAGCCCAAGAACTACGGTCACAACGCCGATCAAGCGCGCGCTCGTCCCAAAGCCGGGAATCGTGATGGCGTCTTCCCAGGGAATAGCGAATGCAAGGAGCCAGAGAGACGCGAACGCTAACTGGCCAAGACGGGAAAGCTGTTCTGCCCCGGCGCAGGGGCGCGCCGCAACCCTATCGCGACTAGAGGAAGATGGATCCTGCGGGCGGGGAGGCGCTTGAACACAAACATTCATGCTCTTTCAATCCCGTTGCCAATCAGATGGGCATGCATTCTCATGCCTCGGACCAGAATCACGATGCTCCCTGCAAGTTGCACTGTCGCAGCAATCAGCATGGCGAGGATCGCGCCAAGGAGGCCTCGCCGGCCTATTAACGAGTAGCAGGCCAAAAAGAGAATCAGATTCGCGAGAACATTCACAACAACCTGGGAGTGGTAGAATTTTGCCGCGGTCATCCCGAATCCCAAAAACTGCGCCATGAACAACACGCCTCCGGCTGCCATGATCCAGGTTAGAAGATCGGCTCTTTGCGCGTATTCGGGACGGAACAGGAGGGTGAGGATCTCTCGCCCCGCCAGTTCTGAGATCAGCATTCCGCCTGCTCCTATCGCTGCGCCAAAAGCGAGGAGTCTGCCGATGAGCAGCGCGAAGGCAGCAAAATCGGCGTTGGCATACGATGCCGCTAATCGCGTGAAAGCCGATTGGCCAAGCGACACCACAGCCATATTGCCGACGGAAACCAGGAATCCGAGTACGGCAAATATGCCGACATCGCGATCTCCGAGGGCATGTTTGATAAGAAAGTTAGGAATACTGGCGTTCAAACAACCCAGGAGCACAACAATTCCCAAAGGGAGGCTTAACCATACTAACTTGCGCTGCACTGTCAGGTTAAACCGCGGTGTCAGCTCTTGGCCTCGAGAGAGCCAGCAAGCCGGCGTGCGCAGACCATGGGTACGCCTGCAGATATCGTAGCCAAGGAGAATTGTTACCCGTGCAATCACAATTCCCGTGATTCCCCATAGAAGACTCCGGGTGATGTAGGTTGCAACAGAGAGCGCGAGCACGGAAAGCGAGGCCCTGGCAATCATGGATTTGGAAATCTCCGCCATTCTGTCGTGCAGTTGCAGCCGCGCGTAATACACATCGCTGATGGTTTCGATGCTGTATGCCAATCCGACCATCAGAACCACCGTTGTCAATTCCCGGCCGTACCTCAGAAGTTGCGTAAGGAGGAGCACTGCCGCAAGTCCCAGGGACGTCGTAAGCAAGCGCAGGCCTAGGTAATAACCGAAAGGGGTTTGCTCTCGTAGATCCGAAGTTATGACGGCTCGCAGTTGAAGGTTGGCGAACATCATGACCGGATACACGACCGCTAGGCCCAAGGCATATTGACCCACCATTTCGGGCCGAAGCAGCTTGGCCAACAGCATCAGCGTCGCGAACTGGCCGCCGGCATAGACGGCATTCCCCGCGAGCATCCAACTGAAGTCCGCGAACAACGAAGGGCGCTTCCCTTCCTGCGCGGCAAGCACGCTTGAAGCTTCTGCATTCATGGTTTAGCAATCTAAAGCAGTCATGGAGCCTGGGCGTTTACCGCCGGAGTCCGGCGTCGTTCGCGGAATCGGAAGAAAGGGGCGGCAATCGAGAGGCCACATTGTTCGTGGTTGCAACCCGTCCCAGAAGGTCTTTGGCTAATGCGGTCGTGAAAAGCACCGCACCTTGCGAGTTAAGGTGCATGCCATCCGGCTGGTAAAACTCTGCCGAAAGCATAGTCGGATCAATGGGCACTGATACATCTACTCCGGCGCTTTGCGCAGCTTCTGCCATTTCATCGACGGCACTCTTTGAAGATAGCGTCGGAGGAACGAGGAGAATGAGCTTGACTCCGTTCGCCTCGCACAGTTCACGCAACCTCTGCAAGCGAGGAATGGCAATCGCGTCAAACGCGCGGCGTTCCGGAACAGCGGGAACCGGATTTATGAGTGAAAAGAGATCCTGAAGATGCGGAACGATATAGTTGAGGATCTGTTCGCGTATGGCGCTGCGCGTATCCCAGAAGATGCTTGAGTGAGCCAGCAAGAGATTACTTGTCGCCGTGTGGTCGAGGTGCATGTCGGAAGCCGCCGCCAGGGCGTCTCGAGCGTTGAAGAACATCATGGGCGTGTAATCCTGGCGCACGCTGTTGGTTAGGAAATAGCTCACGCCGACACCGACGATGACGACATCGGGCCTCGCACCCTCGCGGAAGAGCCGCCTCAAGCCATACAGCCAGTCGTAATAACCGGTCGCCTCCAGAAAGATGGGATAGATGCGCATCTGGGAAGAAGTCAACTCCCGAAGGCGGTCCACTTTAACTCCGTGCAGCAGCAGCGAATTGCCGACCATCATCACAGTGGGAGGCTCGCCCGGCGCAGCGGGACGCGCTTTGAGGGCTTCCTTGTATTGGCGAGAAATGCGCGTGTAGGTGGCTGAATCGTGCTTCAGCAAGTAGTCGGAGGAAATTTCCAGGCCAATAATTACGATCGCGCAGATTCCGATCAGGGCCTCCGCGTAGGTCCAGGCTGGGTGTTTAGAACCGAAAATAGATAAACGCATTGAAGGTGTTCCCTGAGAAAAGCGCCAGGACAACAAGGGCGGCGGTCGCGAGGCCGGTCCGAAACGCATAGGAAGTCTTCGCAAAGGGGTATTCGGTGTTTGCAGCTTCCATCACCAGGTCCGCGATGAACAACGGAACCGAGAAAAGGCACAGCATGAAAAACGCGGTGGCGTATTCGCTACGCCAGGCGAAATTCGACAATCCAGAGAGAAATTGCGCGGCTGACTCGATGGAGGTCGCGCGGAAAAAAGCCAAGCTCAAGCAAAAGATGTTAAAGGTTAAAATCCGCTGTCCCCAGAGAAGCAAGAACCTGTTAAAAGGCCGGGGACGAGTTACCTCGTCGCCCTTCTTGGCAGGTGGCCAGAACAAGCGCTCAAGGGACAAGACGACTCCATGGATGGCTCCAAAAATTACGAACGTCCAGTTGGCGCCATGCCAAAGCCCCGCCAGAACCATGGTGATCATTAGGTTTTTGCAGGTTTGCCATTTGCCTCCAAGGCTGCCACCCAGAGGAATGTACAAGTAATCGCGCAGCCAAGTACTCAAGCTGATGTGCCAGCGCCTCCAGAGATCTTGCAGCCGGTAGGACAGGAAGGGCTGCCGGAAATTCACCATAAAATGAAAGCCCATTAATTGCGCACTGCCCCGCGCGATATCGCTGTAACCGCTGAAGTCTCCGTAGACTTGCCAGGCAAACGCATATGTCCCGATCAGGACAATCCAAAAGTTTGGCTGGCCCAATTGCCCTCCGAAGGCTGCGTTGGCCAGCAGGGCGCAATTGTCGGCCACCACACATTTGCGAATGAGGCCCGAAAAAATCAGCATCAGGCCGTCGAAAAATGTATCCGCTTCGAATGCGCGATCGTCCAAAACCTGGGGAATCAAGTGTCCCGGCCTTTGAATCGGACCGGCGATCAGGTGCGCAAACAGACTGACGAATAGGGCGTAATCGACAAAGGATTTCACGGGTTCGAGTCGGCCCTTATATACATCCACGATGTAGGCAACTTCCTGAAACGTGTAAAAAGAAATTCCGGGCGGAAGAAGGATACGGATCAGTGGGAGTGGGATGTTGTGGATGCCGAGTGTGCCGAGCGCGCTGGCGAAGGAACCCACAAAGAAGTTGAAATATTTGAACGTTCCCAGAATGGAGAAATTCAGCACCAAGGAGAAGATGAACCATTTCTTGCGATTCGCTTCGTTGCAGCCCGGCGCTATTTTCTGCGCAATCACGAAGTCCATCGTCGTGCTGCCGATCATGAGCGCAACGAAACGCCAGTCCCACCAGCCGTAAAAGAAGTAGCTCGCGAGCAATAGAACAATATTCTGCGAGCGGCGATCCAAGCGCCAGTAGAGCAGCACAACAGGGATCAGGAAAATGAAAAATGCGGGGGAGTCAAAGAGCATGTTGAATGGCGCTCAGTGAGACGCGGAACGCAAACCGATGAGCCCGCCGAGTCGGGCGAGATTGTATCTTCGAAGGCTGGTACCCGTAGTTTCGATGGATGGTAAGCGTCTTCGTGCTTTCAATTTTTGGGTGCGGCGTAATCCTTATAAGAACCATAATTTCCGTAGCCGTAACGCCTCGGATCCCAGCTGTTCAGCACGGTTCCCAACACGCGCGTTCCATCCTCGGCAAAGCGCTGGATGGCGAAGCGCGCGCTTTCCGTGGTGGTTTGCCCGGCACGGACAACCAGGATCACGCCGTCCGCAAGACGCCCAAGCACACGCGCGTCTGCAAGATGAATCATCGGCGGGGCATCGATCAAGATCATGTCAAATTCGCGCCGGAAGCGCGCCAACAGGCGGGACATGCGTGGAGAATAAAAAAGATTTGTGGGAGGTATGCCGCAGCTGCCTCCGGGAAGCAAAGAGAGTCCAAAGACCTCAGTCCCACGCACCATGTGGGAGATGGGAACCGTGTCCAGCGGGATATCCGACCGCAGTGCGTCACTCAGTCCCAAGCTATTCCCCGCGCTAAAGACTTTGTGCAGCCGCGGGCGGCGCAGGTCGCCGTCGATCAGCAGCACTTTTCGACCGATTTCCGCCATCGCAATGCCGAGGTTGCAGGCAACAGTTGTCTTCCCGTCCCCCAGGCATGGGCTTGTGAGGACGACGACTTGGGGGCAATCTCCGTCCTGGTTGGGCAAAAGAATAGAAGTCAGGGTGGTACGGGCGCATTCGGCGATTAACGAAGGCTTACGCTTCCATGTGGCAAGCTCCGGCCCATAAGGAGTGGACGGCGTTTCGACCGTCCCTGGAAGCGGCGGAGGAATAGCACGACGCAAGCGCAGCGGATCAGTGTTATGCACAGCCGCTTCGTCCAGTGGTATAACTCCGAGTTCCGGCAAATCCAGGTAGATTTGAGCTTCGCCCGGCGCGTTGATCCTGCGGTCAAATCGTTCGCGCATCAGCACAAATCCAAAGCCCAGGAGGACGCCGCTGAAGAGCCCAATCGCGGAGTTCATTAGCAAGCTTGGGCGGTAAGGAAGAAGCGGAGGCTTAGCCCGGTCAATGACGATGACATTGCTGTCGCGCATGGCAGCTGCCAGGCTCGCTTCTTTGACTCTCTGTAGCAGCACCTCATAGAGATGCCGGTTCGAATCGACATCGCGCTTTAGCGTGTCGTAATGGATCGCTTTGCTGGACTGGTCGGCCACCACCTTCTCTTGATCGGCGCGAGCGTCATTCAAAAGCTTTTCGCGGCGGACTGCGGCCGCATATTCATTGCGGACGCGCCCCAGGACGTTGGCACGTTCGTTCTTTATCTGGGATTGCAACTCGTTGATTTGTGCTTGCACGCGCTGCACCTTGGGATGCGCAGGGGTCAGGGCTGTGCTCAGCTCCGCATACTGTCGCTGCAATTCGGTCAGTTCCTGGCAGTACTCGCGCATCGTGGGATCTTCCTGTATTTCCGGCAGGGAATCCGCGGATTTGCGTTTCGTTTCTTCGTACTTTGCTTCGGCGTTTATACGATCGGCCTGAGCCTTGGAGAGCTCATCCTGTATTTCTTTGAGGCGGTTTTCCGCCAGACTTTCCTTGTCCGAGGCGGAGGTATACGACAGCCCTTCGGTCTGCGCGTAATTTTGGAGTTGCGCCTCCGATGCTTCCAACTGCGTCTTCATCTGGTTCAAATGGTTCGTCAGCCACTCGGCTGTGCCTTGTGCCGCTTTCCACCGTTCCTCTTGGTTTAGCTGGATGAACTCACTGACCAGCGTATTTGCGAAATCGGCCGCGCCCTTGGGGTCTGGTGACTCGTACAAAATCTCGAGCAAACGCGAATTGCCCGACGATCGGACCGTCAGGTTGCGCTGTACCTGCCGGAGCATTTGTTCGTTTTCCGGGAGACGTGCGGTCCTGGACCATGCGAAAATCCGATGGACGCGCGATGCAAACGCTCCCCAGGTACCCGTAGGTTGCGCTTTGTAGAGCTTCATCTTTTCAATTACGTCCTCGATAAGCGATTCGCTTTGCAGCAGCTTGACCTGCGTTTCCACGTAGCTTTCTTGTGAAGCGTAGTTCCCCGCGGAGCTGCTCCCGTCGGCATTTCTTAATTCCCCGAAATTGGGGCCCTGGATCTCCAGGGAAGTCCTGACTCGGTAGATGGGGGTCTGCACCAGGGTAATCAAAAGCGACAAGCACAGGCTGGCTAGGGCAAAGCTCAGCAGGGTGAACCTGTGGCGAAACAGTGTATGCCAATAGTCCACGAGGCTGTCGTACTGCTGCGGCGGAAAGCCTCCGGCCTCTAGTGCATCCACATGTTTGTGCAAGGCGTGACGGTTATCTGCCCGCGCGCTTAGTTCCGTCGGACCTCGATTCGTTTTCTCGATTGGAAATTCAGGAACTTCCATTTCTTTGCTCTCTGGATAGTTTTTAAGGCAAGCGCCAGATGGCCAGGCCTGTTCCTGTCTGGACAGCCGCTTCAAGCGCGCGCAGGGTCGCCTTCTTACCCGCGCTGCCGGGAATGAACAGAATGTCGTCACCCTGCAAAGAGACGTCCTGCTTCTTTCCCTTGAGCAGATCCTTGACATCCACAGGCAACTCTTCCCGCTGATCGTTGCCGCGATTCAAACGCAGAATCTTGGCGTGCTTTGCATCCGCTGTCCCGTTGAGCCCTTCGGCAAGCGAAAGCGCCTGCAACACGGAGATGGATTGGCGCTCACCAAGAACAAATCCTCCCGAACGCTTCACGTCTCCCACTACGTAAACCATTTCCCCCTTAGGAACGGAGAGGACGTCATGGGGGAAAATCTGAATGTTCTCCACCGGGTTTTTGGCTTCCATGATTTCTTTCAGGTTTACTTCCGCCACGCTGAACTGACCGGAGGGATCAAGTGTCGCTCCCGGCAGGGGGATGCAGCCCCACTCCAGTTGCCTTGTGATGCGAACGCTGTACCCCGCATCCTGGCGTATTCCGCCGGCGGACGCGAGCATCTCCAGTAGCGTCGTGTGGCCCTGCACCTGGTGGACTCCGGGCGTGTTTACCGCGCCCAAAATAGAGACAGGTTGACTGCGGACCTCCACGACGTTGACCACAACATGCGGCTCGCGAATGTACTTGCTCAAGGCTTTGTTAAGCACCGCTTCGGCCTGCTGTGCGGTAAGACCGGCGACGTGGATACGCCCGACCAATGCCGCCTGCACATTCCCATCGCTGTCGATGCGGGCGCGCTTGTCCCCGCCGGAATCAGTCAGTTCCGGCCCGGAAATCTCCAACTGATCGTCCGGTCCAAGCAGATACGTAGAGCGCATCTGATTGATGCACTTTGGGTTGGGGTGAACCGCTTCTGGCGGCGGAGACGATTGCCCGTTGGCACACAAGGCTGGAAAGAGAAAGGCCAGTCCAGTCAAGAAAATTTTAATTTCCGTCATTTTCGTATCTGTCCTCTAATCCCGTTTCTCGTGGTGGATGTTAATTGTCTTCCTTAGTCAGTACCGGTTGCTTCCATAGTTGTGGGAATGCCTGAACGGACCGCAGACGGGGTTGCTCCCAATCCGACGGCAAGGGCTCTTTCTTTGCGAGGTTTGACAAACCAGGAGTCCTTCATTCTCTCGACAGCCTCTGCAACTGCGGCGCAGAATCCCGAGGCGGAAAAGACTTCGAGATCCACCAGGAGTGGCGTTGCGGTGTTTTTCCGGTACAGGGCGAGGCTGCCCAGCCGCTCGCCGTTGCATTTCATTAAACTGAAACTCAGGCTGCAGTTTGTTTCGGAGAATTTCCGAGAGTGATTCCAGAAAAAGCGAAGCCTGGATCCGCCGATCTGCGTAAATGGATGCACGTCCGGCTCAACCGGCAATTCCGGCATTAAATACACGCAGAAGCCGTCAAATCCAGCGGGCTTAAGGCATTGCTGCAATATCTCGCAGAACTCAAGCAGCGAACTGCAAGCCCGCATTGCCTCTGGCGCGCGGCGGATGACTATGTCATTGGCGATTATATGACGCTGAATCAGAGTGCGGTTCGCCACGTGGCCCAGTTCCAGGAATTCGTGATAGTGCAATTCCCGAATGCCGACAAAGACGCCAGCGCCAACCAGCACAAGAACTAAGCTGACTCGCATGCTTGCCGGGTGAAGCAGGAAAAGACTCAATACACCAAAGCAGGCGCTTACTCCATAAAGTACCAAGACCGCTTGGCGGTGAGATATCCCCCTGCCAAGGAGCTTGTGGTGAATGTGCTCACGGTCAGCGACAAAGAGCCGCTTGCAGCTCAAGAACCGCCTGAGCACCGCGACGGTCACGTCCAAAATGGGAAGCCCGAGAGCAACGATGGGGATCGCCACGGCTACTACCGTCGGAGCTTTCTGCGATCCGGCAAGCGCGACAGCACTGAGCAGGAAGCCGATCAGCAAGCTGCCGCAGTCTCCCAGGAATATCGATGCGGGATTGAAGTTATAGCGGAGGAACCCGGCAATCGCCCCCGCCAGCGCTACGGTCAATAGAAGAATGCCGTTATTGTGAAGGAAGACAGCAACGGCGCAGATGACCAAAGTCGAGAAGAGCGCGGACCCTGCGGCGAGCCCATCCAGGCCATCAATTAAATTGAAGGCGTTGGTAATCCATACGACCCAGAGAATCGTGAGTGGAAGTCCGACTAACCATCCCAAGTGGGGGTGGCCGGCGAGAAGGGATACGCGCGATATCCCAAAGCCATTGCAGAACAAGAGCACAGCCGCGCCGGCTTGGGCCACGAACTTCACATATGGGCCCAATCCGCGAAAATCGTCAATCAGCCCAACCATGAAAATGATTGCTGCCGGCTCCAGGATTTTAAAAGTTGGCGCGGGAAAGGCAGACTCCAGCGCGCCGAAGTGCGTTGCGATCGAAGCCAAAATCGCCATGCACCAAAGAGTCAGAAAAATGGCGACTCCCCCCAGGCGCGGTATACGGCGCGTGTGGATGTGCCGGTCCGAGGTTGGAAGAGAATTCCACCCCTGGGCGTTCGAGAAATCGCGCACCCAGCGAGTCAGGCCCGCGGATGCCAAAAGGGCCGCAACAAATACAATGGGTTGTATCACCAAGGTTCAGTCCCTAACTGTCAGGTATGTGTGTGACGAACCCACTGCCTAGGCGTGACTGTGAGCCGACCCGCCGCGAAGCTGTTCAGGCACGGGATGTCGGCCGGGAATCTCTCGTCTGCGGGACAATGGGCGTGCCCATTCCCCATTAATCTCTACTGCCACAGATCGCTGCAGCAGCGTTATCGAAAGTACGATTCGGTGATGTCCTCGGAAACCCAACAAGATTCCTTCTATTCCGCAGAGAGGACCGTATTCGATTCTCACCCTTTGCCCAATCTCAACAAACGGCCAGGGTTTCGTGGAAAACCCGGATTTAACTGCGGCCTGGATGGCAGCGATCTCCTCTTCGTCGATCGGCACCAGCCTTTTGCCTGTTCCCACCACATGAACAACACCAGGGACCGTCAGCACTGCGAGTCGGTTCAAAGGATTGAATTGACAGAAGACGTATCCAGGGAAAAGAGGCAGCTCAATCTCCCTAAATCGGTCAGACCACCGATGCTGTTGCCTGTAGAAAGGCGTGAACGCTTCCAATCCCCGGACGCGCAAATGCCTGGCAACTAGATCTTCGTGTTGGCTTCTGACTCGAATCGCGTACCAATGACAGCTATTGTTCTGGCTCACTGTTCCAATCTCCACAAATCAAAGGCTCTTCGGGACCACTTTGCTCCGAGGCAAGCTACCGCCCCTTGAGTCCCATTCTCCGGACCCTTTGTACGCTTGAAATCCCGCAGAAGCCCTTCTATCGGCTCAAATACCCTTGGAGCGTATTTCTGCCGGTTTAGCAACCATCGCGGGCTACAGTACCCAGCAGCGGCAATGCTCGCAATCCGGCTATTACTCGAATGTGTTATGGGGAAACACCTGTCTCCGCATTTCTGCGTATTCAGCGGAATGGGCCGGACACCGATCAGGGCCTCTGCTTGCCGAGACTTTGCAAGCCGGTCTGAAAGAGCTCTTTGGGCCTAAGGAGATTGGACACATTGATTCGTAAAGACGAGCGGTCAAATCGTATGGCTGCGGATGGGCCATTTCGTACTCGAAGTGCAAAGCCTCATCGACTGAGTAGAGTGACATCAATACGTCTCCGGAGTTTGCGAGTAACTGCACGCGGAGCACAGACGCGGCCCTGCGGCCCGCACGAGAATCGTCAGAATCGGCTCCGGTCGACTGGGCGCCACTGCTCGACGACAGGGCTTTCCTTAAGGCGCCGCCAATTGAGGGGCTGCACCAAGCGCGAAGCGCCGGGGTTCTGCGCGACTTCACTCCGCGTCAGCGCTTCGGGCCCTTGCGGGGTCACCTGGCTGAGGACCAGATCGTAGTGAAGCGCTGCCTGGGGGGTGGTAATGCGCAGCCCCTCTCCCGCGCGCGCCAGGGCGATTTCCGCCGGCCCGTGGCCGTCGATGCGCAAGCGGGAAACGCCCAGAATGCGAACCAGCCTGTGGGGAATTTGCGCTCGGGTGATCGTGACATCGTACTCGCTCGCGCCCCTGTGGTTGTCCAGGAGGACGCTGGTCTCCGCGGTACCGGGGTTGCGGATCGTCAGCGCGTCCGTGCCGGTGCCGCTGCGGGCGGCGACGGAGACGACAGTCCGGCCGCTCAGGGAAGTGAGCGTGTATCCCCCGGTTCCCGCGCTGACGGAAAGGCGAAGCTCGCCGCCGGAACTGCCCAGCTGGAAAAGGAGCACGGCGCCGATTTGCCGCCTTCCGTTTCGCTGGTCCGAAAGAAACCAAGGAATCATGTTGGTCATTCCGGTGGCCGGGTCCGTGTCAATCTCTCCCGTCTCCGGTTTGTAAAGGCGCTTGCCCTGCGCATCGGTTACCTGTTCGATGCGCGCTCCATCTCCGGTCAGCAGAAGCGTGTTCAGGAGCTGGCCGATGACCGTGTCGCCGAGAGAGGCGGGCGATCTTGAAAGGGGACCGGTAATGGAAACGGGCGTAATCACAATGTTGCCGCCGGAAGCGAGGTCGCCGGACCAGGTGCCGTCCGTGCCGCCCATGTCGAAGCTCCAGGCGTGATTCGTGATCTGGATGAAGTTGTTTTCGTTGGTATACCAAGGTTGGTCGGAGGGGTTGCCCCAAGTGCGGTTCGGGTCCAGCACGAATATCTTCTTGTTTCCTCCTCCGAGGTCGACAGCCCGGTATGCGATCAAGGTGTGGCCGCCGTCCGACGGGTTCAAGTCCTTGGTGATGCTCACGAGCGTCAGGTCGCCGCGGCTTTGCCAATAGTTGAATTGGTCGAACGCGTAGGCGCCGTCGCGGTTGAAATGGTGCGCGAAAATATCCAGGAGAAACTGAACGGTGGGAAGATTCACTTGATGGCCGTGCATGACGTTGATTGCCCGGCGCAGCATCGGGTCCGTGGGACCCATTCCCGAAGAAGTGGGATCGCTCGAGTATTGCGTCACGGGAGCGCAGAAACCCAGGTAGCCGCCATTTTTCTGGATCAGGAGGTTCAAGAGCGACATTCCAAAGCAGTTTCCGTCCGCCGAGAGCTTGGATTTATAGACCTGTTCGTAGAACAGCACATCGAAAGCGGAAGAGAAGGGATCTTCCGTGGGAGGAATTCCGATGAAGGTATCGCGATAAAGGTCCCAGGAGAAGGTAGGGTCGGAGAAGTTGTGGAAACGCCAGCCATTTTTCGCGGCGTAATCGTCGGCATAGGCGGGGCACGCGAGCAAGACGGTAAGAACCAAACGCATCCCTTGTGTGAACAACCGTGATTTCATGGCTTTTCTCCTTGCTCACGGCGCGAGCGTGCCGCTTGCCGCAGACGAGGGTTGCGAAACCTGGCCCGAGACGTCGAGGCGCACGACCTTGTACCAATAGACCACATTCCGGACAACCTGATCGTCGTGGAATTCCGAAGCCTTCACGATCGTTCCGATCTGCCGGTACAGACCGGTCTGGGAATCGCTGCGGAATACCGCGAAGCCGCGCGTCGTTGCGGAGTCAAACGCCGGCGTCCAGGCCACGATGAGCTCGAAGGGGGCCGAGGACGATGGGCTCACGGCGGTAATGACGGGCGCCGTGGGCGGCAGAGAAGCATAGGTGAACGTACTCATCGGGACGGCGTTTTTTAAGGGCGACTCGTTTCCGCTTTGGTCGACGCCCAGAACCTTGTACCAATAAACTTTCTTTGCTTCGGCGGTGGGATCGGTGAACGCGCCCATGCTCATGGAATCAATCGCGATCAAGGGAATCGTGTCGCACTTGACCTGGGGAGGGGGCTGATACGGCGACGTCAGAATGTGGGGAGAGGCGGGGGGCGGCTCGACGGTCATGCCTCCCACGAATTTATACGGTCCCGTTTCCTGCTCGGCCCGGTACACCTGGTACGCGCGAATGTCTTGTACCGGGGGCGCGATCCACTCGACGCGGATTCCACTCTCCCGCGCAAAAAGCCCGGAAATAATAGCGGGATCGGGCGGGGTCCGGTCCCGGAGTCTCTGGCAAACCGTCTGTTCGTTGGAGCTGGGGACGGGCCAGGTTCCGCTCATGTTTTGCACTTGGTCGTAGGCCTTGATCCAGTACGAGTAGCAGACCGGCGAGTTCTTGGGGATGGTCACGTCGCGGAAAAGAACGGAGTTACCCATGGTCTTCGCTTGCGAGAAGGAAACCGACCCGACCGGGACGTATTCGCCGGTGCAAGGAGTGCGTCCTTCTTTTTCGTCGCTCGGCGCTCGTCCTTCTTGGGAGGCCGCTTGTTTCCGGTCGGAAGGATCGCAGGGATTGCACTTGCCGTTGTGGCAATAGCTCCGGACACCGAACACCACCAACTG
This sequence comes from Terriglobales bacterium, assembly GCA_035652095.1. GTDB lineage: Bacteria > Acidobacteriota > Terriglobia > Terriglobales > Acidobacteriaceae > DASREM01. The sequence continues at coordinate 558 of DASREM010000020.1, read as the reverse complement.
CTACCCGACACCACCTTAAACTATTGCTTGACACTGTCTCTACCACAGAGTGGTGATATCACGAAGTGATAGTCATCGAGTCCATGGCCTTCACTAGGCGGCTTCCTCACCTGGCCGGTGATGAATCAGAATGGATGGACTTCCTGGTATTGTTCTCCGGTAAACAGTGGAATATGACCAACCGCTAACCCGCTGAATCACAATGGTGTGTTGCCCATCAGCGGTTTCGAGTGAATAAAACTGCTACACTATTAGTAATAATCAGTAAATATAAGCAAAGTGTAGCAGAATTGTAGCAGTAGAGCGCGCAAAATGGCCTAAAACGAGGCAAATCCAAAAAACTGGAAACGCTGCTATCTTACAGCTGGCAAAGGGATTAGGTCTATTTTCAGCAAGATAGCAAGTGACCGGTTTGGCTTTTCAAGACCGCCGGTTTCAACCGCTCACCCACTCCTCCGTTTTTAATTCTAACGTATTCTGTGAGTTAGCGGCGATTTTGCTACACAAACCAGTAGTACTGCTGCATTCTGGTGCAGAGTGTAGCAAAATTGTAGCAGC
>DASREM010000019.1:0-104002 GCA_035652095.1 Terriglobales bacterium | reverse complement strand
TTCCGGTGCGTTGTCGATCGAATCGAACGACCGGAACTGGATCTTGGGGTTGTGCTTGGACAACACCTTGGTGATCGCCGCCGTCAGCGTGGTCTTGCCGTGATCAATGTGCCCGATCGTCCCAACGTTGCAGTGCGGCTTAGTGCGCTCAAATTTCTCTTTCGCCATTTTCTTTCCTCTTCGCGCCGGCTCATTGCCGGCCGTTGGTACGCCGGCATCCCGCCGGCTGTTGCTCTAAACTATTTCGCCGTGCCCTGTACGCGGGCGATGATCTCTTCGGCCACCGACCGCGGAGCTTCTTCATAGCGGGCAAAGTGCATCGAGTACTCGGCGCGTCCTTGCGTGCTCGAACGCATGTGCGTGGCGTATCCGAACATCTCGGAAAGCGGCACGATGGAGTGAATCACCTGCGAACCGGCACGGTGCTCCATGCCTTCAATGCGGCCGCGGCGCGAACTCAGATCGCCCATGATGGTGCCGGCGAAATCTTCCGGCGTCACCACTTCGACCGACATAACCGGCTCGAGGATCACCGGGCTTGCCTTGCGAGCGGCTTCCTTGAACGCCATCGATCCGGCAATCTTGAACGCCATTTCATTGGAATCCACTTCGTGATAGCTGCCGTCGTACAGCGTGGCCTTCACGTCGACCATGGGATAACCGGCGAGAACACCGCCTTCCATGGCTTCCTGAATTCCCTGATCGATCGGCTTGATGTATTCCTTCGGGACCACGCCGCCCACGATGTCGTTGATGAACTCGTAGCCCTTGCCGGGCTCGTTGGGTTCCAGACGGATCTTCGCGTGACCGTACTGGCCGCGGCCGCCGGTCTGGCGAATGTATTTGCCCTCGGCTTCGGCCTGCCGGCGAATCGTCTCGCGATATGCAACCTGCGGCTTGCCGACGTTGGCTTCGACCTTGTACTCGCGCATCATGCGGTCCACGATGATTTCCAGATGCAATTCGCCCATACCGCTGATAATGGTCTGGCCGCTGTCCGGGTCAGTGTGAACCTTGAAGGTCGGATCTTCCTGCGCCAACTTGTTCAGCGCGAGGCCCATCTTTTCCTGGTCCGCCTTGGTCTTGGGCTCAACCGCAACCGAAATCACGGGCACCGCGAACTCGATCGACTCGAGAACGATGGGGTGCTTTTCGTCGCAGATCGTGTCGCCAGTGGAGACGTTCTTCAGTCCCACCGCGGCGCAGATGTCGCCCGCGAGGATCTCGTTGATGTCTTCGCGTTTGTTGGCGTGCATCTTGAGCAAGCGGCCGATGCGCTCGTGCTTCTGGGTGCGCGCAACCATGACGGACTCGCCTGACTTGAGCTGCCCGGAATACACCCGAATGAACGTCAATTGCCCAACGAACGGGTCAGCCATGATCTTGAAAGCCAAAGCTGAGAAGGGCTCCTTGTCGTCGGCCTTGCGGGTGATGGTTTCGCCGTTATCGGGATTTTTTCCGTGTACTTCCTTGGTATCGAGGGGGGAGGGCAGAAAGTCGATGACCGCGTCCAGCAAGGGCTGCACGCCCTTGTTCTTAAACGCCGTTCCCAGGACCACCGGGAACAGCTTCAGGTCGATGGTGGACTTGCGCAGCGACGCTCGCAACTCGTCGGCGGAGATGTTTTCGCCCTCGAGGAACTTATGCAGAATCTCGTCGTCGTTCTCCGCCACCGTCTCAACCAACTGCGTGTGGAAAGCCTCCGCCTTCTTCTGCAGTTCGGCTGGGATCGGCTCGGTCACGTATTCGGCGCCCATCGTCTCGTCTTTCCACACGATGGCATTCATGTTGATCAGATCAACGACGCCCTTGAACTTGTCTTCCTGGCCGATAGGAATCTGGATCGCGACCGGCTTGGCATTGAGGCGCTTGCGGATGGTGTCGACGGCGTGCTCGAAATCCGCGCCCATTTTGTCGATTTTGTTGATGAAACAAATGCGCGGAACGCCGTACTTGTCGGCCTGGCGCCACACTTTTTCCGATTGCGGCTGCACGCCGTGGACCGCGTCAAACACAGCGACAGCGCCGTCGAGCACGCGCAGGGAGCGCTCGACTTCGGCGGTGAAATCCACGTGGCCGGGAGTATCAATGATATTGATGCGAACGTCGCGCCAGGAACATGTAGTGGCGGCCGAAGTGATGGTGATGCCGCGCTCCTGCTCCTGCTCCATCCAGTCCATCGTGGCCGTGCCTTCATGGACCTCTCCGATACGGTGCGTGCGGCCTGTGTAGAACAGGATGCGCTCCGTCGTAGTGGTCTTGCCGGCATCGATGTGGGCCATGATGCCGATGTTTCTGCAACGATCTAATGGAACTTGTCTTGGCACGTCTTTCTCTGCTCTTTCTGGGGCTCGAAACTAAACCTGTTACCAGCGATAGTGCGCGAAGGCCTTGTTGGCTTCCGCCATGCGGTGGACGTCCTCTTTCTTCTTGATCGAGGCGCCGCGATTGTTGGCGGCGTCGAGCAATTCGTTGCTCAACTTATCGATCATTCCCTTCTCACCGCGTCCACGGGAGTAGGTCAGGATCCAGCGAATCGCAAGCGAAGTGCGACGATCGGGATTGACTTCGACAGGCACCTGGTAGTTGGCACCGCCCACGCGGCGAGTCTTCACTTCCAGCAGGGGCTTGGTGTTCTCGACGGCCTTCTTGAACAGCTTGATGGCCTCATCGCCACCCTTTTGCTGCAGGCGGTTGAGAGCTTCGTAGAAGATGCCCTCGGCGGTGCTCTTCTTGCCGCCCCACATCATGGAATTGATGAACTTGGTCACCAGGTCCGAGTTGTAAATCGGATCGGCATCCACTCCGCGCTTTGCAATATGTCCTTTTCGAGGCATGTTCGCTCTTTGCTCCGTAGAGACGGCGCTGGCGCCGCCCGGGAGACGCAGTCAACTGCGTCTCGTACATCAAGTTTCGTTACGCCTTGGGCCGTTTGGCTCCGTATTTCGACCGGCTCTGTTTGCGGTTGGCGACTCCGACTGCGTCGAGCGTGCCGCGTACCACGTGATAGCGAACGCCGGGAAGGTCTTTCACACGGCCTCCGCGAATGAGCACGATCGAGTGCTCCTGCAGGTTATGGCCGACGCCGGGAATGTAGGTGGTAACTTCGATCCCGTTCGTCAGTCGCACCCGGGCCACTTTACGGAGAGCCGAGTTCGGCTTTTTCGGCGTCTGGGTGTACACACGAGTGCAGACGCCGCGCTTCTGCGGGCACGCCTGCAACGCCGGACTGGCCGTCTTGTACCGTGGCCGCCGCCGGCCGGCCTTCACTAACTGATTAAAAGTAGGCACTCTTTTGCCGCTCCTTGAGCCGCGCTCTTCCTTACGCGCCAAGACATGGCGCGACATCGGTTGGGCGCTGGCTGCTGCTTTACCCGGTCTGTCTGGATCCAGGCTGGAGGCGTGAACCGCCGACCATGCTTCTTAACGCACATCAGCGCGTAAGAGAATCTTTGAATTTCCCGTTCTGACTAACGCTTTCGACGGTGGCGCCAGGCCCTCATCGGGAGGCACTCCGTTTCGTCAGCTTGTCCTGCATAGCCTTTCACGGCTCCGAGCAAATGCCGCGCTCAGGAGATCCTCAAAGGACGGAAAGGTGATCGCCGGACGTTTCAGCGAGGGCGTCTTCAACTTTAATTGGAAGACGTTGTTACTGTAAAGCTCAGCCTCTGATCTCGGCTTTTTCGCAGGCATTCGCTGCGCAGCGAAAGTCGCCTCGTATAAGCAAGCTAGACTTGACTCGCGGAACCTTACAAATATAGCAATCCTGTTTCCGAACGTCAATAAGCCAGCAACTCCGAACGACTCTCCTCAACCCGGCTGGACGACGACTTTCCTGCTTGTGGGCCTTTGTCGCGATTCGCCAGTTGGAACTCACGAATCCAAACCGATTCGCCGCCGCATCTCACCTCTGAGACGTTCGTCAAGTTGCCGAAATAGAGGACAGCCTCTAAACTGATGAACTTCCAGAACAATTGCACTCGTCCCGAGAAGCGATTGGGACGGGGAGGACGAATGGGTCGCTGGTTTTGTGTTTGGTCAGGAACCGTGGTTGCGGTTTTCCTGCTCGCAGCCCTGGTAGGCTGCGGAAGCAGTCGCAGCACTACCAACTTTCCGAAGCCCGCGAGTTTGACCCTGTCGCCAACTCCGACGGCGTCCATGGATATCGGCACCACCCAGTCGTTCACCGCCACCGCCCATAATTTTTCTGGAAGAATCATCACCGAACCGATTTCATTTCTTTCCAGCAACACGGCCGTGCTCACCATCGCGAACAACGGGATGGCGTGTGCCGGCACCTGGGACTCGCTGAGCGCCCCTACGGTTTGCACGCCGGGGCCGGCCGGAGTTGCGCAGGTTACGGCCACCGCTTTGGGAGTGAATAGTCCGCCAACCACGGTTTATGTGCATCAACATGTGCAGAGTATCCAGGTCACGCCGGCGCCGGTTCCGCCGCCACCTACCACGTCCTGCATCTCCAAGGACACTACCGAAAATTTCCAGGCTACTGCTTACACGCTCGGGGCTGGCGGGCAACTCGTAGACATCACCTCGACAGTCGGCCCGTTCACCTGGACGCAGACGAATGGCCTCGTGGTGGGCCTCAACAGCACCCTTACGACTCTTCCCCAGGGCCAGGTACAAGCGACAGCCAAGACCCCTGGAGTGGCCCAGATTTATGCCAGCGCGGCAAACGTAAATGGAATTCCGATCAACTTCACCACCTGCCCGGTGGAATCCATCTCCTTAACCGTCGCCGGCAGCAACACCACCAGCTTCAGTACGACCGCCGGAACAAGTAAGAGCATCACCGCCACCGTAACCGACACGCTTGGGAATACCATTACCGGCGTCCCACTCACCTGGAGTTCTTCCAACTTCGCCATCGGCAATGTCAGCAGTTCCGGAAGCGTGACCATGTCGAGCACCCAGGTAGGCGGAGTGAGCGTGACTGCGTCATGCACGCCACCCACTTGCAATATTGGGATCTTGCCATCGCTCCCGATTTACCCCACGCAGGCCATCAGTGGAGTTTCGACCCGCACCTCGACGACCACCCCGTCGCAAACCGTGCTGGTTACCACCACCGGCTGCTCTATGCCGAATGCAGGCAATTGCGCCACCGTGCTGCAGCAATTAACAATTCCGGGCAGCACCAGCACTGCGATCGTTTTGCCGGCAACTCCGAATTCGCTGGTCTTTAATAAATTCGGCACCCTGGCCTTCCTGGGAACCGACTCGAACCAGTTCGGGACCAAGGGACTGATGATCCTCAACGTCTCGGGTACGACACCCACGGTCTTTCAGAACACGTCGGTGGTAGGTAAGGTCCTCGCGGTTTCAGGGGACGGGACCAGCAGTTCCACGACTACCAAGGTCGTGGTCGCCGACAACCTCTCGACCCCGAACCAGGTTTATATCTACGACTCCATGAGCAACACGCGGGTCGCGCTATCCATTACCGGGGCGGTTGCCGCGGCGTTTTCTCCCGACGGACTCAAGGCCTTCATTGTTGCGCACGATCCCGCGGCAGGAACTGACACTCTGTACATCTATTCAACTCTGGACGCACTGAAGGCGGTTCCGCTGGGCAGCCCTGCCACTGACGTGACCTTCCATCCCACCGGGGCCTTCGGCTACCTTGCCGGTGGCGCCGCCGCCTCCGTGACCGCCTATCGCACCTGCGATGACGCATTGGCGGATACCATCGGAACTCCGGCGACTCCGTTCGCGATTCGGCCGGTGATTGACGGCTCAGCAATGCTGGCGCTGGACCCTCCCAACATTGACGTGATCCCGGTGAGCCTGTCGGGAAGCGGGTGCCAGCCCACAGCTGCGCACTCAGCTGCGCGTTCCATCAACCTCGGCCAGGGCGCGATCACTCCCTCGCAGTTCATCCTTTCGTCGGACGCAAGCAAGGCTTACGTCGTCAGCCAGAACCTTGGCAGCATTCTCATTTTCGATGTCGGAAGCGAGACGACGGGAGGGATTTCGCTGGTGGGAAACGCGACTCCATTGCGCGCAGACCTGAGTTCTGACGGCGCAACCTTGTTTGTGACGGCAAGCGATGACGCGCTGCATGTGATCGATACCATCACGAACTCTGATCTACAGCAGATTCCTTTTCTGCCGCCGAACGCAAATCTCTGCGCCAACAACGTCAGCTTCACCTGCGCGCCCGACCTGATGGCAGTAAAACCCTGATCTAAGCGGGCTTATTCAGGTCTTTGCCGACACTGTCTAGCACCCCATTGATGAACTGGACTGACTCGGGATTCGAGAATTTCCGCGCGATCTCCAGGGCCTCGTTGATGACCACCGCGCGCGGAGTGCCGGGGAAACCGATAAGCTCCGCCACCGCGGCGCGCAGAACGTTGCGGTCCACGGCGGCCATTCTCTCCATGCGCCAGTGCTCGGCGTGACGCTCGATGAGTTGATCGATCTCGGAGGTGCGGTCGGTTGCCACACGGAAGAGGTCGTCGGCGAAGCCGCGCACATCTTTCTCGACCGTGTTCCGCTCACCCCAGAACGTTCGCCGGACTTCCTCCGGCTGCTGGCGGCCCATGTCCGCCTGAAATAACATCTGCAATACCAGTTCGCGGGATTTTCTACGAGTGCCCATAAAAAAGCGGTTGCTGGCTTGTGGTCGCTTTGCCCTTGAGAAATTCTACAGGTTACGAGGAAAGATCCGATTATCGTTTTCTGTTTTTTGCTTTGGCAGGGCTTGACTTGGATTTAGGTTTCGCCTGTCGGGTCGTCGACGGCGGCCGACTAACGGTATTCTTCAGGTTCGCCATTTCCACCGCTGCTAACGCCGCTTCGAATCCTTTGTTTCCCATCTTCAATCCCGCGCGATCGATGGCCTGTTCCAGCGTGTCGCACGTCAACACGCCGAAGGCATGAGGAACGCCGCTCTCCTGGGCCGATTGGCCGATTCCACGGGCGCACTCGTTCACGATCACGTCGTAGTGTGCGGTGTCGCCGCGCAGCAGACACCCCAGGCAGAGGATCGCGTCGTAGTTTCCGGTTTCGGCGAGGGTGCGCGATGCCGAGGGAATCTCGAACGCTCCGGGAACCCGAACAATCGTGACATTACTCGCTTCTGCCCCGGCGCGGCGCAGTCCGTCGAGCGCGCCTTGCAGCAAGCGTTCCGTGATGAAGGCATTGAATCGAGAGACTACGATCGCGAACCGTTTCTCTGAGGCATCGAGTTTCCCTTCAAGAGCCGGCTCCAGCTTCGCCGGCGAGCCATGCACGGTGACGATGATTTCGCCGGGCAATTCCAACGAGAAGCTTCTCTCTCCTGCGGCTGAAACCAGGTCCGCGAGGATGGGAAATTCCATCTTCTTCGCAATCGCAAAAACATCGTCGGGGTTGTTTACCTCGAGCACAATCAGGCGCGCGACATCCTTCAAGCGCTTCAGAACTTGCTTGGGATAGGTTTGCGAGAGCGCATTCAGGCTCAACATGCCGAGCGGGGCAGTCAAGACCGCGGAATGCTGATCGGCGCCGCCGCTATTGAGACGTTCGAACCCAATCGCCTCGAAGAACCGCACCAGCCTGCGGAACTCTTCAGGCTTGGTCGAGTAGCGGCCGATGTGGAGAGACTTGAGCATCTGTTGATTAGGATCAAGACCGCTCAGGTTCAGTTACTTCCCTTTGAATTGGGGAGCGCGCTTTTCCAGGAATGCTGTTGTGCCTTCCTTCTTGTCTTCGGTGGCGCAAGAGACGCCGAACAGCACTGCCTCCAGGTACAGGCCTTCCTGGAGCGTCATCTCCATGCCCTTATTGACTGCCTCCATCGCATACTGAACCGCTAGCGGCGCGTTGGCGATGATCTTGTGCGCGATGGCTTCGGCGCGAGGAATGAGTTCCGCGGCCGCCAGGACTTCATTCACCAGGCCAATGCGGTGCGCTTCCTGGGCGGTGATCATTTCGCCGGCGAGCACGAGTTGCATGGCGATGCCTTTTCCCACCAGCCGCGGCAAACGCTGCGTGCCACCGTATCCGGGAATAATTCCGAGCTTCACTTCGGGCTGGCCCAGCTTCGCGTTGTCGCCGGCCAGACGCATGGTGCAAGCCATGGCAATTTCGCATCCCCCGCCAAGGGCGAAGCCATTGATGCAGGCGATCACTGGCTTGCCCAGGTTCTCGATCAGGTTCAGTACGCTTTGGCCGCGATGGGTGTACTCTTTGCCGCTGACTGCGTCATGCTTGGCGAGTTCCCCGATGTCGGCGCCGGCAATAAACGCCTTCTCGCCCGACCCGGTGAGAATGACGACTCGAATTGACGCATCATTCTTGATGTCGTGAAACGCGCCGCGCAACTCTTCCATGGTCGCCATGTTGAGCGCGTTTAGAACCTTGGGACGGTTGACGGTGACGTAGGCGATGGAGTTTTTCTTTTCGAGGAGTATGTTTTCGTAGCTCATACAATTCCTTGCGGCGGATTTACCGGATCAACACGGACCAGGGAGGAGTGCACACAAACCGTTCCAGTCCGTGACCAGAAGTTACAGTTTATTGGGCTTCGGATTGGCCGGGTCTGCGTAATCGTAGAACCCCTTGCCCGACTTCCTGCCATACCATCCCGCCATCACCAGTCTCTTGAGCAGCGGGGGAGATGCGAAGCGACGTTCCTTGAACTCGTCGTACATCACATGAGTGATGTAGTAGGTCGTATCGAGGCCGACGAAGTCGAGCAGGGTGAATGGGCCCATCGGATATCCGCAGCCCAACTTCATCGCGCTGTCAATGTCCTCGATCGAGCCGACACCTTCCTCATAGGCGCGGATTGCATCCAGCAGGTACGGCACCAGCAGGCGGTTGACGATAAATCCCGTCTTGTCGCTGGTACGCACCGGGACTTTGCCCACCTTCTTGGCAAACTCGTACGCTGCCTCGTACGCATCGTCGGCCGTAGCGATGGTGCGAACTACCTCGACCAGTTTCATGAGCGGAACTGGATTGAAAAAGTGCAAACCGATGAAACGTTCCGGGCGCTTGGTGGCGGTGAGCAGTTCCGTTATCGAGATGGAGGAAGTGTTCGAAGCAAAGATCGCGTCTTTCTTTACGATTGCATCGAGCGCGGAATACATCTTTTTCTTTTCTTCCACATTCTCGATGACGGCTTCGATCACGATGTCGCAATCGGCGAGATCCTGCTGGTTCGTGGTTCCCTTCAGACGAGCACGGACCGCCTGCGGCGTTTCCTTGATGGTTCCCTTCTCCGCGAATTTGGCGAGCGACTTCTCGATTCCTGCAAATCCCTTGTCAATGAACTTCTGATCCACTTCGAGCACGGTCACGTCGAATCCCGCCATCGCCGCAACCTGCGCGATGCCCGATCCCATCAACCCACAACCGAGTACGCCCACTTTCTTGATTTCCATATCAGTCCTTATTCACCACCGAAAACATGAATTTCACGAAGGGCTTCGACCCGGGTTTCTCAGCTCCTTTGTGACCCTTCGTGCCCTTGGTGGTTGATGAATTTCCTGTGTCTAGTTCATCGCTTCCACAATCATCGCGATGCCCTGCCCACCGCCGATGCACGCCGTCGCCAAGCCATATTTTTTCTTTCGCCGGTGGAGTTCGTAAAGCAAAGTAATCACGAGCCGCGTGCCAGTCGCGCCCAGCGGATGCCCCAGCGCGATCGCCCCGCCATTGACGTTCACCTTCTCGCGATCCAATCCCAGTTCTTTCTCGACGGCCAGGTACTGCGCCGCGAAGGCCTCGTTGACTTCAATCAGGTCTATGTAGTCGAGCGTCAGGCCGGCCTTCTGCAGCGCCAGTTTTGTGGCGGGAACCGGACCGCGACCCATGAGCTTCGGCTCGACACCCGCAATTCCCCAACTGACGATTCGGCCCAGGGGCTTCAGATTGCGTTTCTGGGCCTGCTCCAGCGACATGACCACCACCGCGGCGCCCCCATCCACAATTCCGCTGGCGTTGCCGGCCGTGACGGTCCCGTTTTTGCCGAAGGCAGGCTTCAACTTGGCGAGACCTTCCATCGTGGTTTGAGGGCGGCGGTGATCGTCTTCGGCAAACATCTCTCCGCTGGGCTCGCCCTTGCGGTCCTTCAGCGGGACCGGAACGATTTCTTCCTGCAAGCGCCCGGCCTTGGAGGCATCGTCAGCGCAGCGCTGCGAGCGCAACGCGAACTCGTCCTGCATCTCGCGCGTGATTCCCTGCTGCTCGCCGTACAGTTCGGCGGTATTCGCCATGTAGAGGCCGCAATAACTGTCGAGCAGGGCGACCATGAGCGAATCTTCAAGTTTCCCGCCGGGGGCCAGCGTGAACCCGTCGCGGCCGCGAATGACGAAGGGGGCCTGCGACATGGCCTCCATGCCTCCGGCGAGCACGACATTGGCCTCGCCCAATTGCACCATTTGCGCCGCATTGACGATGGCCTGCATGCCTGATCCGCAAAGGCGGTTGACGGTCAGCGCCGGAGTTTCAATCGGCAATCCGGAGCGGAGCCCCACATGGCGGGCGCCATAAAGCGCGTCACCGGAGGTTTGCTGCGCATTGCCGAAAACGGCATGATCGAATTCCCTGGCCTCAACTCCCGAGCGCTCGATGGCGGCTTTCCCTGCCACCGCGGCCAGTTCCATGGCGGTGAAGTCTTTTAGCTTGCCGCAGTAGCGGCCCATCGGCGTACGCGCGCCGCTGACGATTGCGATGTCACCTGGTTTCAACATTGAGTTCCTACAGAAGAGTTCCGAACGGGTCGGCCAAACCCGTCAGTCTATCAGCGCGGAAGGAGTTTGTGCCACCGGCAGGGACTGCCAAGTTTACATTTCAACCGGCGGTTGCAATCTAGAATGTCCTTAGGCGACGGCGGCGGACGACAAGGTGGCGGCCAAACACACCGGGCTGGTTGCGTTTTGTGCGACTGCCATGTCCAAGGCGAGTTCGGCGCGATTGATCACTTCGGTGACAATATCCACGGGGTCGAACTGCTGCCGCACCACGGCTTCGGCAATTCCCACGTTGAAGTGGACAGGCGTCTCCCTGCCCGGAAGGTTTACTTTCGCCAGGAGTTTGCGCAGCTTTTCGATCGCGAGTTGCGCTTCTTTTTCTCCTGTCTCTCCAAGAACAATAGCGATGGTCGTATTCTCGTAGCGGAAGGCGAGATCATTCTGCCGGATGTTGGTGGCAAAAAGCTGGCCGATCTGGCGCATCAGGGTTTCGACCGCGGCTTCTCCGAATTCCTTCAACATGGCGGCGCTCTTTCCAAACTGCATCAGGGCAATGGAAACCGCGGTCCCCTGTTGCACTCCGCGGCGCGTCTCGGCCATCAGCAGGTCGAGGTAAGACGCGCGTTTCAGCAGTCCCGACTGCTCGTCGGTGACGGAAAGATTCTTCACCAGCCGCCGCAGCCCTGCGTTGTTAAGGGCGATCACAATCTGGTCGGAGATCGTCTTCAGCACCACGATGTCGCTGGAGTTCCACCCGCGGGTCGTCGATTGTGTGAGCAGCAGCACTCCCACCTGGTCGGCGCCGTCGCTTAATGGCAGTGCCAGCAACGATGTGATTCCAAGTTCAGCCAGCGCCTCGCGCGCCGGTTGTAGCTCGGCCGCCACCGGCGCATCGGTCAGGGTCAGGGTTCCGCGTGCGATCGCCAGGTCCTGCACCGCCGCCACCAGCTTTGCCAGCGCGGCCGAACTGCCCGGCTTGACGCCGTCGGCGCAGAATTCCTTCACCGCGGTTGGCGACAATCCCGGCTTGCGAGTCGCAGCGATGCAGCGATTGGCCTTCCATTGCCCACCGATTTCATTTACAGCGGTGGTCATGACCGCATCCGCATTGCTCTGGCGATAAAGCTTGCGAGTGATTTCGGCGACACGGGTCAGACTGCTGACGTCCGCGCCCTCGTTGGGCAACGCCGCGGGCTTGGTCTCCACCACCGGTTTGGGCGCCGCGGGATCGACCGGAGATGGCGCATCGGAATATCGCGGGTTCATTCCCGCCGACATATACAGCCGCTGCAGGTCCTCGTTCCGCTCTTCTTCGCGGGGAAACAATTCCTGGATACGCTGCAAGCGCTCGATCGCCTTCGAGCGCATACCGTATTGGACCAGGATTTCCGCCTGCAGCATCAAGTCCTGCAGCGCCGCCGAACCGAGCGTCGGTCCTTCGATGGGAGTATTTTCCGGAACCGATTTATTCAGCCCTGTAAGCCGCGACGAGATGACCCGGTAGCGTGATTCGTCAATTTTGCCGTGCAGGGTCTCGAGCCGCTTTTGATGTCCAGGCTCGTAGGCATCCACCTCGGCGGCGCGGTCCAGGCACTCTGCGGCTTTGGCATAGTTGCCCATTCCGAAATGAAGATCGAAAAGCTTAAGCAGGGTCTGGCAATAATCAGCTTCGCGGTTGGCGCCGTTAAAGAGCTCGCTTAAATATTCCAGCACGTCCGGCGACGCGCGATGCGACGCGGCGATCTCCTGCATCATGGTCAGAAAAGACCGGCGCTCACCGTGCCGGCGCTGGAACTGTTCCAGCTTACGCGCCAGCGCAACCGCCTCCGTATCCTGCTCGGCGTCGATGAACTGCCCGATGAGGCTGGAAATTTCGTTCACCCGCGACGGATTCTGCTCGAGCATCTGCCACAACAGGGGCTCGGCTTCTACCAGTCGGTTGGCCGCGATCAGGGCCTTGGCATAAGTCTCGCGGAGTTCGATCGAGGGATTTCCGGAGTGCACAAGCGGTTCGAGAACAAAGATTGCCGCCCCGATCTCGCCTTGCGCCATCAGGCTTTTTCCGTACGCGAGCGCAATGCCGGCGTCGGTGGCATCCTCGGCATAGGCTCGTTCAAACCACTGCGCTGCATTGGCGCCCGCGCTCTCCGCCATCTGCGCGAGCTGCAGGAAGGCGGCAGCGGCGCCCTTATTGTCTCCCACCTCGGACGAGAGTTCTCCCAGACGCAAGTAGTTGCGTTCCTTGGCCTCAAGCGCCACCACCCGCTTCAGCACCATCAGGGATTCGGGCTTTCGACCCTGCTTGGAGAGTTCCTCGAGAGCGGTTTCGTAAGTATCTACCGCCAGTTTCCGGTTGCTATTTTCGAGCAATTGCCCGAAGCGAACCTTCTGGTCCCAAGTAGGATTTACAAAGCGAGCCAGCTTTTTGTAGGTGAGACTCGCACGGGTGCCATCGCCCGCTTCCACCTGGCGATCGAAAAGCTCTCCCAATAATTTGACGGCCTCGGCGGTGCGCTGCAGGGAGAGGCTGAGATCGGCTGCCATGGAGCGGACCGTGTCGTTATCGCGATCCACTTGCAGGACTTGCAGGTAAATCTCGAGCGCATCGGCGGGCTTTCCTTTTTGCAGCAGCTTCTCAGCCCGCTCGATCTGGCGGGCGATGTCGGCTCGATCAACTCGATTGGCTTCGGACATTGGTCAGTGGGGCAGGAGGAACCCTCCAGAATTATCAGGGGACGCTCCAGACCCGGCAAACAGGTAACGAATCCCTGCGATTACGAAGGTCACCCCTCCCGTAACGCTTTGGAACTCAGGCAGTTTCTGGTATAGGTTCCCGATGCCCACGGCAGACGAACTGAGTCACGAGCAAGGGTTGCGGCACCAATTGAGCGCCGGTCAGATGGCGATGGTGGCGGTAGGGGGTTCGATCGGAACCGGCCTGTTGCTGGGTTCGGCGGCGGCGCTCGAAATCGCGGGTCCGGCGGTCGTCTTGAGCTTCGCGTTCGCCGCTTTGATCAATTGGACCGTCGCAATGGCGCTGGGCGAATTGTCGAACGCGCATCCGGCCGCCGGATCATTCGGCCTCTATGGCGATATTTATCTGAACGAGTGGGCGGGGTTCGTTTCACGAGCCGGCTATTGGGCCGCGATTGCCATCTCCATCGGCGCCGAACTGGTCGCCTCAGCAACCTACATGGCGTACTGGTTTCCTTCCCTACCTGCCGTGCTATGGGTGATGTTGTTCTCGTTGCTGTTGATTGTGGTGAACATGCGCGCGGTCGGAAACTATGGCCGCTTTGAATACTGGTTCGCGATGATCAAGGTGGCAACCATCGTGGCTTTCATCGCGATCGGGGCAGGGCTGCTTCTCAGCGCGCACGTTCCCCAGCAATACACATCACATGGCGGCTTCTTCCCGAATGGAACGCTCGCGCCGCTGCTTGCCATGGGATTTGCGATCTATACCTTTGGCGGAGTTGAGATGGTCGCAGTCACGACCGGGGAGTCGCACCAGCCCGGCGATATTCCGCGCGCAGTGAGGCTTACCTTTCTGATTCTCACGTCGCTCTACCTCGGCGCCATCACGGTGCTGGCCGGAGTCATGCCATGGACCCGTGCCGGGGTCACGGAAAGCCCGTTCGTGACTGTGTTCCGGCACGCCGGGATCCCTTCCGTCACGCACTTCATGAACTTCGTGGTATTGACGGCCGCGTTGTCGGGGGCGAATGCGGCCCTGTATGTCGCATCGCGCATGCTGTTTTCGCTGGCGCGAACCGGATGGGCGCCGGCTGCTTTAGGAAAACTAAATTCAGCCGGATCTCCGCGAGCCGCGCTGCTGGCCTCCTCCTATGGGATCTTGATCGCGCTGGTCCTGGAGAAATGGGCGCCGAAAGATGCATTTGTTTCGATCCTGGGAGCGGTGCTGGTCGGCATGTTGCTCTCGTGGCTTGTGTCTCTGGCCGCACACGTTAATTTTCGCCGCAGGCTCTCAGCAGAGCAGTTGAGGGCGCTGCCGATGCGCAGCCCGTTCGGCCTGTGGGGATCGATCCTGGGCTTCGTGCTGGTGCTCGTCGCTATCCTGGAATCCGGACTGAAGACTCATCTGACGCTGATCAGCGGCGCCGTGTACATGGTGGTGCTCACCCTTGCGTTTTACGTCATCAAGCCGTTCCGGAGCGAACATCAGCAAGCCAATGCGCACCGTGCCGCGGGGAAGTGAAGCGGTACAATGCTGCTATGGCTGACGACTTACTCCGCTTTCGCTCGGAATTCCCCATTCTCGACCGCACTACGTACCTCATCAGCAATTCACTCGGGGCAATGCCGCGCGGTGTTTACGACGCCCTGCAAGGCTACGCCGATATGTGGGCGACGCGAGGAGTGCGGGCCTGGGAAGAACGTTGGTGGATGCTGGCGGCGGAAGTTGGGGACGAAATTGGCGTCCTGATGAACGCGCCGAAGGGATCGGTCTCGACCCACCAAAACGTGACCACTTGCCAGGCGGTCGTCGCCTCGTGCTTCGATTTCTCCGGCAAGCGCAACAAAGTTGTTTACAGCGATATGAACTTCCCATCGGTGATGTATTTCTGGGAAGCGCATCAGGCTTATGGCGCGCGGGTTCACATGGTGAAGACCGACGACGGTATCACCGTGCCAACCGAACGCCTCCTCGATGCGATCGACGAGCAGACCTTGCTGGTCCCAATTTCGCATGTGATCTTCCGCAGCGCTTACATCAACGACGCTGCCGCGATCGTCGAAAAGGCGCATAAGGTCGGCGCCATGGTTGTGCTGGACACTTTTCAATCGCTCGGGACAGTTCCCGTCGATGTTCAAGACTTGGACGTCGACTTCGCCTGCGGCGGGGTCTTGAAGTGGCTGTGTGGAGGGCCGGGCGTCGCCTACCTTTATGTGCGTCCGGATCTTGGCCGGAAGTTGAAACCGACATTCACAGGATGGACGGCCCATGAGGATCCTTTCGCCTTTGAAATCGGGCCGAACCGCTACACAGATGCGCCTTATCGTTTCATGAACGGCACTCCGCACATTCCGGCGCTTGAAGCGGCGCGTCCCGGGCTGAAGATCATCGCGGAAGTGGGCGTCGAGCGGATTCGCGAGAAGTCCAAACGTCAGACCGCGAAACTCATACAGATGGCGGAACAGCGGGGCTGGAAGGTGAACACTCCGCGGAATCCACAAATCCGCGGCGGAACGGTTTCCATTGACATGCCCGACTCCAGGGACGTCTGCCGTGACCTGCTCAATCGCGACATTCTCGTAGACTGGCGTCCCAACGCCGGAGTACGCATGTCGCCCCACTTCTATAACACCGACGCCGAGTTGGAGACTGCCATCCGCGCGGTTGAGGAGATTCTCCGCAGCCGGGTTCCCAGCGCGCCCTAGAGATTTGAATTCGGCCTGCCCGCGACCGCGGGCTAGTTTTTCGAGCTTCAACCAGCGCGGAAATCCGCGACCTGCTCACTCGGGCGAAATATGGGGGTCAATTTCGCTCCGTTCGCTTCCGCAGCCATGCGGTTGATCTGGTCCATTTCCTTTTTTGCCCAACTCACGCTCGACACTTCTATGGTCCCGTGGGGCGCGACATAGAAAGTCGTGGGAACATTGGTAATGCCGTAGGCATTCGAGACGGGATAGGTCCTGGTGTCGTCGAGCAATACGGGGAAGGTGATCCCGTACTCTTTCATAAAAGCTTCTGTATCGCGCTTGTCGTTTTGCGAGATGCCCACGATAGTTACGTTCTTGTTTCCCTGAGACTTGTGGATGCGCTCAAGGAATGGGAACGCATACTGACAGACGGGACACGAGACTTTGAAGAAGGCGGCAATCACGGGCCCTTTCTGCAAGGCCTCGCGCAGCGAGAATTGCGTTCCATCGGTAGCAGGGAGAGTAAAGTCGGGTGCTGAGGTTCCGGCGTCGAGAGCGGCCATTCCGCGTCCTCCGAAAATTTGGCGCAGCCAATTCATGCAGGTCTTTTCGACCGCCCATTTTAGATGAGCAAAGGCGCTCAATGGATGCGGCTCAGAGCAACTCGGCGGCGATCAGGATCTTGCGCGTCAACCCGGTCAGAGGCAACTTGGAAAGCCGGGTCTTCGCGATCCAGCGCCCCCCGTTCGGATGCTCGCACGTTCGCAACACGCGCACCGTGAAGTCGGTAATGGTAATGGAGTGCCGTAAAGTGAGCCACGCTTCGGAAGAAACCGTGCCTTCGGGCGAAAGTTGTGGCAGTTCCCACATGGAAGGCATCAGCGACACATCCTTGGCGCGCTGCACCAGGAACACCGCCTTCTCGTTGCAATTCAGAGCGTAGTGCAGCTCGCGCTTGTTTTGTCTGGGCGCACTTTTGATGGTTGCGAAGTCTCCCCGCGTGCGGCATTCACCAGCCACCGGACACATCAGGCACTTCGGCTCGCCAGGCAGACAAGTAGTGGCCCCCAATTCCATCATCGCCTGGTTGAAATCTCCGGGACGCGGTTGTGACAACAGTTCCCCCGCACACTGCCAGGCTTCTGCAGACTTGAGCTTGATCCCAATCAGACGCTGCAACACGCGCTCAACGTTTCCGTCCACTACCGCCACCGGTTGGGAAAACGCAATGCTGGCGACGGCGGCAGCAGTGTATCGTCCAATCCCCGGCAGTTTGAGTAAGGCCTCTGCGGTGTGCGGAAAGGCGCCTTGACCGACAATTTCGCGAGCGGCAGCGTGCATCATCCTGGCGCGACGGTAATATCCCAAACCACTCCACGCGGTCAGGACCGAGGCTTCAGAGGCGGCGGCCAATTTCTGGATGGTGGGAAAGCGCAGAAAGAATCGCTGGTAATGGTCCAGCACCGCTGCGACCCGGGTTTGTTGAAGCATGATCTCAGACACCCAGATCCGGTACGGGTCGCGGGTTCGCCGCCAGGGCAGATCTCGGCGCTCCGTGTCGTACCAGCGCAGCAGGTTTTCCCGGAAGCGCTCTCTGCTTTCCTGGGTCAACCTGGTGAGCGACTTATTTTTCTTGGACTCGATTCTCAATCATCAGGGATTGTACGAGAGATATCTCTTGATGAAAAAGACCTTGTGCGCCGCGCCCCCCAAAGACCAACCCTGCCCAGCATCATGGCATCGAACTTTTCAACTCGAGAGGCTTTCCATGTATTCCAGGGCGCTCTGTTTTCTAATAGCACCACTCTGTTTTGCGCTGGGCTGCGGCGGGAGTAGTTCCTCAAGCGGTGGTTCCGGAGGCACAGGCGGCGTTTCCGGGGGCGGGTCCGTGACCGCGCCCACTGTGGTCACTGTGGGCGGAGGTCAGAACGTTTCCGGTGTGGATGTATCGGTGGTCGCGCCCGCTTCCTCGGCGCCACCAAACGCCGAGAGTATCGGCATCGGGACCTCAGCGGCAAACACAGGGACCACGATCTCGCAGGGCACGACACAAACCGTGATCTTGTTCGGCCCGGGTCTCTCGGGAAGCATGCAGGTCAGCATCTCGGGGCCGTCGGATATCGTGGTCAGTAACATTCAAAGCATCACGTCCACGACTAACGTTCCCGGCATTTCATTCGACGCCGCGGTAAGTTCGAGTGCGGCATTGGGGGCTCGCACCGTCATATTGCAGGCCACCAACAATGACATCACAACCTTCGCCGGGGGGTTGGAGGTGGTGCCGTGACGATGCGTCTCACATTCATGTTTGCCATTCTGACCGCCGCCGTTTCCGCCACCACGATCATTCCGGTTTCGGTGGACCGCTTGACCAGCGAATCCAGCCATGTGGTGGAAGGTCGCGTGATTTCGACCGAATCCAAATGGAATCCGCAACACACGCTGATATTCACGTACACGAAATTTGAAGTTACCAGGACTTTGAAAGGTGCACCGCAGCCATCGTTCATCATCAAGCAAATCGGTGGCTCCGCCGGCGGCTATACGCAGAAAGTAGCCGGGGTGCGGTATGCCAAGCCGGGTGAAGAGTCGGTCCTGTTCTTGCGGCCAAGCTCTTCCGCAGAGGGCACCTTCGAAATCACGGGACTGCTGCAAGGCAACTTCTCGATTCGCAAATTGACCAGTGGCGAGGCAGTGGTCAGCAATGGGGTGCCCGGCGTTTCGGTCTATCGGGCAGGATCCACTGGCGAGTACACCGGAGCGTACATGAAACTTCAGGAACTCGAGGCGCGTGTGCGGAAGGCGGTGCAGCAATGAGGAAGGTTCCATCGTTTGCTTTTGCCGCCCTGGTTGCCATCGCGGCAGCGATCCTGGCTACGCCAGCGCTTTCATTTCTGCCGCAATTCACGGCTTCGCATGTAGACCAGTGGAGTCTCACCGCGTTCCCGATTCAATGGAATCTGAACCCCGCGGCCGGTTCCAACATCACCGGCTCCGCTGGTGTGTTGACTGTAATCGGCAACTCCTTCAACACCTGGATCAGCGCTCCGAATACCACGCTGCCAGTCACCCAGGGTGCTGATTCGAACGTCAGCATGGAAAGTTCGTCCCCCGCGAACATCAATCTGATTTGCTTCGTTTGCAGTGATGTTCAGTTTGGAGGCAACGAAACCCTGGCCGAAACGATCACCACCACGGCGGACGCGGCGGGTCAGAATGATGGGCATGGAGGCACGACTCTATTTCCCGGCCAGATTATCAAGGCGGACATCGCGTTCAATCCCGCTGTGCAGTTCAACACCGGAGGCACGGGTGGAACCGGCCAGGACATGCAGACGGTAGCAACCCACGAAATCGGGCATTTCTTTGGACTGGATCACTCCGCGATCACGCGCGCCGTGATGTATCCGTTTGCCCCGGACGTGCTGACCACGTTGGGCTATGACGATGTGGCAGGAATCAGCAGCCTGTACGCGAAGCCGACTCAGGATGTCGCTGCCGGCACCATCTCGGGCACAGTCACGCTGAGCGGCGCGCCGGTATTTGGCGCCCACGTGTACGCCAACTCCACTACATCGGCCAATCCCTTTGGCGCGTTCTCCGCCATTCGCAAGACTCCCATCGGCACGCTTACGCTGCCCGACGGCACCTATGCGATCAGCGGAGTTCCAGCCGATTCGTACATCGTGATCAGCGAACCGGTGGACCTGCCGGCCTCGAACTCGGATGTGAGTTGGGCCTCGGAATTCGGGCAGAGCTCAGTTCAGACGAATTTCACCACCCGCTGGCACTGAGTGGCTTACTTGGATGGCGGGTCGATGGAAGTATGAGCAATGATGACCCACCCCGTCTTTTGCTGTTGCCAGACGCTCATCATACGGCGCGGTTCTCCCGAAAGCGGTTGGCCATTACGCGTCCCGCGCAGTATCAGCGTGTAAGTCACCACAAAGGTGTTCCCGTTCATTTCGGTATCCACATCGCCGAAACTGTAATCCTCGACCTCCAGGCCTTTAAGGCGCTCCAGCGTACCGCGGCGGTCATTCATCCCCTTGGGGTTGATGGAAGTGAAGTTTGCCGCGATGTGACGCTCGAGTTCGGTCCAGTTCTTTGCCTTCACTTCCTTCCAGAAGTTTCTTTCCAGCGCTTCTCCGCCAGTGGACTGCTCCCAGGTATTGGTGTAGGCGCGCTGCTCTGGCCACAGCGTGCAGGCTGTGAACGACGACAGGAGGCAAAGCAACAGCACCTGCGCTGGACGGACTCTCATGCCGCGATTTTACCGCATCAATTTCAGCAAGGCGGAGCGCGCCGAGGGGTGCTGCTCGGGATGCTCCCTTGTTGACCATGCCGGTGGGAGGCGAAATAATGATCGAGCCTGGTACCCGCAACTTACGATTGAGCCCGACTGAACTGCTGGAGAATTGGTATGAACGATTTCAACCGCAAGGTCGACGAGGCCTCCGCACGTTTCAACAGGTCCGTCGCGGACGCAGCGCAGAGGCTGGAGAAGGAATCGGCGGAACTCATCAACTACCTGAACGACGAAGTCGTGCCGGCAGTTCGGGAGAAGTCGACCAAAGCGCTTCGCGTTGCCGCCGAGAAACTGTCGCACCTCGCCGATTACATGGACCAGCAGAAGCAGAAAAAAGATTGAAGCTCTCTGCTGTGTTGCTGATTGCGGTGGGCGTGCTGGCTTTCACTGGCTGCGGATCGAAGAGGCAGTCCAAAGTTGCAGTCCCCCCGCCACCTCCGCCGGCCACGGAGGAAGCGGATTCGACGTCTAAGGTCCCCTTCGAAAACACTCCGACTCCCAAAGAAGATAGTGAGCTGTCCATCCCTGCCGACACCAAGCCTCTGCTGGTGCAGACGGGCCGTGCCAGCTGGTACGGCGCTCCCTATCACAACCGGCGCGGATCGAACGGCGAGATCTATGACATGAATGCGATGACAGCGGCACATCGCACTCTGCCCCTGGGATCGATCGTGCGGGTAACCAACCTCAACTCTGGGCATTCGGCCATCGTCCGCATCACCGATCGTGGTCCATTCGTGGAAGGTCGCATCCTCGATCTATCTTTGGCGGCTGCCAGGAAAGTGGACGTTTGGCAACCAGGAGTCGCAATGGTGCGTTTGGAGGTGCTGAAGGCCCCGTCCGCGCTGGACGTGGGTGGCCGCTGGGCGGTCCAGATTGGCGCCTTTGAAGCCGAGAAACAGGCGACCAGCCTCGCGAGTCACCTCACGCGCCGCTATCACACGGCCAAGGTCCAGCAGTTTTGCAGTCCAATCGGCGACTGGTGGGTGCGGGTGCGAGTGCTCGGGGACGATCGCAAGCGCGCCGAGGAAGTCGCGCACGATATCCAGACTACGCAGGGATCAATTTTTCTTGTGCGACTGGACTGAGTTACTAAAGTACCTGACCCTCTGTCCCTCACCAAAGTCATTTTGACGGATTCGTGTGGAAAGGCGACCATGGGCTCACCCCGGAGAAACCTATGCGCCGCATATCTGTGCTTGTCCTGGCCTGCGCTCTCGCAGGAATCGCGAACGGCCAAAACACCACGCTCGGAACCGATGCGCCTCGTCTGTTTGAGAAGGGGATGAACGCGCTGATGGGCGTCGGCATCGGAACCGATGACCTTGACGCGTTGGATTACCTGCGCCGCTCCGCCGAACTCGGATATGCGCCCGCCCAGGTCGTCGTTGGATATTTTTACGACAGCGGCATCAAGGTCCCGCAAAATTACACAACGGCCGCGGACTGGTATATGAAAGCAACCAAGCAGAACGACCGCGTTGCCGAGTGGTTACTGGGCCGTCTTTATTACACCGGTTCTGGAGTTCAACGCGACCTGAGCGCTGCTGAAACCTGGCTGCAGAAGTCCGCCAGCCAAGGTGATCCCTACGGCCAATACCTGTTGGGAATGGTGAAACTTGAGCGCAACGACTATTTGAAAGCCGCGGAGCTTTTCCGCAAGTCGGCCAACCAGGGCTTACCCCAGGCGCAAGCGCAATTCGGCCACCTCTTGAAAGAAGGACAGGGTGTTACCGCGGACAAGAACCAGGCATACGTCTGGCTGCTGCTCAGCTTCCAGGCTGGATACCAGCCCGCTGCCGCAGACCTGCAGCTTCTGAACGCGGACTTGTCTACCAACCAGATCGATGCGGCCAAGAACAAAGCTCGCGACCTGCAACAGACAGTGACTCGCGCTGCGGTGGCGCGCGGCTGCACGGGATGGAATGGAGAGTTCAATCCTGTACCGGCGCCGCCGACGCCTGAGATACAGAACTTCTGCCGCTAAGCAACCTCCTGCGTCGAACCATCGGCGCGATCTCGCCGAATGATCCTGGCCGTCGTATCATTGAGCGCAGGAAGCCCCATGAACGACTGTCTATTCTGCCGGATCATTCGCGGCGAAATCTCTGCGCAAAAAGTCTACGAGGATGAGCACACCTTCGCGTTCGAGGACATCAATCCGCAAGGACCAACACACGTCCTGGTGGTGCCAAAGAAGCATATTCGCGGGCTCAAGGAAGCGGGAGAAGAAGATGCAGAGGTAGTCGGGCGCTGCCACCTGGCAGCCGCCAACATCGCGCGGCAGCGCAGTATTGAGAACGGCTATCGCACGGTGCTAAACGTGGGACCGGGGGCAGGGCAGTCCGTGTTTCACTTGCACGTGCACCTGATCGGCGGACGCCACCTGGGGTGGCCGCCCGGCTAGACTGCGTCCCTATACGACGGCTTCGTCTTCAGAGGCGCCATGCCGGCGCAGCAACTGCGGCAGGTTCTGCGAAAAAGCGGAACGCGGCAACACCATGTCGCAGCCAACCTCGTGCGCTTTCTGCTTAAGATCGCCCTGTACATGGGAAAGGAATCCGATGATGGAGGTTCCCTTCTTCAGCTTGGTTTTGAGCTTGGGAATCAGGGTCAGCGGCTTGGCATTCGCGTTGTTGAGGTCGAAAATGATCAGCGAAGGTTTTTCTTCGCCATTCTGCTTCATCTTCTCCATCAGGTCTTTTTCGGTTTTGACGAATTCGACCTTCACATTCAACTTGCGTGCTGTTTCCTGGATCTTGGCCAGGAAAAACAAGTCATCCACGAAAGCAAAAATACGCGAATTCGCATCTTCGCGGTGCGGGAGCGGCTCAGGTTCGACCGGCGAGTAGGACGGACCAAAGCCGGCGCGTCCGCCGCGTCCCTGCCGTGCGCCTCCGCCCCCCTGCTGCGAGGAGCGATAGTTGTGGTCCATGGGGGCGGTATAGATGCCGCCATGCTGCTGCCGGTCACGGCCCGGTTGTCCGCCGCGATTGGGCGGACGACGGCCGCGCCGACGTCTGTTTCTTCCTCCACCACCTCCGGAGGAATGTCCGGGTCCAACATTCATATGGGTCTCGTTGCAGTTCTGCTATTCAATTTTTGCCGAAGGGTAAACTTCTTGTTCTCACTGGTCCTTATCGTGGGTTCCGCCCTGCGCACGTACACAGTGTGTGCGGGTACACCATTGCGGCTGGAACTCTTGAATGATCTCGTTGTCCGTTAGGCGCCTGGAGCCGGTGGGCGCGGAGGGCCCGCTAGGGAGCGTGGCCACTGGGAACACAGTGATGGTACCGCCCATGGCCAATTTCGCGCAAGTGCAAACTCATTTAGTTTTGCACAGGAGCACACCTCAGTAACCTGATCGATCACGCCGCGCGCCAGGTTCAGGCGCCTTTACTGACCTCCCGCGCCCACTGCATCGCCTGCCAATAAAGTTCAGCCACATCGGAATCTGCCAGCTGCAGGGAGCGGGCAAGGATAGCGGCCTGTTCCCATTCTCCGGCTTCCTCCGCCAGCATCAACTGGTAGACCGGCCGCAAACGACTGGCTCCGCCCAGCAGCACGGCCCTGGTTTCCCGGTCCAGCGCGATCTTGCTGACCACGTCGGCGATAGGGATTTCCAGGATGGCATCCATCATGGAAAGCAGGCCCATCAGGAACAGGTCAGAATCCCCGTGGTTGATCTGCGGAGAAATCAACTCACAAAACCGCGCTCGCACCAGGGCCGAGATCACCAGTTCGCTGGAGCGGTCCTGCCCTGCCCCGAGCGTGGCCGCGAGGCGGATCCAGCGCCGCACTTCTCTTTCTCCCAGCATG
Organism: Terriglobales bacterium; assembly: GCA_035652095.1. Classification (GTDB taxonomy): domain Bacteria; phylum Acidobacteriota; class Terriglobia; order Terriglobales; family Acidobacteriaceae; genus DASREM01. The sequence goes on along the minus strand of DASREM010000019.1, from coordinate 79,786 downwards.
GAGAGGGCATGGCGCACCGAGTGGATTTCCGAGGTGAATGCAAACATCGCGGAATTCAAATAGCGAAGCAGGCGGTAACACAGTGAGGCCTCGCTCTTGATCAGCTTCTCGATCGCGCGCGTGTCCAACTCCGGCCGAGAAACCTCCTGCAGCATGCGCATATAGTTCAGACGGTTTTCTGGAATATCGTGCGCGCTCAGAATCTCGGGCTTGCGAAAAAAGTAGCCTTGGAAATAGAGAAAGCCCATGGCCTTGGCTTCGACAAACTCTTCGCGGGTTTCAACTTTTTCGGCCAGCATTCTGGACTTCCAGGGACCATAGCGCTGGACCATTTGTGCGCGTTGTTCGCCCGTGGTCGCGCGCAGGTCCACCTTGATGATGTCGGCAAATTGGGCGAGGCTTTGGCGAGGATCGTCGTAGGCGAAGTCGTCGAGCGCGATCAGGTACCCTGCCTCTTTCAGCCGCATGCATGCGGCTTCGACCACGGAATCTGGGACTACGGATTCCAGAATCTCGACCACCACTTGCTCTGAAGGCAGCAGAGTAACGTAATCGCCTTGCAGAACGTCGTGGGTGCAGTTCACGAATGCGCGCTTGCCATCGCACAACGTGTCCAGTCCCATCAGCAATGAACTGTTCAAGGTGCTGCGCGCGGCGGCATTGGCGTCGGGCGAGCAGAAGTAGGTTTCCACGCCATCCCGAAACAGCAACTCATAGCCGAATACCTGCTCCTCACGCGTCAGAATCGGCTGGCGCGCCACATACCGGATGGACTGCGAAGCAGAAACGGGTGCAGAGGCTGGCGAACTCACTTGATCCATATCGGCAGAGGGGAAGGAATTCTTGAGCGCGCTATGTGGGGCCGGGCCGTCTGCCGGGCGCTGGCCTGAGCAGCCGGCTGCTGCCCCTACACGACTGTTTCGAACGGCGAGAAAGCCGCCCCCAGGGGCCGGATAATAGTTTGAGATGGTGGGCGCTATAGGATTCGAACCTATGACTTCCACCGTGTGAAGATGGCACTCTACCGCTGAGTTAAGCGCCCTGCGAGGTCAGCCCGGCGGGAACTTCCACCGTCTTTCGTAGCGTAATTGCCATGGTGGGGCGGTGTCCACCACTTGGGGTACTCTATCGTTTTTGCGGGAAGGTGTCCAGCCAGCGGACGCAAGGGCAGTGGCTCAGTTTAGTCTTGACCCGCCCCCGTGCTCGAAAAGCACACTACGTCGGAGTAAGCGGGGTGAATCGCCAAAATGTTCCCGCGGGAACATTTGTACGTACAGCGTCGTACTTACTGCCGACGGCTTGTTCCTGGTTAAGTGATGCGGATTGAATGAGTTTGGCTCCAGTGACGAAGGGTGGGCACGAACTGCCGGGCACCGTTGGCAGCCGGCTCGACAGCTGACCGTGCCCATCCTTGGAAACCCGCGAAGGATGGGGCAACCCGGTTTGTTCTTGGATTCGGAAAGGGTGGGCCAGCCCCCCGCACCCGCCGATTGGAAGTGGAGCAGCTTTCGGCACTATGCACTGCGCGAGGTCGGAGTCGTGGAGATCGAATCGGAATGGGTGTCATGAGACCGCGAGAATCCTGCGGGACGAGTGTTCCTCAGCCCAGGTTAGCGCCCAAAATCAGGGCGCGAACCTGGGGCACCGAGCGTAAATCGTAGTATATAAACCACTTCCCGTTACTTCCAGGCCGTGGTAGCCTTAGGCTGCGCCTGGGGGGGAGGTCTCTGCCCCGACTTCGAGAAAGGCTTTCATGCCGCTAGGACCCAAGCTGTTCCGGAAGCCGGACCCACCCTCCAAAGGGGGTCTCTCGAAGCCGGCCGAAGCGCAACTTTCTGGCCCGGAACGGGTTCAATCTGATGTGAGCAGCGTAGCCATGGATCGCGGGTTGCTCGCGATGGCAAGTGCCCCCCGCCACGCCGCCCTGGAAGCCGAGCCCTCCGGCATGAGCGACGCCGAGGTGATGTTGCGCGCCAAGGCTGGCGACGAGTCTGCCTTCGAATTCCTGGTCCAAAAGTATCGCAGGGCGATGGTGAACTTCATGTACCGCATGACTCACAATTCGGCGGTGGCCGAGGATCTCGCCCAGGAGGTTTTTCTGCGGGTCTATCGCTCGCGTGAGAGCTACGAGGCCAGCGCGAAGTTCACCACCTGGCTCTACCGGATTGCGACCAACCTGGCAGTCAATCACGCCCGCGACACGCGCCACGAGCGCCCCGAAAATCAGGTCAGCCTGGATGAACCGGACCAGGAAACCGGTACGCCCATGGATGTGCCCGACAGTTCGCTTTCGGTCGAGGAGAACATTCTCAAGCGGGAGCGCATGGCGGCGATTCGAAACCGGGTGCACTCGCTGCCGGAAAGACAGAAGGTTGCAGTGATCATGCATAAGTACCAGCAGATGGATTATCGCGAGATCGCTGAGGCTTTGAAGCTAAGTGAATCCGCCACGAAGTCGCTGCTGTTCCGCGCATACGAAACGCTGCGGACGCAGCTTAAAGAATTTGTATGAGGACAGTCTTATGACTTGCCATGACGTTCGCGAAATGTTGCCGGACCTGGCCGCCGGATTGGGCGAGGTCACGCCGGATGTGTCGGAGCACCTGCATGGCTGCGTCGAATGCGCGGCCACGCTGAATGAGTTCCGCCAGACCATGGCGGTACTCGACGAGTGGGAGGTCCCGGAGCCTTCCCCGTTCTTCGACACCCGTCTGCAGGCCCGCTTGCGCGAGGAGATGCAGCAGAAGCGGGGTTTCATGCAATGGTTCCGCAAGCCCGCGCTGGCACTCTCTTTCGCGTTGCTGATGGTGGCAAGTGTCACGCTGGTGTACACCGGACATAACTCGACCAAGCCTGCCGTGGAATCTGCAAAGGTCATCGAAACCGGCAGTGCGGTTGCCGATTTGCAGGCTTTAGACAAAAACGATGACTTGTATTCGGACTTTGACGTTCTTGACGACCTGCAAGTGCAGCAGGACGTGACCGCCAACCCGTAGCCGGGTTGGACGAGGGGGAGGAAGTGGGAAGGCTCAACACGAAGATGACGATGGCGGCTCTGGCCGGCTTGGCGCTGCTGTTGGCAAGCGCTTCCCCCAGCCTGGCCCAGAATCGCCGCGAACGAAACGACCAGCGCCAGGGCCGTCCTCAGCAGCAGCGGCAGCAACAACGCCAGCCGCAACATCATGCGGGGGACTGGCTGCGACGCTATAAAGATCTTCCGCCACAACAGCAGCAGAAGGCGCTCGACAACGATCCTCAATTCCGCGATCTCCCTCCGGAGCGCCAGCAGCAACTGCGGCAGCGCCTGCAACGGTTCAACAGTCTTCCTCAGCAGCAGCAGCAGCGGATTTTGAACCGCATGGAAACCTGGGAGCACCTCACTCCGGACCAGAAGCAGAATGCCCGGCAACTGTTCCAGCAGTTGCAGCAGATGCCTCCGGAGCGACGCCAAACCATGGAGGGCGCGATCCGGGATTTACGCAATATGCCGCCCGACCAGCGCCAGCAAGCCCTGCAATCGGACCGCTTCAAGAACTTTTCTCCCCAGGAACGCAGCTTGCTCAACGGGGTTTCGCAGCTTCCACTGGTGCCGGAAGCAAACCGCGACGAAAATCCGGAAGAGTAAGCGCAGCGTCTGCGCTATGGCAGATGGTCCAGGTAGCAGGCTCCGCCGGTTGTCTGTAACGGCGGGGTGGGTGGGACCAGCCATGGCGGGTTGCTAAAGTCGAAGAACTCGGTCATATCCATCTGAGCGGCATCGCGAGCCGTAAAGCTCGGCAAACCAAACCGCGTTTCAATGAACTTCAGGATGGCGGTATAGTCCGCAACTGTATGCGAGACGTAGTTCTTTTTGGTAAAGGGTGAAACCACCAGGAGCGGCACGCGATACCCGGTGTAGGTGAAATCGCAGGTCGGTCCGGTAACCTTGGTGCAGATATCTCCCGGCAGCAGATCACTGGGAGGGATTCCATCCGGGCTGACAGTCGGCTGCGGGGCCACGTGGTCGTAGAACCCTCCAAATTCGTCGTAAGTCAAAATGAAGACCGAGTCCTGCCACGAGGGGCTGCTCATCAAGCCATTGATGAGAGTGGAAACATACTGCGCGCCTGCCTGGATGTGAGGGGGCGAGTTGGTGTCGAAATCCGCCGGATGCTCATCCAGCGCCACCTCCGATGCCGGTTCGATCATTGCCACCTGCGGCAGAGTGCCATTTTGAGCATCGGTGTAGTACTGCGAGATCGGCAGGATGTTCTGCGGATAGGTCTTCAAGATGGTATCGCCGTAGGTGAAATTCTGAACGTAACTTTGCTTGTAAAGCGATGCCGGATCCGTTAACCCATCAGGCCCGGGATGGATGTAGATCTTCCAACTGATGCCGCTCTGCTGCAGAATCTGGAAAATGATCGGATCGCTGAGTTGAGGACTTCCTGAAGTGTTGATCGGGTAAGCGTGTCCGTGCGAGGTTCCGGCCAGCAAATACATGCGATTGAGCGCTGTCCGCGACATCACCGGTGAGAACCACCGGTCGGAGGTCGCAAATTGTGTGGCCATGTAGTAGTAGTAATTCAGATCGTTTCCATCGTAATAGCCCATGGCCCGCACACCGTCTCCATCGTAGAAGCCGTTATTGCGGCCATCGTGCGCCGCCGCCCAGAGGTATCCATCCAGGGTTGCAGTCGGAGAAACCGGATTCGTGAGGTTCCAGGCTACGTGTGATTCGTTCCAGGAAGGGCTGGGGTTCTCCAGGCACATGGTCAACAGGTGATAGGACGCGACCTGCGGGCTCGCGGAATCGATGGTGCAATCGGCCGGCTCAGGAAAGGCAGGATCGCACCCAGGATTTGTGGGAGGAGGCCCGGACGGCGAACTGATGGGAAATTGTGGCAATCCATCGAATGCCTGATCCGGATATCCGTTGTCTTCCCAGTACTGGCGGAGCGCGCCGAAGTAGTGATCGAAGCTGCGATTCTCCTGCGCCATGAAAATGATGTGATTGATGGATTGCAGACTGAACGCCTCGAAGGTAGCCGTCACCGAACTTGCGGCATTCAAGGTGACGCTGCAGGCGCCGGTGCCCGAGCAGGCGCCGCTCCAGGCCAGGAAGCGGGAGCCTGTGCTGGGCGAGGCCGTAAGTTGCACGACGGTGCCGCCGGCAAAACTGGCGCTGCAGGTCAGACCGCAGGTGATACCGGATGGAGAACTGGTCACAGTCCCGCTTCCCGTACCGGCCAACGTGACGGTCAAGGCCACTCCTGCACTCGAAAAAGTAGCCGTGACGGAACTCGCTGCATTGACGGTTACCGTGCAGGTGGCGGTCCCGGAGCAGGCTCCTGACCATCCCGCAAAAGCCGAACCCACGGCCGGCGTGGCGGACAATTGCACCACCGTCCCGACCGCGAAATCCGCAGTGCATCCGGATCCGCAGTTAATTCCGGCGGGAGTGCTGGATACGGTTCCCGAACCGTTTCCGGCCAGAGAAACGGTCAGGGGAAAGGTTTGACTGGATAGATTGAAGGTTGCGGTGACGGACTCACTCGCGTTGGCCCCCATGGTGACAGTGCAGGCGCCGGTACCGGAACAAGCTCCTCCCCAGCCGCCAAATACCGATCCCGCGGCCGGGGTCGCAGTGAGCTTTACCGAAGTTCCTGCTGCGAAATCAGAGCTGCAGGTGCTGCCACAATTGATTCCGGATGGCGTACTGGAAACCGTTCCGGCTCCAGAGCCGGCCAGGGTCACCGCAAGGGAAAGGTTTTGCGGGTTTTGATTTCCTGAGTTAGGGTTGCTTCCACCGCCGCAACCGACCAAAGCGAGAACAAGGGGCAGAACACACGCCGCTGGCGCAAACAGCCTGTATTCGAAATTCATAGGAAACCCGCATAAAAACCAGTGTTCCTCAGATGACCCGGTGGCCTGAGCTGTTGGCCAGAGTGCCCGCTGAACAACGATTTTGGTGGGACGGAGGGGTTTCACCGCAAACTTTTGCGGTGTCGGGCGTCAGTTTCGGAGAGCCAGCATGCGGCGGATGGATAGCGCCGTTTGGCGGATTTCGTCGGCATCGGAGGCATCCGGGGACATTTTCAAGTACTCCTCCAGATCCTCGGCGGCAGCCCGGGTTTGACCCAAGCTGTAGCGCATCAAAGCCCGCTGCTTCACGTCTTCCGGAGAGCGCGGATAGAGCACCAGGACCAGGTCAGCGATGGGCAAGGCTTTGCGAAAATTTCGCGCCGACAAATAGATGGACTTCAGATTGTTGAGGATACGAGTCAGCATCTGACGCCGGCTGACCGCAAACAGAAACTCGGGCCGCAGGGTCATTTGCCCGGAGTAGATTTCGTCGAGGCGGCGCTGGCAGTCCTGTTGACTCAGGATGTCGCCCCCGTTGAAACAGTCAATCAGCGTCTCTCGTCCATCGATGTCGTAGTGTTTCAGCAGAAAATGACCCGGCATGCCGACACCGAACAGCGGAAATCCCAACCGGCGCCCGACCTCCATGTAAATGAGCGCCAGGGTGATGGGAATCCCCAGTCCACGATCCAGAACATCGTTTAGATAGGAATTGCGGGGATCGTAATACTGCTCGCGATTTCCGCGCAGCCCCGCCTCCTGGAACACGGCCTGATTGAGAGCTGCAATCGTCTCGGAAACGTCTCCCGGCTCCGAAATCAGGCGAGACGCGCGCTTGGCGAAACCCTGAATTTGTTCGACGTAATACGAGATATCGAGGTCAGGATTCTCGGTGCGAGCGATGGTAAGGGCGGCGCGCGCCAGGTCGATGTTCTCGTCTTCGACGGCAGGCCCGGCCAGGGCGGCAAAGGCATCCACAACTGCGAGATTGTTGTTCTCGCCCATGCCACGATGCTAGCAGAAACAGGAGCTGCAGGTGTGAGTTGTGCGCCGGCAGAAGATTACTTTCGAAACAGGTTCTTCGCGATAAACAGAACGTTAGCGGGCCGCTCGGCTAACCGCCTCATGAGGTACGGATACCACTCGGTTCCGAACGGAATATAAACGCGGCATTTCCAGCCCTCGCGGACCAATTGTTGCTGCAGGTCGCGGCGAATGCCGTAGAGCATCTGGAATTCAAAGTGATCACGCGGAATATTTTCCCGTGTGGCAAAGGCCTGGACCTCGCGGATAATCCGCTCATCGTGCGTTGCCAGGCCGTGGTAAGCGTCGCTTTTCAGCAGGATCTTTGCCAGCTTGAGGTAGTTCTCGTCCACCTCGTTCTTCTTCTGGAATGCGATCTCAGGCGGCTCTTTGTAAGCTCCTTTGCAAAGTCGTATGCGGATGCCTTCCGACAGGAGTTTACTGATGTCGCTTTCCGAGCGCCGCATGTAGGACTGAATGACCGCTCCGACACAACCGTGATGGCCCGGCATGCGGTGTAATTCATGCACGAAGTCGAGGGTGCGTTGGGTGTAGGGCGAGCCTTCCATGTCCACGCGCACGAAATTGGGTGGAGTCATCCCGGCGGCTTTCCGGACCAGGCAAGTGACCTGATCGGTAGCCAACTTCTCGTCCACATCCAGCCCCATGTGGGTCAATTTCAGGCTGATATTGGCACTGAGTTTTCTGGCTGCGATTTCGTCGAGTAGCTGGTGGTAGAGTTGCGCGCTGGCCCGCGCTTCCTCGGCATTAGTCACATTCTCGCCGAGGTTATCGATCGAAACCGTGAGTCCCGCCTGATTGACTGCCTGGGTAGCGCGCAGCACATCTTCGACCTGAGTTCCGGCCACAAAGCGGCCGGAGAAGCGCTGTCCGATTGCCGACCTTTCAGCTATGCCTCGCAACGAGCGGCTTTCGGATAGGGAAATAAAGAGCGCTCTCAGCACGGGCGCCCCGGATGGATCTGTCTATAAGTGCGTCGCAAGTCCATGAAGGTAACAGAAATTTGTATCACAACCAGGGAGGTTCTAAGCCGTGACCGCAGTCACACGGCAGAGTGAAATCAGACCTCCCGGTCAATTACCTCATCTCCTACGGCAGAAACATTTCATCCACGTAGCACCAGCGCCAGTTCTCCCCCGGCTCGAACGACCTCATGATCGGATGTTTGGTCTGTTGGAAGTGCCTGGTAGCGTGCTTATTTTTTGAGGAGTCGCAGCAGCCTACGTGGCCGCAACTCAGGCACTCGCGCAGATGAACCCAGCGGTCTCCCATCTCCAGACATTCCTTGCAGCCCTTCCCGCTCGGAGTCACGGAACGGATTTCCTTCATGTGTGTGCAGGCGCCTTGAGCCATTGATGCCTCCAAGTTTCAGCGTTGAGCAACCGGAATTTCGTTTTGCGTTCCCATGGTTAGGGCATCGCGAGTCGCGGTGTCGAGCGTAGCCGCCTGGAACCAGTTCGGGTATAGCGTGGCCGGACGAGTAAGTGAATCGAGGTCCGCAATGTCCTCCGGAAGGAGTTTCACATTCAGCGCACCAAGATTGTCTTCCAACTGCGGCATCTTGCTCGCGCCGAGCAGAATGCTGGTGACATAATTCTTGTCGAGCAGCCATGCAAGCGCCACTTGCGCCACCGTAACTCCATGCCGAGCAGCCACCAGCTTCATGCGATCGATCAGGTCATATCCCCGTTCGCGATCGATGGGGATGAACTCGAACGTAGCAAGTCTTCCCTTTCCGCCAGTGGGATCCAGGCGGGTGTAGCGGCCACTCAGAAAGCCTCCGGCAAGCGGACTCCATACCACGATACCAATGCCGGCATCGGTACAGAACGGGACGATCTCGTGTTCGATGTCGCGTCCCACCAGCGAGTAATACATCTGCGCGGCGCAGAAGGGCGCGTAGCCTTGTTGTTTCTGGATGCCAACAACCTTTGAGGCCTGCCACGCGCTCAGATTCGAATAGCCGATATATCGAACCAGTCCTCTCTGCACAAGATTTTCCAAGGCTCGAGCGGTTTCTTCGAACGGGGTATAGGGATCCCACTTGTGGATCGAAAGCAGGTCAATGTAGTCGGTGCGTAGACGGCGCAAGCTGGCTTCGGCCGCGGAAAGAATGTGTCCAAGCGAAGCTCCGGCGTGGGTGAGGGCGGGGCTGGATCGAAAGCCAACCTTAGTGGAGATGATGACGTCCTTGCGCCGCGGTCCGAGGGCCTTGGCCAGCATCTCCTCCGACTGCCCCCCGGCATACATATCCGCGGTATCGAAGAAATTGATGCCGGCATCCAACGAGCGCAGCACGATGCGGTCGGCTTCGCTCTGACCCGTTTTCCAGACGCCTGCAATGTCGGAATCGGTTGCCGAGCCGAAAGTCATGACGCCCAGCGCCAGGCGGGAAACGACGAGCCCAGTGTTGCCCAATCGTGCGTATTGCATGGCAGTTCTCCAGCGATCCATCGCTTTCGACGCTCACCGTCGTGCCCGGGATGCAAAAATTGACCCATAAACCGACCTTGGCCGCCACAGGCATCCTCATCTTGGCGCCTTGCGTCCGAATGCCGTGTCCTCGAACTCCTCAAGGAGGGTCGTTTTAGTTGCGGTATTCGCGAACCTTGTGATCGCGGTCTGCAAGTTCATCGCGGCATTTGCCAGCGGGAGTTCCGCGATGCTTGCGGAAGCGTTCCATTCGACCGCGGATACTGGTAATGAAATTCTGCTCTGGGTAGGGATCAAGCGCAGTGAGCGCGCGCCTGACTCGCTGCATCCGTTCGGGCACGGCAAGGTCTTGTATTTCTGGTCGCTCATCGTTGCCGTCTTTATCTTCGGCGTTGGCGGAACCTTAGGCTTTTACCAGGGGCTGTCGCGAGTTCTGAAGCCAGAGCGACTGAACGACACGGTCTGGAATTACGTGGTCCTGGCAATCGCCTTCGTCCTGGACTTCTACTCGTGGAGGGTGTCGAGTCGAGAGTTGTTTGCCCGGCGCAAGCCAAACGAATCAATATGGAATTTGATCCGCCGCAGTAAAGATCCCACCGTCTTCACAGTCTTCCTAGAAGACGCGGCGGGAATGCTGGGCAGCGTTATCGCATTCCTCGGAATCCTGCTGGCCCACTGGCTGCACAATCCCTACTTCGACGCGGCCTCTTCCATGCTGATTGGCGTACTGGTGGGAGGCTTGGGACTGTTTCTGGCGAGAGAAAGCGGCGCACTGTTGGTGGGCGAAAGCGCCAGCCCCGGGAAGATCGACAAAATACGGCGCATCCTTCAATTGCATCCCATGGTGGAGCAAGTCGGCGACATTCTGACCATGCAGCTTTCCCCAGACCAGGTGCTGGTTGCCGCGGCGATCAAATTTCGCGGGGAATACGCGGTCCAGGATCTCGAAACCGCCATTGACCGCCTGGAGCGGCAGATTCAACAAGAAGAGCCGACTGTGAAACGAATCTTCATAGAGGCCGAATCGCTAAGGACCCGCGGCGAGGGCCGCGAGCACGCGGCTTAGCGACCCTCTTCTTCCAGGAATTTTTCCGCCTCGAGCGCAGCCATGCAACCGGAACCGGCCGCGGTGATCGCCTGGCGGTATCGGCGATCCTGTACATCACCCGAAGCGAATACTCCCGGCACACGCGTGAAGACGTAGTCGGTGGTCTTCAGATATCCGTCCTGGTCAGTTTCGAGCTGGCCTTCGAACATCTTGGCGTTCGGGATGTGGCCAATCCCGAGAAAAAGCGCGCTGGTCGGAAAATCCCAGCTTTGGCCGCTCGTCACATCGCGCAGCTTGAGCCCGGTGACTTCCTTCTTGTGAATGTCGTAGACATCCTCGACCACGGTATTGGTCAGGAATTGTATTTTTGGGTTCTGCTGCGCACGATCAAGCATGATTTTCGATGCCCGGAATTGGTCGCGGCGGTGAATCACAGTAACCTTGCTGGCAAAGCGGGTCAGGAAAATCGCCTCTTCCATGGCCGAATCGCCGCCCCCAATTACGCTGATTTCCTTGCCGGAGAAGAAAAATCCATCGCAGGTGGCGCAGGAGGAGACTCCGTGTCCAATCAGCGCCTGTTCATGAGGTAGACCCAACCAGCGCGCGGATGCGCCGCTGGCGATGATTAGGGTTCGGGTCTGGATGGTTTCTTTGCCGACCTGCAACGTGAACGGGCGCCGGCTGAGATCAACCTTGGTCACGTGCCCAAGCTGATATTCGGCGCCGAAACGAGAAGCCTGCTTGCGCATGTTCTCGATCAGCTCGGGACCCTGGATGCCCTCGGGAAATCCGGGAAAATTCTCGACCAATGTGGTGAGGGAGAGTTGGCCTCCCGGTTCGTGTCCTTCGATCACGAGCGGTTTCAAATTCGCCCGCGCGGTATAAAGGGCTGCGGTGTGGCCGGAGCAGCCCGATCCCATTACCACTACATTTCGTACGTTTTCCATGGTTTGGAACTTAGTTTAGATTGCGAGTCTTGGATTTGGTTGCAGACACCTGTTTTGGCGCATCACTTGGGCTTTATCACAGACTTGGCGGTTCCCTTTGCTGGCGCGCGTCCTGCGCCGCCAACTCGCGCCAGTTCCTCCGGAATGGTACGTTGTGCGTGCAGCAGCCGGCGATAGTCGCTTACGATCGAAGACGCGGCCTGGAACAGGCTTTCGTACGCGCTTTGATCCGGGGCCGGGCCCGCAGCCGATGCCTGGCAACGTGCCAGAACTACTGAAGACTTGCCGAAGCGTTCCAGCTTGATGCGGCTGGCGGGCGTGTCGCTGCCCAGCATCGCCGCCGCCGAGGTCACCGCGGAGACACTGTCTTCGAGAGAAATCTGCATAACGTCCTTGGGATCGCGCACGCGGAAAACCAGCGTTTCAATCATCATCCTGGGGTCGGTCGAGAACGAGTATTGCACCGTGGAGAACATCGACTGGGCCGTGAACTCCCGTCGCATTCTGACCCACGTGGCAGACTCGCCGCTCGAGGCCATTTGCGCTCCCGGGGCAGCCTGGAGAAATTCCGGACTCTGTTCCAACGTAGTTCGTCCGCGGGCAATCTCAAAATCCGCGCCGAACGAGGGCGACCTGGGAATCCTGGCCAGCGCCGTGGCAATCTCCTGCTTCTCTTCCTCGGGCGGAGTGCAGACATTGAGCATGTTTACCTTGACCTGCGGCTTGGACTCCTGCTGTCCGGCTGCCGTCAGACAAACTGCGAGGCACGCAATCACGCGAAGAAGGTTTCGTAGCACGAGGGGATTTTAACAGGTGCCACTCCGCCGAGCCTTGCTGCGCCCGACAGGTATCACGCCAGCAACCGGATTAAAATCGAAGCATGGCCAATCTCACACTTGTCTACGGAATGAGACTTCTGCCCTCCGACGAGGTGGAAGAAGTCGGAGACGCAACCCTGAAGCTGAAGAATGGACGCGAAGCGCACGTTACCATGCATGTGCTGGAAGGCAGCAGGGAGCAGATCGAGAAGCAGCTGAAGACCAGTTTGGACGCTTTTTTCGACTTCTACCCGGAGATCTGACGGGGGCGCCATCCTCCGGGAAGCTCCAAGCCGCCGGGGTGCGATCTATAATCCTCTAGATCGATGCAGCGCTTCTATCTCAAGCTCCGTTCCTGGCTGGTTCGCCTTCATTTGTTGCCCCAGAGCAAGCTGGCGAGGGTGGCGGCTTTCTTCCTCGTTCTCGACCTCGGAGCCTTTCTGCTGGAAAAAACCCTGCGAATCTGGTTGCCTTCGGCAAGCGATACCCTGGGCGGCTGGGGCAGGTTCTTCAGCATTGTCACCATCCTCCTCTTTTGTGTTCTGGCCTACCGCTGGCTCAAGGCAAGAGTGCTCTGGCGATTGCGCAACCGCCTGATCGTCACCTACGTATTCATCGGCGTCACTCCCGTCGTTCTGCTGATCGCATTGGCGCTGGGTTCGTTGTATTTGTTCGCCGGACAGTTCGCCACCTTCATTGTCACCTCTGAGATCAAGTCCGAATTGGAAAGCCTTCAGGCGGCAAATTCTGCGATTGGTCACGAGTTGGCTGCCAGATTCAAGAGTGGCACGTCTTCGGAATCGGCGGCCCTGGAAGGGCTGCGCAGCGCGAACCAGTCCTGGGCAAACCGGCAGGTTTACGCCTGGCTGAACGGGAAGCTGATCTTGAGCAGTGCTCCGGCGGGAAGCACTCTGAAGGTGCCAGCCCTGCCCGGGTATTTGAAGGACTCGCTGCAGGGCATCACGCGGGACAATGCCGAGCTGTCACTCCGGGCCGTCGAGCAGATTCCAGTGGCGGGCGGCACCCTGGTGGTCTTATCGAGCGAGCCCTTGGACCAGCGCTTCCTGCAAAATCTGGCGGCGAACCTCGGCGAGGTCACACTCTACTCAGGCCTGAGACTCAGTAAAGTGGACCGCTCGCAGCGTGACAACATAAACATCACGATTGACAAGGCTGCGCCAAGCAAGGAGGGCCATAGCTCCATCAGTATCCGCAAGCCTGACGGAGAATACGTTCTCGATACCGGCCGGGCCGGCCCGGTGCCGATTTACACCGCGGGTTCGGTCCCGCCAAAGGTACGTTCCCTGGATCGCCAGGTCACGTTCCCAACGACCTTAGGTGTCATGAACTGGGAGAGTGGGGACACTTCGCAGCCCGTCGGCATCAGCGTGCAGACGCGGATGTCGAAACTGTATGACCGGCTGTTCGATTCCCTGGGAGATTTTGCTCCTACCGTGGAAGTTGTGTTGGTGGTGGTTGCGGGAATCTTCGGTTTGATCGAACTGACCGCGCTGTTCATTGGCACGCGGCTGACCCGCACCATCACCAAGGCTGTTGCGCATTTGTACGATGCGACCAAGCACATCAACCGCGGAGATTTTCGTCACCGCATACCTATCAACTCATCGGATCAGCTGGCCACCCTGGCGAATTCGTTCAATTCCATGACTGCTTCGCTGGAACAATTGATCGAGGAGCAGAAAGAAAAACAGCGCCTGGAAAACGAACTGGTCATCGCGCAGGAAGTCCAGGCACAGCTTTTTCCCCGACAGATCACGCAGCTTGCGTCGCTTGAAGTGCATGGGTTCTGCCGTCCTGCGCGCACGGTGAGCGGCGACTACTACGATTTCCTGACGATCAACTCGGACAAAATGCTGCTGGCGGTGGGTGACATTAGCGGCAAAGGAATTTCGGCTGCGCTGCTCATGGCGACGATTCACTCCGCCGTGCGCGCTTACAGTCTGGAAGAAACCTCGGTGATGAACGAGGTGGCAGTGGTGGGCGCGTCTTCCAGCAGCCATCTCATGCTGGCGTCAAGGTTCTCCGGATCGGACGATTCTCCCTCCACGCTGCTGGCGCTGTTGAATCACCAATTGTATGAGAGCACTCCCACCGAAAAGTATGCGACTTTGTTTCTCGGAATCTACGATGGCGTCTCGCGCCGGCTCACCTACAGCAACGGTGGCCACCTGCCTCCCATCGTGATGAGCCAGGATGGTTCCATACGCAGGCTGGACTGCGGAGGGACGGTCGTCGGCCTGTTCGACCGGGTGTCCTATGAACAGAGTTCGGTGCAGTTGAAAGAAGGGGAGATCTTCGTTGCCTATAGCGATGGCGTTACCGAACCTGAGAACGATTTCGGCGAATTCGGGGAAGCGCGGCTCATCGATTTGCTGCGCGAAAACCGCGATCTCCCACTGGATCGCCTGAGCGAGATCATCACCGCAGCGGTGGACGACTGGATTGGCGCCAACGAACAGCCGGACGATGTGACGCTGGTGCTGGCCAGAGCACGATAGCTCCATCTCTTTTCAATCAAGGAAAAGGAACGAGGCAGCCGCTCAACAGTAGCGAGACGGGTCCTCTGCTCAAAACCCGTAGCACATCCGGATCAGCTGCCTCGGAGCTCCGCGCACCCGCAAAAAGCAGGCACGCCCAGCGCGGAGCAAACTTGTCAAACCAACAGGGTGATAAGGAACAGGGTGATTAGGGATTTCGAGAAGAGAAGGCTAGCAATTCAAGGTGCACAACAAGGAGAGACGAGTGGTAACGTCAGCAACTGGAGGATAACTGTCATCTTGAGCCCTGACTTCAAAGAACGGAAGCGGAACCGGCAGGGAGGTTGGAACCACCATGCTGTCCTGCATGGCCCCAGGAGCCAGACGTGCTTTCATTACGACGGGGGACGTCCCGCCATGAAAAGTGAAATCCGGCAGCTCCACCTGCGGCAGGACCAAGATCGCCGCAAACAGCACCAGTTCGAAGATGAGGAGTATCCACCGCCACCGGCTCATATACGTCCCACTGGGGTGAAAACTTAATGCTTTCTTCCCTGCCTGTCAATACTGGACTTTTGACTCCTCAGCCGTTCACCAGCACAAATTTTCCAGAGCCTTTGAGCGCTTCCTGATAAGCCTGAACTCCGGCTGACAAGAGGCGAGTGTTCAGCTCTCGCGGCTTCAGCCACTCCAGCTCAAAAGGCCGGATCGCCTCCTGCAGAATGCTCCCCGAATCCCGGGCGGAGAGGTTCAAGGTATTGAGTCCGATGAGGTGCAGATCGTTCCGATAGAAGTTCAGCAGGTCGAGTCTTGTTTGGGTATCACTTTGCACTGTGATTACGACCAGCCGCCCGCCCCGGGCCATCGAGTGCAGCGCAGCCTGAAACATGGGACCGCCAACCGTGTCCAGCGCGACATTCACCCCCTGGCCGGCGGCGCTTTTCAATTCTTCGCTGAAAGTGGGCGAATCCGAACGCAGCATCACGTCAGCTCCAAATTTGTTCCCGGATTTGCGGTCCACGCCAATCACTCGGGCGCCCGCCCAGGCGCCGAGCTGGACCGCAGCACTTCCTACCGCGCCATTGGCTCCCATTACCAGCAGAGTCTCGCCCTTCTTCAACGCAGCGCGATCGAGGACCGCGGCCCATGCGGTGATGACTCCAAGAGCGCTGGCGGCCGCCTGCTCGAACGTCAGGTTTTTCGGCTTTGGCAGCACTGCTGCCTCCGGCACAACCACATATTCAGCGTGCGATCCGTCGCGAGTGAATCCAAGCTCGCCTCCGCCACAGCCCCATACTTCCTGGTTTATGCAATTCTCGGGTCCCTGCTCGACAACACCGGCAAAGTCTCGTCCAGGAATGCGCGGCAGGGTAGTGGATGAACGCATCAAGCCCTGCACATTTTTTACATCGCTCGGATTAATCGACGCTGCGAGAACCTTGACCAAAACTTCACCCGGACCCGGCTGCGGCTTGCCGACCTCCTCGATATTCAGGTTCTCCAAACCAAACTGCCGGAAGCGCAAAGCTTTCATTGAAATACCTCTCGCAATCTAGAGATGCAAATGCGGCGGACGCGGATGTGAAAGTGAGATCAGGCGTTCAACTTCCGCAGCGCACAGCCTCGTGTGAGCCGCCTCACCAGCACGAGTGGTTAGAGTCACTGCCGCGGCCCGCAAAAAGACGTTTAATTCATGCTGGTTGGAGTGCCCGGAAGATTATCCAAGGGCCGTCACACGCGGAAGCCGGTCATGACAAAAGAAGAAACTCTGCAGTGCCCACTCTGCCACGGACGCTCACATGTCACCCTGTCCGATCTGCGCGAGTTCGCGAACGGCGCCGCCCTGCAGCAATCTGTGGAGAAACTCGCCGCCTCTGCTTCAGAAGTACTTCAGCCCGCATCCGTGACAACGGACAACAACGGTCGTCGTGATTTTCAAAAAGAGGTCCATAGCTGGAACCCCGAACTCCCGATCTGGCGCAGAAGCCCGAAGGAGTGACCCGGTTATGACCTGCGCTTAAAGGCTGCCACCATGCCGCAAGTTGATATGCAGAAAGTGGAACCGCTGCTCGAGGCATTCGAAGATCGTCAAAGCAATCTCATTCCCGTGCTTCAGGAAGTCCAGGAAACCTATCGCTATCTGCCACAGGAAGTATTGCGGCGGATATCGCAGAAGCTGCGCGTGCCCCTGACCGAGGTTTACCAGGTGGCAACTTTCTACCGCTGCTTCAGCCTGGTGCCTCGAGGCCGGCATGTCATTCAGGTCTGCCTGGGAACGGCGTGTCACGTACGCGGAGCCCCACGTGTGCTGGACCGGATCCTGCGAGATCTGAAGATGGCTGCTCCCGGAACCAGTTCCGACCTGCAGTTCACCGTCGAGACCGTGCGCTGCATCGGATGCTGCGGGCTGGCCCCGGTCGCTCGGGTGGATAACAGCAACACTCATCCCCACCTGACCCAGGCCAGGGTTGGAGGTCTGCTGAAGAAATATGCCGGCAAAGATGAGCAAACGGCCGTGAAGGCGGACGAGGCAAGCCATGCAAAAGCTTAAGTCGCACCACGAACTCAAAGAAATGCGGCTGTGCCTGGAAGCTTCGGAAACAACGCGACCCTGCATCTCGGTCTGCGCGGGCAGCGGATGTAAAGCATCGGGCGCTGACAACGTTCTCGCTTCCCTGCATAAAGAATTAGAAAAGCGCGGGCTCAGCGGCAGCATTGACGTAAAAAGCACAGGTTGTCACGGGTTTTGTGAAAAAGGGCCGGTGATGATCGTGTGGCCGGAAAAGGTCTTCTACAACGGCGTGAGCCAGAGTGACGCGAAAGATATCGTGAATAGCGTCACCAACGGCCACCAACCCGTACCGGTAGAAAAACTCCTTTACAAGGATCCGCGGACCGGCAAACGCATCGTGCACGAAGATGAAGTGCCCTTCTATGCGATGCAGACCCGCATCCTGTTCGGGAACAACGGCAAGCTGGACCCGAAAGATATCCGCGACTACATCAAGGTCGGGGGCTACACCGCGCTCTCCCACGTGCTGACGGATTTCACGCGGGAACAGGTGGTTGACGCGGTGAAACGCTCAGGCCTGCGCGGGCGGGGCGGCGCCGGTTTCCCGACCGGCGTGAAATGGGAAGCTCTGCGCAAGAGCGTAACCAAGCCGCGCTACATCATCTGCAATGCCGACGAAGGCGATCCCGGCGCGTTCATGGATCGCAGCTTGCTCGAAGGCAATCCGCACAGCGTCATCGAGGGAATCATCATCGGGGGATACGCGCTGGAAGCCGAAGAAGCGTACGTCTATGTGCGCGCCGAATACCCGCTGGCGGTCGAGCACCTCACGGTCGCCATCGAGCAGGCGGAAAGGGCCGGGTTGCTGGGCGACAACATTCTGGGTTCCGGCCACAAGTTCCGCATTCATGTGGTCCAGGGAGCAGGCGCGTTCGTCTGTGGCGAAGAGACCGCCCTGATCGCGTCGATCGAAGGCAGAGTTGGGGAACCTCATCCTCGTCCTCCGTATCCGGTTCAGAAAGGCCTTTGGGGCAAGCCCACGGTCATCAACAATGTGAAGACCTGGGCCAGCGTTCCGGTGATCATCAATCGCGGCGCGGACTGGTACGCCAACATTGGCACCGACCGCAGCAAGGGCACCATGGTGTTCTCGCTGGTCGGCAAGATCAACAACACCGGACTGGTCGAAGTCCCCATGGGTATCACGCTGCGCGAAATGATTTATGACATCGGCGGCGGCATTCCCAAAGACAAGAAGTTGAAAGCCATCCAGATCGGCGGGCCGTCGGGCGGATGCATTCCCGCCAACATGATTGACCTGCCCATTGACTACGAGGCGCTGACTACGGCGGGCTCGATGATGGGTTCCGGCGGCATGGTGGTGATGGATGAAGACACCTGCATGGTAGACGTTGCCCGCTACTTCATGGAGTTCCTGGAAGAAGAGTCGTGCGGAAAATGTTTCCCATGCCGCGAGGGCACGCAGCAACTGAAGGCAATTCTCAACCGCATTTCGCAGGGCAAGGGCGAAGAGTCCGATCTTGAACTGCTCGAGGATTGCGGCTGGATGGTCAAGAACGCTTCCCTGTGCGGACTGGGCCAGACTGCGCCGAACCCGGTGCTGTCAACCTTGCGCTATTTCAAGGACGAGTACATCGCACACATTCGCGAGAAACGCTGTCCGGCCAAGGTCTGCCGCGAACTGATCGTTTACGAAATTGACGAGATGATTTGCGACGGCTGCCACGCCTGCGTGCGAGTGTGCGCCTCGGAAGCGATCCTGGGCGACAAAGATAAGGTCCACGAAATTGACTCGGCCAAGTGCATCAAATGCGGCGCTTGTATCGAGGTCTGCCAACCCAAAGCCGTGCTGGTGGAATAAAGGAGAGTGCCGTGCCAACGCTGAAAATTAACGGCATACAGGTAGAAACGGAAAAGGGCAGCACCGTGCTGGATGCGGCGCGGTTCCTGGGAATACCGATCCCCACGCTTTGTCACGACGACGGGCTCGCGCCCTATGGCGCATGCCGGCTGTGCCTGGTGGAAGTCTCCACCGGCATTGGCCCCAATGGCAAAGCGAGAAAGACTCTCCAGGCCTCGTGCTGCTTGCCCGCACAGGATGGCATGGAAGTTTGGACGCATTCCTCGCGAGTAGAGCAGGCGCGGCGATTGCTGCTTGAGATGTACGTCGCGGTCTGTCCGCAATCCAAGCGGATCCAGGACATGGCTTCGGCCATGGGGGTACGCCAATGCCGCTACGAGCGCAAGGATGAAACCTGCATCCAGTGCGGGCTTTGCGTGCGCATGTGCGAGCAGCAGATGATGGCGGGCGCGATCGGTTTTTCGGGGCGCGGCCTGAATCGCAGTGTCACTCGGCCCTTCGATAAGACCAGCGAACTCTGCCGCCAATGCGGCGCGTGCCTCTATATCTGCCCGGTATGCGAGTCGCGCTGCCAGGGCCCGCAAGCCGAGAGCACTCTGTGCAACGGCTGCCTCAATATCTCGACCGTATGTTTCCAGAGTTACGACAATGCAATGTGTTTTCTTGACCCGTGCCATGCCTGCGAGATCAGCGGACCATTCCGCACCGATGTCGAGGTGAAGCAGCGGTCGAAAGACTTTACCCACATAGTGGAGAAATAGTGGAGAAACTGCCATGACCTATACGCGCCTTAACGCCTCCGCCGCCACGCTGACCAAGAACCGCACCGAGGACGCGGTCAGCCCGTTTAGTGGAATGTGTGCAACCTGTGTCGATGGCTGTATCGGCATGTGCGAGATTGGCAAGAGTGCCTATCGCGGCGCCGAGATGATCTATCCGCAGCCATTCGGCATCATCACCACCGCGTCCCAGAAGGACTACCCGGTGGATCTGTCACACTTCACCATCCTTGGCCGCGCTGCGGGCGCCTGGGGTATTGAAGAAGATTCCAACCGGGCTCTGTTCCCTGCCGTGGATCTGGAGACCACTATCGGCGCCGACAACGGCATCAAGTACAAACTGCCGTTCACGGTCGCGGCCATGGGTTCCACCAACGTCGCGAAGAACAACTGGCCCGGCTTGGCTGTAGGCGCCGCCATTACCGGCACTGGCATCGCGATCGGCGAGAATGTTGTCGGCATGGATATGGAATCCAAGTTCGACAATGGCAAAGTGATTTCCAGCTCCGACCTGGAATGGCGCGTGCAGTGCTTCCGTGAGTGGCAGACGGATGGTTACGGCGAAGTCTTCGTCCAGGCGAACGTCGAGGACACGCTCCTGGGAGTGCAGGAATTCGCCATCAAGAAATTGGGCGTGAAGGCAGTTGAGTTGAAGTGGGGACAGGGCGCGAAAGACATCGGCGGCGAAGTCAAGATCAAGGACCTCGCAAAAGCGCAGGAACTCCATCGCCGCGGATATGTCGTGCTCCCCAATCCCACAAACCATGTCGTTATCGAAGCCTTCAAACGGGGGAGCTTCCATGAGTTCGAGCGCCACTCGCGTGTCGGTATGGTCACGAAGGATGGGTTCCTCAAGCGGGTCGAGGAACTGCGCAAAGCTGGCGCTCGTTGGATTACGTTGAAGACCGGAGCGTATCGTCCGGTGGATCTGGCTCGGGCGGTGAAATTCGCTTCCCTGGCGAAACTGGATCTGCTGACCGTCGACGCGGCGGGCGGCGGCACCGGCATGAGCCCTTGGCGCATGATGAACGAGTGGGGAATACCCGGAATCGAACTCCACTCGATGCTGCGGAATTACCTCGACGAACTGAAGCGCAAAGGGGAGTATGTTCCTCCGATCGCACTTGCGGGTGGGTTCACCTTCGAAGATCAGATCTTCAAAGGCTTCGCGCTCTGCGCTCCCTATGTCAAGATGATCGCATGGGCACGCAGCCCGCTTGCCGCCGCCATGGTGGCCAAGAATATCGGCAAGGCCATCGAAGGCAGCTCTCTACCCATCTATATCGAGCGCTTCGGAACCACGGTGGATGAAGTGTTCGTCAGCTCCACCGAACTGCGCGAGAAGTATGGCGACCGCTTCAACAAACTTCCAACCGGAGCGATCGGCTTCTATACCTACTATCAACGGGTCGCGCAGGGGTTGCGGCAACTGATGGCGGGTGCGCGGAAGTTCGGGTGCAAGTACATTGACCGCACCGACATCGCGGCCCTCACACCGGACGCGGCGCGCATTAGCGGCATTCCGCTAGTGACTGAGGTAGACAAAGAAGAAGCGGCGGAAATACTGGCTTAATTCTTTTTGAAGAATCCTGAGCCAGCCAAGGCGGGCGGATCGAACCGGGTCCCCCGCCTTCCATTTTGTCGAATGAAGCGCAGCTATGTATTGGACTGCGGGGAGCGGGACAGTTGGCCCTGCACGGAGCTCCGAAGACCGGTTTTAGCAGCCGCGGAAATATTTTGATATTACAAGTCCCCATTCCTTAAAGGGTTGTGCTTCGGCGTCACATCCGCTTGTGACCTCAATCACAGGCTTTCCGGTCACCACCTGCTACTTTCTATCACTCCCCTGGAAACCCCCACATCGTTCGACCCGAACAACCCGCAGGAGAAACCATGGAGACCTTACTCAAAAAGAACATCCGGTCCGCCCGCAGAAGTACCGTTGACTTGTCGCACTTCAGTCCGGTGAAAGAAAGCACGCCGGGAGAAGGAAGGGATCTGCCTCTGATCCTGCAACCGGCCATCGAGGATGTGGATCTTGCGGATTGGGTTCGCAGCAATCGTGCGGATCTCGAGCAGAAGCTCTACAAGCACGGCGGATTTCTATACCGAGGTTTCAATCTGCAAAGCGCGGAAGACTTCGAACGCGTGGCCAGCGCAATCTGCAACGAGCTCTACGCCGACTATGGAGATTTACCCAAAGGCGATGCGAAGTGCAAGGTTTACACATCAACCTGGTATCCGGATGACAAGGCGATTCTCTACCACCAGGAAAGCTCGCACTTCACGAGTTGGCCGCGCAAGATCAATTTCTTCTCGGTGATCGTAGCCAAGGAAGGCGGATGTTCGCCGGTGGTGGATTGCCGACTGGTGTACCGCGCTCTTGATCCAACAGTCCGCGACATGTTCGAGCAGAGAGGCCTGAAGTACATTCGCAACTTCTCGCCCGGCGTGGACGTTCCCTGGCAGACCTTCTTCCGCACTGACGATAAGGAGAAGGTGAACGAGCACTGCCGCAAAGCGGGACTCGGCTTTGAATGGACCCATGGCGGTGAATGTTTGCGCCTGGAGCAGCATTGCCGCGCGGTCGCCATTCACTATGCAACGAAGGAAAAGATATTCTTCAACCAGGTCCAATTGCACCATACCCACTGCCTCGATCCTGACACGCGCGCCTCGTTGCTCTCGCTGCTCAAACCCGAAGACCTGCCAAGACATGTGTACTTCGGGGATGGATCTGAGATCACCGAAGCCATGATGGACCACGTCGGCGAAACCTACGAGAAGCACGCGGTGCGCTTCCAATGGCAAAAAGGAGACATGGTAACGCTCGACAACATGCTGGTTGCGCACGCGCGCGATCCGTTTGTTGGGCCGCGGAAGATCCTGGTTGCGCTCGGAGACTTGATTACAGCCGAGGAACTGGACCGTCTGAATCAGGCCTGAGCGTTACCGGTGCGCGAAGCTGTAAGTGACGCCAAACGCCGAGTCTGCGTTCGCAAAGATCAGAAATGCGCGCTCGAGGCGGTGATGCCTGGTTTTGTGAAACAGGTAGGCCATAGTTCCCACAGCAGCGGCCCTGGCGGCGAAGAACGTGACTTGGCCCGCGGTACCGCTTTCGCAGAGTGCTTTGCCCATGGGGTTGAGCTCGCGCCCGCCGCGGCTCAAGTTGCGGTGTGTGATCGCGAAGTCAGCGCTTTCCAATGCAACGTGCGTTAGTACGAGCACCTGGTTCGGTTTGTCCCAAAAGCGGTGCGCTGAAGATAAGTCAGGCAGTTCCTGCGCCTGGGAAGCGCCACAGCAGAGCATCAAGAGAATCAGCAGGCGGAGAGCGCGCATGCGCCTTTCATCGGCACATGCAACAGTTTCAATCACTCTCTTTATGGCTGCAGATTACGAACGTTTCTCCTACACTGAATTTACTTCGCTTGGCGCCAGGTTACTGGGCCGGTACGGATTCACTTTCGAGGAAGCAGCGAGACGGTGCTCGTGACAGTCTGGTTCTTGTCCATTCCCCCGATGACCACCAATCCTTGTGGCAGGGCGATCAGCCCGCGATGGTCCATCGTCGGGTAAGAGTTCTTGTCGCTCACTGTCTCCCACTTGCTGGTCTTCAGGTTGAAGGCAAAAGTCATCGGCGACGGTTGCGCAGGCTTGCCGTCATACCCGACTCCGTTGAAGTTGTACGGGTTGTCGGTTCCACCGGCGAAGTAGATCTTATCGTCCTTGCCTGAACCGCCCGCCGCGATCCGGTAGCGCGCTGTGCCGGGATGGGCGGGCAGTTTGCTCCACACGATTTTGGCTGGATCTTTGTGATCGATCTTGCCCATCCAGCATTCGTCCGAGGCGATGTACTTGGGTTCACCAGAAGGGTTTTTATATGCGCCGTCCACGTAAACAATGGTGTCGTCCACTAACGCGCCAGCATGTCCAAAAACGGGAGTGCCGGGAATCGGGGTCGCCTGGAACCAGCGGTTCTTTTCTGCGTCGTACACCTGGACGTTATGGACGGCAGCGTCGTTGGACCATCCGCTGACAAGGTAGATGTAGCGGTCATTGCGTACGCCGGCGACGGAATCATCTACCCGCACCGGAATATCGTCGCCGCGCAGCCAGCGATCAGTCAGGGGTTCATAGACATTCAGATCGGGAACGGTAGTTTCCCCGCCCTGCGCGTCCACCACATAGCCACCAAACAGGAAGACGTGTTCCCGGGCGCCGACCGCCGTGGCCGCGATTCGTCCAATCGGACCGGGGACCGGACGCGCCTCGGACCACTTCCATGTATCCACGTCGAGGGAATAGACCGAGTTGGTGATCGCATTCCATGTTTTGTCCGGTCCCATGCCCATCAGCGAAAAAAGCAACAGCGCGCCTCGGGTTTTCACAGCGGCGACGGCGTTGTTCGTAACCGGCTTTGGCAGGGATTGAACTTTCGGAGGAACTGCAGCCAGCAGCAAGGCGCCGCACAGGAATAGAGCAGAAAAAAGAAAGAAGGTCTTCTTCATTCGATTGTGCATTATGGATGAACAGAGGGTATCACGACCTAAAGCCAGGTCTTCTGCCGGTAACGGCGATATTCATCTCCAAACTTGGCCTCCAGGACGGCGGCCTCTTTGCGGGCGCGCAGGATTTGGACTGGAACGAGCGCCAGCAGCATAAGGAAGAGCGCGGGCTTGTTCACAGTAAGGGCGAGCGCCAACAGCAGCAGGCCGCTGAATATATAAATGGGATTGCGAATTTTGGAGTAGATGCCATGGGTCACCAATTCATGGGCTTCGGCACGCACCGCGAACGACCGGCCCAGCTGAAATCGGGCAACGAAGAGAAGAACTGTAGCCGGGATGGCGATCAGAACTCCGGCCCAGCGCTGCAGGTTCCACTCGCCCGGGGCAAAGATAATGAACGCGAGTATGCCCGCGGCTGCCGACAATTGCAGGAGAAACACACCCTTGAATGTCAGAATTCCCATCGCAACTATTCTACGAGGCCATGCCGGACCCCGTGAATATAGTCGGTATAGGCAGGGGTGAGACCGCCTGCCCGCATGTCTGCAGCGATTTGGCCGCGGTGATAGGCGGAATGCGTGATCACATGCACCAGGATGTCATAGGGAGTGCTGCTGTAGGATTCGCCCTTGCTGTTGACGTACGACACCGCTTTGGCAAAGTCATCCTCTTTTCTAGCCTTGAGATATTCCTTCCACAGGCGCTCCATTTCCGTTAGGCGTGATTCACTTTCCCGCAATGTCCAGTCCGGCCAAACTGGAACGGACTGCGGTTTCCCCTCCAACCGGTCCCACCAAAGCCGCTCCGCAGCCGTCACATGGGCCAGCAATTTGAGGGATTTCGCAGAAAATGATTTTGCCTGGTCCATAGCGCGAAACACTTCGCGATTCGCCCACGCGTCGTAAGAGAAGAGCCGGCAAAAATGGGAAGTCAGATCCAAGCAGCCTCCATAAATTTCGCAACAATGATTCAGATGATCGCGAACCAGAGTTCGATAAAAAAAAGACCACGTTGGGCGTGGTCTTGAATGCGGAGCAATAAACAATCAGGCGGTCACGCTGAAGGGCGACGGAGACGGGTTCAGCCCAAGGGCCTGCAGATCCTTCACGATCTCCCGCTGGTCCTGGTGGAAAGCCCGGAAAGCAGCTTTCGCCCCTTCAATATCCCCCGCCTGCATATCCGTCCGGAAAGTCAGAAAATCCTGGCCCCGCTGAGCAATATCCGCGCGTATTCCGCCGACGCTCTTGTGGAAATCAAGAAGAGCGCTACGGTCTGCGAGAACTTTTTGTTCTGCTGCGAGCGCTGCCTCACGCTCCTGCTGGGCAGCCTCCAGGTTCCCTGCCTTGATGTCGTCCTTCATGGCTTGAATGTGGCCGTTGCGGCTTTTTACATCCTCGTGCGCGCCCTGCAACTTTGTTCTCGCCAGTTGCAACACGCTTTCACGAACCGTACTGCCGGATGATGGATCGATAGTCATGCACGTTCTCCGTTTCGACGTCGAGTGAAACCAACACGATTTCTCTAGACATCAACGGCAGGTTTGGGGCCTTCCTTGAACTCAGATGGGCAGGAGACCGATAGTACGCATGGACCTGTACCTTTGTGCATCGAGCAACTCATTCTTCCTCCGAGGTTTGCCTCCGCTACGGGCCTCACGTTACGATGCAGGAACGGTTCCATGCAGCGTCTTTTTCCCTTTTTCGGCCTCGAGCCAGAGCTAATTTGGCAAGGTTGCTGGGCAAAGTTTGCCCGCTCCTCAGCTTTGGCTGCGCTGTTCTTGCCGGTTTGTCTGGGACTGCTTGTAAGGGCACCGGCGCAGACTTCACCGCAGGCGCAGAGTTTGATTCAAAAAGGCCAAGCGGCGCTTGACTCCGGCAATCTGC
Source organism: Terriglobales bacterium (assembly GCA_035652095.1). Lineage (GTDB taxonomy): Bacteria > Acidobacteriota > Terriglobia > Terriglobales > Acidobacteriaceae > DASREM01. The sequence continues at coordinate 53,590 of DASREM010000019.1, read as the reverse complement.
CGCAGGCGGAGTCCCTGTTTCAGGACGCGCTCCGGGTTGCGCCAAACGATTTGGCTGCGCATCGCGGCCTGTTGCTGACCTTTCTCGAGATGGGCCGTCTCGATGAGGCCCTGGAGTTCGGCAAGAAAGCGGTGGCGCGCTGGCCGCGCGATGCGCAACTGCAACACTGGATGGGACTCGCCTATTTCAAAGCCGGCCAAAATTCGGCGGCGCTCGATGCCCTTCATGCGGCACAACGCTTGCAACCGGGACAATTTGACGTTCAATTCGATACCGCCCTGGTGCTTCTCCAGGACAATCAATTCGCTCCTGCCGCCGAACAACTTGAAGCAGCGGTGAAGCTCAAGCCTTCCGATGCGCTGGCGCACGTTTTGCTAGGAACGGCGTATCAAAACACCAACCGCACCGTACAGGCAATTGACCAGTTCAAGCTTGCGCTGCGCCAAAACCCCGACGTGCCTTTAGGCCACTATCACCTCGCCTATGCCTTGGGAAGCCTTGGCCGGACCCCGGAAGCGCTCGCCGAGTATGAAAAAGAAGCGGTGCGCACGCCTGACAATCCGCTGGTGCTCGCGCATTATGGACACTGCCTGCTGGAATCCGGCGACTGGAACTCCGCCATTCCGAAACTAAAGAGAGCGCTCGAGCTTGCACCGCAGAAGGCCGATACCGCCTATGACCTGGGCAAAGCGCTGCTGCTGGCCGACGACGCTTCGGGAGCAATCCTGTGGCTGAAACGCGCTTCCCAGTTAAATCCGAATGATCCAAGCGCCCACTATCAACTGGCGCGGGCACTGGAAAAAACCGGCAATTCTGACGAGGCCCGCGCGGAGCGGCAGAAGTTCGTCGAATTGAAGAAGGCGCAGCCTCAAACCGGGGGCATGGCCTCAGGACCCACCCAGTGAAGCCCACGCGGTGCCTCGTTCTCGCCACGCTGATCATGGCGAGCGTGTCGCTGCTCGGTCAGGCCGCAAGGACAAAGAAAGCCGCCGCTACCATCGCTCCGGCTGTGTTCACCGACGTAACCCGTGCCTCGGGAATCGACTTCCACTTGACCTGCGGCAGCCTCGATAAGCGGTACATCATGGACTCCATGTGCGGCGGCGTAGCCGTATTCGACTACGACAACGACGGATGGATGGACATCTACTTCACCAATGGTTCGACGCTCGAGGACATGCGCGCGAGCAAATGTCATTCCGGCAAACTCTACCGCAACCAGCATGACGGCACATTTATTGACGTGACCGCGAAATCCGGACTGAACCGCTGCGGATGGGGGTTCGGCGTGGCGGTGGGAGACTACGACAACGATGGCTGGGAAGACTTGTACCTCACTTATCTGAACGGCGGCGTTCTTCTTCACAACAATCGTGACGGGACCTTCACCGACGTGACCGCGCAGGCCGGGGTGGACGACGGTGGACGGTGGGGCACCAGTGCCGCCTTCGGAGACTACGATCGCGACGGCAAGCTGGACCTCTACGTCGCCAATTACGTGGACCTCGACCTGAACCACTTGCCCCCCTTCGGGGTCGGGCCGTTCTGTCAATATCGCGGCATCGCTGTCTCCTGTGGCCCGCGCGGTCTGAAGGGGTCGCGCGATCGTCTCTATCACAACAACGGCGACGGCACCTTCACCGACGTGAGCGACAAGCTCAAGGTCGATCCGGATGGTTTTTACGCTCTGGCGGTGATTTGGCTCGACTACGACAAAGACGGTTGTCCCGACATCTACGTGGCGAATGATTCCTCGCCCAGCCTGCTCTACCACAACGATTGCAAGGGCGGGTTTACGGAAGTAGGGGCCGAAGCCGGAGTCGCCTACAGCGCCGATGGCCGGGAACAAGCCGGCATGGGCATTGACTCCGAGGATTACGACAATGATGGCTGGCCAGACATCATCAAGGCCAATTTCTCGGACGACACCAATAATCTATACCGCAACGATCAGCATGGCGGGTTCAGTGATCTTGCCGGGCCCGCTGGCTTTGGGCCCATCAGCATGCCTTTCCTTGCCTTCGGAATGAAGTTTCTGGACTTTGACAACGACGGCTGGAAAGACGTCTTCGTCGCCAACGGACACGTCAACCCGCAGGTAGATCAGCATTCCTTCGGCGTGACTTACGCCGAGCACCCATTCCTTTTCCATAACACGCAGAATGGTAAGTTCTCCGAGATCAGTTCCAGCGCGGGCTCTGCACTTACCCGCCGTTACGTGGGACGAGGCGCAGCAACCGGAGATTTTCGGAACAACGGCAGGCAGGACGTTGTTATGACCGTGCTCGACGGATCGCCGGTGTTATTGAGAAACGGCGCTTCGAAATCTGGACATTGGCTGCGAATCAAGACGGTCGGCTCGATTTCGAACCGCGACGGGTTTGGGGCACGGGTGGAGGTAAAGGCAGGAGGGCTCACGCAAGAATCCGAAATCCGCGCCAACAGCAGTTTCGAGTCGGCCAGCGACCCACGCCTTCACTTTGGACTGGGTGACGCGACCACCGCGGATTCCATTCTCGTGCGCTGGCCTTCCGGCAAGACCAGCCGCCTGGGGCCAACCAAGGCTGATCAGGAACTGGTGATCCAGGAAAGTGGCGCCGCACCCGAATCTGTTCCCCAACCGCCCCCATCCGGAACGTCACACTGAGCCTTGACAGGGCTCACACCCTGCTGTGAGTCAAGGGACAATCTTCCAAAAAGTGTAGGCCAATGTTCCGGACCGTACTGTTCGTCATAGCGGCAACCCACAAGACATCTGTAAGCCGTTGAGCCGATTGGGAGATGTTTTGGCAGCGTACGTGCGCCTCGACCCCCGATTGGTGCGGGTTTCGCAGTGGGCTACGGGCTCGCATCCTGGGTTCAAATAACCGTTACACACCAGCAACACAGCTTGACAGAGAGAAATACAGGAGCGCAAAATGCTGCGCACTTCACAGCGCTTAGTGATGCCGCTTACATCACGCTGTGAGGATTGTGTCTCCTGGTCACAACTTTGCTGTCTTTGACAACTTCGCTCAATGCGAGAGGGTAGGCTAAATGAAAAAGCTGCAGTTCTGCCTCGCGTTATTTACTGTGCTGGCACTGGCTCTGTCGGCCATTGCTCAGGTCCAGAACGGCCAGTTCACGGGAACAGTCACTGACCCGTCGAATGCGGCAATTGCAAATGCCAAGGTCACAATCACCAACATCGGGACCAACCTTTCGGTCACGACTTCGACCAATCAAACCGGCAACTACACCGCTAGCCAGCTGCCGCCGGGCACCTACAAGATCACCGTAGAGGCCTCGGGCTTCAAGACGGCGGCCAATAACGACCTCACTCTGAACGCGGGCAGCACTCAGCACGCCGACTTCAAGATGCAACTCGGCCAGGCCCGCGAAGTAGTGGAAGTGACGGGCGAAGCCGCGGCCGTCAATACAGAAGATTCGAAGCTGGCAACCACCGTGTCTTCCACGCAGATCGCCAACCTGCCGCTGAACGGCCGCAACGTTTATGACCTGATCCAGTTGGCGCCAGGCGCGGTCAACGTCACAGGCGTGGACTTCGAAAACGGCCACAACGCGGTAGTCAACGGGCTTCGCGAAGACTTCAACGGCTTTCTTATTAACGGCGTTTCGAACAAAGGTCTGAGCGGCGGCAACATCAACACGCCGATTCAAGACACCGTCCAGGAATTCCAGCAGCTGCAGCTGAACATGTCAGCTCAGTACGGCAACAGCGCCGGCTCGATCAACAACCTGGTCACCAAGTCCGGAACGAACGCCTTTCATGGCAGCCTTTGGGAGTACGTGCGCAACGACATCTTCGATGCCAACCAGTACTTCCTGAACCAGCAGCCTGATCCGTTCAAGGATCCAGGCGGAACCTTGTGCGCCACGGACCACTCCAAGTGCTTCAAGCCTCCGCTGCGCTTCAACCAGTTTGGTGGAACATTCGGCGGCCCGATCATCAAGGACAAGTTGTTCTTCTTCGCGTCCTACCAGGGAGACCGGTTCAAGACGACCGGCACCCCGACAACGATTAAGATCGAATCCCCAGAGTTCCGTGCGGCGGTTGAGTCGGCATTCCCGAACTCCACGGCTGCCCTGCTCTACAAGAGTTTCCTGCCTTTGTTACCGGGAACGAATGCCGTCTCCCTGGATACATACACCGGTGGGGACTACAGCTTGTATCTCTGCCCCTTTGACGGTAGCCCGGAGGCGGCGGCTCTAGCAGCAAAATTCCAAGGCTTTCTTGGAGTGACCGGAACCGATATAACGAATGCCCCGGCTGGATGTTCATTGACACCGCAGGCAGGAGTTATCAACCGCAGCTCTCCATTCCAATTGGATAGCGTAGCGATCTTCGGTTCGCAAACTGGTTCGCTGGGTAACGGTAACCTGTTCAACGGTAATGAAGGTTCGTTCCGTTTGGACTATCAGCCTCGCACTTCGGACCGCTTCTCCGCGCAGTACAACTACTTCCGCAGCTCAGACCAGTTCGGCCCCTGCAATCCTGCCTGCACGAGGGGATTTACGAATCCGTCGCGCAATCAGTTTCCCGGCGGGCAGTTCAGCTGGGTGCATACTTTCTCGCCAACCATCCTCAATGAGTTCCGGGCCGGTTACGCGCAGAACAATACCAAGGTCGGCGCTGGTATCCCCGGTGTTCCGCAGATCGGACTTGCGGGCATCCTCGATGACGGCACCGCTGGATTCGGCTCCTACGCTGGTTATCCCCAGTTCTTCAAGGAGCACATCTACACCTACTCCGATTTGGTTTCGATCAGCCACGGAAACCACAACATCAAGATCGGGGCTGATTTCCGCCGCAACATCGAAAACAGCTTGTTCAGCGTGGCTCGTCCGTCGTATGAATTTTTCGACCCGCTGTTCTTTGCCGCAGATGCTGCTGCTGAAGAGAATGCCGGCGTAAATCCCGGCATCTGTACCGCACCCTGCACCAGCTTCAATACCACTCCGACCCCATTCCTTGCTGAAAACACTCGCCACTGGCGGAACTTCGAGGTGGGCGTTTTCTTCCAGGATGACTGGAAAGTAAGTCGCAAGTTGACTCTCAACCTCGGCCTGCGCTGGGACTTGTTCACTCGTCATAACGAGGAAGACAATCTCGCCACTACCTTTATTCCCGGGCCCGGCGACAATCTGCTGACGCAGGTTCAAACGGCCAACAATCCCGCGAATTGCCCGTCCACATTCACGGCCCAACAAATTGCGCAGATTGCGCAGTTGAAAGGCGTCTGCGGTCCGGGCGGCTTTGCTCCGGCAAGCTCGTTGGGTGCAGGCGATCACAACAACTTCGGTCCCCGCGTTGGCTTTGCCTACGATGTCTTCGGCAATGGCAAGACTGCCATTCGCGGAGGATTCGGCGTCTCGTACGAGGGCACACTGTACAATCCGCTCTCGAACTCGCGCTGGAACCTTCCCTACTACTCCTTCAACTTCGTGGACAATTTCCTCAACGGGGATGTGAACACCGTAATTTACGGGCCTACAACCTGCACTTCGTCCAGTTGTTCGCCGAGTTCCGCCGCTCCTACCTTTAGCGGTGCACCGACGAATCCCGGACAGGGTATCGGCGCTCAGGCAACCGGCAACCTCACCGGATGGGCACCCTTTAGCCCGAACCAGGCTGTGCTCACGGGTATCGTCCTTCCCGAGGGCGTTCGCGACCCGTATGTCTATAACTTCTTCTTCGGCGTTCAGCACGAACTGCCTGCGAAGTTCGTACTCGAAACCAATTATGTCGGAAACGCGGGTCACAAGCTCTTCCGCGCAGAAAACATCAACCGCCATCCAGGGTCTGTGCTGCCGACCGGTTCCGTCATCACCGATAACTTCGGCCGTACCTGGGTTGGTAACGGCGGCTTCGCCAACAATGACTACGGCAATCTGCGCAACTGGCGCAACGTGGTCAATTCGAACTACAACTCGCTCCAAATGTCGTTGCGCAAGCAGTTGAGTCATGGACTGCTGTTCAACGTCAACTACACCTACAGCCACACCATCGATGGGGGCTCGACCTGGCACAGCGGCGCGACGACAGCCAACGGTGCCGCAGCGGGAGAAGGCTATACCACGGACTTCACTCTCCCGGGCCTGGATCGCGGCAACTCGCTGTTCGACATCCGCCATCGCCTGGTGCTCAACTACGTGTATGAACTTCCGGGCAAGAACCTGCACGGCGTTTTGGGCTATGTGCTCGGCGGGTGGTCATACAACGGAGTATGGTCCTTCCAGACCGGCGCCCATTGGGAGCCGTTCCGGGGCGGCGCAGCACGGTTGCGCGAAATCTCGGATCCGACCACCGGATGTTCAGCTACGGACGTGAACACCGGGAATTGTCAGAACCTGGGTGGCGACTACAACCTAGACCACGGCCGGAACGATAGGCCGAGTTCCTCAATTGCGAACTTCAGTCCCGATCGGAACACCTTCGCAACCGGCTGGTGTCCCGGTGGCTCATTGGATCCTGCCGCCGGCGGTTGCGTCGCTTCCGGTGGCGTCCCCAGCCAGGCAGGGCTTCCTGTCTTCTCAGCTCCTTGCCTCGGTTGTGTCGGGAGCCTGGGTCGGAACACCTTCGTCGGGCCAGGAATCTGGTTCGCTGACATGACCCTGGGCAAGACTTTCAAGTTCACCGAACGCGTGAACCTGAAGTTTGAAGCCCAAGGGTTCAACGTATTCAACCGCGCGAACTTCGTGCTGGCGACAGCCGGAGGCGGCGCACACAACGATTTGCGCGACGCCAACTTCGGCAAGGCTGCTGGCACGCTGAACGCCCGCAACCTGCAACTCGGACTGAAGCTGAGCTTCTAGTCCCGGTTGTAACTTCCTCAGGGGCTTGCCGTCTAAGATGGCAAGCCCTTGTTCTTTCGGTCACCCAATGCCTTCCCTCCGCAGACTCGCCTTCGGCTCCGCTCTAATCCTCAGCCTGGTCCTTCCGTCTTCCTGGGCGCAGCAGGTAGGCAATATCGTGGGAGAGTTGCATGTCATTCGCACCGACCTCCCCGGCGTTCCTATCATGGTGAACCTGGTCTTGCGCGGTGCGGTGATCACGACCGTCTACGCCGATAACCAAGGGAAGTTCGGCTTCTATTCGCTCTCCGGCAATCCCTACCACATCGTCATCAACGATGAGCGCTTTTATCCGGTAGATCAGCAAGTCAAACTCGACCCCTCGGTGGTTTCCGTGCAGATGGTGCAGATCAGCCTGACGCCGCGGGCCGCACCTGCTCCTGCGGACACTCTCAATAAACAAAAGGGCAACAATCCCTACATCGTCGATCTGGAGCAGTACCGCCGCAAATACCCAAAGAAGGCAGTGAAGGAATTCGACAAAGGTCTGGCCGCGGATCGCGAGAACAAGCCGGACGAGGCCATCCGTCACTACGAGAAAGCCTTAGAAATCGCGCCTGATTTTTATCCTGCCCATAATAACCTGGGCTCGGCTTACCTCGCGAAGTCCGATTTCGCCGCGGCACAGAGCCAGTTTGAAACCGCGATCAAACTCAACCAAAGCGATTCGGAAGCCTATCTCAACCTTGCCAACGTGCAGTTGCAGACCAGGAACTATGAACCGGCCCTCAAGAACGCGGAAGAAGGACTGCGCCGCAATCCGAACTCGGCGTTTGGCAAATTTGTGATGGGATCCATCTTCGAACGCCTGGCAAGATTTGCCGAGGCGGAGCGCACCCTGCGCGAAGCTGTCCAGATTGACCCGACTATGAGCCGGGTGCGGCTCGAGCTAGTCAACCTGTATCTGGCGGCGAAGCGAAAGCCCGATGCCATCGCGGAGTTGCGCGACTTCATCAAGACCTTCCCTGAAGATCCGATGGCCCCCAAGGCCCGGGAAGTATTGCTGAAACTCGAGAAGTGACGGCCTACTTCGGAACAAACTTGCAGAACTTCTGCTCCAGCTTGCACGCCCGTTCGTATTCAGGGCGCGCCGCCTGGGGCTGTTTCAATTGCTGATATGCGTACGCCAAGTTGAGGTGGGCTTCGGCGAGGTTGGGATCAAGCGCGATCGCTTGCTTGTAATTGTCCAGGGCCATATTGAGCTTTCCCGTCTGGCTGTTGCAGATTCCCAGGAAATTGTAGAGTTCAGCGGACTTCAAACCGAGCTCGATCGCTTTTGCGAGGTGCGGAGCAGCCTCGCGGTATTTGCGGTCATGAAACTGGAGCATGCCAAGCTCGCGATGAAGCGGCGCGAAGTTCCCCTGGATCGCAAGCGCCGTCTCAAAATCACTGGACGCGGCGGCGCGGTCAGACTTGGTTTCGATGATTCCAAGTTCGTACCAGGCCCGGTAATTCCGCGGGTTCTGCTTGAGTGCGTTTTGCGCCCATGCGCGGGCTCCGGCATAGTCGGCGGAGAAGTACAGAGCCCGTGCGAGCCCGGTCATGGCTTCATCAAAGTCGGGATTGAGTTCGAGCGATTTCCGAAACTGCGTTGCCGCCTCGTCCCAATTCTCCTCTCTGGCAGACGCTTCGGCAAGCATGAACGGAATGATGTACATCCCGGGATCCTCGGCGGCCACTTTGCTGAGCAGTTGCTTGCCGGCGGCCACGTTGCCCCCGCGGAAGGCATCGCTCGCGCGCAAAATGGCGTTGAACTCCTCAAGCTTCGTCTTTGGATCGGCCAAGCCCGAAGCAACAGGTTCCTTCGAAGCAGGCGAATGGTAGGCGACGTATCCGAGAGCGCGCAGCTTCTGGAGAGCGTCCGGACTCAAGGTGGGATTCGATTCCGTGCTGGGAAGGGTGGGGGCGGTCCTCTGCTGAATGACACGAAGCTTCTGCCGAAGCACATCCACGGTCGCCGACTGCCGGGGCGCCAGGTTGTTCGTCTCTGCGGGATCGGCAATGACGTCGTATAGCTCAGGGGCAGGCGCATCGATGAAGTGATAACGCGCCGTCTCAAGGCCATGAAGCGGGCTCCAGCCAAAAGAGCTGTACGGATACAGCGTCTCGCTGTATGCACCAGATTCAGGGCTGCGGTCTTGCTCAGGAAGCGGAGCCGACTGAAATTGTTTCTGGATCGGGTCGGACAGGTTCGCCAGGCGAAGTAGAGTCGGCCCCACCGCCGTGGTTTCAACCGGCTCGGCGACGCGCCCGGGCTTGAGCTTGGCGGAAGCGGGCTTGACCATCAAAGGAATGCGGATCGTAGAATCGTAGATAAAGAATCCATGCTCCTTTTCGCCATGCTCTCCCAGCGATTCCCCATGGTCGCTGAGCAGGACGATGGCGGTGCGCTCGTATAGCCCTTGCCGCTTCAACCACGAAACAAGCCGTCCCAATTCGTGGTCCGCGTACGCAATTTCACCGTCATACGGGCGATCGCGGAATTCGGTTTTGTAAGGCTCCGGAGGATCGTACGGGCTGTGCGGGTCGTAGAGATGCAGCCAGAAAAAAAACTTGCGTCCCCGGTTTTTCGACAGCCATGCAATCGAGCGGTCCACGCTCTCGGTCGCCCGGCGATCTACCAGGCCAATGTCTTTTTGTCGAAACGCCTCCGCCGAAAAAGCGTCGTCGTAAGAATCAAATCCGCGTGACAATCCCCAACTGCGGTCAAGCACAAAGGCGCTGATAACGGCGCCCGTGGCGTATCCATGCTCTTTGAACGCTTGCGCCACCGTCCGAAATTGCGGAGCCAGTGGCTGCCCGGTGAAATCCCGTACCCCGTTTTGAAATGGATAGGTTCCGGTCAGGATCACGGCGTGAGAGGGCCAGGTCAGCGGAACCTGGGAAATCGCGCGCTGGTACACCACGGAGTCACGGGCCAGGGAGTCCATCACCGGGGTTCGTGCACTACCGGATCCATAGCAACCCAGGCGATCGGCGCGAACGGTGTCGATCGTGATCAGGATCAGGTTGGCTGGGGTTGTCTGGGCCTTGCGGGTGGGAGCACCGAGTGCCGGGAAAACAAGCAGCGCGCTCACCAGAATGGGAATGAGGATCTTCACAGAATGATTTACTGCGGCTGTGACTGCTGCGACTTGCGCATCTCCTGTTCAGCCTCTTCGTTCAGCCCCTTCGCCGAGAGTGCCTTCGCCAATGCGGCGTGCGTGGACGGATCCTGAGGAACCAGTTCGGACGCCTTTCGCAATTCCCGGATCGCATCGTCCAACTGCCCTTGTGCGAGGAACAACTCGCCGAGCGCCCGATGCCCCGGAGCATACGCATCGGCGATGGTGATGGATTGCAGCAACGCCGCTTTGCCTTCCTCGACCATGTTTTTCTGGAGATACAGCATACCCAGATCGTAAGCGGCGCTGAAATTGGTGGAGTCTAGCTCGAGCGTCCGCTTGAACGTGGCGATCGCGTCGTCGATCTGCCCGGTGCGCGCGTAGGACAAGCCCAGGTGAAACGCCGCCAACGCGTAATCGGGGCTGGCGGCCATCACCTTGCGAAACTCGTCCACCGCTTTCGCGAATTCACCCAGCCGGTAGTAATTCAATCCCTGCAGATAGTGGATTGGCACCGAACCGGGCTCGGTTTTCAGTGCAGTGTTGAGTTTCTCGACCGACTCAGGATAATGGCCATGCTGGCTGTCGGCGATCGCATCCGAAATCAGCTCGTATACCTCAATGCGGTCCTTCGGGTCGGGCAGGTTCTGATTTGTGGCGGTGGAACTCCCGCCACCAGAAAAGCCCGCATAGCCGAGGGACTTCAGGCGCTCCATCAGCGCCGGATCGAGGCCGGTCTTTTCCGCCAATTCTTTGCCCGCGCTGTATTGACGGATGGTGCTCGTCAACTGCGCGCGCATTTCTTCCGCGACCGCCTTCTTCTGAGTGATCAGGTTCTGCGTCTCGCCCGGGTCCTTTTGCAGGTCGTACAGCTCAGGCTTGGGTGCATTGATGAAATGATATTTTTCATTCTCAATTCCGCGCAGTTCGCTCCAGTTGAAGTGAAGCCGCGGAAGAAAAGTCTCGGCATACAGATTTCTTGGGGATTGCTCCTTGTCGTCCCGCATCAGGGCAAGCAGGCTGCGCCCCTGCACCTCCGCAGGGACAGCCACCTTGAGGCTCTGAAGCATGGTAGGCATCAAGTCCGCCAGGCTCGCACTCGCTGAAATGCTTTTGCCGCCCGCTTCTCCGGGCAGGTGAAAGATGAGCGGGACATGTAAGGTCGCGTTGTAAATAAAGAATCCGTGCGTCTTTTCGCCATGCTCTCCGAGACTCTCGCCATGATCCCCGCTCAGCACGATCACCGTGTTCTGGTAGAGACCTTTTTCTTTCAGGAAGCGGATGACGCGTCCGACCTGTCCATCCGCAAACGCGATCTCGCCATCGTAAGGCCGGTCCTTGTACTCTTCGCTGTAAGGGCTCGGTGGACGGTACGGATAGTGCGGATCGTAGAGGTGCATCCAGAAAAAGAATTTGCCTTGCGAATTCTTGGACAGCCAGTCCAGGGCCACATCGGCGACCGCATCTCCGGGACGCTCCATCTCATCCAGGTTGGATTCCTGCAGGCGGCTGAAATCGAAGTGGTCGTAGTAGAAATCGAATCCGCGATTCAGACCGAAGCGGGAGTCGAGCACTGCCGAGGCCACCACCGCTCCGGTGGCGTATCCCTGCTGCTTCAGCACTGAGGCTAGCGTAGGCTGGTCCGGGTTGAGCTTGTTGTCTCCGAAGTCATGCATGCCGCTGAGCATCGGATAAGTGCCGGTAAAGATGGTGGTGTGCGATGGCAAGGTCACCGGAACCACAGCGAAGGCGCGTTCAAAGCGAAATCCGTCGCTGGCAAGGCTGTCAATGTTCGGAGTCCGGATCTGCTTATAGCCGTAACAACCAAGATGGTCGGCACGCAGCGTGTCAATCGTGATCACGACCAGATTGCGGGCAGGAGCACCACCCGCGAACGCCGGCATCGCGCACAACAGAAAGAGTACGCACCCACGGGAAAGACGCATGAAGATGACCGATTATATCGCACCCAAACGCCTGTACTGACGCCGCTCCGAGGCGTTTGTGCTAGTCTGATTTGTCATGCGGCTATCCCGAATTTTATGCATTTTTGCGCTTGTTTCCGGGTTCGCGTTCGCCTCCACGGCACCCTCCAGGAAGGTAGGCACGAAGGCTTCTCTCCCCGACATCTACTTGATCACGATCGATACGCTGCGCGCCGATCACGTGCACTGCTACGGAAACGCCAAGGTCGAGACGCCTGCTCTGGACGCTCTCGCCGCGGACGGAATCCGCTTCAGCCAAGCCTTCACTCCGAGCCCGATTACCAACACTTCGCATACGACCATCCTAACCGGTCTGCTGCCAAGCGTGCATGGCGTAACTGATTTCGCCATCCCTCTTTCTTCCGAGCATCCAACCTGGGCTGCCCTGCTCAAGAAAAAGGGTTACCACACTGCCGCCTTCATCGGGGCTGTGATCCTCGACAGCAAGTCTCTTGCTCCTGGCCTGGACCAGGGTTTCGACTTTTATGACAATTTCCCTGAGCACGCCCAGACCAAGGAGCGCTGGGGACGGGTCGAGCGCCGCGGCATGGATGTGGTGAATGATGCCGCGAAATGGCTCACCGCTCATCCTGCGGGTCCGCATTTCGTTTGGATTCATCTTTACGATCCCCATGATCCATACGAGCCACCGGCACCGTTTTCCAAGAAATACAAAGACGATCTCTATGACGGAGAAATCGCCTACACGGACTCGGTCCTGGGGAAATTTGTCAGCTATCTGAACCAACGCCGCGGATACGAGAACTCTCTCATCATCGTCGTCGGAGATCACGGGGAGGGGCTTGGCGAGCACAACGAAGAGACACACGGAATCTTTCTTTACGACTCCACCCTGCACGTGCCCCTGATCATCAAACTACCGGGCAAGAGCAACGCCGGGAAGGTAGTGGAATCCCAGGTGAGGACCACCGATCTGCTTCCCACCGCGCTCGACCTGGTCAAGGTCCCTGCGCTGGCAAGCCTCAATGGCGAGTCGCTGAAGCCATATTTCTCGACGACCAACACACCGGGGCGAACCGCCTTTGGCGAAACGGACTACCCGCTGCGTTTTGGATGGGCTCCTTTGCGCTCGGTACGGGATAGCGGCTTCAAATTTATCCAGGCTCCCAAGCCTGAGCTTTATGACCTTCACGCGGACCCGAAAGAACTGAAGAACGGCTACGATCCTCAGAATGCCAATGTGCAAAAGATGCAGGGCATGCTGGCCGCCTTAAAGGAGAAATCCTCGTCAAGAGCCGAGGGCAGTGCGTCGGCTCAGAACTCGGAAAAGCTAAAGGCCCTCGGCTACACAACCGACAGTCCTAATTCGGAAGGCTCGAACGCATCTACATTGCCGGATCCCAAGGACAAGATCGAGCAACAGAACCTGCTGCACACAGCAATGATTGCAAGCGATGATAATCGCGTTGAAGATGCTCGCGCCGCTCTCGAAAAGGTCCTGCAGCTTGATCCCAAGCAGTCCACGGCGTTGCGCCAGATTGGTGAATTGGAGTTGAACGCAGGAGACTTTGCCAAGGCCGCCGAGCACCTGAAAGCGGCGCGCGAGGTCCGCCCAGACGATTCCACCGCAGCTTTTTATGAGGGCCAGGCCCGCGTCAACTCCGGTGACTTGCCCGGAGCCCGCGATGCCCTGGAAGCCAGCCTGAAACTTACTCCGGGACAGCTGCCTGCCCGTTTGTTACTCGGCCGCGTTTATCTCGGACTGAATGATGCGAAGGCGGCCGAGGACCAGTTCGAGGCCGCGCAGCTTCTGGATTCCAGGAGCGTTGAGGCGCAACTCGGTTCTGCGGAAGCCCAAATTGCAGAGAAAAACTTCGCCGACGCGCTTCCGGTTCTGCAGGCGCTTTCCCAACACGAGGACAAGAATCCCAAAGTTTTCGAGTTGCTGGCCCGAGCCTACAACGGTCTGGGGAAAACCGTCGAAGCGCAGCAGGCGGACGCCAAAGCAGCGGCACTCAGCAAGAAACCCTAGCGTTTGCCGCTGCCATTGGTAAGGATCTCCTCGATCTGCTGCAAATGATTCAAGTCGTGGCCCGCAAACATTTTCACGATATGAGCCACGGTTTCCTTGCCACGCTCGGCGTGCATTCCGTAGTTATCCCACAGCTCTTGCGGCAGAGCCTTCAGCATGGCCAGATTGTTCTCGCGCAATACACGAAAGACTTCGATCGACGTTCTGGGATCGCGTTTCGCATAGTCAAACGTCTTTGCCCAAACGTCCTGATCGAAGGGTTGCAGCGGCGTTCCATTGTTCCCGAGGACAGCGCGCAGCCGCCAGCCGCCGACCAGTTCGGCGTCAGCCAAGTGCGCCAGGATTTCGGCCACCGACCACCGATCCGGAGCGGGCCTCTTGGTCAGCTTCTTTCGATCCACACCTTTGGTAAGCTGCTGAAGTTTCTTCGCAGTCCCCTGCTGGATCTTGAGCGGCTCCTTACCCTGAACGTATCCGGTAATCCTTTGAATGTACTGCTGCGCCGTTTCCTGCATTGCATCCCTCCAGTGACTCACGTCTCGAGAGATTCAAGCGCCATGTGAAACGACGCAAAGAATTTCCGCCCGTCCAACAAGACGCTAGAGAGCAGTTCTTCGGCCGGACAGAAGATTGATGACCAGGATCACCAGGGCGACCACCAACAGAATGTGGATGAATCCGCCAAGCGTGTAAGAACTCACCAACCCCAGTAACCACAACACGAGCAAAATAACAAATATGGTCCACAGCATCGTGATTTCTCCTCGGACCCCGAATTTGGTGTCCGCAGACGAATATCGGAGTCAAAGCATGGTCAGTTCTGGCAGTAAAAATGTCGATACTGGGAAGCATGTACTCGGAATGGAAGATCACATTAGCTGGACGCCAGTTCATTCACGCGCCGTCAAGGGATCGCCGCGCCTTCTTCTGCTTCCTGAGCACAAACAACGGTCCATCGATGGGTTCTGGAACGCAGCGGCCTGGAGGTCAGCCTTCTGATCTCTGAGGAGTCGGGACGGCTATTCGCGTGACATGTGACCATACCGGTGCCGAAATGGCAAGCGCGAGGAACACGGCGGAGGCACCTCGCTGCAAGGGATGGCCTAGCCGGTTTTCACCGCCAGTCCCAACATACGGATTACAAGCGCATCCATCAGTCCCTCAGGCAAGATTCCCGGCAGCGTCGCGAGAAGGTTCGCATGCTTCCCCGCTCGATACCGAAGCCGCGGACGCCGGGAGGTCAATGCGTGGTGAACTGCCGTCGCAACTACTTCCGGCGGACTGCCGCCGGCCTCCTGCGCATACGCGCGCTGAGCAAATGTCTTCAGCATCTTGGCATACGGATTCGCATCGCCACCCGGCAAACTTGAAATCACCGAGTCCACGTCGCCCAAGGTCTTGTCCACTGCCGGAGTTTTGATTGCTCCCGGTTCGATTGTGGAAACCCGCACACCGAAGGGGCGCAACTCCACACGCAGTGTATTGCTAAGCGCTCCAAAAGCACTCTTGCTTGCGTTGAGCAAGCCGCCAAATGGGATCGCAATGTGCGCTCCGACGGAGCTGATGTTGACAATCCGGCCGCGCGCCTTCCGCAGCAACGGGAGGAATGCCTGTGTCACCGCGATCTGTCCAAAAACATTAATGTCGAATATCTTCTGCAGATCGCTGGCAGTTGCGTACTCCAGAGGCCTCATCATACCGATGCCGGCCACATTGACTAGCCCGTCCAGACCGCTTTGGCTGAGCTGAGATGAGATCCGATGCGCTGCACGAGCGATCGTGTCACGGGCGGTGATATCCATAATCAGCGGCGCGACATCGGTCCCCGCCTCGCAATGCAACTTCTCCGCATCCTCGGATTTGCGAACCGTCGCGAATACCTGCCAGCCGGCTTCGAGCATGCGAAATACGCTAGCTCGCCCGATTCCACTCGAGGCTCCGGTAATCACGACCCTCTTTTTCACCTTGGACTTCATGTCACACACCTCCGCGCGTCAGTTGCTGAGTCCTACGACTTGTCGGCTTGAGAGATGTTCCTCGGCCGCCTTGATCATGAAATCCGCTACATCGGCACGCGAGATGCTGAAGCCAAAATTAGGCAACCGGCCTTCCCGCACGCGATACTTCCCCGTGTGTTGGTTGTTGGTCAGTTCCGGGGGACGCACCATAGTCCAATCGAGGTCGCTCTGCGCAAAGATGCGCTCCATTGCCGAAGCATCCGCAACGATCCCGGGAAATAGCAAACGTCCCAGGATGTAAGCGGGAGGCATGATGGAATTCTTGAAGAGAAAGGCGACCGACTCGACGATGACGCGTGTTACGTTGGCCCGCGGCATGGCTCTTGTCAGGGCCACAGCGAATTGCTCGAGCAGATTCGCATCATCTTTGGAGACCGGGATTCGCGGGCCAAACCCCGACAATACCGCATCCTGACCTTGGAGGACGCGCTCCAGTTCCTCGCTGTTCAGCAGGTTTCCCTTCTTGACGTGAATGCGCTCGCGAAACCCATTGAGGCGCCCGGGAGAACGCGCCAATGCGGTCACAGTGTGACCACGTTCCAAGGCCTGGCGCACGAGTTCCAGACCAGTTCCGCCTGTCGCACCCAATACGACCAATTTCATTTGTTTCCACCTTTCCAAACCTCGTTACTATTCGTTATAGATGACTATATTCATTGTACGATGCTATACTTTTCACGTTTGCCGGAAAAGAAAAAGAAGAAGCGTCCATACAAGTCGCCCACTCGCCAGCGCCAGGCCGGCAACACACGACGCCGCATCGTGGAGGCAACGCGCCGCCTGCTGCAGAGCGACGGGTATGCCGGAATGACCATCGAAGCGATTGCACGGCGGGCGCAGGTGTCCGCACCCAGCATCTACGCTATCTTCAAGTCAAAGGCAGGAATTCTGACCGAGCTTCTCGATCAGTCCACTTTCGGCGCCGATTACGAGGAGAGCGTCCGCCGGGCGCTCAACGCGCCAGAGCCAGAAACCCGCTTGCGGCTGGCGGCCGCTATTGCCCGCGGAGTTCACGATGCCCAGAGCGCAACTCTAGATCTTCTGCGCGGCGCGGGCGTCGTCGCGCCTGAGTTGGCAAGACTGGAGCAGCAGCGTGAGCGCATGCGTTATGAGCGGCAGGAGAAAATGATCCTCTCGCTCAGCGAGGCGAATTGCCTTCGTCCCGGAATCGATTGCACAACGGCCCGCGACATTCTATGGACCCTCACCGGCAGAGATGTGTACCGCATGCTGGTACGCAACCGCGGATGGTCCTCGCAGAAGTATCAGGAGTGGCTCGCCGATGTGCTCGTGAAGTCGCTACTGAATCATGAGAAGAATTGAAGACATCCGCAGAGCCCGATTGGCGCAGGGTGCTCGGCCACTTATGACCAAGCGTCCCGGAATGGAGACATTGGACAATTGTGGAATTTCTGGACTACTCGTAGCGAGCAGCACGGGAGAGTTGGTAGCGCTACCGGGAATCGAACCCGGGTTTGAAGATTGAGAATCTTCCAATGGGACAAGCGGATTCAGCAACTTACGAGATATTCTGTTGTCGCTGTGCCTCAATTTGTGCCCCACTTTCGTGAATTGTGCCTTACTGCACTCTGTCCGTCTGCTCTTTCACAGCATTGACCAATCCAGCCGATTGATAATTCATGAAACGTTCGAAACCGGTCATGACGTGCGGTTCTGTGACGTGAATGTAGTAGCGCTCCGCGATGCGAGGAGAACTATGTCCCATGAGCCTCGCAAGTGTGAACCTGTCCATACCGCTCTCGGCGCAACGCGTACCGAACGTGTGCCGCCAGCAGTAGAACTCGAACGGATCGAGCCCAGCCTCGCGCGCTGCTCGCTCGTGTGCATGCTGGAGAGTCACGACGTGCCCAGAATCGCCGTCGCCGGGAAAGACGTAAAGAAATTCGCCGCATGGCCGCTTCGCATCCTTCGGGCCCACGAACAGTTGCCTCCTAGCGAGTAACATTTCGCGTGTACGGGGCGTGAGAGGAATGTTCCGCACAGCGCTATCGGTTTTCCCTTCCGCGACGTGTACAAAGCCCTGAGGCGCGTCTTGCGTGCATTCTAGATGTACGTTTGACCATTTCAGGGGCATCAACTCCGAGTTTGGTCGCATTCCAGTGTCTACAGCGAGCAACGCCGCGTCTCTTACGGTCTGTGACGCTTTGGATAGGTAGGAAATCTCTTCAGCAAACGAAATGACACGTTCACGCCCCTTTCCCCCTGGCAATTCGTGAATGGTCGGTGTCTGCTGAATCAGCCCCCACTCCCGCGCCAGCTTCAGCATGCGACGTAGCGTCCGCAAGTCACCGTTCACCGTAAGGATCGACTCACTTGACGCTGTGCTCCTCCGCCAGTTGACGTACTTGCTCACCAGCTCACCCGTGATATCGGAGAGTAGCGCGTCAGCCAGAGGCGAAAACTTGAGCATACGATCCTTGGCGATCCGGTAGAAGCGAACCGTTCCAGCCTTCTTGTGAACTCGAACGTATTCCACGAACTGTTCACCAAACACTCTGAGTGTCGGAACTTTTACACCCTCCGGCTCAGCTTTCGGCCAAACGTCCGTGGGATGCGTCAATCCAAGTCTTAGAGCACGTCTGTGCTCGTCTTCCACCTCTCCAGCACGCTTTCGGTTGGCTGTGCGCGCTGATTTGCGAATCAGGTAGTTTTCGCTGAGACCGTCTTTGACTTTTATCGTCCAGCGAAATTTGTACCAGTATTGCCCACCTCTCTTGTAAAGACTCATTCTCCACCTCGTTTCGATTTGTTACGGCTTCCCTTTGGTCTACCGCCCAATTTTCCGTTCTCGCGTGCGATCTCTTGCAGTCGCTCGATTCCGAACCGCTCAAGCCGTGCCTTGTAACTCCGCTTTCCCAGCCAACTCGTGAATTGCTGCACTTCAGTTCTCGTCATATCAATAACCTAAACTGTTTCGGTTTACTTGTCAATGCGCGCGGGGTATCATTTTCCGCAGAAGTCGGCTAGGGTCGCTCCCGAAAAGCGGGCTCCCACTCGCCTGCCGATTTTCTTTCACTCTGGGATTGCCACGGGGGAGGTGGTATGGCGCGGAAAGTAACGTCTGGGGCAAAAAATGCCCCTGCGGTCCTTTTTAATTGGCTCGCGGACTTTGATACGAGAACGAAGAAACTTCCGAGGGCAACAACTTGGTGGGACTACTCGCATTTCATCTTCGCGAGATTTCCCAGCCTTCAACCCCACCCGGAAAGCCCAGTCAAAGCATTAAAGGAATCTTTCCGAAGAGAACTTGCGAGATGGGAAGAACAAATCGCAGGTCACACCACGGCCAGGGTCACCTTGGACAAACTCTCTCCAGATCTCCGTAGGCAACTAGCCGCATTGCTATCAGACACTATCGAGGACCTGGAGCGGTTCACGAATCGTCGCAAAAAGAAGGAGTGGTTTGGGAAGATTGCTAGTGACGGGCAGGCTTGGTCGCGGATTCTCAGATCGAAGCATAGGGATGCGTGTCTAGCGCTTCAGAACCTCGTCAGCTACTGCAAGAAGAGGGATGACTATCTGAGCTCGGACTTGCGGCAAAAGGCTGAGCAATCGTTGCTGACACTCCAGCAAGTAAAACCGTTGGGAATACCCACCGCCCCATTCGCAAAATCGATCCGAGACGAAGTCGCCGCCCTGACAGAGGATCCGTCCACAGGCAGGATGGTCCAAACATATTGGTTCTTTCGGGCGGGTTGCGGTCTCAACGGTGATGAATCCGAAGTTCGTACAGCACTCATCCGGAATGCCTTTTGGACACATTACGGAGTGAGCAAAGTCGTATACCGGGATGTTTACCGAGCAGGAGATTCACGCGGGTGTGAAGCCGTACGAAAAGCTATCACCAGGTTCAGAGCTAGGCAGAGGGACACGCGGAACAGAAAAACTTAATTCCGTTCCTTGATGTCCCTTTTACGAACAGTCCCCCAGCACTCTAGCGTGGCATCAGAAAGGAAGGTTTCTGATGCTGCAATCCCCAGAGCTACAGAATATCCAGCTAGTCAACGAACGGGAGGCTGCACGAATGCTCGCCGTATCAGTCGCCGCACTGCGACGATGGCGGCGCGAGAATCGCGGCCCAGCATTCACGCGCTGTGAGGCATGTATACGGTACGACGTTCGGCAACTGGAAAAATTCCTCCAGCAGAACTCATCTGTCACAGCGAAAGCTGTCGACCGGGAATCGGCAGCTCGACGGGAGGTGCGTAGTGCAAACGCAACCGCCCGTCGCTAATTCTAATCTGGCTGGCAAACGAAAAGGCACCCGCAGTCAGCCCCCGCCTCACAGCAATTCCCTGGGCAGGCAATTCGCGGACGATACCCTCGCTCTGCGATTCAGCGAGTTGCACGGTGCCGATCTACGGTATACCGCAACCTGGGCACGATGGAG
Organism: Terriglobales bacterium; assembly: GCA_035652095.1. Classification (GTDB taxonomy): domain Bacteria; phylum Acidobacteriota; class Terriglobia; order Terriglobales; family Acidobacteriaceae; genus DASREM01. The sequence goes on along the minus strand of DASREM010000019.1, from coordinate 33,224 downwards.
CTGTTGGACCGGCACACGATGGAAGCGGGATGAAACCCATCATGTTTATGACCTCGCACGTGCCATCTGTCGCAGAGCAAGTTCTTCCTGCACTTCAGAGCACCTGGCACACCGAGTAGCCAGCGCTGCAACCATCGCTGCTGTTGAACGTCTGGCGCGGGCAGACCGCCGTCACGCCATGGCTGCGAGTCAATGGGACTCAGATCCTTGGATCTTGAACACCCCTGTTGGAATCGTTGATTTGCGTACCGGCCTTCTTCGCCCCGCAGCACGCGGGGATTACTGCACCAAGGAAACAGCTGTTGGCCCGAACGCAGGATGCCCGCAATGGGATGCATTTTTGGCACGAGTATTGGGCGGCGATATGGAATTGCAACGGTTCGTGCAGCGGATGTGCGGCTGTGCCCTGACTGGCGTGACACGCGATCACGCACTGTTCTTTGCCTGGGGCAGTGGGGCCAATGGAAAATCGGTATTTACGAGCACCCTCTCGGGAGTGATGGGAGACTACGCCAGAACCGCACCTATTGAGACATTCATGGCGTCTGGAACAGAACACCACCCGACCGACGTGGCCGGGCTGCACGGGGCACGACTGGTGACTGCGTCAGAGACCGAAGATGGAAGGCGCTGGGCGGAGAGCAGGCTGAAGACGCTCACCGGGGGCGACAAGATCTCGGCCCGATTCATGCGTCAGGACTACTTCGATTTCGTTCCCCAATTCAAGCTGATTATCTCCGGCAATCACAAACCTTGCATACGCACAGTTGATGAGGCGATCCGCAGACGCCTATACCTGTTGCCATTCATTGTCACGATTCCGCCCGAGGAGCGGGACCCCGAACTCGCCGAGAAGCTGCGTTCGGAGTGGGCAGGTATCTTGAGTTGGATGATTGAAGGATGCCTGGCATGGCAGAGAGAGGGTCTGAATCCTCCACCCATTGTGAAGAATGCGACGGTTGAATACCTCGAAGGCGAAGATGCGTTGGCGCGTTGGATCGAGGAATGTTGCACTTTGGGAAGCCAGTTCTTCACGTCCCAGTCGGACCTTTTCGCGTCGTGGAAACAGTGGTGCGAGCGAAACGGAGAGCAGGCCGGATCGAGCAAGAGACTGTCCCAGAACTTGGATGCGAAGGGGTTTGAGCGGAAGCGTTCAACCAGCGAGCGCGGGTTTAAGGGTATTTTCACGGTTCCCGTATGACAGATATGACAGGTCGCCACATATAGACCGTTCGCGCGCGCGTAACGGCTATTTCAGAAGTAACTGTCACATCTGTCACAAACTGGCTCTCCTCCGGCCCGTTCTGGTCGCGCTCGTTCCGTGCCAACAGGCCCAGAAACAACAGGCCGAAAGCCTGGGGCCGCCGCTCCGAATGCAGTGGTCTAGAACGGAGTAATCTCAAAAACGGTTCCGTACCCGTATGACCCGCCCTGCAGGGTTGTTCCGTACAGACTGCCAGAGTTGCCGCGTACCAAACCTGCAACCGGATTCGCGCCGTCGGTGCCGTTGAATGAATGCAATATTGTGTGGTTGCCGACGGAGTCCACCTTGAATACTGTTCCTAGGCTGTAGGTGCCCCCGAGTTGAGTCGTACCATAAAGGGCTCCCGTGCCATCCAGAATCAGACTGCCCAAGGGTTGTGCTCCGTCTGCACTACCCGCAAATGAGTACAGGACAGTTTCGTTCCCAGCAGCATCCAGTTTGAAGACCGTCCCAAATCCGAAACTGCCTCCGAACGACGTAGTTCCGTAGAGGTTACCGTTAGGATCTCGCACAAGGCCAGCATAAGGGTTGGCTCCGCTCGACTGGCTGAATGAATACACCACAGCCCCATTGCCTGAAGCGTCTAATTTAAAAATTGTCCCGGCTTGGGCAGCCCCTCCGACATAGGTGGTGCCCCAGAGATTTCCCGAAGCATCGCGGATTAACCTGGCCTGGGGGTTTGCTCCATCAGTGCTGCCCGTGAAGTTATGGAGATGGGTCAGTTTTCCCGTTGGGTCCAACTTGAACACAGTTCCCACATCAAAGACGCCACCGCCAACAGTCGTCCCATACAGATCCCCCGCTTGATCTCGGAGCAAGCCTCCAGCAGGATAGCTCCCATCCAAGACATGAAACGAATGCAGGACCGTCTCTATGCCCACTGAATCCAATTTAAAAACAGTTCCGGCCTCAGCCGTGCCTCCATAATAAGTCGTCCCGTAGAGGTTACCCTCGGCATCTCCAATCAGGTTTGCGTGCGGTTTTCCGCCGTCCTGACCACCCGTAAACGAGTAGAGAACCGTTTCGAGGCCGGTCACGTCCAGTTTGAAAACGGTCCCCTCGTAGTATGCCCCACCGTAATACGTTGTCCCATACAGGTTGCCGAAAGAATCTTTGATCAAGCTTCCCCACGGCGCGCCTCCATCAGCGTTGCCTGTAAACGAGTACAGGGACCGGAAGTTCGTTTTGGTTTGCTGCCCTTCTGCGCGGCTCACGCTCGTGACAACCAGTACGACGCCAATCGTCACTACGACCAGCATCACAGCCAAGAACCGCACGACCCGAGAACGTTTAATCCTCAGCATATGGTGACTCCTTTTAACCGCTCAGCGACTGCGGTTATGCTTCCGCCTACTCCTTTTTCGAATACGCAGAGTAGCGTAAATCTTGAGCGCCCAGAAAATCGCTGCAGGAGAACAGGGTGCCTTCTGAACTTAGCCGAGATCGCGAAAGAGGGGAGGATCTTAGAGATCTGGCTTAGCGACGGACTCTATGACTTCTTTCCACCAGCTGTCAAGCGTCTTCGTTGCCGCAGCGACTTGCCGCGCCAGCGGCACGCTGCATCAGCCTAAAAACGCGCGCAGGTTTCGTGGACGGAGTTCCTGGAGAGTGTCTCAGATCAATTAAGTCTCAGGGCGTTTTTGCAGTGATCTCGTCGAGGACGGCAAATATTTCGCCTTTTACGCGAACCGCCTCCGTTTGAGAAAACTCCTCCTTGCTTCCCATCAGCGTGAAGATCACCGATGTACACCGTGTTTCGGTGTCGGGAGAGAGCGCGAACTGAACCCGTATCAACTTGGACTTCGCTTGATCTCCAAGGTTCTTACTGAAGCTGATCTGATGTGCTGTCTCATCGCCGTTGATGAGCCAGTCGCGATTCGACATTCTGCCTACCAGCAGACCTTTAATTTTTTCCACGTCGACAGATTTAAGTTGTACCTCAGGTTTTCTTGCGGCGACCTTTGCCCATTTGTCCGCTTCCCCCTTCATCACTTCCTGTATGGAGGGTGGCTGGGAATTCAGTTCGTTGCTCTGCGAACTTTGCGAATGCCCTGCCCCGATCAGTGAAGAAATGGCAACAATAATCAGGAGACACGAGCGCATAGAATTCTCTTCGGAATGAATTAACACAGCCCGCTTACCGATTCAGTGATTGTCGTCACCTCCTTGGGTAAGAGTTTGATCAGAGAGGAGCATCCTAGGGAGCGAGATGCGAGCACGTTGTTGCTCGCGACGAGCGACCGGCCAAGCGGAGCGCAGGCCAAGGAGCGAGGCTGTGTCACAGACTTGCTGGTTCGCCATCGACTGAAACAGTGTGCCATCGTTCCTCGGGCCGAGGTCGTGCCATAAAAGTTGCCATCATTGCCCTGCGAGATTTGCTCGATCAAGGCCGGACCCTCCGCGCAATTCTGCACAGAGCAGAAGCCATACCGGGTCTGAAACACGCCACCAAGAGAGGTCTTGGAAGAAGCTGCCGAGCCGTGCGCTCCTCCCATCAGAGTGGCGTGCCGTTAAGATTGCCATCGCTCCCCTGGCCTTGCGGTTTGGGCTAGCGTGAGATCAGCGCGAGCATTTTGCTCGCTGGGCCGGATGGAATGACTAGGGCGGGCATTCGTGAACAAAGTCTCTCCACTCACCGCTCTCCAACCACCAATCTTCGCACCAAGCTATCCCACCTCGAACCTGGTAGGTTGGGGTCGGAGCAGTCTTTCCATTCCTGTCGGTCAGACACGGTTCACAATTGCGGCACCCGTTTCCTCCTGCGCACAACTGCACCGGCTTCGCGGCTGTGTAGCACCCTTTATGATCCTCTATACAAATCACCCGTGTCGGAGCCAACTCTTCATGTGAAACGCAGGGGTTAAGGTGTCTCGGCTGTTCGACGATCTCAGCATCATAGGTTTGATCCGCCTTCGGTGTCCATTGCGAACAACCACGCCCCCAGTAAGAACAGTCACGCGTATTGATCTGAAGTTCATAGGTCATTGCATCAGCGTCGCGTGGGCTGGACGTGTTTGGCACAACTGTCACAAGACCTAAACTGCCCTGAACCCTCTGCACAAGAATATGACGTTCGTAAACGCGCGTCGGTCTCCAGTCCGGCTCAAAGTTGCAGTTCTTATTTTGCGCATTTGCAGAACCGAGAAGCAGGCAAACGATAGCGACAAGTCGATTGATTGGGTACTCCTGCATTCGTCCTACCGAACCATTCTGCGATTGCGGTAGTGCTAGATGAACCAATCGACTGTTTGACAAGCGTCTAAGCATGAGTGAGTTGAAGCGCACGAGGGTGAGGAAGCTTTCTTTGAGCCTGCGCACGATTTCGGGAGTTTGCGGAGGTCGAAGGCAAGCCACTTGGTCAAACGCCGCGCAAAGCCGGGTGGATGTGTTTGCTGTGCAGTTTCGTCGCCCATTGGAAGAAGCCTCCACACTGCTCTCGAACCCCGCATGTTTGGCATTCGTCTAAATAGATATTCTTCCAATCTGAAATCGACTTGCGAGCGAATTTCCAAAGCGATTTCCGGAGCACGCAAAGCTGATGATTGTAGATCGACACGTTCATCTGTCGTGTGGAAAGGAATTCCACTGCTGACTCAAGCTGGTCCTGATAATCAAAAGGATCAATCCAGAGCTTGTCCATGTTTCGCGGTGCGTATCCGATATGTTCAAGGCCCATCAGGGCGATGTGCTCGGCAAACGTGAGGTTCCGGTAGATATATTCCGCCAAACGCTCTAACCGGGGGATCGTAAGAGCATGCAGAACAACACGAATCTCAATTCTCACCCCGTTTCGAGCCAACTGGTGCAGACCAAGCACGGTTTGATCGAAGGCCCCTTTTGCCTGGACCACGAAATCATGAATCGTAGGGTCGTCGGCATAAAGGGGTATTCCGAGCATGAAATCCGGATGACGTAGACTTGCGAATCGCTGGGCGAAGCGTGGCCACGCGAAAATGCGGCCATTTGTGAGCATGTGCACATATGTGGATGGAAACTTATCTCGTACGGCAGCGATAATGCGGAACAGATTCTCACCCAGAAGTGTCGGTTCTCCTCCGGTTATTACCAAGCGCCTTGGCGGCTTGTCAATCAACCGGATGACTTCTAGATTCCTTTGCGTCAGTGCCTCAGAGTCATCACGATCCTGTGGCGGTTGAGAGCACATCAGGCAATTGCTGTTGCAACGTTCGGTCGCGAACAGGACATTGTGATCTGAATCAGGGCGATAGACGGTCCGAACGAACCCACTCTTGGGCTCAACTGCCACGATGTCATCGGTTCTCAGGTGGTCGATATCCCGTGCCGCCCAAATTGTAGGTATCAGTGCCTGAGTGTCACTTTTTTGCGTCGTGATTAGCCCTGCATATCCAAGCACGTCATCCGGTACAGATTGAGTGACGAGAATTCTCTCTCGACGTTGCTCCTTGCGAACGAGTTCACGCGAAACTCTGCCAACGAGTGGGTGGTGAAAATTGTCGGCTCGTCCACCAGTCGCAAGTCTCATGACGGTGCCATCTCCGAAATCTCCGTTACGCGGGCATTCTGAATCCACGCCATGAAAATTCGCATGAGCTCTCGGTCGCCCGCTGAGACCAACCCCAAAAGGTGTTTCATTACTTCGGTATTGCGTTCACAAAACTCGCTCGTGGGACGGTGACCGATCACGTTCCCCTGAGTGGCATGGTGAAAAACTGGGTCCGCACCGCAGAATGTTTGCAGAGCGCAATCGGAGCAGCCCGGGAGGGCCTGGTTGCAGGCAGCAGCGGCTAGGTTGAGGAATGCGTCTCCGGTAAATATGTCCTTATGCGTGTCGGTCCGAACGTTTCCGAGCCGAAACGTATGATCTCCCATTTCAGCCAGCATCCTCGATTCATCCGTCGCATAGATATCGCCATCGTAGTTGTATACGAGCACGCTAACTCCCGCCCCTGCGGGAGACTGAAGGTCTACAAAGCCTGTTCCATAGGGCGTCAGCATCTTCGTGAGGATAATCTTCGCGTATACTTCCGCCAGATCGTAGCCGTTCCGGTTCAGTTGGATAATGTGCTCAAGACCCTTGCGATAGAACTCCAGGAACTCGGAAACATGATAGCCAGTCTTCCGCTTGGTCTTGAGCGCGAATCCATACGGGCTGATCGGACGCAGGAATATGGAGTGAAATCCCTGGGCAACGTATTCGTCTATGATCTCCGTGGGATGCTGAAGAGAAAGTTGGGTCGTGGTCATAAGAGCCGAGACATTGGACCATCCAACTATCTGGCGTGCTCGCTCAATGTTCCTGATCGTTAGCTCGTAACTGTTGTTGCCTGGGCGTGGACGATTCGTATTGTGAATAAATGCCGGACCATCGAGGGACGTAGATATTTTGACATTCTCGTCGCGCAAATAAAAGAGCATCTCGTCCGTGGCGTTCGCGAGATTCGTCGTCACCACGAGGTCTAAAGTCTTCCCCAACTCCATCGCCCTTTTCTTTGCGCGGGGAACGATGAAACGGATTACATCAAACGCGAGCAGTGGTTCCCCGCCCTGCATTTCGAGCGTAACGTTGTGCGATGGCGATTTCATCATGAGTTCGATGGACCGGGCCGCTGTGTCGAAACTCATGTCGTAATTCTCTTTATCTTCCGTTTGACGGGAGACCTGACAGTAGTGGCACGAATGATCACATCGAAGCGTCACGACGAAAATGTGAAGCTTCGTAAAGCCTTCCATAAACGCATGCTTCGTACGATATTTACTAGCAAGTATGTCCAATAGGTGAGATGAGTTGGAATCCGTGAGAAATTGCTTCGCCTTCAATGTTGAATACAGATCCGAGCCGGGAGCAAGTTGTCTTCTTACAAGCGCTCGTGTCGTTCCAGTGGGAGAGATGAGAAACTCTCCAGCTTCGTTTACGAGGAGTTCGTTTCGCTCATCCAATCTTAGAAATCGAAAGGGCAGTAACTGATAGTCAGGGGTGTGGCTGGCATAGGCATCGACGGGATAGAACGTACGACTCATTGCTTTGCAGGCTTCGGCAACCCGTCCATAATCTGGACGAGCGAACTCGGATGCGTCGATTCGACCGGATCAGCGATGCTTCCGGGCGGATCGTCCTCCAGCACTCCCGATTCCGAGAACGCCTTCGCTAGAATCAGCTGACGAATTTGCGCCGTCTCGGTTTCCACTTGCCTTCTTAGCTCGAAATCCATCAGCGAATTGCAGAACGCACGGAGAACGTCTGTGAGCGTCGAGGGCCTGGGATTCTCAAGTGTTGGAGTTGTCTGCTTCAACGCGACATGAACATGCAGCTTACCGTCGGCAGATTCCGGGCAATGCAAATACGCCACATCCGTATAGGCGTAGCATGTTCGTATGATCGCTTCGCGCGTATAAATCCGTGGATCCAGGCATATAAGAGCTTCATCTGAACCCACGCTGGTTTCAATACCCTCAACTTCGTTAATCAAGCGAAGCCGCCCGACGTATGAGAAGCGTGCGAGGCGTGCGATGCATGTGACGCGTGAGAGGCGTGCGACGAATGCGAGGAATGCGAAGCATGCTGCGCGATCATCTTGAAGCCAGAATTGGTTTGCTTCAGTATCAACTTGGGCGGTAGGCTCTTCTGTTGCATTACGAGATTGCTCTCAGCGGTGGGATTGACGGATTCCGGTGGTGTCGGAAGCGCACTAACTTTCGGAGATCCGCTGAGAATGGCCAAGCCACTGCCAATCAGAACGGCCAGTTTGCCTGAGAGTTTCGAAAACGCGAGGGCTCTCTTTTTCCCATCATCAAACATGCGGGGTCCTCTTTCCAAAATCGATCTAGGTTTTTGGGGGGAGAAAAAGGGGCCTAAGTCGATCGAAAGCTTAAGCTGCTATTTGGAGTTTGTCAAGAGAGTACCTGAATCCGGGTCATTGAACCATCACAGGTATGCGATCTCGGGGCAAGTACTCCGAGGTTGACAAACGAGCATAGGCGGAGAGAAACTTACACGCTTCGAATCTCGACAAAAATCGTCTCTCCCCTTTCGAAGCGGGCCCAGTCGGTAATCACTCCCCTCATCAATGAAGTACATTAGGAGGTTGCGAATGCGGCTGCGCGTTGTCGTATTCCTGGTTGCAGGTTTCTGTACCGCTTCGTGGGGACAAACAGACACACAACGATCACAAAACCTAGTGACCTGCCTTAGCGGACGATATCCGATGCTCTGTAACAAGAACTGGTTGAGCGTTGGAGATCGACAGAAGGTAGACGCAGCAGAAAGACGTGAAAATCTCAACACGTGCCTGTCTGGAAAGTACCCAATATTGTGCAACAAGGCGCTCCTCTCGCCAGAAGACAGGACTGCAGTGACCGAGGCTGAGCGCCGTGAGAACCTCGCAACCTGTCTGACCGGACGGTACCCACCGCTGTGTAAGAAAGGCCTGCTATCAACACAGGAATTGAAAGAAGTAGATAAGGCCGAGCGGCAAGAGAATCTCTCAACATGTTTAACGGGGCGATTTCCGACCGTATGCAACCACACGTTGTTGACTGCCGAACAGGCAACATCTGTTGCAGCAGCCGAGGTACAGGCAAGAGCACTTGCGGAAGCAGGCTCGCTGGCAAGAAATCGCGCAATCGGCACGCGACCGATTGGAAGGTCCGAATGTGAATCGGGTCACTGGATTGAATCGGTTTCAGACGACGGCGACATCATCAAGCTTGAGGATGGCTCCGTGTGGGAAGTTGATGCAGCTGATACCGTCGATTCAGCGTTGTGGCTGCCGACGACAGATATCATTGCTTGCAGTGGAAAACTCATTAACACTGACGATAACGAGAAAGTTGGCGCTACTCGACTTCGGTGACCTTTTGTGTGAGGACGCAGATCGGCTGAGACGGGATTTTCACAAAGCCCGGAGGAAGTCAAGTTTTCGTTCCCCGTTTTCTCTGGATTTTCATTTCGGGGGATTGGCTCTACTGTGACGGGTCACTTCCATCCACGAGCTACCCACTCCATAAATACTTGACGCGAAACCAGGTCGGTAAGTTCCTTGAAGTAGAGCAACCAGATCGAAAGCAAACTGTGAAAAATGGAGTTCCGCCCACATTGCCATTGCGCCCATGTGAACGTTTTGTGCTACTTCGATTGATTTGCTGAGACCGAACTCAAGCAACGAGGGCGTTTTTGCGTCTCGCCAGGTGCTCTCGATGGGAGTTTCTGATCTAACGATTGAGAGCCGACCGGTGCTCGGAAGAGTGTGACCCTCCCCCCTCAATACCAAGGCTCCTAGGAAGCCGCGCAATCGCAGTCCTTCCATCAGCGACGCCAAAGTTGATTCCGCCTTGGATTCTGGAATTCCGAGCTCAATGAAGATCACACCGCAACAGAATCCGTCAGGCAAGTGCAATTTGTAAGGTTGCGAAGGCTCGTCACTACTCTGCATAAGTGGCATAAGATCCGCGAGGTGACTAAGAGCTTCTCTCATCGTCGTTGCGGATAAACGTGATTTCACCTCCAGGACTGCTTTGACATGTTCCACAGGAACAGCGAGGGACCGGCCAGCTCCCGAAGTGTCGGGGTGTTCCTCTATCCAAAGCACAGGAGATTCAAGTTGATCAAAAATTATCACGTCAAAATGAGGGGCTTTCTTCTCACTCGACAACCCAGCCGAGATCACGTATCCAGAAGTAACGCCGTAGCGCCGAGGTAAAAATCCGGAGAGCCACTCTCTTACGCTAGCTTCAGCAACTCTGCCGTGATAGACCGCGACCTTGTGAACCTGTGCCTGCTGTTTCGCGCGATCATAGTCATCTAATATTTTCTGTCGGGAGGATAGGATTTGCTCCCACCCAAAAGATGGAAATTCGACTTTAAGTGGGGGCATCAATCTCCAGGAATCCAAGGTCAGAATTCAGGCACAAACTGCTTACATTCGCACTTCACCTGACGCGCATTTACAACCTTCATTGCGTTGCAGGGCCCACGACTACTCTGATGTTCTGCTTTCTGATCGCCACAGGTCTTACATTTCGGCGGAGTCTTAGCGCCGAAGCTTGGTTTGTTCAGTGCGTCTTCCAATTCCTTAAGGATGGTGCAACGGTTAAAGGTCTTTGCATCGGTTTGAAACTCTTGATTGTCTTGTTCAAATATGACAACGCCGCGCTGCGCCACGGGGTACTCGGAAAAAAGAGCCTGCCCCGTTTGTAAGGTACGCGGGTGGTCTCCTGAACTGGGGAAAGCAGAAAACGGCGCTGTCACCAGGAACAGTCTCTTGTTCATTCCGTCCTCGCTCTTGAGCGTTGTTATGTGCTGGGCAAATGTATTACTAGTCACCCAACCGGCGCAAGCGCAACGCCCCGCATCCGCTGGGGCCTAGACGCCTACCTGGTTCGGCATGCTGCCCGGCTCGGGTCATAGTTCATGCCAAGGCTCACTCGCCTGTACTGGCACCCTACCTTGGATAAAGTCAGCGTCTTGAGCTCTCCGGCTAATTTTGATCAGCGAGGACGCCTCGGTCCACGTACGGCGCGCACATGCTCCGCATTCCTCAGACCCCTGTGAGGTCGGTGTAGTAAACCCTTGCCTCAGGCCGTTTGGAGCGGAGCATCTCCGGCTCACCCTAGGCTTCACCGATCCGAGCCGTCGGGAAGGAACGCCTAGGCGGACCCGTGGGTGTCGGAAGCGGTGAACCGGTTTCGTAGTGGGCGACCACTGCTCCGCAGTATTTCTTCCAGCGCCACCACGCACACCGTTGTTTCCAGTTCCAGTAGCGCCACTGCCATCCGGGACGGCGGTCGAGGAAGGCGCGTGCTCTCCTAAGCCTTGATCTTTCCCTGTAGCGACGCATGCGCATCATGGCATTCATTGAGCTAACCGTTACCAGTCTAAGGCTGATCCGCGCGTAATGACGGATATTCATTGGACTTAGCGTGGAAGGGTGGAGGGGGTACTCCAGCGAGGATCTAGGAGCGTGGAGGAAGAACGCGGATGGAAGCACGCGCACGACGTTTCAGTCTTCTGACCGCTTGCTTGTTCGCGGCCAGCTCGGCGAGTCTCATGGGACGGCTACGAGTCATCGGAAGGTCAGGAACCGTGACCCCGGCTTCCTCCCACTTGGATCGCCACCAGGGCTGGCCGGGAAGGGGCAGTCCAAGTCGTTCCGCGATGGCGATGAGATCTGGCCTGTACTCGCGCATCAACCGCTCCCGCTCGCGCTGCATTTTCCAGCGACGATGAGCCAGACGGGCATTGCGGTTCGGCGGGTTGTTGGATTTGCCTCTGGGCCAAACCATAACTGGCAACATTTCTGGAGTCAGTCTCTGCTGGGACCATCCGAAGGACTCCACGTGAGCGCAGAGTCGCACAGTCGCGGGTGCGCAAGCAAGCAGTTCTAGCGAGGGCGCAACGTGGTGTCACTCGGTATCAACAGAGCACAATCCTCCTAAAAGGAGCGTCTTGGATTCGGATGTGGGTTCCGCACTCTTTCTAGTATTAAAGGATTTCAGTCTGTGCCTAGCGAAGGAAACGCCCTGTGTCGCATCTCATTAGCTCGGTTGACTCCGCCTCCTTATCCCCCACAAGTGTTCTGATTCTGATCCCCCCGGGAAACTGTGCGGGCATTTAGAATGTCTCGCTGTCGACATCGAGCGATAGCGATTGGCTTGCATGGAGAGCCGACGATTTCAGAGTGAAAGACGGGTAACCCATGATCAACAATGTTTCAGAAGCACCAGCGAACTGCTCGCACTGGACTCAAAGTGATGAGCAATAGCGCACTTGAGCACCCAAACATGGAGTGTGGTCCAGCGGCATACCTCAATTGGCTAGCAGCGAAGGACAAACCGTTACTTCACACCGAGGAATATCCACTCTTTACCGATGCGCACATTCTGTCGGAGGCTGTGCATGGGCCATATCATTTTTTGAATACCGTTGCCGTCGGGAGCGAAGGCGTCCGACCTGGTGTGATTCTCAGGTTTGAGTGGTACTGGGAGTTTCCCCACCCCGACTTCTCAAGGACGGATTCTGATCGGTATCATGGGGGCACTCCAGCTGAGGAGTTGGCGGCACTGGCATCATTGGCGATGGGGACGAGATTTGGCGCTGGCAATTCCATCCGCGAATTTGCTTCCGGCGGAGATCCTAAAGGACGGCCACGAGCGTGGACGGGACGCCCAATTCCAGCGCTCATCTTCAGCAACCAAAGCCCAATACTTCCAAACGTTGCGCGGGGGGAGCACTCGTTGGATCTCCTGAGTCCTTTGGACATACTACCTGCGATTAGTCCCTCTGACGCTTTCAGCCTTCTTCGTTGCTCACGTTTTTATCAAGACGCAATTTGGATCGCGGAATCTGCACCAGATTTGGGTTGGCTGCTATTTGTTTCGGCTCTTGAAACCGCTGCCCTGAGTTGGCGCTCTCAGAAGGATTCTCCGAGTGCCCGCTTGCGAGTGTCCAAGCCCGAACTCTTCGAATACTTGTCCAATTTAAGTCCTGCAGCAGCCGATCGTGTAGCAAATGAGTTTGCGGACTCTTTCGGTGCAACCAAGAATTTTCTGGATTTCGTTATTAATTTTCGGCCAGCAGAGCCTCAGGAGCGTCCCGAGTGGGGGGCCATCAAGTGGTCTGACAACTCATTGCGGGGCATCTTGAAAACTGTCTACGACTACCGATCAAAAGCGCTTCATTCAGGAAAGCCTTTCCCAGCACCAATGTGCGAGCCGCCGTATAGGGCTTCGCATTGGGCGAGTGCGACGGAGAGGCCTTTAGGACACGTCAGCATGCGTGGGGGAACATGGCTGGAGAAAGATGTCCCGATCCTCCTAAACACCTTCGAATACATCACCCGCGAAACGCTGCTCAATTGGTGGCGTTCGCTGAAGGAGCCAAGGCAGTCAGGGGAGCGGACATAAGTAATTGCAGTCCTTACCATAGGCGTGCAATGCTTGGGACCAACGTATGGCAACACGGCACATCATCGCGCTGCTGAAGAGTCACATGCAAGGTGACAACGCACACTTTCTGTCCGTTGCGATGCAAGTCGCCGCTGAAGAGGCACGAAGGGGGCATTCGAAAACCGCTGAAGCGATTCGAGAACTTGTGGATGAGGCAAAACGGAGACACACGAAACTGGAGCAGCACGCAGGATCTGTTGTAGTACTTCAGCCGCGTGGGGAGCTTGCGAACCTGGTTTCTGTAAGGATGCCGGATATCGGTCTATCCAGCCTCGTGATGCCGAATGCCACCGAACGAAGGCTCAAACGTGTTCTTCAGGAACAGCGTCAGCAGCTGCGCCTTCGGCAACATAACCTCCCTCCCCGACGGAAGTTGTTATTCATTGGGGCACCTGGTACCGGCAAGACAGTCACAGCGGCAGTGCTCGCCAGCGAACTGCACGTTCCTCTCCTGACGATCTTGCTTGAAGGCGTAATTACGAAGTTCATGGGAGAAACAGCGGCCAAACTCCGAGTTGTCTTTGAATCAATGAGCAGCAGCCCAGGCGTATACCTCTTTGACGAGTTCGATGCCATTGGAGCTAGGCGAACTTCTGTCAACGATGTGGGGGAAATTCGACGGGTGTTGAACTCATTTCTGCAGTTCTTGGAAAAAGATGATTCGCGAAGTTTGATCATCGCAGCTACGAACCATCCTGATCTACTCGACCGAGCTCTATTTCGCAGGTTCGACGATGTGCTTGAGTTTTCCCTTCCGGACGAGCGTATGGCATTGCGCATAGTTCAAGCGCGATTAGCCACCTTTGACACTACCGGTGTGGATTGGTCGATCATTCAAGCACGTCTTTCTGGACTTAGCCAAGCTGAACTTGTTCGGGCGGCTGTGGAGGCAGCAAAAAACTCCATTTTGAATGGCTCAGACCGGATAGCAACGGTGGATATAATCTCTGCTCTCGACGAGCGAGCCAGTTCTGACCCGGTTACCACGAGGGAACCGCGTGGCTGAGCTTCCTCGTGACTGGCCTCACCTTTTCCGGCAAGGCGGTTCTGAACCCGAGAATTACGTAAGTCGGAGCCGTGGACGGCCGCCATCGGCTCTGGAACGAAATCGTACCGCGCATGCAACTCACTTGGTTGCAGCTTTTAATGCAGCCATTGAAGCAGTTGATCGTGACGCCAGGGTTCAGGCCAATCCAGGTCAGCCCCCAACTGGACTCTATCTTGAGTTCACTTTGCCTCCCGACAGTCAACCCATTCTTCATAGCCTGGAGGATCGCAGGCGTCACATCGAGCTAGTTTCAGTTCATGCCGGAGAACGGCCGGAAGATCCGATTCACGCAACAGTTTTTGTACCTCGTCAAGCAATCGGGGTGTTGCAGAACAAGTTGGAGGCCTATCGTGACAGGTTGACCAAATCGGGTAAGCCAAAGAACGAACTTCTTGTGAGTCGTATAGAGTCGATTGCCCGAGTTGGCCTGGCTTCATTTTTCACCGATGAACGTCAACTTCCCCGTCCCGGTGAAGAGGTCTGGTGGGAAGTCTGGGTCCGGCACGATTTCGTGGAAGAGACGCTCGATCTTATGCGTGAGCTCCGAATCCGTACTCAAGAGCGTGCAATTCGATTTCCTGAGCGAGTCGTATTCTTGGCTCTGGCTACAGCCGAGGTTTTGGGGACGTTCGCGACCCGCACCGATGGTCTTGCCGAATTGCGCTTAGCGCAAGACTCTCCAGCGCTGTTCATGCAAATTGGCAACTTAGAAAATGCGGCGTGGGTTACCAACTTAGCCGAACGAACCACCGTTGCCAGAGACGGGCCAGCGGTCTGCATATTGGACAGTGGAGTAACACGTCAACACCGTCTTCTTGAACCCGCCTTGAGCGTCGCTGACTCCCATACTTACAATCCAACGTGGGGAACAGGAGATAGTCAATTCTGGAATGGCCACGGCACCGCAATGGCAGGCCTGGCTCTCTACGGAGAGGACTTTACGACGCTGTTGGTTGGCAATGGTGCGGTGGAGCTTCGACATCGTCTGGAGTCCGTAAAAATGTTGTATCCGGACGGCAGACAGCACGAGCCGGAATTGTATGGAGCTGTGACTGCGGAATGTGTTGCTCGGCCTGAAGTGACAGCTCCGGCCCGGAATCGTGTTTTCGCAATGGCGGTTACTAGCGACCGCGATGTACATAGGGGCCGCCCTTCGTCCTGGTCAGCTGCTGTTGATCAGATCTGTTTCGGCACCGATCAGCTGCGCAGATTGGTAGTGATCTCAACTGGAAATCTGCAACGAGAATTGGTAAGACGCGAGGAATATCTGACCGCGAATGACGCGCACCCCGTGTTGAATCCCGCTCAAGCGTGGAACCCTATTACGGTCGGTTCTTTCACGGATCGGGTGAACATAACCGATCCCACGTTTACGGGGTGGAATCCCATTGCCCCGGCTGGTGATCTCAGCCCCGCGAGCCTGACCTCCGCCAATTGGGAGCAACAGTGGCCTGTTAAGCCAGACATCGTTGTAGAGGGCGGGAATTGGGCAACTAACGGAGTTGATGTTGACACACCTGACGATTTAGGGTTGCTGACAACCCATTTTCGTCCGGACGTTCAGCAGTTTGCGATTCTGCGAGACACGAGTGCGTCTACGGCCTTAGCCGCAAATTTAGCGGGTCGAATCTACGTTGCTCGTCCCGGATCATGGCCAGAAACTGTCCGAGGCTTAATCGTCCATTCGGCGGAGTGGACAACCCGGATGGAGCAATATTTCCGAGCGGCCACAACCCAGCAGCAAAAGCGTGCGTTATTACGCCGCTACGGGTACGGAGTTCCGAGCCTTCCTCGAGCGGTATCCAGCGCTTTGAACGACGCAACGCTAATAGTTGAGGACCGTCTTCGGCCATTTCGACTAGAGGGTCGAGAGATCAAAACCAATCAAATGAACCTCCACCGACTGCCTTGGCCACAGGAGCAATTGCGGGAAATAGGAGCGATTGAGGTACAGTGCCGTATCACACTGTCTTATTTTGTAGAGCCAAATCCCGGTGATCGCGGATGGAATCGGCGGCACCGGTATGCCTCACATGGGCTACGCTTCGCCATGAAAAGGAGCACCGAAACTCGTAACCAGTTTCGAGCGAGAATTAATCGAGCCGTCGAATTGCAAGACGAGATTGGTTCACCTGACGAGCCTGACACTGGTGGCGATCACTGGTTTTTGGGAAAAATAAGGGATGTAGGAAGCTTGCACTCCGACATCTGGCGCGGAAGTGCCGCAGAACTTGCTGATCGGGATGCAATAGCCGTGGTTCCAGTAGGAGGATGGTGGAAGGAAAAACGGGATCTGGAGAGGTGGGAACAATCTTCGAATTATGCACTGATCCTAACTATCCGTGCGACCGAATCGGAGATCGACATCTATACTCCCATTCGCGTAGCTATTGAGGCTGCCATTGCAATCGAGCTCTAAAGTGATCCTATTTGATCCGTGTGGAACAAGCGACGAAGATTCCCGTGGCGGATAAGCGTGCACCTCGCACATTAGCGCGACTTTCAAATGGAGGGGTCAAGACAGTTCCCGTCCACATTTTATTAATATGTAGACCTCAAATCTGGCCTGATTCCGCGAATGCCCCCGGGGCCCCCGCAACTGAGCACGTAGTCGAAAGAACGGGGGGTGCTCGACCACCTGTGACCCAACATCCCTGAGTGGTCCACTCGGACCATCTGAAATTCCTGGAGTATATGTGCCAGTGCGGGCGCACGCGAGCCCGGGGCGGCGCTGCGCAGGCCGGGGCTCGGACTCAGGCGTGAGGGAAGCCTAAGGATGCCTCAGGGGCCCGAGCGGAATCGGTTTTCCGCGCTGTCTGACCCGCCGAGACTGTGCCTCAAATTGTGCCCCATACTGACCCCTACTGTGCCCCACTGAGTGATACAACAGCTTTGGAGCCTCAAGGAGGCATGCGCGGGAACTGCAAGCAGTAGCAAGAGATAACAATAGGTAAGTTGGTAGCGCTACCGGGAATCGAACCCGGGTTTGAAGATTGAGAATCTTCCGTCCTAACCCCTAGACGATAGCGCCCCTGGCAGGTGGTGATTATAACAAAAGCGGTTCGCATGCTGCTGAATTCGGCGTGCGGCAACCCTGCAAGTTCCTTGTTTTCTGCGATAATTTAAATGTTTTCCGGCCGCTTGACAGACGCCTGGCGCCGTAGCAGAATTCTCCTTGGGCGAATAAAAAGCGAAACTACTCTGGTTCGCCTCGAGGCTTTCCCGCTTCGCGTTCCCTGAAATCCTGAGGCTCTCATGTCTTCTTCTTCGCTTTTTTGCGCCGTCGCGGCGCCTGTTTTTCCTGTCGCTTTTTCGCCCCGGGAGGGCTCCGCACTCGCCGATCGCCTGGCAGCGGTTCCGAAGCTGCCGGCGGTCACGCCGGCCTCGCGTCTGACCATACGTCCGCTTCCCGAGATGGTTTCGAGCGGGGTGCCCGAACTCGATCGCCTCACCGCAGGTCTGCCCCGCGGATGCCTCACGGAAATCTGCGGGCCCGCTTCGTCCGGATGCAGCAGCGTATTGCTGGCCGCTCTGGCCGCAGCAACGCAGCGTCAGGAAGTGTGTGCGCTGGTAGATGCCAGCGATTCGTTGGATCCTATTTCCGCGGCAGCGGCGGGTATCGATTTCGAACGCATGCTTTGGGTGCGCTGCGACACGGGCGAGGACGCCCATACTCGCATTGAAAAAGCCTCGGACCGCATTAAGAAACGACTCTCTCCAAACCCCTTGATGGTTCCTGTCGAGCAAGCGCTTCGCGTTACGGACCTGCTGCTGCAGAGTGCCGGCTTCGGATTGGTGATTCTCGATCTCGGAGGCATTCCCTTCCGTGCCGCGCGGCGGGTGCCGCTTACTACCTGGTTTCGTTTTCAGCGCGCTGTCGAAAATACTCCCACCGTGCTCCTGACCGTTACCGAAGCGCCATGTGCGCAGACCTGCGCCTCGCTGCTGCTGCGGCTTCAGTCATCGTTTGTCACCCGGGTTTCCTCGGGAAACGAGACTGCCCCGGCGCATGCCCAGGTTTTCGAAGGCCTGCAGATTCAGGGAGAGTTGTTGCGCTCGCGCCTGCACCGTCATCTGGAGGCCGCCGTTTCGCCCCAACGCAAACCCGCGCAGTCGGTAAAAACCGCGTTTACCACACAGATGATGAAGATTTCATAACCAATGCCTCCGTATGCCTGCATCTTCGTCCCCGATTTTCCGGTAGAGGCGCTGCTACGTCTCGAACCGGACCTGCGGTCGCAGGCGCTCGCCGTTGTGGAAGGCAAGCCTCCGCTGCAAAAAGTGTTTGCCCTGAATGAACAGGCGCGAGCAGTGGGAGTCGCGGCAGGAATGACCAAAGTGCAGTTGGAAGCTTGCTCCGGCGTGGTGCTGCGAATGCGCTCGCCAGTCCAGGAAGAGACCGCACACGCTGCGTTGCTCGATTGCGCGCAGTCGTTTTCTCCGCGCGTGGAAGACACATCCGCAAACACCATGCTTATTGACCTGGCGGGCATGGAATCGATCTTTGGCCCCTTATCAAAAATTGCTCGCGACATTGCCCGGCGCACTTCGGACCTGGGAATCGAAGCCAACGTCGCGGTCGCGGCCAATCCGGAAACTGCGGCGCTGGCTGCGCGTGGATTTGCCGGAGTTACCCTGATCTCCCCCGGCCAGGAAGCCGAGCAGTTGGGCAGCCTGCCGGTCGAAACTTTATTTAACGGATCTCCCGACGACAATTTGCAATTCGAAACTCTCGAGCGCTGGGGGATTCGCAACCTGCGCGCGTTAGCGGCGCTGCCGCAGATCGCGCTCAGCGAGCGCATGGGACAGGCCGGAGTGCGGCTGCAAAAGCTCGCCAGCGGCACTTTATCGCGCACCCTGGTCCCGGTAGAGACACCGCTGGTTTTTGAAGAAGCCATTGAGCTCGAATACCCCATCGTACTGCTGGAACCGCTCGCGTTTGTGCTGAGCCGGATGCTGGAGCAGGTATGCGCGCGGCTGGGCACACGTTCGCTCTCCACCCAGGAACTGACTCTGCGCCTCCACTTGGCCACGGAATGGCACAACGATGAAAACGCAGACGTGCCCAGTTTCCGCTCGCATACTCCATCCACTACGTTTGAACGCACGTTGCGGCTTCCTGTGCCATTGCTTGATGCGAAAATTTTTCTCAAGCTGTTGCAACTGGATTTGAAAGCGAACCCGCCAGGCGCTCCCATTCTCAAGATTCATTTGTCGGCACTCCCGGTACGGCCGCGAGCAGCGCAGGGCGGCCTCTTTCTTCCTCCTTTGCCGGAGCCGGAAAAACTCGAACTCACACTGGCTCGCATCGCAAGCATTGTCGGGGCGGATAAAGTCGGGTCGCTGCAAATTCTGGATACCCACCGTCCGGAAGGTTTCCGTATGCAGCGCTTCGCGCCGGCCATGCCAAAGTACGAAGCAGTACGCAACAACGATGGGAAAGAAAGCGCGGTCACCGCACTCAGACTTTTTCGCCCGCCAATTCTTGCGCAAGTCATGTTGCGCGATGGGAGACCCGCGCGCGTGCAATGTCCGAAGAAAAAAGAAATTGCCGGAGAAATTATCTGGGCCGCCGGTCCCTGGCGCTCTTCCGGCGACTGGTGGGAACAGGAGGCATGGTCGCGCGACGAGTGGGACATCGCAGTGCAATGCGAATCAGGAATCGCATTGTATCGTCTGGTGCGCGATTTGCTGAGCGGCAAGTGGGCGGTGGAAGGAACCTACGACTGATCTCAATCGGCGATTGCAAATTATGTACGTTGAGCTTCATTCCCGATCGGCATTCAGTTTTCTGGAGGGCGCTTCCCTGCCCGAGTTCCTGGTCGAAACCTGCGCCAATCTGCAAATGCCGGCCATGGCTGTGCTCGATCGCAATGGGCTCTACGGATCTCCGCGGTTTTACATGGCGGCAAAGAAAGCCGGGCTCAAAGCACACATTGGCGCAGAAATCACGTGCGAAGAATTTCTACTTCCCCATTGCCGGTTGCCGATTGACACCCGCAAATCCAAACTCAGCAATCAAAACTCTGTAACCAACAATTCCTTCCGTCTCCCTGTTCTCGTTGCCACTCGCCTCGGCTATCAGAATCTTTGCCGTCTTATCACCAGGATGAAGCTACGCGCCGCAAAAGAAGGAGGTGCGGTTCGTGTTGAAGAATTGCAAGAATACGCCGCAGGCTTGATATGCCTGACCGGCGGGGATGATGGGCCGCTGGCCTTTGCCCTGAAGCATTTCGGCAAAGAAGCAGCAGCGCGAGCGGTGGATCAGCTTGCCGGCATTTTTGGGCGGGGCAATGTTTATGTCGAGTTGCAGCGTCACTATCATCGCCGGCAGGAAGTTCGCAATCGCATCGCAATCGAAATTGCCCGCTCGCTCCATCTGCCGTTGCTTGCGACCAACGGCGTCCTCTATGCCACTCCAAAGGACCGCGAACTCTGCGACGTCTTTACTGCGATTCGAAACCACCTGACCTTGGCGGCCGCCGGGCGCCTGTTGGCGCTCAATTCCGAGCGTCACTTGAAATCGGCGAGAGAAATGGAAGCATTATTTTCGGATCTTCCCGAAGCCATCCTAAATACCGGCGAACTTTCTTCCCGGCTGGAATTCAAGATGACCGACCTGGGTTATGAATTCCCCAAGTATCCGGTGCCGGCGGGTGAAACCATGATGTCATTTCTCCGCGATCGCACCTGGGAAGGATTTCAGAAACGCTATGGCCAGGCGAAGCAGGATTTGCGCAACCGCGCCCGCCGCCAGGTCGAGCGCGAGTTGACGTTAATTGCCAAGCTGGATCTCGCGGGATACTTTCTCATCGTCTGGGACCTAATCCGCTTCTGCAACGGGCAAAAAATCCTCGCCCAGGGCCGCGGATCGGCGGCCAACAGCGCAGTCTGCTATTCGCTCGGCATCACCGCGGTCGATCCGGTCGGCATGGACCTGCTCTTCGAACGTTTTCTTTCCGAAGAACGCGGCGAGTGGCCCGACATTGATATTGATCTTCCCAGCGGCGATCAGCGCGAGCGCGTCATCCAGCACGTGTACCAGCGTTACGGGGAGCGCGGCGCGGCCATGACGGCCAATGTCATTACCTATCGCAGCCGCATGGCATCGCGCGAAATGGGGAAAGCGTTGGGCTTCGATCCCGAGACCCTCGACAAAGTTTCCACTGCCGTCGCCAGCTGGGAGTACCGCGATCACAACGACACGCTCGACAATCGCTTTCGCGATGCCGGCCTGGATCTCTCGCATCCTCGATTGAAAAAATATTTTGAACTCTCTGTCGCGGTGCAGGATCTGCCACGCCATCTCGGTCAACACTCCGGCGGCATGGTCATCTGCCAGGGACAACTCGACTCGGTTGTGCCTCTCGAACCCGCCTCCATGCCGGGCCGCGTCGTCGTGCAATGGGACAAGGAAGATTGCAGCGATCTCAAAATTATTAAAGTGGACCTGCTCGGCCTGGGCATGATGGCGGTGCTCGAAGATTCCATCCAACTGATCCGCGATCACTATCACGAGGAAGTGGATCTCGCGCATCTGCCGCCGGACGATCCTGTCATCTATTCGACGTTGCAGAAGGCCGACACCATCGGAATGTTTCAGGTGGAAAGCCGGGCGCAGATGTCGTGCCTGCCGCGCCTGCGGCCGCAACGTTTTTATGACATCGTGGTGCAGGTTGCGATCATTCGCCCCGGACCGATTGTCGGGCAAATGGTGAACCCCTATCTGGAGCGCCGCCAGGGGCGCCAGGCGGTCACCTATGCGCATCCATCGCTGGAACCAGTGCTCGAACGCACCCTGGGCGTGCCGCTATTTCAGGAGCAGTTACTGCGTATCGCCATGGTGGTCGCGGGATTTACCGGCGGTGAAGCGGAGGAACTTCGTCGAGCCATGGGATTCAAGCGCTCAGAAAAGCGTATGCGCGAGATCGAAGCCAAGCTCCGCGCCGGCATGACACGCAATGGAATTGCCCAGGATGCGCAAGAACAGATCATCCTTTCGATTACTTCGTTCGCGCTCTATGGATTTCCCGAATCCCACGCCGCCAGTTTCGCCCTGATCGCCTATGCCAGCGCTTTTTTGAAGTGTCATTACCTGGCAGCTTTCACGGCGGCATTGCTCAACAATCAGCCTATGGGCTTTTACCGTCCCGCAACGCTGGTGAAAGATGCGCAGCGCCACGGCCTGAAAATGCTGCCGATCGATGTCACGAGATCGGATTGGAACTGCACACTGGAGCCGGTTTATTCACAAAAACCAGACGTGATCCTAAGTCCATCGCCAGATGGACGAATGATCTCGCGTGACTCGGTTCATACCGGCGATGCCACCGAAATCGCGGTCCGTGTCGGCCTTCGCTACGCGCGAGGGCTTCGTGAGGAAGCAGCCCAAGGCATCGTGCAACAACGTCGGCTTGCGCCCTTTACCTCGATTCGCGATCTCGTGCATCGTGTTCCGCAACTCCGCAAGGATGAACTGGTCACCCTGGCAGAAATTGGAGCGCTGAATACAGTCTCGAGTTCGTTGCCAGATGGACGAAGCATCTCGCGCCCGGCAATTGAAAAGCCGTCTGGTCCCCTTAACTCCTGTTCGAAACCTGAAACTCGAAACTCGAAGCTGCTCCTTCATCGTCGCGACGCGCTCTGGCAAGTCGAGCGCGCGGTCCGCCTTTCCGGACCGCTGCTCGATCAATACCCCGAGCAGGACTCGAAGTCCCCTTTGCAGCCTATGAATGACGAAGAACGCCTGGTCGCCGACTTCCGCGGAACCGGGATGACCGTCGGCCCGCACCCCATGGCCTACCATCGCGAAAAGATGAATGCGCTCGGTATTCGCCGAGCCAACGAACTCACGCAAATCCCTGACGGAAAATATTTACGGATTGGCGGCTGTGTAATCGCGCGGCAGCGTCCAGGCACCGCAAAGGGATTCGTGTTTCTCAGCCTGGAAGACGAGACCGGAGTCGCCAATGCCATCATTCATCCCGATCTATTCCAAAAAAATCGGCTGCTGATCACTTCCGAGCAATTTTTGATGGTGGAAGGTATTCTGCAGAACCAGGACAGGGTCATCTCAATCAAGGCTAACCGCGTTGCTCCGCTCGCGATTACGCGCGCCGAGACCAGTTCGCATGACTTCCACTAATTAGCGGGATTCTCCCAACTCCCCATGCATATTGGATCGCGAACACAGGGCGAAACCACTGTCCGAAATTGATGCGTAAGCGGCGGAAACCAAGTCGCTAAGGCGAATCGAGAAAAATGCAGCACGGTATGAAATATGACAAACTCTCGACCGTTCTCTTCGAATACCGAGACGACATAGAAGTAAGTGATCGCAAAGAAAACGAAAATTTATGCGCTTTTCATACAATCCACAGCCAATCCGGTTTATAGTAAAGACATCATCCGCCACAATTCATGCGGTCCCTTGTCAGTCGGTCGCTTGACGTGTTTGTGGTCCAAAATTCATCCATATGGTTCTCTTTGAACCCTGGGTATTTCTGAGGAGCAGTTGAGTATGGCTAAAGCAAGAACTCCGCGCACTACCACCAACGGCAAGAAGCAAACTGAGCCCATCCCCGAAACCAATGTGGCGACGATGCCGTCATCGACGCCCACCACAGCCGTGCCATCAACGGATCACAAGAAGTTTGCGCCACCGATTCCGATCAACGTGGAAGAGGAGATCCGTCGCCGCGCCTATGAGCTTTACGAGCAGCGCGGCTGCGCTCCTGGGCAGGACCACCTGGACTGGGTTGAAGCAGAACGCGAAGTTCTGGCCCGTTACACGCAACAGCAGAGCGCGTAGTAGAACTCCGCGCAACCGGGCGGAGCAGTTGTGAAATTCGGGTCTTTTCGGCCGCCCGCGACACCTCCGGGCGTAGGGTTGCGGCGCAGCATGATGCTGCGCCCGACGACCTGTCTTGGCCTTCCCATCAGGCTGGAATCAGCAGGGTCCAATGTTCAGAGATTCGTACTCCGATTCTTGTACGCAGCTGACATTCCCAGGCAAATCCCGCCTCCAGGCCTCGAAAATCCCTATTTCTTGAGGCATGCCTTTGGCTTTGTGGTTGCTTGCCTGCGTTCTTTCTGAAAAAATGCAGGATCGGACATGTCTCAAATAGGTAGTTACGCGCTTCTACTGGCGCTAGCCCTGAGCGCTTACTGTTTCCTGGCGGGAAGCCTTGCCTTGGCTCGCCCGGGCGCCGGTTCCGAACGGGTCGGGGAGACCGCTCGCCGGGCTGGTATCGCGGTATTCGCCCTGGTATTCCTCGCGTCTGTGGTCTTGGTCGTTTCAGCCTTCCAGGACGACTTTTCCATCGCCTACATCTTTCACCATAGCAACCGCGATCTTCCCGCCCCCTACAAATTTGCCACGCTCTGGTCGGGCCAGGAAGGCTCGCTGCTGTTCTGGTCTCTGCTGCTGGCGATCTACGGATTGGTCCTTCGCCTCCGCTACAAGACTGATGCCCGGCTGTTTGCCTATGCTTCGGTGATCATCGCAGCGGTCCAAGTCTTCTTTTTAATGCTGTTGAACTTCGCGGCGCACCCGTTTGCGGTCATGCAGGGCTCGATCCCTGCCGACGGCAATGGCTTGAATCCTCTGCTGCAGTATCCCGAGATGGTGATCCATCCGCCCATGCTTTACCTGGGCTATGTCGGTTTCACGATCCCGTTCGCGTTCGCCATGGCGGCGCTCATCATGCGCTATCCCGGCGAGCGCTGGATTCACATCACCCGCCGCTGGACGATGGTGACTTGGGGCTTCCTGACGGTGGGAATCTTCCT
This sequence comes from Terriglobales bacterium, assembly GCA_035652095.1. GTDB lineage: Bacteria > Acidobacteriota > Terriglobia > Terriglobales > Acidobacteriaceae > DASREM01. The sequence goes on along the minus strand of DASREM010000019.1, from coordinate 8,199 downwards.
CGGCGCGCACTGGGCCTACTCCGTTCTCGGCTGGGGCGGATACTGGGGATGGGACCCGGTCGAGAATGCATCGCTCATGCCTTGGCTGACCGGCACCGCCTTCCTGCATTCGGTCATGATGCAGGAAAAGCGCGGCATGCTGAAGGTCTGGAACATGTGGCTTGTCTTTGCCACCTTCTGGCTGGCGATCCTGGGCACGTTCCTTACCCGCAGCGGAATTATCAGCTCCGTCCACGCCTTTGCCCAGTCCTCGATCGGAGACTGGTTTGCCTGGTTCCTGGCGCTCAGCTTCGCCAGTTTCATGTTCTTTTTCGTGAAGAACAAATCGCATTTGCGCAGTGAACATAAGCTGGAATCGCTGGTCTCGCGCGAATCCAGTTTTCTGTTCAACAACCTTCTTTTTGTCCTGGCTTGCTTCACCGTTCTGTGGGGAACGTGGTTCCCCAAGATTTCCGAATGGGTGCAGGACAAGAAGGTCACCGTCGGGGCCCCGTTCTATAACAACGTTGCGATTCCCGTCACTCTGTTGCTGCTTCTGTTAACTGCAGTCGGACCTCTGCTCGCGTGGCGCAAGACCTCTCTTGAAAGCCTAAAGCGAAATTTCCTGTGGCCTTCGATCGGGGCGCTGGCCGTCGGCGCTGCCATGATGATCTTCGGCGTCCGCCCCTGGAATGACATTTCCTACTTCTATTCGTTGATGGCAGCGATGCTCGCCGCGCTGGTCGTGCTCACGGTTGTCTCAGAGTTTGTTCGCGGTGGACGTGTGATCGCCCGCCACACCGGGCAGAACCTGCTGGGCTCGATGCTGCACTTGTGGCATCGCAACACGCGCAGGTATGGCGGCTACATTGTCCATTTCGGCGTTGCCATGGTGGTCATCGGAATCCTGGGTACCCCGTTCAACAAAGATGTCGAGAAGGAAATGGGCTTTGGCGACAAGATGACGCTCGGCCCCTATACGCTTGTCTGCCAGTCCTACACGCAGGACGATAATCCCAACTACAGCAATGAGTGGGCCATCATCAACGTAATGCGTGGCGATAAGCAGATCACCACTATGTATCCCGAGCGCCGCTTCTACAAGGCGAGCCAGCAGGCTCAGACCATTCCGCGGATCTACGCCACGGTCGCCGAGGATTTCCTTCTGGTCAAGGACCTGTACATCGTCTATGAAGGCGTGAATCAGGACACCGGCCGTCCCATCATTAAGGCGCACCTGAATCCATTGGTCCCGTGGATCTGGCTCGGGGTGATTGTCATGGTGCTGGGGACGATCTCGGCTCTTATCCCGAACGCTGCGCCCGTGCGAGTCAGCGCACCCGCCCGAGTACAACCAGCGCCGGTGGGAGCCGGAGACTGATGTTGATGTCCAAACTTTCACTGCACAACCGGATTTTCAAGTTGGCCCTTGTCCTGGTCGCGATCTTCACGTTTCTGGGGGCCGGCGACGAATCGGCGCGCTTCAAGGATCTGGGGCACCGCCTGATGTGTGTTTGCGGCTGCAGCCAGATCCTGCTGGAGTGCAACCACGTCGGCTGCACCTATTCCGACCGCATGCGCGGCGAACTGATGGCCGCGCTTGATAATGGCAACAACGACGACCTCACGCTGCAATCGTTCGTACAGAAGTACGGCACCACGGTGCTGGCTGCGCCCACCAAGGCCGGCTTCAACAGGGTCGCATGGATCATGCCTTACGTGGCTCTTGTGCTGGGGCTGGCCATGACGATTCTGCTGGTGCGGAAGTGGAAGTCACGCGCTCTGCCCTCCATGGCCGGAGGTGTTCGCCCGGTCACCGGGCCGGAACTCGATCAGTTCCGCGAGCAGGCACGCCGGGAGACCGACCTATGAACACGATCGTGTTGCTGGCCTGCGCTCTCATCACGCTGGGAGTTCTGGTTTATGTCTTTTACTTGCCTGGCAAGCTGTATCTGGGCCCGCAGAAGACGCGCCTCTCCTATCTTCGCGAGCGCAGGGAAGTGGTGTACGAAAACCTGCGCGATTTGAACTTCGAATACAAGGCAGGCAAAGTGCCTGACGTGGACTACCAGTCGTTAAAGTCCTCTCTGGAAGAAGAAGCAGCAGCCGTGCTGGCCGAAATCGCTCGCCTGGAACAAGCCGCTTTTGCCGCGGCTTCCGCGGCCCGCACCCCGAGCAAAGGAGCAAAGGTTTGAAACTCCCCCGTTTCGCCGAATATCGCGTGCTAGCCGCGTTATTCGCGTTTTTCCTGATCGCACCACTCTCCCTGGCACAAACGCTCAGTGGCACCGTTACGAACGGGACCACCGGCAAGCCCGCAGCCGGCGATGAGGTCGTCCTCCTTAGCCTGTCGCAAGGCATGGAGGAGGCAGGCCGTACGAAAGCCGATGCCAATGGAAAGTTCAGCTTCAAGCTCGACAATGCGGACTCACCGCACCTGCTTCGCGCCATCCACCAGGGTGTCACGTACCATGCCATGGCGCCTCCCGGAACTCCTTCGGTGCAGGTCCAGGTTTACGATGTTGCCAAAAAATTGAACGATGTCAGCGTAACCGCCGACGTCATGCGCTTCCAGGCGGATGACACTCAGATCCAGGGCGTCCGCATCTTCGCCGTGGAGAACACTTCGAACCCGCCTCGCACGCAGATGAACGATCAGAACTTTGAGTTCTACCTGCCTGACGGGGCGCAGATTGATACCGGCCTGGCCAAGACCGCGAATGGTCAGCCCATAAATTCGGCGCCTGTTCCTCAGAAGGAGAAGAATCGTTACGCCTTTATCTTCCCGCTGCGTCCCGGTGAGACGCAATTCCAGGTCGTCTACCACCTGCCCTACACCGGACAGCTCAGCGTCGATCCCAAACCTCTGTACGCAACCCAGCACTTTGTCGTGATGTTGCCCAAGTCCATGCAATTCGACCCCGGCTCCAGCAAAGGCTTCCAATCCATGCAGGATCCGCAGCAATCCGACGCGGTGGTGCAGGTTGCTTCGAACACGCAGGTAGGGCAGCCGTTGGGGTTCAAGGTCTCCGGTACTGGCACTTTGCAGGAGAGTGGCGGACAAGGCGGGACTCGCCAGGGTGGCGGAGGACAGACCGCCGGACGCGACAGTCGTCCGGGCGGTGGGCTTGGTCCTCCCATCGATGCGCCCGATCCGCTGGAAAAGTATCGCTGGTGGCTGCTGGGCGGCTTTGCTGCAGCTTTAGTTGCCGGCGGCCTCTACATCGCAACCCGCTCACGTACGGTTGCCACCGTCCCCGATTTCGCGCCCACCGATGTCGAATTACCTGAGCCGGTTCGCACGTCGGCTGCGGCGCCCACTCCTGCTGCGGCTCCCGCGCGCTCCGGAATGCTCCTCGAGGCGCTGAAAGAGGAACTATTCCAGCTCGAGATGGAACACAAGCAGGGCCACATCTCGCAGCAGGAATATGAGAGCGCCAAGGCGGCGCTCGATGCCACCCTGGCTCGCGCGCTAAAGCGCGAGTCCGCAAAGGTTTAGCTGGCAAAAGCTAACCAGCGGACGCTGAGGTTCACTGAGATATGAAAACCAAAGGCGCCAAGTCACTCAAAGAAAGACCTTTGTGAACCTCGTGTCCTTAGTGGTTGATGATTTTCCTTCCTCAGCGAACCTGTGTCTCTCAGTGGCGGGTTCCCACCTCCGGCGATCCCTACCGCGCTGAATCCGCCAGACCGGCGTAACATCTATTCTAGTAGGAATTCTATGGGAAACACTTTTAAGACCGCGTTTTTGCTCACAGCTTTAACGCTTCTGTTGCTGTTCCTCGGGCGCGCCTTTGGAGGCCAGAACGGCATGATCATCGCCCTTGTGCTGGCGGCGGTGATGAACTTCGTCTCCTACTTCTTTTCCGACAAGATTGCGCTGGCCATGTACCGGGCCCAGCCTGTTACCCGCGAGCAACTGCCTCGCGTGTACGCGGTTGTGGAACGGCTGACTCAGAAGATCGGCATTCCCATGCCCAAGCTGTATGTGATTCCGAACGATTCGCCGAATGCTTTCGCGACGGGCCGGAATCCCCAGCACGCTTCGGTCGCGGTCACGCAGGGGATTCTGCAGCTGCTGAACGATGAGGAACTCGAAGGCGTGCTCGCGCACGAACTCGGCCACGTCAATAACCGCGACATTCTGATCAGCTCCGTCGCCGCCACCATTGCCGGCGCCGTCACCATGCTCGCCAGCATGGGTCGCTGGGCCATGATTTTCGGGGGTATGGAGCGTAACGATCGCGATCGCGGCGGAGGTGGATTCGGCGCGCTGCTGATGCTGATCGTCGCGCCCATCGCAGCCAGTTTGATCCAGTTGGCCGTTTCACGCTCGCGCGAGTATCAGGCGGACGCAACCGGAGCACATTTCACCGGAAATCCCTATGCCCTGGCCAGTGCGCTTTCCAAACTGGACGCCTATTCTCGACGCCTTCCGATGGCAGCAACACCGTCGACCGCGCACCTGTTTATTATTCAGCCGCTGCTGGGAGTGAATTTTGGAAGTCTGTTCTCGACGCATCCGCCGATCGCCAAACGAATCGAGAGGTTGACCGGACGTCCCGCGGAGTTCACGCAGTAAGATTGTTTTCACAACCGCTGCGGGACAGAAGGTGAACGCAACGCGGATGGAACAAGGCCTCTGGTTCTGCGTGCTATGCCAGCTTTTGGGCCGGCCTGAGCCGTCGAATTTCCTTGTCGGTACCGGCCTTGAACTGCATGACTTTGGTACTCGCATTCCAACTCCCGGTTTTCGGCCCACATCTTGGTGCATAGTAGAATCAATTCGATGTCCCCGGAAACCGCTACGGCCGTCTCTCATCGCGCAACCCAACTCGAGACCGCACTTCGCAAGGTCATTCGCGGAAAAGACGAGGTGGTGCGCCTGGCCCTGGTCTCCATGCTGGCCCGAGGCCACCTGCTCATTGAAGGTGTACCCGGCGTCGGCAAGACGACCCTCGGACAGGCCCTGGCCCGTTCCCTGGACTGCACTTTCCAACGTGTTCAGTTCACCAGCGACATGCTGCCCTCGGACGTGCTGGGGATTTCCATCTACTCCGCCATCGAGCAGGAATTCGAATTCAAACGCGGGCCGGTCTTCGCCAATATTCTTCTTGCAGACGAAATCAATCGCACCACACCCAAGACCCAATCGGCGCTGCTCGAAGCCATGAACGAAGGACAGGTTACCGTCGACGCGCACTCCTATCCGCTACCCCAGCCCTTCCTCGTGATTGCCACGCAAAACCCTGTGGAGCACCACGGAACCTATCCCTTGCCGGAGTCGCAACTGGACCGGTTCCTGATGCGGGTACGCATGGGCTATCCCGACGACAAGGCGGAGCGCGAAATCCTTCGCTCCGAAGCCGGGACTTCGCAACTGGAACATATGCGTCCCGTGCTCAGTGCCGCCGATGTAATCGAAATGCAGCGTGCCATCACCCAGGTTCGAGTGGACGATTCCCTTGTGACGTACACCCTGAATATCGTACGCAAGACTCGCGAATCCGATCACTTTGCACTTGGGGTTTCGCCTCGCGGTTCCCAAATGCTTTATCGTGCGGCACAGGCCATGGCATTCCTCGAGGGCCGGACCTTCTGCATGCCCGAAGATTTCAAGCCCTTGGTCGTTCCCGTCTTTGCGCACCGGGTTGTGCCCAACGCGCTCTCCTCTTCCACGCTGAAGAAGGCCGAACAGGCCGAACAATTCGTGCAGGAAATCGTCGAAAGCGTTCCCGTCCCGGTTTAAGTCCCCGGAGCGCTTCTTCATTCCAAAGCCAGAGACGTCCTCGACCCTGATCGGAAGTGATGGGGAAGGGATGCCGCGCAATCGAACGCCATCTCCCTTGGTGGAACTCGGTGTCCTTGGTGTGGATCGCCTCGCCTCGGTGTACCTCAATGCCTCTGGGGTTAGTTTTTCGCGAAGGCTATAATGCCGCCAGCGAGGTGCACCGCTTGTCGATTCTCCGCTTCCTGATTCTCCTGTCCCTGATCGTCTGGATGGGCGGTCTGATCTTCTTCGCCTTCGTGCTCGCTCCCACTGTTTTCAATCCCGCCGTGCTGCCCACCAGACATCTGGCGGGCAATGTGGTCAACCGCTCGCTCACGGCCTTGCACTGGATGGGAATCATTTCCGGGGCCGCCTTCCTGCTCTGCTCCATGCTCTACGGCCGCTTCACCACCGGAGATCCGCATCCGTTCGCCTTGCGGCACCTGTTGCTTTACGCCATGCTCGCGCTCACCGCCGTCTCGCAATTCATGATTACTCCAAAGATGGCGGCACTGCGCACGTCCATGGGCGAGATCGACACGGTTGCGCTCACGGATTCCGCGCGCGTTCAATTCGATGCCCTGCACGTCTGGTCCACGCGCCTGGAGATCGGAGTTTTCGTGATGGGATTGCTCGTGATCTATCTGACGGCCCAGCAACTGCTCGCGCGTCAGTGAGTGGCCAGAGCAGGCGCTGCCGGCGGCTTTCCAAGATATGTATCCAGGTACGCCAGGTATCCAGCCAGCAAGCGATACGTGGCGTAATAATCGTCCATCTTGATGGCGGCGAGCTTGTCTTTGTCGGTATGCAGAAGCGGCCAGGTCTCCTGCGTGACCGAATGAATCGTAATGCGGGGAATCTTGTACTTCACAAACGACTCTGAATCGCTCAAGCCCACCTGGTCAACATTGACCACGCCGATGGGAAGCTTCATGGCTTGGGCAATCGAGCCGATTGCTAACAGCATCGGCGGATCGGCATGCGTCGCCCAGATCTTGGTGGGTCCCAGGCCGAGTGTATCCAGGTTCACCATGCCCTTGACCTTCGACCGCTGTTCGGTACTGAGTTTCCTGGCGTAGAACTCCGATCCCACCAATCCCAACTCTTCCCCTGTGAAGCCAACGAAGACAAAGGTATGGTGCCTGGGCTTGTCATTCAGGCTGTACAGAAGGCTTGGGAGCAGGCTGGCGCCGCTCCAGTTGTCCACAACTCCGTCCCCCGCGTTCACCTTGTCGAAATGGGCTCCAACCAGAATGATGTCATCGCTCTCTCCGGGGAGCACGCAGATCAGATTGGGAACAATCTTCTTCTTCACCAACTGCTCCGACATCTGCTTCGGATCACACCCAGACTCCAGGAACAGCTTCTTGAGCATCGCTTCTCGCTCGTCGTTCTTTCTGGAGAACGTTTCGAGCCTTGCCTGAAGAATCGCCTCATCCAACTTGCGGAATTCCAGTTGGCCTTGCGCGCCAACGGCCGCTACGAACCCAATGAACAGAGCCGCAACGTGGGAGAGCTTGAATTTGGCCGGCGCGGGTCTCAATCGGCTGCAGAATACCACGGCGCAACTTGGGCAATTCGCCACCCATCGTTTATCCTGCTTGAGCGGCTAAATCTCCAGGCGGATCTGGCCACCGCAGCGTTCGAATCCAGATTGCGGGCTCCCTTTCATAGTCAAGAGCAAGAAGCCCAGCGAGTGGTTCGCCGACCGGAAACATTCATATGAAAACTGGCATCATTGGCCTGCCCCAGGTAGGCAAGACATCCCTGTTTCGAATTCTCACCAAGGCGCAGGCGCCGGCCGCGGGCTATTCCAACCCGCGCGAGGCGCATATCGGGGTTGCCAAAGTTCCCGATGACCGCCTCGATCGCCTCGCCGCCATGTACCACCCCAAGAAACTCACCCATGCCTCGGTTGAATATGTGGACCTCGGCGCCATCGGACAGGAGTCGCTGAAGGAAGCCGGATTTCTGGGGCACCTGCGCCCGGTCGACGCGCTCGCCCACGTCGTCCGGGCCTTCGAAGATGATTCCATTCCTCACATAGGTCCGATCGAACCGCTGCGCGACATCAAGAACGTCGAATTCGATCTCATGGTCAGCGATCTCGGTCAGATCGAAAAACGGCTTGAACGGGTCGAAAAAGATTTAAAGAAGATGCGCTCTGCTGAACTGGAAAGGGAATTTGATTTGTTGAAGCGTGCCAGGGCACATCTTGAAACCGAACGTCCGCTCCGCGAACTGGAGATGACGCCCGAGGACAAAAAACGCTTTCGCGGCTTCATGTTCCTCAGCGAGAAGCCAATCCTATATGTACTGAACATCAGCGAAACTACGGAACTCGGAAAAGAGCTGGAGAACGCCGTTTCGAAATTCAATCTGACCGAAGTTGCTGCGCGTCCGAACTCTGCGGCAGCTGCGATCTGCGGCAAGGTCGAAGCCGAACTTGC
>DASREM010000018.1:0-52921 GCA_035652095.1 Terriglobales bacterium | reverse complement strand
TTCCGGTGCGTTGTCGATCGAATCGAACGACCGGAACTGGATCTTGGGGTTGTGCTTGGACAACACCTTGGTGATCGCCGCCGTCAGCGTGGTCTTGCCGTGATCAATGTGCCCGATCGTCCCAACGTTGCAGTGCGGCTTGGTGCGCTCAAATTTCTCTTTCGCCATAAAAGTGCCGTGCCTCGCTTATTGACTCAGTAATACTGGTAAAGCTTCTGGAATTTGGTCCGCAGGGCGGGCTCAACTTCCTCGACTTTGGACAAATAAAATTCGCGAATCTGGGCCTGGTCCGAAACCGGCAATTCGCCGTAAAGCATCTTCGCGGTGCGTCCGGACTTGGCAAGTTCCTGATCTACGCGCTCAAAAACTCCGCCGCCGAGGACCAGGTCGAACTGTCGAACCCGGGTACCGCTCTTCTTCACGCGCTTCAGAAACTCTTCGACGTTCGCCGCAGAAAGTGAGCGGGCGATCGCGCCCTTCAGTTCCTCAAACTCTTTTTCCCGCACCACCGGTAAAACTGCTGGCTGCAAACCTGGCACGCCGAATCGCCTCAAATCAGAAATCTGGAGCCGATGACCAGGATTGAACTGGTGACCTCTCCCTTACCAAGGGAGTGCTCTACCAACTGAGCTACATCGGCCCTGCTTTCCAAAAAACTGGAGCGGGAGACGGGAATCGAACCCGCGACCAACAGCTTGGAAGGCTGTGACTCTACCACTGAGTTACTCCCGCTTGAATTCACTGCTCACTTCCAAGGGTCCTTCGCTCTCGCTCAGGATCTCGCCAGCAGGCTCCCGCTTCGCTCACGCCTGCTAATCGGCTCGACTTGGAAGGCTGTGACTCTACCACTGAGTTACTCCCGCCCTACTGCCCACTCGAAAGCCGTTCGCGACAAATTCAACTCGGACTGTTCTGACGTTTCGCGTCCGCCTCTTCAATCCTTACCTTATAAAAGTGCAACAACGTGCGAAACGCGAACAGCCCTAAAACCACCAGCGTGCCCGTTCGCAGGCGCACTTGAAAATCGAAGACCTGGATCGGTTCATCCGACAAAGTTGTCCAGGCCAGTGCCGTAAGAACCGCAAAGGCCGTCAACGCCAGAACCAGCTTCTGCTTGATATTCAAACTGCGCTTTCACTGTCCGGGCCGAACTCCGTAGCCGGACAAACATTCTGGTGCACAGGGGAGGATTCGAACCTCCGTACCTCGCTAGGAGGAACAGATTTACAGTCTGTCGGCTTTAACCACTCACCCACCTGTGCAAAATACGGAGCGCTGTCGCTCCATTTCCTGCAACTCCCGGCGACTTGACGCCGAAAACGCGCATGCGCGCAATTAGGACTACAGCGGTTGTTCCAACTAGAAGATCAGACCATGCGCACAGAAATTCTCGCGCGCAATACACCACACTTGGAAAGCTTCCTTATGGAGTGCCAGGGATAAAAACTGTTGTGCCGCCGCGCCGCTTTACGTTGTGTTCCGGATCCGATACTGGAGCTGGCGAAGGGATTTGAACCCCTGACCCTCTGATTACAAATCAGATGCTCTACCAACTGAGCTACGCCAGCATATGGGACAATTACGCCTACCGGGCGACAACTGCCCACAGATCCCTTCCTGATGTCCGGGACAATTCATAAAATTATCACAACGGCAACCCACGTGCAACCGGGCAGCCTGTATTTTCTTGGGCTTGAAGAATAGTCGGCTTCCCGGATGCTATGATGGGCGCTTCCGGTCCGGTTGCTTTCGCTTGCGAAGAGTTTTGCCCGTGAAACGCCGTTCTTCATGCGCATAAGACGCACCCTTCCAATTCTTCTGTCCGTGGTGGTAGTCGCGGCGGTGGTCACGCTGGCTGTCCAACTTCGCAAGCACGCCCCGCCCGAGGCCGCCCGTCTGCTGCCCAGCGCCGATGGTTTCCTTTACGTGAACCTGCAATGGATGCGGCGCGCCAATGTTTCCGGAGACCTGCCCCAAGTCTCCCATGATCCTGAGTACGAGCAGTTCATTCAGGCGACCGGGTTTCAGTTCGAGCGCGACCTCGACGAAGCAGCCTTCGCCATCCATTATTCCTCCCCGGTAGGGCCAGGGACGCAGCAGCAGCAGCAGCAGCCTCGTTTTTCTGAAGTATTCGTAGGGAAGTTTCATGGAGAGCGGCTGAGAGCCTACCTGCGGAGCCTGGCTCAAGCAGTGGACACTTATCGCGCGATCGACATCTACAACATTCCGCTGGAAAACCGCATATTGCGAGTGGCGGTGCTCGGAGTGGATACGGTCGCCGCATCCAACAGCAGCGATCCCCTGGTCATACGCGGCATGATTGACCGCTCGCGCAAGCTGGCCTCGCCCTTCGGCGGCCCCTCGTTCTTGCGGCAGTACTACAAGGAGGTGCCGATTGCGAGCCTGGCCTGGACGATTTTTCGGGTGCAGCCGTCCTCTGCCGGCGCGCAACCCCCATTCCTGGCGTTCCTTTTTTCCAAGCCCGCTGTGATCGTGAGTTCGGTTCGTTACCTGGGCAGCATTGGCATGAAAACGGAAGCCGTGACCGGGAGTGAAGAGGAAGCTAAGCAGTTGACCGACCAGGTGGGCACATTTCTGAACCTGTTTCGGAACGCCGAGATCACGGTTTCCGGACAGGGTTCGGATGCCGACGTGAAACAGTTCTTCGAGAGCTTGAAAATTGAACAGCACAAAGAGCGCGCAATCCTGACTGCGACGGTTCCTCCCGGATTTGTCAAAAAAGTAATCGCGCAGTCCCCTGAAGAGCTGTCGAGTGAATCCGCACAACCGGCCCCGTCACAGGCTGCTCCGGGAAAGAAGAAGCCGACAAAGTGACATTGGTAACAATCCTGACGCTGTAACTCGCGCCCAGGTCACGGCATCTCTTAAATAAGGGCGAGTACCGCTTTGCTAGGGTGTGCGTCTAACCGAGTAGAATGATTGAGAATGGATAGCTTACCTCTTCCACTTGCGGCTTTCGTTGCGGGACTCATTTCGTTTCTCTCGCCCTGCGTGCTTCCGCTGGTTCCGGGATATGTATCGTTGATCTCCGGGGCAGGAGTGGAGGAGCTCAAGTCGCAGGAAACACAACTTCTGCGCAAAGTCATGTTGAACTCCCTGGGATTTATTCTGGGGTTCAGCATCGTGTTCGTGACCCTGGGAGCGATCTCAACTGGGGTAGGCCAGCTGCTGGCGCGCTACAAATCGGTGCTGGCGCAAGTGGCAGGAGTAGTCATTATCATTTTCGGCCTGCACCTTACTGGCATTTTCAAGATCAAGGCGCTTTATACCGACGCGCGTCTGCACAGTGTGAAAGGCGGCAGCACGGCCTGGGGCGCATTTGTAATCGGGTTCGCGTTCGCCTTTGGATGGACGCCGTGCGTGGGGCCGATCCTGGCGATCATCCTGGGATTCGCAGCAACCCAGGAATCGGTGATGAAAGGAATTTTGCTGCTGGCGATTTACTCTCTGGGGCTGGCGGTTCCGTTCCTGCTGACATCGCTGGGAATCGAGCGCTTCCTGAGGTTCTACGGCCGCTTCCGCGCGCATATGCATGCGCTGGAAGTAGCCAGCGGCGCGCTGATGATGGTTCTCGGCGTGTTGCTGGTCGCCGGCCGCTTTACTATTATCTCGAACTATCTGACCTTTTTTAATCGCTTCGCCAAGTGATGGAGTAATTGTGAAACGTGATCCGGTGATTCTGATTATTGTGGCCATGGTGGTCACGGCAATGCTGGTGTTTGGTTACCACATGTCGCGGCCCAATGCCGATCCCAGCGGCGCGGGCGTGGGCGCGATGAAAGGCAAGCCGGCCCCGGACTTCGAATTGAAATCGCTCGAAGGCAAGACGGTCCGCCTCTCCGACTATCACGGCAAGGCCGTCCTGCTGAACTTCTGGGCGACTTATTGCGGTCCGTGCAAAGTCGAGATGCCATGGCTGGTGGAACTGCAGAAGCAGTACGGGCCAGACGGCCTGCAGATTGTCGGTGTGGCAATGGACGATGCCAGCCAGGATGACATCGCCAAGTTCGCCAAGGACATGGGAGTGAACTACCCCATCCTGGTCGGGAAAGAGTCGGTGGGCGACTCCTATGGCGGAATCCAGTTCCTTCCCGCCACGTTTTACATTGGCCGGGATGGAAAGTTCATAGACCGCGTGTTCGGGTTGAAGGGCCGGGGCGAGATCGAAGACGAAGTAAAGAGGGCCCTGAGCAAGAACTAAATGAGAGATCAATCAGTCGCGCGTGATTTTCTATTCCGCTGCGTAGCGCTTGGAGTTTTGGGCCTGTGCGTGGCGAGTTCTGCACAGGACAGCCCCGGAAAGAAAGTGCCGTCGGTGACCATGGCGCCGGTGCCGGTCACCAACGTGACCCGCGGCAAAGCCAACCCCGTCGAACTGCACTTCCGCATCGGCAACGGCTTCCACGTAAATTCCAATACCCCGAAGTCCGAGTTCCTGATTCCCACTGCGCTGAAGCTCAACGCGCCGACCGATATTGTGCTCGGGAAAATCACTTATCCCGCCGGACAGGAGATGAGCTTCCCCTTTGCGCCGGATGAGAAACTCAGCGTCTACAGCGGGGACTTCTCGGTCGTGGTTTCGGTTCGCCCGCTGGCGCATGTTCTGCCCGGAAAGTACGTATTTCACGGGAACCTGAAATATCAAGCCTGCGACAACGCGGCATGTTATCCGCCCAAGCAGCTGCCGGTGGAGTTCGAAGTCAAAGTGGTCAAAGGTCCCGCCCCGCGTAAGGCCAATCCCGCGCAGAGCCCGCACGCGCATAGCTAGAAATTCCTGGCCTGTCCAGCGCCTGGGCTGGCCGACTGTCTTCTACTTCTGCTTCTTTTCCACCTTCGCCCAGGTGTCTTTCAGCGCCACGGTGCGGTTGAAAACCGGCCTGCCGGGCCTGGAATCCGGGTCGGCACAAAAATAGCCCAGACGCTCGAACTGTACCCGGCTTCCCGCCTTCGCGTTGGCGAGCGAAGGCTCCAGCTTTGCGTTGGCGATCACCTCCAGCGAATCAGGGTTGAGGTTCGAGGTAAAGTCCTTTCCCTCTTCCACCTTGCTGGGATCTTCCTTGTTGAACAGGTTGTCGTAGAGTCGGACCTCGGCTTCGACTGCGTGTTGGGCGGACACCCAGTGGATCGTGGACTTCACCTTGCGGCCGTCGGGAGTGTTCCCGCCCCGGGTAGCGGGGTCATAGGTGCAGCGGACCTCGACCACTTCGCCTTTCTCGTTCTTCACCACTCCGGTGCACGTTACGAGATATCCATAGCGAAGACGCACCTCGCGGCCGGGGGAAAGACGGAAATAGCCTTTGGGCGGGTCCTCGCGAAAATCGTCCTGCTCGATGTAAAGCACCCGGGAGAATGGAACCTTCCGCGTACCAGCGTTGGGGTCTTCGGGATTGTTCACCGCGTCCATCTCTTCGACCTGGCCTTCGGGATAGTTGTCTATCACCAGCTTGAGCGGGCGCAGCACAGCCATGACCCGGGCGGCACGCTTGTTGAGGTCTTCGCGGACGAAGTGCTCGAGCATCGCCAGTTCGATCGAGCCGTTCGTCTTCGAAACTCCGATGGCGGAGCAGAAGTTGCGAATCGCTTCCGGAGTGTAGCCACGGCGGCGGATGCCCGACAACGTGGGCATGCGGGGATCGTCCCATCCGCTGACGTGCTTCTCCTGTACCAGTTGCAGCAGCTTGCGTTTGCTGAGCAAGGTGTAGGTCAGGTTCAGGCGATCGAACTCGATCTGTTGCGTGGGGAAAATCCCGAGCTGCTGGATAAACCAGTTATACAGCGGCCGGTGATCTTCGAACTCCAGCGTGCACATGGAATGGGTGACACGCTCCAGCGAATCGGATTGGCCATGCGCAAAGTCGTACATGGGATAGATGCACCACTTGCTGCCGGTGCGGTGATGATCGGCATGCAGGATGCGATACATCACGGGATCGCGCATGTTGAGATTGGGCGAGGCCATGTCAATCTTCGCGCGTAAAGTTCGCGAGCCGTCGGGAAATTCGCCTTTACGCATGCGCTCGAACAGGTCCAGGTTCTCCTCGACCGAGCGATTGCGATAGGGGCTGTCTTTTCCGGGCTCAGTCAGAGTGCCGCGATGCTTACGAATCTCGTCGGCTGAAAGATCGTCCACGTATGCCTTGCCGGCCTTGATGAGCTGCACCGCCCACGCGTAGAGCTGATCAAAGTAATCCGAGGCGTAGTACAGGTTCTCCCACTCGAAACCGAGCCAGCGCACGTCCTCCATGATGGAGTCCACATACTCGGTCTCTTCCCTGGTGGGATTGGTGTCATCGAAACGAAGGTTGGTGTGTCCGTGGAACTCGTCCGCCAAGCCGAAATCCAGGCAGATGGCCTTGGCATGCCCAATATGCAGGTAACCGTTGGGTTCGGGGGGAAATCGGGTCTGGACCCGACCCTCGTACTTGTTGGTTTTGAGGTCTTCGATAATGATGTCGCGTATGAAATTCGACGCCGGCGCGGGCGCGGATGGAGAGGACATAGGTTCAGTTTCAGATTTCGTGGAATTCATCTGAAGCTATCTTATAACCAGCGCGGGTTTCGAGGAGAACCGGCGAAGCCCCTGAACGTCCGGCACCCGCTAGGACTGGTAGGTTGGTTGCGCAGCATGGGCGACCGGCAAGGAGACTCTCACCAAGGTTCCCTGCCCGCCCGAGACGATTTGCAATTGGCCGCCCAGTTCATTCACTCGCTCCCGCATTCCGGCCAAGCCCACCCCGCCCCCGACACCCGACGTTTGAAAGCGTTCCAGGAACTCGCGGGGGATTCCGCTACCGTAATCCTGAACCTCCAACCGGGCGATGCCATCTTCGCATTGCAACCGCACCTCGGCTTTACGGCTGCCAGAATGGCGATGAATGTTGGTCAAGGTTTCCTGGATCACGCGAAAGAACATGGTTTCGGTGACAGCGGGCATTCTTCTCATCGATTCCAGGACCAGCTTCACCTGGATCCCGCTGCGCTGGCCAAAGCCTTCCACGTACCAGCGTACCGCGGATTCCAGGCCCATTTCGTCGAGCAGGGGCGGGTGCAGCAGGTACGAAAGGGTGCGGGTCTCCTGGATGCACTGTTGGAGAGTGTCGCGAGCTTCGCCCAGCCGGGCGGTCACTTCGGGCGAATTGGACTGAATCAAGTCGAGATTGATGCTCAACGCGGCCAGATACTGGCCCAGGCTATCGTGCAGTTCCCGCGCCAAGCGACGGCGTTCATCATCCTGGGTGTGGAGTAGCCGGGCCGACAGGGTGCGCAGGGCCTGGGTGCGGCGTTCCACCTCAGACTCCAGCCTCTGATGGCTCTCGAGCAATGCCCGCCGCATCTCGGCCTGCTCGGACAGGTGGTCACGAATCTCGTGCTGGCGGCGGCGTGCCTGCAACATGCCTTGCACCGTACTCAGCAACGTGACAGGGCGTACCGGACGCTCCACCAAGGTGACGTGGCCGAGAGGGGCGCGCATGGCCACCAGGCGATCGCTGGCCGGATCCGAACCTCCGCTTCCAGTCATCACGATAACGGGAAGGTCGGACCAGCGCGGCTGCTTGGCAAGAGCTTCAGAAAGATCGCGGATAGAAGCCGGATCGAGAGCTTCTTCCGCAATCAGCGCGACGCCAACTCCGTCCTGGATTTTTTTCACTGCATCGGCAGGGGATTCTGCGATCTGGGTTTTGATACCCGAGCTCCGCAGCACGTCGGCAATCAGGCGGGCATCGCGTCCGATGGGCGCCAGGACCATCACCGAGAGGTCGATCCCGTGATCAGTTGCCATCTTCGGGATAAGTCTGGCCGGGATGCGACCCAACCGTTTCGGGAGTGCCGCTGATCATGCCTCGAAACGCGGTGAGAGGCTTGCCGAGTTTAATGCCTCCGTTGAAGATCAGTTCGCGAACGGATTTTTCGTGGTTGCCGCTGCGGTTCTTAACCACCGAGACCGCCCACTTCAACGCTGCATTCGCTTCGAAATAGCGCAGCAGCAGGACCGCGTCTGCCAGGTAGCTGACGTCCACCACGCTCATCAATTGATCGGCCAGCAGTCCGTGCTGGGCAAAGACCAGCAGCGTGACGACTCCTTGTTGGTTCATGTAGGAGATCAGTTCGTGCAGCTGGATCGGGAGGTATCGTTCCCCGGGCATGGAGTTCATGAAGCCGTTCAGGCTGTCGATGACGACGACACGGGAGTGACGGGAAGAGACGGAGTTGCGAACTCTGGCCACGAATTCTCCCGGCGACAACTCGGCGGGATCGATCTGCTCGACCGTGAGCATCCCGCTTTGCAGGTGCTTTTCAGGGTCCATGCCCAGGCTGTTGAGGCGTGACAGATAGGTCCGAAGCCCTTCGTCGAACAGATAAACCGAGACGGCTTCGCCGCGTCGCGCAGCCTCAACCGCGTACTTGGCGCAGATTGTCGATTTTCCGCTTCCGGCGGGTCCTGTCACCAGGGTACTGGTGCCTCGATGAATTCCACCCCCAAACAGGGCGTCAAGCTCGGGGACCTGGCTGGTGACCAGCTCGGACGAAAAACCGGGATTGTGCTCGGCCGCCACCAGTCGCGGATAAATATGCACCCCGCCACGCTTGATGCTGTAATCGTGATAGCCCTCGCGGAAAGCCGAAGCCCGTAGCTTGGTGATCTGCATGCGGCGCCGCTTGATGCCGTATTCCCTGGGCAGGTTCTCCAGCGATATCACTCCGTGCACGACGCTGTGGAGTTGCAGGTCGTCCTGGGTGGAAGTTCTGTCGTCCAACAGCACCACGGTGCACCGCTTCCCGGAAAAATACTGTTTCAACGCCAGCAGTTGGCGGCGATAACGGATCGGCTCCTGGGCCAGCATGCGCAGTTCGGAAAGAGAATCGACGACCACTCGCCGCGCCTGGCAATGCTCCACCCGGTCCAGGATGGCGCGGGTCGTGTCAGCCAGTTCCACCTCGGCGGGATGGAAGACGGTGTACTGACGCTCGATCCCGAGGCTGTTTTCCTCCGGCAACAGTTCGAAAATCTCGATTCCGTCCAGCGTCCAACCGTGGGACTCGGCAACGGAATGCAGTTCCTGTTTGGATTCTGACAAAGTCACGTAAAGTGCCGATTCACCCGTTTTTGCCCCTTCCATTAGAAACTGCAGGGCGATCGTGGTCTTTCCGGTACCGGGCTCGCCTTCAAGGAGATATAGATGACCGCTGGGAAGCCCGCCATTAAGAATGTCGTCCAGGCCCTCGATACCGATTTTCAGGCGTGTATCTTCCATATCTTCTGTTGCTTTCCTTGGAGCAGTTCTGATGGGCCACACTCGCAGAGGTGGAAAACCAGCGGGAACGAGGCACTGCACACACAACAGTGCGCCGGTCTCTACTAGTCGGCCGACCATCTCTCAAAATACAACTGGCTCGGCTGAGCGCCCATACCATGAACTCTGTAGATGAGGGACTGCGGGCATTGAGAGTTGCTGCCGGCCAGCCACCCTGGGACGTGATGTTCGCGTTGCAGGCAGCGTCGCGCCGTCCTAAAGATTTTCGAGAGCTTGTTGAATTCGCTCACAGCATTTGTTTTTTCCCAGCACTTCCAACGTTTCAAAGAGGGGCGGCGCATTTTTGCGGCCGCAAACCGCGACCCGCACAGGTTGAAACATCTGCCCGGCCTTGATCTGTAATTCCTGGGCGGCGCTTCGGAATGCCGCTTCCAGGGCGTGGTGTTGGAACTCAGTGTGGGCGAAGATCTCGCTCGCTCGTTCCAGCACCTTGCGCGCCAGCAGTCGATCGCCTTTCTGCGGAATCAGGTCGGCGGGGTCGTAAGGCGGCAAGGGATCCAGCAGGAAAAAATCGGCCACGGTCAGTACATCGCGCAACAGTTTGATACGCTCGCGAACCAGAGGGGCAATCTGGAGCATCTTGGCCATATCGACCTGGAACCCGGCTGCGAGGACGATGGGTAGCAACTGGGCGGCAAGGTCAGAGATGGCGAGCGCGCGAATATTTTCCGCATTCAGCCACACTGCCTTGGGATCAAACGGATCTTCATTGCTGAAATTCACCACTGCGTTGGCACGATTGATGCCTTCCAAGGAGAAGGTTGTTATCAGATCCTGCCTGGGCATCTGCTCGCGATCATTCTTTGGCGACCAGCCCAGCAGGCAAAGGAAGTTAATGAACGCCTGGGGCAGGAACCCGGCATCGCGATAGGTTGTGACGCTGACCACGGGTCCGTGGCGGCGCTTGGAGAGCTTGGTTCCGTCAGGCGCAACCAGCAGCGGCAAGTGGGCGAACTGTGGCGGTTTGCATCCCGCCGCCTCGAAAATGAGGCAATGCTTGAAGGTGTTCGAGAGATGGTCCTGGCCGCGGATGATGTGGCTGATGCGCAGGTCCATATCGTCCGCGCACGATGCCAGGTGGTAAGTAGGCATTCCATCGCTGCGCAGGAGGGCGAAGTCTTCAATGTCATCGGCTAGTTTCGCCTGCTCTCCGTAAACCGCATCCACAAAGCAAACCTCCCGCCCCTCGCCGCGAGGGACTCTGTAGCGCAGCGCGAATGGCTCACCGGCGGCAGCGCGGCGGTCACTCTCTTCGGCGGACAGCTCCCGCATGCCGGGATTGAAAAGCCAGGTCCCTTGCGTCCCCGATTTTTCTGCATCGCCGGAATGGGCGGGCGTGAAATCGCGATAGGCGAGACCTCTGGCAAAGATGTCCCAGGCAGTCTTGTGGTGAAGGGCTAACCTCTCGGACTGCTTATATTCTTCGTCCCAGGGAAGGTCGAGCCAGCGCAACCCTTCGAAAATCGAATGGACCGACGCCTCCGAATTGCGCTCGACATCGGTATCGTCCAAACGCAGGATCATGGCGCCACCGTGGTGACGGGCAAAAAGCCAGTTGAAAATGAAGGTGCGGGCGCTTCCAACGTGGAGGAATCCGGTGGGTGAGGGGGCAAAACGAACCCGGGGAGGGAGGCTCTGTCCAGCAATTGGACGGTCGGACGAGGCGGGTATGCTACTCATCAAGGGTAATCATCGGCCATGTTACGGTCGCTGTGAAAATGGCGTCAAGCAAGCTGTTTCTGGGGCTCGCCGTTAAGTGCTTCGGCACCTTGGGGTAGCCGTGAGGCAAAATTGCAGGCGTTCCTCTCAACACTATTGTTTTGCGGTGAAGGCTGTGAAACCATTGACTTCGCACGGCTCCCTTTCGTGATACCTGAGACCGGACCCCTGTTTTCATGAACAGTGTAGCCATCAGTATGGTCATTGTGCCGGGCGTGGTCGCCCTGCTGCTTTTCCTTGTCTTCACCTACCTGTACGAGCAGAGCCGGCAGGCTTATTTCCGCGCCTGGCAATTCGGGTGGGCGGCTTTCACCTTACATTACGTGTTGGACGGAGTAGGCGCACTCGCACCATCGCAGCTTGTGGCGTTCGTCGGGTCCGCGCTTCTGGTGATGATGGCGATTTGTATTTTCGTATCCACACGGCTGATGCGGGACCGCTTCCGGCTGCAGTGGTACGAAGTCGTGATCGCGATCATCGGCGCCGGACTGTCCTACTGGAACGTGAAAGCCAGGGTCATCAATGGTGTGTTTCGTCCCGAAGTTGTCACCAACCCTCACTTCCGCCTGGAAATCTTCCTGGCCGCGGTGCTGCTGTACTCATCGCTTTATTTCTACCGCCACGCCCATCGGAAGAACTCGCTCGCATTTCGCCTGCTGGCGATGTCACTGGCGCTATGGGCGGTGTTGATGGGCGTCGGGCAGTTCCGCAATCCCTTTATTGAACTGTTCGGCGTATCGGGGCAGTTGCTGGGACCGATCCCGCAGATGCTGCTGGGGATCGCGATGGTGATGGTGCTGTTTGAGAACGAGCGCAACGCGGTACAGGAAAATGCGCTCGCGTTCTCCAGAATCGGCGTAGATCCGATGCGGCTGCTCGGTGCGCAGGACCTGGTGCCCAGCGTGCAGAGCATTCTTGACCGCCTGGTATCGCCTCTACCGACCAACCGCGCGGTGATTTACATGTCGGAGCGCTGGCGCGCGATTCTGCCTTCCGTGCAGCGTGGCTTCACCGACGAGCTCGTGCAAAAGCTGGAAAAAAGCGGGGCCGGCGAATACATATGCGAACTCTCTTACCGGCGCGGCGGATTTGTTACGTTTCGCAATGTTCCGGACATGGCAGAACCGCTGCCGGCATTCCCTGGCGGCAAGTTTGAGCAGTTCCGCCAGGTGCTGAGCGAAAACGCTATTCACAACGTGACCGCGGTCAGCCTGCAGACCCGCGAGCACAATTTTGGGGTGATTCTTTTTCCCCACGCCGGACGCCGCGTCTTCGGCACTTCCAACCTGCACCTGCTTATCGGCCTGGCTCTGCAGATCGGATTGGCCCTGGAAAACTACGTGGTAATGCACGACGCGCAGCGGCGCACGAAAGAATACGAACTGCTCACCCAGATTGGACAAGCCATCAGTTCGCGCCTGGACCAGGATGAGATCCTGCACGCCGTGCAAAAGGAACTCGGGCAGATCTTCGATACCAGTGATTTCTACATCGCCTTCCTCGAGGGTGACGAGATTCGCTTCGAATTGGAAGTGGAAGATAACCGCGTGCTCCCCAAGCGCAGCCGCAAGGCCGGAAATGGACTGACCGAGTACATCATTCGCACTGGACAGCCTTTGCTCATTCGCTCGGAGCTCGAAAGGACGCGCGACCGCCTGGGCGTCAGTTATCTTCCGGGAAAGCCGGCCAAGTGCTTCTGCGCAGCTCCCATTCTTCTGGGAGGAAGACCTGCCGGCGTGATGGCCGCGCGCAACACCGAGCGCGAGTTCGTGTTTGAGCAACGTGACCTGGAAGTCATGCAGACCGCTGCTGGCCAGGTTTCCGTCGCAGTCGAGAACGCCAGGCTGTTCGCGGAAGAGCAGCGGCGGGCGCGGCAGTTCTCGTTCCTGAACAACATCTCCAAGACCGCGATTTCCAGTGAAGACTCCGAGCAGATGCTGGCCGATATCGTCGCCGAGATTCAGAAGAATTTCCGCTTTGATCATATCGGGATAGGGATCCTGGATTACGTCACCAAAGACATTGAGATCAAGGCCGAAGCTGGGGCGACCACGCAGGCCCTGGGCAAGCGGATTCCGCTGGGCGCGGGCATTCTGGGGCGGGTGGCGCGCACCGGTGAGAGCGCCCTGGTGCAATCCAGCAGTGAGGGTCATGTGCAGGGCGTGCTGCCGGGTTCCAAGGCGGTGCTGTGCATTCCCATCAGCTATGGAGAAACCCTGCTCGGCGTCCTCAATGTCGAAAGCCGTGAAGAAGATGCGTTCAACCAGGAAGATCAGCTGATCATGAGCACGCTCGCGGACTTGCTGGCGACAGCGTTGCACAATGCTTTCGTTTTCCAGAAGCTGCAACAGCAATCGATTACCGACGGGCTGACCGGAATCAAGACCCGGAGATTCTTCTGGGAGGCCTTGACCTCGGAATGGCGGCGCGCCTCGCGCTCGGGACGGCCTTTCTCCGTAGTTCTGATGGATCTGGACAAATTCAAGGAAGTGAACGACGGGCTCGGGCACCTGGAAGGAGATCTGGTGCTGGCGCGCGTGGGCCGTTTACTCGAGCAAAAATGCCGGCAATCGAATGTGGTCGCGCGCTACGGCGGCGATGAGTTCATCATCCTCATGCCTGAGACCGGCGTGGAACAGGCGCAGATCCTGGCGGAACGCCTGCGGTTATGGATTTCGACCGACCCGATGCTGAATGAGCACCACATCACCGGCAGCTTCGGTGTGGCTGCGTTCCCGGTCCATGGCTATTCGGTCGAAGACATTATTCGCGTCGCAGACGCCGGCATGTACGTTTCGAAGCACGCCGGCGGGGACCGCGTCTCGACGGCGGAGGATTTTGCCGAGGGCGAAAGCGCGGCTGTGCAGCGGCAGTTGATATCCGGCTACATTGAAGGCTTTTTGCAGCGCGAGCACACCGGCCCTGAGCACCTGGAAGAACTGCTGACCACCCTGCGCAAGCTGTCCGGCGGCAACGAAAGTTGCGACGTGCAGGTACTGCGGGAGTCCATCGAGGCGCTCACTCGCGCCGCCGAATTAAGAGAACTGAATGCCTCGGGACACGGCGAGATGGTCGCGCGCTACTCAGAGATCATGGCCAAGGCGCTCGGCCTGCGGCCCGAAGAAGTTGCGGACATCTCGTACGCGGCGCATGTCCATGATGTCGGCAAGATTTTTGTGCCCGAACGGATTTTGAACAAGTCCGGCCCGTTAACTGAAGATGAGTATTACCTGGTGAAAATGCATGCCAGGGTGGGCGCAGAAATTCTGAGCACGCTGCCGGAGAGCGAAGCGCTGCAAAAGGCTGTCGAACATCATCACGAGGCGTTTGACGGGTCTGGATATCCTGCTGCACTTCGAGGGGAGCAGATCCCGCTTTGGGCGCGCATTCTGGCTGTGGCCGACGCCTTCGTCAACATGACCATGGAACGATCGTTCGCGCCTGCCAAGAGCAATGAGCAAGCCCTCGAAGAGCTCGACAAGATGAGCGGCGTGCGGTATGACGGCCTGTTGGTCCGGCTTCTGCGCCGCGAGCTCAAATCCGAGAAAACCACAAGCCGCTTTGAGAACTGATTTGCTTCGGCTTGCAAGCTGAAGCACGATTCCTCAAACTGTCCTCATGCCCATCTCAATCTCACTGGAAGGTAAAGTTGCTCTCATCACCGGCGGCTCCCGCGGGATCGGAGCGGCAACGGTTCGCGCATTCGTCGCAGCCGGGGCGCAGGTTGCATTCAATTACCAGAAGGCCAAGTCGAAGGCCGAGGCCCTGGCCCAGGAACTTGGCGCGCAGTGTGTTCCCTTTGAGAGTGACCTTTCGAAAAGCGAGAACTCCAAGGTCCTAGTCGAAGCAGTGGTGAAGCGATTTGGGCGGCTCGATGTTCTGGTGGCGAATCATGGGGTCTGGCCAGCCGAGGACATCAGTATCGATCAAATGGCGGAAGCGCAGTGGCAAAATACGATCGCCGTCAACCTGGAGAGCGTATTCGGGCTGATCAAATATTCCGTTGCCCAGATGAAGAGGCAGAAGACGCCGGCCCACATTGTGCTCGTGAGTTCCACCTCCGGCCAGCGCGGCGAGGCCTTCCACTGTGACTATTCGGCAACCAAGGGCGCGCTGATCAGCATGGTGAAGGGACTCTCGACCGAACTCGCGCGCGACCGCATTTATGTGAATTGCGTTGCGCCCGGCTGGGTTGATACCGACATGGTGGAGCCCGCACTGGCCGATCCGAAAACTCGCGAAGCCATATTTCGCACCATCCCCATGGGACGCGTGGGCACTCCGGAAGAGATCGCAATGCCAATCCTTTTTCTCTGCAGCCCCTACGCGGGGTTCATCACGGGCGAAGTATTCAATGTGAACGGGGGAGCGGTTCTGACCGGATAAGTCAGGCCCGCCACGAGCAGCTACAATGAGGCAGGCGGCGTCTAACCATCCGTAGCCATGAAGCTTCTTTACTCAATTCTGATCCTGACTGCGTTTGCCTGTGCGCAGGAGAATGCCGGGCAGCCGCAACCGCTGCCCGTCGACCAGCAGAACGCGCAGAAAGCAAGAGCGTTGTTGGACCAGGCCATCCAGGCCCTGGGCGGAGCTGCCTATACCGGAATTCAGGACATCAGCCAGGAAGGTCGCACCTACAGTTTTCATCTCGGCCGTCCCAACGGCGTAGGGACGGTGTTCTGGCGCTTCTATCGTTATCCCGACAAGGACCGCATTGAACTCACCAAGAAACGCGATGTGATTTACCTGGAAAATGGGGACAAGGGCTACGAGATCACCTACAAAGGCACGCGCGCCGAAGATCCGAAAGACCAGGCAGATTACCAGCGGCGTCACCACTACGCCCTCGACGTGGTTTTGCGGGAATGGCTCCATCAGCCAGGCATTGCGCTGTTTTACGAGGGACAGACTGTCGCCGAGCAGAAACCAACGCACCAGGTCACGATCATGAATGCAAAGAACGAAGCGGTGATTCTCTACCTGGACGAAAGCACTCATCTGCCGGTAAAGAAATCTTTTTCCTGGCGCGATCCCACCGACAAGCAGCGCAACGTGGAAGATGAGGTTTACGACAACTATCGTCCGGTCCAGGGCGTGATGACCCCGTTCGACATCACCCGCTACTTCAATCGCGAGATGTCGAACCAGCGCTTCCTGAACAGCGTCAAGTACAACCAGGGGCTGAGCGACTCCCTTTTCACCGCCTCGATCACTTACGGCTCGGATACGCCCCCCAAACGCTAGCTTCGGGATAACTTGCGATATACAACTCCCGGAGACGCGCTCCAAACACTTCTGGGCTAAGTCATAGCAAGAAGCGGGGATAGGGTTGTTCCCGCGGCGCGGGGTAGGGTTTCCACCACTCAGTGTGTCTGATTTACCACATACGATTTCCGTGGCTTGCGTGTAAGCTCCTCTGCATCCAACAGTTAAGTAATCTCGTTTGAGGCAAGAGCAGACAATTCGTCGTCCCATCGAATGCCAGGGGATCGGTCTTCACAGCGGAGCGAAAGTGGCTTTGCGGATCCTTCCCGCTCCGCCCGGCTCAGGAATCGTATTCCGGCGGGTTGACCTCGACGGGTTCGAAGTAGAAGCCATCGGGCGCAATGTAGCCCGAGTCAGCTACGCCACCAGCTTGATGAAGAAAAGCGTGCTGATCTCGACCACGGAACACTTGCTGTCTTCCTTCATCGGCACCGGGATTGATAACGCGATTGTGGAACTGGATAACCTTGAGCTTCCCATTCTCGATGGCAGCGCCCGGCCGTTTGTAGAAGCGATTCTCAAATCCGGGATCCGCAAGCAGCGCCGGCCACGTACCTATTTGCGGATGCGCCGCGAGGTGGAGATTCGCGAAGGAGACAAGTTTCTTGCCGTCTATCCCTCGGATCGCTACTCGGTCTCCTACACCATCAATTTCCCGCACCCGCTGATTGGCCGGGAAACATTTTCCGTGGATTTGTCGAACGGCAGTTACTTCACAGAGATTGCCGCGGCCCGGACATTCGGCTTTCTGCACGAGGCCGACGCAATGCGGCAGCAGGGCCTGATCCGCGGCGCCAGCCAGGAAAACGCGATCGTGCTGACCCGCGACGGCATCATGAATCCGCCGCTTCGATTCAAGGACGAATTCGTGCGCCACAAGGTCCTGGATCTCATCGGCGACCTGGCGCTGCTGGGACGGCAGATCCTGGGACGAGTCGTTGCCGACCGCGCCGGGCATGCCATGCATACCGCGATGGTCTCCCGCATTCTCCGGGATCGCACGTTGTGGGAAGAAACTACGGTCGAGGACCAACCTCGAAGCGACCCTCAGCCGGCGCCCTTCGCTGTGCAACAAATGGCGTAAGAGCTAATCGGCGGGCTCAGGAACAGAGTCCTTGTTTTCCCACGCAGACTGGTGCTCGCGAAGTTTTTGCAGTTCCGCCCTGGCACGTTCTGTCAACTGCTCAGCGTATTCCTTCGCCCCGCGCTGACGCTCCGGCGCCAACCGGGAGAAACGGTGAGCCAGAAAAGGAGCGTCGCGCTCCAACATGTCGATCAACCGTTGCGCACGCTCAATTCGTACCTGAATAGGAAGCATTGGATCGCACCTGAAAGGAAGTTGTGCCTCCAGATTGAGCCGAGCGGGCCCAGATCACAAGTTCCAAGGCAGATGCGTGGGCAAAGGGTGGTGAAGCCGGCTGTGGCTATTTCTGTAGGCGGTCCGCTTGCTCGAGTTGCTCGGCGAGCCAGGCTTCCAGTTCCTGGCGGCTGCTCGAGGGCATATCGGTGAAGCGAATGCCGGCTCGCCCCGCTCCATCGGCCCAGGCGATCACCGCTTTCGGCTCAATCACGACCTGGCGTTCGGGAAGGGTGAATACCACCTTCGTCAGGCCCGCTCTGGGCAGCTTGCCCGTGAAACACAGCGCCATGCCGCCCTCGCTCAGGTTGGAAGCTGTAGCGTTAACTTCCTGGTTCTTGCCGAAGGTCGCCGTGACCGCAAAGCCGACCGGCTGGCGGAAATAGCGACGCCGCTCCCGGGCCATGAATCCGACAGCCGCACTGAAGCAACGCATCGCATTGAGCGGTGAGATCGGCTTTTGCAGAACGAAATTGGCGCCCAGTTCGAACGCGCGCTGCGTGGTGGTGGTACCGTTCAAGATGGCAAAGGCGACAGAATTTTTGTTGCTGGTGCCGCTCCGCAAGTTCTGCAGAACTTCCAATCCACCCTGGAGATCGTCGCAATCCACAATGACTCCGTCGAATTTTTCGGAAAGCAGGATCTCATTCCCGGATTTTGCTCCACGGCAGACCTCCATCTCGATGGAAAGTTTCTCCAGCGTAGGGCGGAGCACGCCGATCACCTGCGCGTCACGGCTAACCAGCAAGGACTGGAGGAGCATACCCAACGATGGTAACCCTCGGACCGGGTGACCCAAAAGTAACAAAAGTCATGTATTTGGTAATCTGCCCCAACGCGGGGGATGAAATGGGTAGAATTCTGAACACTGGAAACCACTCCATTGCAGAAGATGGTTTATCTCTCGTTGGGCAGCAACCTGGGCGATCGAGCCATCCATTTGCAATCGGCGATCGAACGTATTAACGCGCTGGGAGAGGTGGTCGCGCAGTCCGCTTTCTACGAAACCGAGCCCGTCGAAGTCTCCGGACATCCCTGGTACCTGAACTGCGCCATCGCTCTGAAAACCGAGAAAATGCCGAAACAACTGATTGCTGCGCTGCTGGCCATTGAGCGTGACATGGGACGCCGGCGCTCGGGGGAGAGAACGCCTCGGAAGATCGACATTGACATCCTGCTGTTTGGGAACTCGGTGATTGACAGTAAGGAACTGACGGTGCCCCATCCGGAAATGCACCGTCGCCGCTTCGTGCTGGAGCCGCTGGTAGAGATTGCTCCCGAGCTGCGGCATCCGGTTTTCAAGCGCACGGTCCGAGAGTTGCGGGAGGCACTGCCGCCCGGACAAGGAGTTAAGAAAGTCAGCGGATGAGTACGGTCAACATTCCTGGAGTCGCTGCCTAAGGAACGATGATGCGGCTCGCACTTTCGCCAGAGGAGGCGATCACCGAATCCTTCTCGGGAAATTGCGTGAACAGAAACTCCACATACGCCCGCGACTTGGGACGACCCGAGGTACGCGCCTGCGCCAGGCGGGACAGAAAAACCAGCGCGCGGAGAACGTCTGCGTCCCGCAAGCGGGTGTGGCCCATGTGCTTCTGCTCGGCCTCCCGGTACTCCTTCACCATGGTTTGCAGCTCCTGAATCACGGCCTGCTGGGTCAGGCTGGTGATCTGCGACTCGTAGTGCAACCCGGAATTGACAAGTGTTTCCAGCCCCCGGGCCATGGTGGTGAGAGCAACGATCAGGTCGGGATCGGCGATATCGCGATGAAGGCGAGCGCTTTTGGCCAGCGCATAGCTGAGGCCGACGAGCAGGTGCTCATGCTCGTATACGAACTGCTCGGGAATCTCGACTTTCAGGAACAGTAGCGCCGGGTCCAACTGGTCCGCGGAGCGCGGCTTCTCGTGGGCACGCGCCTGCTGCAGGTACATGCAATCGCTGGGACAGTCCAGCGTCACCTCGCGCGACTCACCGCAACATTGCGGACAGATACGGCCATGGATGGCTGGACAGAAGCGCTTCTCCTTGCGCTTTTCGCAGATCGAACAACTCACAGGTGTGTGTCTCCTAAGCGTTCATTATCCCATGAAGGTATGCCGCGACCCGGTACTTAGTCCGTGAGGAGCCGCGCCGGGAAGCGGGTTCCAGGGGTGAGATCGCCATAAACGTGCGATTTTTCTATCTTTTTTGGTACGTCACGCGCAAAAAAGCAGTAAAAATGCGGCTAAAACGCTTCTTTTCCACAGGAGCGATGGTATAAGATACGCGCTACCGCTGGAAAACTTAAGATTCGCACTCAGGAGGATCCATGGCAGCAGGCATGACCAAAACTCAACTCGTCCGTCACCTGGCCGAGAAAATGGAAACCAACAACAAGACCGTCAGCACATTCCTCGAGCACCTCGCTGACACCGCCATCAAAGAGACCAAGAAGAACGGCGTATTCGTCGTGCCCGGCTTGGGCCGCCTGGTAAAAGCGCATCGCAAGGCCCGCATGGGACGCAATCCGCAGACCGGCGAACCGATTCAGATCAAGGCCAAGACCGTAGTGAAATTCCGCGTCGCCAAGTCCGCGAAGGACGCGATCGCGCCCAAGAAGTAGTTTATCTTTTGCTTTGCTCGGAAAGGCCGGCCCTGCGTCGGCCTTTTTATTTTGGGCGAATGTCTCCGCATCACACGGTTCACAGACTACTTCGTGCGACGAAATGCCATCGAAACTCGTCTATCATGACAACGCACCCGCAGGGCACAACGTTCGCGCCAGCGGGCGAAAGGATGAACACATGGCCAATAAAATCGCAAAAAATACAATCTTTCTCTGGTATGACCGCGACGCCGAAGCCGCGGCCCGCTTCTACGCCGAAACCTTCCCGGACAGCAGCGTGGGTGCGGTCCACCGCGCTCCTTCCGACTATCCCGGCGGAAAGAAAGGGGACGTGCTGACCGTCCAATTCACCGTGGCGGGCATTCCTTGCATCGGCCTCAATGGCGGTCCGACTTTCAAGCACAACGAAGCCTTCTCGTTCCAGATCGCGACCGACGATCAAAAAGAAACCGACCGCTACTGGAATGCGATTGTCGGCAACGGCGGGCTGGAAAGCGCCTGCGGCTGGTGCAAGGACAAGTGGGGCATTTCGTGGCAGATTACCCCGCGGGTATTGACCGAAGCGCTGGCGGCCGGTGGCGAAGTGGCCAAGCGCGCCTTCGAGGCGATGATGCCCATGACGAAGATCGACGTGGCGGCCATCGAAGCGGCAGTCCGCGGTGTTCCGGCGTAGTGCGGAGATTCCTGTCCGGCGGTGGCCCACTCAAGCCCGGTTTTGGCTTGAGTGGGACAGTTCCATCACTGGACAGAGTCTCCACGCCTCTCGCTCCCGTTTTCTTGCCGTCCATTCCGACTCGATCTGTACGCGCCCCTCGCAGCTGCTTGCGTAGTGGCGAAAGCTACTCCACTCCCAGCCCTCAGGACGTTCGTACAACCCAGCTTTCACCGGATTGCGGTGAATGTAGCGCAGCTTTTCCACAAACTGCGAATCACTTCGAATGTTGAAATCGTAGTATCGCTTTTGCCAGAAATGAGCCGCATCGCCAATCAAATGCCGCGACACTCCTTGCTTCAAGGACTTCAGCGCAACGGCCAGTGTGTCTTGTTCTGGTTCGCTGAGTAGCAGGTGAACATGCTCAGGCATGACGACATAACCGTAAACCTGAAGCCGGAAACGGCGCCGCACCCGCTCCAAGGCGGACTCAAAGGTTCGACAACTCTCGGGCGTGGAAAACAACCTTTGGCGATGGTAGCAGTGACTCTGTCCGCTGTGGTGGAAACGCGTGAGTCCCCATGGCATGAGGACAATCTAGTTCGTTGGTTGGAGCAAGTCCGTGACGTGTGAACATCCCCACTCAAGCCAAAAGCGGGCTTGAGTGGGCCACCGATCCTCTCAGCCCTACTTTCCGTACTCGTTCTTCACCACTGCGCCGCCCTTCATCACGAACTTCACGTGCTGCAGCGTCGTTACATCCTTCGTGGGATCGCCATCCACCGCAATGATGTCCGCCCACTTCCCGGCTTCGAGCGTTCCCACTTTGTCGGACCAGCCCAGCAGATCGGCATCGTTGATGGTGGCTGTCTGGATCG
This sequence comes from Terriglobales bacterium, assembly GCA_035652095.1. Lineage (GTDB taxonomy): Bacteria > Acidobacteriota > Terriglobia > Terriglobales > Acidobacteriaceae > DASREM01. Next base: position 31,110 of record DASREM010000018.1, on the reverse strand, counting down.
CCTGGATCGGCGTCATGCCTAGCCGCACATAGACCTCGAGTTCATGCGCATTCAAACCGTGCGGATAAACAGCGGCGTCGGTACCCATGCCAATCTTCACGCCCGACTGAAAGGCCTTCTTCGCTGCTGCCTGACCCTTCTCAGAAACCATTTCCATTTTCTTGCGCGCGTACTCCGGCAAATGTGTTGTCGCAACGTTTGCCCGCTGCCAATCCATGAGATACAGGGTAGGCACTAAGTACGTTCCATTCTTCTTGAGCGTGGCCACCGAATTGTCATCCATCAGATGTCCGTGCTCAACCGAATCTACGCCCGCCTCCGACGCCCAACTCACTCCCTGCGCTCCGTGCGCGTGCGCGGCGACTTTGCGTCCCAGCCGGTGTGCCTCGGCCACGATCGCCTTCACCTCTTCAAGCGTGAACTGCGACGCGTTTGGATCGTCCCCCTTCGACAACACTCCGCCCGTAGCGCACACCTTGATCACGTCCGCGCCGTACTTGATGATCTCGCGGACTTTGTGCTGGACGTTCTCCACCCCGTCGGCCACGCCGTCGCCGGTCGCGTGATACTCGTACGGCAATAAATTGTTGTCACAATGACCGCCAGTAATGCTGAGCGCCGGCCCGCTCACAACCATCCTCGGCCCGGGGACATCGCCGGCATTGATGGCATCGCGCAGAGCGACGTCGCTGTAACCTCTCGCACCAACGTTACGAACCGTGGTGATGCCCGCCTCAAGAGTCAGCCGCGCATTGTGGGCCCCGATCAGCGCTTCGCGGGGCACCGAAATCCCAAGCGTTTCATAACCGAATTGCGGATTGAAAGTCAGGTGCGTGTGCGCATCTATCAATCCCGGCAGCACCGTAGCGCTCGGCAGATCAATCGTCGTCGCACCTGCCGGAGCGGAACTCGCCGGCCCCACGCTGACGATCCTGTCGCCTTCAATCACGATCACTTGATTTTCGAGCAGCTTGCCGCTGCGCACGTCGAGCACGTGCCCGGCCCGAATCACGGTCCGAGCGGGAGCAGAGGACTGTGCTTGCAGCAGGCAGGAAACAAGCACACACAGGACAATGAGAATTTTCTTCATGAGGCTCCTTGGAATGGAAGCTACGCCGCGCGCTGGTTGCGCGACGGCGGATTACGCATGCCGTCGAGACCCCACGTCTCCCCGGCATTCACCACGAAAAAGATGACAAAAAGAAACAACATCGGCAAATGATCGAGCTCAGCCCCAAAATACCGCCACACCGGAGCGCCGTGCCCAGGCTCCCACCACGTCGCCAGGGTCAGGCTGATCATGTGCAGGGCCCCGAGCACCGAAGCCGGGCGCACCCAGATGCCCAGCAAAAGGCACACGCCGATGAACAGTTCGAGCAGTCCCACTACGTATCCGAAAAACACCGCATGCGGCAGGACCAAATCACCCAGGAATGGCTGATAGAAGCTGACGGCGCCGCCTTGCACGAATCCCTGTAAATATTGCTGAAAGCCGCCGTGAGTGAAGCTGCTGCCGAAGACTTTGTACTGGCCGAACAGGAGGAAGAAGACGGCGGTCGCCATGCGCACAACGGCCACAGTCCTGGGGAGCGCAGGAGAGTAGTAGGGCATTCGGTCCTTGCGTTATCGGATTCGGTGACGCGCTTTGAATTTACCCGCCCGGTCCGTCGTTTGCAACGTATTGCTCGAGCGAATCGAGTTCCTGGGTAAGAGAATCGACGCGCGATTGCAGAACGTTGCGGATGGAAAGCATCCCGAGTAGTTTGCAGTCGTGATCTACCACCGGCAGATGCCGGAAATGCCGCTCCACCATGACCGCCAGCGCCTCACCCGGCCCGGTCGAAAGCGTCGCCATTTCCACCGGCGTGGTCATCAGTTCCCGGATCGGGGTGTTGTCGGGATCGCGCCCGCTGAGCGCGAGTTTTTGCAGGACGTCGCGTTCGGTGAAGATTCCTGCAACCCGGCCTTCTTTGTCGATGACGCCAACCGCGCCGACATGCCGCGCCAGCATCAGGCGGATCGCATCGGCGACGGTAGCTTCGACCCGGACCGCCGCAAAATCCTTGTCACACAATTCCAGGACGCTCATGGTCACCTCCCATGCCTGCGGGGTTTCAGCCCCGCAGTCTCTGGAGAGATGGGATTATGCGCCTTGCAGCGATGAAGTCAAGGGCGAATGTCACAAGGGGGGAATAGACCCATTCTGTTGCGCAGACTGCCGATTTGTCGCGTCTTTGGCGAAAAGTGGAGCTGTTGCCCCTGGGCCGCATTAAACCAAAAGAATAGTCCGACTTTGTCCTGCAAGAGTTGCGGGACTAACTTCGGAGGCACCACTTCCGGCAACTGGCTCAGGAACAACTCAGGTTGTGCTCCCGGATGGATGTGGCCTCCAGCGCGTGATACACTTCCGCCCATTTCAGGCGGCTACCCTCCTCTCCCTGAAATCAGATGCAGGAGCTGTCCATGATCTTCACACGACCTTCCCGTTTCGTTGTTCTCTTCTTGAACGTCGGTTACGCGTTGACAAGCTGGGCTGCCAACCAGTACACCGTGCTGCACAACTTCGTTGTAAGCTCTGCGGACGGCAACGATCCTGTCGGCGCCGTGGTCTTCGATAACGCCGGAAATCTTTATGGCGTGACCCTGTCTGGAGCTGCCCGCGATGAAGGCATTGTCTTCCAGCTGGTTCCCAATGCGGACGGAACCTGGACTGAGAATGTTGTGAAGGCGTTCAACGGTCAAGAAGGAGGCATACCCACGGGCTCCCTGGTGAGAGATGCTGCAGGCAATCTCTACGGCACAACCTCCTCCGGTGGATCTGCCGGCAAGGGCGTGGTATTTGAGCTATCGCCACAAAGCGATGGAAGCTGGCACTATACGATTTTGTTCAGCTTCAGCGACCGCAGCGGTGAGGTCCCCGACGGCATTACCCTGGACAAAGCAGGCAACTTCTACGGCACCACCACAAGCGGCGGGCTGAACAAGTGTGGAATCACGAATTGCGGGACTGTCTTTCAGTTAACGCAAACCTCACCGGGTGTGTGGGCCGAGACTGTGCTTTACAACTTTGGAGCGTCCAGCACGGACGGCAATTTTCCCAATTCGACGGTCGCTCTCGACCGAGCCGGCAACCTTTACGGAGTCACCCGGTTCGGCGGCACGTCGAATCAGGGCACTGTGTATCAGCTCACACCCGGTGCAAACGGGCAATGGACAGAAACCGTATTACACAGCTTCAGCGGCGGCGCCGATGGTGCCCTTCCGGAAGGTGATCTGGCCATAGATAGCGCCGGCAACCTCTACGGGACCGCGCTGATCGGCGGTACCCTGACCTGCGGCCGGATCACGGGCGAAGGCTGTGGGACCGTTTTCAAGCTCTCCAACTCGGGCGGCGCCTGGGACTATACCGTGATCAAGAGCTTCACCGCCCACGACGGCAATGAGCCAGCAGGCAGGCTGGTATTCGACCCGAATGGAAACCTGTACGGCACCACACAAGAAGGCGGCGCATTCGGGTATGGATTGGTTTTCAAATTGACGCCGAATCCCGATGGGAGCTGGCGGGAGACGACCCTGCACAGCTTCAATAAGAATGATGGCGACCTGCCTCGCGGCGGTGTGACCCTGCACGCCGGTTCCGTGTGGGGAACAACGTCCTCTGGAGGAAGCGGGCGAGGCGGAGTCGCATTTCAGATCAGCCACTAAACGTCGGCGGCTGCAGGGTGACCCCTTCGTCGCGTCTTTGGCGAGAAGTGGAGCTGTGGATGTGTCCCCCTCTTAGGTAGATCACTCCGGGAACGGATGAAGGTCGAAGCTGATGTCATTCAGCCACTGGGCTATGAAGTCTTCGTCCTTTTCATCGAACTCGTAAGCGTGGTTCATGAGCACCATGGTCGCCCACTCTACGAGCTGGCCTTCCGTGATCTTTCCGTCTCTCCTCTTGCTGAGCGCGTCTTCGATGTGCTGCTTTGTTATCATCACCCCCGGCTCTGGAGCAATGAAGTTATTCTTCATCCAGCGCTTTCCTTCATGCTCAGCAGCGTCAAAGTCGAAGCGCATGACGTGCCGGAGACAGGAGCGCAACTCGTCGAGTGAGATTTCAAAAACAGCGAATCGCTCCAGACACCCGAACTCCTGTTCCGTAAGCTGTCGAGGACTACGCGGGATCATAATCCGTTCACTTCTCCAGTGGCGCTGACGGGGACCGCCCGACCGCTCACGGCTTCGAAACCGCGATACGTGGCTTCTAATGCCGTCACTCCCGGCAGCCTGTGCCAACCCGTCGTCACCGGTCCTTAACCCGATGGCTGCACGCTACTTGCCGAGAATTATGACGTTCGTCAGTAGCTACGCCAATGTACGTACTAATGTTCCCGCGGGAACATTAGTAGACAAACTTCCCGTCGCTCTTGAACACCTTCCCGTCTTTCATCACAAACTGCACGTTGCCCAGTCGCTTGATATCGGCCAGCGGATCTCCGGGAACGGCGACGATGTCGGCGTAGGCGCCCGGCGCTACCACTCCGATTTGGCCTTGCGCTTCGAGCATCTCCGCCGCGCGCGAGGTCGCGCTTCTGATCACGTTCATTGGCGACATGCCCAGCTGTACCATGCGGGGAAACTCTTGAGCGATCGGCTCGGTCCACGGGATTCCGCCGATGTCGGTGCCGAAGACAATCTTCACCCCGGCTTTCAGGGCTTTGCGAAACGATTCTTCATGCGCCGAGGCGCGCAGTCGATCGCGCTTCCCTGCGTCGCTGTCGGCGGGAGCCCAGTCGGTGTAATAAACGCTCAGTGTCGGACAGTACCAGGTGCCCTGCTTCACCATCTGCGCGATCTGGGCATCGGTCATCTGCAGACCGTGCTCGATCGAGTCGCAGCCCCCATCGAGCGCGCGCTGCAAGCCGATCCCACTGTAGGCGTGGCAAGCGACCTTCCTGCCCCAGCCGTGAGTCTCGTCCACCACCGCTTTCAGTTCTTCCAGCGTGAGCGTCGGCTGCGAGGCGAGTTCTCCGTTCTTGCCCACCCACGAGCGATGAGTCATGTAGACCTTGATCCAGTCCGCGCCATGATCAAGCTGCTCGCGTGTTGCCTTGCGCATTTCCACCGGGCCATCGGCGATCTGCACGCCTTTGGGCATCTCCAACTCCGGAGCATATCCTTCCAGGGGATAACCGCCGGTGGTGGAAAGGGCGCGAGTGGCGACATACATTCTCGGCCCCGGAATGTAACCGCCTTCGATGGCCTGCTTGATGCCGACATCGCCGTACCCCGCGCCTTCGGTCTCAACGTCGCGCAGGGTGGTGAAACCCTGCTCTAGCGCGCGGCGGGCGGAGACCGCCGCCCGCGCGGCACGAAAGGCAAGCGGGTATTTGAGGATGTTCGCGTCGTATCCGCCTTCAGCCGGATCTTCCCCCTGCAAAAAAATGTGGGTGTGAGAATCGATGAGCCCGGGAAGCACGGTGGCATGGGAGAGATCAATCACCATTGCTCCGGCAGGAATCGCCGCGCCCGCGTCGGAAACGCTCTCGATGCGGTTGCCACGTACCAGGATGATCTTGTCATGTGCGGGCGAATCGGCTTTGCCATCGATCAGCGTTCCGGCCTTGATCGCGATCAGGGTGGCGCCGGACGATTTCGTCATGTCTTGCTGTGCGAGTGAAACTGTCACCAGGCACAAGCAGACCAGGATGCGGAGGATCATTTTCATAGTGGAGTTCCCCGAAGTTTGAGGATTCTACTCTTGCCCCACAATCGCGTCGACTTCGATTTCAACCAGCATCTCCGGCGAAACCAGAGCGCTCACCTGGAGCAACGTCGCGGCGGGCCGGATGTCGCGAAAGAAGTCGCCGTGCGCCTTGCCAACCTTCTCCCAGTCCGCGATGTTGGTGACGAAAATCCGGGTGCGAACCACGTCATTCATGCTCGCTCCCGCTTTCCGCAGCGCGGCTTCGATGTTCTTGAGCACCTGCACCGCCTGCGCGTACGCATCGCCCGGCCCGACGATTTTTCCGTCCATACCGGTCGCGGTGGTCCCAGCTACATGAATCTGTGTACCCACGCGAACCGCCCGCGAATAGCCGACGATAGGTTCATAGGGGGAATTGCCAGAAATATTCGTGCGTTCCATGAACAGATCTCCTTGTGCAGCCGATAATTCTATCGAAACCCGAGGTTTTCTGATTAGCACTGACCGTGACTGGCTGCTAATTTCAGCGCGATGAAACCTTGTTGCGGGTTGTGCGTTCTAATTAAGTGCGCACGACTTGCGAGGACTTACAAAAGTCACTTGCTTTCGTCAACGAGGTGTTATATCAAGTCGCGCAAGGAAGGTTGAACGGCGTACCAGGCGCCGGTTCTGTGGGGAAGGAGCCCTGACGAATGATTCCGGAATCGCATCCGCTACAGCAGTTGTTCTTGGAGATGGTGGGAAGACACTACGCCCATGAAATTGGAATTCGTGACCCGCAAATCGTGAACTATGTTTCTCAGCTGCTGGCAGAATTCTGCGATAGCGAGCAGTTGTTCAAGATTCGCGCGAACAATGGACGCCAATTGTCGGACGTGGGAGAGATGCTGATCGAATCGAATCCGGTATTCGGGCCGGCTCCGTCGTTTGACCGCGAGCGCCAGGTGCGCAAGCACATCGGCGACTACACCTTGTTCTTCACCGGGATGTTCCCCGAGAGTATCAACCATCTGCACCTGCGCAAGCACCGCGTGGAAAATTTTATTGACTGGATGAAGGCGGGGAAGGAGAGCTACTACATCGTCTCCAAGTTCGAGCACTTCGAATACGCCAAAGTAGCGCCGTTGTTTGCCAGCCTGTCACGGAACTTTGAGCAGTGCGTGTTCGGCCTGAACCAGGTGAAGAACGAGTTGCAGGAAATGCAGCACCCGCTGGTCTCCCGAGCGCCAGAATTGCTGATGTAACAGGCAGCTGAGTTGCGTCTCTACAGCCGCGATCGGTGTGGCGTCCCGCTTGGTGATTTTAAGGGGCCACAGTACCGAGGTTCACCCGCGCCGGTAAAAGCTCAGGGCTGCATCGCCCTGTTCCAGGACACGGAACCGCTTTAGAGCTCCGAACTTCTCTCCGGGATCAAATCGCTTTTGATGCTCGACGATTACCAGTCCTGCTGGCTTCAGCAAGGTTGACTCGGCCAGACCATATAGCGTCTGAGAGTAGACGTCCTCCATGCGATACGGCGGGTCGAGGAAGATGTAATCCACCGCGAGTCCCTGCTTCTCAAGGCGGTCGATGGCCCGCGACGCTTCCAGCTTCATGACCTGGAATCCCGACGCGATGCCCAGGCCCGCCAGGTTTTCTCGGACCAGTTCGGCGGCTTTGACCGACGAATCAACCAGGTAGACCATGGCAGCCCCGCGGCTCAGGGCTTCAATGCCGACCGCTCCCGTACCGGCAAACAGGTCGAGCCATACAGTGCCTTCCAGAGATGAGGGATCGCCGGCGCACAACACATCGAAGAGGGTCTCGCGCAGGCGGTCCGAAGTGGGACGGATGTCCATCCCGCGCAGGGAATGAAGCGGACGGCTGCGGTATGTGCCGGCAATCACTCGCATATCGTTCTCGGAGTTCTAGCACCTTCGAATGAAAGTTGGCACCTTCGGTCCCGAGCCCCGCGTCTAAATAAATATAGAATGGTGTAGAGGGGTTGCAGGTTACCAATGAGGAGCTGGTCCATTCCGGTAGGACGCATTCTGGGAGTCGAGTTACGCGTCCATCTGACCTTTCTTTTTCTGCTGGCCTTCGTGCTGCTTACCGAATCGGCGGCTCGTGGCAGGGTAGACACGCAGCGAGGGCTGGCGCTGGTGGGGATCATCTTTGCCTCGGTGGTGCTGCACGAGCTCGGGCACTCGCTGCTGGGCATGCACGCCGGCATCCCCGCCAAAGCGATCGTTTTGCTTCCCATCGGCGGGGTAACGCTGCTGGACGAGACGCGGCAGCGCCTGGATGCACAGGCTGGAAGCTGGAAGCGGGACATCCGGATCGCGCTGGCCGGGCCGTTGGTGAACCTGGCAGTTGCATTTGTCGCGGGCAGCATCCTGCTCGCGGTCGCGCCAGAAATTCAGCTCTGGGCCAGGCCATGGGTCTTTTCCGGAAATCTGCCGCGCAGCCTGGTATGGGTGAACATCTGGCTTGCTGCGTTCAACCTGCTGCCTGCTTATCCCATGGATGGCGGCCGGGTGCTGCGGGCGCTATTTTCGCGGAAAATGGATGCAGTTCGCGCCACGCGCAGGGCAGTATCTATCGGCCAGACCTTTGCAATGCTGTTTATGCTGACCGGGATGCTGGTCAACATCTGGCTGATTGTCATCGGCTTCTTCCTGTTCGTCGCAGCTCAACTCGAGGACCGCTCGGCGGTGTTTCAGTCGGTACTCGAAACAGTGCACCTGGAAGACGTGATGCTGACCGACTTCGCCACGCTCTCGCCCGCCGACACACTGGAAGACGCGTTGGAGAAAGCAGTTCACTCGCTGCAGGACGACTTCCCTGTCATCCGCGGCAGCGACATGGTGGGCGTGATCTCGCGACAGAAGATTCTGGATGCGCTCCGGGCGGAGGGCAATGGCTACGTACAGGCAGTCATGAACCGCATCTTCGAAGTTGCGCAGAAGAAGGAATCTTTGGCGTCGGCGTTCCGCAAGCTCACTGCGCGCAATCTCAGCATTATCCCGGTGGTCGAAGATCAGAGGCTGGTGGGCATCGTCACCCTGCAGAACCTGATGCACTCGATGGCGCTGCTGGCCGAGAGCCGCAAGCTCCGCAAAGCGGCCTTGAATTCCTAGAATCTGAATACCAGTCCGATGGAAGGCTCCGCCAGGTGCCCGTGCGCCCCGGTGAACAGGTTGGTGAGCTTGAAATCGGGCGCCTTGTAGATAATGCCCCGGTATTGCGCGCGAACAAAGATCCACTTCCATGCGTGGTAGTCCGTTCCCGCACCGTACACGTAGGCAAACTGGGTTTGATTCACGCTGCTGTAAATCGTCTGGACGCCATTGAGATACGTAATGCGGGGATAAAACGAGAGCGCACCGATGCCCGCGAGCAGGAATGGTTCCCATTTCCCGGTCTTAAACGGTGTGAAGACATAAGCGCCGGTGTACTCGCGGACGCTGGTGTTGAAGTTATAGAAAAACGGCGGCGCTTCGAATTTTTGCGTGTTGAGGATGCGGCTGTAATCAAATTCCAGCGCGCTCCTGGCGCCGAAACGCACGCGGCCTGAGACCAGCACGCCGCCGCCTTGCGTGGGCTTAAGCGTGACCTGATTGCCGCTGGATTGCTTGCTCAGGCCGGCAGCAGCGGCGAGGCTGAAATCAAAGCGGCCGTAATCCTCGGCCGCAGCAAGGGATGTCAAAATCAGAATTACAAAGAACAGGCTTGCGCGTTTCAGCATTCATCTCCTCTCGCGGATGCAGGTATCAATTTACCAGAGCGGTAACTGCCAGATGTCAGGCACTTGTCAGAACAGGCAGATGGCTTTGGCCTGGTGAATGGCCGGCAGTGTCTTCAATTCGCGCAGCACGGCGTCGGGAACTCGGCCATCGATGTGAACCACTGCGACCGCTTCCTGCGGCTTGCCATTGGCGACGCGGCGCCCCAGCGAAAAATCCGCGATATTGATCTTGTGCTCGCCGAGAATGGTGCCGATCTGGCCAATCACGCCGGGCACGTCGCGGTTGCGCAGGTAAATGAGGTTGCGTTCCAGCGGGGCCTCGATATCAATCCCGTCAATGTTCAGCAAGCGCGGCGCGCGCTCGTGCAGCACCGCGCCTTTCACCAGGTGCTCTTCGCTGCTGGTCCGCAGCAGAAGTGACAGGACACTTCCCGCTCCTCCCTTGGAACTTTTCGGCTTACGCGCCTCATGAATGGCAAAGCCGCGGGATTCGGCAATCGCGGCCGCGTTCACCAGATTCGCTTTCTCTTCGAGAGCCTGGTTCAGGATGCCTTTGACTGCGGCATTGCGAATCAGTTCCGTTTTCCACTCCGCAATGTGGCCGCTATAGCGCAAGGATATCTCCTGGAATGCGCCATCGCTGGCCTGGGCAATGAAGGCGCCCAAGCGCTCCGCGAGAATGATGTAGGGCTGCAGTTCGATGTATTCGTCGTGCGAAACCGAGGGCACGTTCACCGCATTCTGGATGACGCCGTCTTTCAAATATTCTTTGACCTGCAACGCGATCTGGTATCCGACCGCCTCCTGCGCTTCGTGGGTGGACCCGGCGATATGGGGTGTGAGGATGACGTTTTCCATCGCGGCAAAGGGCGAGTTGCTGGGCGGCTCCTCCGAAAAGACATCGAGGGCCGCGCCCGCCACCTGACCCTGCGCCAGGGTCGCAGCCAGATCGGGTTCCTGGATCAACTCTCCGCGCGCACAGTTCACCAGGCGCACGCCCGGCTTCATTTTCGCGAGTGACTCGGCATTGATCATGCCGGTAGTTTGAGGCGTGAGTCCCACATGCAATGTGATGTAGTCGGCGCCTGAATAGATGGCGTCGAGGTCCGACATCTGAATTCCCTGCTCTTTCGCCACCACCGGAGAAACGAAAGGATCGTGAGCCAGGATGCCCATGCCCAGGGCGCGCGCCCGCCGGGCAACTTCCATGCCAATGCGGCCCAGCCCGACAATGCCGAGGGTTTTCCCGCGTAATTCAGTGCCTTGCAGGGACTTCTTCTCCCACTTGCCGTTGTGCATGAGGCGATCGGCGCGACAGAGATGGCGGGCCATGGCCAGCATCATCGCCAGCGTGTGCTCGGCGACCGCGGTGGCATTCGCTCCCGGAGTGTTCATGACTGCGATGCCTTTGCGAGTGGCGGCATCGAGGTCGATATTGTCGACGCCCACGCCGGCACGGCCTATGACTCGCAGCTTGCCGGCATGCTCGAGGAGAGATTCATCCACCTGCACCGCCGAGCGCACGATCAACGCATCCGCCGACTCCAGTTGCGAAGGCAATTTCCCATCCAGTTGGTCGGGAGTGACGATCGTCCAGCGCGGCTCACGCAACAGGTCCATCGCGGAGTTTGAAATCTTCTCGGCTACTACAACCTTCATGGTTCCTCTCCGCGTTAGCGCTCGACGCCCGCCAGCGTCGCAGTTTTCAGTTCGCGACGGGCAAACACTTCCTGGGCCGCGGCGACTGCGGCCCCATATTCGACGCCTTTCTTGCTGACCGCCGCCATCACATGTTCCAAGGCCGCGAGGATGCCAATCGTGTCGAGATAATCGTAATAACCAATGTGCGCGATACGGAACAGTTGGCCCTTCATCTCCCCTTGCCCGTTGGCGACCACCGCGGAGAATTTCTCCCGGAATTCCTTCACGATTGCTCCCGAATCGACTGCCGCCGGAGACGCGATCGCGGTCAGGGCGGCGCTGGGAGCAGAGGGTGCGAACAGCTTCAGCCCCAACGCTTGCGCCCCGGCACGAGTCATCTCCGCGGCAAGTTCGGCGTTATTGACCAGGAGTTCTCGGCCGGCGGCCAGGTTGTCGTTCCCCATCTCACGCACAAAGTCGAGCGCTGCTGCCAAGCCGGCAAACAGTGAGGTAGCGGGCGTGAAGGCCGACTCGCCTTTGGCGGCGGCTTTTCGTTCTTTACGGAAATCAAAGTAGTAACGCGGAGATTTCGCACTCTCCATGCGCTCCCAGGCGCGCTCGCTTACGGCGCAATAAGCCAGTCCAGGAGGAATCATGAGCGCTTTCTGGGAACCGCCAATGATCACATCCACGCCCCATCCGTCCACGTCGAAGTGAGTGGTGCCGAGACCGGTGATTGCGTCGACGACGAGCAACGTGTCCGGGGAGTCGTGCACGGACTTCGAGATACCTTCAATATCGTGGCGCACGCCGGTGGAACTTTCTGTCGCCTGCACGTAAACGACGCGTACATCGGGCGTGAGCTTGTGCCGGACTTCGTCCAGGGTAAAGGTTTGCCCATAGGGAGCGCTGACCACCTCCACAACGCACCCAAACGCTTTGGCTAAATCGCGCCAGCGCTCTCCGAACTTTCCCGCAGTCAACACCAGGACCTTGTCTCCGGGCGAAGTCAGGTTGGAAATGGCGCCTTCCATGACGCCGGTGCCGGAAGATGCCAGCACCAGCACGTCATTGCTGGTGCCGATGAACTCTTTCATATCGGCAAGGACTTTGGTGAAAAGTGCACGAAAGTCAGCCGTGCGATGATGCAGCGCAAACGAGGCCATCGCGGTCTGCGCTGCCGGCAACAGGGGCGTCGGACCTGGGGTGAACAGGCGATTCTTCCGCAGCATCTGAGGAGTCCTTTTGGGAGATGCAGATAGTGTACAAGGAATGCGCGGCTCTGACGCGACCGACCAACGTGCTAGTCACCCGCCAGTTCCGATCCGGCACATGGCTATAATGATCGCCATGAGCCTGATCGAGCAGATTCAAAAAGATATTACGGACGCGATGAAGGCGCGCGATGAGCAACGCCTGTCCACCTTGCGTATGGTCAAGACCGCGCTGAAAAATCGGGAGATCGACAAGATGGCGCCGCTTGATGACAAGGAGTCGCAGCAGGTGTTGAGTACGCTGATTAAGCAGCGCAAGGATTCGATCGAGCAGTTCACCAAGGGCGGACGCCAGGCGATGGCCGACAAGGAAGCCGCCGAGATCAAGCTGATCGAGGCCTACCTTCCGAAGGCGGCCGGGGAGGAAGAGATCATTCCGGGAGTGAAGGCGGTGATCGCCGAGATGGGCTCGCCAACGATGAAGGACATGGGCACCGTGATGAAGAATGCCATGGCGCGGTTTGCGGCGGCGGGGATGCGTGTGGATGGGAAGGTGGTCAGCGAGGCGGTGAAGCGGGAGTTGACGAAAGGGACGTAGCGGCCGAGCGCTGATCTGATCGTGAAGCGGGCTGTACAGGATTGTGGACGTTGAGGCCTCGAGATCGGTCGCTTAGCTCAGCTGCGGATTGTGAGTGAAATGGCGATTTCGCGACAGTTAACCTCGAGGCCCACCGACTGCGTGGTTGGGCAGACAGGTCCGTAGGCTCAAGCGGGAAATGAAGAAGCACCGCCGCTCGCCTCTTTCCCGGGCGCCGCAAGAACATCGTTGACTCACTTGCTTTTAGTGGTTACTTACTTCTTTGCAGTTCCCGGTACGCTTCGCTCTTCGAGATCCCCATCTCTTTCGCCAGCTTCTTCAGCGCCGCTTTTTCGTCGAGGCCGTCGGCTTTCATAATCTCGTCCAACCGCTCGCGAACGGAAACCTGCGCCGGCGCCTGTCCTTCCGATTTGCCGATTAACAGCGTAATTTCGCCTTTCACCTCTCCGCGCGCGCTGAGAATCGCTAGAACTTCTTTGACTCTCCCGCGCAGGAATTCTTCGTGCAGCTTCGTGAGTTCGCGGCCGATCACGACATGGCGATCCGGGCCGAGGATTTGCGCAACGTCCTCCAGCGCCTCGCGGATACGATGCGGAGCCTCATAGAAAACCTCTGTTACCTGGGAATCCCGGATCTCTTCCAGATGCTGACGTCGCTGTCCGGTTTTGGCGGGAAGAAATCCATGGAAGCGGAACGAGTCGGTGGGCAAGCCGCTTGCCACCAGCGCTGACAAGAACGCCGCCGCACCGGGAATCGGAATCACCGGCACGCCCTGCCCGATAGCGACAGAAATCAGGCGGTATCCGGGATCGGAGATCCCCGGCATTCCTGCATCGGTCACTAGCGCGATGCGAGAGCCGCGCTCAAATTCCGCCTGTAGCTCCGCCGCGCGCTCGGCCTCGTTGTGCTCGTGATAGCTGACGGTCCGGGTTGAGATGCCATAGTGACTGAGCAACTTGTGCGTCTGGCGCGTATCCTCGCAGGCGATCAGCTCGACTTCCTTCAGCACGCGCACGGCCCGGTAACTGATGTCCTCGAGGTTGCCGATGGGAGTAGCCACGACGTACAGAGCGGGGCCGGGAGCAAGGCTGGAATTGCGATCTTCTCCCGCGCTCATGCCCGCGAGTTTACCATCCATCGCGACCAGGTATCCTCCCGGCAAATTGACGGCATGCGCCACGCACCCTAGAATCGAGACAGCCAATTCAGCATCCCATTGGGGTTCTAGCCGAAAGTCCATGCCACTTTACGAATATCAGTGTAAGAAGTGCCGTCACCGTTTCGAGAAGATCCAGAAGTTTTCCGATCCGCACGTGAAGAAGTGCCCGGAGTGCGGCGCTCCCGTTGAACAGGTCATCTCTGCACCGGCCGTACAGTTCAAGGGGTCGGGTTGGTACGTGACAGACTACGCGAAGAGCAAGACCCCTTCCAATAAGCCGGTGGATGGCGACAAGAAGGAAACGAAGGCCGAGGACAAACCCAAGTCCGAGAGCAAGGCCGAAGATAAGCCATCCAAAAAGAAAGCCGAAAAGCACTAGCTACGGCGAATTCCCGGGACGCCTCCGGGGTTGCATCCTTCTCACCGTTCCCGCATCTAAATAGTCGTTGCAACGAGGAATTCACTATGATCACGATTCGACCCAGCAACGAACGAGGAGGCGGCGATTATGGCTGGCTCAATACCCGCCATTCATTCTCTTTCGATCAGTACTACGACCCAAAACACATGGGGTTCCGCTCCCTGCGCGTCATTAACGAAGACGTGGTGGCGCCCGGGATGGGGTTTCCGACTCATCCTCACCGGGACATGGAAATCATCACCTATGTGCTGCAGGGCGCGCTCGAACACAAGGACAGCCTTGGTACCGGCTCTGTGATCCGGCCCGGGGACGGCCAGCGCATGAGCGCCGGACGCGGCATACGGCACAGCGAGGCAAACCCGTCCAAGACCGATCCCGTGCACCTGCTGCAGATATGGATTATGCCCAGCAGGACAGGCATCGAGCCCAGCTACGAGCAAAAGAATTTCCCTGAAGCGGAGAAGCGCGGCAAACTGCGCGTGATCGCCAGCCCGGACGGACGGGATGGATCGGTCACGATCAACCAGGACGCCAGCCTGTTCGTGACTTTGCTTTCTCCCGGACAGGAGGTTACGCACGAGTTGAAGGCCGGAAGGTATGCGTGGCTTCAAGTCGCCAAAGGCTCTGTGGAATTGAATGGCAAGACATTGAAGCAAGGTGACGGCGCAGGGGTGGAAAGCGAATTGAAGCTGACGATCAAGAGTATTGAAGAGGCCGAAGTTCTGCTGTTCGATCTGGCGTAAGCGAAGCTCCAGCTCAATTCAAGCCACGGATCACTGGTCCGTGGCTTATTCTTTGGTCATGGAACGAGCGGCTGGGGTGACTTGGATCGCAGTCCTGTTTTTCCTGACCGCCGCGTATCTTGGGGGAGCCGGCCTTCTGATCGTTCTTCGGCCCGGACTGCTTCCGCTCACGATTGGATCTTCTTTTCTCGGCGGCCTCGAGCTCGCCGGGCCTTACATGTTCTTGTTGGCAGGCTTGGTCTGTGTGCTGATTGGTTGGGGGCTGCTGCGGTTGAATTCATGGGCGCGTCGTGCCGCGATCCTGCTCGCGTTCATCGGAGTGGTGCTGCTGGTGCCGAGTGTTTCCGGCAGCGTGATCAGCTTCGGGGCGGGGGCGTTGTTCTGGGGAGCGCTGGGAGTGATCGTGCGGGTGATGGTGATCTGGTATCTGTTTCAGGAGCCAATTGTCGAGCGATTCATGTGACCCACAGGAAGACCGTTCAATGCCCGGATTCACAGATTGCTGACGGACCGTTTCGATGGATAGGCAGCTGACCTCAGCGGCTAAAGCCACATTGAGTTTGCAACCAGTGCGGCGCGGCTGAAGCCGCGCCCTTTCAAAGCCCTGAGGCGCAGTCCCGCCTGTCGCCCCAGGTGCCAACCAAGGAGTTTGTCTAGCCGCATGGGACGGGCCAGGGCGCCCGCCCCTGCATTATCTTTTCGCAACTGGCTCCTTTTCTCCCACGCGCTTGCTGACGGTGAATGTAACCTTCCCCGTCTTGCGATCCACGTCCGCGACCACGTGATCGCCGTTCAGAACTTCGCCGTCCAATATCTTCATGGCCAGCGGATCCTGAATCAGTTTCTGGATCGCGCGCTTCAACGGACGCGCGCCGAAGTTGGGGTCGAAGCCTTCGGTAAACAGCGCCTCTTTCGCCTTGTCGGTGAGCTCAATCGAAATCTTGCGCTCGGCCAGCAGGCGACGCAGATCCTCCAGCCGCAGGTCGATGATCTTCACCAGCTGATCTTTTCCGAGCGGATGAAATACGATGATGTCGTCCACACGGTTCAGGAATTCGGGTTTGAAGTTGCCGTGCAGCGCGTCCATGACCAGCTTGCTTGCGTTCGCGAAGTCATCCGCCGTACGCATGTTCTCGGCCTGCAAGTAAGACGAGCCGATATTTGAGGTCATGATGATCACGGTGTTGCGGAAATCGACCGTGCGGCCCTGCCCGTCGGTGAGGCGGCCGTCATCCATGATCTGCAGCAGAATGTTGAACACATCCTGATGAGCTTTCTCGATTTCATCGAACAGTACGACCGAGTAGGGTCGACGGCGCACCGACTCGGTGAGCTGCCCGCCCTCTTCGTAACCGACATATCCCGGAGGCGCGCCGATCAGGCGTGATACTGCGTGCTTCTCCATGTACTCCGACATGTCGATGCGGATCAGGGCATGCTCGTCGTCGAATAGAAATTCGGCGAGAGCGCGGGCCAGTTCGGTCTTGCCGACCCCAGTCGGACCCAGGAAAATGAAGGAGCCGATGGGGCGCTTGGGATCGCTCAGCCCGGCGCGGTTTCGACGAATCGCGTTTGCCACCCGTTCCAACGCGACATCCTGACCGACCACGCGATGACGCAGGCGATCTTCCATGGTGATCAGCTTGCGGACTTCGCTCTCCAGCATCTTCGAGACCGGGATGCCGGTCCACTTGGAGACGATGCGCGCGATGTCTTCCTCGTCGACTTCTTCCTTCAACACGCGCTGTCCCAGCTTGTCGAGTTGCTCGTTGGCTTTCTTGATCTCTTCTTCCGTCTGGCGGATCAGGCCATAACGGATTTCCGCAACCCGCTGCAAGTTGCCCTGGCGCTCGGCGGCCTGCTCTTCGATCTTGAGCTGCTCCAGACGCTCTTTCAGGGTGCGAGTCTTGGCAATCGATTCCTTCTCGCGGTTCCAATTTGCCTTGAGGGCATTGGATTTTTCGCGAACGCCGGCCAGCTCTTTGTCGATCGTGGCCAGCCGTTCTTTCGAATTGGGATCGCTCTCTTTCTTGAGAGCCTGTTTTTCGATCTCGAGCTGGGTCGCGCGGCGTTCCAACTGATCGATTTCCGTGGGCATGGAATCAATCTGCATGCGCAGCGACGCGGCGGCTTCATCGACCAAGTCGATCGCCTTGTCGGGGAGAAAACGATCGGTGATGTAGCGGTGAGACAACGTGGCCGCCGCAACAATCGCCGAATCCTTGATGCGGACGCCGTGATGAACTTCGTAGCGTTCTTTCAGCCCGCGCAGGATTGCAATGGTGTCTTCGACGGTGGGCTCGCCGACGTAAACAGTCTGGAAGCGGCGCTCGAGCGCGGCATCTTTTTCGATGTGCTTCCGATACTCGTCGAGGGTCGTGGCGCCGATCGCGCGCAGCTCGCCGCGAGCCAAAGCAGGCTTGAGCATGTTAGAGGCGTCGATTGCGCCCTCAGCCGCGCCCGCACCCACCAGCGTGTGTAGCTCGTCGATGAACAGGACGATCTGGCCCTGCGAGTCTTCAATTTCCTTGAGGATAGCCTTGAGCCGGTCTTCGAATTCGCCGCGATATTTCGCTCCGGCCAGCATCGATCCGAGGTCAAGCGCGACCACGCGCTTGTTCTTCAAAATCTCGGGAACGTCGCCGGAGACGATCCGCTGCGCAAGCCCTTCGACGATCGCAGTCTTTCCCACGCCCGGCTCTCCGATCAGCACGGGGTTGTTTTTGGTGCGGCGGGAGAGAACTTGCATCACGCGGCGAATTTCTTCATCGCGTCCGATGACGGGATCGAGTTTCCCCCGGCGCGCGAGTTCAGTCAGATCTTTGGCATAGCGCTCGAGAGCCTGGTACTTGGCCTCGGGATTCTGATCGGTCACGCGCTGTGAACCGCGCACTGCGGTCAGGGCCTTCAGAATCGCATCGTAGGTCGCTCCGTGCCGCTGCAGCAATCTCTCGGCAGTGTCGCCTTTCTGCTGGGTCATGGCGAGCAGCATGTGCTCGGTGGAGACGTATTCGTCTTTGAAGTTGGAGGCTTCTTTGAAGGCGCGGTCCAGCAGAGCATTGAGGGCAGGAGCCATCCCAGGCTGCGCTGCCGCCCCGGACACATGGGGAAGCCTCTCGAGCTCCCGATACACTTCGTCCAGCACGGCCTGGCCGCCCACTCCGACCTTCTCCAAAATCGGAGGCACGATGCCTTCGCGGTCTTCGAGGAGGGCGGCCAACAGGTGGAGCGGGACCAACTCGGGATTGCCGTGCTCGGAAGCAAGGCTGCTGGCGCGCTGCACGGCCTCCTGCGCCTTTACGGTAAACTTGTCCCAACGAATTGCCATAACATCTCCTACGTTCAAAATATGCGAGGTGCTTCTAGGATGTTGAAAAGCGGCCTTCAGTATCTACCAAAGCAAAACTCCTCGCTGCTGCGCAAAGAAAATGGGAGGCGCCTGGTTGGTTCGCCTCCCACCTGGAAATCAATTGCAAGCGCTTACGCGGCGCTCTTGGCACTCTTGCTCTCGATGGTCTTCTGGCTGCCGACGTTGACTTTGATCTGCTTGGGTTTGGCTTCGGCTTTCTTCGCCAGCTTGATCTTCAGCACACCCTTGTCGTAGTCGGCGGTCACCTGCTCCGGGTCCACCGTGTTGGGCAGGGTGAAGGAGCGGGTGAAGCTGCCATAGCTGCGTTCGACGCGGCGGAAGTTCTCTTCTTTCTCTTCTTTCTCGAACTTACGCTCGCCGTGCACGGTCAGCGTGTTGTTCTCAATACGGATATCGATGTCCTTCTCGTCGATTCCGGGGACCTCGATCTTGAGCGCGATGCTGTGCTCGTCTTCGTAAACGTCCACTGGGGGCGCGAAGGTGCTGGTGGTCAACGCCTCCTCCCGGCCCTCAGGACCATACGATTCGCGGAAAAGGCGATTCATGCGGTCTTGCAAGGTAGCAAACTCACGGAAGGGATCCCAACGGGTCAAAACTGTCATGGCTCAAATTCCTCCTAACAAGATTCCTGAAGCATACTCAGTAGGATTCGATGCTTCGTTAGTCGAAAAGAAGCATAAAATATGAGTTAGTTACTGTCAACATTTAAATTTTATTTGAGATCAGTAGGTTACAGCCAGAATCACACACTTGAGATAGGCCGTTTCGGGCACAGTCGCCAAGATTGGATGGTCTTTCGCCTGCCCCCTCTTCTCCATAATTCGCGCCTGCCTGCGACTGTCAGCGCAAGCTGCGGAGAGCATGGTCAGGAACTCTGCTTCGCTTACGTGGTAAGAGCAGGAGCAAGTCACCAGGACTCCTCCGGGCCGCAGCATCTTGAGTGCGCGCAGGTTCAGTTCCTTGTAACCGCGCAGGGCCGTTTCCAGGTTTCGCTTGCCTTTGGCGAATGCGGGAGGATCCAGAACGATGGTGTCGTACAGCCGTCGCGCGGAGGCGTAGTCCTTGAGCAGATCAAAGGCGTTGGCTTCGATCCACTCAATCTCATGTCCATTCAGTGCGGCGTTCTGGTCAGCCGTTTCCAGCGCGGGGCGCGAACTGTCCACGCCGGTGACCTGGGAACATACCTTGGCCAGATGCAGCGCAAAGCCTCCGTGATAACAGAAAACGTCCAGGGCTTCTCCGTGAGCGTAGGACGCCGCCGCGGCGTAGTTTTCTCGTTGATCCAGGAAAGCGCCAGTCTTCTGCCCTTCTCCGGAATCGTAGTGGAAGCGCACATCGTTCATGGTGAAGGTGGTGCTGCTTTTTTCTCCTTGAACCAATCCGGAAGCGCGAGCGGGAAGCGACTCCAACTCCCTGACCCGGGCATCCACCCGCTCGGCGATACCCGCGGGATGGAAGTGTCCGGTGAGGCCGGAGAGCAGGGCTTCCCGCACTTCCTGTGAATCCATGCCTTGGGTGAGGACCTGGAAGGTGAGGATGTCGTTGTAGCGGTCCACAATCAGGCCGGGAAGGAAATCGGCTTCGCTGAAGATGACTCGATATGCGTCGCTGCCAGTGACCAGGTGCTTGCGATATTGAACTGCATCGGCAATTCGCTTCCGAATGAGTTCGGATAGATCGCTCACCAACTCGGCGGATAACATGCGGAGGGCAATTTGCGAGGAACTGCTGTACAGGGCTGTTCCGAGTACCTTGCCGCGCTCATCCCGCACGGTCACGAGCGCGCCGGGAGCGACGCCATGCGCCGAAAGGTCGGATTGATAGATCCATGGATGTCCGTCCCGCACGCGGGTGGCGCCGCGACGTGAGACCTGGACGGTCGCAAGAGCGCTTGCCGGAACAGTGGATCTGGGAGCCATGACTGGATCTTAAACTGCCGGGCAGAAAAAATGGGCAGGAGAGCCTGCCCATCCTTGAATGATGGTACGAGCTGGGAATTAGTCGGCAGCCAGTACCGTGACCACACCATTCATGGGAGTACCGAAGTTGCCGTTCTGGTCCTGAATGCCGCCGTCCGGGCCCGGAGCCTTCGGCTGATTGTCGGCATCCAGCATGGCGTGGAAGCGGCAGTAGAAGGGGAACACACCTGGATGACTGAATTTCAGGCTTACAGTCCCGCCATTCGCTTTCAACAGCATGTTCACGCCGCGGTGCCCGGCTGTATTGAACGCATCGTCGCTGACCACAGTGTGATCGTCGGTGTCGTTGTTGACCCACTGCACGGTTTGACCAACACGCACGGTGATAGCGAAGGGAGTGAACCGATCCTCATCCGGGACAATGATCTGGCGCACCGTACCGTAGGTGTTCTGACCGCTCGCTGAATTGCGGAGGGTCAAGCCAAGAATCAATAAAGCAGCAGCCATTGCAAACAGGATTTTCGAAGTCGCCATAATGGTCTCCTTTCCGGCGTTTGTGGAACATGTTGGTGCGCATGGAAGGCCGGTTTGTCAGGAAAATGTCAATTCGCTGTCGGTGTTTTGTCGCCAGAGACTTACCTGTGAGACATGCGATGTCCGGGCAGCAAGCGAAGGAAGAACTCAGCTGGCGGCGGTGTGCTCAGGAGGGTTGGGGGCTGCATGCGAAGTCTTGGCAGCCTCGGCGCGAGCGGCGTTGAGATCGGCGTGAAACCGGTCCAGGGCCACCATCGGCATTTCGGCGCCCCAGCTCTCCAGTTCCGCCTCATCAAAGTGTCCATTCAAGCGAATGGTGTTAGGCATATCCTCCGGAAAGGCGAGATGATACTTGCCCTCGCGGATCAGGATGTCGCCGATCTGGCGCCCGGTGTTGAAGTCGTACAACCGCCGCATCGCGGTTCCGGAAGAATTGGTAAAGCCGAGCAGAACTTCCCCGTGTTCGGGATAGTCGGGGCGAAAAAACCAAGCCTGCGGTGAGTCGAGCTTGGGACGGGCGCGATGCCGGCGATGGCTTGGAACTTCGGCTGGCTCCACTTCGGGTACTTCCTTCGAGACGTCGTAATACAGGATCCGCTGACAGGACTCGCACATTACGACCTGGTCGGAGCGCACATCATTGAAGGTTTGTGGCCGCAGCATGACCTGGCAACCCATGCATTTCTGACCGCGCACTTCGGCGATGCCACTGCCACGGAACTTGGAAACCCTTTCAAAATGGCGGAGCAGGTCAGGATCAATGACGCTGCGCAGGCTGTCGCGCTTGGCGGTCCACTCCTTCAACTCTTTCTCGTCCTGGGTCGTGCGGTCCCGGGCAACGATCTTTTCCTTCTCAATTTCGGCCGCTTCGGCCTTCATCTCCGCTTCCGCGGTCTTGACGGCCTTCTCGCGCGCTTCCGCATTCACCATGAGTTCGAG
This sequence comes from Terriglobales bacterium, assembly GCA_035652095.1. Taxonomy (GTDB): domain Bacteria; phylum Acidobacteriota; class Terriglobia; order Terriglobales; family Acidobacteriaceae; genus DASREM01. The sequence continues at coordinate 9,156 of DASREM010000018.1, read as the reverse complement.
AATCTTGTCTTCCTGGCTGCGTATGTCCTGCTCGGCAAACTGGATCTCGTGCAGCAGGGCTTTGTACTGCTCGTTGGTTTTTACGTCCAGGGACTGGTCGCGGTACTTGGAGATCTTGCCCTGAAGATCGGTGATAGCGGTTTCGTGTTTGCGGCGGGCGGCCTCGTCGGCCTTGATAGCTGCCTTGGCCTTCTCCACGATGGCCTTGGTCCCGGCCAGCTTTTCCTCGATGACGGCCACCCGCTTGGGGAGGGCGGCGATCTCCTCCTTGAGGCGGGAGATGTGGCGTTCGGCCTCCTGCATTTCCATCAATCGCTGAATATCTGGAAGCATTGTGAGAGTGGCTAATTCCGATTCTAGCACGCGAACAGGGCTCTCCCAGGCAGGCTTCGGCGGTGATTCAGGTCACTGACAGGCGTCAGCGCTTACGGTCCAATCTTGCCAGGATATCCCTATGTCGCCAGAAATGATTTCCGCCATGCGCCAGAGCATTGTTGAGGGGGCGCCGGAGAGGGCCGCCGAGCTGGCCCGGGAGGCGCTACGGAACGGAATCGCGCCTCTGGATGCAATCGATGCCGGCTATGTTCCGGGAATGACTGAAGTAGGCGACCAGTTCGCCAAGCGCAAGATGTTCCTGCCCGACATGCTGGCCTCCGCTGAAGCCATGAAGGCTGCGATGGATGTCCTGACTCCGGAACTGGAGCGGCACGGTGGACAGCGCCCGCGTGCCGGGACCGTGGTCCTGGGGACGACAAAAGGGGACATCCACGAGATTGGCAAGACGCTCGTGGGGACGCTGCTGGTTGCCAATGGTTTCGAAGTTCACGACCTCGGGGTAGATGTCAGCAGCGACAAGTTTGCCGCCAAAGTGCGCGAGGTCCAAGCCGACGTGCTCGGCATCTCCGCTCTTCTCACCACCACCATGCAGGGGCAGAAGAGCGTCATTGAGACCCTGTCGCGCGAAGGTCTGCGCTCGAAGGTGAAAGTGATCGTGGGCGGGGCGCCCGTCACCCGGCGCTGGGCTGATGAGATCGGCGCAGACGGATATGGCAAGGATGCCGTGAGCGCCGTCGAACTGGTGAAAGAACTGGTGAAATAGCGAAATCCAGGGGACCTTATGCGCCCTAAGTTTGAATTACTCGATCCTGAACTGATCGGCCGAATTCTCAACGAAGCGTTCCTGGTGCTGGAGAAGCACGGGGCCAAGGTCGGCGACAGCGAAGCGCTGGAACTGCTGCGTGCCGCAGGCGCCAAGGCGGATCACGGCACCGCTTTTGTGCCGCGCACTCTGGTGGAGAAATGCCTGCGCAGCGTGCCAAAGGAATTCTTTCTCTATGATCGCGGCGGAAATGCCGCTGTTCACTACGGCGGAGATCACGTGCACTTCGACCCGGGATCCTCCTGCCTGAATATTCTCGACGCCCAGACGGAACAGCCTCGGCCTGCCAGCTCGGCAGACCTGATTCGGCTGGTGCAGGTTACCGAGGGTATGCCGGAGTACGCGGCGCAATCCACGGCCATGGTGTGCAATGACATTCCAGCAGAGATGGGGGACTGGTATCGGCTACTGCTGGTGCTGTGGTATTCCGCAAAGCCGATCGTGACTGGCGCTTTCAGCGCCCGGACCTTGCGGATCATGCTCGAGTTGCTCGCGACAGATTCCGGCGGCTTCGATCGACTCAGGCAACGTCCGCGTGCGGTGTTCGACGTCTGCCCCTCACCGCCGCTGAATTGGTCCGAGTTCGCCTCTCGAAACCTCATCGAACTGGCCCGCAATGGAGTCCCGGCGGAGATGATTCCCATGCCACTGGCGGGGGCAACGGCACCGGTGACACTGGCGGGGGCCATCGTCCAGCATGCAGCCGAAAGCCTGGCCGGAATCACCATTCACCAACTCGCGAAGCCGGGTTCACCGCTGGTGTGGGGAGGCGCTCCCGCCATCTTCGACATGAGCACCGGCAACACTCCCATGGGCGCGATCGAAACCGCCATGTTGAACATCGGTTGCGCACAGGTTGGTAAGTTTCTGGGACTGCCCACGCACGGATATCTGGTGGCGAGCGATGGGCGGCAGATTGACGCTCAGGCCGGCGCAGAGAGCGCGACGTCCGCGGTGCTGGGCGCACTCGCTGGAATCAACATGATTTCAGGCGCCGGGATGCTCGACTTTCTGGCCTGCCACAGCATCGAGAAGCTGGTGATCGATGCTGAGGCGATTGCCAGCGCACAACGGCTGCTTGCGGGAGTACGCGGTCGCGCCGGAAGTCTCGCGTTTGAGACGCTCGAGCGCGCCGGAAGTGCGGCAAACTTCCTGCAGCTGGCGGAGACTCGCACCCTGTTTCGCGAGGAACAGCACTTCCCCTCAGCTGTGACCGATCGCAGTGGAGACTCCGGAGCGCCGGGAGTCCTCAGTCGCGCACGCGCACGCGTGGATGAACTGGTCAGCGCGTACGAACCGACAGACATCCCGGGCCATGTGCGGCAGGCCCTGGCGAATATCGCGGAACTCGCGTTGAAAGGCAGTGGGATTGTGCAATTACCGGGGATCGAGTTCGCTCAGCCCGCAGTTTGAGATTCGTGACGAAAGTGCTCGCCGCTACTCCTGACGCAGCATCCGGTGTACACTTTCCAGCTTTGCTATTCAGGCAGCTTTAGCCCGGAGTCGCACGTGAGACGAATCTCCCCGTTGATGTTCCTAACGCTGTTCTTCATTTCGTTCTCTTTTTCCCAAACCGAGGCTGGCCAGAAACAACTCAGCATTGAATCAATCTTTGCCGAAGGCGGGATTACGGGACGGGGTCCGGAAAGCATCAAGTGGAGCCCCGATAATTCGAAATTCACTTTTATCCAGCGGGATGACACGGGAGAGCACGGACAACTCTGGTATGTTGACGCTGTTTCGGGCGAAAAGAAGTTGCTGGTCAATGAGGTCAAGCTGGCTGCGCTGGCTCCGCCGCTCAGCCAACTGAAAGACGATCGGGCGCGGGACCGCATCAACCGCTATCACATTCCGGCCTATCTCTGGTCGCCGGATTCCAAGCACCTGCTGTTCACGCCCGAGGGGCGGCTGTGGCTCTTCAACATTGAGAACGGCACGGCCATTCAGCTCTCCTCTGAACCGGACAGCGTCTTCGATCCCAAGTTTTCCCCAGACGGTACCCGGATTTCTTACGTTCGGAAGCACAATCTCTTTGTGCGGGGGCTCAAGGACACGAGCGCGCAGGAGATGACCCGGGAAAGCGATGAGAACATTCTCAACGGCGAAGTGGACTGGGTGTATGCCGAAGAGCTTGCCGTCCGCAGCAATTACTTCTGGTCTCCAGATGGCCGCGAGCTAGCTTTCCTGCAGATGGACGAGAGCAAGGTTCCGACCTATCCGCTCACCGACTGGCTCCCCGTTCATCCGAAAGTGGATTGGGAAAAATACCCCAAGGCGGGAGATCCCAATCCTGCTGTCCGCATTGGCGTGATTGGCGCGGGTGGTGGTAAGACGAGATGGATTTCGCTGGGATCCGATCCCGATGTCTATATCCCGCGTTTCGGCTGGGTGCGAAATGGACTGCTGTGGGCGGAGGTTCTGAACCGCACTCAAGACGTCATGGGCCTGTATTTCATAGACGCCCGCACCGGCCGCAATCGCAAAGTGCTGACCGAATCGGTGCCCGATGGCTGGGTGAACGTGAATGACGATTTCAACTTGATCAAGGGCGACCAGTTTACCTGGACGAGCTGGCGCGACGGCCACACTCATATCTATCTATACAGCTTCGACAAAGACAATCCGCTTGCCGGCGATGCCTACATGAAACGCCAGCTCACCCAGGGCGACTTCGAGGTGCTCTCGGTCGAGAGCGTGGACGTGACCAACGGCTTCGTCTACTTCACCTGCAACAAGGACGACCCCCGGCAGCGGCAACTCTATTCCGTGCGGCTCGACGGATCCGGATTGACCCAGATCTCTTCTGCTGCGGGGATACATGCCCCGACCTTCGCCGACAATTCACTGCGCTACGTAGATGAATTTTCGGCCACGCTTACGCCTCCGCGGCTGTCGGTTTGTGAAGTCTCAGGTTCCTGCCGCAACCTGTGGGAGTCGCATGCAGTGGACCAGTACGGGCTTTTGCAGCCCAAGCCTCTGCAATTCAAGGCCGAGGATGGCACCCCTCTGTATGGCGAGTTGCTGCTTCCCCCGAGGCACAGCGAAGGAAAAGTACCGGTCATTGTCTACATTTACGGAGGGCCAGCGAGCCAGTTGGCGCGTGATACCTGGATGGGTACCACTGGCCTGTTCCATCAGATCCTGGCCCAGAAGGGTTTCGCGATCTTTACCGTGGACAATCGCGGGACTCCGGGACGCGACCGCAAATTTCAGACTGCGATTCGTCACCAGTTCGGAGCCATCGAATTAAAGGACCAACTCACCTCGCTCGATCAGCTCTTCTCGCAATATCCACAGCTGGATCGCTCGCGCATCGGGATCTGGGGGTGGAGCAACGGGGGCGCAATGACGCTGTATGCACTAACCCATTCCGAGGTGTTTAAGGCTGGGGCGGCGGTGGCTCCCGTGAGCGACTGGCGCCTGTATGATTCCATCTACACGGAACGCTACATGGGGCTGCCGAACGACAATGCCAAGAGCTATGAAGAAACATCGGCACCCAAGAACGCAGATAAGATGCATGGAGAGCTGCTGCTCGCACATGGCACAAGCGACGACAACGTTCATTTCCAGAACAGTGTGCAAATGATTGAAGGACTGATCAAGGCGGGGAAGCAGTTCCGGTTCATGCCTTATCCGAACAAGACGCATGGGATCGGCGGCGCCACCGACCGGGATCACCTGTTTCATTTGATAGAAGATCATTTTGAGCGCGAATTGAAATGACGTTCTCTACGCAGCGCATGAATTTCGGCGATTTCGAATTGATCGCAGTCTCCGACGGCGTTTACCACCTGGACGGCGGGGCTTTCTTCGGCGTGGTTCCCAAGATCATGTGGGAGCGCAAAGTCCTGGCCAATGAAAAGAACCAGGTCCCGACGGGGCTCAATTCTGTCGTGGTTCGGACCGGCCATCATACCGTTCTCATCGAGACCGGAATCGGAAACAAGCTCACCGAGAGAATGGCGAAAATCTATGGCCAGCCCGCGAAGCTGCTCGACAATCTGCAAGCCGCCGGGATCGCACCCGAAGACATCGACATCGTCATCAATTCCCACCTGCACTTCGATCACTGCGGCTGGAACACGGTCCGCAAGGGCGAGCAGGTGGTTGCGACCTTCCCGAGAGCCCAGTACTACGTACAGGAAGGCGAATGGCAACACGGCCGGCGTCAGCATGAACGCGACGCAATCAGCTACATCAGCGCAAACTACGATCCGCTGATCCAGAGCGGGCAGATGCACTTACTGCATGGCGATCAGGAAATCGTCCCTGGCATCTTCGTAAAACTTTTCCCGGGACATACCCAGAACATGCAGGCCATGGTGATCAAGAGCGGCGGACAAACCGCCTGCTACATTTCGGATTTGATCCCAACCTCTGCCCATCTCGAGCTGACATGGGTGATGGCCTTCGATTTGTTTCCGCTGCAAACCATCGAAAGCCGCAAGCGCTATTACGCGCTCGCGATTCCGGAGAAATGGCTGACCATGTTTACCCACGATCCGAACCTGCCGTGGGGATACGTGGAACGCGACCAAACAGGAAGGCTGGTGGCACGTCCACCAGAGAAGGCCGTTTAGGGAAAGCGTCTCGGCTGACTAGCGGAGCGAAGCTCCGCAACCGGGCTGGCTGACCGCTTCGGGCACCGCACGCAACCGAGCTTCAAAGAACTGTTCTACCTTACCCAGAATCTCGGGCGCCGCTTTTGCCTCGTAAATCGCCTTGCGCAGCGCAGCCCCGCCGGGCACGCCATGCGTGAACCACGAGGCGAACTGCTTCATTTTCCCGGGCGCATCCGGCAGTTCTTCCTCGACGAGCATCGAGAAGTAGCTCCGAATCATTTCGTAGCGATCGAATTCAGTCGGCTCGTCATAGCAGGCTTGAGCGGGAACAGCCGTCCCCGGCTGTCCGGCAGACTGCAGACCCGCTGCGCTGGTGCGTTCGGTGAATTGTGCGATCTGGCGAAAGATCCACGGATTCGAGGCCGCCGTCCGCCCGATCATCACCGCGTCGCATCCCGTCTGCTCGACCATGAGTGACGCGTCTTCCGGGCTGCGAATGTCGCCATTGCCGATCACCGGAATCTTCACAGCGTTCTTTACTGCCGCGATCCACTCCCATCGCGCCTGGCCGCTGTATCCCTGTTCGCGAGTGCGGGCGTGCAGCGCGACCGCGCAGAGCCCGCAATCCTCGGCCAGCTTTGCCAGTTCGACGCAGACGATCTCCTGATCGTTCCACCCGGCGCGAAACTTCACGGTAAAAGGAATCCTGACAGCAGCCCGAACCGCTTTGAAGATTTCTGCAATGCGCGGCAAATCACGCAGCAGGCCCGAGCCGCCATTGCACTTCACAACTTTCTTCGCCGGGCATCCCAGGTTTAGATCGACCAAGTCGAATCCGAGCCCTTCCACGATCTTGGCCGCTTCCGACATGACCTTGGGATCGCTGCCGAAAAGTTGCGCCGAAATGGGCCGCTCATCGCCGTAGAAAGTCAGATAACGCTGCGCCTTGCGGTCCTTATGGCGCAGGATGCCGTCGGCGGAGGTGAACTCGGTCATCATCAGCCCGCATCCGCCCAGATTGCGGATGAAGCGGCGAAACACGGTATCGGTCACCCCGGCCATGGGCGCGAGCACGGTGGCGGGAGAGATGCGCACGCCGCCGACTTCGAACGAGGGCGGCACTGGGGTGCTCACGTCGGTCTTGGCTTCCGGCGCCGGATTTTCCCAATGCTTCCGCACAGCCGCTATTTTACTGCCTTTCCCTGCACTTCCCGCTGTGTCAGAATCATATTTAAGAAGGTGTTGCACATGGATGAGCGGCCTAGAGCGTTCCCTCCCGATGCTGTTGATGCCCGCCGCTGGATGGGGCGGCTGCTGATTGCCGTCATCGTGGGCGAGGGCATCTGGAACCTGATTGTCTCCCTGATGAACAACGTGGTTGTGCCCTGGATCGGCTACGTCCTGGGTCCGTCTTCCGGCTTGCCCGCCTCGTTTATCCAGCGCCCGTATGACTATCCAGACCTCTTCGTCGCGATTCTCGAACTATGCCTGGCAGGGCTGGTGGCGGTGGCGATCAATTACTTCTTCCAGCGCCCGGTGCGAGTAAAGGTCAAAGTCCAGCAGAGGCCGGTTCCGCAGACCTCGGTGTCGCCGGCAACCGTGGTTTCCCCGGCCCCGACACGGCCCGCAGTACCAGTAACCGCGTCGCAAGCGCCGACCCAGCCTTCGGTGGCGGTGCCCAAGCCCATTGCGGCGCCATCGGTTGAGGCCAGGCCCGCTCCGTCCCCGGTTGCACCGCCTGCGCCGGTTGTGAAACCGACTCCCGCTCCCCCGGCGCCCACTCTCCCGGCGCCCACAGTGAAGGCGGTCCCCGTCCCACAACCTGCTTCAGCAGCTAAGCCCAAGCAGCCAAAGAAGGTGTACTACAACAGCGTGGGCGAGCCGATTGAATTTGATGACGAGTAGCGGAACAAAGAAAAAGCCTCCGCAATGGGAGGCGTTTTCAGATTTCCCAAACTCGGCTTACTTCTTGGCGGTCTCGCCTGCCTTGGCGTACTTGCGGCGGAAACGCTCCACGCGACCTGCGGTATCCATCAACTTCTGCTTACCGGTGAAGAATGGATGGCAGGCAGAGCAGATTTCAACGTGGATGTCGCCCCGGTGCGTCGAGCGCGTGGTGAAGTTGTTACCACAGGCGCACTGCACCCGGATCTCGTTATATGCTGGATGAATGGCTGCTTTCATGGGCCTCGGACCTCGTTTCGAGTCTATAGATTCTACCGGACGGGGTTAGGATTCAGCAACCCCGGGGGCGAGCACCTCTGGAAAATGCTGGAAGTGGCCGGGGCACTCACTCATCAGGAAAGTTCATGCGAGCCAGCAAAACCTGAAAGCGATGACTGGACCGTAGATTGTCGAGTCGTGGATCCACCTTCAGATCAAGGCACGAACTATCATGCTTGGCATACATTCGTTCCAACCATTCCAGCGCCTTGTCATTTTCTCCGGTCGCGGCATAGAGCCCCGCAATGACGCAGGCCAGATTTCCTTCGCGGCGGACGGGAGCGTATCCGGTGTGGATAACGTGAATCTTGGTGGGGTGGTCATCGCCAGCCAACCTGTTGTGGGCACCTACACCGTGAATTCGGACTGCACCGGAGCTACGATCATGACGATTGCCGGTGTGGACCAGAGTTGGGATTTTGTCATCCTTCAAGGCGGGAGTCAGGTCATCTTCATCGAAACCCCGAGCGGCGTTGTATGGGCCGGTACTATCACGAAGGAATAATGCCAGGTCATACGGGCGTGTGTGCCTTGGGGTGCCCACCAACTTTGCTTTGTAGCAACTATTCCTGACAATCTCCTTTGACGATCCCCAGTCCCGCGAAGCAGCAAGTCCGATAACTGCTCCACCTTCGCTGTTCTGGGCGTTTTCCAGCCGCGGGGCTGCGATGCGATAGAGGCCCACCCATTCGTAAAAGGCGCGCGAATGTGTGCGGCACCCCGGCTATCTAGAACGGGAATCGAATTGACAGAATTCCGTTGTGATTACTTGCGTGAAAGTGAGTCGTGGCGATCTCGAATCCGCCGCCTACAGTGAAGCCGACTCTTCCCCACAAGCGAAAGCGGCCCATTACCAAACCCGGGGTTACAAAGTTTTGCTTTTGGCCATCATTCTTCCCATCCTGAAAAAATGTCGAATTGAGCTCGACTTCGGGCCAGAACTTTCGGAATACACGGTATTGGAGAGTGTTGTTCCAGACGTAGTTTCGTCCCACGACCTTGGTGTCTGCTGTGGGGAGTCCCACCCCGAACGTACCTTGCAGGTCGAAGTTCCCGAACCCTTTTCCATACCAGACTGTTACGAAACTCTAACAAGTAAATATCGGAATCAAAGCCAAAGGTGAGAGAATGCCCGGCAAAGGAGCGCGAGGCGATGGGATTCATTCGTGGAGAAGGCCGTCAACAGGTGTCGATGTTTCCCTCAACCTT
>DASREM010000017.1:0-11118 GCA_035652095.1 Terriglobales bacterium | reverse complement strand
AAGGTTGAGGGAAACATCGACACCTGTTGACGGCCTTCTCCACGAATGAATCCCATCGCCTCGCGCTCCTTTGCCGGGCATTCTCTCACCTTTGGCTTTGATTCCGATATTTACTTGTTAGAGTTTCGTAACAGTCTGATAGCTGTAGGGCTCGGGGCTGAGGCAGCCATGCGCAGTTCCGTTGGCATAGCCGCCGTAGATCCGCGTGCTGAGAAAAACTTGCTTCAGGTTGGGAAACGGCATTGGGTAGTGGGTCTGAACACCGTTCACGTTGACCGTCGCCCCCTGCTTCAGATAGCTCAGGATGTTGCCCAGCGCCTGCTCTTCAAGAACGGCATTCGGAATCGCCGGATTCGAGTCGCAATACTGACCCTTAAGGTCGCAACGGGGATTGCCCAACGAGGACTTGAGATACAGCACCTGCACCTGCCAGGGATCGTAGTTGTTGTACTTTAGGGCTTGCGCCGTCGCGTCCCAGTCGCACGCCGCATCCCATGGCTGAAGACCCGGCACTCCACAGGGATGGGTCGCAAAGCCACCCGAAGGATACCCATTAGGATCCCAGTGATCCAGAGTCTGGTCGCCGACTGCAGCGTTAAAAATAACCACGGACGGCCCAACTAAGTGTGGCGTCGGAGAGTACACCTGTTGCAGGAAAGACTGCTGCAGGTGGCCGTCGGCCGAGGCATAGGCGTTGTAGGGCACCTGAAAGGGGTTGAGAGCATTCAAGTTGGGGCAGCCTTGGTAATACGTGGCACAGGGTTGGCCCGGCAGCGGATGGGGCGGCTGCCCTTGCGGATTTTTCTGCCAAATGTCCTCAACACCGCCGCACACCTCAATTTCGCAATTGGAGAAGCCCGCCACGACCATGACGATCGCCGGGGCCCTTCCGTTTAAGCAGGAGGGCGGCATGGTTTTGTCGGCGCAGAGAGGCGTCACACTGTTGCCGAGGCTTACTCCCGTTTGAGCGTGAGTGAGGGCCAGGCCTGAGCTTTCGCTGTTTCCGAAAGCACCATAGAGGCTGATAACGTTACCGGCTTGATCTCCGTAAGATGGACACCCGTGCGTGCAGTCGGCATCCACGAACGGCGTATTGTGAGTAGTCCAGGTTGAACTGCTGGTTGGACAGCTGGTGGCCGGAGGAACTCCCCCGGCTTCCGGTGTGCAAGGCACTTGGGCGAAGGCTTGGCAAGCGGTGAGAACTGCAAACAACAGTAAGCTGCGGCATAGCCACTTCATGAGGTCCTCCTCGGTGAAGACAGTGTGTTGAATTGAAGGTGGAAGTGGGACTTCTAGCGAAGGGCCCGGAACGGCGGATAGAAAACTACATCGAGAAAAGCTGCCGGGCCTAAGTTTCTAAAATTTGTTCTGAAAACCGGAAAAGCCTGTGCTTAGGCACATCGCCCGGGTTCCCTGACTAGCGTGGGGTAAGCGTCAGTGGGCTGAAGGATAGTTGTTGAGAAATCGCCATTACACCAGTAATTCAACTCCTCCGCCTACCAAGCGTGAATCTCTTTACCGTTGGCGCATACAGACTTATCCAACTACGGCACAATACCCGCGTAAGTAGGTATCGCGCCGCGCTCCGCGTTCTTGTACACGACCCCTCCCTTCATGACGAACACGACTCTTCGCACCGCCGTGATGTCTTTCAGAGGATCTCCATCGAGAGCAATGATGTCGGCCTGAAAGCCGGGCGCAATCGAGCCGATCTGGTCGCCCATGCCCAACGCCTCAGCCCCGAGCGAAGTGGCAGAGACCATCGCGGACATCGGGTCCACTCCGCAATCATGCACCCGATCGATGAACTCCTCGGCATTGCGACCGTGGGCGCCGGCGGTGGCGTCGGTACCGAAAACCACTTTCAGTCCCGGTGTCTTCACCGCGTGTTGCACGATCTCGTGATCCATAGGCAGGATCTTCTCCATCGCGGCAAATCCCTCCGCCGTGTAACCGGTTGTACCGAGATACTTGTCCTTGTTCTGCATGTAATTCTCAATCACCAGCCCGCATTGTGGATCGAAGTAGGTGCCTTTCTCCGCCATCAACTTCAAATCGTCATCGCTGGCGAGAGTGCCATGCTCAATCTGTGTGCATCCGGCCAGGGTTGCCGCGCGGACCGCATCTTTGTAAGCGTGCACCAGCGTGCGTAGTCCCTGCTTCTTCGCTTCATCGCAGGCCGCGTTCAACTGCTCCTGGGAAAGCGTCATGCCGCCGCCCTTGCGAATTGACTCCGAGGCGAACATCTTGACCACGTCCACACCGGCTGCCTTTTGCTTTCTTATGTACTCACGGATCTGTTCCGGCGTCCCGGACTTTTCACCCTCCCCTACCAACGGCTCTCCCGCAGTCAGAATTCGCGGACCGGGAATGGTGCCTTGTGCAATGGCATCGCGAAGCGGGATGTCGTTGGGCGCCCCGACGCTCTGTACCGTGGTGAAGCCGGCCATCAACGTGACCCAGGCATTCGACGCCGCCCGATAAGCGTCCTCCTGCGAAGTGCCATCGGTGCCGGCATTTCTCCCGTCCTTGCCGAAAATCCACGTGATATGCGTATGCGCATCGATCCAGCCCGGCATCACAGTCAAGCCGCGCAGATCGTAGTCAGCCCGCCCTCGTCCAGGCTCGATGGCAGCAATCTTTGAGCCCTCAATCACCAGCCGCACGTTGTGCTGCGTGTGGCCCTTGCCATCCAACACCGTGCTGGCCGCAATTACGATGCGCCGAGGGGAACTCGAAGTCTGGGAATGGAGTCGAGGTGCGCCGCAAACGAGGGCGAGAACGCAGCAAAGAAGTCTCGGAAATCGCATGATCATTCTGCTCCTCAGGAGCTGATTGCAGATTGTAATCGTGCTGATGAACGGGCGTCATCCCAAAGGGCCGCGGCTTTCAGCGGCGTCCCCTCCAATCCAATTTCCCTTCTCCCGCGTATCTATCAGCGAAGACGTAAATTCATTTGGAGGATTGCAGAGGTGAGGAAAAAGTACTTTCTGTTGTTTGCTGTGGTTGCTTTGGCGGTAACTGCCGCCCTGGCGGCGATGAATCCCAAGGTTGGCGGCAAGGAGATGTATCCGACCAAGAACATTATCGAGAATGCGGTGAACTCCGCCGATCACACCACGCTCGTCGCTGCGGTGAAGGCTGCGGGCCTGGTGGAGACTCTCGAAGGTCCCGGGCCCTTCACGGTGTTTGCCCCAACCAACGAAGCTTTCAACAAGCTGCCTGCCGGCACGGTTGATACGCTTCTCAAGCCGGAAAACAAAGCGACCTTAACCAAAGTTCTGACCTATCATGTGGTCGCCGGAAAGTGGGGCGCTGCCGAACTCAAGAAGAAGATCAAGCAAGGCAATGGCAACGCCGAGTTGACCACGGTCGAAGGCGGCAAGCTTTGGGCTTTCCTGCAGGACGGCAACATCATGCTGAAAGACGAAAAGGGCGGGACTGCCACCGTGACCATCGCCAACGTCTTCCAGTCGAACGGCGTGATTCACGTCATTGATTCCGTAGTAATGCCGAACTAACCGGAAGGTCGGCACGAGGAACAACGTCACCGGGCAGAACGATCCTGCGTGCACCAGCGGTACCGGGGTGCACGCAAGATTCTTCAGGATCACGTCGCAAAAATAAATCGTTTCCTGAGGATGACATCACAAGTCCAATCGCCCGTTCAGGACAACGTCACAACCGATAGAAGCCGGACTCCACAGTCCGGCTTCTGTTTCATCATTGACAGTTGGTGCCCACGAACACTTCGATCGAACCCGAGTTCGTCGTAATGGATGCGGTGATATCGCCCTTGGAATTGATCGCACCCAGCCCCACCGACTTGGTGTTCGGAACGCTTACGTTGCGGAAATGCCCGTTCTTGTAAACAAATGCACCTCCGGTCCCATCCAGGTTTACGTAGCCGGCGACGATCAGGCCCGCGTTGTTAATTCCTCCGGCTCCGCTATTGATCGCACCCGGATAGGCGATCGTCGTGTACTCCCCGTTAGCAAAAATGAATCCCCGGCTGTTGAGGCTGCTGTCGAAATAGCGCCCAACGATCACGCCGCTGTCATTAATGGCTGTGGGAATGGTGCTGATCGCACCGGGATACTGAAGGATCGTGAATTGCCCTCCGCTGAGCAGGTATCCAAAGGCAGCGGTGTTCGTCGAATAACTTCCCACGATGTCGCCGAGATTGTTAATTCCTTCTGCTGTGGTTGAGGAAGCCCCGGGATAATCAATGGTCGTGACCGTGCCGCCGGAACGGCTGAAGCCATGCGTGTCGTAGGCGCCGACCACGGTGCCGGCATTATTGATCCCGTACAGGTAAGTTTCGCTCGAACCGGGCACAAGGTACTTATGCACGATGCCGTCCGCACGGCGATAGAAACCGTGATTGTGGCCGATACTGTTGTCGAAAAAAAAGCCCACGATCGTGTCCGGGCCGTTGATATCAGTTCCCTGCGGAGTGATTGCGTTGGCTATGGGAACCGGCGTGTTGGTCGCGCAGGTGTAACTGCCCTGCGCGAGCGCCCCCGTCGAGAGCAGCAGAAATGAAGCAAACAGCCTGGAAAGCGAAAGGTTCAGGCGTACCATTTCTTGGCTCCTTGAGGCAGGCGGAATGCCTGTCCTAGATGGTTCCAGCCATCGCGCAGTTGCCTTTGGCCCATGCCGGGTTTCACCGACTTTTCACAATTACGGCCTGGGGCCCTGCCCGTTTCCTTACCCGAAAAAAAAGACGGGCGCGAACGCCCGTCCAGCGAACACTGTGAATCAACTACGGTGTGCCCGTGCCCTTGATCGGAATGGATTGCGTGGCGCCGATCGCATCGTCGGTAACCGTCAATGTCGCGTTATAGGTCCTGGTCTGAAATGGCTCGAACTGCACGTTGATGGTGCAACTGCCGCCCACCGGAACCGGCGCGGTGCAATTGTTACTCTGCCGGAAGCGAGGGCCATCTGTACCCACCGTGCCGATTTTTAACACGTTCAAAGGACCGGTCCCGGCATTGGTAAGAGTCACCGGCAACATTGCGCTCTGGGTATCAATTTTCACGTTGCCGAAATCGAGCGAGGATGGTGACAGGGTTCCTGCGCCCACGCCTCCGCTATTCAGCAGCATGCTGCCGAAGCCAGCGGAATATCCGCCGACGACAACAATATCCTGGTGTCCGTCGCCGTTGAAATCGGCCGCGGCCAGCGCAAACGGATCTCCGCCCACCGCGTAGTCATTGCGGAGATTGAAACCTCCGCTCGCTTTTCCAATGAAGACGCTGATTCGGTCCACATTGGTTCGGGTTCCCACCAGGTCGGTGACGCCATCTCCGTCGAAATCGCCCGCGGAAATCTGCTCCACGACATAGGAATTCTTGTCGAACACGATGATGCGTTGGAAGGTGCCATCCCCGTGACCGAGCATCACGCCGATGGCAAATTCATCGCAGATCCCCAGGTCCACATTTCCGTCATTGTTAAAGTCAGCGGTAATCACGCCAAAAGCCAGAGCGCCGGCAGGGTGGTCCTGCGCCGAGGCGAAGGTGCCATCGCCGTTGTTCAGGAAGATGGAGACACTTCCCTGGCTGTTGGTGCAGACTTTGTTGTAACAGTAGTTCGTGACTGCCAGGTCCAGGTGGCCATCGTTGTTGAAATCGCCGGCAGCTACCCCGTCAGAGTAAGAGCCTCTGGTGGTGTATGTGAGCGGAGTCAGGAAAGTTCCATCGCCCACCCCCATCATCACAAGAAGTTGTCCATTTGCTAATTCGTTATTGCTGACTGCCGCGTCCAGAATTCCGTCGCCATTGAAATCAGCAAGAGTTACCGCATACGGATCGGCGATGGGCAGCGCAATATTATTTGCCGTCCCGAAGGTCCCGTTGCCATTTCCCAGCAACACGCTGACGCTCATGCTGCTGTTATTCGCGGTGATCAGGTCCACCTTGCCGTCTCCATTCAGGTCGCCGGCCGCGAGTCCCGTGGGACGGGCCTGGGTCGCATAGCTGACCGGACTTTGGAAGGTGCCGTCGCCGTTACCGAGCAGAATCGACACGTTGTCCGCGAGTCCGCTGGCCACGGCAAGATCGATTTTCCCGTCGCCATTGAAATCCAGGGCCACGACGAAGTCGGGGTCGGCAGGCAAGGAGAAGTTGGTCGCAGGCAGGAATTCACCGGCAAAGGCGAGACTCGACAAGCCTGTCAGCAATAGCAGGGTAAGAGCGATTTTCTGCGCTGTGTGGGAGCGATTCATTCCAAATTCCTCAAATCTGCTCGAATGAGCTGAAGATCAGTGGCGGCAAAAGTGAGTCATCCACTTCTAAGCCAACGGCGGGAAGCGAATCGAGGTGGGATAGTCTTATCTCATTCCCCAAGCTTGTCAATAAGGTAGAAAGTCCTTACAGCGCAGCTGCGGGTAATTCCGCGTTCTTAGCTGGCGCGAAGAGTGGCTCCGAGCGACTCCAGCGCCCTGATCATCTGCGCCGACCACTGCGCCACTTCGTCTTCGCGCAAGGTGCGCTCGTTCGACTGGAACTTCGCGCGCAGCAGCACAGAGTACTTCCCTGCCGGAATCGCGCCGCCGCGGAAAATCTCGGCGGGAACAAAGCTCCGCATCTCCGCAATCGTCAGCGCTTCGACCGCTCGCTGAATTTTTTCGAATGCAATGTCATCCGGGAAGATGAATGAGAAGTCGCGCTCCACTCCCGGGTAGCGCGGCAAAGCTTGGTATCGCACCGCGCGCAGCGGGCGAGTGTAGAGCCGGTCCAGATAGATTTCGCCGAGGTACACATCCTGGCGCAACTTTCGCGCCTGCGCAATCTCCGGATGCAACTGCCCGAATTGCGCCACATGCGCCCCGTCCATAACCGCCCGCGCCGAACGGCCCGGATGATAGTACTCATCGGCTCCCGACTCGAAGTGCAGCGACTCGTACTCAAAGGCTTCCAGCAGACTCTCCACGTCGCCTTTCATGTCGAAAAACGACAACGCTCTCGCAGCCTGATGAACTCCAGCCGGGGTAGCGCTTCCCGTCGCGCCCATGCAGATGCGGCGCAACTCGGTGGCTTTCGAGCCGGAAGCTTCCCAGGTCTCCCCCATCTCGAACAGCCGCACGTCGTCGTTTCCGCGATTCAGGTTGTAGCTCACCATGTTGAGCATGCCGGGCACAATCGATGTGCGCATCACCGAAGCTTCTTCGCTCTGCGGATTTTCGAGTTCCATGGGGATCGCAGCCGAGAACTTCGTCGCATCTTCTTGAGAGATGAAGCTCAGCGAAACCGCTTCGTTGTACCCCAGGGCAAGGCAACTCGAGCGCAGCTTGCGGTCTTTCTCAGCCGTCAGTGTCTCGACCACTGCTCCCGTAAACGACGGAAGCGTATTCGCGAACTTGTCGTAGCCATGCAGGCGGGCGATCTCTTCGATCAAGTCGATCTCGCGTTCGATATCGAGCCGCCAGCTTGGAACCTGCACCGTGTATTCGTCCTCTGCTTCGGGCAGCAGGTAGAAGCCAAGGCGCTCCAGGATGCCCACGATCTCGCTCGGGCGAAGATTGCTGCCAAGAATGCGCGCGACCCCTTTAAGCCGCAATCCGATGGGCGCCTGATCGATCTGTCGCGCAATCACATCGATCGGATTGCCTATCAGCTCCCCGCCCCCCGATTGCAGGATCAGTTCGGCAACCCGATCCGTCGAGAGCACCGTCGATTCAAAGTCCGCACCCCGCTCGAAGCGGTGCGACGCATCCGTGTGCAGCCCGTGGCGCCGCGCCATCTTGCGCACCGTCGCGGGATCCCACCATGCCGACTCGATCAGGATGTTGCGGGTCTTGTCGGTGATCATGGTGTCGAAGCCGCCCATGGTCCCGGCGAGCCCGACGGGACGCTTGGCATCGGCAACCACCAGGTCTTCCGACGTGAGCTTGCGCTCGATGCCGTCGAGCGTCTTCAGCGTTTCTCCGTCGCGCGCTCGCCGCACCACGATCTTGCCACCCTCGAGCAAATCGAGATCGAACACGTGCGTCGGCTTTCCGATCTCCCAGAGAACGTAGTTGGTGGCATCCACCGCGTTGTTGATGGCCCGCTGGTCGAGCAGCGCGAGGCGATCAATCACGTTTTTCGGGGAGTTCTGAATCTTTACATTGCGCAGAATGCGCGCGGTAAACCGCGCCCCGCCCTTGGGATCTTCAATCTCGATAGGGAAATTTTCGCCTCGTTTGGCTGCCGGCAGCTTTGGCTGGATCGGCTTCAGCGGCTTGTTGTAGAAAGCCGACGCCTCGCGGGCTACGCCGTAGTGGTTCATGGCGTCGGGACGGTTGGTGCCGATCTCCATCTCGAACACAGTGTTCGCGCCGTCTCCCGAAATGCCTTCGACCGCAATGCCAATCGAAGTCAAGTCTTGCGCAAGCCGCTGCCTGTCAGCCGGAAGATCAACAAACTCGCGAATCCAATTGGGAGAAAGTTTCATTTGGTCGTTGGTCGTTGGCCCTTGGCCGTTGGTCTTTGGTCGTTGGTCTTTGGCCTCTAGCCTTGTGTCTTCTCAGCTGAAACGGCATCGTTGGAGGCAGAAAGCTCTTGCCAACGACCAAGAGCCAACGACCAACGACCGCCTTACCGCCACTGTTCCAGGAACCGCACATCCCCCTGGAAGAACAGCTGAATATCATCCACACCATATTTCAGAATCGCAATTCGATCGGCGCCCATGCCAAACGCGAATCCCGAAACTTTTTTCGGATCGTATCCGTTGTCCTTCAAAGGCTCGAACACATTCGGATCGACCATGCCGCAGCCCAGAATCTCGATCCATCCCGTCGTCTTGCACGGACGGCACGGCTCCGACCCGCGGCGCCCGCTGCCTCCACAGATGAAGCACGACACCATCATCTCGGCGCTGGGCTCGGTGAACGGAAAGAACGATGGCCGGAAATGCGTCTTCACACTCGACCCGAACAGCGCCTTCATCGCATGATCGAGCGTGCCCTTGAGATCGCCAAACGTAATGTTGGTATCGACGGCAAGCCCTTCCACCTGGTGAAACATTGGCGAATGGCTGGCGTCCGGCGGATCATTGCGATGCACTTTGCCGGGAATCACGATGCGCAGCGGCGGCTTCAGCTTTTCCATGGTGCGAATCTGCACCGGAGAAGTGTGCGTGCGCAGCAGCAGCCGGTCGCGTGCCGCCTTCGCGCCCTGCTTCGCAATGAACAACGTGTCCTGCGTGTCCCGCGCCGGATGGTTCGGCGGGAAGTTCAACGCCTCGAAGTTGTAGTAGTCGGTCTCGATCACTGGACCTTCTTCAACCGAGTACCCTAGATTGCGGAAGACACCCACGATTTCATTCAGCGTCTTGATGACGGGGTGCTCCGCGCCGATAGGACGGCGAATGCCGGGAAGCGTGATATCGACGCCACCGGATGCCGACGCGGTTCCGCTCTTCAACTTCTGCGCTGCCGTTTCAACCGCCGCTTCAACCTGCGATCTGACGACATTGACGCGCTGCCCGACCTCGCGCTTCGCCGGCCCAGGCGCAGCTTTCAGCCAGAGATCGTTGACGGTGGTGAGCACGCCATTCTTGCGGGCCATCCAGCGATCGCGGAACGTCTTCCACTCCGCATCATTCCTGACCGCAGCCGACTCCGATTCCAAAGCTGACAAAAGATCGCGCACCGCGGCATCGAGCGCCGCCTGCGAAAAATCCGTCAACTTAGGAACGGTGTAGGCCATTCAATGTCCGATAGAGAGATGGGCGTAGGCCCGGCAACTCTCGATGGGAGACCCACCCTGACGCAACAACGCGCCAGGGCAGAGAACCCGATATGGCTGAGTGCTGAATGCTGAGTGCTGACTGCTGCTACGCCGCCCCGCCGAGCGCGCCCTTCGCCTGCTCGGCGAGGCTCTTAAACGCTCCGGGATCCTTGACCGCGAGATCGGCCAGGATCTTCCGATCCAGTTCGACGCCCGCCTCTTTCAAGCCGTGGATGAACTGGTTATAGCTCATGCCGTTGAGCTTGGCGGCGGCGCCGATGCGCACGATCCACAGCGAGCGGTACTGGCGCTTCTTCTGCTTGCGACCCGAGTAGGCGAACTTCAGCCCGCGCTCGACCGCTTCCTTGGCGGAACGGTACAGTTTTGATTTTGTGAGGAAATAACCGCTCGCGCGGTCCAATATCTTTTTGCGTTTGGCGCGGCGTTTGGTTCCGCGTTTTACACGAGGCATGGTGTGCTCCTTTTTATTTTCTCTACTACACGGCGGCTGGAGGTAGGAGACCGGAGTCTTTGAGCCTCTTCACACGCCCCGAGCTTTTAGGTTTTGCTCGGCACTCGGTACCAGGTACTCGGTACGGAGCTAGTACGGAATCATCCGCTTGATTTTCGGAGTGTCGGCATCGCTGACCAGCACCGCCGCTCCGAGTTTCTTCTTACGTTTGTGGGGCTTGGAGGTAAGCATGTGGCGCAGATGCGAGTGCCCTCGCTTCACCTTCCCCGTGGCTGTTTTCTTGAAGCGCTTCGCAGCGCCTTTGTGAGTTTTCAGTTTAGGCATAACATTTCCTTCGCACTCAGCATTCAGAATTCAGCCAGCACACGATGTTGCGGGTTCCCGGCAGAGCCCGGACTGGCTGAATGCTGAGTGCTTGTCTTCTACGCTTGATTCACTCGCTGGATCGGAGGCGCCTGCGCCTGTTGCTGCTGTGGCTTCGGCTTCGATTCCGATTTCCCTTGCGGCTTGGTATCTGTCTTCTTGGGCGCCAGGATCAGGTGCAGCGTATTGCCTTCCTGGCGGGGACGGAATTCCACAATCCCCCTGTCGCCAATATCTTTAATCAACCGTTCCAGGATCTCGCGACCCAGGCCGGTGCGCGTCATTTCTCTTCCGCGGAAGAAGATGGTCGCCTTGACCTTGTCTCCCTCGTCGAGAAAGCGCAGCACGTGATTTTTCTTGGTCTCGTAATCGTGGTCGTCCACATTGATGCGGAACTTCACTTCCTTGACCACGATAGTCTTCTGATGTTTCTTGGCTTCGCGTTCCTTTTTTTCTTGCTGGTACAGGAACTTCCCGTAATCCATGATGCGGCAAACCGGAGGCTGCGCAGTGGGGGAAATTTCAACCAGGTCGAGGTTCTTCTCGCGGGCCATTTTGAGC
>DASREM010000016.1:0-32517 GCA_035652095.1 Terriglobales bacterium | reverse complement strand
TGTTTACGATCGTCTCAACCGCATCAAGCCCAATCCCTCTCCCACTCCCAAGTGGTCCGACAAGCCGTTGCTCAAGTCCTATCAGAAGTCGAAGCCTCCCTTGGGATGGCCGCGCTCGACTGACTCGCTTTGCCCGAAGTGTGTTCCCGAAATTCGCCAGCAGATTCTCGACGGCAAGCTGCCCTACGAAGTCTTGATGAACGAAAAGGTCGGCGAGATCAAGGCCCAGATCGTCGAGCGCGACGGCAAAATCCTGATGGTCAAGGATTGCCCCACGCACGGCCACTTCGAAGATGTGATGTCGATTGACACCGAGTTCTCGCGCCACTTGGAAGAAGTTTTCCCCGGCCGCGACATCCTCGCGCACAACGACGAGAAGCTGCATCATCACGGATCTTCCACGGTAAAGTATGGCCGCGGATCGGTGCTCACCATCGACCTCACCAATCGCTGCAACATGATGTGCGATCCGTGCTTCATGGACGCGAACCAGGTTGGCTTCGTGCATGAACTGAGCTGGGAAGACATCAAGACGATGTTGGATAACGCGATCACCATCAAGCCGCGCCGCCAGATGTCGGTGCAGTTCTCAGGTGGCGAGCCGACTTTGTCTCCTTATTTCCTGGACGCCGTGCGCTACGCCCGCAAAGTTGGATACAACAGCGTCCAAGCCGCTACCAACGGAATTGAATTCGCGAAGAGCTTGGAATTTGCGCAGCAGGCCGCCGAAGCCGGAATGCGTTATGCGTACCTGCAGTTCGACGGAATCGGCAACGCCGCCAACGCGCACCGCAAAGTCGGCAACCTGTTCGACGTCAAATTAAAAGCCATCGAGAACCTGCACAAAGCCGGAGTCGAAATTGTTCCGGTAGTGACCATCGTCAACGGCATTAACAACGAACAGGTCGGACGCATCATCAAGTTCGCTCTCGACAATCCGAAGACGATCGGCTTCCTGAGCTTCCAGCCAGTTTCCTTCACAGGCCGAGACGAAGCCGTAACCGACGACCGCCGCCAAGCCCAGCGCTACACGCTGTCTCACCTGGCGCACGACGTAAAAAATCAAACCGGATTAGGCGAGCCCGCCCGCGACTGGTTCCCCATCTCCTTCATGGGAACCTTCTCCGACTGGGCCGACATGCTCCACGCCGGCGAACCCAACAACGACTGGGGCCAACTCTCCTGCGGATGTCATCCGAACTGCGGGACTGGCATGGCGGTGATGATTGATAAGGAAACCAAGGAGGCGGTGCCGGTTACTGCGTTCTTGCATGGAGATCAGTTGGCGAAGGATGTCGCTAAGGTTACGGATGGGGCGAGAGGAAAATTTCTTACTGCGTTTGGCATGGCTTTGGCTTTGATGAAGAACTACGATCCGTTCCAGGCTCCTACGCATTTCAAGTTGATCGACCTGCTGCGGAAGTTTGATAAGAACTTCAATGCTACGGGCAAGAACTACGGCAAGGTGGGTCCGGACCGAACCATTGATGATGTCATGAAGCGGCGGCAAGACCGCTGGAACTTCCTGTTCATCGCCGGAATGTGGTTCCAGGATCTGTTCAACTACGACTTCCGGCGCACCGAGCAGTGCATCATTCCTTATGCTACGCAGGAAGGCGAGATTTCGTTCTGCGCGTACAACACGGGCGTGGGCTGGCGGAACATTATCGAGAAGATGCATATGACCGCGACGCTGACCAAGTGGTATGAGGAGCACGGGCGGCACGAGATCTTTGCGGGTGGCAAGAACGTAAAGATGGAATCAAACGCGCACTCGCTGGTGTTGAAAGATGAGATTGTGACCCAGGAAGAGCAGCGCGATCTTGACAAGCTGGGCATCGCGAAGAATGCGCGAGAAGAGAAGCTGCGGGCGCGAGACGCGAAGCAGAAGAACGATCCGGCGTACAACGCGCGCATGGCGGCGCTGTATCGCGAAGTCGTTCTGAAAGAGAAGGCGCCGGTGGCGGAGAACGGGTTTTTGCCGATTTCAGCGCTGGGCGCCTCGAACGGCAACGGACACGCGGTTAAGCCTGAGGTCGAGGTCGAGGAACCTGTGTCGGGGGATTGAGGAAGGTTTCAAGGTTTCATGGTTTCAAGGTTTCAAGGTTTCAAGGTTCCAAAGTTTCAAGGTTTCATGGTTTATGAGTGGCCGCTGTGATGGCGGCCCTTTTTTTTTACGACTAAGGACACGAAGGTACACAAAGGAAGCATCGTCTCGGATCCTGCGGGGGACTGGCGCAAGGTTTTCAGGTGAAAGGTGATGTGTCCCACTGGCCGGCGCTTTTTTTCACCACAAAGGACACGAAGGTACACGAAGGAAGCACGCACGGATTCATCTTCAAGTTACGCGACGCCCACAGGCTGGAAAGCGCCAGGGCCCCTCTCGTCTTTCGTTTGATCCCGAGATAGTCGGTATCGAGTCAGACAAATGCGGCTACTTAGAAGGATGACGAGCCGTTCACATCCGTTATACGGTCCTGAATTCCAGCTCATCAGGGTTCGCCCTTACATCCAGAAACTCTTTGGCCGGCATCTTTCTCGGTGTCACTTCTCACGTCTGAATTCAAGGAGTTTTCATGAAGCAGTTGGGAATCATCGCGCTACTCGGGGCTGCCATATTGCTGGCGGGGTGTGGGTCGTCGTCGGACAACAACAATAGCGAGAATGTGAACGGTCACTGGACAGCGAATCTCACGGACATGAGCGGCAACCCGGTATTTTCGTTTACTACCGACCTTAACCAGAATAGTGGAAGTACGATCACGGGCACGAACCTGAGTTTCACGACAGCGACTCCGTGCTTCGGATCGGATTCGACCGAGACGGGCGGATTCAGCTTCAGCGGGAATTTCAACGGAAACGCCACCGGAGCGTTCACGCTCACCATTCAGTCGGGCACGGTGAATTCGAACGGCAACAATACGCTGAACCTGCAAGGAACGCTCAATCACAACACCATAACTGGAACATGGGTATTGAGTGGCAACGGAGCCGGATGTACCGGTTCGGGGAACTTCACGATGAATCGGGGATAGTGGCCGGGAAACCCCGCCCTGGTCGAATCGCGCCATTCATAATGGCGCCATTCAAGAGGCCCACACATTCGCGAGCGCGCATGTGTGGGCGCCCGCTGCCGTTCATTTCGATTCGTGTATCAGGCCGAGCTCCTGCATGATCCGGAGTTGGTCGAATTCGCTCCATTCTTCGACGATCTTCCCGTTTACGATCCTCCAGATGGTGATGCCGCGGGCCTGAACTTTTTTTCCGGTGGCGGGAAGGCCGTTGCCCTCGCCGGTGTTTGTGCCTGTTCCTGTGTACAGCACGGTGACCAGGTCGCCTTCGGCGATTTCCTTGACTACGGTCATCTTCAAATCGGGGAAAGCGAGTTTCCAGCCGCGGGCGGCATCCTGATCTTCTTTAAGCCCGACATCGCGCTGCACGCCGTGGTTCACGAAGTCCTTAGCGTAGATTTCGTCAGCCACCTGGAACTTACCTTGGTTGAAAATCTCGTCGAAGACGCGGCGTGCGACGGCTTTATTCCTGGTCTGAAGACTCGATGCGCGAGCCGGGAGAGAAGCGACAGCGAAGCATGAAAGGAAGAAGAGAGCGGCGATTCGGGTCTTCATAACGATAGCCTCCTGAGGAACAATACGGGCAACCCGTGCCTGACGTTCCATCTATTCTGGTTGGTTGGGCAATGTTGCGGGGAAGCAGGGTTCGACGCGGTGAACTCGTCGCGGGCGGCGTCTCGCGAACCAGCACTACCAGCAGCATTAGACCACGCGACGCAGAATGACAGGTTTCCGAAACAGCCCTGTCTTGTTATTCGACATCGGCCTCGCCTCGTCGCGGGCGGAATTGCTATCCGAGTTCCAGCGCTTTCGTCTAGCCCCTTAGACAAGCATACGTTCTAACTCGGATTGGGAGGGAAGATTCCATGCGACCGAACACCTGTACCCGCTACTTTGTGCCAGCAATCGCAGGGTTATTGCTCGCGTTTTCGACGGCCTGCACCCACACGCAAGAGCCGGCTTCAGCCAGCGCTTCCTCGGAAGGAGGGAAGATTCCGATCACCACCAAGTCAGAGGAGGCCAAAAACGAATTCCTGCAAGGACGTGCGCTTGCGGAAAAGCTGCAGGCACAGGATTCGCTCGCGCATTTTGACCACGCGATTGCGCTCGATCCCGAATTTGCGATGGCGGAACTGGCCCGCTGCAATGCATCGCCGACTGCCAAAGAGTTTTTTGACCATCAGCAAAAGGCAGTGAAGCTGGCGGACAAAGTTTCCGAAGGAGAAAAACTTCTGATCCTGGCCAACCAGGCGGCTGCGAATGGCGATGTGAACAAGCAAAGGGAATATCTCGAGAAACTGGTGGCGCAATATCCTGGCGATGAACGCGCGCAGTTCAACCTAGGAGGCTACTACTTCGGCCAGCAGGAGTTTGCGCAAGCCGTTGAACATTACAAGAAGGCGACCGAGATCGCACCCGATTACTCCCCCGCCTATAACATTCTCGGCTACGCGGACCGGCAGCAGGGCGACTATGCCAATGCCGAGCAGGCATTCAAGAAATACATCGAGCTGATACCGAACGATCCGAACCCATATGACTCGTATGCGGAACTGCTGCTGAAGATGGGGAAATTTGAGGAGTCGATCACGCAATACCGGAAGGCACTGGCGATTGACCCGCATTTCCTGGCGTCGCGGTTTGGAATCTCGGCCGATCTCACGTATATGGGGAAGCCGCAGGAAGCGAATGCCGAGCTACAGACGATGATCGATCAGGCACGCAGCGACGGGGACACGCGGCTCGCGTTGTTTGGGATGGCGGTAGTGGCCTCAGACGGCGGAAAGTTCGACCAGGCCGTGCAGGCGATAGACAGGGAATATGCGGTTGCGGAAAAGAAGAACGACGCCGGGGCCATGGCGGCCGATCTTCAGGCGAAAGGGAACATCCTGCTGGAAGCCGGGAAGTATGCGGAGGCGCAGAAAGCCTTTGACCGTTCGCTGCAATTGACGGAAGGGTCGAACCTGTCGCAAGAGATCAAGGACAATGCCGCGCTGCTGCACCACTTCAACATGACGATGGTCGCGGTGGGCAAAAAGGACATTGCCGCGGCCAAGGCGGAGGCAGAGGAATTCCGCAAAGGAGTGGAGGCTTCGAAGAACCCGGCGCAGATCAAACAAGCGCACGAATTGGGGGGCGTGATCGCGCTGTCGGGAAAAAATTACAGCGGTGCGATTGCCGAACTTGAGCAGGCGAATCTGCAAAATCCAAGGAACCTGTATCGTTTGTGGGAGGCTTACCAGGGAAAGGGCGACCGCGGAAAGGCGGAGCAGTACCGGTCGCAGGTCGCCAGTTTCAATCCATTGCCGCAATTGCCGTACGCGTTCATTCGGGCAAAGGCGCAGAAGAGTAGGGACAACAAGAAGGGATAGGACTTAGTAAGTTGTTTCGGAGGGTCGCTGAGAGGCGGCCCTTTTTGTTTGGGCCGAAAGGCAATCATGGGTTCAGTTTGCCAGCGCGGCGATGCGTAGGGATTCCCACCCTTCGAAAAACCGCGAAAGGTGGGTCAACCCAGTTCTTCTTGAACTCGGGAAGAATGGGCCAGCCGCCGCGTGCCCTAGCGTTTGCGGCCGAGGTAGAGTTTGTGGACGCGGTCCGCCCATTGATTCATGGTGCGTTCCAGCGGGGATTCGGGCGGGTGGGGATCGGGTGCGGGATCGAGGACCGCTTCTGCTTCGGTGTTTTCCGGTTCGGCAATTTCTGGCTGCTGGCGGCGGGTTGCTTTCGGTGGCTGCTTGTGGCGGAAGAGGTCCCAGGCTTCACGATACTGCTCGAAGCGGGGGCGAGTGCAATTCCCTCCCGGATAGAAACGCAGGCTGGCGCTGGCGGGGAGCGCGTGTGCGGGGACGACGTACCAGAGATCGAGCGGGAGAATGTAGGCAACTAAGACGTCGATGTCGTCGGCGGTGTAGTGGCCTTTGCGCTTGCGGTCGGTGTAAGTGGACTGGACCTGATATCCACCGGCGTTGGTGGATTCGGTGCACTTGATTTGCACGCGCCAAGTGCGGTGGCCGGCGTCGAGGATGAAGTCGTAACGTTCGCTGTCGCCCCAGGGCTTGGAGACGGCGAAGCCGAGGCTGGCGGCTTTGACGACGAAGGCGGCTTCGGCAAGCTCTCCAGTGCGCTTGGTGTTGGGATGCTTGCGGGGAGGCTTGGTGGGCGTGGGCATCTGCGAACCATGGTAGAGAGAGTACGAACAAAGCGATGTGATGGGTGAACATATAGCCCGGTTTGGAGCTCTTGGAGAGTGGTCCGCAGAGACGCGCAGGTACCCTTTTTTCACCACCAAGGACACGAAGGTGCACGAAGGAAAACTTCGTGATGGTCCGGATCAATGCTGTCTGATGGAAAATTCCCAGATTTCGAAAATACGAGATGTGGGGAACTCCGCGTCAGGTATGGAGAGGCTTCAGACAGCCGCTTGCAACGGCTCAGATTTGCTCTGTTCGCCCGACGGTGTAGCTTTGGGGATTGGAATTGTCACGAAGATTCGCGTACCAGAACTCCCGGACTCGATATTCATCCTGCCCTCGAATTGGCGCAGTCTTTCTTGCATGCCTCTGATTCCAACACCCGAGCGCCCCGACCGAATCTCAGTTAAGCGTTCCGGGGAGATCCCTTTCCCTTCGTCACAGATGTCGAGCGTGATTTGGCTCGATTCCCGGGCCATTCGGATCGAAGCCGTTTTGCTGGAGGAGTGTCGATGGATGTTGGTCAGGCATTCCTGGACCAAGCGGAATATGACGAGTTCCATATCCCGCGGCAATCTCCCAAAGTCTTCCGGGATGTCCAAACGAATATCCAGTACACTGCGTTCGCGAAGGCCATCCATGTACCAGCTGATGGCAGAATACAATCCGGTTTCATCGAGTAGCGGCGGATGCAGCAAGTAGGAGGCAGTGCGTATTTCACGGTGCAGTTGTTGAACGGTCTCTTGAAGCTTTTCGACGTCAGAGATGATTTCGGGCGCACGGCGGCCGGTTTTCTGGGCAAGCTGGGCCAGGCTCATGCCCAGCACGGTTAAGGTCTGACCTGCGCTGTCGTGCAGCTCGCGCGCAATGTGGCGACGCTCCTCGTCCTGTATTCTCATCAGCTGCAAGCTTATGTCCGCGCTTCGAGCTTTCTCGGCGGCCTCTTTCTGATCGTGGACATCGAGGCATCCGCCGACATAGCCCTCAAAGGTTCCATCCGGCGCGTAACGAGGGGTGCCGTGGTCGGTAATCCAACGGTACTGGCCGGTGTGATGGCGCAGACGGTACTCCATTTCAAACGGTTGACGGGCATCGAAGTTGCTGACATAGGTCTGCAGGCAGCGATCAAAGTCTTCGGGGTGGACATGCTCGGTCCAGCCGTTGCCCGCCTCCTGCTCCAGAGTGCGCCCGACGAAGTCCAACCATCCTTTGTTGAAGTAATAGCAGAGCTTGTCGGTTCCGGACATCCAAACCATGATCGGCGAGGCATCCGTGACGGCCCGATAACGCTGTTCGCTTTCCCGCAAGGCGAGTTCCGCCCGCTTGCGTTCGGTAACATTGTGGGTGATGGCCAACTGCACGACACAACCGTCGGGGTTATGCAGAGGCGCGGCATGCGTTTCCATATGATGCCGGATGCCGTTCAGCCCGATCATGTCGAACTCCAACGACTCCTTCTCACCATGGCAAATGCGTTCGTGAAAGGCGCGGAACTTCTCCCGGTCTTCCGTAGCAATCAAGTTATAGATGCTCTTCCCGACTACGGTTTCGGCGAGCTTGGCGCCGACCATGGACAGGCCGGCTGAGTTCATGTGCAGCAAGGTACCATCGGGAGCTACCACCTTTACACATTCGGGCGTGGTCTCGATCATCGCGCGGAAACGCTCCTCGCTGTCGCGCAAGGCCCGCTCGATTTGTTTCAAATGCGTAATATCGCGCGCCACCTTAGAAGCGCCAATCACGCGCCCGGCGGAGTCTTTCACGGGAGAGATGGTGAGCGAGAGTTCGAGCGTGCTGCCGTCCTTACGGCGGCGGACGGTTTCAAAATGGTCGATTCTTTCTCCACGCCGTAGCCGGGCGAGGATATTCGTTTCTTCATTCCACCGATCCTCAGGAATAATGAGAGTGATGTGTTTTCCGATGGCTTCCTGCGCGGTGTAGCCAAACATGTACTCAGCGCTTTTATTCCAGCTTTGGATGATGCCATCAAGATTCTTGCTGACGATGGCGTCGTCGGAGGAAGCGACGATGGCGGCCAAGTGGGCGGTGGCGCTTTCGGCCTGTTTGCGATCGGTGATGTCCAGCAGCATGTTAATGCCGCCAACAATTTTCCCCTGACCATCTCTGATAGGAGTGGGATATGGAACAAACCATCGGCGGGTTCCGTCGGGCCGTTCTGCAATAGCCTCGGCCCCTTGCAGAATGCGACCTTGCTTCAGGGCAATGGCCATTGGACACTCGTCATGTGGCATTGGCCGGCCATCGGGGTAGTAAAGCTTCCAACTCACGCACCACTGATCGGTTCCCAGTTCCGGGGTTCTCCCGGAAAATTCGACTGCGGCAGGATTGAAATGAGTCAGTCGTCCTTCCGCATCCGTGGTATAGATGGCGGCCGGCAGGGCATCAATCATCTCCCGGAAGCGCCGTTCACTTTCGCGGACTGCCAATTCCGCTTTTCGCTGGGCCGTGACGTCGGTGTTGGTTCCAAACCAGCGGGTGACAGCGCCATTCTCATCCTTCACGGGATGGACCCTGGTTAGGAAATCGCGAAACACGCCATCGGCTCCGCGCAGTGGGAACACCATCTCAAAGGGCTCCCCTTTTGCGATCGAGTGCTTCCATCCTTCGAGAACTTTCGGCAGAACGTCAGGGTCATGCACGGTTTGCCAGCCCCAGCCTTCCATTTGTTCGGGTGTGGTGCCGGTGTACTCGTACCAGCGCCGGTTGTACCAGAAGATGTAGCCGTCGGGCTCTGCCATCCATACCAGTTGAGGAATTGACTCGGCCAGGGTGCGGAACTGCCGCTCATGTTTCTCGCCCTCTTGCCTTGCCAGCACCTGTTGCGTGACTTCGATCCCGTGAACCAAAATGCCCTCGACCTGCCCATCCGCATCGCGCATGGGCTGATAAATAAAGTCGAAATACGCGTCATCGGACTGCCCCTGGACTCCCCTGTTCAGAGTGATTTTTCTAGCGGAGCCGATGTAAGGAACGCCAGTCTGATAAACCTCATCGAGAAGTTCGAATATCCCCTGGCCTGCGAGTTCGGGAAGGGCTTCGCGGACGGTTTTACCAACAAAATCTTCGGCGCCCCGGCGTCCCGTCAATTTCAGGTAGTCGAGGTTTACAAACGTGAAGCGATGCTCGGGGCCAGTCAGGAATCCGATCGCGGCTGGAGCTTGCATAAAGAGACCGCCGTCTCCTGCGAGATTATTTCGAGTCGCCGCCATTCTGTCGGTTCAGGTAGGTTCGGTCGAATGGATCCTGTCTTCTCGACCGCTTCCAACCCGGTCGCATGCTTCTCCGGAAATAATCCACTCTGAGGAAGATAACAGCGTTCGCGGGCCGTTCCGAACGGCCTCGTGATGATCAACAATAAGAATTCTCAGAGGGCTTACCGACGTATCTGGAACTCGCTCCATACGATCACCCCTCGATTTGCGTCAGAGCGAGCTACACAGACGAGCGCCGATATTTTCGCAAAAACGCCTGCATCGACCAATACTGGACTTTCCCCTGGCCTTCTACAGTATTTCCCTGATGGACCGCCTAGCGTGGGGTATGCTCAGGATTGCCCCCCTTTAACTGCTGGTCAGGATAGGCCACCTTTATTAGAAAGCGGAGCACGCACGGCTTCGCTTCGGTTGAATGGGCCGGCAGTGCGGCGGAATCACCCGACTTACTATCTTGCCGAACTGTGTGGGGCCATAATTTGTGCTGGAGACAGCCCATGAAACGTGCCGGCCTGGTGTTGTGGTTCGTTTGCACAGCTTCCTGGTTCAGTTTCGGTCAGGACGATGTTGCCGCCGTAAAGACCAAGATTGCAGCGTTGGAAGGCTTATGGAACCAAGCTTACAAGGCGGGGGACATCAAAGCTTTGGATGGAATTCTCGACGACGGCATTGTGCTGGTGAACGACGACGGCTCGATGCAATCGAAAGCAGAATTTCTGGCCAGCGTGAAATCGGTCAGCCCGCAACAGGCGCAACAGCAGCAGGTCGCTCCTGAATCCACTGCCGTGCATTTGTTCGGTCCGCATACCGCGGTGGCGGTGGGAGTGATGCGGGTCAAAGGCGTGGAAAATGGCAAGCCCTACGTGCGCCGGGAACGATTCATCGATACCTGGATCCTGAAAGAGGGCCGCTGGGTATGTGTGGCAACTGACGCGACGCCCATCCAGCACTAGCACGATCGGGGCGGAGACGGGTTCGCCGTAACAGCGATGTCGATCCCTTTTGAACAACCGCCGAAAAGATCCCCAAACAAAAAATCCTGAGTTACGACGCTATCCCTCAGCGGCGCGCTTGCTAACAAAGCGCCGGGCCAAGAGTCTTATGCCGTGCCGGGGGGACTCCATGAGACAGGTGATCGCAGGGTGGGTGTTTTTGTTCGTCGGGTTGAATGCGGTGTGCGGCGCACAGGACAAATTGCCAGGGCTGGCCGAGATACTCGAACGGCATGTAGAGGCGCTGGGCGGGAGAGCCAACATCAACGCCGTGGAGACGGTGGTGCAACATCTGGAGTATCGCGAGGGATCGTTTGTGATTCCAGACGCATTCATTGCGCGGATGCGGCCTTATTACAAGACGATTGGCGATCCGAAGAACATCCACGTCGATGTCAATGAGGGCTATGACGGCAGCGCCTGGGAGTACTACGGGGACCCGGGAGTGGTGATTCGAACGGTGGGAGCGGCGGCGGCAGCGGCGCGGCATGGGACGGAGATCATCGATTCGCTGGTCGAGCCTGAAGCGGCCGGAACGCGAATTCAGGTGGTGGGAGAGGAGCCTTTCGCAGGCAAACCTGCGTACCACCTGCACGTGGTGCTAGCGGACGGATTTGAGAAAGAAATGTTTGTCGATCCCCGAACGTATTTGATCGTGGGCGACCGGCGCTCGGCTCCGGTGCATGCGTTCGGTTCGGAGGTGCGGTCAGAGAACCGGATTGGCGATTACCGGCGAGTGAATGGAGTGCTGTTCCCTTTCAAGATCGTGGAAACGGAGATTGCGACAGGAAAAGAACTGAACTCAAACACAGTGAAGACGCTCGAGGTGAATTCGAAGCTAGACGCGAGCTTCTTTGGGCCTCCACAGTTTGAGCGAACGCCGCTGCAGCAGATGTTGGAGCAGCTCTACATGGAGCGCACGGACCCGGTGTGCGTGATGTGGACCTATCGTGGATTCAGGGCGGCGCATCCGAAAGTAGATACGCGCGAGGGCGTGGAGTTCATTGGATACCAGATGGCAAAGATGCGCGACTTCAACGGGGCGGTCGAATTGCTGACGGCGAACGCAGCGGATTATCCGCAATCGGCGAGCGCGCAGTTTGGATTGGGACGCGCCTATCGAGCGGCTGGGGACATAGAGAATGCGCGACTGCACTTCAAGAAAGCGCTGGAGATTGACCCAAAGTTCAAAAAGGCGAGCGAGGGGTTGGACGCTCTGCGGTAAGGTTTCCGGGGAACAAGAAAATCCCACGTCTCAACTGCGAGACGTGGGGCAACCGACTAATCAGTTCTAGAGTGGGCCTGTGCGATAGATGCCCAAACCTTCGTAAGAAAATCCGACGTAGATGTAGTTATTCGAATCGGAGACGGGGAACTGTGGGCGGACTTCTTCGGTGTAGGTTCTGCTGAGCCTGGGCAAGCCGGTCATGGGGGTCCAGGTATGGCCGTCGGGAGAGATGTAGGCACCCAGGTTTCCTGTGGCCAGAATCTGCCCAGTGGAGGTTACCTTCAGGTGGTAGATAACGTCCGAACCGGTGATTCCGGTATCGGAGCGAACCCAGGTATTGTTGCCGGTGTAGCGAAAAACGACGCCCGCGCTTGAAGCCTCACAGGCGATGAGTTCGCCAGCAGGGGTAAGGATCACATCGTAGGTATTGCCTTTCGCGGTGAGACCAAGATTGGTCCAAGTATAACCATCGTCGGTAGAGGCATAGATTCCTCCAACTTCCGCCGCTGCATAGAGCGTTCCATTCGACGCGTTGTAAAGCTTGAATACGATACCGGCGCTAGTTGAGATCTTGTTATTACAACCGGTAAACGTAGTGCCTCCATCGGTTGAGCGGTAAATACAGGAGAAGTAATCGGAGACGAGAATCTCCCCGGTCGGAGTAACTATGTGCGCGGTGACGTAATTCGCGGGCTTGAGATTTGAGGGAACCCAGGTATTGCCGTTTCCCACGAGACGATAGAGCACGTTGCGGCGGGAGGTCAGCATCTCGCCAAGCTGATTGGTAAAGATCTCGTCGTAGTTAGGCGAACGGTTCTGTTCGAGGTTAAGGCCGTTATTGACCCAGGTCCAAGTCACGCCCCCATCATAGGAACGCAAAATCCCAAATAGCTGGGATCGGGCGTAGATACTGCCATCGTTGGCAAAGACAACCTGGCTGATCTGTCCCGTGATATTGAAGCTGACAGAATGCTGCTGCCAGGTGCTGCCGCTGTCCAGAGAAGTGAAGAGGCCGTCCGAGCCTGCGAGCAGGCAGGCTTTGGTCTGATGGATGGCAAACACAGACATGGAACCGGCGGGGACGGTCTGGAAGCTGACTCCATCGAGGGACTTGTAGAGGATGGCCTCGCGAGTTCCGACCCAGACGGTTGAACCGATGACCTCGACAACGTTTACGGAGAGGTTGGAGAGCAAAACCTTCCAGGTAGCTCCGTGATCTGACGAGCAGTAGAGAGCGCCGGGAGTGTAGGGAGTGTGCCAGGATCCGGCAAAGATGCGGCCGGTCGAATCGATGGTCAGGGTACGGAAAGACCAATCCTGGATACCGGAGTAGCGCCACGAAAGTCCACCATCGCTGGAGATGTAGATGCTGCCGGCAGCGGAGGCGGATCCGCCGTTGGCGCCGGAGGTGGTCCCGGCATAGATGACGCCCGCGGAGTCAACGACGATCGCGCGAGTGGTTGCGCCGGCATTGGGGATCTTGCTGAGGGCGGTCCAGTTAGTCCCAGAGTTCGTGCTCTTGTAAATGCCGGACTCCGTTGCGGCATAGATGATGCCGCTGGGCGAGGAGACAAGTTTAAAAACTGTCAGGTAGCTGTTGTAAGCCTTGGGGATTCCGGTGGAACTGGAGATCCAAGTAGCGCCATTATCCTTCGAGCAATAGACACCGTTATGGGTGCTGGCGAGCAGATTCGAACCGACGTAGAGAAGAGAGTCAACCTGAAGAGAAGCGAGGCCGGCATTCCCAGCGGAGATCCAGGTATTGCCGCCATCGGCGGTGGAAAAAATACCTGTACCGCTGGCGGCAAGCAGAGTGGAACCGTTTGGAGCATCGGCAAAGGCGAGGATCGGACCCTGCGAAGGACTGTTGACAGGAGTCCAGTTATTGGTTTGTGCTGCAATCGCGGCTGAAAAGAGGGTGAAGACGAGAAGGGAGAAGACAGCGAAGTGACGTTTCATTTGGGCGCCTCTCAGCAGAAAAGTTGGGGCCGTGGGTCGCGTCGGATGGGGGAGATTCCGAGAGGAAAGTGGGGGAAAACTTACCTTGGGGAAGGAGTTCGTCACGCCGACACAGATCGTGACAAACGTAAAATTCGAGCACACGATAGCAAAATAGCTACTTACAATCCAGGGAATTCAGGATAGGCAATGCAGTGCGCGCGCAAAAATTTCCCGGCATTCTGATGTTGCCTACAGTACAGACAAACAGAATCTCTGGGAGGTTTACCTCACCCGCAACACTCCGGCGCCCTGAATTTGGCTTGTCTTCAATTTTGTCAAAGCCTGATTGGCGTGATCGAGGGGAAAGACTTCGACTTCGGTTCTGAGTGGGACTTCGGCGGCAAGCTGAAGGAACTCATGGGCGTCCTGGCGAGTGCTGTTGGCGACGCTTCTGATGGTGCGTTCTTGATAGAGGAGCGCGTAGTCCATTTGAGGGATGGTAGACATGGTGATGCCGGCGAGAGTGAGAGTTCCGGCCTTGCGTAGAGCACGAAGGGCGAGAGGAACCAGGGCACCAGCCGGCGCGAAGATGATGGAAGCGTCGAGCGGAGCAGGCGGGGTTTCTTCGGCGGCGCCGGTCCAGACGGCCCCCAGTTGGATTGCGAGATCGCGATGGGCCGGCGTGCGAGTGAAAACATAGACTTCGCAGCCGAGGTGACGCGCGAATTGAAGAACCAGGTGAGCAGAAGCGCCGAAGCCGTAGAGGCCGAGGCGAGCGCCTATGCCGGCAGTGGAGAGGCGGAAGGAGCGGTATCCGATGATGCCGGCGCAAAGCAGGGGGGCGGCGTGCTCATCGGAAAAGATTGCAGGGATGGGGTAAGCGTAGTGCTCGCCCACCAGCGTGTACTCGGCGTAGCCTCCATCGAAGTGATAGCCGGTGAACCGGGCATGGTCGCAGAGGTTCTCCAGATTCATGCGACAGTAGTGGCAGGTCTGATCTGTGGCGTGCAACCAGGGTATGCCGACACGATCCCCTTCTTTGAAAGTGCGAACGCCAGGCCCGAGGGCGTCAATGATGCCAACGATCTGATGGCCCGGAACAACCGGGAGCCTAGGAAGCGCGAGTTCGCCTTCCACGGTATGGAGGTCGGTGTGGCAGAGGCCACAGCACGAAACCCGTACGCGGACTTGACCGGGAGCGGGAGTGGGGTCGGGAAGTTCAGCGAAGTGGAGAGGATTTTGTTCTATCGGGCGCGGGGCGGCGAGTTGCATGGCGCGCATGAAGGAATTTTAGTGCTGCAAGAGCCTTTGCGCCGAGGAGGAGAAGCACGTGCTGGCTCCCGGTAGGATAAGCAGTTCCTTGGGAGGTTGGTTGAAGATTGCTGGGCCAACAATTGGCAAACGAAGGAGATGGGCGATCCCGTGAATCGATTGGTGATTGGTGAATATTTGGATACCACCGTCGAGTGTGGAATTCCCGACGATGAAAAGCGGTATGCTTTTTGGGTGAGGAGGTGTGGGAATGTGGAAGGATGCCGAGGAGAACCGTCCGGCATGGGACAAAATGCGGAGCTTTTTCTCCGAATTATTGTCGGAAAAGGTAAGTACAACGACTCTGGATGGCCTAGAATACCGGGAACCGTCAAACTTCTCATCGGAGGAAAAACGCGTGGCTTTGAGTCTGGACAACTATCTTTCGGCGGTGAAGCGTTTCAATGAGTCTGTGTCGGAGATCGCCGGAAAGCTGGAACAACTGAACACAGCGCGTGCGGAGGCGATGAAAGCGAGCGAAGAGTTACGGAAGGAACTGGAAACTACCGACCGGCAAATGCAGGAGGTCGCGGCGGGGCTGGGACAACAGATTTCGGCGCAGACCGGTGGGAAAAAAGGCGTGCAGGCAGAAGAAGTGCTACAGAGCGCGGCAGTGCGACGCGCGAGTTGAAGTCCACTACACCCCACATCCCGAAAATCAGGAAATGTGGGCCATCCGCGCGAGACCTGACTCCAGCAAAAACCCCACATCTCGAAACCGCGAGATGTGGTGCACCCGCGCGGGAGCCGTGAGCCCATCCTACATCTCTGAAAACCACGAGATGAAAAGCACCCAGAAACCTCTTAGGCGTCCGTGTGGCGGCTCACCACGGTGTATTTGCTGAGGACAGCTTCCCTGGAGATCACGCCTTCCAACTTGCCGTAGTCGGCGCGGCTGACGACGGGTACCACCTGCGAATGGTAGACATAGCGCAAGGCCATCTCGAGCGGGAGATCGGGATGAAGATAGGGCAGTCGAGTAGTGGGAAGGGCTGAGCCGAGCGTCATCTCGCCCTTGCCCTCGCTTTTCAGGCGCGACAGCAGGTCGGCGCTGACGTTGGTCCATCCGCTGGGACGAAGGCGAACCAGGAAGAGATCGGCGGCGGACTGCTGGACGCGAGCCGACGCTTCGGAGACGGTTTCGGCCGCATCGAGCACCGGAGTGGGAGCAACCTGCATGGCGTCCTCGACGCGCAGAATGCTTTCTTCGCGTTGTTCTTCCAGAGAAGGCAAATCCAGACCGTCTTGCCTAGTAAGCAGGTCGAAGATCGGGGTGGGTTGAAGGCTGCGCGAGATGACGTAGGCGATGGTGTTGGCGACGATGACCGGGAGAATGATGGAGTAGTTGCCGCTTACCTCGAGCACCATAAAGACAGAAGTCATAGGGGCGCGCAGGAACCCTGCAAACAGCACGCCCATGCCGACCAGGGCATAAGTTGCAACCGAGCCGCTCAGAGTGGGAAAGAAGATGTGCTCGACGCCGCCCACAGCGCCGCCCAGCATGGCCCCGATAAACAGTGTAGGAGCGAACATTCCGCCGGGAGTACCACTGACAAACGAGGCGGTGGTGGCGACAATTTTCAGCCCGGCCAGAAGCGCGAGCATTTGCCAAGTGAACTGGTTGTGCATGGCCTGGTCAATGGAGTCGTAGCCCGCGCCCATGACCTGAGGCGCTCCGAGATAGCCGATGAGGCCGACCAGCAGTCCTGCGAGCGCAGGCTGAAAGAACTGGGTCCAGCGTGGCATGGCTTTCAGGCGAGGGCGGAGCGCGCCTATCATCTTGGCGAAGATGATGGCAGCGAGACCGCCGATCAGTCCCAGTGCGGCGTACGCGAGCAACTCCCGGGGCTGAATCAAGGCGACAGCGGGGATGCGGAAGAGCGGTTCCGAACCCAGAAACCAGCGCACAACAACCACGCTGGAGATGGCGGATAAGACGACGGAGCCGAGGATCCCAGCGCTCCAGCGCCCGATCACTTCTTCAATGACAAACAGGACCGCCGAAATGGGGGCGTTGAAGGCGGCGGCGAGGCCGGCGGCTGCGCCGACCGGCGCGAGCAAGCGGAGGTTGTCGCGCGAGAGCTTGAGATAGCGTCCGAGGACGGAGGCGAGGCTAGCGCCGATCTGCAAGGATGGATCTTCGGGACCTAAGGAGTGGCCGGAGCCAATCGCCAAAGCCGAGCAGATGAATTTTCCGATGCCGGTGCGAAAGGGAATGTAGCCGTTGTAGATGTAGAGCGCGGCCTTGGTCTGGTTGACACCGCTGCCTCGAACAGTGGGAAAAAATTTCATGACCAGGAAGGCGACGAGGACGCTGACCAGGAGCGGAGTGGTGATGAGCCGGAAGTTGTGAGGGGTCACGCCGGGGCCGAGCAGGGTAAGGCGACACCAGTCAATGGCAAGGCGGAAGGACACCACGCCGAGTCCGGCGAACACGCCAATGAAGACGGCGAGGACGAGGAAGAAGCGGTCTTCGCGAAATGCGAGCCGTATGAAAGAACGTCGAGGCGACGGGAGGGCGCTGGGGGAGGGCGAATCGGACCTGACGATGGAACTCACCGGTCGGCACCATCGCGGTTATTTGCGATCAGAAGCAGGGCCTGGTCCAAACCAGTGGGCGGGCCACAGTCGCGAGCGGTTTGCTGTTCGATCTGAAAGACGAGGTCCATGGCGGTCTCGGCAATATCGGAGTGTCCCGAATCATAGGCACGAGCCACGCCGGGTTTGAGCTGTGTCCATTGGCTATGGAGGGATTGCAGCGGCGTGCCGGAGGTATCCAGGTCTTCTCCTTTTTGCTGAGCACAATCCTGAAGGCGCTGGCCGGCGCGGGAGAAGGCGGTCAGAATGCGCTGGCGACGTTCCTTGTCGGAGAGCCTGCGGCGGAAGGGATCATTCCGAAGAACGAGGTCCGCGGTCTGAAGCATTTGGCCGGCGGCGTCATCGTGCACACCATGTTCCCTGGCTTGCTGGAGATAACGCTGAGCCGTACGGAAGTCGCCGAGGAGAAAAGCCGCCTGGCCAGCGCCGCGCATGGCATCGGCATTTTTGTGATCGAGCTCGAGGACGGCGCGGTATTGGCCGAGGGCATCGTTGTAGTCGTTTGCGCGCAGCAGACGCTCGGCAATGTGGGAGTGGGGCGCGGGGTCGGGAGGAAGACCGGCCGCGGACGCGATCAGTTCGGCCTTGGCTTGGGCATTCTCGTTGTGAGCGAGCAGGAAGTCCACCAGTTCCAGACGGGTTTGGCGGCGGCTCGCGCCAGAAGGGTCGTCCCATATTCCGTAAATCGCGTTGTGGTAGTAGCGAAGAGCTTCGTCGAGTTGGTTGTCATGGGCGGCAAGGCGGGCGAGTTCAAGATTGACCTGGCCATTCTGCGGGGCGCGGTCCCAGAGATTCAGAAAATAGGTGCGGGCCTGGTCGTCATGGTCCTTGCCGAGAGCGGCGAGCGATTCAGCGAGATTGAGCTGGTAAGCGAAGTTATTCCGATCGAAGGAGAGGGCGGCGCGGAAATGATTGGCGGCAAGTTTGAGATCGCGATTCCTGCGGTCCGTGAGGCCGCGGTGATACATGTCGGCGGCGATGGTGCGCTGGCGGGAATCAAAAGCACGCACCAGGCGGCCGACAACGATGAAGCCCAGTACGGCAGCGAGCGAGAGGATCAGCAGCACGGCCGGGGGTTTTTGAACGAAGCTGTTGGCGCGCGACCAATTCATATCGGGCGATCGAGCTTGCGTGCAGCCCGTTTGACCAGTTCCGCGGCAACCAAGTCTTCCAGGGCACAGCCGACGCTTTTGAAGATCGTGATTTGGTCCGGGGTGGTGCGGGCAGGACGCTTGCGGCTGAGGAGTTCGTGCAGATCCGAAACGATGTGCTCGCGAGCGATGGCGCCTTCTCCTATTGGAACCAGTATATCGCCTGCTTCGGCGAGGGCGGCGCTGTAGGTATCTACGTAAACCCATGCGCGGGCGATGGCCAGGCTGTCAACTTCCCTCACCTGCGGCTGGAATGAGCCTACCAAGTTGAGATGAGTTCCAGGACGCAGCAGTTTGCCGTCAAAGAGCGGCACTGGCGAGTTGGTGCAGGCGCAAATGATGTCGGCTTGAGAGGCGCAGGTTTGCGCGTTAGCCGCCCGAATGGGAAGCGAGGGCGCAAATTCGGCGGCAAACGCCTCAGACTTGGCCGGAGTGTGGCCGCAAACCAGGATGCTTTGATAACTGAAAAGACGAGTGAAAACGTTGAGGTGGGCGCGGGCCTCGCGTCCGGTACCGAAGAGTGCCAGAGTGGCGGCGTTCCCGCGAGCCAGATAGCGAGTGGCAAGGGCGGAAGTGGCGGCGGTACGGATCGCGGTGAGGTCATTGGCGGGAAGAGTGGCCTGAATAGTTGCGGTGCGGGGATCAAGAAGGAGATAGGTGGCCTGGACGGCTGGGTCGGAATTTTCGCAGACCGCGACCAGTTTGATGCCAAGCGAGGTCTGGAGCGGATCGTAGCAGGACATGGTGAGAAACACGCCGTCTGCGGTGTTGAGGTGCGAGCGCTCGGGCAGGAGGACGGAGGGATACCGGTCACGAAAAGCGGTTTCCAGTGCGAACACCAGTTGCTCTGGATCGAGAAGATCAGCGACCTGGGATTCGGTGAGTGTGTGCATGTGAACGAGTATTCAGAATTGCAGCGACGGAGTCCAGAGGATGTCGCGGCATCAGCGCGGGTCTGCTACTCTAATCAACTCGAAACCATGGACCTCGTCATTCGCGCCTCGAAAATACATGTGTACGGTTGCTATACCAAACGCCCGATCCGCCGAAAAACCAGGATCATCGAATACACCGGGCCGCGGATCACGGTGAAGCAGGCGGACGCGCTCTACGACGGCAAGCCGGAAACCTATCTTTTCGGGCTGACTCACAGCAAGCTGGTAATCGATGGCACCGGAATCGCGGCATTTATCAATCATTCCTGCGATCCGAACTGCGAAATCGACGAAATCCGGGGGCGCATTTATGTGTACGCGTTACGCGACATAAAAGCCGGCGAAGAACTTACCTACGATTACAACCTCTATGACGGCGATGACGATGCGCCCTGCCACTGCGGAGCGAAGAATTGCCGCGGGAGCCTATACACCGTGGAGGAGCTGGCGAAGAAGAAGCGACGCGAGGCGCGGAAAAAAAGCGAAGCAAAGAAGAAGCGGTCGCGCGGGAAATCAAGCCAGCAGGGGTAAATCGGCGTTGGAAGAATTGTCGGGCAGCACTTCGGCGATCTGCTTGAGTTCGGGATAGCGTTGCATGAGCGTCGTAGTAGCCCTTCCCTTCCGTCCCGTAACCATGTGTTTCAGTTGAAGTGCGTTCACCGCCGCCTTGGCCTCAAAGTGATTGTTGGTGACGACGTAGGTCACCTCGGCTTTGCCCGCAATGCGCCCAATTTTTTCCTTCCAGCCCTGCAGTTCAGACTCCGCGTAGAGATAGTTATAGCGATCGTTGCGGCTGTCGGATTCGAACCACTGATCGTAATTTCGTCCGTGGAGGCGGACGTAGCCGACGGGAGAGGTGACGTGTTCCGTGGGAGCCAGCGAATAGCCGATTTGCGGCTGATCGATGTTGCAGAAAGAAACATTTTTCTGTTCGAAATAGCGGATGGTGTCGGCGTTGTCCCAGGTCGAATGACGCACTTCAATCACGCGCGGATATTCGATGAATTGGCGGATCAGGGTCTCGATGTACTCGCGGTTCAAGCTAGTGTTCTTGAAGGAAGCGGGGAACTGAATCAGGAGGGCCCCGAACTTGCCGGTCTGGGCCAGGGCATCGAGGCCCTCACGCGCGAGGCGTTCGTCTTGTTCATTGGGGCGAATGGTGGCGGCGGAGGTGGGCTCCATGACGGCGATCGGGGAGTGGGTAAAAGAGCGGTGCAGCTTGGCGGTGAAGCGGAACTCGGGATTGGCGGAGACCTTGCGTCCCCAGATTTTGGCCAGCTCGGGACGGATGTGACCGTAAAACGAGGTGTTGATTTCGACCATGTCGAAGCAACGGGAGAGGTACTCGAGGGGATGCTCCTTACGGCGCTGCATGCCGGGGGGATAGAAAACGCCGTCCCAGTCTTTGTAAGACCACCCGGCAGGGCCGAAACGAATTTGTGGGGAGGCTTCCATGGCGAAGCGAGGACGGGTGGCTGAATGAAGGGTAGCACACCGAGAGCAACTGACCATCCGGGGACGGCAGGCCAGAAGAACGAACTACGGAGGGCACAGAGGGTCACAGAGGAGAAAGAAACATCAACCACTAAGGATCCTAAAGAAGGGAAAAGAACATCAACCACCAAGGACACGAAGGATCACGAAGGAAGACCAAGGGACCGCCGTGGGCTCACAGAGGAGAACAAAAACATTAACCACCAAGGACACCAAGTATCACTAAGGAAGACGAACCCCCGAGGGGAAGAAACCATCAACCACCAAGGACCACTCAGGAACGGCGAATCCGGGATCATTGCGGGTTGTGATGAATGTCACAATCGGGCGTGACACTCCGCACATCGGGGTAGTGATGCAAAACGCTACTCTAGGGTCATCGATTGGGGTGAGAGATCGCCATGACAGAGAAGAAGAAACGGGAAAAAGTCACCGCGGAGATTACGCTGGCGCACCTGGTAGAGTTCGCCCAGGAAGCTGGAATGAGCCTGAACCGGGAGGAGGCGGTGGCCTTCTTTAATCAGAACGGACGCGCCTATGCCATGTGGAAACAAATGATGCAGGCGGGCGAGGAGTACATCAAGGAGACGCTCAAACAGGAGTGCGGGCCAATCGCGGTGCCCCGTCCAGGGGAACGGCGGCGGATGGTCGTCTAATCCAACAGCAGGGCCACCCAGTAAACTCCATTCGGATAGGTAGCGGTCCTGGCGTAGCAACTTCCCACCGAGAACGAGCGCAGAGCGCGATTCCCAACCACTTTTTCCGCCCCTGCCGGCAGGCGACCGGGATCCATGGTCGTGTACCGAAGCACGTAATGGGACTGCGGAGGCAGCGTGTTGAGGGCGTCGGCCTTGGCCATAGCGCAGGCCATTGCCTGGGCTTGGCTGCCATCGGAGCGACTCAGCGCGGGCAAACGGTCCTGATCTCTGAGGCGCTGAAAGCCGGCAGCGATGGTCTCGGTTGCGGCGTCGGGCGGCAGCGTGGGTAGCTGATGACCGAAGTCCTGGACCGCATAGAGACGCTCTCCCAAACGGATCACAGAAAATCCGGCTACGTTGTATTCGGGGTTGAGCAGGTTTTCGCGATGCGGCGGGGAGTGCATGAGCACGTTTTGAAGACCGTCCACGGTTTCGGCAACCGCAACATTTTCTCCGGCGCGATCCAGATGCAGGTTGGAGGATTGGGCAACGCGCTGCGCGAGGGAAGGCTCGCCCGGAAATTGATGAGAGAGCTGCTGTTGGTTAGCCATGGCCTGATTATGGGCAGAGGCGGCGGCGGCGAGACCATCATCGGGGCTGAGGGGAGGAACACCGGCAGCGGCGCGGGCCTGGTTGGCCAAGTCGAGGAGCTGTCGCTCGGCCTGGGAATCCTCACCGGGAGAGGGCTGGTAGTTGGCGGACGTTGCCGGCGCACTCGCCACCTGCGAAGCAGGCTTCGCAGGCGGTGCGCCGGACTTTAAGAGCAGCGCGAAAGAAACGATGAGGGCCCAATCCATAGGAAATGCACCGATACTTAGGTGCAGCGCAAAACTTCCGCTTTGCTTCCCTCACGCTAGACTCTAGAATTCAAGGCAGCACCTTACTATGGGGACATACCTGTTGGCCGTAGTCGCGCTATTGAACGCAGCCCTTTTGTGCGGGCTGGTTGTGCTATTTCGGCACATTAAATCTTCCTCGCAAATACTTGATTACAATGTGCTTTTAGAAGCCACAACGAAGGTACATGACGGACTTTGCCAGAGGTTCAGCGCGGCCACTGCCGATATGGCCAGCCGCTTAGAGGGGACCAAGGGGGACCTACGGCAAGAAGTAACCGACCGACTGAGTACCGGATTCAACCAGATCCGGGGTTCTGTGGAACAGCAACTCACCCTGGGCCGGAAGGAGCAAGCCGAGCGGTTGCTGGAGGTACGCGGAGAGCTGACGCACGCGCTGGCACTGACCACGGGGCAGCTCAAGGTTGAATTTGAGACCTTAAACCGGCAGACCGCGGAAAAACTGGAGTCGATTCGCGGCCGGGTAGACGAGAAGTTGCTGGCCATCACCGACCAGGTACAAAAGAAGCTGGACGAAAATATCAAAGAAGGCTTCGCGCAATTTGAAAAAGTGCAGCAGCACCTGAAGGCGGCCGAAGAACAATTACGCGAAGTCGGCGCCATCGGGCATTCCATTAACGATTTGAATAATCTGCTGAAACTTCCGCATCTGCGAGGAAAGTTCGGCGAAGCTGGGCTGGAACGGCTGCTGTCCGATTTCCTGCCTGCGCACATGTTCGAGATCCAGCCGACACTGCCGGGAGGAGGAAGAGTGGATGCGGTCATTCACTTTCCGGACAGAAGACTGCCGATTGACGCGAAGTTCCCACGCGAGCAGGTGCGGGCGCTGTTCGAAAGTAACGACGAAAAAGAGGTAGACGCTGCGAGAGTCGAATTCGTGCGGGTGATGAGGGCCGAGGCGAAGCGAATCCGGGCTTACATACAGCCAGAGCACGGGACGACGGAAATCGCGCTGATGTATCTGCCAAGCGAAACGCTGTACCTGGAGGCGGTGCGGAACCGCGACCTGGCGGACTGGCTCAACCTGCAGCACGTGTTCCCGGTCTCTCCCAATACCCTGCTGATGACGTTGCAAACCATCGCACTGGTGCACAAATGGTACGAGGTAGCGAGCCGGTTCGAAAAGAGCCGGGTGGAACTGGCCAAGGCGCAAAAATCTTTTGACCACTTCCAGAACCAATTCGAGAATGTGGGCAAGAACCTGAGCAAGGCGCAGGATGCGTTCGATACCGCCGCCAAGCACCTGAAGAGCTATCGCGGCAAAGTAAGCGTGCTGAGCGGACAGGAACAGCTGGAATTGGATACGCCGAAGGGCGAAGAAGAGGGCGGGTCGCTTTCAGAAAAAGCCAGCGCCTGAGTTCAGGACCTGGCAGAGCCAGGATTTCTCAGGGTTTTCACCAGCAATTCAGGATCATCGGAGATGATGCCGTCCACTCGCCAGTCGGCGAAACGCCGCATGCGGGCGGGAGTGTTTACGGTCCAGACAAACACGCGGCGAGCGGCGGCGTGTAACTCGTCGATCAATTGTCGAGTGGCGAGCTTGTGCTCAACCATCACGTACTCTCCGGGTATCCTGGACCATTGCGAGAGCTGAGTTTTGCGGTCACAGATGAGCCCGGTGGGAGAATGGCTGCGGGCCTTGATCTCCCAGAGAACAGCCGGCAGAAACGACGAGATGACAAACTGTTCCTGCGGCGGATATTGGCGGAGGGCCTCGAGCACGGTGGTTTCGATGCCGGTCACCTTGAGTTCGATATCCAAAAACACTC
Organism: Terriglobales bacterium; assembly: GCA_035652095.1. Classification (GTDB taxonomy): domain Bacteria; phylum Acidobacteriota; class Terriglobia; order Terriglobales; family Acidobacteriaceae; genus DASREM01. The sequence continues at coordinate 8,048 of DASREM010000016.1, read as the reverse complement.
GACGCTGATAGTGTTGCAGCACCTGGTCCAGGGAAACCGGCCCTGAAGAGCGACGGGAAACCTTTGTCTTCCCCGGGGGCCGCGGCTTGGCGGCGAGCAATTGAGAAAAGGTGGAAGATGCGACGGTAAGGCCATACCAACGCGTGTCATGGACAATAACAGCGCGCTTGTCGCGGCTCATGCGCACGTCAAACTCAAAACCATCACAGCCTGCCCGCAGAGCGAAGTCGAAGGATTGGAGAGAATTTTCCTCCAGGTAGCGAATGTCACGTGCTCCACGATGGCCGAGCAGAAGTGGAGGAGCAGGCATGGTTGGGGACATTGTAGGATTGCTCCGTACAGATCAATACACTGAATTTGAAATCCATAGAAATTAATCCAGATCGAAGTCCCGAATCGGTTTGCCCGTATCGGGAGATTCCTTAGCCTTCTTCAGAGCTTCCTGGAATTTTTTCTCGAGGAGGTCGGAAGCGTGTTTCTGCGCTTCTACGGATTGGCGGAATATTGACTCTCGGCGGCTATCTTGTTCTTTCATGGCCTTGGCCGCTTCCTCAATGTCGTTAAAGGTCTTGGGGCGGACGGCGGCAGTATGAGCGATAACAGCTTTTTCCGTGGGATCAACCTTCAGGACAGCGCTACAGCAGGGACAAGTCACCTCGAACGCGACTGCGTTCTTCGCCATAAGCGAGATGATACAGCAAAGACGGGGTCAACGGGGTTCAAGCTTGATGGGCAGGATGTGGAAGACGTAGAGCATTTCCCAGCCCAATAGGAAAATGGAGACGATCACGACCAGGATGGCCACCATCTCTCCCAAATTGAGACGGGAGCGGGCGGGATCGAAACGGCGCCCTACGAGGCTCAAGATGTTGAGGGTGGCGAAGGCGAAGACCAGTATCCAGAGAACGTTATAGATATTGGAGCGCTTGGCGTCGGCAAATTGCAGGGCCACGACGAACGCCGGAAGGAGGCGAGGCAGGCGAGGCACACTCCATGCCAAAGTGGCAGCGCGGGCCAGCAATGGGGTTCGGACCAGGGCCATAGTTCGGAACGATCCAGCTCCGCTGGAAGTGTTGATAGTACCCTGTTTTTGCGGTCGAGTCAGCCTGATCGCTGGCGTGGGGATTCCGGTGGTACAGACCTGCGAGCGGGGCCTAATGCAGGCCTGGTTTAGAATGACGCCCTCATGAAACCTATAGCCGTAGCGATGGTTGCGTTTTGCGTGTTGTCCAGTCCTCCGTGTTTCAGCCAGAAAACCAAGCCTCCGCTGCAATTGAAGGCAGAAGCAGCGGTATCGAGGACGTCCGGGGATATGAAAGTCCCCGGGCTGCATGCTGCAGTGCAGGTGTTGCGGGACCGCTGGGGAGTGGCGCACATTTATGCCCAAGACACTCACGACCTCTTTATGGCGCAGGGTTTCGTCGCGGCGCAGGACCGGCTGTTCCAGATGGAATTGTGGAAACGGTCGGGGCAAGGAAGACTGGCGGAGGTGCTGGGCGAGGGCGCCCTGCTGCGAGATGTAAATGCGCGCCTGCTGCAATATCGCGGCGATATGAAAACGGAGTACGAGAGCTATGCGCCCGACACGAAGGAGATCCTGGAAGCGTTTACGACGGGAATCAACGCCTACATCGAGAGCGTTCGAGGTCATTTACCCATCGAATTTCAGATTGCCGGATTCGGGCCGGAGGCGTGGAAACCCGAAGATTGCCTGAACCGCATGGCCGCATTTTCCATGACGGGAAACTCGTTCAACGAATTAAAACATGCGGCAGTGGTGGCGGCCGTAGGAGCGGAGAAGGCGTCGCGGTTGTTTGAATTCGATCCCGCAGTCAAACTGGATGCATCGCCGAACCTCGACTATCGGGGGTTGTCTGCGAAGCTGTTGCGGAACCTGACCGGTAGCGACTCAAGGATTGAGTTTCCCACCTACGCGCTGGAAGGAAGCAATAACTGGACAGTCTCAGGAAAGTTAACCAAGAGCGGTAAACCGCTTCTGGCCAACGATCCGCACCGGGTGATCGCGGAGCCTTCGCTGCGTTACATGGTGCATTTGGTGGCGCCGGGATGGGACGTGATCGGCGCGGGCGAGCCGGGATTGCCAGGCGTAGCGCTGGGACATAACCAGCACATCGCGTGGGGCTTCACGATCTTCGGACTGGACCAGCAGGACCTTTATGTGGAGGAACTCAACGCGGCGAATCCTCTGCAATACAAAACTGAGAACGGTTGGGAGGAGATGCGAGTCGAGCGCCAGAGTTTCGGGATCCGTGGAGGTCCGACGGTGAGCGTGGACTTGAAGTTCACCCGGCACGGACCGGTGCTCTGGGAGGATGGGAAGCGAGCCTTGGCGTTGCGTTGGGTAGGCGCCGAAGCCGGAACGGCGGGTTACCTGGGATCCCTGGCCGTAGACCGGGCGCAGAACTGGAACGAATTTGAAACGGCCATGGAGCGATGGAAGGTGCCGTCGGAGAACATTGTCTACGCCGACCGGGACGGAAACATCGGCGAGCACTCGACGGGGCTGGCTCCGGTGCGTGAAAAATGGACGGGACTACTGCCGGTTCCTGGAGCCGGCGGATTCGAGTGGAGTGGTTTCGTTCCGAATGCTGAGCTGCCGCATTCGTACAATCCTGCGGCAGGTTTCATTGTGACCGCAAACCACAAGATGATTCCGGAAAATTACGGGTACAAGGTGGGGTATGAATGGGCGCCCGGGTTTCGTATGCGGAGAATCAGCCAGGTTCTGAGTACAGGAAAGAGTTTCGGCGTCGAAGATATGGAGAAGCTGCAAACCGACGTGCTGTCGTTGCCGGCGCAGCAACTGATTGCGTTCCTGCGGCGCGCTCACGCCAGGTCTCCGGAAGCTGAGCTCTTGTTGAAGTGGGATTGCGTGGTGGAGCGCGACTCGGGAGCGGCGGCCCTGTATGAAGTCTGGCTGAAGGAGTTGACGACCGCGTTGATAGAGCGGGCCGCGCCGGAACAGGTCTGGAAAGTGCTGGATGACTGGAGCCCGGCGCAGGTGCTGCATGCGCTTTCTCATCCGAATGCCGAGGTCTTCGGTCAAGATCCGGTAGCGGGGCGGGACCAGTTGCTACGGGAAACGCTGATTCAAGCGACAGAACGAATGGTTGCTCTGCAGGGCGCAGACCGGAGCAAGTGGAATTGGGGCAAGTTGCATGCCGTGCGATTTCGTCATCCTCTCGATCAAGCAACCCAAGCGAAGGGTCTTCTGGACCTGGGACCGGCATCCCGTCCGGGAGACGAGTACACAGTGAATGCCACGGGGTATTACGGCGAGTCATTCGAGCAGGTGTCGGGAGCGAGTTACCGCGAGATTCTGGATACCAGCGACTGGGACCAGTCGGTAGCAGTGAACGCGCCGGGGCAAAGCGGCCAACCGGGGAGCCCACATTATTCGGATTTGCTGCCTTTGTGGGACCAGGGCAAGTACTTCCCTCTTGCCTATTCGAAAGCGGCAGTGGAGAAAGTCACCACCGACCGGCTGACGTTAACGCCGCAGTGAAACGGTTCCGCTTACAATTCACCTATGAAGAACGGAGTGGATACGGTTTTTTTTGATGTCGGGAACACGCTCCTGTTTCCCAATCGCGATGTGATTCTTGCGCCGTTGCGGGAGCGCGCACCCGATCCTTCGCTCGAGTTGTGGCATGCGATCGAGCGGCGCACAAAGCAGGAATTTGATGCGGAGATGAAGGAAGGCCGGGCCGATCATGGTTTCTGGTACCTGTTCTACACCCATCTGTTGGAAGAGTTGCGGATTGAGGATGAGAAATTGCGAAGCCGGCTGGTGGCTGCGACCCAGGTATCGGCGAACTGGGGCAACCTGGTGGAGGGGACGCGAGAGATTCTCAATCGCATCGGATCGCGCTACAAAATTGGAGTGATCTCAAACGCTGACGGAAAAATCGAGGCCTTGCTCTCGACAAACGGGATTGCTGACTGTTTTCGAACGATCACAGACTCCGGGCTGGTAGGTTATGAAAAGCCGCATCCGGCGATCTTTGCGGCCGCGCTCGAGCAGATGAAGGTGGAAGCACAGCAATGCCTCTACGTCGGGGACGTGTACTCTGTCGATTACGTGGGGGCGACCAGGGCCGGGATGCGAGCTACGATCTTCGATGTCGCCGGGGCGTATCGCGAGAATGGATTGCAACGCGTGCAATCCTTGAAAGAATTAGAGGGCTGGCTTCTCCGCTGAGCAACTACATCGGATAAAATCTGTGGCCATGATCCAGGATCGACATTTCCTGTTGTTTTTTTCGGCGGCGGTGTTGCTGGCGGTTGCGCCTGGTCCGGGAATGCTATACGTGCTGGCGCGCACCCTGGCCGGGGGACGAAGAGAAGGCGTGCTTTCTGCCATCGGAACCTTCTTCGGAGGAATGGTGCACGTGCTGGCAGCGGCGATCGGCGTTTCAGTCATCCTGGCCAAATCGGCGCTGGCGTTTGCCACGGTCAAGTATGCGGGCGCGGGATACCTCTGCTTTCTAGGGGCGCGAATGATTATTGACGCGTTCCACAACGATGAGGTGCAGTCTATTGCAGTCGCGCGGACGCGCAACCCGCTTTGGCAGGGCGTGGCGACAGAGGTGTTGAACCCAAAGACGGCGCTTTTCTTTCTGTCGTTCATTCCACAGTTCGTGAACCGCTCGGCGGGCCACGTCTTTCTGCAGTTCGTGGTGTTAGGAACGATCTCGGTGTGCCTGAACACTTCCGCGGATATCGTGGTCACGTTGCTGGCAGGGCCGCTGGGAGAGAGGATCCGATCGTCATCCACCTTCCGGCGACGGCAGCGAACGGTCACCGGTCTCATCATGATTGGGTTGGGAACTTACCTGGCAGGCAGCGAGGCGAAGTAGATCAGATCTCGATCACCTGATGATCGAGGCAATCGGTACGAACCGAGTGGTAGACCTGCTGCAGGAAATCCGTCCCGTAACGCAAAAGAAAGTAGATGCCACCGAGTTGGCGCTCCTGCAAAGTTTTGTGCGGGTAGAGGGCGTTGCTGAGCAAGATGGCGTGGCGACCCAGAACTTCCACACGACGTAACTCCGCGCGTGCCGCGCGCGAACGCAGGCGGCTGATCTGGTACTCCATTTTCGATGCCGCCCGAGTTGCCGCATCGAGCAGCGTAGGATCGAGGCGCGAGAGCGGGCCCTTCACCTGGTCCAGGGAAGCCTGCACCGCAGCGTGCGCATTTTCGAAGGCGGACTGAACATCCTGCGGCAGAGCGCGGCGAGCGAGTTCCTCGCGCAAAGGATCGAGACCCTGGAGGGAATCGTGGAAGGTCAATCCATAGCGGCGAAGGAGGTTTGCGGGCTTGGGTTCTACTATTGTGGCTGAAAAGCGTGGCGTAATCGGAGTGATGCGGCCCAAGAGGGCCTCGTAGACCACCGCGCACTGGGCGAAATAGGCGACCTCGGCCGAGCCTCCTACATAGGCGATGGTGGGAAGAAGATAATCCTGCATCACCGGGCGCAGGAGAACGTTTGCGCTGAAGGCTTCGGGATGGTCCGCGATGCGGCGGAGCAGATCGGGTTTGCTGATCTTGCTGGAGCGGATTTGAAATTCACGGCTGCCATTGGGCTTGCGATGAATGACGGTCCGGCGTCCGTCTTCCAGGGAAAAGAGCAAGGTGGAAGATTCGGTGACTTTGACCTGCTGGTGATAGCCGGCGCGCTCGAGTTCCTTGCCGCGAGCCAGCAGCGCCTGGTCCAGTTCGTCGCTACGGTCGAGCGCGTTGCGAAGCACGGGTTCGGCGATGCGGTGAAATTCGGCGTCTGAGGGATCGAGCAAGATGATGCCAAAATCAGCAAACAGCGTGGCAAACAAACGCGCGAAGGCATCGCCGAAATTGCTGCCTGGGCGATAACTTTCGCGCAGGGCGCCGAGGATGTCGGATTGGCCCAGAATCTCGGAGGCACGGTCGATGACAGCAACGATCTCGTCGTCCAAGGTGATGCGTCCGACCGGGGTGTCGGGCGCGACATGCGCCTGGGTACGAAGCTCATCGAGAGAAAAGTCAGGGCGCGCGATGGAGACATGATTGATCTCGGCGAGGTCATGGTCTTCGGTGGCAAGCCAGAAGATTGGCACTGAATTCACGCCCGCGGCGGTCGCCTGCTCAGCCAATTTGGCCGCCGTCAGCGCTTTGTAGATGGCGAAGACCGGGCCGCCAAACAAGCCGACCTGCTGGCCCGTCACCACGGCAGAAGCGCCGTCGCGGAGGCGGGAGATGTTTTCCAGCGCCCTGGAAGAAGCATTCCATCCGCGGTTCTGGCGTTCGAGAATGGAAGCGACTTGCCCGCGGCGCGCAGGGTCATATGAAGATTGAGCGCGAGGAAGATCCCGAAGAATGTAAGGGGAGGAGGGAAAGAACTTCTGGACCTGCGGGTAATCGTAAAGAAAATCTGAAAAGAGCCGCATAGTATGCGGCACCTGGTGAAAGGGCAGACAGTGCGCGTTCACCGGCATATCTTCCGACGGGTTTTGCATGCGCCAATCATCGGTTGCGACGCCCATTCTACAAGGAACCGTCATTCAGATGTGGCAAAGCCGGGAAAGATGCAGGTTTGTTGGCATGATCCCCCGGGCAAGTAGATTAGACGGCGGTACCGGACCTCGGTCACTGGCGGTCAAAATTCGCGGCCTTCCAGAAGACACGGCCTGAAGCTTGCGCGAGATGCAGGTCGCGGCCGGCATCAAAAGCTTTGACCGAGCAAAAACCGGCGGAAAATAGAGCGAATTGCAATTCGGCCCGGGAATAGCAGCGGGTCACCAGGCGGACCTCGGCTTGGAGGGTGTGATTGGCGGTAATGCTGATGTGGTTCTCTCCTAACCGCGTGCGAGTGTTATAGCTCGGCGTCACTCGACACGAGAAGTTGTCGTCGTGGCGCGTAAAAGATCCGCGCCAGCGTTCTGCGTAAGCCTGCTCGCTGTAAACGTCAAACATGAAAACCCCGCCGGCATAAAGGACGCGGCCGACGTTCGCGCAGACGCGGACGAGTTCCTGAAGCGAGGTAATGTGCGGCAGGCTGTTGTAGGCGCAAATCACCGCCTGGTAACGCTCGGGCGAGGCAAAGTTGCGCATGTCCGCCTGCCGAAATATGGCTCGCGGAACCCTGGCACGCGCCAGACGCAACATCTCTGCGGAGCTGTCGATTCCGTGGACGGTAAATCCATGCTGGGTAAGAGCGTGTGTGAGCTCTCCGGTGCCGCAACAGAGATCAAGGATGCGAGAGCCGGGCGCGAGCTGATCGAGCAACAAAGGCCCGAGAGCCTGCAGGGTGGCGGGCAGGGCTGCCGGTCCGAAGAAATGGTCATAGACCGAGGCGAACACGTCATAAGGCAGTTCTGAGGCTGGCGATGGCATACGGCTGACTCAAGCCGACGGGCGAAGCCTTTCCTGGCGTTTGCCGGCGCGGCTTTTCCTGGTGTATGCCTTGGTCTTTTTGGCGACTTCCGCCAGATGGTTGGGTTTGACGCGGCGGGGCCCGACAAAATCGAGAGGCTTGATGTCGGGAGGAGGAGCGAGGGTGGCCCTCTGCTTAATGCGAGTGAGGGCATTGGCGGGAAACTCCTTGACCTCAAGCAGTTCTTCCCATTGGGTGAACAGGCCATGGCGGCTGCGATGGCGCACGATGCGGTAGGCGACGTTTTTGGCGATTCCGGGCAGCTGGGTGAGTTCCCTGGTAGGGGCGGTATTCAGGTTGATTTTCTCGGGCATGGCGGCGGGTTTAGATGGAGGAAAAGCGGGTGAGGTGGGCCGAAAAAGGGGGCACTCCGGATGGTGCCGACGGTAACCCGGGAGCATCTAATGTAGTGTTTGACTTCCCTTCTGGGGACCCCTAGATTGGAAGTAGATCTTTGAAGGCCAAACCCACCAGTGGGGGCGTCACGGCTTCGACGGAGATGCTTGCGGCCAAGAGGCATGCCGGGGTGCACACACCCGTAATCGCGTGCAAAATGATAATTGCCAATCAACAGATGGCATACGCAGCCTAATTAATTAGGCAGCCGCTCTCCAC
>DASREM010000015.1:0-5850 GCA_035652095.1 Terriglobales bacterium | reverse complement strand
CTCGCGGGAATAGCCAAGAAGATCGAGCTCCGCCTGATTTGCCCACAGAATTGTGCCATCCGCGCCCACCCAATGCAGGCTGATCGTCGACCTCTCGATGAAATCGCGCAGGATTGCCTCGTTCCGGCGCGCGCCCTCGAGTTCACGAACCAGGGCGCTGTCGGTGCCACTCCCTGCACCGTTCGCCCGCCTGCTTGCCGCGTCAATCTCCGTTGGGACCAGATGAATCGAGCTCATGCAGCTTCACCTCCTGCGGTCGATTGGGCGTCAGACTTTTCCGTCCTTCCGATCAGGATCTCGCGCACGATCGCGCCGAGCCTGATGAATTCATCCAGGCGCGAGGGCTTCTGGAAATAGTAAAGGGCCGCATGCTTCAGCGCCCGCTGCTCGTCCTCCGGCGCAGCGGAAGCCGTCATGACGACCACCGGCGTCTGAGCATATCGCTCGGTCGATCTCAGGCGCTGAAGAATTTGCTCGCCATTGTAGCGCGGCAGATGCATATCCAGCAGCAGCAGGTCCGGTCCCGGGGCCTTCGAATCCGCGTCCGCCCTTTCAATGAAAGCAATCGCTTCCTCGCCATCTCGCGCCACATGAAGAACGTGTTCGAATGCCTGGTCTCGAAGCGCGACGCGGACAATGCCCACGTCGGCAGCTGAATCTTCGGCCAGAAGAATATGATAGGGGTGACCCTGTCTCGCCATATCCGTCTTTCCCAATTCGCGGACCGCCTGACCGGCTTGTCGCTCTTCCTAGATTTACCACGCTGAACAGGGCTTTGGATCGTGCCAATCAGGTAGCGAAATCATTCCCACATCATGATAAATCGAGTTGTTCTGCCCGGCCAGCACCCCTCGTCTAGTTCCGAAGACCTCCCAACATTTTCATTCGCTGAAAAGTTCCCTTCAAAGATGTTCGATTCCTCCCTGAAACTCGGAGACGGGCTCATCGTTGGCTGCACCCTAGATGGAGAAGCCACAGGCAATTTCTTGTTTCCTCCGTCCGCCCCTTCGAAGCATCCCGAAGGGGTAATTCGTTACGAAAGGTCCCTCTGTCGCAAAATCCTGGCGATGCCAGGACCACTTCGTAAGCTTCTGAACCGAAAGGTCCTTGTTTTGTTAAAGGTTCAGCAAACCATCAAAAGCCCTGCGGGCGGCATCCCATACCGTAGGACGGAAATCACATGGACAGAAACGGCCATCGTTGGCAAATCGCAATTTTACTTTATCCAGGTGTAACGGCACTGGATGCCGTCGGGCCCTATGAGGTTTTCTCACGTATGCCCAATATCGAGATACGGTTTGTCGGCAAGGAGATCGAACCAGTGACGACCGAGGGGGGCGCCCTCCTGCTTGCTGCGACCCATACGATCGCCGAAACTCCATCCCCCGACCTTGTCCTCATTCCAGGGGGAACTGACGACACCGAGTGAGATGGTCGATGATGACGTACAATAGCGGCTCACGTAGGTAAGACTCGCCGATTTAGGAAGGACTTACGATGCAACGAGGCTGTTGAGCGTGCCGCTCCGAACTCCGTGACTCGGTGCTGAACTAGGTCTCTTGCGGTACAGCCAGCAACCTGCTGGGAACCCGGAAAAGTGAAGTCGCGCCGAAGATCATGATCAGCGAGAGGATAGCAAACGGCAGCGCTTCGAGGGACATCACAAAATCTACCGCGCCTCTTTCGATGGCAGAGCGGGGCATACCGAAGCACTGCGACGAGTGCGTGAAGGTCGTCGGACCGGACGGCACGCTCCTTCTTCGATGATCCAAACGCCGCGCGTTTGCATGGCAGCATCTTTGCTTCCGAGGTCGGCAAGGTCATCAGTGAAGAACTCGCCGGCGAGTGTCCTCAGGGCCGTGGACTTTCGGATGCCCTGTGGCCCCTCCAGAATGAGACAGCAATCCGCCTTAGCGCCCGGACGGAAGATCCGCGCAATAGCAGAAATTAGCCACCGGGATCCAACGGCACGGGCGTACTCGGTATCCGCGACTCCCAGATATGCAGAAAGCCAGCCCTCTACTCGTTGAGATCCGTCCCATTGTAGGGATCGCAGGTAAAGGCTTTCACAGGATGAAACGGGTGGTCGCGAGCCGCAGTTTGTACCGCCTGGCCGGCTGTATCGACGGAAACGAGGATTCTCTGCTTCTGTGTTAGCGCCGGAATAAAACGGCGCCATTTTGGCCGGTTTTGGCGCCGCCGGAGGTGGTGCCGATGGCGGACGCACACGGGGGCGCCGGTCGGCCGATGATTTTGACGCCAGCGCGGCCCAGCGGCCGAGTTTGTTCCCTGCCGGTCGCGACTAAGCCATGTCGGGGCCTCCCGCGCCGTCATTAGGAGCAGGAACCGCGGAATATCGACTGTGCTTGGTATCTGGTTTGATGGATTCGATTACCAGGTAGAGTTTGTCGCGCGCGGAGGAAACCAATTCTTTCGACCAGATTATGCCGACTCCCGGATTATGCCGCGTTGGCCGGTTGTTACCCATCCCCTCCAGCATTTCGCTGCTTTCGAACGCGGCATAATCATATCGCCTCCCCCGATTGGCAAGCATGCCGGATAAGGAGGACGATATGATTACACGCACATCTGAAGAAGGGACATCGGAACGTCTGCTCGACGATCGGGTCGGACCCTTCCTCCAACAGCTTCGCGATGCTGGTTACGCTGAGCGCACACTGCACAAGAAGCGGACGGTCACCAGGGCCTTCGCCCGATGGGTGAAACGGAAGAGGATCGCCATTGTGGATCTCAATGACGATCACATGGCCGCGTTCGTAGCGCGCTGGCCTCGAAGGCGAAAGGCTCACGTGAAGTTTGAACTCGCGGTTTTACGGCTTTTCTTTCGCTATCTGCGCGCCGAGGCCACGATACCATGCCCACCTCCACAGGAGCGTGCCTCGGTTGCCGGCGACCTGCTGCGGCGCTACGAAGAGTACTTACGCCAGGAACGTGGACTCGCCGAGAATTCGGTCCATGTTTACGTCCCGTTCATCCGCGATTTTCTCGCTTCCCAGGTCACCCCAACGGGCTGTATGGCTCCGACGGCATTTGAGACGATGGCGATCGGGGACTTCGTCCTCCGTCAAACTGCCAACCGGTCTGCGGAATACGTCCGCCTTCTAGCCACGGCTCTGCGTTCGTTCTTTCGATTCCTCTTTCTATGTGGCCAGATTCCACGCGATCTCGTCTTTTCCGTTCCCAGGGTCTGCAAATACCGCAATTCCGCTCCGCCTGCTTTTCTCTCGCCAGAAGAGGTCACACGCGTATTGGCGGCGCCTGATCGATCGACAGCCACCGGACGCCGCGACTATGCGATTCTGCTGCTTCTCGCCCGCCTCGGTCTGCGTGCGGGCGAGATCGTCTCGCTGGAACTGGATGATCTCCGCTGGCGTAACGCCGAGATCGTCGTTCGCGGCAAGGGCCGGATTGTGGACCAGTTGCCCCTTTTGCGCGATGTTGGCGAAGCTCTGGCGGCGTACCTGCGTGGGGATCGCGGCGTTAGCGCATCACGACGGGTCTTCTTACGAATCTGGGCGCCGCACATCGGTCTGACCGGTCCAGCGGCTGTGGGTCACATTGTGCGCCGAGCCCTCGCCCAAGCTGAGATTCGTCGCTCTGGTCGTGGTGCAGCCCACCTGTTCCGTCATGGTCTAGGGACCAAAATGATTCGACGTGGCGCGTCTCTGCCAGAGATCTCCGAGGTCCTCCGGCATCGCTCTCAGATGACCACTTCGATCTACACCCAGGTGGCCTTCGAGTCTCTACGTGCTGTGGCTCAACCTTGGCCGGCTACGGGAGGTGTCCGATGATCAATCTACGCGACGGCCTAACGCAGTATGTTGCGCTCCGGCGTGCGCTGGGCACGAAACTTCAAGAACCTGCCATCACTCTGGGACGTTTTTTGGATTTTCTGGAGGGCGAAAAAGCGCAGTTTATTACCTCTGAGCTCGCGCTCCGTTGGGCCATGCAGCCGCAAGGGGTGCAACGTGCAACCTGGGCCCGACGGCTTGGCATGGTGAGGGGATTTGCCGCATGGTTCAGCACCATTGACGACCGAACGGAAGTGCCGCCGCGGCGCCTTCTCGCCGCCCGCCGACGCCGCAACAAGCCACACATTTTCACCGAAGAGGAGATTCGCCGGTTGATGGCGCAAGCTGGCCAACTCGTTTCGCCAACGGGATTGCGCGCGCTTACCTATACAACCCTCATTGGGCTTCTCACCGCTACTGGCCTGCGCCCGGGGGAAGCCATGGCGCTGGACAGATCCGATGTCGATTTGAGAAACGGGATCCTCGCGATTCGGCAGAGCAAATTTGGAAAATCCCGTTTCGTGCCGATGACGGAATCCACCTGTGCGGCTCTTGCCGACTATGCCAAGCAGCGCGACAAACTCTGTTCCCGCCGTCGCAGCGAGGCGTTTCTTGTCTCCGAACGTGGCGCTCGGCTTCAGGGTTATACGGCACGTCGAACATTCGCCACAATCTCCTGCATGGTCGGCCTAAGACCGGCAACAGGAACACAGCGCGTTGGTCGTGGGCCGAGGCTCCAGGATTTTCGTCACTGTTTTGCCACCCGTAAGCTAGTGGAATGGTACCGCGCCGGCCTTGACGTCGGATGCGAGCTGCCGAAACTCGCAACTTACCTCGGCCACGTGGATGTCGCCCATACCTACTGGTATCTGGAGGCTGTTCCGGAACTCCTCGAACTTGCCACGAAACGCCTTGCTGAGGCGTCAGCGAGGGGGTAAGCGATGAGATGTTCCAGCTTTCAGTCTCTCGTCCAGTGTTTCTTTACCGACCGATTGCAGAAACAGCTTGGCGCAAGCCCGTACACCGTAGCAGCCTATCGGGACGCCTTCCGTCTGTTGCTCCGTTTCGCATCCGATCGCCTCGGACGCGCGCCCTCCGAACTGCGGGTGGAGGACCTCGATGCAGCTTTCTTGGGGAAGTTCCTCGAAAACCTCGAACGTACGCGCGGCAACTGTGCGCGGACGCGGAACAATCGCCTGGCGGCTTTGCATGCGTTCTTTCAGTACGTAGCCGTCAGCGAACCCGCACTGGCATTGCATTGCCAACGCATCTTGGCGATTCCTTCGAAGCGCTATGAGCGTCGTCCAGTGGAATTCATAACCGAAGAGGAAAGCAATGCGCTGGTGGCAGCACCAGATCCTACCACCTGGATCGGCAGGCGGGACCGAACGCTCCTGCTGCTTGCTGTACAGACGGGCCTGCGCAATAGCGAGATCACATCGCTCCGCTGTCAGGATGTGGAACTTGGTACCGGCGCTCACGTCCACTGCGTCGGAAAGGGCCGCAAGATGCGATGCACGCCTCTGCGTCCCGACGTCGCCATAGCGCTCAAACAATGGTTGTCGCAACAGAGGGGGAAACCTGAAGACCCTCTCTTCCCGAGTTCGAAGGGAGGTCGCCTCAGCGCAGACGCACTACAGCAGCTCGTTTTGCGACATATAGCCACAGCACGGCAGCGCTGCCCATCGTTGGCATCCAAGACAGTGACACCGCACACCCTGCGTCACGGCGCGGCGATGGCTCTGCTCCACCGCGGTGTGGATTTAAGCGTGATCGCACTTTGGCTCGGTCACGAATCCACAGAGACTACTCAGATGTACCTGCATGCCGACATGCAGCTTAAGGAACGAGCATTGGCACACGCCAGCCCATCCAAACTCGTGCCTGCCCGCTTCCGGCCTCGAGACACCTTGCTGGCCTTTCTGGAGAGCTTGTGATTATGCCGACAACCGCGGCCACAAACATCAGAGATCCTTCGCGAAATACGGTAGGCCAACGAGCCCACTCGGCATAATCCGGGAGTCGGCATAATCTGGTC